>CAWHOM010000013.1:0-12973 GCA_963831015.1 uncultured Solirubrobacteraceae bacterium | reverse complement strand
TCCACGGCCAGCTCGATGGTTCGGGTCAGCTGCATCCACCCGCGAAACTCGTGACTCCGGCGTCGCCGTGGACGACGCCGGCGATCGGGTCGGCCTCTGGGTCGAGCTCGAGGGTCAGAAGAGGCGCGCCGGACGTTGTCCACGGAAGCCAGCCTCACAGGCCGAGGTCCCGATCGCATCGGCCGGCAGCAGGCTGATCTTTGATGCCGTGCACCCCGAGATTTCCCCCGCCCGCGGGCATGCCCCGGAGGCGTCAACCAATAGATTGGATGCGCCGATGGCGATGGCGATGGACAACGGCAGGTGGCCGGCGACGCCGTCACCGCTTCCGGCTTGCTGGCGGCGGAGGCGGCCGAGGGTCTTTGGAGCGCGAGCTTGAGCTCGCGGCGATCGAGTCACTGCTCGACGCTGCGCCCGGAGCGGCGAGGGTGGCCTCCTGGTCATCGAGGGTCCGCCGGGGATCGGCAAATCGCGCCTGATCGCCGCGGCGCGAGCACGAGCCCGTTCGCGCGGCCTGACCGTGCTGAGCTCGCTTGGCAGCAAGCTCGAGCAGGACGCCTCGTTCGCGGTCGCCTACGAGCTGTTCGCTCCCCAAGCTGATGAACGCCTCGTCCGCCGAACGCGAGCGGTGGCTGGCGGGACACGCTGCTCTGGCCACGTCGGTCGTCGACCCCCAGGTCGGGGCGGTTGATGGCGCCGATCCCGGGGCATTGGCGCGCGGCCTCTACTGGCTCACCGTGAACCTCGCCCTGGAGTCCGACGGTGACCCGCCGAACGGCCTGCTGATCGCCGTCGACGATGCCCAGTGGGCCGACCGTCCGTCGCTTGGATTTCTGGCCTTCTTGACGGCTCGGATCACGGAGCTGCCGGTGGCGCTCGTCGTGGCGGTGCGCAGCGGCGAGGAGCCCGCAGCAGAGGGCATGCTCGAGTGGCTGCACCGGCGGCACCGGTGCCGGGTTGCTGCGACCCGCGACGCTGAGCCGGGAGGCGATCACCGAGATGGTCACCGCCGCGATGCCGGGGGCCGAGCCGGCGTTCGCACACGCGTGTGCCGACGCGACCGGGGGCAACCCGTTCCTCGCCAACGAGCTCGTCTACACGTTGCGCGCCGACGGGATTTCCCCCACTGCTGGTTCGGCATCCGAAGTCGTGGGCCTGGTCCCCGAGTCGGTGATGCACGCCGTGTTGGTTCGCGTCGCGCGCCTCGGCGACGGCGCCCAGCGCTTGGCTACGGCGGTCGCGGTACTGGGCGACCGCTGCGCGCTGCGACACGCGGCGCAGCTGGCCGAGCTCGATCCAGAGCATGCCGAGCGCGTCGCAGATGCCCTGGCCGGCGCGCACATTCTGGCACCCGGGAGGACCACTGCGGTTTACGCATCCGCTGATCGCCGGCGCCGTCGCAGCCGAGCAGCCGGCGTTCGCGCGCGCCCGGGCTCACCGCGCTGCCGCCGATCTGCTCGCCGCCGACCAGGCCCCGATCGAGACAATCGCGGCGCACCTGCTGCTGAGCACTCCCGACAGCGATGAGTGGGTGCTGGACGTGTTGCGCCAGGCGGCAGGACGTGCCGGGGCGCGGGGCGATCACAGCGCGGCGGTGCGCCTTCTGACCCGGGCCCTCGCCGAGCCCCCGACGACGCAGCAGCGGCCCACCATCCTGCTCGAGCTGGCCGACGCGGAGATGGTCCGCGGCGACAAGGCCGCGGGACGTCACATTGCGCAGGCACTCGAGTTGCTGGATGCCGGCCGCGAAGCCGAGCGCGTCGACGCGCTGCACTCGCTGGCCCGGCTGCGTTTCATGGCCGGAGAGCATGAGGCCGCCGCCGACGCCATGCATCCGGTACTCGCCCAGTTGGTTCCCGGAGATCCCTCGCTCGAGCCAGTGCTGGCCCAGTACCTGGCGCTGACCACATTCCGAGCCTCGTTGCACCCGATCGCCGCAGCGCGCCTGGAGCCGGTCATGGAGGCAGCCCGCGCCGGGCGAGAGCCCGACGATCCCGGTCTACTCGCCCACCTGACGCTCCGCATGGCCCTGGCCGGCGAGCCGGCTGAGCGCGTTCGCGCATTGGCCGAGCGCGCCACCGCTGGCAACCCGCTGATCGACCGGGGCACCCACGGGATCCTGATGGGCATGGTCGTGCAGGCGCTGGCCTGCGCCGACGAGCTGGACTGTGCCGAGAGGATCGCCCAGGCCGCGCTCCAAGAAGCTCAGCGATTCGGCTCTCTGCTGGCCTTCAGCATGGCGAGCTTTCACGGTGCGATCGTCCGCTATCACCGTGGACAGCTGCTCGACGCGCTGGCCGACATCGACGCCTCACTCTGCGCTAGCCGCGAGGGCTGGACGGACGGCGATCCGTGGAGCGGCTCGCTGGAAGCGCAGATCCACCTCGAACGCGGCGATGTGACCGCCGCGAGATCAGCCTTGGAGCGGACCGGGGGCGACGCCTCGGGCGATGCGATGGGACACGCGGTCGTACTGTTCGCTCGGGCTCGTCTGCTGCTCGCCGAACATCAACCGCACGACTCCCTGCGAACCGCCCTGCAGGCCGGCCGGGAGCTGGCCGACGGGTTCGGGATCGATCAGCCGGGATTCGTGCCTTGGCGATCGACCGCGGCACTCGCCGCTCGCGCGCTGGGTGACACGCATCAAGCGGTCACGCTGGCCGAGACCGAGCTCGAGCTTGCCGTCGCCCCGCGCGCCCGTGCCATCGCGCTCCGGGCACTGGCCGCCGTCAGCGACGGCCAGTCACGGATCGATCTCCTCGAGCAGGCCGTCGACCTGCTGCAGACCAGCCTCTCCGCGCTGCAGCGAGGGCACGCGCTGGTGGACCTCGGCGCCGCGCGGCGCCGCAGCGGCCAGCGTACCGGCGCCCAGGCCGCCCTTCGCGACGGCCTCCAGCTCGCCGACGAGATGGGCGCGACCGTCCTGGCGGACTTCGCTCGGCAGGAGCTTCACGCCACCGGAGCCAGGCCGCGGCGCGCCGCTCATACGGGCACTGACGCGCTCACACCCAGCGAACGCCGGGTGGCCGAGCTCGCTGCCAGCGGCCTGACCAACCCGCAGATCGCCCAAGCGCTGTTCGTGAGTCCCAAGACGATTCAAACGCACCTCGCTCACACCTACCGCAAGCTTGGGATCGAGCTCCCGTCGGCAGCTCGCAGGCGCCGCAGGGTTGCGCCACTCCTAGTCGGCCGCCCCCACTAGCGACTGTTCACGACCTACCGCCGGGTCCGCTCGGGCAAGCAGGATGCGCCGCGGGCGATTGGCCCGCGGCGCACTCGATCGCACCGACGCGTCTAGCTGACCGTGAGCGTGGTGTGTCCGATCACGACCGGTCGTCCATGCCTTGTCAGCCTCAGCAGCGTGAGCCGGTAGTGCCCGTGGCGCAGGTGCCGGAGCGTCAGCCTGACCTTATGTCGCCGGATCGTTCCGCGCCCGACGATCTCGCGGCGGCCGTGAACGGTGATGGCTGCTTCCACGCGTCCGTTGGCGGCTGTTGCCGTCGAGGCGTACTGATAGGTGACGGTGCAGGTTGTGACGTTGAACATCAGCTTGCACGTGATCGTTGAAGCGGTCGGGCTCTTGCCGGCCGGCCCGGCCGGGCCTTGCGGCCCCGTGGCTCCTTGTGAGCCGGTTGGACCCGGCCCCCCGTTGGTGCCGTTGGTGCCGTTGGTGCCCGGCGTTCCCTGGCCGCCTGGAGAACCCGCGGCGCCTGCGGGACCCGCGGGACCCGCCGGTCCGGTGCTCACCGTCGAGACCGCGAACGCACCGTAGGCGTACTCCTGCGCCACCATGCCATCGACATCGCGGCAGATGGCTCCGATGCGGTACGTCGTTCCGCTCGCCGCATTCGCCGGGATGGTGAGGGTGGCCGCCCAGTTGCCGGCCACGTCAGGCGTGGCGGTGGCCGTCTGCAGGGCCGAGCCCGCAGGCGAGTACAGCGTGATCGTTGCGCTGGTCGAACCGAACACACCACCAACCGGGCACGGAGTGAGCGAACTGACTCCGATCCCGGTGCCCGCCGGCCCCGACCCGGGTGAGATCACCAGCGAACCGGAGCTAACCGGCGACTGCGACAGCTCGACCACCTGGCCGCCGTCGGTGACGTAGACGTCTCCGCTGGAGTCGGCGGCAATCTGCGATGGGTCGCCGAGGCCGGTGAACGGCAACGTCTGCTGCGATCCTCCCGCCGGCAGCTCGACGACTCGCTTGTTGTCGTGGTCGGCGACGAACACGTCCCCCGCAGGATCGACCGCCACACCGTCTGGGCTGCTCAGGCCGGTGAACGGCAGCGTCTGCTGGGTCCCCCCGGCGGTCAGCTCGACGACCCGGTTGTTGTATGTGTCGGCGGTGAACACGTCCCCCGCGGAATCGACCGCCACGCCTTCCTGCCCGTTCAGTCCGGTGAACGGCAGTGTCTGCTGGGTTCCCCCGGCCGTCAGCTCGAGGACCTGGCTGTTCAAGGTATCTGAGGCGAATACGTCCCCGGCCGAATCGACCGCCAGGCCAAACGGCTGGTTCATGCCGGTGAACGGCAGGTGCGCTGCTGCTTGGTGTCGCTCGCCAGCATCTCGACCACGCGTTTGTTGAACCCGTCGGCGACAAAGACATTCCCCGCCGAATCGACCGCCAGTGCCTCCGGATCGAACAGGCCGTTGAACGGGAGTGTCCGCTGCGATCCGTCTGGCTGCAGCTTGAGCACCTGCCTCGTGTTGAGGTCCCCGGCGAATACGTCGCCGGCCGAGTCCACTGCCACCCCGACCGGATCCACCAACCCGCTGAACGGCACCGTCCGCTGCGTGAACGTGATTGCCTGCGCCGGCGCCGCCCAGAGACCGACGGCCGCCAGTGAGCACAGTCCGGGCAGCCACACGCTCTTGATCCCCGGCACCCCCCGTTTGGTGCGCGTTGGCTTCTCATGCCCCATCGTCAGCCTCCTGTCATCACGGATCCGACGTCGGATCCTGGGTATCTGGATCGATCCTTGCGGAGACCCGGGCGGTTCGCGTCAGCCGGATCGGCTGATCTTTTCCGGCCCTGACCCTGAGATTTGCCGGGTCAGACCGTGTGCGCCGCGTGAGCGCGAAGCCCGGCCACCATCAGCTGGTTGCTCGCTCGAAATTCCTCCATGGATACGTTTAACCTCTTTGCGACCAGACAAGCGCTGACGAGAGCAGGATCCGCCGACGCCGCCCGCGTCGCCCTTTCTCCAAGCAAAGCACCAGTTCTGCATCATCGAATATCCCGACAGCGACAAGATTGGCGTCTGGGTCCTCCATCACCAGGCGCTCGACCACGTGATCCGGCGAGCCCGACCTCCACTACCGGCATGGCGAGAGCGACCCTTGCAGAGCCAGACGATCGGCATTATCCCGAACACTCGTGGTCTGTGGGGGTCCGATGGGCGAGCCGCTCCGCGACCTGGCCATCTTCCGCGAGGTCCGCGTGGACGATCGCCTGCGCGCGGTTTGGCGAATCTCAGGTGTCTGACTGAGAAGTAGGTTCGAGACCCGCTTTCGCGCGCTGGAGATGCTTCGTCTGAACCGGCAGCGCTGCGCATAGAGCCTCCTCGCCGCGGTGAAGGCTGCAGGTTGCCGGACCGGGCCCGCCGGCCGATGCTCACCGTCCGGCGTGCTCGCCGTGTGGCGCCCCCGGGCCGGGCGGGAGCTCGATCTCCCCGCGCGCCGCGTGTTTGCCGCACCGGTCGCAGCGGAGGTCTGGGCCGATGTTGCCTCCGCAGCCGGCGTGGAGGGTGAGTCGGGGTGGGCCGCCCGGGGTCGGGTAGTGGCGGTCGCCCCATTTCATGAGCACGATCAGGGCGGGCGCGAGCTCGCGTCCCTTGTCGGTGAGCACGTACTTCGGCCGGCCGGGCCGCTCCGGGTCCGGAACGCGTTCGAGCAGCTCCTCGTCGCACAGCCGCTTGAGCCGGTTGGTGAGGACGTTGGAGGCGATCCCGAGCTTCGCCTGGAACTCCTCGAACCGCGTTAGGCCGACGACGGCGTCGCGGAGGATCAGCAGCGTCCAGCGCTCCCCGATGACCTCTAGTGATCGGGCGATCGAGCAGACCTGGTCTGGATAGTCGCGTTGGAGCACGCTCCAATCGTAGCTGACTTGCTTGACAAAAGCCAGAGCTCCTGCGCTAGTCTGCCTTGCGTGACGCAAGCTAGCCACCTCGAGGAGGAGTCATGAAGCGCAAGCCCCTGATCCTGATCTCGCTGCTGCTGGCGGCGTTTGTGATCAATCTCGACACGACGATCGTCAACGTCGCGCTGCCGTCGCTCGTGCGCCAGCTGCACGCGTCGAACTCGCAGCTGCAGTGGGTCGTGGACGCGTTCAACCTGCTGTTCGCCGGATCGGTGCTGGCCGTGGGCAGCCTGTCTGACCGGTTCGGGCGCAAGGGGATGCTGCTCGCCGGCCTGTCGGTCTTCGGTCTGGCGAGCCTGGCCGGCGGGCTGATGGACAGCGCCGGCGCGCTGATCGCGGCGCGCGCGGTGATGGGCGTGGGTGCGGCGATGGTGTTCCCCTCGACGCTGTCGCTGATCACAAACGTGTTCACCGAGCGGGGCGAGCGCGCCCGGGCGATCGGCTTGTGGGGCGCGATCACGGGCGTGGCGATCGCGCTCGGGCCGATCGTCGGCGGCTGGCTGCTCGAGCTCTCCGACTGGCGCAGCATCTTCTTCGCGATGGTGCCGATCGCCGCCGTCGCCGGTGTCCTGGTCGCCCGCTACGTCCCGACCTCGCGTGACCCGCACGCGCCCCGCACCGACCGGGCCGGGTTCGCGCTGTCGACCGCGACGATCGGGCTGCTCGTCTACACGATCATCGAGGCCCCGAACCACGGTTGGGGCAGCGCGCGGACGCTCGGCAGCTTCGCGCTGACCGCAGTGCTGGCGGCGGCGTTCGTGGCCTGGGAGCGGCGCACCGAGCAGCCGATGCTCGACGTGAGCCTGTTCGGCAACCCGCGGTTCACCGCCGCGAGCGCCTCGGTCGCGATCTCGTTCTTCGCGCTGTCCGGGTTCATCTTCCTGGTCACCCAGATGTTCCAGTTCCTCAAGGGCTACGGCCCGCTGTCGACCGGCGTGCGCCTGCTGCCGGTCGCCTCATTCGTCGCGATCTCCTCGATCCTCGGCACCAAGCTGGCCGTCCGGTTCGGCACGAAGCTGGTCGTCGCCTCCGGGCTGTTCTCGATGGCCGCGTTCTACCTATGGGTTTCGACTTCATCAGTCACGACCGGCTACGGGACGATCGCCGCCCAGATGGTCGTTCTCGGGACGGGGATGGGCCTCACCAGCGCGCCCGCGACCGAGGCGATCATGGGCGTCGTCCCGAAGGCGAAGGCCGGCGTCGGGTCGGCGGTCAACGACGCCACGCGCCTTCTGGGCGGCACCCTCGGCGTCGCCGTGATCGGCAGCGTTTACGCGTCGCTGTACGCCAGCCGGCTCACCGGCGCGCTCCCCGGGGGGTTGCCGGCCAGTGTCGTGCGGACCGCGCACGCATCCGTCGGTGCCGCGCTCACAGTCGCAGGCAAGCTGACCCACGCCGGCCATCCGCTGCTCGCGTCAGCCATCCACGACGCCGCTAACTCGGCCTTCTTCCACGGCTTCCACGCGGCCAACTACGTCGCCGCGGGCGTCGCCGCCGCAGGCGCCGTGATGGCGCTGGCGCTGCTGCCCGCCCAACCGACGACCAGCCGCGACGACACGCCAGAGGTGCCGGCACTAGGCACGCCCGCCACAGCCGCAGCGCACAGCTGACCCCACCCCCAAGCGACAGGAGACAGAACACCATGAGCAACCAGCAACTCACCCCGCGCGTGACCGCCGCCGGCTCCGGGATCGGCCGGGCGACCGGGTTTGAGCTGACCAGCCCGGGCCAGCCGGGCGCCGCCAACATCGAGGCCGCGCTCGAGCGCAACCGCGCCTTCGCCGCCGCCGGCGGCCACCAGGGCGCCGTCGTCTTCCCCAACCTGCGCCTGTTCGTGATCACCTGCCTCGACCCGCGCGTCGACCCCGCGCACTTCCTCGGCCTCGGCCTCAGCGACGCGATGGTCGTCCGCAACGTCGGCGGGCGGGTCACCCCGGAGGTGATCAACGATGTCGCCTTCATCGGCCAGCTCGCCGAGAACGTCCTGCCCGACGGCCCGCTGTTCGAGGTCGCCGTGATCCACCACACCCAGTGCGGAACCGGCGCGCTCGCCGACGACACCTTCCGCCGCCGCTACGCGCAGCGGATCGGCGCCGACGAATCGACCCTGCGCGAGCACGCCGTCCTCGACCCCGCGGCGACCGTCACCCGCGACGTCGAGCGCCTGCGCTCCGCACCCGCGATCTCCCCGCGCGTCACCGTCTCCGGGCACGTCTACGACGTCGTCACCGGCCTGGTGCAGACGGTCATCCCGGCTTGCAGCTCAGCAGATCGAACCGTTGAACAACCCCAAATCCCCCAAGGAGACGAAACACCATGACAACCACCGTTGCTCCCGACCTCAAGCCCGACCACACCGAAAGCGAAGAATGGCCAACCCTTGACCGAGATCCGACTCACGCGACGCGCGAAGAGCTCGACGCTCATTCCTACACAGTCGTCATGACCGGAGGCCACCCAGGGAACGGTGAAATCGATTGGGGTCGCAACGTGCTTTCACGCCTGGACCGTGTCGAGCGGCGGGCGGATCGCCGGGTCTGCTCGTCCGTCGTCGTCAGGATCTTGGTGCTGTAGCCCGCACACAGTCTGGCGTGGAAGCCTTGCCCGGAACCCGGGAATGGTGCCGCGAGCCCGCTCTTCAGTATCGACTAGCAATCGAGGCTTCCGGCGAGCAGCTCCCGTCCATCCGCGAGTTGTGGAGGTCCCGATGGAGATCGTTGTTGAGCGCGTCGGCGGACTCGATGTTCACAAAGCGAGCGTGACCGCGTGCGTGCGCGTCCCTGCCGACGCCGGGGAGCGCGAAGAGGAGTCGAGACGTTCGGGGCGACCGTCCCCGCTTGCTGGCGCTGGCCGACTGGCTCGAGGCGCACGGCGTCACCCAGGTCGCGATGGAAGCCACCGGCGTCTACTGGAAGCCGGTCTGGGCGATCCTCGAGGACCGGTTCGAGTGCATCCTGGTCAACGCCCGCCACGTCAAGCAGGTCCCCGGGCGCAAGACCGACGTGACCGACGCGCAATGGCTGTGCCGCCTCGCCGAAGCCGGGCTGTTGCGCGCGAGCCTCGTCCCGCCCCCAGCCGATCCGGGCGCTGCGGAACCTGACCCGCTACCGCAAGGCCAGATCCGCGACCGCCAACGCGAAGCCGGACGACTGCACAAGCTGCTCGAGGACACCGGCATCAAGCTCGACTGCGTCGCCTCCGACCTGCTCGGCAAATCCGGCCGGGCGATGCTCGCCGCGCTGATCGACGGCACCACCGACCCCGACGTGCTCGCCGACCTCGCGCTCGGCAAGCTGCGCCTCAAACTCCCGGCGCTACGCGAGGCGCTGCAAGGCCGCTTCGATCCCCAGCACGCGATCATCATCGGCCGGATCCTCGCGCACATCGACTATCTCGACGAAGCGATCGCCGAGATCTCGACCGCGATCGAGGCGCAGATCGCCCCGCTCGCGCCAGCGGTGGAAGCGCTCTGCACGATCCCCGGCATCCAACGCCGCACCGCCGAGGTGATCATCGCCGAGACCGGCGGCGACATGACTGCGTTCCCGACCGCCAAACACCTCGCCTCCTGGGCCGGCGTCTGCCCTGGCAACGACGAATCCGCCGGAAAACGCCGCTCCGGCAAGACGCGCAAAGGCTCCAAATGGCTACGCGCGAACCTGATCGAAGCCGCGACCGCCGCCAGCCGCACCAAAGACACCTACCTCCAAGCGCAGTATCAGCGACTCCGCGCCCGTCGCGGGCACGCTCGGGCGATCACCGCGCTCGCGCACTCGATGCTCGTCGCGACCTGGCACATCCTCACCACCGGCGAGGCCTACCGCGACCCGGGCGGCGACTACTTCGCCAAGCGCGACCCCGAACGAACGACCCGACGGCTCGTCGCCCACCTCGAGAGGCTCGGACACGCCGTCACACTCGAAACGTCAACGGCAACGACGCGGTCGCTACCTGAACGGGGATTTCTCTTCAGTTCACTGGACACTCCCGCCACATCGCGCCGGAGCCGAGGGAGATCCGGCGAGTGGCTTGGCCTCCGGACGCGGATCGGAGCCCGGAGCGCCTCGGCGACAACGGGATCACGAGAGATCATCAACTACGCGCAGATCCAGGCGCCAGTCGTTGCACGTCATGAACTGCCCCTTCGGGAACTCGAACTCGCACGCCTCGAGCCGCTCGAACCCGAGCTTGCGGCAGATCGCGTTCGACGGCGCGTTTTCGACATTCGGAAAGGCCTGCATGAAGCGGTGCTCTGTCGTCGCGCTTGGCGAGCTCGATCGCCTCTTTGGTCGCCGCCACCGCGACGCCGCGCCCCTGGAACTCCGGCACGACCATCCAGCCGATCTCGTAGACCTGCTCCTCGCGCCACTCGTTTGTCCAGAAGCCGACCGAGCCGGCGCCGACGCCGCTCGTCACGTCGACGATCTTGAACATGCGATCGCCATCCTCGAGGCGCTCGTTGCGGCCCTGTCGCTTGCGCAGCTTGTCCGGGCTCTCGGGGCCGCCGAGGTGTTCGGTCATGCGCGGGTCGCCCATCAGCCGCTCAAGCAGCGGCAGGTCGCCGCTTCCCAAGCCTCGAGGGCCACCGTCGCGCTCACCCCGTCCAGCCTGGATAAGCCGCTCGAGGTCACAGAGTACGAGTGAGCGGCCCGCACGACTGCTTTGCCGTCTCCGCCGACGCCGAGGTCACGATTGCAGTAGCGACCAGGTGCGCTGTGGAGGTCTCCTTGCGGCAGGAGGGCAGCTACCGAGCGGCGGGGTGTTCACGCGCCCAGCGCACGATGCGACTCGAGTCGGAGATCACGCTTCCGTCGTCGAGGACGAGGATCGGCACCTCGGGGGTACCGCTGAGGCGGGTGATCTCGGCGCGATCAGTCTTGCGTGTCAGGCGATGCCACGGGACCGCGCGATAGCCCTTTACCGTCCGGATCTCGTATTCGTGTCCGGCCCCATCAAGCGCCAGGGCTGCCCGGCCGCAGAAGTGACCGGTCTTCCCGAACGCCTTCTTCTTGGCCGCACGTGTAGAGGATCACGCTCGTGAGCCTATCGGCCGGAAACACGCGAAGCACCGATCCGGCCGTACCTGCGACGATTGCTCATAGGTCAACCTGTGGTGGCCTCGACCGCCGCCGGGAGAGGGCCTCGATGCTTGCCCTTGTGCGGAGGGCCAACGAAAGACCAGCCCGTCCCGGCGGTGGTGAGGTGCCGCGAGCGGCGACAGGACGTAGCCCCGGTTGAGGGCCTTGTCTATGAGCACCCGTAACGGTACCTCCGGGTTCGGGGCGCTGTCGAATGTCCGTAGCGAGGAGTCGGTGATGGGTAATTGCGCGGGGATCGACTGGGCGTCTGAGAAGCACGACGTGCTGATCGAGGATCCGGCCGGCGAGGAGTCTGTTGGCGGCGACGTTCGCGCATGATGAGGACGGGGTGAGCGCGTTGTGCGCCGCGCTTTTGTGCTTTGAGGTCGAGGTGGTCGCGATCGAGCGCGCCGGATGGGCTGCTGGTCGATCGGTTGTTGGATGCGGGGGTGCGGGTGTTGGCGTTGCATCCCAATCAGGTCAAGGCGGCGCGTGATCGGTTCCGCGCCTCGGGCGGGAAATCCGATCGGTTTGACCGCTTCGTGCTGTGTGAGCTGGCGCGGACCGATCGTCATCGCTTCCGGCTGCTGGAGCCCGACTCCGATCAGACCAAGGCGCTGCGGGCGCTGACCCGCGCGCGCGAGGATCTGGTCGGCGCGCGGGTGGCGCTGGCCAACCAGTTGCGCGCGGAGCTCGATCGGTTCTGGCCCGGCCCGGTCGGCCTGTTCTCCGATCTGACAGTCCGATCTCGCTGGCGTTTCTGGCCCGCTATCCCAGCCCGGCCGATGCTCGCGGGCTGGGTGAGAAGCGCCTGGCGGCGTTCTGAAGGCTCACCGCTACACCAACCGCAAGACCCCGGCGCAGCTGCTCGAGCGGCTGCGGTCCGCGCCGGCTGGTCGGGCCGGGGAGACCGAGACGCGCACGCGACGCTCGATCGTGCTGCGCCTCACCCGGACGCTTCAGGTGATGGTCGAGCAGATCCGCGGAGCTCGAGGCAGAGATCGCCCATGCGCTGCACGCCCATCCCGACGGTGAGATCTTCCGCAGCTTCTTCCGCACCCCGGACTCGGTGATCTGCGCCGCGACGCTGCTGGCCGAGATCGGCGACTGCCGCGCCCGCTATCCGCACCGCGACGCGATCGCCGCCGACGCGGCCAAGCACCGGTCGCGGTCGAATCGGGCAAACGCAAACACGCCAGATTCCGCTGGGCCTGCAACAAACGCCTACGAAACGCGCTGGCGACCCTGGCGCACGTCACCCGCCACTGGAACCCTGGGCCGCTGACCGCTATGCGCAAGCCAGAGCCCGCGGCCACAGCCACCGCCGCGCGCTACGCACCCTCGGCCGCGCTTGGAGCCGCATCATCTGGCGCTGCTGGCACGACCGCACCCCCTAGACCCAGCCCGACACACCGGCCTGCAACAGCACATCACCGTCACCATCCCCGACCCGTCGGGCCCGCGGCCCGACATCGCCGCCACCCAGCGGATGGCCGGCGCCGCCGTCACCCCCAAGGGCGGCCCACACGGGCCGAGCGCACAGCGCTTGACAGCAAGCCGCCAATCGCTAAAACAGACACCGACATTGACACGGGACGTCTTTCGTCGTCCTACGTTGGCCTTGGCCTCTTCTGCGTCGGCGACGTGATGATGGCCCGGCGTCGCGCGGGACTGACGCAGCGCCAGCTGGCCGAGCGCCTCGGCCTCCGCCAGGCCACCATCGCACGCTGGGAACGGGGCTTGCAAGATCCGA
>CAWHOM010000012.1:0-16250 GCA_963831015.1 uncultured Solirubrobacteraceae bacterium | reverse complement strand
CAAACCTCGACTGCCTCACTGCCGGTTCAGTGAGCGCGGGCGAACGCCGACCGAGCTCAGCTGAGAATCGGCGCAGGCTCTGCACGGCTGATGATGATCTGCAGCGCTTCTTCGAACCTGCCCTCCGCCTCATGGTGCGGCATGCAGAAACCGGAGAACTCGGAGTTCGCGGGATGGATCTATCGCGATTTGCGCATGATGCTGCGCGGATCGGTGTTGCCGATCGGGCGATGGAGGGGCAGGATCGACCGCTGTGGAGAAAGGTGCGGTTGGTACCGGCGGCGCGCCGAGGCGTGTCGCCATCGTGACCGGAGCCGGCTCTGGGATCGGAGCCGCCACGGCGCGACGACTTGCCGACGACGGCTGGCGGCTCGTGGTGTGTGGTCGGAGGTCCGGGCCGCTGCAGGACCTCGCGATCGAGCTGGACGCCCTGGCGGTGGTGGGTGACGCGGCAACGGAGGACGGTGCGCAGACGCTGGTCGCCCGGACGATCGACCGGTATGAGCGGATCGACGCGCTCGTCGCGAACGCCGGCGTCATGACGATGGGCACGGTGGAGGAGTTGTCGCTTGACCAGTGGGAGGAGGCGCTGCGGATCAATCTCACCGGCCCATTTCTGCAGGCCCGAGCAGCGATGCCATCGCTGCGCCAGACCGCGGGCACGATCGTTGCGGTCAGCTCGGTCGGCGGCCTTCGTGCCGGGCCCGCCGCGGTCGCCTATGCCTGCTCGAAGGCGGGGCTCAACATGCTCGTTCAAGCGCTCGCAGTCGACCACGGTCCCGAAGGAGTCCGGGTCAACGCGGTTGCGCCCGGATGGGTGCGGACCGAGATGGGCGACGGGGAGATGGCCGAGTTCGGAAGAGAGCGAGGGCTCGACGTCGACCAGAGCTATGAACGCGTCGCCCGCCATGTGCCGGCTCGCCGGGCTGCCGCCGCGTCCGAGGTCGCCGAGGCCATCGCCTGGCTTGCATCACCGCACGCCTCGTATGTCACCGGCGCGGTGCTCTCGGTGGACGGAGGCACCGCCGTGATTGACGGCGGCACCACGGCGATGCTCGACGACCACCCTCAGCGCGGGCCGGACTGAACCGGAATGACCCCAACGAAGGAGACCGGAGGATGACCCCGCCCAAGTTGGTCATGGTGCTCACGGAGAACTGGACGATCTGCTCCCCGCGAGACCTCCGGAGCCTGGTCCGAATGGCTGTCGAGGCCGAGAATGCCGGGGTCGACCGAGTCATGCTCTCAGAGCATCTGGTGCTCGGGGCGTCGGCCGGGCGGGATGGGCGCCCCCGCAATCCACGCGAGTACGCCGCACCGGGCAACCAGGACCCCGCCACCCCCTGGCCGGACTCGATCGTGGTTGGGAGCGCGATCGCGGCGGCGAGCAGCCGGATCGAGATCGTGCTCGGAGCGATCATTGCGCCGCTCCGGCACCCGATCGTGCTCGCTCACCAGCTCGCCGCGCTGGACCTGCTCAGCCAAGGGCGGTTGATCGTCCAGCCGACCGTCAGCTGGCACCCCGAGGAATACGCCGCGCTTGGCGTCCCGTGGGCCTCGCGCGGCGGACGCCTCGACGAACACCTCGAGGCCTGGAGAGCGCTCTGGCGCGACACGCCGGCGTCGTTTGACGGGCAGGCCTACTCATTCCAGGACGTCTACATGGAGCCCAAGCCGTTTCGCGCTGGTGGCCCGCAGTTGTGGTTCGGCGGGATCCGTCTCGCCCCGTACACGGTTCGCCGCGTCGTCCGCTACGGCCACGGGTTTCACCCGTTCGGCCAACCCAGCACCGACGAGCTGGAGCCTCTGCGGGCGGCGCTCGAGGAGGCCGGCCGCTCGTTCGACGAGCTCGAGATCGTCGGCGGACTCCGGCCGACGTTTCACCATCCCGATCGACCCGCGGACATCCGACCTGCGCTCGAGGGCGCCGCGGAGCAGCTCGAGCACGGCTACACCTCGCTGTGCTTCAACCCCTCCCAATATCTCAGCGATCAAACCGGTCTCTCTCAGCTCTGCCGTGAGCTGGTCGCCTGGCGAGAGCAGGTGCGGTAGCAATACCGTCCTGTCCGGCGTTGCACCAAGGCAGGCGTCGTCCGGTTCATGCCGCCGGACCTCGTCGAGCAGGTACCGCTGGACCTGCTCGACGCCGTCACGGGACTGGCCGCCGACGCCGAGCGGATTCCGTGGGATGGCCCTGAGATCAGGACCATCGAGCACCAAGCGCATGCCCCCGGGCATGCCGCGCTGTTGATCGGGGAGCGCGGGGTTCTGGTCGCCGGAGACCTCGTGTCCGACATCCTGATTCCGCTGCTCGACTTCAACGACGCCACCGATCCAGTCACCGAGTACCACACCGCGCTGGGGCTGATCGAGAGCGTGGTGGGCGACGTCGAGTTCGTCGTCCCCGGCCATGGGTCCGTCTGTGCAGCCGGCCAAGCGCGTGCACGGATCGAGCAGGATCGGGCCTATGTGAACGCGCTGCGTGACGGCGTGGAGCTCAGCGACTCACGTATGGGCCCTCACGAGCACCAACGACAGCAGATCGCGCACAGACGCGACGGCACGCCCGGCTAGCCACCGGGTGCGACGGCCCGCCTCGATCGATTCGGTAGGCGGCACCTTCGGCGAGCCGTCGCGTGCGTCAGGATGACCCTCCGAGGAGGCGATACTTCACCCGTCCTCTGGGTCGCCCGGGGCGAACATCGCTGCCGCGGCCGCGACCTGCTCAGCGTGGGGAACATCGCGCAGGTGCTGGCTGATGTTCCACCGATGCCCGAACGGATCCGCGAGCTGCCCGTGACGGTCACCCCAGAACATGTCCGCCACCGGCTGGGTCACCTCTGCGCCGGCGGCGATCGCCATGGCGAAGGCGGCATCGGCATCAGGCACGTCGAGGGCGAGCACGACGGCCGTGCCGCCGATCGTCGGGGGAGCGACGACACCCCACTCGGGAAACTCGTCGGCGAGATAGAGGTTGCCGTCACCGACCTGAAGGTGCGCGGACATGATCCGCCCGTCGGGAATCTCGATGCGATCGACCTCCCGGGCGCCGAAGGCATCCCGGTAGAAGCTGACCGCGTCATCCGCGCCCTGAACCACGATGTGAGGTGTGATAGCCATGCGCGCACCGTAGGCGTCGCCTCGAGCACCGTATTGGACGTTCTTGCGCCTTAGCATGGCCGCTGTCATGACCACCGAGAACGTCCGCATCTGGCGCCCCGCGAACGCAGGCAGCGTGCTGCTCATGGCGGGGCAGACGACCGGCTACGCCGTCGATCCGCGCGACGAATACGTGTTCGGAGTCGTCACGAAAAGAGTCATGCTCGCCCGTCGCGGTCATGCTCGGCACCCAGTCGCGCCAGGTCAAGCGGTGGCCTGGGACCTGACCGGCCGCCACTGCGGTCAGGCCCTCGATGGCCAAGCGTGGGATGCGCGGCTCATGGTCATCGATGCGGGCGAGCTGTCTCGGGTGATCGCAGATCCCGACGACGATCGTCCGCCGTCGGAGATCGTGTTTCCCGATCCCGTCATCCGACACCCGGGACTGGTCGCCGGCTTCCTGCGCATGCACGACGTGCTGGAGCGGGCGAGCACCCGCCTGGAGTGCGATGAACGACTCAGCGAGTGGCTGCGCGCGGTCGTCGAGCACGGGTCCGCAAAGCGGCCGGCGGCCGCGGGCCTGCCCCCGACCGACGATCGGGCACTGCGCGTTGCACTGGACTATCTCGCCACACACCCGGAGCAGAACATCGGCCTGGACGAGCTCGCCACCATCGCAGGTGTCGGCAAGTTCCGACTGGTCCGCCTGTTCGGCCAGCGGCTCGGCGTGACGCCTCACGTCCTGCACATCGCCAACCGCATCCGAGCTGCCCGCCGCTCGCTGGAGAACGGCGACACGATCGCACAGGCTGCCCTCGCCACCGGCTTTGCCGACCAGAGCCACCTGCACCGCCACTTCACCCGCGTCCTTGGCGTCACCCCGGGCGAATACCAGCGGCAACTGCGCTGAGCCGGGCCCGGTCGATGGTTGACAGGCGGATGGCGCTCGCCATATTCGTGGCGTGACCCACGCGACGCTCATGTCACGCAGCCGTGCGCTGCCGAGCCTTGCCCGCGCGCGAGCGATCTAGCCGCGGCCACAGCCCTTTCGCTGTCCGCGGCCAGCGCAACGTCGACACCGGAGTTGGGCTCGAACGGCCGCCGAGCGTGCTGCAGGGCGTCGGGTCGGTGTATGACACAGACCTTCTGCGGCCGATCGTCGAAGCCGTCCGGGAGCTGGCCGACGCGGAGGACCGGCGCGCCCGCGGGATCGAGGTGCCGGGCTGGCAGCCAGATTTTGAAGCGGCATGGCTAGGCCATCGCGAACGGTCACGTGACGGCTCGGCGCGAAGGTTCGCAGGCGGTCTCTCTGACCCGCGCTCGGAGCGTGTGGTTGGAATGCACACCGCCACGCATCTGCTCGGTGCGGCACTGCGACACGTTCTGGGCGACCACGTACACCAGCGCGGTTCGAACATCACCGAGGAGCGACTCCGGTTTGACTTCTCACACGAGCGGCCGCTGACCGAACCGCAGTTGCGACGCGTCGAGCACGTCGTTCGCGAGCAGATCAGCGCTGCCCACCCGGTGCTCCGTTTGGAGATGTCCCTGGAGGAGGCGAATGAGCTCGGCGCAGAACAGGAAGTCGGTTCGGTGTATCCCACACCCGTCAGCGTCTACGTCTTCGGCGAGTTCTCCAAGGAGTTCTGCGCCGGTCCGCACGTCGCCGACACCGGTCAGGCCGGTCGGTTCCGCATCCTCAAACAGGAATCATCGGGCGCGGACGTCCGCCGGATCCGGGCCACCGTGGAGTGACGCCGGGGGGACTGACAGGGAAGGAAATACACTGCGGCGGCGTCTTCTCAACCAGCGCCGCCCGATCAGATATTGAAGCCAGATGACGCGGCGCACCGACCCCGTTTCGACCGGAAGGACCTCCTCATGGTTGAGAGCGACCCCGCTGGGGATCGTCACATGCTGCCCACGGCCGCCGACCTCCCTGGGCGACGGATTCTCGTCGTCGCCAACCAGACGGCGACGGGCTCAGCGCTGGTAGGAGAGCTGCACGAGCAGGCAGACCGTGGCCCAGTGCGCGTTCACCTCGTCGTGCCCGCGCTCAACAGCCGTCTGCGGCATTGGCTGTCCGACGTCGACGATGCGTTGTCGAACGCGCGTCAGACGGCGGAGGAGGCGGTGGCGGTGCTGGCGGCGGCGGGCATGGTGGCCACCGCCGAGGTTGGCGACAGCGTGCCGCTGCTCGCGATCGAAGATGCTCTGGCTGAGTTCGCGGCTGACGAGATCCTGATCTCGACCCTTGCGCCTGAGCGGTCGCACTGGTTGGAGCAGGGGCTGGTGGAGCAAGCCAAGGCTCGTTTCCCCATCCCGGTGACGCACGTGGTTGCAGAGGAGGGCGGCGTGCACCGGCCGACGCGACGGCCCAGCGCCCGCCCGCCGCTCGCCGGCCAGCGCGGCCGCCGGCGCCAGGGGCGCGCCGTCACCATGTGAATGGCTCGCCCCACTCAAGAGCTGGGGTCCTTCCCCGGAGATCAGCCGGCCTTGGTCGCCGTTGAACGAAGCAGACGCGCTCGCCCCCAGAACCGCGCAATCGCTAGCCCGGCAAGGGTGAGGCCGCCGAGCACGAGCAGCTCCGGGTAGTCGCCGTACCCGTGAAAGCGGAAGACGACACGGTCGGTCCCCGCGGGTACGTCCACGGCGACGAGGGCGGGCGCCACCATGCGGGTCGGGACCCGCCGGCCGTCGACGGTGGCCGTCCATCCCGGGTCGAATGACGCGCTGAGCACCACGATCCCGCGGCGCCTCATCTGCACCGTCGCCGACGCCTCACCATCGACCAGGTTGGCACGTTGAGCGGTGACGGTTCCCGCGCCAGGCTCACGCGAGACCCGGGCAGGTCCGCCATCCGGGGCGCCGCCGGTGCCCCATCGGACGGTGAGATACTCGCCGTGCTGGGCCAGTCGGCTCCGCAGCAGGGGAAGGCTGCGGGTACCGACGTTGGTGCGGTCCGCGGTGATCGCGCCGACGATCCGGCCGACCTGGGCGTAACCGCCCGCATCGACCGTCCACAGGCGATACGGGCCCGCCCGCATCACGGCTTCTGCGTGCACCAGCGGCATGTCCGCGGCCGGAAGGATGAGGTAGCGGATCCCGAACAGCCGGTAGTCAGATGGGTCACGCTCGTCAAAGAAGAACTCCGGGTCGGTCATCAGCGACGCGGTCCGCAGCGTGTAGCCGACCTCGTCGACGTCCCGGCTGTCCAGGTACTTGAACACCGGCACCTGGCCGACGGTGAAGTCCGAGCCCCAGTTGGACGGCATCCCCGCATAGGTCCGGCCGCCGCCGTCGCGCTTGATCGCGGCGATGATCCGGTCGAGGCCGGCGCCCCGGGTGTTGTCGGCGTGGCGCTGCGCTGTGATCGCTGCCGCATCGGCCCGGTCAAACTCTCCCAGCTGCAACCAAGCCGGGGCGAGCACCGCGACCGCACACGCCACTCCGGCGGGGGCCGACCAGGCCCACGGCCAGCGCGGGATCCGAGATCGCAGCAGCCGCAGGCAACGATCCGCCAGCCACGCCGCCCCGCGACCCGCCAGCAGCAGTGCGGCCAGCTGCACGCCCATCATGAAGCGCCGGAAGAACAGGTCGGCTCCGCCCGGGATCAGGCCGGCGAGGGACCCGAACGTCGTGCGCCCGAACGACAGCAGCAGACAGACCCCGAGGGCGATCAACAGCGCGCGGCCATCCACCTCCGACGACCAGGCAAGCCAGGCCAGCGCCAGCCCGAAGACGGCGAGCGCGGTCACGACCGGCAGCCGGCCGTCGTCGAGCAGCTGGCCGGAGACCAGCCAGCCGAGCACGCGACTGGCGCCGTAGCCGTTGACGAGCCCTGTGCCCTGGAAGGGCTCGTTGACCGCCGCCCAGCGCCGTTGCGCGACGAGCGGGACGATCACCCAGGCCACGGCGAGCAGCGACGCACCCATCACGAGCGCGGCGCGTCGCACCCGAGTGAGGAGTGGACGGCCGCCGACCAGAGGCCAGAGGACCAGAACCGACAGCGCCAGGTAGCCGGTCTCGAAGTGCAGCGCGACGGTGAGCGCCGTGAACAGCACCGCGCGCAGGTAGCCGCGGCCATCGCGGATCGCCCGCCAGCTGAAGCCCCAGGCGAGAGGCAGCGTCCACATGGCCCACAGCTGAGTCCACACCCCGTAGCCAGTCCAGACGTACGCATGCTGCTCGTAGCCGACACCACTGGCGCTCACCAGGAACGGGGCCATGGCAGCGCTCGCGGCTGCCGCCGCGCGGCCACCTCCGAAGGCGCGCGCCGACACGTACACGCTGACCGGCCACAGCGAGAGCAGCAGGTACAGCGTCCAGCGAAACGCGACGTCAGGCCCGGTCAACACGCCAAGCCCTCCGGTGAGGATCGCGGGCAGGCTCTGGTAGTGCAGGAACTGCGGTGACCCCTCGCCGAGGAACGGGAACCAGCTGATCAGCGGCAGGTGGCCCCCCTGCAGCTGCGTGGTGGCGAACCGGACCATCTGCTCGTGCATCGAGCTGTCGTTGAGGTAGGGAACCCCGATCGTAAGCGCTCGCAGGCTGACGAGGTTCCAGCACACCGCGGCTGCGAGGAGCAGCCGAGGCCACCACGCAGCGGTTCGGTCCCCGCCATCACTCGCGGACCGGACCGCCAATCGCGGGACCGCCGGCGCCCGCACGGGGCGGGTGCCGGCGGAAGACTTCAGATCAGCTGTTGCCGGTGTTGCCGGAATTGCCTGAGCCGGTGTTGCTCGAGACGGTGCAGCTGACCATGTGGAAGCTGCCAGCCGCGGTGTTGCCGGCGGACTGTCCGGCGCCGATCGTCTCGGTGCCGTTCTTGCCCACGAGGACCTTGACCGGGGTGTTGGCGCCGTGGTCCTGCGAGCAGCTCACCGGACCGCTGGTGGTCGCTGCCCCGGAGGCCATCTGGATCCCGAGCGTCTCGTGGATCCCCATCGAGGCGAGCTTGGCATCGACCTGCGGAAGGTTCTGGTTGCTGGTGTAGTTCAGCTCCACCAGCACCGAACCGTCGTTGGCCCGCGTGACGGCCCATGCCGGTGCGGCGGTCGATCCGCCGAGTGCGAGCACGAGCGCCGCGCCAACACCCGCCAGCCCGAGCGAGCTGCCCGCGAGCGCCCGCGGATGCAGGCGACGGAGCCGGCTGGTGGCGGGACGGTCGGTGTGGGCGAGGGTGGATCCGTGTTCGCGCATGAGGTCACTCCAGAGATTGTCGGTGAACCTAGTCATTGGTGTGCTGTTCCTTTCGCAGCCGGGACCGCGCCCGGGACAAGCGCTTTCGAAATGCGACACGGGACACCCCGAGGGCCAGTGCCGCCTCCTTCGGGGTGAGCTCCTCGAGATCGACGAGCTCGACCGCGGCACGCTCGATGGCGGGCAGCTCCGCACACCGGCGCAGGAGCTCGGCGCCCTCGCGCTCGGCGTCGATCCGCTCGGTGATCTCCTCGATCTCGTCCACGTCGAGCGGCCGATGGCCGCCAAGCCGGATGACCGCATCTCGCCCGACAGCCGACTGATCGCAGTGACGGGCGAAGACGCGGGCGGCGATGCCGAACAGCCACGCCCGCGCCGACCCCTTCTCAGGATCGAAGTTGGCGAAGCCATCGACGGCTCGGACGAACGTCTCGGACGTCAGATCGGCGACGGTCTGCGGCTCACGGCACCGGCGCGCGAAGTAGCCCATCAGGACATCGACGTTGCGCACGTAGACCTGCTCGAACTCCTCGATTGGCGAACTCGTCGGTGGCCGTCCGCGCGGCCGGCCGCCGGCGGTGGCCGTGCGTGGCTCCATGCTCCGCGTCAGTGCTCTTGCCTCGGTGGTCATGATCTCTAGTTGCACCGGGCGCCCCGGGCTGTGACACACCCCATGCGCTGATGCCGTGAACCAGGAGGTGAGCGGGCACGACGACGGTCATTTAGGGGACCGTTACTGTACGTTCGATTGACCGTGCGCCCTCTCCCTGGGGAGCCACGCCATGACTGAGGCTCGGTCCGATTGTCGCCCTCAGCCCATCCAACCGACCGGAGGCGAGCGATGAGTACTCCCGACTGGCATGGCGATGACTTCCCCGAGCTGCGCGCAGGGCCGCCGTGGGTCATGCAGGAGATGATCGCCGCGCAGCCGGTCGTCGTCGAGCGGTTGCTGCGCGAGCCACCGGACGAGGCCGCAGCGGCCGCCGACGCGATCGCGCGGGCGCTCCAGCGTCATGAGCCGGTCACCGTCTGCGGCTGCGGAACGTCCGAACACGCCGCGCACGCGATCGCCGAGCTGCTCGCAGCTGCAGCCGGGCCGCGGCACGCAGCCCTGGTCCACGCGAGGCCGTCGCTGACGGCCGCGCTCGAGCCGCCGACCGGCGTCTGCCTGGCCGTCTCTCACGACGGTGGGACGAGGGCGACGGTGCTCGCACTCGACGCCGCCCGTGACACAGGGGCCCGCGCGATCGCGATCACACAGCAGGCCGAAAGTGCGGTCGCGCAGACCGCGGACCTCACGCTGCTGACCTCGCGCCATGACGACTCCTGGTGTCACACCATCGCCTACACCTCCGCGATCGCCACCGGCGCGGCGCTCGCCGCCCGGCTCGGCCGGTGCGCATCAGCGCCTGACGCGGCACGCGGTCTCCTGCAGCGAGCGAGCAGAACCGAGGACGCGTCGTCGATCGCCGGCCGGCTCGCTGCCAGCCGGGTCGTGCTGTGCGCGGGGGCTCACACCGACCACATCTCGGCTCGCGAGCTCGCGCTCAAGATCGCCGAGGGGGCGTGCATGGGAACGCTCGCGCTCGAGCTCGAGACGGTCCTCCACGGACAGCTCGCGGGCCACGAGCCTGCGGACGCGCTGGTCCTGATCGCGATCACCGATCATCCCGACCGCGATCGCGTGGCTCGGCGTGCGAGTCACGTCGCGCGAGCGGCGGCGGCCATCGGCCTGGAGGTGGCGGCGCTCCTGTCAGATCCATACGACGCGGCGCTTGACGCCGACCTCACCCCTGCCGGGCGGATGGTGCTGAGCCTGCCGAGCGAAGATCAGGTCGACCGCCGGCTTTCCGGTCTGCTGGCCGGGGCCGGTGGACTGCAGAGCCTCACGCTCGAGCTTGCCCACGCACGACACACCAACCCTGACCTGATCCGCCGCGAGCAGGAGCCATACCGGCTCGCCGCCTCGGCGGGCGAGGGCTCGGCTGACTGGTAAGAGGTATACGCTGCCCCGCCCGGCGGTGGGGCTTTGCCAACGCCGGGTCGTTCGCGGTGCGCTACCGGAGCATTTACGGTCAGCCGCCGAGCCAGACGCTTCGCTCCTAGGCGGCTCGCACGGTGTGCGGTCGAGCAGATCGAGACAGGTCGCCGCCTCGCCTGAGCGCTCAGGAGCGTACGGTGGGGCCCGTCGGGACCCGCGCGGCATACGCGCGCGGCACCGGCCGGTAGCCGGGGAGCTCCAGTTCGAGGCGGGCGCCGCCATCATGGCGCGCGCCGGCGCGGACGCGGCCGCCGTGGGAGTGGGCGATCGCTCGGACGATCGAGAGGCCGAGGCCGGCACCGCCCGAGACGCGGTCACGAGCCTGATCGGTGCGATGGAAGCGCTCGAAGACGCGCTCACGCTGATCCTCGGGGATGCCGGGGCCGTCATCCTCCACCACGAACCGAAGGCGACCGTCGGCGAGTGCCTCGACGGTGAGCGCGACCAGTCCGTCGGGCTCGGCGGTATGGACGATCGCGTTCTCTATCAGGTTGCGCAGCGCCTGTGCGAGACGATCGGGATCAGCGTCGAGGCGGCCGCTCGGCACCCGGCCGAGCTGGAACTGTCTCTCCCGTCCGGCGGTGGTCGTCGTCCACAGATCCGTGATGAACGGCTGGAGGTCGAAGCGATCGCGGCGCAGGAAGTCCGCATGCTCGGAGCGGGTGAGCAGCAGCATGTCGTCGATCAGGCGCGAGATGCGACCGATCTCCCGGCTGATCAGTCGCTCGGTGCGCTTGATCTCCTCGAGCGTCGGATCCGGATCGGCGGCCAGGACCTCGAACTGGCCGGCGATCACGGTCAGCGGCGTGCGCAACTCATGCGACGCGTCGGCCACGAAGGCACGCTCGTTGACGAACGCCGAGGAGAGACGGTCGAGCATGTGGTTGAAGGACTGGGCGAGCACCCGGATCTCGCGGCTGGTCATCGGCGAGACGGTCATCCGCGGCCCGAAGTCCCCGTCGTCGACCTGCGCCGCGACTCGCGCCATCCGCCGCAGCGGGCGTGAGATCAACGCGCCCGCGAGGTAGGCGCCGATCAGCACGAGCGCGAGGCCGACGCCGCCGGCGAGCAGGAACGTCTGGGCGACCGCCCGCTGCGCCCGTGAGACGCTCTGCAACGACTCTCCTGCCCCCAGCCGGATGCGGACCCCCGAGACGGTGAGGATCTGCTCCTCGATCCGCGCGCGGCCGAGGTCCGGGACGGTTGCGGTCCGCTGTCCGGTGTGGCCCGTGCGCAGCGCGCGGCTCTCCGTTCGCTCCTGTGCCTGCTCGGCAGGCGTCTCGCGCTGATCGGGCTGTGCGACGAGCGTCAACAGCTCGGGGTGGTTGCTGATCGCCAAGTGGCCCGCCACGACCGCGAACAGCAGCGACGATGTGGACGAGTAGGGCTGAGCGCGGATGTATGCCGACATCTTCCGGGCGAGCTCGGCGGCCGAGCTCGCCCGCATCGTGCGGGCCGCTTCCGTGAGCTGGGTGACGTCTCCGCGGACATCGCTGTTGGTCTGGGCGCGGAGCTGGCTGCCGGTCTGCTCGTAGACGAGCACGAACACGACCGCCACCACGACCAGCATGGTCGCCACGAAGCCCGCCACCAGACGCCAGCGGAGGCTCGAGCGCCGGATCATCGCGGATCGTCGAGCCGGTAGCCGCGGGAGCGGAGCGTCGAGATCGTCACCGAGGGACCGTCGGAGCGGGTGAGCTTGCGTCGCAGATAGCCGACATAGACGTCGACGCCGTTGGTCGACGGGTCGTGATCGTAACCCCAGACAGCGCGCAGGATCTGGGTGCGTGACAGGACCTGGCCGGCGTTGCGCATGAAGTACTTCAGCAGGTCGAACTCGGTGTTGGAGAGGCGGATCTGGTCGGCTCCGAGCATCACCTGGTGTTCGAGCAGGTCGAGTACCAGCGGGCCGACGCGCAGTTCGGTGGCGGGGATCTGCCGGGCCATGCGCAGGTGCGTCTGCACGCGCGCCTCCAGCTCGGCGAATGCGAAGGGCTTGACGAGGTAGTCGACCGCCCCGGCACGCAGGCCCTCGACGCGGTCCTCGACCTCACCGAGCGCGGTGAGCACGATCACCGGCAGCCCAGGCCGGTGGCGGGTGATCGCATCGAGGATCTCGCGGCCGTCGCGCAGAGGGAGCATCAGGTCGAGGATGACGAGTTCGACCTCGTCGCTGAGCGCAAGCGCCAGCCCCTCCTCTCCGTCGAGCGCGGTACGCACATCCAGCCCACGCGCGCTCAGCCCGCGGCTCACGAAATCGACGATCCCAGGCTCGTCCTCGATCAGCGCAATCGTGCTCACGAGGCGATCTTAGGGTGCATAAGTTCCTGCAAACCAGCGGGGAAGAACCTTCTCATGTTGCTCTCAGTCGCGATTTAGAGAAGCCTATGAGGCTGATGTCATGACACGCCACGTCCGTGATCGCGCGGTGCGGCGCCGCGACGCGGCGGTGCGTCGCCTGCGCAGAGCCAAGCAGACCTTGACGGCGCTCTCGCTGCTGCTCGCCGGGGTCGTCGGGACCGCGGCGGCGCGGACGTTCCCGGGCCGCTCCTCACATCACGCCGCGACGGTCACCCACCCCGTGGGCGACGGCGGCGCGGGCGGATCGTCGGCCGCCAAGCACACGCGCAGGCCGACAGAATCGCGCACCCAGGCGCGCGCACGACCGGTCGTACGCCACCGCCACGGCCACCACCGCACCATCCAGACGCGGACCCGGACCCGGACGCGGACACAGACCCAGACGCGGACACAGACCGAGACTCCGACCCAGACGCAGGCGACCTCGCCCGCGCCTCCGTCGACGACGCCCGCCGCGGCACCCAGCACCACGGCGGCCGTCACCTCGGGCGGCTCCTGAGCGGCAGCGGGCCACCCGTGCCCGGGGGGATGGCGAACATCAGCTGGGCCGCGCTCGGGACAACCGCCGTGGTGCGCGCACCCCGCGCAAGCCTTCAGGTAGCCCAACGCGCGGCCTCGCACGTGGTCGACCAGATCGATTGCCTGGCCAGCCGATTTCGCAGCGACTCAGAGCTCAGGCGGCTCAACGCGGACGCGGGCAACTGGACGGCGATCTCCCCGGAGCTCGCTGATCTCGTCGAGCTCGGTCTGTCCGCCGCCGAGCAGACCGCGGGCGCGGTCGATCCGACGCTCGCCAGGGAGCTGATGAGGCTCGGCTATGACCGCGATTGGAGTGAGCTGGCGGCGGTCGGCGCCGAGTACCCGCTGGCGGCCACGAGCGAGCCGGACCACGCTCCACGGTCCGAGGGGCCGCGCTCTGCGCCGTGGCGGTCTGTTGAGTTCCGGGCCGACCGCGAGATGATCCGGCTGCCGGCCGGCGTGCAACTCGACCTGGGAGCGACCGCCAAGGGCAGAGCGGCCGATCTCGCGTGCGCGGCCGCGCACCATGCCACGGGCGATGCGGTTCTCGTCTCGCTCGGCGGCGATGTCGCGGTGGCGGGACCCGCTCCCGATGACGAGTGGTCGATCGGGCTCGCCGATGACCACCGAGTGCGCGCCCAGGACTGCGAGGAGGCGATCACGATCCGTTCCGGCGGTCTGGCCACCTCGAGCCTCGCTGCGCGACGATGGTGGCGGGAGGGCGAGGCGATCCATCATGTGCTCGACCCCCGGACAGGGCTTCCGGTCACGCCCTGCTGGAGAACGGCGACCGTCGCAGCGGCGACATGCGCCGATGCCAACATCGCCGCGACCGCGGCGCTGGTACTCGGCGACGAGGCGCCGGAGTGGTTGCTGCAGCGCAGCCTTCCGGCGCGGTTGGTGGCCGCGGACGGCGGGCTGGTCCGAGTGGCCGGGTGGCCCGCATGACCTGGCTGTGGTACTCGACGCGAGCCAGCGGCACGCTGGCGCTGATTCTGCTCACCGTGACCACCGCGCTTGGCGTCGCGCAGGTCGGCCGCGTCCGCAGCGATCTGTTCCCGAGATTCGTGATCGACGGGCTGCATCGCTACTCGTCGTTGCTGGCCGGGATGTTCCTGACCGTCCACATTCTCACCGCGGTGCTTGACACGTTCGCCCCGATCGGGCTGATCGACGCCTTCGTCCCGTTCGTCGGCGTCTACCGCCCGATCTGGCTGGGGCTCGGTGCGACCGCACTCGATCTGCTGATCGCGGTCGCCATCACCAGCGTGGTCCGGGAGCGTCTCGGATACCAGGGGTGGCGGGCGGTGCACTGGCTCGCCTACGCGGTGTGGCCGGTGGCTTTCGTCCACGCGCTGGGCACCGGTAGCGACATCCGCGAGGAGTGGATGGGTCTGATCGCGATCCTGTGCGCGGCGACCGTACTGGCCGCCGCCTCGATCCGGATCACGATCGGGTGGCCCGCCTACCGGGGCCGCCGTCTCGCCTTGAGCGCCGGCACATTGACCTTCCTGGCCGTCCTGATGATCTGGCTCCCGTCCGGCCCGCTCGGCCACGGCTGGGCGCGCCGCGCCGGCACCCCGGACCGGCTGCTCGCCCCCACGCACGGCTCATGAGCGCTCCGCGCCTGCTCGCCGGCGTGAGCGCGGCCCGGATGCCCTACGCCGAGCACCGGGAGGTGCACGGGCCGTCGCTGCGGTTCCATGGAGCCGAGCTGCGCGCCCAGCTGGCCGCGTCCGGCCTGCGCGGCCGCGGAGGAGGCGCGTTTCCGCTGTCGGTCAAGATCGATGCGGTGACCCGCCAGCGCCGCCGGCCCGTGCTGGTCGTCAACGGCTGCGAGGGTGAGCCGATGAGCGGCAAGGACCGGGTGCTGCTCCAATGCACCCCCCACCTGGTCATCGACGGCGCGCTCGCGGTTGGCGATGCGATCGGCGCCGAGCGGGTCGTGTTCGCAGTCGACCAGCTCGACGACGTCTCCGGTGACGCCTTCGAGGATGCGCTGGCGGAACGATCGCGCCGCACCTCACAGGGCCGGCCTGAGCTGGTGCGGGTGCCGCCCGGATACGTCAGCGGCCAGGAGAGCGCGCTCGTGAACTGGCTCAACGGCCGGGCACTGAAGCCGTCGGTCGTGCCGCCTCGGGTGACAGACCGCGGCGTCGACGGCCGGCCCACGCTGGTCAGCAACCCCGAGACGCTCGCTCACGCGGCGCTCATCGCCCGCCATGGAGCTCGCTGGTTCGCGGAGGCCGGCATCCCCGAGGACCCGGGCACGGCGCTGGTCACGCTCGGGGGCGCTGTCGTCGCGCCGGGGGTCTACGAGATCGAGCTCGGCTCGGCTCTGGTGTCGCTGCTGCGTGACGCCGGCGGTCCGTCGGCCCGGATCGAAGGTGTGCTGATCGGGGGGTACGGGGGTGGTTGGATCGGTCCTGAGCAGGTCGCCGGCCAACGGCTGGACCGCGTGTCGGTGCTCCAGGCGGGCTCGCGTCTCGGGCCGGGGATCGTCGTCGTGCTGCCCGAGCGTGCCTGCCCCGTGGCGGAGATCGCCCGCGCGGCCGAGTGGATGGCGCTGGAGTCGGCAGGTCAGTGCGGGCCGTGCGTGCACGGCCTCGCTGCGATCGGACGGGCGATGGAGGACGTCCGCACCGGACAGCGGGGTCGCGAGGCGCTGGCAGACGTCGTGCGATGGGCCGGTCAGATCCCGGGCCGCGGCGCCTGCGGGCACCCCGACGGCGCGGTCGCGTTCGTGGCCAGCGCGGTGCGAGTCTTCCGCGAGGCGTTGCTCGATCACGCCGAATACGGCCCGTGCGACGGCTGCGACCGTCCTCCCGTCCTGGAGACCCCCGGCCTGCGCCTGCGCGGGACGACGCGATGAGGCTCACCGTCGACCCGATCGCCTGCGACGCCCACGGCGTCTGCGTGGAGATGCTCCCCGAGCTGATCGCGCTCGACGACTGGGGTTATCCGATCCTGATCGCTCCCGGCGTCCCCGAGCAACTGGAGCGCCTGGCAGGCTCGGCCGTGTCGGCCT
>CAWHOM010000011.1:0-468355 GCA_963831015.1 uncultured Solirubrobacteraceae bacterium | reverse complement strand
GCTGTTTGACAGCCTGCCCAGCGGGCAGGGTTTCATCAGTCCCCGAACCAGAGCAATGGAGGCCAGATGAGCGACATCGTCGACAAGATCACCGGCAAGACCAAGCAGGCCGTGGGCGACGTGGTGGGCGACCGCTCACTGCATCGCGAGGGCCGCAAGGAAGAGCGCAAGGGCGACGCCAAGGAAGAGGCCGCGCGTGCCCAGGATAAGGCCGACGCCAAGGCCAGCGAGGTCGCCAACCTCGAGCGCGACACGAACTAGACGCTTCCGCGTCCCGGCCGGCGGTGCTCGTCGGCCGGCGACGCGGCGTGTCACCGCTGCCGGTCGGCGGCCCGATCGGCGCTCTGAACGCCTGAGGACCCCGTGAGCGAGACGGCGTATATCTGCGAGACGTGCGGCGCCCAGCACCCAGCCGTCGGCGCAGCCGCCCGAGAGCTGCGCGATCTGCATCGACGAGCGCCAGTACGTCGGTCCCGGCGGACAGCGCTGGACCACCCTCGCGCAGCTGGGCGCCGACCATCGTGCCGAGATCCGCGAAGCGGAGCCGGGGCTCACCGGGATCGGTTGTACGCCCTCGTTCGGTATCGGGCAGCGGCCTCTGCTCGTGCAGACTCCCGCGGGAAACGTGCTGTGGGACTGCATGGCGCTGCTCGACGACGAGATCATCAAGGCGGTCACCGAGCGCGGCGGGCTGGTGGCAATTGCCATCTCGCATCCGCACTTCTACACGTCGATGGTCGAGTGGAGCCGCGCCTTCAACGCGCCGATCCATCTGCACGCCGCCGACCGCGCCTGGGTGATGCGTCCCGATGGCGCGATCCGCTTTTGGGAGGGCGATCAGCACGTGCTGCTGCCGGGCCTCACGCTGCTGCGGCTGGGCGGCCATTTTCCGGGCGGAACGGTGCTGCACTTGGCCGCCGGCCAGGACGGCCGCGGCGCGCTGCTCACGGGCGACATCATCCAGGTGGTGGCCGACCGTCGCTGGGTGAGCTTCATGCGCAGCTATCCCAACCTGATCCCGCTTCCCGCGAACATGGTTGGCGAGATGGTCGCGGCCCTTGACCCGTGGCCGTTTGAACGCCTGTACGGAGGGTGGTTTGATCGGGTGGTCGTGAGCGATGCCAAGGCGGCGGTGCGCCGGTCCGCCGACCGGTACCGCCGGGCGGTCACGGCCGGGTTTGAGAGCTGAGCGACTCCAGCCGGCGCTTCAGCTCGGCTCGCTGCACGGCGTTGTCAGACAGCGAGATGCCCCGCTCGTAGGCGCGCGCAGCTCCCGCGATGTCGCCGCTGCGCCGCAGCAGGTCGGCGTGGGCAGCGTGCAGCGGCTGGTAGGCGTCCAGTGCCGGATCGCCCAGCAGCGGCGCCAGCACCGCCAGGCCGGCCCCGGCGCCGTCGGCGTGGGCGACGGCGACCGCGCGGTTGACCTCCACCACCGGCGAGGGCGCGATCCGCGCCAGTGCCGCGTAGAGCTGCGCAACCGATCGCCAGTCCGGCTCGCCGTCGGGATCGCGGATGTGCTCGGCGGCGATCGCGGCCTGCAGCTGATAGGGACCTGGGCGGTGCAGGGGTGCCGCCGCGGCCAGAGCGCCCAGACCCTCGCGCACGCGGCCGGCGTCCCACCGGGTCCGGTCCTGCTCGTCGAGCGCCACGTAGGCGCCGCGATCGTCGACCCGCGCGCCGCGGCGCGCGTCGTGCAGCAGCATCAGTCCCAGCAGCCCGTGGACCTCGGCCTCATCGGGCATCAGCCTGGCCAGCAGCCGGCCCAGGCGGATCGCCTCGCTGCACAGCTCGCCGCGCACGAGCTGATCGCCCTCTCCGGCGCTGTAGCCCTCGTTGAAGATCAGATAGATCACGGCCAGCACGCCGTCCAGACGCTCGGGGAGCGCTTCGTCGGCCGGTATCCGGTACGGGATCGAGGCCTGCGCGATCTTGCGCTTGGCCCGCACCAGCCGCTGTGCCATCGTCGCCTCGGAGACCAGGAACGCGCGGGCGACCTCGGCGGTGCTGAGGCCGCCCAGCGACTTCAGGGTCAGGGCCACCCGCGCGCTCATCGCCAGCGCCGGGTGGCAGCAGGTGAAGATCAGCCGCAGGCGGTCATCCACCAGGATCGTCTCCTCCGGCTCGGAGCGGTGCTCGGCGGCATCCAGGCGGGCCAGCTCGGCCAGCCGAGCGACGCGGTCTGCGCTGGCGCGCTCGCGCCGCAGGCGGTCGATTGCCTTGCGACGCGCGGTGACGGTCAGCCACGCCCCGGGATTGGCGGGGACGCCGTCACGCGGCCAGGTGGCCACCGCGGTGGCGAAGGCGTCCTGGACGGCGTCCTCGGCCAGCTGGAAATCGCCGACATGGCGGATCAGCGTGGCCAGCACCGCGGCTCGCTCCTGGCGCCACGCGCGCTCGACTACCGCGGCCGGAGCGTCGGGAGCACTCATCCCCAGACCGGGCGCACCTCGACCGACCCGTAGGCCGCGGCCGGCATCTTCGCCGCGTACTCGAGCGCCGTGTCGAGATCGTCGGCCTCGATCAGGAAGTACCCGCCCAGGTATTCCTTGGTCTCGGCGAAGGGACCGTCGATGATCTGGCGCTGGCCGTCGCGCACCCGTACGGTGGTGGCGGAGTCGGCTCCCCGCAGGCCGCGGTTGTCTCGGAACAGGCCGGCATCCTTGAGCTCCTGCACCCAGCTCTGCCACTTCTGGTACTCGGCGGCCATCTCCTCGCGCGGGCGCGGGTTCTCGACAGGCTGGTAGTTGAGCAGGACGTATTCGGGCATTTGCGCCTCCTGTGGACCGATGGCCGCTGTATACGGCCTCATCTTCCACGACGCACTGGTGCCGGCGTTTTCGACACCGGACTACCGCAGGTCGCGCAGCCGGCCGAGCGCGTCGAGTCCTGCGACCTTGTACGCCTCGGCCAGCGTCGGGTAGTTGAAGACCGCCGAGAGCAGGAAGTCAAGCGCCCCGTCGCGGTTCATCAGCGCCTGGCCGATGTGGACCAGGTCGGTGGCGTGGGCTCCGATCACGTGCACGCCCAGCAGGCGACCGTCCTCGGGCGAGACGAGGATCTTGAGCAGCCCGTCCTCCTCGCGCATCATCATCGCCTTGGCCAGCTCGCGCCACCAGGCGACCCCGGCGACGTAGGGGATCGCGGCCTCGGTCAGCTGCTCCTCGGTCTGCCCGACGAAGGAGATCTCGGGGATCGCGTAGATGCCCGTGGGAATCAGCTCCGACAGACGGGCGGCGGGCTCACCGAACGCGGTCAATGCCGCGATCCGTCCCTGCTCCATGCCGGTGGAGGCCAGCCCGGGTGGCCCGGCGACATCACCAACGGCGAAGATGTGCGCAACCGGCGTGCGGTACTCGGCGTCCACGGTCAGGCGGCCGCGCTTGTCGGGCTTCAGGCCGGCATTCTCGAGCGCCAGCTTGTCGGTGGCGCCCTGGCGACCGGTGGCGTACATCAGCGTGTGGGAGGCGATCTCCTTGCCCGACTTCAGCTGCGTGATCACCTGCTCGTCCTTGCGCTCCACGCCGGTGACCTCCTCGCCGAAGCGGAAGGTCACGTTGCGCTTGCGCAGCAGGAACTGCAAGGCGACCGCGATCTCCCGATCGACGTAGGGCAGCAGCCGGTCGCGGGCGTCCACGAGCGTCACCCGGACCCCCATCGCGGCGAACATCGAGGCGTATTCGACGCCGATCACGCCGCCGCCGACGATCGTCATCGTCTTGGGAACCGGTAGCTCGAGGTGCAGCACCCCGTCGGAGTCGATCACCCGGCGTTCGTCGAAGTCCACGCCGGAGGGACGTGCGGGACGCGTGCCGACGGCGATCACGATGTTCTCGGCGGTCACCCGCATGCCGCCGTGCTCGCCGGCCGGGTCGGTGATCTCGATCGTGTGCTCGTCGACGAACGACGCGTCACCGATCAACAGCCCGACGCCGTTTCGCCGGAACTGCTCGCGGACGACCGCGGTCTCCATCGCCACCACCTGGGCGGTGCGGTCGTAGAGGAAGCGCAGCGCCGCCGACTGCTGGCGCTCGGGATGCAGCGGGTCGGCCACGTCGGCGCCGCGGCTGCCCAGGTCCTCGAGGATCGACTGGCGCAGCGTCTTTGACGGGATCGTCCCGGTATGGATCGAAACCCCGCCGATACGGTCGCGGCGCTCCACCACGCCCACGCGCTTTTCGAGCTTGGCCGCCTGGATCGCGGCCCGCTGACCGCCGGGACCCGAGCCGATGACGAGCAGATCGAGGTCCATGGGCGCCAGGGCTGCATTGATAGCAGGCTGCCCACGACAGCCCTCGAGGCGGCGAGAAATGCTTTCCTCAGTCTCATGACCGAGACGCCCCATCGAGTGGTCGTGATCGGCGGAGGCTTCGCCGGCCTGCGCGCCGTCGAGCAGCTCGCGCGCGCGCCGGTGCAGGTGACGCTGATCGATCGGCGCAACTTTCACCTCTTCCAGCCGCTGAGCTATCAGGTCGCCACCGGCGCGTTGCCGGAGAGCGAGGTCGCCTATCCGCTGCGGTCCCTGTTCAAAGACGATGCCAACGTCAGGGTGCTGCTGGCGGAGGTCACCGGGTTCGACCTGGAGGCCCGACGGGTCGCGCTGGCCGACGTTTCGCCGGGCGAGGGGCCGCCAGATCCCGTCGAGTACGACACGCTGATCGTGGCCACCGGCTCCAGCTACTCGTACTTCGGACACGAGGAATGGCGCGAGCACGCTGCCGAGGTGAAGTCGCTGGAATCGGCGGTCATCGTCCGTTCCCGACTGCTGAGCGCGTTCGAGCGGGCCGAGCTGAGCGATGATCCCGACGAGCGGGCCGCCCAGCTGACCTTCGTGATCGTCGGCGGCGGACCAACCGGCGTGGAGATGGCCGGCCAGATCGGGGAGCTGGCGCGTGACACGCTGCGCCGGGACTTCCGGGCGATCGATCCGCGGGGCGCTTCGGTGCTGTTGGTGGAGATGGGCGACCGTCTGCTGTCGAGTTTTCCCAAGAAGCTGTCGGCCAAGGCGGCACGATCGCTCGAGCGCATGGGTGTAACGCCGATGCCCAACCACACGGTGACCCACATGGACCGCGATTCGGTCACCCTGTCCAAGCCGGACGGTTCGGAGGAGCGGATCGCCGCCCGCACGGTGGTGTGGGCGGCCGGCGTGAGTGCCTCCGGGCTGGCGCAGGAGCTCGGGCGGGAGGCGGGGGCCGAGGTCGATAAGGCCGGCCGGGTGATCGTCGAGCCCGACCTCACGCTGCCGGGCCATCCCGAAGTCCTCGTGCTCGGCGACATGGTCTCGGTCCGCGGTCCGGACGGCAAGCCGGAGGTGCTGCCGGGCGTCGCACCGGTCGCCATCCAGCAGGGCCGCTACGCCGGGCGCCTGGTGCGACGGCGTCTGCGCGGCGAGGCGACCGGGGCGGCCGAGAAACCGTTTCGCTATTTCGACAAGGGCAACGTTGCCACGATCGGGCGTGGCCGCGCCGTCGTCGACCTGGGCTTCCTACGGCTAAGCGGGCTGCCGGCGTGGATCGTGTGGCTCGTGGTCCACATCTGGTACCTGGTCGGCTTTGAGAACCGGCTGCTGGTGGTGCTGCACTGGACGTTCAGCTTCCTCACCCACGGCCGCGCCAGCCGGCTGATCGTCGACACGCCGCCCGAGCACGATCCCCGAACTTGATGGGGCCGTCGCGGGAACCTCCCGGCGGTCAGTGACACGCGTGGGCGATAGTGGAACGCATGTGTCCAAGATCGCCCACACGTACGCAACCTGATCGGGATCGATCGGGGGTCCGGCGTTGGCCATCGGGTTCTCTCCGAGGTTGCGGGGCGACCGCCGAGCCTAGCCCGCCCCGACCACTGCCCAGCGTCCACTTTGAAAGCGCGCGCCGCAGGTGGCCAGGCGCACCAGGATCAGCACGTCGAAGCCCGCCCAGACCCCGACGATCCCCCAGTGGAGCGCCAGCGAGATTGCGGCCACGGCCGCGTAGACGACGGCGGAGCCGACCATGCTCCACGCCAGGTAGTCGGTTTCGCCGGCTCCGAGCAGGATCCCGTCGAGCGCGAACACGGCGGCTCCGAACGGCTGCATGAGGGCAAACAACGGCCAGAACGCCTGGGCGCGCTCGATCACCCGGGGATCGCTGGTGAAGGCCCGGGGGATCACGCCCTGCAGCGCCAGCAGCGCCAGGCCAAGGACGATCCCGCCGGCGACCGACAGCTCGATCATGCGCCTGGCCGCGGCCCGTGCGCCGCCGACGTCACCGGCGCCCAACCGGCGGCCGACGATCACCTGCCCGGCGATCGCGATCGCATCCAGCACCAGCGCCAGAAAGCCGAACAGCTGCATGCCGATCTGGTGCGCGGCCAGCGACCATGCGTTGACGCGCGCCAGCACGGCGCTGGCCACCAGGAAGGAGCCGTACAGCGATGCCGTGCGCAGGATCAGCGCGCTGCCCATCCGCAGCAGCGGGCGCATCAGGGCCAGGCGCGGCTTACGCCCGTGCTCGCCGCCGGGCGCGCCGAGCAGCGCGAGCGCGAACGCCGCTCCCATGCCCGCCTGAGCGATCACGGTGCCCCACGCCGAGCCGGCCAGTCCCCAGTGCAGGCGGTACACGAACACCAGCTCCAGGATCACGTTGACCACGTTGGCGATCACCACCACGATCAGCGGCCGGCGCAGGTCGCCGATGCCTCGCAGGTAGCCCTGGCCGGCGAGCGCGATCAGCGCGAACGGGAGCCCCAGCGCTCCGATCCGCAGGAACGTGGTGGCCAGCGCGGCGACATGCCCGCCACCGCCCAGCAGGCCGATCAGCGGTCCTGCCAGGCCGGCGGCGACCCCTGCCACGAGAACGCCCAATCCGATCGCCACCCAGAGCGCCTGGGCCGCGACCGTGCCGGCTCGCCGGACCTCGCCGGCCCCGTGCAGGCGAGCCACCTGCGCGGTCACTCCGTAGGTCAAGAAGTTGCAGAACGTGGCCAAGCCGGTCAGCAAGGTGCTCGCCAGGGCCAGCGCGGCCAGCTGGGGTGTACCCAGATGTCCGACGATCGCCGTGTCGGCCAACAGGTACAAGGGCTCGGCAGCCAGCGCGCCCAGGGCGGGCAATGCCAGCAGGAAGATCTCGCGGTCATAGGGCGTGCGGCGCACGCCGTTCATAATGCCCGTGTGAGCAGCGAACAGATCGTCGGCGAGTTCACCCACCAGGCGGAGACTTTTGCCACCAGCGCGGTGGCGCTGTCTTCGCGCACGCTGAAGGAGCTGGTGCGCCTGGCGGCGCCACATGCCGACCAGCGATGGCTGGAGGTGGCCTGCGGGCCGGGCATCGTCAGCCGGCAGCTCGCCCCACGGGTCACCGCGGTGCACGGCGTCGACCTGACTCCGGCGATGATCGAGGTGGCGCGCCGCGAGGCGACGGCGGCCGGCGCCGACAACGCCAGTTTCGCGGTCGGCGACGCCACCGCCCTGGACCTCCCCGACTCCAGCTTCGACGGTGCGATCACCCGCTTCTCGCTGCACCACATTCCGGCTCCCGGACGGGTCATCTCGGAGATGGCCCGCGTCACCGCACCTGGGGGCGCGGTCGTGGTCGCCGACCACCTCGCCGACGAGGACGCCGACGCGGCGGCCTGGTCGCAGGAGATCGAGCGGATGCGTGATCCGTCGCACTGGGCCTGCCTGTCGCTCGCCCGGCTGCGGCGGCTGGGCGCGGCCGCCGGCCTAAAGCTCGAGGACGAGGTGCTGCTGCCGCTCGAGCTCGACTTCGACGACTGGCTGGCGCGCGGGTCGGGCGGGACCGACGCCCGGGACATCATCGAGATCCTGCTCGCCGATCCGCCGGACGGCGCGCGCTCCTTCGTCGTGCAGGAACGCGACGGACGCCGCACGCTGGGCCTGCGGATGTGGGCCGGGCGCTGGACCCGCTGACGCTGCCGGCGCTTTTTCAGCTGCTCTGAACGGAATCTGGCAGGCCGAGGCGGGCCGCGGATCTACCATCGCGCCACTGTGCCTGAGCCTGTTCAGCGTTCGGCTCGTTACATGCCGGCGCTGGACGGGGTGCGAGCGCTGGCGGTGTGCGCGGTCATCGCCTATCACCTCGGGCTGGGCTGGGCCCCGGGCGGCCTGCTGGGCGTGGGGGTGTTCTTCACCCTCAGCGGCTATCTGATCACCGACCTGCTCCTGGGTCAGTGGGACGGCGGTCGGCGGCGGCTGCTGGACTTCTGGGGACGCCGAGCGCGACGGCTGCTGCCCGCCCTGTACCTGATGCTGGTCGTGGTGTCGGTGTGGGTCGCGGCGGGCTTTCACTCTCGTCTGACCGAGGTGCGGGGACAGGTCATCTCGGCGCTGCTGTACGTCAACAACTGGTGGCAGATCTCGCAGCACGTCTCCTACTTCCAGCAGTTCGGACCACCGTCTCCGCTCAACCACCTCTGGTCGCTGGCCGTCGAGGAGCAGTTCTACGTGGTGTGGCCGTGGCTGCTGCTGATCGGCGTGTGGGCGGTGCGCGAACGGCATCGCCCGATCAAGGCTCGGCCTCGGCTCGCCGGCGTCACCCTGGCGCTGGCCGCCGCCTCGGCGATCGAAATGGCGATCCTCTATCACCCCGGCCTCGATCCCTCACGGATCTACGATGGCTCGGACACCCGGGCCTTCGGCCTCTTGTGCGGCGCGGCGCTGGCCATGGTGTGGCCCAGTCGCGCGCTCACAGGCCGCGTGACCCCGCGAGCGCGGTGGATCATCGATGGGCTGGGATCGGCCGGGTTGGCGGCGATTGTCGTGCTCGTGTGGCGCACTGACCAGTACTCGCCGTTCCTGTATCACGGGGGTCTGGTCCTGCTGTCGGTGGCGACGGTGCTGGTGGTCGCCGCCGGAGCGCACCCCGCCAGCCGACTGGCGCGAGTGCTCGGCTCGGGGCCCCTGCGGTGGGTGGGGGTGCGCTCTTACGGCATCTACCTGTGGCATCAGCCGATCATCGTCCTGACCACGCCGGCGAACAGCCACGCGGTGGCGCCGCTACGCGCCCTCGCCCAAGTGGCCGCCAGCGTGTTGGTGGCGGCGGTCTCCTGGCGATTTCTGGAGGAGCCGATACGCCACGGCGCGCTCGGGCGAATGTGGGCGGCGCTCCGGGAGAGCCGCCGGCCTCCGCGCAGGCGGCTCATGGGCGTACGCGCCGCGGTCGCCGCGGCGGTGCTCGTCGTGGTGCTGGCCGGGCTCGCCCTCGCCGGCGTGCGAGGGCCGCGTCTAGGGGGATCGCCACGGGTGTCAACGGTCGCCCAGCGCGCGGACCCGGACCAGCCGCCGGTCGAGACCGTCGTCGTCACCACCCGCTCCACCGCGACCGCGGCCAGTCGCTCGGCTCACGCCCGGACCCCGGCCGCGGGGAATGCTGCGCCCGAGCAACCGGCAGGAGGACGCAGCTCCTGCCGGGCGGTGGTCCACATCGGCGACTCGACCTCGCTGGGGCTTACCTCCAGCGACTACCTGCCCGATCCCGGACAGCGCATCACCGGCCAGTACGCGCGTGTGGGGGCCACCGAGCAGCACATGGAGATCACCGCTGCCACCTCGATCGTCGAGACACTGCCCGGCAAGACCAACGCGCAGGCGGTCGCGCGAAGGCTGTTGGCCGGCGGTTACCACGGCTGCTGGGTGCTGGCCCTCGGGACCAACGACGCCGCCGATGTGTACGTGGGCTCAACGGTCAGCCTGGCAACCAGGATCCAGCGGATGATGTCGACGATCGGAGACCAGCCCGTGATGTGGGTCAACGTCAGGACGCTGGCCTCGACCGGTCCATACGCCGAGGCCAATATGGAGCACTGGAACCAGGCGCTGCTGAACGCCTGCGCTCGTTATCCGAACATGCGGATCTACGACTGGGCCTCGGTGGCCCAGGACCGCTGGTTCATCCCCGACGGGATCCACTACTACTCGCCCGGTTATGCAGCGCGTGCGCACCTGATCGCCGACGCGCTCGCCACGTCGTTCCCGGCGAGCGGGGGCCGGACGACCTCGGGCTGCGTGGTCCACACCCCGTCGCTCTCGATCCCCGTGCGCGGCGTCCACGGCTGACGCCCCCGGCGACCTGCGCCTCGGCGCGGTGGCTGCGTTGAACGACCGACGGCCCGCGAGGTCAGAAACCGCGCGGGCCGTTGAGTCCGGTCTTCAGGCTGCGCCCCCAGAAGAGCTGCTGCCGTGGTGTGGCTAGTTGGCGGCGAACTTGGACTGGCAGGCCGCGATCTTGCCGGTGTCGGTGCCGGCCGAGGCCACACAGCTCGTCAGCTTGGAGGCCTTGCTGAGCTGCTGGTTGGCCTGCTTGTTGACCGAGCTGCCCGCGCCATCCGAGCTCTTGATCTGCTTCTGGGCCTGGTTGATCGCCTGCTGGGACTGCTGCAGGCCGGACTTGACGGCCTGGTTGGCGGTATCGGAGCTGGGCTTGATCACGGTGAAGAACAACACCGCGAAGATGATCAGAGAGGTGGCCGTGCCGGCCAGCCAGAGCTTCCAGTTACCAGTTACGAGGACCATTTTGTGTCTCCTTGATGAGGTGATGTGTTTTGCGTTGAGATGGTGGCCGGCGTCACGAGCTGAGCGCGACGGCCGGACTACGGGTTCAGCCTTTGGTCAGGCTGTGCTGGTGGCCAGTTCGGCGAGTGCCCCCTGCCAATCGATCGCGACCTCGCGTTCGTCGCCGTTGGGCATCCGCCTGGCCGGGACTGTCTTTCCCGGGTAGAGCAGCGGCAGCGCCGGTGCCGGGACCGGGTTGCCGACCTGGATCTGGTAGGGCGCACGCCCCTGCGCCATGATCGTCAGCGCGAAGGCGTACATGTCATCGCCAGAGGGGTTGCGCATCCCGAGCGGCTGGCATTGCACGATGACCGCCTTACAGGCCTCGCCCTCGGCGAGGATCCGAGCCGCGGAGCCGGTCTTGGGGTCGCCGGAGGCGGCCATCGTGACCGTGGGCGGCGCCTCGCCCAGCGACAGCGCGATCCGGCTGTGGTCGTCGCGATCGACGCGCACCGCGACGGTGGCACCCGGGGTCATCAGCTGCGGCATGATCGTGGCCTTGACGGCCTGCCGGCAGGTGGCGTTGTAGCGGGGTACGTTGTCGAGCGCCACTTCGACCGTGAACTCGCATACGTGCGAGGGGTCGAAGTCGACGCCGGTGCTGACCGACGTCTGCTTGACGCTGACGATGATCCCCCGGCCGAGCAGCCCTTCGGTGAGCAGCTCCTTGGAGACCGATCCCGTCAGGTCCCGCATCTTGGTGAAAAGTCCCACTGGTTGGCCCCTCCTTTTCGGAAACGTTTGACTTGCTGGATGGAAGGTTGAGGCTCGCCACCGAAGGCGCACCAAAGAACCGCCAAAGGCCGGGGGTTGTGGTCGAGTCGGCGGCGGTCTACTGTTGAGCCGGGGTGACCGGTGGCGTTTGGCGTTTCGGCGTGCTTGGTCCGCTCGTGCTTGAGCTGGACGGCGACGCCGTGCCGGTACCCAGCGGCCGCCAGCGCTCGCTGCTGGCGCTGCTGCTGTGCAATGCCGGCGTGCCCCTCTCGCGCGATCGCCTGATCGACGAGCTGTGGGGAGAGCGGCCACCCGCGACCGCCGTCTCGGCGCTGCACGTGCATCTGTCCAAGCTGCGCGGCCTGCTCGGGGGGCTGCTGGTGCTGGAGCCGGCGGGCTACGCGCTCCAGCCGGGCGCTTTCGCGGTCGACGCGGCGCGCTTCGAAGGCCTCGTGGAACAGGCCCGGGCCGAGCCGGCGCGGGCGGAGACGTTGCTTGCCGAGGCGCTGAGCCTGTTCCGGGGGGAACCGCTGTGCGACATCGACTCCGATGGGAGCGTCGCGCAGTGGAGACGCGAGCTCGAGGAGACGCGACTGCAGGCGACGCTGCTGCGACTTGACCTCAAGCTCGCCGAGGGCGCCGCCGCAGAGCTGGTGGGTGAGTTCGAGCGCCTGGTCGGCGCCCATCCCTTCGAGGAGCGCGTGTGGGGTCAGCTGATGCTCGCCCTGTACCGCGCCGGTCGTCAAGCGGAGGCCCTGGAGGCCTTCCAGCGTGCCCGGCGCCTGCTGTCAGCCGAGTTGGGTCTGGACCCGGGCGAGCCACTGAAGCGTCTGCAGCAGCGGATCCTGGAGCGCGACGCGACCCTGAGCGTATCCGCCCTCGAGCCCTCGCCGCCGCCTGGGAACGGGGCGGTTCTGGCGCCATCCGCGATGCCGGAGCCGGTCCGCTCCAGCCTGCCGCGCCCACTTACGCGACTGGTGGGTCGTGAGCGCGAGCTCGAGCTGCTGGACGGGATGGTCCACGACCCCGACGTTCGCCTGATCACCCTCACGGGACCGGGCGGGGTGGGGAAGACCCGGCTGCTGCTCGAGCTGGCGCGGCGCCACGAGCTCGAGTACGCGGACGGGGCGGTGTTCGTCCGACTGGAACGGTTGACCGACCCGGCGCTCGTCGCCGCGGAGATCGCGATCGGTCTGGCCCAGCGCGACGGGACCGACGGCCCAACTGCTGATGGCCTGGCGGCCTATCTGGGCGAGCGCGAGCTGCTGCTGGTGATCGACAACTTCGAGCACCTCCTGGGAGCGGCGGTGCTCGTCGCCGAGCTGCTGGGCCTGGCGTCGCGGATCCGGGTGCTCGTCTCCAGCCGTACGCCGCTGCGAATCCGCGGCGAGCAGATCTTCAAGCTGGAGCCGCTCGAGCTCCCGCTCGACGACAGTCAGACCGATGCCGCCGAGAGCCCGGCTGTTCAGCTGTTCATCCAGTGCGCGCTGGCGGTCGATCGCCAGCTTGACATCGACGCCTCCACAACCCAGACCATCGCCCAGGTCTGCCGGGCACTGGACGGTCTGCCGCTCGCGATCGAGCTGGCGGCGGCACGCTCGCACTCGCTCAGCCCCGCCCAGATCGCCGACCAGCTCGCGCAACCGCTGCTGATCGGCGAACACGCGCTGCGTGACCTCCCCGACCGCCAGCAGACGCTCGAGGCGACGATCCGCTGGAGCTATGACCTGCTGTCCGAGTCCACTCGCGCCGTACTGCGCGGCGCTGCAGTGTTCCTGGGCGGCTTCACCTTGCCCGCGCTGCAAGAGGTCACGGGTATCCCCGCGCGAGCCGCCACCGACGAGCTGCTCGACGCCGCGCTGGTCCGCCGGCAGGGGGAGGAAGGCCGACTTGAGCTGCGGGTGCTGGTGCGCGCCTTCGCCCTGGACGAACTTCATACCGTCGGGCGGGCCGGCGACGCGCACGCACGGCATCGTCAGTACTTTGCCGGCCTGGTCGCGCCGGCAAGTGACGCCTTTGACGCCGGCGGAGCCCCCGGTGACATCGCAGCGCCGCTGCTGGCCGACCACGCCAACCTGCGTACCGCACTCGAGGATGCGATCCAGAGCGGCGACCAGCCATCGGCCCAGGCGCTGGGACTGGGTTTGCGACCGCTGTGGCTGGCTGGGATGCTCAGGCAGGAGGGGCAGGAGCTCGTGGACCGCCTCCTCGACCGCTTCTCGCTTCCGGGCGACAAGGAGGTCGCTCTCCTGCGAGCGGTCGCGTTCCTGGACTACAGCCCGAGCGCCAAGTCCTGGCATCGCCGTCTGGCCGCCCGCGCCGCCGAGATCGGCGATCAGGAGGCTCTGGCGATGGCGACCGGCAACCTGTTCGGCCAAGCGCTCAATGCGCGCGATCGTGACGAGATGCGTCTCCTGCGCCCCCAGCTGCAGGCGCTGATCACGACTGAGGCCAGCGCCCGATCACTCGGCTGGACGCACTACTTTCTCGCGCTCGACGCCTACGTCGACGGGCGTCTGGAATCGGCCGGCGAGCATGCGGAGCGCAGCATCGAGAAGGCGAATGAGATCGGTCACGAGTTCATGCTGGCCAGTGCCGTTGGCACCAGGCTGCTCTCGTGCTCCGAGCGGGACGGCGTGATCGCCCAGCCGGAGCTGGCCGAGGCGCTGGAGCTGATGCGGCGTCCGAGCGTCCAGCCGCTGACTGCGTTCGCGCTGTGGCTCGTGGCCCGGTATGCGGCCGGCGTGGCCTCGGAGACCGCCGGTGGCCGGCTCGCCCACGCCGAGCGCATCATCGCGACGATCGACTCACAGCTGTGGCCGGAGTGCGTCCTGCGCGACGAGACGATGGCAGCCCTGGGCATCGACGATCTGACGCCGCTGCTTGCGCGCACGCCTCCGCTGGATCACGTCGCGGCCTTGACCGAGGCGATCGACTGGTTGGACGGGCGCCCGCCCGACGAGCAGTCTCCGCGCGTGCCACTGGGCGACCTGGACCGACCCGCATCCGAGACCCGACTGGCTGGCTAGCCTGCGAGCGCTGGCGCGCTGGTCGGGACGGGCTGACGAGGCGCGCTCGCCGTTGTGCGATCCCGAACGTACGTGGTCGGACACCGCCGCTCGATGCCGGTAACGAAGGGGCGTAGCGTGGGACCGGCACCCAGCGCCACCTGCCATGCCCTACATGAACTGCCCATGCTGCGGGTTGAGCATCCGCCTTCGTGCGTCCTACCTGGCGATCGAGCGCTGCCCGCGCTGCCTGGCCCGTCGCAAGGCCGCCGTCGTGATGTACGTCTCCGAGCGGCCGGGAGACCCGCCGCCGAAGGCTGCGCCGGATGACCCGCATCGGAGCGAGTAGCGAGCGACGAGTCTCGCGCGGCCGGCTCGCGTTTGCCACCGGCCTCCCGTCCGTGTTGCGGAATCGTCGCTGAGGCGCCGCACCCTCCGTCTCCTGAAATCAGGGGAGCGATGTCGAGAAGCTCATGCCGGCTCCGACCACGGGGCATGAAGGCAATATCGACGACGTTCGAAAGGAGCCCGCAAATGCAGATTCGGACCCGCTTCAGCATCAGCGCCGACGGCTACGTGACGACTCCCGAAGGCTGGCCGGCATTGACCGCCGACCCATCGTTCGAATCCGGTGTCAGCCACGGCTTCCCGGAGTTCCAGCGCAGCTGCGAGGCGGTGTTGATGGGCCGCACCACGTTCGAGCCGGCGCTGGGCAACGACCGCTGGCCATGGCCCGACCTGGACGTGTTCGTGCTCGGCTCAGACGTGCCGACCGAGGGAGCCCGGGCGCCGATCGTGACCGACAGCGATCCGCAGCGGCTGCTGGCCAAGCTTCGGGCGGCCAACCGGGGTGGCGATGTCCACCTGGTCGGTGGCCCGCGCACGATCGAGACCTTCCGCGCCCTCGGGGCGCTGGACAAGCTCGGGCTGATCGTGCTACCGATCCTGCTCGGAGACGGCATGCGCCTGACGCCCGCCGTCAGCACCGATACCGAGCTGACGTTGGAGAGCGAGCGCGCGCTGCCCGGCGGCTCGGTCGAGATCGTCTACGCGTGCGCCTGACACCAAGGAGGCCGTGATGCGATACATGCTGCTGCTCTACGACAACGAGGACACCCGCGAGGCGTTCTTCGGCCCCGGCTCAGAGCCGCTGGGCGCGGAGGTGGAGGCGATCCTCGACGAGCTGAAGGCCTCGGGCGAACTGATCGCCACCGACCCGCTGGCGGCCCCGGCGCAGACCAGGACCGTGCGGGTCTCAGACGGTGCGCCGGTGGTCACCGACGGACCGCTGGCCGAGACCAAGGAGCACTTCGCCGGCTATCTGATCGTCGACTGCGAGACGATCGAGCGTGCCCTGGAGATCGCCGCACGCTGGCCGAGCGCGCGCTTCGCCCCGCTGGAGGTGCGGCCGATCATGGATGTCGGCGGGGCGGAGATGTGAGTGACCCGTAGCCCACCCACCCAGCTGGAGCACCTCCTGCGCCCCCTGGCGCCGGAGGTGCTCGGCAGCCTCGTGCGCCGTTACGGCCAGTTCGATGCCTGCGAGGACGCTGTCCAGGAGGCGATGCTGGCCGCTGCGCTGCAGTGGCCCGCCGAGGGGGTGCCCGAGAACCCCCGAGCTTGGCTTGCGACCGTCGCCTCACGGCGGCTCATCGACGAACTTCGCGGTGACCGTGCCCGGCGGCGCCGCGAGGAGGTGGTGGCCGAACCCGAGATCCCTCGTGCTCCGGCCGACCCCGGCCAGGCGCTACCGGCGCACGACGACACGTTGGCGCTGCTGTTCCTCTGCTGTCACGAAGCGCTCAGTGCGTCGTCGCAGATCGCCCTGACACTGCGGGCGGTCGGCGGGCTGAGCACCGCCGAGATCGCCAGCGCCTTCTTCGTGCCCGAGGCCACCATGGCCCAGCGGATCAGCCGCGCCAAGGCGACGATCCGCACGGCGACGCTCGAGCTGCCCCGCGACGCCGCGAGGGATGCTCGGCTGGGCTCGGTGCTTCACGTGCTCTATCTGATCTTCAACGAGGGCTACGCCGCCAGCTCGGGCGGAGCGGGAGGGGGCCAGCTCCAGCGTCTCGCGCTGGCCGAGGAGGCGATCCGCCTCACCCGGATGCTGCGCCGGCTACTGCCCGCCGAGGGCGAGGTGCGCGGGCTGCTGGCGCTGATGCTGCTCACCCATGCCCGGCACGAGGCGCGCAACGACGCCGGCGGAGCGCTGATCCCGCTGGCCGAGCAGGACCGCGGTCGCTGGGATCGCGCGGCGATAGGCGAGGGGATCGGGCTGGTGACGGGAGCGCTGGCGAGCGGTCCGGTCGGCGCCTACCAGCTCCAGGCCACCATCGCCGCGCTGCACGCCGAGGCCCCCAGCACGGCCGACACCGACTGGCGTCAGATCATCGCGCTCTACGAGCTGCTCGAGCGTATCGCTCCCAACCCGGTGTTCACCCTGAACCGGACCGTGGCGGTCGCCATGCTCCACGGTCCGGTGGCCGGGCTGAAGCTGCTCGCCGGACTCCACGGCGACGAGCGGCTGACCGCCGGCCACCGCCTGCACGCCGTCCGCGGCCACCTGCTGGAGATGGCCGGGGAGAACGCCGGGGCGGCGGACGCCTACGAAGCGGCCGCCAACCTCACCAGGAGCCTGCCCGAGCGCGACTACCTGCAGCGTCGTGCCGCGGCCGCGCGCTCGGGCGAGGTCAGGCGAACAGCGCCTCCTGGGTGAACCCCGGCGCGCCCTCGATCGCCAGCAGCCGCCGCTTGGTCCTGATACCGCCAGGCGCGGAGAAGCCGTGCAGCGAGCCGTCGGCGGCAAGCACGCGATGGCAGGGCACGACGATCGGATACGGGTTCTGTCCGAGCGCGGCGCCGACTGAGCGAGCCGCGCCGGGCGCGTCGATCGCCCGCGCGATCTCGCCGTAGGTGGCGGTCTGGCCCGGACCGACCTCACGCGTGGCGGCGTATACGCGGCGGCGGAAATCGTCCAATGCTCGCTCGTCGAGCGCGACGTCGCGGAGATCCAGTCGCTGCCCGTCGAGCAGCGCCACGATGGCGCCGATTGCATCGCCAACGGCGCCGGGCACAGCGCTGGCGCCGGTGTGGCGCTCGCCGGTCAGCGACCGGGTCCGCGGGAGCAGGACCTCGGTGAGGCCCAGCTCGCTCCATGTCACTCCACATGTTCCGATCGCGGTCTCGAATATGAGCATGCGACAGCCGACGTTATCGGCGGCCGGCGACGGACCACCGCGAGGTCCTCAGATGCTGAGCCCGCCGTCCACCGCCATGGTGGCGCCGGTCATGAAGCTGCTCTCGTCGCTGGCCAAGAACAGCACGGCGTGAGCGATCTCCTCAGGCGACGCGTGGCGCGCGAGGGGGATCATCTGCTCGAAGACCTCGGCCGACTTCTCGCGGGAGGCTCCGATCGCCTCGATCTCGATCGCGTGCTGGAACTCGTTGTCGGTCGGCCCGGGATGGATCGAGTTCACGCGGATCCCGGCGGGCGCCATCTCCTTGGCGGCCGTGCGCATCAGCCCCACCACGGCATGCTTGGAGGTGGCGTAGGCGGCGATCCCTCGATCGGAGGTGAGCCCGACGACGCTGGAGTTGATGATCAGGCTCCCGCCCGGTGCCATCACGGCCAGCGCGTGCTTGGCCACCAGAAAGCTGCCGACGACGTTGACCATCATCACCTGAGCGAAGACGTCGACCGGGTAATCGGTGACGGGCGCGACCTCTCCGAAGATCCCGGCGTTGGCGAACGCCACGTCGAGCTGTCCGAACCGCTGCACGGTGTCGGCCACCGCCGCCTGCACCTCGTCGGAGCTGGTCACGTCCACGGTCTTGACCGCCAGCCTCTCAGAGCCGAGGTCCGTCTGAGCGCGGGCCAGCGATTGCTCGTCGCGGTCGACGATCATCACCTGGGCGCCCTCGGCGAGGAAGAGGCGTGCGCTGGCCAAGCCGATGCTCCCGGCGCCGCCCGTGATCAGGGCGGACTTGCCCTCAAGCCGTCCAGGCCTACCCGGAGATGATGGCTGGCCCGCCGTCGGCATCGGTGGGCATCTTCTCATGGCTCCGCCCGCGCCGCCGCCTCCCACGTTTCGTTCACGCACCGCGTCGAACGGGTAGCAACCTCACAGGGGGAACTGCAACAGGGAGGTTTTGAAGTGATCGTTCTCGGAATAGTCCTGCTGATCATCGGCTTCATCGCCAAGGTCGCCATTCTGTGGACGCTGGGCATCATCCTGCTGGTAGTGGGTGCGGTCCTCGTCCTGATGGGCTCGATGGGCCGTGCGGTCGGAGGACGGCGCCACTACTACTGACCTGACGCCGGCAGGCGCACATCTCTGCCGGGCCTACCGGTCCGCTCTCGGGCTCTCGCCATCGAGGCCACCGGGGGCGGACCGGCGGGAGTACCGCGAACGCTGACGGATAGGCCGGCGGGGGGCGGAGTGCTTTACCTTCTTTGACGTGGCCGGCAGCGCTGACGTGGCCGTGGTGGGCGCCGGGATCGTCGGCCTGGCGACCGCATACGCGCTGAGCGAGCGGGGCGTAGGGGTCGCCGTGTACGAGCGGGGCGTGCCCGGCAACGGGCAATCCGGCGGCGACTCTCGGATCTTTCGCCACTCCCATGCCGATCCACGGCTCGTGTCGATGGCGCTGCAATCGAGGGTCCTGTGGCGCGAGTGGGAGCAGCGGTCAGGGCGCGAGCTCGTATCGCGCGACGGAGTAGTGTCGCTCGGACCCGAGGCCGGGCGGCGCGCGGAGCTGATGCGCCAGGCCGGCGCGCCGGCGCGGCTGATCGGGGCGGCGGAGCTGTCGGCGCGGCTGCCGCTGCTGGCCGGCTCCGCGCAGGACGCGCTGCTGGATGAGGAGGGCGGGGTGATCCGCGCACGAGCCGCCATCGAGATGCTCGGCGAGGCGCTCGCCGATCGCATCGTGTTCGACGAGGTCCTGTCAGTGGCGCCGACGCCGGCGGGCACGGTGCAGTTGCGCGCGGGCGGGAGCGCGGTCGAGCACGAGCGAGTGGTGGTGTGCGCCGGCCGGGAAACAGCGTCGCTGGCGCGAGGCGCCGGTGTCGTCGTGCCGCTGCGCCAGTTTGCGCACGTGCGCCTCGCGTTTGCGGTTCGCGGCGAGCCGCCCGAGCGGCTGGCGTGCCTGTTGGACGGCAGCGGAGCCTTTGGCGAGCCGAGCGCGTATGCGGATCCGCTCCCCGGCAATCGCGTGTACGCCGTCGGCGTGGATGAGACCCCGGTTCATCGGGACGGCGGCCTGGTCGATCCGGATGGCCTGGCGTCGGTGGCCCATCGGACCAGGACCTACGTCGCTCGTGCGTTGCCCGGTGTGGTGCCCGAACCGGTGCAGGCCCGTCACTGCTGGATCACCGAGCTTCCCTGGGGCCACGACGCCTTCGCCGTGTGGACGTCCGGCGGGGCCTCGTTCGTGGTCGGGCACAACCTGTTCAAGCACGCGCCGGCGCTCGGCCGGGCGCTGGCGGCCAACGCCCTGGGCGAAGAGCCCGGCATCCCGCTCAGCGCGGACGATCGCCTGGGCGCGCCCAGGGCGGCGGAGACCGCCGGCCCTGTTCGCGAAGCGGACGTGACCTAGCGCTCGCGCGCCGCCCGGGGTACGGTTCGGGTGGCGCCTACCAGGCGCGACCTCCCCGAGCGACTGGATCAGGCTGTCGATGTCACCGATCTCACGCGGATTCCTGGGCCGGCGGCGTGACACCGCCGACCCTTCACGGGTGCCGCCCGGCCAGTACCTGACAAGCGACTTCCCGGTGCTCTCGGCGGGGCCGACGCCGCACGCCGATCTGGACCAGTGGACGTTCACAATCGACGGGGCGGTCGACGCCAGCGTGTCGTGGTCGTGGGCCGAGCTGACCGGCCTGCCGGCGGAGACGATCACTCGGGACATCCACTGCGTCACCAAGTGGTCGAAGCTCGATACCGAATGGAAGGGCGTCCCGGTGGACGCGCTGCTGACGCGCGTGCAGTCCCAGGCGGGTTACCTGACCGCGTGGAGCGACGGGGGGTACACCACCAACCTGACGCTCGAGGACGTCACGGACGGCAAAGCCTGGGTCGCCTACGAGTACGGCGGTCAGGCGCTGGAGCCCGAGCACGGCGGGCCCGCCCGCCTGCTGGTGCCGCACCTGTACTTCTGGAAGAGCGCCAAGTGGGTGCGCGGGCTGACGCTCACGCTCAGCGACGAGCCCGGCTTCTGGGAGGGCTACGGCTATCACAACCACGGCGACCCATGGCTCGAGCAGCGATACCAGGGCGACTGACCTGGGAGCTCGCACGGGTCATCGAGCTGACCGCGGAGACCGACCGGACCAAGAGCATCGTGCTCGATGCGCCCGGCTGGGTAGGACACCGGGCCGGTCAGCACGTGGACGTGCGGCTCACCGCCCCGGACGGATATCAGGCGCAGCGCAGCTACTCGATCGCCTCTGCGCCGGAGGATCCCCATCTGGTGCTCACCGTCGAGGAGATCGACGACGGTGAGGTGTCGCCGTATCTCACCGAGGAGCTGCGCTCAGGCGACGAGTTGGAGCTGCGCGGTCCGATCGGAGGCTACTTCGTCTGGGACAGCGCCCAGCTCGGCCCGCTGCAGCTGTTCGCCGGCGGCTCGGGCATCGTCCCGCTGCGGGCGATGCTCCGACATCGGACCGCCACCGCGAGCTCCACGCCCACGCGGCTGCTCTACTCGGCGCGTTCGCTGGACGACATCATCTACCGCCGGGAACTGCTGGACGGCCCACACCAGCCGGGCCTCGACGTCCAGGTGGTGCTGACGCGGTCGTGGCCGCAGGACTGGACGGGACACCGGGGGCGGATCGATGACGCGCTGCTCGACGAACACGCATGGCCGGCGAGCGACCAACCGTGGATCTACATCTGCGGGCCGACCGGCTTCGTGGAGGCGATCAGCCAGCGCATGGTCGACCGCCGGCACCCTCCCGATCGCATCAAGACCGAGCGCTTCGGACCCACGGGCTGAGCCATGGACGAGCAAGCGCTCGACGGAAACGTCCTCGCCGGACAGCTGCAACAGCACCTGGGACAGGACATGACCACTGCCCGGGGGACGTGCGGCTACTGCGCTGGCACGCTCGCTGTCGCCGAGCTCGTGGTCTACGCGCGAGCCCCCAGCTCGGTCGGACGCTGCCGGCATTGCGGCCACGTCCTGCTCGTGGTCACCGAGTTCAGCGAGACAATCCGCGTGCACTGGAACCGCTTCGCGCTCGCCTGACGCGCAGCTCGTGCACCACGTAGGGGCTGTGTACGAGGAGCGCGCCGGGATCCTCGTTGGCCTCGCGCAGCACAGCCGTCATCGCCGCTTGCACCTCGGATACGGCGCCGGCCTGCTCGATGAGCGGGCGGATCGCGAGCGCCATCGGGTGCTCCTGGCCATCGGCGACGTAGGCTTGCGGAGAGGAGGCGCGGATCGGCAGCTCGCCTGAGGTCGTGTTCTCAAGCGCGAGCCCCACCCGGGCGGCGAGCGGGCCGACCACATCGGGGTCAAACCAGGGGAAGCGCCGGGGGGCCGGGGACCCGGTGATCCGCCCGACGATCCGTCCCATCGCGCCGAGCATCGCATCGATCGGGCCGGCGGGAACCCAGGCGCTGAGCAGCGCGCGGCCGTCGGGACGTAGGACGCGCGCGATCTCCCGCAACGACTGCTCCGGGTCGCTCGCGAAGATCACGCCGAAGACCGACACGACGACGTCGGCGGTCGCGTCGTCGATCGGTAGCGCGAGCAGGTCGCCTTGGCGAAGGTCGAGCTTGACCGCCTGAGACAGCGCCCGCTCACGTGCGATCTCAAGCAGTCGCGGCGCCGCGTCGACCCCGACCACCCGGGCCCCCTGCGCGGCCGCCAGCAGCGCTGCGTTCCCGGTGCCACAGGCGAGATCCACGGCCTCGTCCCCCGGCGACAGCGCAGCTCGGCGCACAACCGCCCGGGCGACGGGCTCCAGCTCCGCCGCGGTCGTCTCATAGTTGCCGGCTCCCCAGTCGACCACCCGGCAGATTATCGCCGGGATCAGCCCGCCGCGGCGAGCGGTTCGGTGGCGGCGATCACGCCGGCCGCCATCACAAGCCCGAGCGCAGCGCGAGCCTGCTCGCCGTCGGCCGCCAGGAGGTGCTCGGCGGCGCAGAGCAGCTCGTCGACCCGCTCGAGCGTTGGACCGACCTGCCCCGGGTCGGGGTCGCGGCATCCCGCGCGGGCCATCGCCAGAAACGGCAGGCTGCGGGTGAAGTCAGGCGGCGGTCCCGAGCCCATTGCGGCGGCAAACGACATCATCAGGTAAGCGTTGACGCGCGTCAGCCTGCCGCTGACCGGACGGATCTGCGCCACCCTCGGCGGCTTGGGGGCCGCCAATGGCCGGCCCTCCAGGATGTCGGTCATGGTGCCGCCGATGAGACGCGCTCGCTCTCGATCGTCCAAACCGGCGTATGCCGCGATTCGCAGCGCGCTGTGCAGGGCGCCTATCGGGCGTCCGTAGGGAACGTCCGAGGCGAACACAATCCGCTCGGCGGGGACGCGGGCGAAGAGCTCGATCTGGTCGAACACGGAGAAGGTGGACGTGTCATAGACGACGCTCGGATGATCGGCCAGCCGCGAGGCGAACATCCCCTGATCGGCGATCGCGGCGTGCGCGAGCACGAGCGCCACGTCCGGGTAGCGCAGCGCGAGGTCCGCGAGCGCGTCCATCCGGGGCATCCCGCGGCCCGCGTGGACGAGGATCGGGACCTGTGCCTCGCTCGCTACCTTCCAGATCGAGTCGGCCGCCTCGTCACCGAACCCGAACGCCTGCGCCCGCGGGTGCAGCTTGATTCCGCGCGCGCCGAGGGCCAGGCAGCGCTCGGCCTCGGCCACCGGATCCTCAGCCGGGTCGAGTCGGCAGTACGGGTACAGGCGGCCCGCCGACTCCTGGGCCCACCGGAGCACCCGGTCGTTGGGGACCCGGTACCCGGGCGACCGTTCGGGATCGTGCAGTGCGAATGTGCAGGCCCGCGCCGACGGCGCGACCTGATCGAGAAACCCGATCAGCGCCGCGGGCTCGAGCGCCTGGCCATCCTCGTCTCTGCCAAGGTGGGTGTGAGCATCGACGACGACCGCATCGGGCGGCAGCGACCCCTTGACCTCCGCCACGACTGACTCGTAGGCCGCGGACACGTTCACGCGCCCATCGTCGCAGGTGCAAGCCGAGGCCTGCCCCGTCTTCAGGCGTGACCGCGGACGAGCCCCATCCACGTAGCCTCGACATAGATCTCGCGCTTTCGGGATCGGGCGGCCCACGGTGGCAGGCCAAGGCACAGCAGACGCGCGTACTGGGCTCTTCCACGAAGGTCGGTTGGGACTGTCCAATCAGCCGATCTCGTCGTAGTACTGCGGCGTCTCGCGGCGGTCGTAATGCCGTAGTCACCACGATTCTCACGCGTGCACGGCGGCCAGGCAGTACTCCTGCACCGCCACCTCCAGCTCCAGACTCGAGGCGAGCGCGGGGCGTGCCGAGGCGTCGATCACCCGCTTCGCGCGCCCGACGGCCACCGGCGAGTTGGCGAGCAGCTCATCGACCAGCTCTTGGGTTGCCCGCTCGAGCTGATCGGGTGCGACCACGCGGTTGACCAGGCCGATGCGTTCGGCCTCGGATCCGTCGATCAACCGGGCGGTCATGATCAACTCCTTGGCCCTGCCCAGCCCGACGACAGCGGGCAGGCGGGTCGAGCCGCCCACGTCGGGGATGACTCCGAACCGGACCTCCGGGAGCCCGAGCCGGGCGTCGATCGAGGAGATCCGCAGGTCGCAACCCAGCGCAACCTCGAGGGCCCCGCCCACGCACATGCCGTGAATCTGGCAGACGACCGGCTTGGTCATCTCCTCGCAGGCATTGGCACAGTCGAGGAACACCTTGCGAAAGGAGCGACCCGGTCCACCCGCCGCGACGGCAAGCTCGCCCAGGTCAGCGCCCGCGGAGAATGCCGGTCCCTCGCCGCGCAGCACCACGCACTGGACGTCACCGTCTGCGGCGGCCTCGCGCAGCGCCGCACCGAGCTCGAGCAGCAGCTCACGGTTCATCGCATTGCGCTTCCCCGGACGGTTAAGCACGACGTGGCGGACCGCGCCGCGGTCCTCGGTCACGACTGTGCTCATGAGGTTGGACTCCCGAAGTCGAGTCGTCCGCTCTGTGAGGAGCGGTGCAGCCACTCCGCCCAGGTCGTCTTGCCGAGCCGAGCGTTGGGCGATGTGTTTCCAGCGGTCATCGCGGCCTGGGCCTTCTTCGGGAGCGGCGCCCTGTGGACGCGTCGCTGCTGACCGCGAGCGCTCAGGTACTGCTGCATCAGCTCGACCATGCTCAGCGTCTGCGGTCCGGCGAAATCTGAGGGCTCGCCCGGCCCGTTGGCAACGCACTCAACGACGAACTCGGCGAACTCATCGGAGTCGACGGGCGCCATGCAGGCGTGCGCGGGCATCGCGAGGATCGGCTGCTTGGTCATGTTCTCGAACATTCGCTCCAGCAGCCAGTAGAAACCGGTCGCCCGAACGATCGACCACGGCACGCCGGAGTTGCTGACGAGTTCCTCGGCCTCCAGCTTGCGGCGGGAGTAGGGCAACCGCCTCATGTGATGCAGGCCGACGATCGAGACGTGGATGAAGTGCTGGACTCCGGCGCGCTCAGCCGCCGAGAGCAGCGCCTTCGTCCCGTCGACATCCACGTCCGCCGGCGAGCTGAGGAAATCACGGAGCTTGAACCGCCCCCGGCGGGCCGCCGGTGAGTTGGTGGCCGCATGAACGATCGCGTCGACCCCCGCGACGGCCTCCCGAACGCCCTTGCCGTTCGCCAGATCACCGCTGGCCCATTCCACACCGGAGTCGCCGCGCGGCTGACGCGCCAGGACGCGCACGTGGTGGCCCTCCCGCTGGAGGCCGGAGACGATCTGGGTTCCCAGGTGGCCGGTCCCTCCGGTTACGAGGATTCGCATTGGCTGCTCCTCTCGATTCGTCGCTCGATGGATTGCGATCTCTAGGACGAAACCGCGGCTCGCGCTGTGACAGCGACACGGACTGCTGACGACGGTGGTATCCAAGAAGGAGATATGAGGCAACAGACAGACGCGACGTCGTATGAGCAGCTGCGACCGCTGCTGTTCTCGATCGCCTACCGGATGCTCGGGAGCGTGGCTGACGCCGAAGATGTCGTCCAGGAGGGGTTCCTGCGGCTCGCGCGCAGCAGGGTGCAAGGCATTCGGGTCGAGTCGGAGCGAGGCTTCTTGACCACCGTCGTGACCCGCCTGGCCATTGACGAGCTGCGCTCCGCCCGCGTTCGGCGTGAGACGTACTTCGGTCCGTGGCTTCCGGAGCCGCTGATCACCTCCGCCGAGCCGGAACCTGCCGAGCTTGCCGAGTCGTCGGATTCCCTATCGATGTCGTTCCTGGTCTTGCTGGAGACGCTGACCCCGGTAGAGCGGGCGGTCTTCCTGCTGCGTGAGGTCTTCGAGTACCCCTACGACGAGATCGCCAAGATCGTCGACAAGAGCGACACGAACTGCCGCCAGATTCTCGCACGAGCCCACAAGCGAATCGACAACGGCAAGCCCCGGTACGAGGTCGATCGAGAATTGCAGCAGGAGCTCGCGAGTCGGTTCCTGAACGCGTTTGACCAAGGCGAGCTCGACCAGTTGGTCGAGCTGCTCGCCGCCGATGTCGTCTTCTGCGGCGACGGTGGCGGCAAGGGGCAGGGCCTCCCGCGGCCGATCCACGGGCGCGATCGCGTCGGACGCCTGCTGCGGACCGGCCGCGATCGGTTCCGCGAGGCCGGCGTCCGCGTCGAGCCAACCTTGATCAATGGCGCGCCGGGCACGCTCAACTTCGATGCCGACGGACGGCTGATCAACGTGTTCGTGTTCGAGGTCGGCGACGGGGTCATCCAGGTGATTCGCTCGATCATCAACCCGGACAAGCTCACGCATCTCGGTTTCCCGCTCTCGAGCGCCGCGCGCTGGCCCGGAACCGAATGATGCTCGGCGCAGCGGTTGTAGATCCGGGCGAACCACGGCGACGTCGGGGAGGCGGGCTACGCGCGCGCGGCAGGCTCGGGCAGCGGCAGCGCGGCCAGCAGTTCCTCGGTGGGCGCCTCGGTGAGCGCGCCGTGATCGGTCTCGCCGGCCTCTGAGGCCCTCACCAGATCGATCGCGATCGACCGCACCTGGCCGGCGATGTCGCTGAGCGCGATGCTCGGGTCGCTTGTCGCGGCAGCGGTCGCTCGGCCGGCCGCCTGCAACGCGAGGCGGAGAACGTCACCGCTGCGCCAGGGCTCGTCGAATTGCGCCGGCAGCTCCCAGGCCGCCAGGCCGAGATCGCGCACCGCGTCCGCCAGCTCGGATTGCGGGGGGTTCCCCGCACGCACGTAGCGCCGGACGTTGCGCGCGAGTACTCGCACGCTGCGAGCCGCCAGATCGGCGTGCGGCACAGTCCGGGCGTAGCGGCCCAACTCGGTGCGCGATCCGCGCCGCAGCGGCGCCCAGCGTGCCGTGTCGCTGGCGGTGAGAAGCGCCTGCGTCAGCTCGGCCAGGTGGCGCTCGACGTTCTCGGCGGCGTCCGCTGCGGCCTCGGCGGGCCGTGGATCAGCGGCGGCCAAGGCCCCAGCGCCATCTCGCAAGATTGCTCCCAGCTCCCCGAACACGGAGTTGGTTGCCCGCGCGACCGCGGATACTGGATCGGGCGGAAACACCAGCGTGTGGACTGTGAGGGCCACCGCACCCCCAATCAGCACGTCGAGCAGGCGCACCTCGGGCGTTGAAGACAAGGTCGATACGAGGATTGCCGAGACGGCCGCCTCGGTCACCAGCAGCTCGCCGCCTCCGAGGATGACCGCGGCAAGCATCGCGAGCACGACCAGGAGTCCGATCTGCGGCAAACCGGTTCCGATCACCCGGATCAGCAGGTCGGCCAGCACGATCCCGAGCATCACCCCCGCGATCAACTGCACCGCTCGTTGTCGGCGCTCGCCGAACGCCGCGCCCAGGGAGATCACCGCCGCAATCGAGGCAAACGCCGGACGATGCTCGACACCCAACAGCACGGCGCCATACCACGCTCCGACCGCGGCAACGCCCGTCTGCAGAATCGGCCATAGATGCCCATGTACGCGCTGGCGGGCTATCGAGATGCTTCCGGTCCTCATGCTCCAGAGCAACCCGCCCAAGACAACCAGTTACACCCCGACCGGCGACGATCATCAGCTGCTAACACCGCCAGTGGCCTGACGTACGGGTCGGGCCTCGTGCCACGCCGCCAACCGCAGTGCGACGTGGCACGGTCATGCCGCCGCCCGACGCCCTTGAGCCGTCAGGCCCCGCCAGTATCGTGCCACGCGTGCTCGGAACGGCCCGCGCGCAGCCCGGGGAGTCCTTGGCCAGGTTCCAGGAACTGCAGCGCGACCGCCAGCAGTGGTCTGAGCAGCACCAGCAGAGCTTCCTCGAGCTCCAGCGAGAGCAGCAAGCGATCGAGGACGACGAGACCGAGCGGCCGCTGCTCACGCCCGAGCAGGTCGTCCAGCTGAACAAGCGCAGACTCGGATTCGAGCGCCGCCTCCGGCAGCTCAACGCAGAGGGTGCGGCCAAGAACGAGTGGTTCCGGGTCGAGGGCGACAGGCTGATTGCCGAGCACGGGCGCCGATCGGCCGATAGAACCAGGCTGTGGTGGCAGGTGCAGGCTGTGACAGCCGTCCTCGTCTGGATCCCGGTCACCGTCGCGGTCCTCCTCGGGTGGTACGGCAAACGCCACCCGATCGGCTCGGACTTCTACTCCGCGGTCGCCGCGACGATCCCGGCTCTCGTCATCGCGGGGTTCGTCGAGCTGGCTGCGCTCCGCGGCGCGATCTGGCGCGCCGGCGTGCTCCTGAAGATCGCCACCTTCACCGTTTACGCCACCAGCACTGAGGCGATCAGTCTCGCCGCGCTCGTCCACAGTGCCAACAGCACCGACGGCGTCTACACGTTCACGATCGTCGGCATCTCGATCACGATGTTCACCCTCGTCGCGTTCGCCGTTTCCCACCAACTCGAGGCCGAGGCGGGCACCGCCGTCAACTAGCCGCCGTGCACTCAGGCGCGCGATCGTCCTCGGCTGGCGGCAGCGATCCCTCGATCACCCGCCGGGTTGCCCGGCCGGTCGCAGGGTGACCACGGCCCCGCGCGCGGGGGCGGTGATCAGCGTCGTGCGTCGAGACGGCTCGCCGGAGGCGGGATCGGTCGCGAAGGTCCAATGTCGGAGGAGGGTGTGCAGGATCAGACGGGCCTCGGTGAGCGCAAACCCGGCGCCGATACAGCGGTGCACGCCTCCGCCGAATGGGATCCATGTGTAAGTCCCGGGGCGCGTCTGCAGGAATCGTTCTGGCCGGAAGGTCCGGGGCTGCGGGTAGACCTCTGGCCGGTAGTGCATCCGCTCGATGTCGGCAGCAATCAGAGTGCCTCGGGGCACCAGCAGCCCGTCGAGGGCGAAGTCGCGGGCCACGTAACGCAGGGTGACCGGCACCGGCGGGCGCATCCGCAGCGTCTCCTGGATGGTGGCCGTCAGATACCCGCTGCCGTTGCCGCTGCGTACCTCAGCCCGGCACTCCGCCAGCGCGTGGGGGTGACGGACGAGTCGTTCGGCGATCCAGGCGAGGGTGTTGGCGGTCGTCGCCCAGCCGGCGATCACCAGGACGCGCATCGCGGCGATGATCTCGTCGTCGGTCAGGGCGCTCTCCGTGTCTGGATCGAGTTTGAGGAAGCGTTCGAGGCAGTCGTGACGCTCGACGCCGGGGGCCTCGCGCCGGGCCGCGATCTCCTCTCGGGTCACGTCCGCGATCTCGGCGTGGATCGACTCGATCCTCGGGTAGGGAGCCCACCGCCCCCGCATCAGGATCGCGGCGGCGAAGCGAGCACCCAGCTCGATGGAGTTGAGCGCGCGGTCCAGACGGTCGAGCGCGATCTGCAGGCGCCGAGCTCGCCGCGGTTCGGTCACCCCGAAGACGGTGGTGGCGATCACGTCGCGCGCGAGCTCGCGGGCGAGCTCCGTGAAGCGCACCGGCTCGCCCGCCGGCCAGCTCGCTACGTGCCGCTCGGTCACCTCCACGATCCCACGCTCGTACCCTTTCAGCGCCTCCCCGTGGAAGGCTGCCGTCAGCTGACGGCGAAAGCGCGTGTGCTGCTCCCCGTCCAGCGCGTCGATCGCGTCGTGGCCGAACATCGGCTCGTGCGGCGCTAGACGCCGCAGCCCCTCGCCGAAGAGCAGCGCTCCGTCACGCTCGGTGAAGATCGCGCGACAGTCCTCAGGCGAGCAGGTCAGCAGGATCGACGGTGCCAGCGGCAGATCGATCATGTAGCGCTCGGGCATCGAGTCGGTCCACCGAACGAAACGCTGCGGGTAAAACCAGCGGTCGACGCCCCGCAAAGCGCCCCGAGCCCGCGTGACGGTGTCGATGGTCTGGAGGAATGCAGGCGCCGTCACAAGATCAACAGTACTGAGCAGTACAGCAGAACTACAGCGTACACTAGAAAGCGTGAGCAACCTCGCCGAGGTCCACGCCCAGCGCGGCCTGCCGCGGGGTCGCGGCTCCCTTCCTCCGCAGGAGGTCGCGCGTGCCCAGCGCGAGCGCCTGTTGCGGGCGATGGTCGCGGTCGTCGCTGAGCTCGGCTACGCCAACGTCCGGATCGCCGACGTGGTCGACCGCGCGCGCGTCTCCCGCCAGTCCTTCTACGCCCAGTTCGCCGACAAGGAGCAATGCTTTCTCGCTGCCCATGCCGAGGGCGTCGACCTGATCCTGGAACGGGTTGGCCCATGGGCAGTCAGCTCCGCCGACGTGGCACCGCTGGTCCAGCTCCGGCGCGGGATCGCTGCCTACCTCGATCTGGCCTCCCACGAGCCCGAGTTCGCCCGTTGCATGCTGATCGAGCTCCCGGCATCTGGCCCCGCCGGACTCCACGCCCGCCTCGCCGCACACCGCCAGATCGCCGCGATGCTCGAGCTCTGGCATGAAAGCTCGCGCCATGACCAGCGCTGGCCGGCGATCCCGCCCAGCCGCTACGCGGCGGCCGTCGGCGCGGTCCACGACCTGGTGTTCGACGTCATCGCACGAGGATGCCCCGAGAGCGCGCCGGCCCTGGAGGACGCGGCCGTCGAGGCCGTCGTCGCCCTGCTGGAGTTATCGGCCGGCTGACCGACGGAGCGCCCGCCGTTTAGCCGGCCGGTGGTCTGCTTCGTCCCGTCCACGCATGGCCGACCTTTCTTCGGGACCCAGCGGCGGCGGGGGAGGCGGTACGGGAACATAGGGGACAGTTCGGCGTTTCCGCGGAAACGCCGACCAGCGAACCCTGCCCGATACCGGGCACCTCCCGATGGCCCGGTCAGGACTCGAACCTGCGCGCGACGATTCAGGAGCTGAATGCGCGATTCCATGTCGAGAACCGCCGGCCGGCTCCGCTCACCAACTGACGGGCCTCGACCGGCGCGTCCCACGACACCAAGAGATCCGGAGGATGTACCTCATGTCGCACATACGACGTTTCGACCATGTCGGCATCACTGTCGCGGACCTGGACACGGTGACCGCGTTCTTCGTTGGGCTGGGCCTCGAGGTCGACGGCCGGACGTTCGTAGAGGGCGAGTTCGTGGATACCGTCATTGGGATCCCCGGCTCCCGCAGCCACATCGTGATGCTGCGGCCGCCCGAGGGAGGTCCTGGGCTGGAGCTGTCGAGCTTCGTCTGGCCCGACCACGAGCCAGGGTCGCCCACCGCCATGGCCAACGAACTGGGGCTGCGCAACGTGGCCTTCGAAGTCCACGACCTGCAGGCGACGGTCGACCGGCTGGCTGCGGACGGCTACGGCCTGGTCGGCGGGATCGGTCAGCACGAGAACGTGTGGCGCATGGCCTACGTGCGCGGGCCAGAGGGGATCATCGTTTCCCTGGCTGAGCGGATCGGCTGACGCGCCGCGACGCTCGACGGCTCATCGCGCTCGTGGCTGCGGAGGGCTGGACCGGTCAAGCCGGCGTTGGGCGGACGCGCGCTGCACGTGAGGCTCGCCACATCGCCCGATGACAGGTTGAGCTCGAGGTTCCGGCTCTTTGCCCAGTCGATCTCGACCGTCCGCCGGCCACGGTCCGCACGTTCGCTCTTACCTTGACTTAACCGGACCGGGTGAAGGTGAGGTGCGTGACGCCGCTGGGTGTCGAGACCGCCTCGACGTCGTAATCCACCTCGAGCCCTTCGAGGCCGTCCCACAGCCGCACCCCACGGCCGAGCACGATCGGCACCTGGACGAGGTGGACGTGGTCGACGAGTCCCGCCGCGATGAAATCGCGGGCGACGGTCGGGCCGCCACCGATGCGCACGTCCTGGCCGCCGGCTGCCTCCCGCGCGACGTCGAGGACCTCGGCCGGCGAGGCGTGGAGGAAGTGGAAGGTGGTGCCACCCTCCATCTCGATCGGCGACCGCGGCCGGTGGGTGAGCACGAAGGTCGGCGTGTGGAACGGCGGATTGGGACCCCACCATCCCTTCCAGTCGGCGTCGTCCTGCCAGCCCGGCGGGCCGAACTTGCCCGCGCCCATGATCTCCGCACCGATCCCCGGCTCGTGCTGGTAGGCGATTGCATAGTCGGTGCCCTCGCTGCCCCCGGCAGCGCCCACGATCGACGCGCCGAAGCGGGTGGCGAACATCCACTCGTGAAGCCGTCTGCCGGCGTGCCCCATGGGAGCATCGGCGCGCTGCCCCTCGCCGGCGGCGAAGCCGTCCAGCGAGATCGAGAGGTTGTGAATCCGTGTGCGTGTCATCTACCTGCCTCCGGGTCGGTCGGTCTGAGCCTGAGTCATGGTCGTCAGCTTCATGGTCGCGATTCCCTTCTGGTTGGGCTGATCATTGTCCGGCTAGACCGGACCGCCGCGGCGAACTCATCGGTCAATCGCACGCACAGCGATTTCCGCTGCGGCACAGGTCGCCGACGAACCCTCCCGCAAAGAGCCACGCGATCCCGGCAAGGAGAGGCTAAGGGCTCTCGGCGATTGCGCAGCCCTGGCGAGGCAACCTTCCCGGTGAGCCCACGCCCGCTAGGAGAGTCGGAATCTGAAACGAGTGGTCACGATGACGGCGTCTCGAAACCAGTGGGCGCCGTCTTTGTGGGCGGGCGCTCCACAGGTGGTTTGAAGATAGTGGAGGTCCGGTCCGACCGGATGGCCCAACAGGGATGGTGAAGCAGCTTATGCGGGCCGGGATCGAGGCACATGCGAAGCCGTACGTGCTACCAGATGACAGTGCCTTTAGCGGCAGCGTCGGCGCGATCGGCCCCGACGCTGAAACAAGGGTCCGCTTCGGAGTGCTCGTGCGACGCCGAGATCAAGTCCAGGCCGGCAGATCTCTAGCGAGCGTCTCTGAGCATCGAGGTGACCGGCGGGCAGGACCCGGAGCGCGACTCGGCGGTCACCGCGAACCCGTGTCGCTCGTAGAACACGATGGTGCGCGGATTTGGTGTCTCCAGGTAGGCGGGCAGGTGATGCTGGTCGACTATCCCGAGGCCGTGCTCGAGCAATCGGCCACCCAGGCCCGAGCCCTGCTCATCCGGAAGGACGCCCAGCCACGGCAGATACCAATGCTCGAAGGTTGGATGCGCTCTATCCATCTGCTCCAACACCGAGAACATATCCTCATGTTGCTCTGGATCGACGGCGTCTGTGAGCACGGCGGCGATCGCCGTCTCATCGACACCACTTCCGGGTGCCAGCCACAGCGCAACCGCGCGAAGGTCACCCAATGTCCAGACCGTCGACTGAGCGAAGGCGTCGCCCGCAAACGCCGCGACGAACTCGCCGAAACGTGCCTCATATTCCGCCAGATCGGGAAACAACCAGCGCTCGACGGGATCGTTGGCAAACGCCGACACGATGGTCAAGATCGCCCTCGCTTGGTCCCGCGCTTGCACCGGGACGATCGAGGCGGCGGCCACGGCCGCGATCCTATCCGCGCGCGCCAACCCGCGCTCGCCTGCTCCTGATGACGGACTCTCCCTATCAACTGAGGGCGATCGTCACGACACTCGGCTGACGTCTCGACGGTGTCATCTCGGTTCGTGCGCGCGCTGGGGACCGACAGCCCGACCGGGGTTGGAACGCTGCCTTCGTCGACTTCGTCCTGCCTGGGCAGCGCCGCGGGCTTGCGACGGGTGTCCGCCCTCCTATCGGACAGGGCGGCGTGACGGACGCGTCCTTCGTCGCGCCCACGCGATCGTGAGCGGTCGGCCTGTCGGATGACCGGAGCGACCGTCCGTTCAGCGCATGGCTGGTCTGGACGCACCTCGGGCTCCTGGGGAGCCTTTGAAAGAATCGGGGGATGGATAGTCCCTGTGAATGGGTCGCCCCGGACGGATATGTCGTGTCCACCGATCCGGTTCGCCTTGACATCGACCGCATCCACCGCTTCCTCTCCACCGCCTACTGGTCGACAGGCATCCCGCGCGACGTAGTTCAGCGCTCGATCGTCAACTCACTGCCGTTTGGCCTGTACGAGCCCTCCGGTCAGCAGGCGGGGTTTGCGCGTGTGGTGACCGATCTTGCGACCTACGCCTACCTCGGAGACGTCTACATCGAGACAGCCCACCGCGGTCGCGGGCTGGGGAAGTTCCTTGTCTCCTGTGTCCTCGCCCATCCGCAGCTCCAGGGCCTCCGCCGCTGGGCACTCGCGACCGCCGATGCGCATGGCCTGTATGCCCGCCATGGGTTCAGACCGCCGGCGAACCCGGACATCCATTTGTTCATCGAGCAAGCACCGGCTGATCTTTGGCCACCGCCGACAGAACGAGGAGAAACACTTCCGCGACAGACAACGGCGGACTGACGGATCGAATCAGCGCCAGCGCTGCGTCTCGCATTATCGGCTCACTCCCCAAACGTACGCTGACCGCTGAACACACAGGGGACACATTGGGCGTTTCCGCGGAAACGCCTGACGAGCGAAACCTGCCGAACCGGGCACTTCCCGATGGCCCGGGCAGGACTCGAACCTGCGCGCGACGGATTATGAGGGCCTGCAGTAGGGTGCTGCAGCCCGTGCTTACTGGGAATTCTGTGATCTGAGGTCGTCTGATTGACCCTCAGATTTGCCTGGTTCGGCACATGGTTGCGGACACGGATCCCGACGAGTACCGCTAGCCAACGCCGTGGAGCGCCCGTCTAATCTTCGGCGAGCACGATCAGACGGTCGGTGCTGTGGGCGCCGAACAGGCGGGACTTCGACGGGTTGACGTGGACGCCGAAGGACTGCGCGGCGTCGTCGGCGTGGGCGGCGACCCGGTAACCGAAGGCCGTCTCCCCGCGCAGTCGAGCGGCCTCCACCAGCGTGGCGAAGGTCACCTCGCCTTCGCCGGTGACGTAGGCGTCCACCGGCCGCATGTAGATCTCTGAGCCCTCGGACTGGAACAGCTCGTCGAAGATCTCGTGTAGGTCGCGGTTCTCGGAGATCTGGGCCAGCAGATAGCTGGTCACCTGCTCAGACAGGATGATGTCATCGACATTGGCGACCCGGGTGAGCTCGCGGTCAGCCTCCTCCAGGATCTCCGAGACGATCGTGAAGTCGGCGCCGGTCTGGTCGGCGATATCCCGCAGGTGCAGCAGCGTGATCAACACGCGCGCGTCGGCGTGCTGGCGCGAGAGCTCCTCGGAGTCGCACATCACGACGACGCGATCGGCATCGGGAATCTCCAGGCTGTCCAGCACGGTGCGGTCCATGGTGTCGGCGCGGCGCAGGGAGACCGTGAGGTTCGACACCGGACCGACCTCACGCAGAAAGTCCTCCTCTTCCGGAGGGCTCGTCGCCACCACCTCGACCCGTGAGCCCGGCTCGGCGTACTCATCAAGCTCGGAGATCACGATGGCGGTGCGGCGGTTGTAGCCCAGGACCAGCGTCACCTCGGCCTCGCCGGGCTCCGGCGAGCTGAGCGAGATTGCGCTCTTGTCGACGACGGCCCGCAGCGGTTCGGCGATGTCCAGCAGCGAGTCGTCCTCGGCGATCGCGATCAGCTGATCGCCGGGGCCGATCACCGAATCCATCGGCGGGTTCAGGGTCGTGCCACCGCTTGCGTACCGGATCCCGATGACCGAGCACTCCTCATAGGCGAAGAGCGCGTCGCCGTAGGTCTGCCCCACCATCCGCTCGTCGGCGCGCATGTAGATCTCATCGCCGTCGAAATCGAGCAGATCCTGGTAGACGAAGGCCACCCCGGACTGCCGAGAGGTCTGCACGATCAGGCGGCTGACGCTGAGCCCCTTGTCCAGGATCACGGTCTCGGCGCCGCCGGCCAGCTGTGCGGCCTGGAGGTTGCGGGCGTCGGAGATCTCGGCCACGATGTGGTACGGCGCCTCCCGGTGCTCCTGGCCGCGGGTCAGCGAGAGGATCGTCTTGATCACCATCGCGTCGGGCTGCTCGCTCTCCGGGGCCAGCACGATCACCGAGCGGGCGGCTCCGTGGTTGACGCGCTCGAGGTTGCCGACCATCGGGTCGCCGGTGCGGCAGACGACCTTGGTGCCGCGCAGGTCAGGCACCCGGGCGCGGATCGCGTCCTCCATCTCGACCTTGTCGCGGTCGGCGAGGATCACCACGCTGGGCTTGTGACGGCTCTCGTTGGCGATTGCGAGCTCCGAGAGGATCGTGAAGATGCTGTCTGACCAGCCGAGGATCAGGGTGTGGTCCTGCTCGAGCACGACCGAGCGGCCCTTGCGCAGATCCTGCAGCCGGCTGTCGATGCTGTTGGCCAGGACGCCGATGAACGCGCTGAAGATGAAGATGCCCAGCACCGTCACCGCCAGATCCAGCCCCTCGTAGGTCGTGCCGGTGTCGTTCGCCTGCGTGCCCGTGTCGATCGTGTGCAGCAGGACGTTGTAGATCGCCGTGATCGGGTTATGGGTCGGACCCGCGCCGAAGATCAGGATCAGCCCCGCGAACGCGAGTACGACCACGAGCACCGCCGCCGCGAGGTACCAGATCAGGGCGCTGGGCCCGTGCGACATCGAGTTGTCGAACGCGTACCTCAGCCGAGCCCGCATCCCCGGCGTGCGCGGGGGTTGCGAGCTGACGGCGGAGCGGGACGCCGAGTCGGCGGCGTGCATCTGCTCACGCGCGCGTTGGCGGCGCAGGCGGCTGGCGGTGCTCATAGGGCGTCCAAGCTTTCGCGAGGGGCTAGTTGTCGAGCAAGTTGCCGACCATGCCCATCATTCCGCCGCTGCCGTTGCCGCTCGACGAGGAGTTGGTGCCCTCGGGGGCCGGCGGCACGTAGTAGGCGCTCTGCAGGCCGACTCGCCCGGGGCCGGTGAAGCGGTTAAGACAAGGTTCCCGCCGCCGCCACCGAACAGCCCGCTCTTGAAGCCCACAACCTGCTGGCTCATCTGCACGGAGTGATCGCGGTAGACCCAGCCGCCGGGCTCGATGTCGATCGACTCGCCGGCGTCAAGCATCTTCTCAAACACGTTGCCGTAGCCATGGATCCAGACCACGCCTTCCTGGTCTCCGGCGAAGAACTCGTCGACGAAGAAGCCACCGCCGTTCAACATGTTGGCGAATCCCTTGATGCGGCTGTAGTCGTACTGGACCCCGCCGGTCGCCGCCAGGAACTGATGCTCACGGACGATGATGCCCTGCCCAGCCGGAAGGTGGATCGCCGCGACATGGCCCGGCGAATCGCGGCTGAAAGCGACCTCACCGGCGGACTGGACCTCCAGCAGCAGCAGCGGCATCCCGCCGAACACGCGGCGCTTGAGCCCCTTCTTGAGGGGATGCAGGCCGATCTCCAGAGTCGGGTACTTCCACAGCAGGACGTGATGCTCGAAATACACCGACGTCTGCCCGTCGAGCTCCATGTGCAGCACCGGGACGAGCTCGCCTTCGAGGCGGTACTTCAGCCCGGGAGCCGCTCCGTCGGCGATCGACGTCGGAAGCATGTGCGGGGCTGACGGCATACGCGGGACTCCAATACCTTGGATGTGGCGATCGCGGGCAGCACGCGCCGATCGGCGCCCGCGTGCCGGCCGACGAGCGGCTTGCACTGATCTCATCGGCAGCTGAGCCAGGGCACTGAACCCCCTGCGACGCTCTCCGATCAAACCGGCCCCTTCCGACGCTGACCGGACGCTCTGTTCAGTCTCGTCTACAGCTCGGCGCGGTTGCGCTGCCTGCGCGGGATCGACACGCTCACCGCGGTTGGATTGTGCTCAGAGATCGGCGACTTTGAGCGCTTCGCCAAGGCCGAGCAGCTGATGACTACCTCGGGCTGGTCCCGTCCGAGAACACGACCGGGCAGCAGCGCAGACTGGGATCGAATCGAGTGAACCCAGACCGAGACATTCGTCCTATCCCGTCGGCTGGGTCGGTGGCGGCCCGGCACGCGCGGGGAACCCGCGACAGAACTATGAGCAACCATCCCGACGACAGGGTGGCCACGCCCGACGCTAGACAGCGGCTCCCCACGACGAACCATGGTCCTGCGGTACCCAACCCGCGCATATCAGCCTGACCGCGCGTCGCGCCACAGCAAGCCGGACCGCCACCCACCCAGCCGACCCAACAACCACCGACCAACCAACGCAACTGCGAAAAATCAGCCTTCCCGGCTTGACAACCAGCTCTCCATATCAGTTCACGGCTGGTTCACGACCGTCGCGCCCGGATGAGCGCTCGTGACAGCGAGCAGGGCGTCGTTAGCCGCGCTCGCGGGTAGGTACTCGTATGCCGAGAACACGACCTTCCCGCCTGGATGTGCGCCGAAGTCGAGCTCGAGCGGCTGGTAGTCGCTGCGGGCGACGTACGCGGTGCCGTTCAGGAGCGTGTCGCTTGACGAGTTCACCCTGAGCTTGTATGCCGGGGTCCCGTGGTACGTGGTCGGTGTCGCGGTGGCCTGGCCGGAGTCGGCCATCCGCTTTAGTTCGGCCGCCGGGTCGCCCCGCTTTGAGACCTCGCGCTGGTGGATCGCTGGCGGGAGCGGCGTGACGGTGACCGTGTTCGTGGACGGGTCGTAGATCTCGTTCTTGGTGTCCGAGAGGCTGACCTCCTGCCCGCCTTTGATGACGCGGTAGACGCCCGTCCCGGGCTGCACCCAGAGCTCGAACGGCATCGAGGAACCATCGGGGAGCGTGACGTTGGCGGACTCGTGCAGGATCTGGCCGGGCGGGGCGGTCAGTTCGGCATGGACGTGGCGGATGATCGCGGCGCTCGCCAGGCTCGGCCCGGAGGCACCGCCGGCGGTCAGGAGCACGGTCGCGGTGGTGGCGGCCGCCGCTGTGGCCGGCACGCTCAGCGCCAGCGCCCGGCGTCTTAAGCGGGCGGTGCGGGTGCCGCGCGCGAGATCGCGCTCGATCGCGGCGTGGAGTTGGTTGCGGTAGGTGTCAAGGATGTCGGGGATATCGGTTCTCATTGGTTTCCTCCGATTGCGATGTTTAGACGGCGTAGTGCGCGTGAGACCCGAAGGCGTGCGGCGACCTGGGTGCAGCTCAGCTGCGCCGCTATCTCGTTGTAGGGCCGTCCCTCGACGACGCGCAGGTCGAGCACCTGGCGGTCGGCCTCGGGCAGGTCGGCGATCGCATTCAGCGCGGCCGCGGGCAGCGACAGGCGCTCCTCCACGAGCTCGTAGCCCGCATCGGTCGCAAGCTCGCGCGGCAGCCCGAGCCGTGCTCTCGCCCTGTTCTCGATCCGCTGTCTGCGCAGCGAGTCGCGCAGCAGGTTTTGGGCGATGCCCAGCAGCCACGGAAACGCGGAGCCCTCGGCGCGGTCCCTGAACGAGCCGCGCGAGAGCCAGGCGCGGGCGAACGTCTCGGCGGTGAGATCGGCGGCGTGGTCGCCTACCCTCGGCCGGGCCCAGTTGTAGATCGCCGCGGCATGCCGGTCGTAGACCGCCGCAAATGCATCAGCGCGGCCTGCGCCGATCAGCTCTGCGTCTGGTGCGTTGGCGTAATTGGGTCCCACTGCTGATAAATCGCACTCGCAGACGAAAGTGTGTCAACGGATTGAGCGACGACAAGAACGGCCTCGCGCTGACGCCTCGGCGCCCGCGCCGCTTCGCCGGCTAAGCAGGGAAGAGGGCCACGCGCCTCCGTCGTGCGATGGCGGGCGGGTGGCCGATTGCCGACCCGGCTGTGTGCGATCTAGAGCATCGATCCAAGGCCGGCCGTGGCTGGGATCACGGGTGCCGGTCGTGAGTGGACGGTGTGGATGATCTCCAAGCTGTCGATCCCCTGCAGGTAGATCGAGGTGATTCCGAGGTTAGGGTGTCCGAGTTGACGCTGGATGACGAGGAGCGGCGGTCGGCGGGTCAGCCGGATAGCGCCGACCCTTGTTCCTCGGTACTCGGCCCTCGTGAAACCCAGGCATCGTGACGGGCGACGACGGGACCGCCCAGTCCTCCACCCACCGTGGAGCCGTCCTCGCCGAAACCGGGCTCATAAGAACGCCTCCCGAAAGGGCGCGATACCTATGCAGCGGTGCGGCGTCCTCCGGCTGGAGCAACGCCGGTGCGAACGCTCGGATCGGGCGAGCGCGATCGCCCGACCGGGCTGCCCCTGACGATTCAGATCGCGGCGAAGGAATCGCCGGCCAGCGGCGGCGCGCGTGATCCCCTCCTCGCCGTTGCGCTCGTGCGCTCGGCGATATCGCCACGGTCGAAGCAATCGCGGGCGTCGTGGACTGCTGCGCCGTTGGCATGGGCGTCATCTCTTGGCTGCGCGGCTGCTTGACGTCTGAAGGATCACGTCGGCGCGGCTACGCTCTCCGCGTGAGGCCGTCCGATCGACGCTGCCGCGTGGGCGGCAATGCCGTGGTTGTGTCTGCCACGAGGCGAGCCCGCTCGCGTCAGGCGCCCCCTCATGGTGATCGGCGCTAAGCCGAGTCGCGCTTGAGAAAGAAGGACTCGGTGTGCTCCAGCGCGGGCACGAAGTGCGGGCGCGACCGCAGCCCATTCAGGTACTCGACCAGCCGCGGGGGACCGTCGGGCAACAGCCCGAAGTGCTCAGCCCCTAGCAGGACGCCGGCCAGCACGAAATCGGCCACGCTAAGCCGCTCGCCAACGAGGAACTGGCGCCCGGTGAGCGCCTCGGCGAGGACGCCGGCGCAGTGCAGGTACTGCGCGCGACCGGACTCGTCCTGGACCAGGCCCCACCGGATCGAGCCGGGCTCCATCTCGATCATCGCGGTCAGCGCCCACGCGTAAGCGTCGCCGCGTTCCTGGGACCCGAGCGGACCGACCAGCCCCGCCTCGGGGTACAGGTCGGCCAGCTGCAACAGGATCGCCGTGGAGTCAAACAGGACCGTGCCGTCGTCGAGCTCGAGCGCGGGCACGCGGCCCAGCGGCGAGCGCGCCCGGTGCTCGGCCGCGTCGCGGGCATCCCAACCGACCTGCACCGCGTCGTACTCCACGCCCGCCTCGGCCAGCAGCCACGCCACCCTGAACGGGCGGCCGGTGCCGGGTGTGTAAAAGAGGCGCATCGTGCCGAGACTCAGCGAACGTTTAAGCACCATACCGGCGGTGATCGGCTGTTGATGTGTCCGCATTCAGCGACGCTATACGTCGGCCGAAACGTGGGCGGTCGTTCGCTGGGACGAACAAAACACTGAGGGCGACGACCGGAATCGAACCGGTGTTTGATCCCGGTCGTCCTCAAGGCCTCCATATCGTTGGCGGTGGGCCCTGGCGCGCGTCGAGCCGAGGCCGTCCGCTCACGGCTCAGTCGACGTGAGCACCCGCAGCCCCCCGCGGGGGCCGTGGGGGGGTACTCCTATTTCGCAGGACGAGTACCCGGCGCGCGGGCGTCTGGCCTCGGCGTCGCCCGGCGTGATATGACGGCCCGAGCGGAGAAGCTACGAGAGGAGTGCCGTGCCCCCTACCAGCGTTCATTTCAATGGTTCGGTCAATCTGCCCGACGCCGAGACCGTGATGCGGGAGATCAGTTCACGGATCCCGGAGGGAGTGCGTCGGATGACCGACGGGGAGACCGGAGACCGCAACTACTGGATCAGCTTCCAGACCCGGAAGTTCGAGCAGATGCCGGAGTTTGAGACAGTCGCGGTGGGCCAGGCCTACGAGACCGCTCCGGATGCGCCGGATATGCCTCAGCTACGTCTCACGGAGAACGCGTTGGCCGAGATGATCCAGTGGCCCGATCTCGGCTATGCCGACGAATACACCAAGTCGTTTGCGACGTTTGAGCGGATGCAGAACGACGGCGCGATTCCGGCCGACGTGCGCTTTCAGCTGCAATACCCGACCCCTCTGGCGTCGGTGGCGGGGACGTTCGTGCCCGAGGCCCTGCCCAGGGTCGCGCCGTCTTATGAACAGGCGCTGTTCGCCGATCTCGACACCGCGCTTGAGCGGCTGCCGCACGAGCGGGTGGCGGTCCAGTGGGACGTCGCCGTTGAGTTTGGAGCCTTGGAGGGCGCGATGGGGCCAAAGATGCCGATGGAACAGATCGCTCCCGGTCTCGTGCGTTGCATCGAGCGCGTGCCCGCGGATGTCCCGGTTGGCCTGCATCTCTGTTACGGCGATTACGGTCATCAGCACTTCAAGCAGCCTCAGTCGCTACAGATGCAGGTCGACCTCGTCAACGCCGTGACGTCCGCTGCCGAGCGGCCGGTCAACTTCGTCTCCTTCACCGTGCCCCAGGGCCGCAACGACAGCGCGTACTTCGAACCTCTCGGCGGGCTGCAAGCCGGCTCTGACACCGAACTGGACTTCGCGCTGGTCCCCTATCACCCTGACGATCAGACACCGGGCACGACCGCCGATCAGGTCGAGCACATCGACGCCGCCCTGCTCGACTCCCCCGGCGGGGCTCGACTCTGGGGTATCTGCACCGAATGCGGGATGGGCCGCGCCAACGCCGATGACGTCCCCCGGCTGCTGGACCTCCACAGCGAGATCCTCTCCTCGTGGCGAGCCTGAGCCCCATCGATTCAACGTCGGTCGCCGACTTCCGGCCGCGCCCGGGCGTCGGCGGCCGGCGACCTGTTCCGAAATAGCGGCGGACCAGCGCTTGCGTCACACGACCCGCGAAGGGCACGCGTCGGGTTGGCGACAACGCGCTCGCCGGCTCGGACGTCGTCCTCGCCGAATCCAGGCGCAGGCACCCGGCTATGCAGAGCGACGGCTGCGCCTATGCAGAACTAGTTTTCGAACGTAGGTCATCTGGCCCAGTGGGGCGCTCGGCACCTCACCCGCTGTCACGACGCGGGCTTGTGCTTCCCGTTTGAAAGGACAGGCGCGGTTCGTCGTGGAAAGCGATCGTCCGGGCGCTGACGACGCCGGCTGGAACCTGAGTTGGCACACTGTGGCGGTTGGGAAAGCTGCGCTGGACCGCGCGCGACAGCTGCCGCGGTTGGCGCGGGCCCTCCACGAAGCGAACGTATCCCCCGGCGAACGTGATGCGAAGGGCTCGAGGTACTCCTTCTACGTGCCGGGTGCTTGCTTGACGGCTGTTGGTCCTTCCAGCTCGCGTGGCATCGTCCAGACCGCTCGCGGTGGTCAAGGACGGTCGTAGTGGCGGGAGCCCGTGCGCTGCGATGGGTTGCTGAGCACGCGCTCGAGCCGGATTGCGGCCTGCAACTCAGTCTGACGTGCGCGCACGGGCCGTCCGAGCAGTTGCTCGATGTTGTTGAGGCGGTAGGCGATCGTGCGGTCGTTGACCTTGAGCTTCGCGGCGGCTGCAGACGCGTTGAAGGAGCAGGCGAAATACGCGGTGAGGGTCTTCCGCAGCTTCGCTCCGTCGCGACCGGCATCGAGTGGTGCGAGCTGGTTGACGACGAAGGCACGCGCGGCGCGTTCGTCGGCGAGGAGCATGCATTCCAGCTCGACATCATCGAAGTGAGTGATTGCGGCACTCATCGCCACGCCGATACGGTGAGCGGCGCGGGCTTGGTGATGGGTGCGGCGGAAGCCGTCCCGGCCGGTGGCCGCACGCCCGAATGCCAGCCCGCCTGGCCATTGTCCGATGGCTGCCCGCAGCGCACGATCGTCGCCGCTGTCGCCACCCGCGAGCCAGCCCCACACGGTCTGGCCGCTCACAGCGACAACGAGCGCGCGTGCACGAAGGGCGTTGGAGAGCCGACCGAGCTCGGCGTCGGCGCCAGGACCCCAGGCGACGACGCCGCGATGAACGGCGTTGAGGTCGTAGCCCAGATCGCCGCCGTCGACGTCGCCACCGTCGAGCAGATCGCGAATGAGCTGGACCCGCCGTTGCTCGCGGCCACGTAGCAGCCGGTCGCGCTCGCGCGTGTACTCGTCGGCGACAAACGGGATCACCGCATCGACGTAGGCGAAGAGATAGTGCGTGCACACGCGCAGTGCGTCGCTCCGCGGCTGGCCGTCGAGGTCGGCCATCGCATCGACGGCGTCAAGCATCGCGTCCCAGCAGACTGCTTGACCGACCCGATAGGTCTGCAGCAGGTCGTTCAACGGCACGTCGGCCTGCGCGGAGGTCCGCGCCGCCTCGATCGCTTCGATGGGCGGACCTGACGGCAACGGCTTACCTCCGCGCGCCAGCTGTGTCAACGCAGCGTGGAGGTTGCCGTAGCAGCTCAGACGTACAGCGGCGGTCATGTCTGGGTCCTCGCCAACGCCGGAGTTCGGAACGTCGTGAGCGAACCGTTCGAGCATCCGGACGACCAGCTCGTCCTCTCGCTCGCGCACCGCGTGCGTCACACGATCGACGGCCCGCTGCGCCTCCATGATGCTCACGGAACCGAACGGTAGTAAGGCCCAACGGCTGGCACAAGGAGGCGAACGCACAAGATTCGCAGACGACGGCCCGCTTCTTGCGCGAACTTCGTGTAGCGCTGCAACCGGTGCTCGCGCGACCGTGCAGACATGGCGAGCAGCGATGCCGACGCGGTCATGAGTGAAGCCGGTCCGTGGGTCTGCCCCTGCCAGGAGATTCCGAACGAAAGGATCGAAGCCGATGGCGCTCACCGTCCATGACATTGATACAGCCGGCCTGCGCGCGCAGCTCAGGGGCGATCTGATCGCGCCCAAGGATCGCGGCTATGACGACGCGCGAGGGGTGTTTCTCAAGGGCGTCGATCGTCATCCGTTGGCGATCGCGCGGGTCGCCGGCGCCCAAGACGTTGCCCGAGTCACCCGCTTCGCGCGGGAGAACGGCGTTGAACTGACGGTCCGTAGCGGCGGGCACAGCTTCGCGGGCCATGGGACCAGCGACGGCGGAGTCGTCATCGACCTGTCCGGTATGAAGGCGCTCGACGTAGATGCGAGCGGACGCACGGCCTGGGTCGAGCCCGGCATCACGGCGGGCGAGTACACCGCCGCGACGGGCGCGTACGGGCTCGCCACCGGGCTGGGCGACACAGGCTCGGTAGGCATCGGCGGGATCACCCTCGCGGGCGGTATCGGCTTTCTTGTCCGCAAGCACGGCCTGACGATCGACGATCTCCTCGCGGCCGAGGTTGTAACAGCCGACGGCGAGCTCGTGCGGACGAGCGAGTCCCGCGAGCCAGATCTCTTCTGGGCGATCCGGGGCGGCGGGGGCAACTTCGGCGTCGTCACCCGCCTCCAGCTACAGCTGCACGAGGTCTCGCAGGTCGTCGGAGGCATGCTGATCCTGCCGGCGACGCCAGAGGTGATCGCCGGCTTTCTTGAGGCGGCGGACACGGCACCCGAGCAGCTCTCGACGATCGCCAACGTGATGCCAGCGCCGCCGATGTCGTTCATCCCGGCAGACGCCCACGGGCAGCCGATCCTCATCGGCCAGTTGGTCTACGCCGGGCCGCTCGAGCGGGGCGACGCGGTGCTCGCACCGTTCCGCGCGCTCGGCATGCCCTATGCCGACATGGTCCGGCCGATGCGCTACCCCGAGATCTACGAGGGGCCGCAGGCCGCCCCGCGCTTTGTCTCGGGCGCGAACTTCTTCGCCGACTCGCTGTGCCAGGACGGAGCCGAGGCGATCCTCGCCAGCCTCCCACGGTCTACCGCCATGATGAGCGCCGTTCAGCTGCGCGTGCTCGGCGGAGCGGTCGCCCGACGCCCGAACGAGGCCACGGCGTTTGCTCACCGCGACGCTGACCTGTTCGTCAACGTCGCGGCAATGTACACAGACGGAGCGGAGAAGGCGGCACACGACGCGTGGGTGGGCGACATGGCCGACGTGCTCGATAACGACCGAGCGGGCGGCTACGTCGGGTTTCTCGGCGACGAGGACGAGGCAACGATCCGCGCCGCCTACCCCGGCCCGACCTGGGACCGGCTGCGCCGGCTCAAGCGTCGCTACGACCCGGACAACCTGTTCCGGCGCAACCACAACATCGCGCCCGGCTAGCGAAGCGGTCTCGCCCGGCGAGCCTCGCGCCGACCGCACATCACCCTCCTCCCACGACGAATCAGCACACATTGGAGAACCAAATGAGAACCGACAGACCGACCGCCATCGATCCCGACCTGGAAGCGTTCATTCCGATGTTCCCGGCAGCCGATCTGACCGACCCGGTCACCGCGCGCAGGCACCTCGCCGAACTTGCCGGGAATGCACCCACACCCGACACCGCACAGATGGAGATCGAGGATCGCATCGCGCCCGCCGATCCCGACGTACCGGTGCGGGTCTATCGCCCATCCCATGCGCAGGGCGCGATCGTCTGGCTGCACGGCGGGGGATTCGTCATGGGTGACATCGAGACCGAGCACCCCTGGGCCGTGCGGATCGCGAACGGCTCGCGCGCGGTCGTGATCTCGGTGGGCTACCGCCGAGCGCCCGAGCATCGCTTCCCGGCTGCGCTGGACGACTCCTATGCCGCGCTGACATGGACGGCCGAGCATGCGGCGGAGCTCGGCATCGATCCGGACAGGATCGCGATCGGAGGGCACGCCGCCGGCGCTGGGCTGGCCGCCGCAGCGGCGTTGCGAGCCCGCGAGGAGCAAGGACCGCGGATCTGCTTCCAGCTACTGAACCAGCCAGAGCTCGATGACCGGCAGCAGACGTGGTCAGCGCGGCACTTCACCGACACACCCTTCATGACACGCGAGAAGATCACAACGTCCTGGCAGCACTACCTGGGCTCCACGCCCGCCTCGCAGTACGCAGCGCCGGCGCGGGCCGCCGACCTGTCCGGCCTGCCTCCCGCCTACATCACCAGCGCCCAGTTTGACCCCAACCGCGACGAAGCCATCACCTACGCCCTGCGACTGCTCGAGGCGGGCGTCACGGTCGATCTGCACCAGTGGCCCGGCACTTTCCACGGATCACAGGCCGTCCTGTCTGCCGCGGTGTCCCAGCGCCAGATGGCCGAACTCAACGTCGCCCTGCGCTGCGCCCTGGCAGATGACGTCGTCGCGGTCGACAAGGCCCGCCCCGCTCGCAGCTAGGAGAGCACATGATCAAAGCCACCCAGACCTCATCGGTTACCCATCAACAATCCACGATCATCGCCATGCACGTCGGCTGGATGTTCACCATCGCCGCGCTCGCAGCCGTCTGGGTCGATCACGCCACTGCCAACGCGCTCGCCCATCACATCCAGGTCAGCTACCCCCACTACAGCAAGGCCCACATCGACTCCGCCGCCGCCACGTACATCATATATCTGTCCGTCGTCGGAGCCCTCGGCCTCATCGCCTGGCTCTCGTCAATACGGGCCGTCAACCAAGACAAACGCTGGATCCGCCCAGCCGCGACGCTGATCTTCATACTCGCCACCAGCCTCTCGCTAACCGACCTGCTGATCAGGGACACGTCTGGCGACACCGGCCTACCCGCGCTGCTCGGTTGGATAGGAATGCTCCCCAGCCTCCCTGGCCTCGTGACCTTGAACTTGCTCTGGAAGGACCGCAAGGTCACCCCTGCCTCACGAGCATCGCAGAGCAACCGTCGCACTGAGCGAAATGCGCCGAATCACCCGGACCGGGTCAGAAGGTTGGCCGACAACATCGAGCGACGCGAACAATGAACGTCCCGAAGCTCGCGACCCATCTGACCGCCCGCGCTGACAAGTCCGCCGCCGATTGCGCTACCGATCGACGACGAACGCAAACAACGCTCCGAATGCGACGTTGTCCGCGAGTTGGGGAACGAGCGGGAGCGCGGCGATCGCCGGAAATCGCCGGCCGATCACTCCGACATTGATCACACCGATCGCGAGTCCCACCCCGGCGCCCCAGCTCACCGAGTTCGTCTCGGGCACCGTTCGCGCCAGTCCCTCGCCACACAGGACCGAGATACCGACATGGAGCAGAGCACCCCGGATGAAGTCAGGGCGGCCCGGCGGAACAAGGGTGCCGACCGAGCAGGTCGCGTCCCGCAGGTAGCTCATCACTGACCGAAGATCTCGTTGACGCCGAAACGCTTCCAGGGTCGATGGTGCGCCGCTGAGTGCCGCGGCTACCGCTGTCGCCTGCATGATTCGCCGCCGATCGCGCACCGCTGGGCAACATAGCCGGGCACAGCAACGAGGTGGACACCCACGGCGCAAGCGCCGGGCAGATCGCCGGGCCGTCCTCATCGCCGGATGCAGGGCGCACTGCGAGGCACGCATAGTCCCAGGTCTGCCTACACAAAGCGCCTGGGCCGGCCTCGCCGCTGTTCCCGACGCGCCCGACCAGGTCAACGCGGAAGCCGGCGGCGGCGTCGCGAGCACGAGCTAATCAGTTGCACATGGAAAGCGACAGCGGCGCGTCAAGTGATGGCCCGCCGAATGACGGAGATTCGACCCCGCCGGGAGCTTCTAGACATGCGGGTCCAAGCGCAGTCTCGTAGCTGATCTCCGACTCTGGCGTTCTGTAGAGCGCGTGGGCTAGATCTTGCTCAGGTGTGGTCGACCGCGCAAACTTCCTTGCGCGCTTCCCGAATTCTGATAAAAGGTAGGTCAGAATTTCGTTAGACAGGGCGCGATCGGGAGGTCGTTGGTTACTTTGCTGGGAGTCGGGGCGCGTTGGATGACCTTTCTGTTGGTTATGGGGCGGGAATCGGTTTCGGCATCGCTGTCGCTAGCGGCGACTGCTTCGGCGCGGTGGACTCGCTCGACGCCCGCCTTTGTGGCGGATGCGGTACCGGCGCTGAGACCCGATGGACGGGTCTCTTGCACCGGCGCGGGGCGGTCCATATATCAGTCCTGTCCGACGAAATCGCTGAGCTGGCTGCTGCTCCGCTGGTTTGGACGACGACCTCGCCAGCCCGCCCGGCTCGGGACTCTCACGAGCAAGGCGCCCAATCGACGCTTGACCGATCGGATCCACGTGATCGGCAATCGCTCGCGTCACTTCCGTGTGTGGCCTCAGCAAAGGAGTGACTGATGCAGATGGTCCGAATCGCACGAACATCGCCGGTGTCATGACAACGGGAGGCGACGCCCGTAGAACACCAGCGTTTTGCGGGGTGGCGGCTGCGCTCATCGCAGCGGCGATCTTCCTGGTGTCCATGTGTGGGAACGCCCGTGCCAATCCCACGACCGCGACCGGCTATCAGTTCGTCTCCAACGAGTTCTCGGTGCACGAAAATGCCGGACAGGCCGTAATCACGGTCGAGCGTCCAGTGGTCGATGCGCTCGAGGAAGGGCAGGTGCGGTACAACGTCCAGGGAACCGGGCTGACGTGCGACGGCACGCCGTGCTCAGCAGTGGCCGCTACCGACTTCACCGCAGAGAAAGCGATGCTGACCTTCCCGGTTGGTGTGACAGCGGCGACCTTTAGCGTCCCGCTCGTTGATCATGGCCAGGACAGTCTGCCGGAGACCATTCTTCTAACGCTGTTCGGTCCCTATCCCACCGCCGTTGGCTTGGGGACGCCGTCTTCGGCGGTTCTCACGATCCAGATGGACGATTCGGGGGTCTCGCCGCGGGTGCTGTCAAACCCTCTCGGCCTGACGACCCCTCCCGGCGCGAATCCGCTGGCGGGGGCGCTGTTGTACGTCGACCCTCAGAGTCCAGCGGCGCTGGCGGCGCAGCAGATCCCGGTGCTCGATGCCATTGCTAGTCAGCCGGACGTAAAGCACTTCGGCGATTACAGCAAACCCGATCCTGGCCTCGCGGCCGAGCACTATCTTGCAAACGCTGCGGCTACGGAGCCCGGCACAATCCCGATGCTGGCGACGTACCGGCTCGTCGATGGCCATTGCGGCCATTGGAGCGATCCGCCGGCTGACGTGGCGTCGTATGAGGCGTTCATCAGCCGGTTCGCGCAGGGCGTGGGGAGTTATCGGGCCGTCCTGTTTTTGGAAATGGACGCGCTGATCACAACACCGTGCCTCAGCCCGGACGGGGTTAGCGTGAGGATGGCGGAGTTGCGTTACGCCATCAATACGCTGACGGCGGACTGCCCGCATCTCGTCATCTACCTTGACTCGGGGGCGGCAGACGCGCTCCCGGCAGCGGACATGGCACGCTTGCTCGTACAGGCCGGCGTCGAGCAGATCCAAGGCTTTTTCCTGAACTCCACCCACTTCGACTGGACCGAGCAAGAGGTCACCTACGGAGAGACGATCTCCAAGCTGACCGGCGGCAAGCACTTCGTGGTCAATACGGCAGAGAACGGCCAAGGGCCGTATATCCCGAAGGACCGCGCCAACCAAGGCAATGAGCAGATCTGTGATCCCCCCAACCGGGGCCTGGGAGTTCGTCCGACTACCCACACCGGCTTTCGAAACGTCGACGCGTTCGCGTGGATTGCGAACCCGGGCATCTCCGGTGGCCAGTGTGCACCCGGTGCCCCCCCCACGGGATTCTTCTGGAATGCCGGCGCCATATCACTGGTAGAGCACGCCAACTACACGGCTCTGGCACCACCTCCGGTCACGAAGGCAAGGACGGACCGAGCGCTGCATAGCCCGCAGAAGAAGCACCACAAGAAAAGAAGTAGAAGCAACGACCGATCAGTCGAGACCATCTACTGCCGAGGCCAGATCTCGAGCGGGGTTCGAGTCACTGCTTCCTCCTGGCGCTTGAGCCCGGCCCCGGCGGACAGTCTGGCAGCGACCTTCACCCCTCCCCGGTTACTCGACCTCCGGCCGCTGCTCCGGGCCTGCCGAGCACCGGCATCAACGATCAGTCGCTACTGGTTTGGACGAGGTCCAGGAGGCAGGTGGGTCGGAGACGATCGCAAGACGCCGATCCGCTGGGCTGGCTGCTGCGGTAGTTTGCGGCGATGCCGTTTCGCATGATCTCGCCCGAGGAGTTTGAGTGGACTACCCGCCCGCACGATGCCGGCGAACCGGCGCGGCATGTTGCTGAGCTCAGCGATACCGCGGAGTTCGCCCACACCCGGGCGAACATATGGCGATACGAGCCTGGAGCTCGCGGACGTCGCCACCGCCACCCTCATCAAGAGGAAACGTTCGTCGTCTTAGACGGAGCGCTGACCATGTACCTGGGCGAGCCTCCGGAACGGGTTGAAGTGCAGCGCGGTGGCTTGATTCACGTCGAGGCGAGGACGCCCCTTCAGACCGTCAACAACGGAACGGAGGACCTCATGCTTTACGTCTACGGTTATCCGCCAGAGGACGAGCACGCCGAGATTCTCGATTCCGCCCTCTAGCGATCGCTGCTCCTTTGGACGACCGATGAAAGTCAAGGGCTTGGGCGGAACATTTTGGGGGGTCGGGTGGGTTGGGGATGGGTGGCGCAGGGGCTTAGAGCGTCTCTGGTGACCCCGGGTTCGCGAGCGGAGGTGATGGCGCAGCGGTTTTTGGCGGTATTTGCGCAGCCGGGGTCATCGCCTGGCTGGCCGGCGGTGTTGTGAAGGTTTACGTTGTCGGACGGGCGCGGGTGACTGACGAAGCGAAGTGCAGACGTCAGGAGCTGTGAGTCTGCCGCGCGGCTATGCCCCTTGAGGGCCTAATTTATGCGCGCTCCGGTGTCGCGCTCGCGCCCACTTTCTCGCCGGTCTGCCGACGAGCTGGTCTTGGACCAGGCGGCGGTAGGACGCCTCGGCCTGGATGGCAAGTTCGCGTTCGGCGGTGCGCATCAGGTCGTTGGTGGCCCAGATCCCAGCGCCGCGGGGTGTGTTCTTCGGCGCGCCGGCGGTGATCTCCAGACGCCGCATCTTCTTCTTGGTCAGGGATTGCTGTTGGTGGGCGTAGTCCTGTGAGCGGGTGAGCATGCACCAGAACAGGATCGACAGTTGCGGGCGGTCGCGACGATTGCTTTGCCGTGCCCGCGGCGGTTCTTGGTGCGCTCATAGAACGCGTGCAGCGGCCCGGGCGCCAGCACGACACTCCAGGCGGCTTCGACCAGCGCCCACCGCGCCGACGCCGATCCGCGCTTGGAGATCCGCCCGCTGCGCGCCGGCGCCTCGCCAGACTGGCGGACCTTGGGGTCTAGGCCGAGATAGGCGACCAGCTTGCGGCTGGTCAAGGATCCGCGCCACCCTCCCAGCAGCTGCCGGTCACCTCCAACGCCACCCGATCTGTCGGCAGCAGACTCTCGGCCAGCATCGCCAATCCCTCGGGTGTGCTCGGCACCCGGCCCGCCGAGCGGACCTGCCCGTCCTCGCAGATCGCGACCACACAGAAGTCGCGGTGCACATCTAAGCCGATCGCTCGACCGATCCACCTTGCCAACGCCATCCCTTCACCTCCACCAACGTGGTTGACAGTGCGCGAAAGAACCAGCGGGAAAACGACACAGACCGATACGAGCTCGAAGCTCAATCCTGGCAAGTCGCAGGGGCGGCCAAACGAACTGCCCGGGCTCGAAGCCCATCGTCCAAAACGGCCTACCCGTCTGCGTTCTCCCAACAAAGCCCCTGTGCCGGATCGCCCGGCGCTACGACCGGAACCGGACAGAGCCTCCACAGCGCAGTTTCATGCCACGACGAGGAGCAACGCGGTCGGCGACTGACTGCGCCAACCTGAGATACCTGCAGCTCGCCGGTTGCGGGGCGGAGGCGGCGTGATCCAGCAACGCAGCGATGCGTAGGCACGTCCTCCGTCTGCCGGAAGCTATCGCCGGTCGCTCGCGCCCGCGCGCAGCGTCGAGACGGCGGGCAATGAAGGGTGAGCGACGACCCGGGCCGCTGCTCAGTGCGCGCGTCAGTAACCGCTGCGCTTTCGCTTTATCTCGCTGGCTCTATGGAGTTGACGCGACGTAGGCTCGCCGCCGGCGCGTCGAGACAAAAGACGATCGTCGGCGGCCCCGGCGCTGCCCCGATGTGGACCCACGCCTTGCGGCGGTAGACGTGCCGCGGCTCACGATCCCAACCGCGCGGCAACACGATCGCCCGGCGCCGCCGTCGCGCGTTATCGCCTTGTCGCCGGAGCGATCACGGCGGGCCGGGGGTGCGGATCGCCGAACCTAGTCGCCGCCGGACTGGGCGCGGTCGGGCTGGTGGCTGCTTCGCACCTGGGCGACTGGAGCCCGCGCGCCGTCGCCGCGACGGCGTCGCCGCGTAGCCCCGTCACCCGTCCGGTGATCCCGGCGCGCTCCACTGTGACGCGCCGCTGCTGCGCTGCGGAGCGCAGAGCAACACGCTAACGGCCAAAATCCCCGGCGTTGATGGTGCAACCGCCGAACTTCGCGATTTGCGTCGCGATTTCGGGCGGCGCATCGTAGAAATAGAGGGCGAACGTGCCCACCATGGGAGCCTGGTTGCCGATCGTGAACGTCGCCCGTCTGCCGCGGACGCCACTGCCGTTCACTCCCACTACCCAGGATCCATGATCCTCGCCGCGCCCGGCGGTGATCGGAAAGCTTCCCTTGACCTTGACGAGCGCCGTTCCCGACGTGGGCTCGTGCGCGATGCATGGCGTCGCCGACCCGAAGGCCTTAAGCGTGAACGACGCCTTCGAGACCAGCGTTCCGGCGTGATTCACGGTGATCGAGCCCGGCGCGCCGCCTGGACGATCAGGTCCAACCTGCTCGTTGAAGCCGTTGAATCGGTACACCCCACCGGGTGGGCGCCGCGCGGTGACGGAGTTGGCGAACGCCAGCGCCGGAATCAGGCCGGCAATGAGAACGAGGGCTACCGCTCCGCTCCGACGCATACAGACCGAGTCTCGTGGGGTCGGCCAAGCCTGTCAAGCCAGGGTGTAGACACGAATCGCCTCTTATTGGGTCCGGGTGGCCTCTCCGGTCAGCCTGGCGGCGCTTCCAGGAGGGTCAGGACGATCGTGACGAGCTCTGGCTGCAGCGCGGCGAGAGAGTCGAGTCCGGTGGTGTGGAGAGTGTGTTGGAGGACCTCGGTGATGGCGCCGACGATCGCGAGCGCGCGCAACTGGGTGATGGGAATGAGCTTTGGACCGACCAGGATCCACGGCGCGAGAAGCGCGGAAAGCGTGCATCAGCCGGCGATCGCTTTCGCCTCTGGATCGAAATCGATACCACGACTGCATCGGCGACGGCGCGACCACCAGCGTGGGCGCTCCGGTCCTCGTTGCCCTGCACTGTCTAAAGCGCAGGCCGCATAGGCAAAGCGACCGATCCGGCCGATGTGCGCCGCGCCCTGCTCGCGGCGAGCGGCGGGTTTCCCCATGCGCGGACGGTCATCGGCCGCTGCTGCGTTTCGTCGTCCAAGCCAGCAGGCGCGTTGGTCCGCCGCGACGCTCGGATTCGCGAAGCGAGCACGATGACGTGCAGGTCTGTCGCCTCTGCGTCTCCGCCGTTAGCAACTTTCCCAACGCATTGGCGCCGCCGCGGTACGGTACGCCGTATGCCCGGTCACCGGGGCCGGGGCGAAACGGCTCCCTGACCTGGATCCAGTGGACAGGAGGAGAATGCCATGAAGAAGCTGACTGCCCTGGCGTCGGTAACGGGCGCGCTGGCGTGCATGGCTGCGGGTCCACGAGCGCCTCGCCCGTGCGGCTGATGGGCATCCAGTCTGCACCTGATAAGACGGCCGGCCCAGTGCGCGATCCATGCCGCGCGCTAGGTCCGCTTACCGGGCAGGCGCCCGCCCAAGCCAACACGATGGCCGGAAGCCTGATCGGCTGCTGGTACACGGTTACCTTCAACCAAGTGCAGAGCAGTCCGAATCGAGCGATCCTGGCGATCTTGTCCTAAAACCACTCGGACGAGAACGGTAAACGGAAGGAAGGCGCCCCGCTCCGACTCTTCCGGGGAGGCGCGCAGCCGCGGGTCAGCGGCTCATGCCAGCCCGCGTAAATCATCGACAGAACCGATCGGAAGAAGGCCTCAAATGAGGATGTTCCACATACGTAAGCCGAGCCCAGCGCTCGTCGTCTCAATCATCGCGCTGCTTGTGGCGCTCGGAGGCACAGCCTACGCAGGAGTGACGATCGCCAACAACAGCGTCGGCACCCCGCAGCTGCGCAACGGAGCGGTGACCACAGCAAAGATCAAGAACGGCGCCGTGACCAATTCGAAGATCAACACGTCCGGGCTCACGGTGCCCAGTGCGGCCAACGCGGCGGCCCTCGGTGGGGCCGGGCCGTCCTCGTATCAGCAACGAGTGCAGTGGGCCCTGGTCGCGGCCAACGGTGCGATCATCTCTCAGTCTGGCGGCATCTCGCTCAGCGCGACCGATGGGACGGGCGGCTACTACCTTGACTTCCAAAAGCCTACGACCGGCAAGGCGATCACCGTGAGCCTGAGTAACGTTGACCAGGCCTACGACGGCACGCCGCAGGCAGTTCCGTGCGGAGGCGGGACCGGCTCAGCGACTTGCACCCCGGCCGGAACCAACGACGCAAACCATTTGTTCGTGTTCACGTCGAGCCCAACCAACAGCGGCGCCGGCGTAAACCACGCCTTCTACATCACGGTTATCTCCTAGCATCCGCGGGCCTCTAGGGGCAGCTCAGCCCCAGGGGCAGGCGTCCGCCGCCTGCCCCTGGGGTGCTTACCCCAGCCCGCGCGCTCGCCGCCGGCCCAACGGCCGGCGCACCGATAAGAGCGCGACCGGCCGGGTCAGCCGTCCGCGCTGCCCTCCCGACGCCTTCTCCCGAAGCCGCACCGGTCAACGGCGCCGCTGTCTTCGGGCCTCGGGCCAAGCCGTTCGAACCGCAGCACCTCCCAGCGCTGCTCGCGCGCCACCCCGGGCCAGGAAACCACCGGCCGAAGGCCGCCCCGGCGGCTCGCCGCCGACCCAACCTGCGACGCCTATGCAAATCGCCCAATCGCGCGCCGTCGCCTCCACCCTGGATTCGGCGACGAGCGCGTCTGGGGCTGGCACGTCTACCTTCTGCCGGGCTAGGCGGACGCCCGCCTCGTTGCCGGGCCACCGAGAGCGCCGCTGTCGGCGCTGACGTCTCCGCGGAAACGCGCATGGTGGGTCGAGCAGCACACCGACGCAACGGGCTCACGACCGGCGACGGCCGCCGTCGCGTCAACCTGATTGAGCGCCAGCGAGATCAGAGCGAGAGCGCAGCGGTTACCTCCGCGCGCGCCCGACAGCGGCCCCATCCCCATCTGCTCCTCGATGCCGCCGTTGACGCGCCATCCGCACCCGCCGCGACAGCGCGCTCGTCCGGTATCGCCACGAAGGACGCGCACGCACCCGGACCCAGGGATCCTGCTGTGCCCTACGCGCCGGCGTCGCCCCCCAGGCACCGCTCCTTGACCGTGGGCCGTAGATCCGCACGGCACCGATCGTCAACCGTTAAAGACCCCGACTTCGCTGCTCCCAACAGCACCAACATGCAGCGCCAGACTGTACGCACCAGCGTCGCGTAGACCTCGATGTCGCCGCTGCTGCGCGATGGGTGGCGCTCGAGCTGCGCGGCGTGATCGGCCGGCCGTTGTGAACCGCTTGGCGAGCCTTGCCTGGAACGCCTCGACGTCGCCCACGGTGATGCTCTCCAGCGGGGCGTCGCCGAAGGCGGGGAGGAGGTGAACGCGGATGATCGACCGGTAGTCCTCGACCGTCGAGGCGTTGCGGACCCGGTCCTCGCGATGTAGCGCAGGTACTCGGCCGCGGCGTCGACGAACGTCGCGCCCGTGCGAACCATGCCGGGCAATGTTCCCCGGCGGGCCTCCTCAAGGGTGGAGCGCAGCCAGTCCTCGGCGAGACGCTTGGTCAGGTAGCCGGCCGGCGGTCGCCCGCGCTCGGTCGAGGCGGGGTCGAGCTTCTTCTGAATCTGGCGACCGTCGGGCAGGCGGAACTTCGCGTACCTGGCACGGTCCCCGTGATCGCTTGACGCGGCACCCCGAACCTGGCCCGCCGTAAATTACCAGGGCATTCGCAGTGGCCCGGGCAGGACTCGAACCTGCGCGCGACGGATTATGAGTCCGCTGCTCTGACCAACTGAGCTACCGGGCCGGTGCCTGCGCAAGCTACCGGAAGGGCGCGCCCCGGCGGCAGTGCCAGATATGATTTGCGTCGTGCTGACGATCGCAAGCGGAATCCTGGGGCTGGGTAGTTCGCCTGACTCGTTTGGGCAGACGCTGGCGCTGCTGATCACCTTTCTGGGGATCGGGGTGGTCGCCAACGTGCTGATCGTCTACGCGGTCGCTCAGGTGCTGGCCGAGCGCAAGGAGAACCAGGAGCGCGTCGAGGGGTTCCAGCAGTCGCGCCATCGCCCGTAGGTAGCTGCTCGCCGCGCCCTGGGAGGGCCCTCGGGCGGCAAACCGCAAATCTGCTCTGAAGGAACGTCGCCGGGCGGCGTCGAACAAGAGGCCTGCCCATGAAGCACGCTTCTACTCCCATCGTCAGCCCCGAGACGGCCCACGGTCATCAGGCCCTCTCCGGCTACATCAAGGCGCGGTTCGACGAGTTCTCGCGCTCGCAGAAGGACGTCGCCCAGTACATCGTCGACCACCTCGACGAGGCCGCCTTCCAGACGGCGGAGGAGTTGGCCCGGCGGGCCAACACCTCCTCCAGCACGGTCGTGCGCTTCTCGCAGGCGCTCGGTTTCGAGGGCTTCCCCGAGCTGCAGCAGGCCGCCCGCGACGAATACCGCCGGCGCGTGGGAGGGGGGATAACGGGAACCAACGGCACCGACCCGCTGGCTGCCGCCCCTCTGTTCTCGCTGGACCACACCGAGTTCGAAGCGGCGCTGGCCGCCGACCACGTGAACGTTGAGGACACGGCGCACAAGCTCTCTCGCTCCGACGTGGAAGCCGCGGTCGACGCGATCGTGTCAGCCGAGAAGGTGCTGATCGCGGGCACTGACCAGATGGCGTTCTTCGCCAGCTATCTGCGCCACCTGCTGATGCTGCTGGACCTCCGCGCGGAGATCGTCGCCAGCCCCTCGCAGGAGGCCCTGGGTCGCCTGAGCCGGATCGACGACCGCACGCTCGTCGTCGGCCTGTCAGCCGGCCGGCCGCACCCGCTGATCACGCGCACGATGAAACTGGCGCGCCATCGCCGGGCGCCGACGCTGGCGATCACCGATGCGACCCTCTCCGAGGTGGCCCGGCTGGCCCGGATCCGCCTCTACTACTCATCCAACACGCCCGCCTTCGTGCGCTCGCACACGGCACTGCTGTCGCTGATCCAGGCGCTGGCCTACGGCGTGTATGCGCGCGACGCCCAGCAGTACGACGTACGCATCAAGGCATTCCGCCTCAAGTAGGCCGGGGGCCGACCAGCAGGGCCTGGACGGCGCGGCCGATCCGGCCGCGCTCGTCCCACAGCACGCTCTCGGCCATGGCCACGCTTCCCTGCGCAACGCGCATCTGCGATTGCAGCGCCACCCATTCGCCGACCGGGTCGCGCTCGACGTAGAGCGTCAGGTCGGGATTGATGAAGGTGTGCTCTGTCCAGCTGAGCACCGAGGCGATCCCGTTGCCGAAGTCCGCGGCGGCCGCCATCCGTTCCAGCCCCGACAGGGGCTCGCCGCCAATCAGCGGGTGGCGCAGGCGAAACCACGCCGTGGCCGGCCCGGGCTCCCGGAACAGGCCCTCGACGAAGCGGATCTCCATCGCGTGGGTGGCGAACATCGGCCGGTCCTCGTGCCAGTCGTTGACCTCGCCCGCCGATGGGCCCGGAAACGGTGGCCTGTCCTGTGTGCCGGCGTCGATCTCGGCCGGCACCATCAACAGCGCCCGGGCTCGCGTGACCTCGACGCCATCCGGGTCGGTGAGAAAGCCGTCCAGGAGGGTCAGCCGGCGGCCAGGACGCACCACCTCCACCCGGACGCCCAGCGGGCCGAGCGGCACGGGACGCACGAACTCGTAGGTGATCCGCGCCGGGCGCATCCCCGGCGAAGGAGCTGCCGCCGCGAACGCATGAGCCAGCAGGGCCGCCGGGGCGCCGCCATGCAGGGCGCCCGGCGCCCACGGTCCCAGGGCGAGATCGGTCGCTGTGAAACGATCGCCATCTCGGACAAAAACGGCCTGCGAAGTCATCGGTCGAGAACCTAGTACACGTATCCGGGCGGGCTACACTGCCCAGCAATGAGCGAAAACGGTCACAACCACCGCGACGAGGCGACCTTCACCGTCAAGGCCGGCCTGGCCGAGATGCTCAAGGGCGGCGTGATCATGGACGTGGTCACCGCCGAGCAGGCCAAGATCGCCGAGGACGCCGGCGCTGCCGCGGTGATGGCGCTGGAGCGTGTTCCCGCCGACATCCGCCGTGACGGCGGGGTGGCCCGCATGTCAGATCCGGCGATGATCACGGGCATCCAGGAGGCCGTGACCATCCCGGTGATGGCGAAGGCCCGGATCGGCCACTTTGCCGAGGCCCAGGTGCTCGAGGCGCTCGAGGTCGACTACATCGACGAGTCCGAAGTGCTGACGCCCGCCGACGAGGCCAACCACATCGACAAGTGGAACTTCAAGATCCCCTTCGTGTGCGGGGCCACCAACCTCGGCGAGGCACTGCGGCGAATCGGCGAGGGCGCGGCGATGATCCGCTCCAAGGGCGAGGCCGGCACCGGCGACATCGTCGAGGCGGTTCGCCACCTGCGCAAGATCCGGTCCGAGATCCGCCGCCTCGGGGTGCTCGACGCCGAGGAGCTGCCGGCTGTCGCCAAGGAACTGGGAGCTCCCCTGCCGCTGGTGCGCCAGGTCGCCGCCGAAGGCCGGCTGCCCGTCGTGCTGTTCTGCGCTGGTGGAATCGCCACCCCGGCCGACGCCTCACTGGTCATGCAACTGGGCGCCGAGGGCGTGTTCGTGGGCAGCGGAATCTTCAAGTCCGACGATCCCGCTCCGCGCGCGCGGGCGATCGTCGAGGCGACCACGCATTACCGCGATCCCGCGCGCGTGGCCGCCGCCAGTCACGGGCTCGGCCAGCCGATGGTCAGCCTGGAGACTTCGAAGCTCCAGTCCGAGCAGCTGCTCGCCTCGCGCGGCTGGTAGCCGTGGGCAACAGCGCGGACGGGGCGCCGGCGGGCTCGCCGCGCAAGCCGCTGGTGGGCGTGCTGGCCCTGCAGGGCGACTTCGAGGCCCACGCCCGGATCCTCCAGAGACTCGGGGCCGGCGCCCGCGAGGTGCGCGTGCCCGTCGATCTGGAGGACCTGGACGCGCTGGTGATGCCGGGCGGCGAGTCGACGGTGATGTCGCTGGGAATCGAGCGCGAGGGCCTGGGCGAGCCGCTGCGTGGGCTGGCCCGCCGCGGGACCCCGGTGCTGGGCACGTGCGCCGGAATGATCATGCTCGACCGCGACCACCTGGCCGTCCTGGACATCGTCGCCCAGCGCAACGCGTTCGGACGCCAGCTGCGCTCTTTCGAGGCGGACCTGGATGTCAGCGGACTCCCCGGCGGACCGCTGCACGCGGTGTTCATTCGAGCTCCATGGGTGGCCGGTGTGGGCAGTGGGGTGGAGGTGCTCGCCGAGGTCGACGGCCATCCGGTGGCGGTGCGCCAGGGGAACGTGATCGCCGTCTCGTTCCATCCCGAGCTGACCGGCGAGGCCCGGCTGCACCAGCTGCTGCTGGAGCTTGTGAGCGCGCGCGCTTAAGCCCGCGAGCTGGGCTGGCGCGCGCGCCGCTCCCACTCGCGGAACTCGCGCTCGAAACGGTCCCAGTCCAGCCGCGGCACCCCGTCGGGCTCGGGCGGCGGCGGTTCATCGAACGGCTCGGAGCCGCCGGGCGGGTCGTCCTGGTCGCGCCCGCGCGACAGCCAGGCCGCCAGCGCGGCGATCGCGATCCCGCTCGCGTAGACGATTGCGGCCAGCGCCGGATGGTGGGTCAGCGTGGCCAGGCCGCCGACGGCGTAGAGCACGAGCGCGCTAGCGACCAGGCGCCGCAGCTCCGCCGGCGGTACCGATTGGCGCGGTGCCCGCGCGCAGGCGCTGACGAAGATGGCGGTGGCCAGGACCACGGCGAAAGCCACTTTCGAGGCGAATGACAGCGACACGACCACCCTGCCTCCATGATGACCCGCCGGACTGAGAAATCAAGGGCGTTTGATCAGGTCACACGACCAACCCGTGGCGCATCGTGTTCTCGCTGACGGCACGCTGCTGGACGAACTGCAGCAGGTAGTCCGGCCCACCAGCCTTCAGGCCCGTTCCCGACAGGCGGTTGCCGCCGAACGGCTGGCGGCCGACCATCGCGCCGGTGATCCCGCGATTGACGTACAGGTTGCCGACCGGCGTGCGCTCACGGACCCGGCGAACCGTGCCGGGATCACGAGCGAACAGCCCGCCGGTGAGCGCGAACGCCAGCTCGTCGACGAGGTCGCACGCGTGATCGACATCACGCACACGCTGCACCGCCAGCACCGGCCCGAAGATCTCCTCGGCGAGCACCGGCGAGTCGGCCGGCAGATCGCAGACGACCAGCGCCGGGCAGAACCAGCCGTCGCCCGCAGGTGGCTGGGCGCGGGCCACCACCCGTCCGTCTCGGGCGGCCATCTCCTGGTAGTGCGCCACTCGCTCCTGGGCGGAGTGTTCGATCACCGGGGGCACGTCGGTGCCGAGCGTCTGCGCCTGGTCGACCATCAGGACCTGCACGGCTCCGGCCACGCGCTCCAGCAGCTGATCGGCGATCGGCTCGGCGACCAGCACCCGGGACGCCGCCGAGCACTTCTGCCCCGCGTAGGCAAACGCCGAGCCGACGATCGCGGGCACCGCCTCGTCCAGGTCGGCGTCAGAAGCCACGATCACGCAGTTCTTGCCGCCCAGCTCGGCCACCACGGACTTGAAGTGGCGCTGGCCGTCCGGCACCTCGGCGGCGGTGCGCACGATCTCCTTGCCGACCGGCAGCGAGCCGGTGAAGGCGATCGCGTGCACGCCGGGGTGGCGGACCAGGGCTGCGCCGACCTCGCCTTCGCCCGGCAGCAGCGACAGCGCCGCCGCCGGGACGCCGCCCTCTCGCAGCGCCCGCACGAGCTCCTGCGCCAGTCCCGGTGACTGCTCGGCCGGCTTGAGCACCACCGCGTTGCCGGTTGCCAGAGCCGCCGAGGTCATGCCGCAGGCGATCGCCAGGGGAAAGTTCCAGGGGGAGATGACGGCCACGACACCGCGCGGGACATAGGCCATCTCGTTGCGTTCACCGGCAACCTGCAGCAGGTCGCGACCCTGCGCCAGCGCGATCGCCCCGTGCGCGTAGTACTCCAGGAAGTCGATCGCCTCGCACACGTCGGCGTCGGCCTCCAGCCACGGCTTGGCGCACTCGCGCACCTCCAGGGCGGCCAGCTGCAGGCGACGCTCGCGCATCCAGGCGGCCGCCGCCCGTAGCGCGTGAGCGCGCTCGGCGGCGCTCACCGCCCGCCACTGAGCCAGACCACGCTGTGCCTCGGCCACCGCGGCCTCGACGTCGGCATCGGTGGCCGCGGCGGCGCTGGCCACCACGCGCCGCGGCGCTCCGGGGTCGGTCGAGAGCAGGTCGTCGCCATGGCGAGCGTCTTCGCCGATGCGCACCGGGACCTGCAGGGGAAGTCGATCGTCGACGGCCAGCAGCGCGTCCTGAAGTCCGGCGCGCACGTCGGCGCGGCGCATCTCCAACACCGGCTCGTTGGCGAACGGCTCGCTCATCACGTCCCACGTTAGCCCGCTGGTAGGCTGGGCGCGCGATGCAGACCGGTGGCGTGAGCGTGATCATCCGCGCCCGCGACGAGGAGGCGAACCTGGCGCGCTGCCTGCCCCAGCTGAGCGCCCAGCGAGGGATCGACGATCTCCAGCTGATCGTGGTCGACAGCGGGTCGCGTGATCGCACGCTCTCGGTCGCCGAGAAGCACGGGGCCACCGTGATCCGGATCGCGCCGCGCGAGTTCAGCTTCGGCGGCGCGCTCAACGCGGGCGCCCAGGCGGCATGCCATCCCATGCTGGTCGCCCTCTCGGCACACGCCTTTCCGCCCGACGACGAGTGGCTGGCCGGCCTGCGCAGCGCCCTGGGCGATGAGACGGTGGCGTGTGCGTGCGGCGACCGCTACGGCCCCGAGGGCGATCCTCTCACCCGGCCGATCGTCCAGGACGCGGCGATGGCACGCCACCGGCCCGAATGGGGATATGCCAACGGCGCCGGGGCATTCCGCGCCGACCTGTGGCGACAGCGGCCGTTTCGCTCCGATCTGCCAGGCTGCGAGGACAAGGAATGGGCCTGGCACTGGCTGCATCGGGGCTACACCTGCGTGGTCGACCCGGCGCTGGCCGTCGAGCACGACCACAGTCACGATCCGTTGCGCGCCATCTTCACGCGGGCCCGCCGCGAGGCGGAGGGCTACGCGGCGTTCATCGATCCGCCGCCGGGGCCGGAGCGGATCTCCGACCTCGCCCGCGACTGGTGGTCAGACACCCGCTGGTATGACTCGCCGCTACGCGCCCGGCTTAGCCATCGGCGTGTCGCGCGGCTGCTGGGAAGCTACGCGGGCGGTCGTTAGGGGGCCGCGAGCAGTTCTTCCACCGGCGTGCCCCGCGCCTGGGCCGAGAGGAACGAGTCGTTGCTGGTGTTCTCCAGAAGCCGGCGGACGAGGTAGGCCATCCCGGCGACCAGGTCGCCCACCGGGCAGTAGGTGCGCACCCGGAAGCCGCTCGCGGCCAGCGCATGTTGGAGCTCGTCGCCGAGGCCGCGCAGCACCTGCAGTTCGAGGTCGGCGTCCTCGCCGCCGGTCACCCGGTTGTAGGCGATGGCGTGCGAGACCGAACGCAGGTTGTGCGAAGCGATCGCCACGCGCAGGCGAGGGCGCTCGTCCAGCAGTACTCGGGTCAGCGCCTCGAAGTTACGATCGCACTCGGCCTTGTCAAGGAACACCGGCACGTCCCAGCCGTGCTGGCGGGCCTGGACGAGCTCATGGTCCCAGTAGGCGCCCTTGACCAGCCGGACGGTGAGCGGCGGGCTGCGTGACGTGGAGCGCGCCCACGAGGCGATCTGCGCCAGCTGCGCGGGCGAGTCGCGCAGATAGGCCTGCAGCACGAGGCCCGCGGACGGTCCGTCGCGGAACTCGTCCTCGTCGAGCACCGACAGCACCAGTTCCAGCACGGCCTCGCGCGAGTCCAGGGACTCCATGTCGATGTGCAGGTGGGTCCCGCTGGCCAGGGCGTCCCGCAGCAGCGGCCGCAGCCGTCGCGCGGCATCGCGCTGCCCGCGGGCTGGGGCGTCGGGCCGCAGCAGCGGGGTCAGCGCGGAGATCTTCGCGCACACGTTGGCGCGCGGCAGCTCGCCGACCCGGTCGGCCTCCAGCAGCTCCCGAGGGGGCCATCCACGGCAGGCCTCAGACAGCACCGAGATCGCCTCCGTGCAGCGCTGCGCGTAGCGGTCGGCCTCGGCCTCGGTGACGGTCGCCTCGCCCAGCAGGTCGACCGAGCTGGCCACGCCGCGCTCCCACAGGCGTCGCAACGTCGCCAGCGCCGCGGGCGGCGACTCGCCGACGATGAAGCGGTGGGCGAGATGACGTACCCCCCCGGCGGCGGCCGCCCCCAGCGCCGCTCGGCCGGCCCGGGTGTGCGACACCCGCATCGCCGCAGCGATCGGGGGCGTGACGTCCGGCACCTCGCCGAGGAAGCCCGCCAAGATGGCGCGCGAGGTCATCCAGCGAGCGGCAGGCGGGGACGACGTCGACGAACCGGAACAGCGCGGCTCGCAGCTCCTGATCGCCGGTGGCCATCTCCATCGCCCGGGAGTCCAGGGCGCGCAGCGGCTGGCGAGCGCTCGAGGGGAACGCGGCGGCCAAGGTCTCGCCGACCCGGCGCAGCTCGGCGTCCACCTCGGCCTCGGCATCGACCGAGAGCGGCACGTGCCGAGGCGGGCCGTCGGCGTTCACGGGCCGCTCGCCGCGCTCGGCGCCGCCAGGGGCGGCGGGCTGGCCCGTTCGACAGCCTCCCAGCCGAGGTCGCGCTCGCGCTCGGCCTCGTCGGCGGCAGCTCCGCCCCGCAGCCCGAACAGGCGCTTGCGCAGCAGCAGGTAGACGACCACGGCGACGTTGATGAGAAACCCGATCACCTTCAGCGGACTGCCCTTGGTGGCGATCTCGTAGACCTCGAGGGGGAGCAGGATCGTCGTCGACAAAAAGGTCAGGTACTCCGCCCAGCGCTGGGCGAACCACAGGCCGATGGCTTCCACGCCCTCCAGCGCGGCGTAGGCGAGCAGCGCGATCCCCACCTCCGTGAGAGTTCCACTGCGCAGCGAGAACAGGCGGTCCAGATCGCGCACGATCCCCACGTGGCCCGAGGTCTGGACCGGACCGCCGGCCACTCCGCCCTGCAGGGCCGCCAGCACGCGGTAGAACTCGTCGCGCAGGGTGGCCCGGTTGGCGGCGAACGCCAGGACGGCGATGCCCAACAGCCCCAGCACCAGGAAGTGCACCACTCGGTCAAGCGCGATCAGCCGCAGCACGATCCGATCGCGCAGGGGCTTCCCGCGCAGCGGGATGACGATCTCCTCGCGGTCGAGAGCTCCGTCTCGCTCGCCGGCGGCGTCCGGCGGAATCGCAAACCAGCCGTCACAGCGCAGGCAGCGGTGCCAGCACTGGCCGTCCATGACACGGACGAGGTGGTCGTCCTCGCCGTCGCCAGCACCCCAGTAGGGGAGGACATGGCCCCGGAGGCCGCACGTGACCAGCTCCCAGTCGACCTGACGGCGCTTGCGTGGGTGCTGGGTTCCGGGGGCGGGCTGCATGGGACTGGATAGTGCCACGCAGCATCGGTCGCGCAGGCAGGATCGCGGTCCGGCGACGACGAACACTCACACCATGCGGATCCTCACCGCGGGCTCGTCCCTGTTCGCCGCGCTCGTCCTCGCCGCGTGCGGGGGCTCGGGTTCGACAGCCACGATCAAGAACACCAGCGGCTCGCACGGGGCTACCACCACGGTGACTCGCACCGCCACAGGCGCCTCCTCGGCCGAGACCGGGGCCAACGGGTCAGGCTCCGCCCAGAGCAGCTCGGGCGGCGCCGGGCTCCCCGGCACGTCGAGCGCGCCGGCGAGCGGCGCCCCCGCCTGCACGGCGGGCGGGCTGGCGCTCTCGTTCCTGGGTCAGCAGGGCGCCACCGGCCACGGCGAGCTGGGTTTCGCCCTGCGCAACACGGGCAGCGTCGGATGCTCGACACGCGGCTATCCCGGCGTGCAGTTCTTGGACCGCGCCGGCGGCGCACTGCCCACCGCGCCCACGCACACGACCAGTGACTTCTTCGGGCACACGAGCCTGCGCGCGCTGACCGTGCCGGCCGGTCAGAGCGTCTCCTTTCGCCTGGGCGTGACCCACGGCGCGGGCTCGAGCGCCGGCTGCACGACCGCCTATGCGCTGCAGGTGATCGCGCCCAACGACACGGCGACGCTCAAGACGGCGATCCCCGACGGTGCGACGGAGTGCGCCACCGCCACGGTCTCGCCGCTGCTGCCCGGGACGTCGGCCTATCCCTGAGCGACGGCGAGGAATCTGGTCACCGGCCCCGAGGCGTCCTCGACCGCGCGCTCATCGGAGACCAGGAGGTCAAGATGGCCGATGATCTCCGAGATGGTCAGGTAGGCCTGGGTGACGGCCACGTTGCCCCACATCTCGGACGCCAGCTCGTACGCGGTCGCCGGTCGCGCCTCCAGCATCGCGAGCACACGTCGCGCCCGTCGCTCGTGCATCCGCAGCCGCTCGTCGATCAGCGCCACGTGGTCGATCACGGGCGGCCCGTGGCCTCCGAGGGTCAGCGTGTGGGTCATCTCGCGCGTGGACCGCATCGAGGCGATGTAGTCCAGGAGCGCATGGGGGCGGGCCGGTCCACCGTCGCCCGCCTCCTCCGGGGGGCGGTCCAGCGGCCGCGACAGGATCGGGTTGGACGAGATCTTCGACAGCAGGTGGTCGCCGGCGATCAGCAGCCGCTGCTTGCGGTCGTGCAGGACCATGTCGGAGGGGCTGTGCCCAGGCCGGTGGGCCACGGCGAACGTGCGGTCGCGCAGGCGCAGCTCGTCTCCGTCGCGCAATGGCCGGCTGACGTGCGCACGCGAGCCGAACGCGCGAAACGCGGCGCCGACCGAGCCGAGCACGGTGACGACCTCGGGCGGGACCCCGTGGCGCAGCATCACCCGGCTGGCGAACTCGTCATCGGCGAGCGCGCTGGCCGAGAACTGCTCCAGGTAAGGGACGAGCAGATCCAGGGCGGCGACCTCGGCTCCCGAGCGGCGCTGGAGGATCTCCACCAGGCCGAGGTGGTCCATGTGCTGGTGGGTGATCACGATCAGCCCCAGCTCGTCGATCGAGTGCCCGAGGGCCCGGAGCCCCCCGGCCAGCTCGTCCAGCGACTTGCCGCTGTTGGGCCCGGTGTCGATCAGCGTCAGCGGATCGTCCTCGATCAGGTAGCAGTTGACCCGCCCGACGAGGAAGGGGGTGGGCACCGCGATCGCATGGATCCCGGCCGTAGCGGCCTCCGCCAGGGCGAGGCGCTGGGCCTCGGCCGCTTCCGACGCGGCCTCGTCCTCGTCCGTCACGAGCGGATCAGGGCCAGCACCTCGTCGCGCTTGGCCTCCATGTGCTCGCGCGAGCGCAGCGACTCCAGGCACAGGCGCAGCAGCGGTTCGGTGTTGGAGGGGCGCACGTTGAAATGCCAGTCTTCGTAATCGATCGAGATGCCGTCAAGCGACGTCAGCCGCGCATCGCCGTAGCGCGCCGCCAGCTCCTCGATTTTGGCGGCCGGCTCGGCCACCTCGGAGTTGATCTCGCCCGAGATGAAGTACCGGGATCGGTAGGGGGCCAGCAGTTCGGACATCGTCACCCCCCGCTTGGAGAGGAGCTCCAGGATCAGCAGCGCCGGCAGCGTGCCGGAGTCGGCGCAATAGAAGTCGCGAAAGTAGTAATGGCCGCTGACCTCGCCACCGAAAGCCGCCCGTTCGGCGCGCATCCGCGTCTTGAAGAAGGCGTGCCCGACGCGATTGACCAGCGCCCGGCCGCCCGCCCGCGCCGCCGTGTCGGCCACCGCCCGGCTGGCCCGGACGTCGTAGAGCACGAGGGCGTCCGCCTCCTTCTCGATCACCGACTGGCTGAGCAGGGCCGTGAGGAAGTCGCCGTCGACGAACGCGCCCTGCTCGTCGATGAAGAAGCAGCGATCGGCATCCCCGTCCCACGCGATCCCCAGGTCGGCCCCGCGCTTGACCACCTCGCCCATGATGAACTCGCGGTTCTCGGGTAGGAGCGGATTGGGCTCGTGATCCGGGAAGTTGCCGTCGGGCTCGAAGTAGGCCGGCACGAGGTCCAGGCCCAGGCGCTCCAGCAACGGTCCCACCATCGGCCCCGCCATGCCGTTGCCGCCGTCCACCACCACCTTGAGCGGCTTGACCGCCGACGGATCGATGAACCGCAGCGCGGCCTCCTGGAACTCCTCATAGACCGACACCTCCTGCACCGAGCCGGGTGGGTGCGAGCTGGTCTCGCCCAGACCGGCGGCGATCCGGTCGCGGACGTCGTCGATGCCCGAGTCTCCCGAGAGCGCCAGCGCCCCGCGACCCACCAGCTTGGCGCCCGTGTAGCGCCGGGGGTTGTGCGACGCCGTGCACATCAGCCCGCCGTCCAGGTCCCGGGAGCCGACGAGGTAGTACAGCATCTCGGTGCCGACCTGGCCGGCGTCGAGCACGGTCGCCCCCTCCTGGCACATGCCCTCGCGGTAGGCATCGGTCAGCTCAGGGGCGGTCAGCCGCATGTCGTGTCCCAGTCCGAGCCTCAGCTCGTGGGTCGCCTTGGCCTCCAGCTCGGCGATCACGCGGGTGAACGCTCGCCCGATATCCAGAGCGGTGGTGGCGTCGATGTCCTGGCCGTAGACGCCGCGTATGTCGTAGGCCTTGAAGATGGCCGAGTTGCCCGGTTGCGTCATGGCGGCGTGATCATGGCGGATAATCCGCCGCCGTGAGGCCCAGCGTGGTGATCCTGTGTGGGGGGCGCGGAACCCGGCTTCAGCGGGGCACGCGGTCGATCCCCAAGCCGATGGTGGAGATCGGCGGACGGCCCATCCTGTGGCACGTGATCCAGATCTATCTCGCCCAGGGGTTCGATCGCTTCCTGCTGCTGACCGGCTACCTGGGCGAGCAGATCGAGGACTTCGTCGCCCGGGAGTCGTGGGCGCACGGGGTCGAGATCCGCTGCCTGCCCACCGGCGTCGACACGCCGACCGGAGGCCGCCTGCACCTCGCCGCCGCTGAGCTGCCCACCGAGCCGTTCTGCCTGACCTACGCCGACGGGGTAGCCGACATCGACTTGGAGGCGCTCCTGTCCGCCCACGCCGGCCACGACGGCGCGGCCACGATGACGGTCGTGCGCCCGGCGCTGCCGTTCGGCGTGGCCGAGATCGACGGCGACGGGGTGGTGCGGAGCTTTGCCGAGAAGCCGCGCTCCGAGCGCTGGGTCAACGGCGGGTTCTTCTGCCTGGAGCCCGCCGTGCTGGACCTGCTGGCGCCCGACAGCGTCCTGGAGCGTGAGCCGCTGCAACGGCTGGCGGCGCGCGGCCTGTTGCGCGCCCATCGGCACGAGGGATTCTGGGACTGCATGGACACCTACAAGGACGCCGTCATCCTCAACGACCTGTGGTCCCGCGGCGAGGCGCCCTGGAAGCTGTGGGGGGCAGCGGTGTGAACGCGGATCCGCCCACCCCGCCGGCTCGGTCCCTGCGCGGCCGCTCGGTGCTGGTCACCGGCGCGCACGGCCTGCTCGGATCCTGGCTGACCGACGCCCTGCTGCAAGGGGGCGCCCGGGTGGTGGTGATCCGCCGCGACGAGCCGGCGGTCACCGCGCTCGAACTTCGCGGGATCGCCGACCGGGTCGACTCCGTGCGTGGCGACGTGTGCGACGAGGGCCTGGTCGCCCGGGCACTGGCCGAGTACGAGGTCGACAGCGTCTTTCATCTCGCCGCCCAGACGCTGGTCGGGGTGGCCAACCACTCGCCCCGCTCGACCTTCGAGACCAACGTCCGCGGCACGTGGATGCTCCTGGAGGCCTGCCGCACCCATGGCGTCCGCGCCGCCGTGGTCGCCTCCTCGGACAAGGCCTACGGTCCCCAGGCACAGCTTCCCTACAGCGAGGAGCAGGCGCTGGCCCCGCGGTTTCCCTATGACGCCTCCAAGGCGGCGGCCGACCTGATCGCCCGGTCCTATTGGCACACCTTCGGCCTGCCGGTGGCCGTCACCCGCTTCGCCAACCTTTACGGGGGCGGCGATCTGAACCGTTCGCGGCTGGTCCCCGAGGCGATCGGCGCGGCGCTGGCGGGCCGCGCGCCGGTGATCCGCTCCGACGGACGGCCCGAACGCGACTTTCTCTACGTGGAGGATGCGGTCGCGGCCTATCTGGCGATCTGGGAGGGTCTGAGCGAGGACCCAAACCCTGGATTCGGCGGTGCGGCGTTCAATGCGGGGGGCGGCGAGCCCCACCGGGTGGGCGACGTCGTCGCGCTCATCTGCCGCCTGGCCGGCAGCGGAGTGTCGCCGGAGATCCGCGGGCAGGGCACACCCCACGGCGAGATCGACCGCCAGTGGGTGGACTTCTCCAAGCTGTCGGCGCTCACCGGCTGGCGGCCCGAAATTGGGCTGGAGGAGGGTCTCATACGGACGATCGAGTGGTATCGGCAGCAGCCCCGGGCACTGGAGCGGCTCCTATAGTTACTCGGCATGTCGGGTCATTCCAAGTGGGCCTCCATCAAGCACAAGAAGGCGGTCGTCGACCAGCGGCGGGGTCAGGCTTTCACCAAGCTGACGCGGGCGATCACGGTCGCCGCCCGCGAGGGCGGGGGCGACATCGAGGGCAACCCCTCGCTGGCGCTGGCCGTACAGAAGGCTCGCGATGCCTCGATGCCCAAGGACAACATCGAACGGGCGATCGCCAAGGGCACCGGCGAGGGCGTTGACGCCGACCAGATCGAGACGGTCCTCTACGAGGGCTACGGTCCGGGCGGCGTGGCGCTGCTGATCGAGGCGCTGACCGACAACCGCAACCGTACGGGAGCCGACGTGCGCCACGCCCTGTCCAAGCACGGCGGCAACCTCGGCGAACCGGGCTCGGTCTCCTACCTGTTCGACAAACGCGGGGTGATCGTGGTCGACGGCTCGCGGTATGACGAGGACGACCTGATGGTCGCCATCGACGCCGGCGCAGAGGACATCTCGCAGGACGACGACGTGTTCGAGATCGTCACCGAGCCTTCGGATCTCGCAACCGTACGGGGAGCCCTGAGCGACGCCGGGGTGGAGGTGGAGAGCGCGGACGTCACCCAGCGCCCCCGGGTCCGGGTTCCGCTTCAGGAGGCCGACGCGGCCCGCCTGATGAAGCTGATCGACGCGCTGGAGGAGTCCGACGACGTCTCGGAGGTCCACGCCAACTTCGACGTCGACGCCGATGTGCTTGAGCGGATCGCCGGCTGAGCTGTCTCGCTACCCTCGGGCCGTTCATGACAAAGCGAAAGAAACTCCCCCTCATCTTCGCCGTGCTCGCGCTCGCCGCAGCGGTGGCCGGCTGCGGCAGCTCCACGGCGCCGGGCATCGTGCTCGCGCCCTCCAACGGGGCCACTGCCGACACAACCGCCGCCGCCAGCGCGTCCGCCAGTACGACTACCACCTCCGCCTCCAGCACCTCGAGCACCCCGCTGCCCTCGGCGCTCAAGACCGAGCCCAAGTTCAGCCCGCCGTCGGGCCCGCCGCCGAAGAAACTGGTCGTCAAGGACCTGGTCAAGGGCACCGGCCCTGCGATCACGTCCCCCAGCCAGACGGTCACCGTCGCCTACGTGGGCAAGGTCTACAAGACCGGCAAGGTGTTCGACGCCTCCTGGAGTCATCCCGGCAAGGCGCCGCTGACCGACCCGCTGTCAAACCTCATCCCCGGCTGGCAGCAGGGCATGATCGGGATGAAGGTCGGCGGCCGGCGTGAGCTGATCATCCCGCCGAGCCTGGCCTACAAGAACCGCGCGCAGAGCGGGATCCCAGCCAATTCGACGCTGGTCTTCGTGGTCGACCTGCACTCGCTCTCCTAGCCGCTCGGGCGCGGGTGGCCCCCGTGTGGGTGTGGCCACTCGCGGCTTGTGGCGCGGCGACTAGCGGCTGGCGCCGGGCTTGCGGGCACGAAACAGCCGCGTCTGTCCCGAGACACCCTTCAGCCGAAAGCGCCCTGCGGTGGACCACTCGAACTGGTCAGGCGCCGCGTCGTGCACCTCCTGGGTGCAGAGCACACTGCCCGGGCGGGCGACGCCGGTGACGCGGCTGGCCAGGTTGACCGAGTTGCCGTAATAGTCGCCGGCCCGGACCAGCGCCGGCCCGCTGGCAATGCCGGCGCGCAGGCTGGGCAACTCCTCGCGCTCGAAGGCAGCCACCAGCTCCAGCGCGACCTTCACCAGCGGCGCCGGCTCGGGGGAGACGAACATCGCGGCGTCGCCGATCGTCTTGATCAGCCGCACCGGGGCCTCGGTGACCGACGCCGCCAGCTCCGCCAGCCGGCCGGCGACGCTTCCCAGCTCGAGCACCTCCACCTGGCTGCCCAGCCGGGTGAAGCCGACCAGGTCGGCGAAGCAGACGGTCAGCTCCTGGGAGCCGACGGCGTCGCCGGACTCGATCTCGGCGCGGCCCAGCATCCCCCGGGAGACGGCGTCGCGCAGGTGGGCCTTGAACGCGGCCACCAGAATCGGCGCCGTGGCCGGCGTCAGCTGCTCGGCCAGCTCGGCGAAGCGAAGCGCCACGTCCTCCTCGTTGTCGCCCTTGCGCAGGAATGTCTGCGCGAACGCCGCGATGATCGTGGTGGCCAATCGCCCCATGCCCTCGCCGAGCACACGGGTTATCTCGATGATCCGCTCCTCGGAGAACCCGGCGTCGAGGAACAGCTTGGTGGAGCGGGCGGCCTCGATGTCCTCCTCGGAGAACACCTTGTCCTGGGGGTCGGGAGTGGGCAGCCCATGCAGGCGGCGGATGCGGACCATCATCCCCGCCGGCAGGTCGGTGCGCTCCTCGATCTCCTCGGCGCTGTAGACCCCTCCCAGCACCTGGTCGACGGGCAGCAGCGCCAGGCGGTTCTCCCGCACCGCTCTGGTCAGGTCCTCCACGGAGAAGCCGTCGTCGGCCAGACGCGTCAGCAGCTTCTCACGCTGCTCGCGCTCGGAGCCCTCCAAACCGTCGAGCAGGCCTGCGTCGTCGAAGTCCACCCGGCCATCCTCTCTGATGCCGGAGACGTTCGCTAGCATCGACGCGTCCTCGCGGGCTGCCTCGCTTTGCGGTGCCCGTCCAGCCGACCGAGATCCATGCACCGATGCTCTCCATCCTGATGCCGGTTTTCAACGAGCGCGAACGCGCCGAGCGGGCGATCACCGAGGTGCTCGCCACGGAGCTGCCGACCGACTTCGAGCTGATCATCGTCGACGACGGCTCCACCGACGGCACCCGCGAGATCCTGCGCAACGGTGACTGGGGCCCGCGGGTGCGGTTGATCGAGCATGACCACAATCAGGGCAAGGGCGCGGCGATCCAGACCGCCCTGCGCGAGGCGACCGGCGAGTACTCATGCATCTTCGACGCCGATCTGGAGTACGACCCCGCCGACCTGGGCGTGCTGATGCCCCCGCTGCTGGACGGACGCACCAACGCCTGCTTCGGCGTGCGCGCGTTCGACGGCTACACCAGCCACTCGTTCCTGTTCGTGATGGGCAACAAGGGCGTCACGCTGGCCTGCAACATGCTGTTCAACGTGTACCTGCACGACATCATGACCTGCCACAAGATGATCCGGACCGACCTGTTCAAGAGCCTGCGGCTGAGCGCCGCCGGGTTCTCGATCGAGCCCGAGATCACCGCGCGGCTGGTGCAGCGCCACGAGCCGATCTTCGAGGTCCCGGTCCACTATCGCGCGCGCGCCAACGAGGAAGGCAAGAAGCTCACCGCGCGCGACGGCTTCAGGGTGCTGGCCACGCTGGTGCGCTGCCGGCTGTCAGACCAGGGCTAGCTCTTGCCGCGCCGGCTGGCCGCCGCGACCGGTGCGATCTGCTGGGTGTGGGTGTAGATCGACTGCAGCGTCGAAAACAGCGGCTCGCGCTGGTTGCCGTTGATGTCGATCGGCCCCTTTTGCACGAACGGCGGATCGGGCAGGGGGTTGCCGCCGCCCCAGCCCGGGCGGGCGGCGAAGTCCTGCATCGCGAACCACATCGCCGCCGAGATGTAGGGCTTGCTGGCGAACACGTTGAGGTGAAAGGCCGCGGTGGCCGCCTGATAGGCGAAGGTGCCGCGCTCCTCGACCGGCCCGTCGCGGTTGCCCTCGAAGCCGAACTCGGTGATCATCAGCGCCTTGCTCGGGTAGCACACGTGCAGCGTGTCCAGGAACGGGCTGAGCGCGTCACGGTCGTCATCGGTGCCGCCGCCGGAGTCAAACCAGCCGAAGTAGTCGTTGAAGCCGATCACGTCCAGAGGCGCGTAGGCCTGCTGGCAGGAGACGCCCGGCCAGTCCTCGATCGCCATTCCGACGGGGCGCGTGGGATCGAGCTGGTGGGCGAGCTGGGCCGCGCTGGCGATATAGCGGGCTTCAGCGTCGTTGGGCGGGGTAGCCAGCTCGTTGCCGATGCTCCACAGCAACACCGAGGGATGATTCTGGTTGGTGAGGATGTTCTGGCGCAGGAAGGCGTGCGCCGAGGCCAGCCAGCCCGGGCGGGTGAGGAACCTGGTGGCCACCTGGTAGACCGGTACCTCTGACCACAGCAGGATGCCGTCGCGGTCGGCCATCTCCTCGATCTCGGGGTTGAGCGGGTAGTGAGCGCGGATGATCCCACCCCCCAGCTCGCGGTCCCAATTGACGAGCGCGGTCAGCTGGGCAGGGCTCAGCGCCGCGCCCGTCTGGAGGTTCTGCTCATGGATGCTGAAGCCGCGCAGGTTCAGCTGGCGGCCATTGAGCAGCAGCTGGCCGGTGGGGGCGACCGCGATGCTGCGAATCCCGCTGTGGGTCACGTAGGTCTCGAGCGTCCGGCCGTCCTGGTCAGCCGCCGAGATGGTGGCCGTGTACAGGTGTGGATCGTCGGGTGCCCACAGGTGGGGCGCGGCGATCCGGACCGATGCATGCGACACCCAGGTGGCGTGCGGCGCAATCGTCTGTCCGCCGAAATTCAGGCGGGCGGTCCCGTATCTGCCCTGCAGCGATACGGTCTGGGGGCTGGCGGTGACGTTGCGGACCGAGACCTGCTCCTGGATCGTGGCCGCGCACGTCGGGCAGGGGAGAACGGGGCGCACCATCACCGGCGACATGTCGACGCGCTGGGCCGCCCGCAGGTAGACCTCGCGCTGCAGCCCGCCGAAGTTCCACCAGCCGCCCGAGGGGCCGGGTGGCAGATCGCTGCCTGCACGGCGGTCGTCGACGCGCACCACCAACCGATTGACGCCCGCCCGCACGTCCCCCAGATCGAACTCGAACGGCAGGTACGCGCCGGCGTGTCGGCCGATCTGACGGCCGTTGAGCCACACCGTGGCGCGGTAGTTGACCGACTCGAAGCGCACGATCCAGGTGCGAAAGCTCGCCGGGACGTAGGCGGAGAAGGCGTGGGCCGGCACGGTGAAGTCGCGGCGATACCAGCCGACCGAGCCGTCCATGCTGGCCTGCGACAGGTCCCCCGCGTTGAAGGAGTTGGGGACCGTCACCGGCGACCAGCCCTGGGTGCTGGCCGTGTCGCGCCAGAAGCCATTGGCGATGCCGCTGCCCGTGGGATCGGACCGGTACAGCCACTGCCCGCCCAGCAGCCAGCGGTCGGTGGGGCCGTCCTGATAGAGCGCACCGTAGGTGGGCGGCGCCGCCTCGGCGGCGGCATGGCCGGGGGTCGTCCGGGCGGCGGCGATGGCGGCGCCGAGCCCGAGAACCGTCAGCCAGGTCGCCAGGATGACGAGGACGGCCGGCAGCGCGCCGCGGTTAGCACCGCGTGGACGGTCCGACTCGCCGCTACAATCGCCCGCCGATGTCAGCCGTCGATTCGCCGCAGCAGCGGCCGCCCACGACCGGCTCCAGCGGCTCCCGGGAGTCCCACGGAGCTTCATCGCCCGGCCTCCTGGACCGCGCCGGGGGCTCCTCCGCCGTGCTGGCGGTGGTGGCCTGCCTCGCGCTGGCGGCGCTCTCCGTGGCGCTCATGCCGACCGTGCCCAGCTATGACCCCTGGTCGTGGATCGTCTGGGGACGCGAGGTCTCTGACCCGCATCTGAGCTTCGTGCTCAGCGGCGGCCCGTCCTGGAAGCCGCTCCCGTTCCTGTTCACGACGGTCTGGGGCCTGTTCGGCGGCGCCGCGCCGACGCTCTGGGTGGCGACCGCTCGCTGGGGCGGGCTGCTGGGCCTGGTGGCCGCCTGGCGGCTGGCCAGCCGGCTGCTCGGCGGCGGCCGTGCGGGAGCCGCGGCGGGACTGCTGGCCGTGGCCGGCGTGATGCTGACCCAGGACTGGTTCTACTACTTCTTCCACGGCACCTCCGAGGTGGTCCTGATCGGCGCTTCGCTGTGGGCGGTGGACCGGCTCCTCGAGGGACGCCACGGGCAGGCGTTCGCGCTCGCCGTGGCGGCGTCGCTGATCCGGCCGGAGTGGTGGCCGTTCATCGGCCTCTACGCCCTGTGGTTGTGGTTGCGCGTCCCCCAGTTCAAGAAAATCGCCCCGCGGCTGGCGCTCCTCTCCGGCCTGGCGCTGATCCCGATCCTGTGGTTCGGCCCGCCGTGGGTCGGCTCCGGGGACCCATTGCTGGCGGCCAGTCACGCCGCGAAGTACAACGGGCATCTCGGATCTGACCCGTTCCGGACCGTCGTCGCCCGCGGGCTCGACCTCCAGGTGGCGCCCGCGCTCGTCGCCGCCGCGATCGCGGTGGCGCTCGGTTGGTTCAAGGACCGCGACCGGCTGCTGTTGGCGATCGGCGTCGCCGTGGCTGCCTGGTGGGTGGTCGTGGTCGGGATGACGCTCGACGGCTACCCCGGGCTGGAGCGCTTCTTCCTGCCGGCGGCGGCCCTGATCTGCGTGCTCGGGGGCGTCGGCATCGTCCGCCTGGCACTGCTCGGCGGCGAACTGGTGCGCGGCGCATCGCTCACGCCCGCCGTCACGCTGGTCATCGGCGTGGCGCTGGTCGCGATCTGCGTGCCCTTCTCCGGTGACGCGATCACGGCCTCCCGCGATGCCTTCCCGGCCAACCAGGCCGATGCCGACACCCAGAGTCAGCTGAGCGCGGCCGTCCGCGCCGTCGGCGGTCACGATGCCGTGTATCCCTGCAAGACCAGCTTCGCCGCCGTCAACCACGGAATGCAGACCGCGCTGGCCTGGAAGCTGCATGTCACGCTGGAGAAGGTCGGAACCGCGATGCGAGCACCCGGCGTGGACTTCATCGGTCCCCACAACGGCGCCAACGGTGAGGCCGCCCACGTGGACCCGCGGCTGACCACGGAGCGGCCGGTCGGCGGAGCGGGGCACTGGCGCGTGGTCACGCTGACCGATCCCCGCCTGCCGTCCAGCCGGTGCGTCGGGCGCTGAGCCGACCCGCAGGCGCGCTGGGCTCGCGGCCGTCCGGCTCATCGCCGGCTCGCGATCCGGCGGGCCCGCCCGCGGTGGGCGCCCCGGCGCTTGTGGGCGTTCGCCGTCGTCGGCTTGATCGTGAGCTTGCGCGTGACCACGGTCGTGTTGCCGGCCCTGTCGGCGACGGTGATCTTCACCGTGTAGGTCCCGGCCTGCTTGAACGTGTGCGTGGCGATGTGTCCGATCCGGGCATGGCTGCCGTCACCCCAGGTGAGCTCGGTGGAGGCGAGCCCCGACGCCACGGTGGCGGCGGCGCCCGGCGGAGCGGGGTCGGAGCGGGTGACGGCGATCGCCTGCTTGAGCCCCACGATCGGCCGGCCGCTGAGCTTGACGGTGACGTGCGGCGCGACCGTGTCGATGAACACGGTCGCCAGGCGGGCAACGGTGGTCAGACCCGCCTGGTTGGTGGCGCTCACCTGCCAGGTGTGGCGACCGTCGGCGACCGGCGCGGCGGTGCGGATCTCCGTGCCGTACGTCGGGTCCAGCGGCGCGCCGTCGAACTGCACCACGTAACGCACCGCGCCCCACGAATCCGCCGACGGCGACCACGCCAGCGCGGGGTTGGCGCTGGTCGAATACTGGAACGTGCGGGCCGGCACGAAGTTGCCGGGCGTCTGGTACAGCTGTCCGGTGACGATCCGCTGGTCCGCGCCCGTGCCCTGAACCCACGCGACCGCCGCGTCGCCGGCCACATCGCCGCCGGCGGCCAGGCCTTGGGCGGCGTTGCCGGCGCCCAGCGTGGGTGTGGAGATCACCTGCTCGGGTCCGAGATCGGAGCCGTCAGGCGCGTAACGGAGGCGTATCTCGGCAGGTCCGCTGACGCCCGGGCTCTGTTGCCAGGCGATCAGCGTCGAGACCACGCCGGCAGTCGCCGGGACGGCGTAAGGCGCCGAGGAGTTACTCGAGGAATCGATCCGCTGCACACCCTGGGCGGCGGCGTTGGTGCCGAGCACGGTCGCGAACAGGGCGTGGGACTGGTCGTGCTCGGAGGTCACCCAGCCGGCGCCGAACTCGGTGACCACGGTCTGCGGCTGATCGGCGCCCTCCGCGCCGCCGGTGGTCTCGCCGTCGGCCTGGAACACGCCGTCGTAGCGCGCGGCGTGCAGATCGTTCACCAGCACGCGTGACTGGTGGTTGGTCCCGTCGGTGAGCTCCTCCTGAAAGGCCACCGAGGCATAGCTCGAGTCGCCGCCGCTGGAGATCGTCGGGTCAGCGCTCGACACCTCCCGCCAGCCGTTGACCGACAGCGGGTCTGCCTGCTGGAAGACGACGCTGGGCGAGGTGCCCGCCACCCGCCGGGTGTAGATGTGCCCGCCCTCTCCCCAGGCGACCACCGCCACCCCGTCGCCCGCGCAGGTCACCGCCGGCCGGCCGGCTTTGACGCCGGCGTCGGCGCTGGGGTCGGCGTTCAGCGCCCCCGCGTCCAGCGACCACTGGCCCTGCGAGTAGTAGGCCACGCGAACCTGGGCCGGGGGTCCCACGGCCGTGAACGCCAGATAGCCCTTGCCGAAGGTCGAGAGTGACAGCGAGGGGTCGCTCGCGCCGCCGAACAGCACGCTCGGGGCACCCATCGGGGACTGCGGGTTGGGCGCCTGAGCCACGTACAGGGCACCTCCGTTGATGAAGGCGACGATCAGCAGTCCGCCCTGGCCGGCGGCGATCACCGGCTCGGAGGAGGCCGCCGGTAAGCCGGCGTCGACCTGCTCCGGGGGCTGAAACGAGCCGCTGAGCAGGCGCGAGACGAACACGTGCGCCACGCCGTCCACCTGCTTGACGTAGAGAAGGCCACCGGTGCCGTCGCGGGCGATCGAGAGGCCGTTGAGGCTCGAGATGTCCGCCGACGGCCCGTCGACGACGACGTTCGGCGGCGCGAACGTCGGGATGCGGCGCGCGGCGGCCGAGGCGAGTCCCGGAGCAGCGGCTGCGAACGCGAGCGCGGCCAGCAGCCAGGCAAGCGGCAGCCGCCGGCAGCGCAGCACGAATTGCGCCCTGGCCCCTGCCCCGGCCCCCGGAGATGAGGTCTTCGTTGAGCTGACAGTTGCAAGAACATCAAAACCGGCCCGAGGTTGCGTCGCCGAGCGCCCCGTGACAGAGATTTCTCAGACGCGGCCGGAGAACTGCCGGGGGGAGGCGTCCGCGTGGCCGCACAGAATGTCTGTCCACATGCTTGTACTGGGTATCGATCCGGGGACGGCGAGCACCGGCTTCGGCGTGGTGCGCGCCACCGGCTCACGGCTGGACTCCGTGGACAGCGGGGTGATCTCCACGCCGGCGGGAATCGCGGTGGAGCGCCGGCTGGCCGACATCCACGCCCGGGTGGGCGAACTGCTGGACGAGCATCGTCCGGCGGCGCTGGCGATCGAGGAGCTGTACTTCGGCGTCAACGTGCGCACCGCGTTCGCCGTCGGCCAGGCTCGCGGCGTGGTGCTGCTGGCCGCCGGACAGCGCGGGATCCCGACTCGTTCCTATACCCCCCAGCAGGTCAAGGGGGCGGTGTGCGGCAACGGCCGCGCGGCCAAGGACCAGGTGGGTCGGATGGTCGCGCGGCTGCTCGGACTGGCGGCGGCGCCGACTCCGGACCATGCCGCCGACGCGCTCGCGGTGGCGATCTGCGAGCTGAACCGGGCTCCGCTGGCCCGGGCCGTCCAGGCGAGCTGGGTCGGAGCCGCATGATCGCGCTGATCTCCGGCAAGGTGGCGGTGCGACGTTCCGATCACGTCGTGGTGGATTGCGGCGGCGTCGGCTACCGCCTGGCCGTGTCCGCCGAGACCCTCAAGCACGTCCCGGCGGTGGGACACGACCTGCTCCTGCACACCCATCTGGTCGTGCGCGACGACGCGCTCGCCCTGTACGGCTTCGCCACCGAGGAGGAGCGTGACCTCTTCCTGATGTTGCTGGGCGTGCAGACGGTGGGCCCGAAGGTGGCGCTGGCGGTCCTCTCGGGCGCTGCACCGCGCACGTTGCTGTCAGCGGTCGCGGCCGGCGACGTGACCCGGCTCAAGGCGCCGGGCGTCGGGAAGCGCACCGCCGAGCGGATCATCGTCGAGCTGCGCGAGAAGGTGGGCGCGGCTCTGCCCGACGGCGCGATCTCGGTCGCCCGCAGCGACGATCCGATCTCCCAGGCCCGAGAGGCGCTGCTCGGCCTGGGCTACAACCCGGCGGAGATCGACGAGTTGCTGGACGGCGCCAGCGGTGAGCGCACCGAGGACCTGATCTCGCACGCCCTGCGGAGCGCACGCCGATGAGTAGCCGGACGACTCGCGCCGCCACCTTTCATGCGAGCCTGGATGGCGAGCGGTGGCGATGAGCGCGAGCCCTCGTCTGCCGGACCCCGGCGAGCTGCCCGGCGACGAGCTGGACCGTTCGCTTCGCCCCCGGCGGCTGGACGACTTCGTCGGCCAGGAGGCGATCCGCGACCAGCTGGCGGTGTCGATCGCCGCCACGCTGAGCCGCGGCGACGCGTTGGACCATGTGCTGCTGGCCGGGCCGCCCGGACTGGGCAAGACCTCGTTGGCGCAGATCCTGGCTGCCGAGCTCGACGCTCCGTTCGTACAGACGGCGGGGCCGGCGCTGGAGCGCAAGGGGGACATCGCGTCGTTCCTGACGGCGCTGGAGCCACGGGCGGTGTTCTTCGTGGACGAGATCCATCGGCTGCCACGGGCACTGGAGGAGACCTTCTACCCCGCGATGGAGGACGGCGAGCTGCCGATCACGGTCGGTCAGGGCGCGGGCGCGCGGATCGTCACACTGACGCTGCCGCCGTTCACGCTGATCGGAGCGACCACGCGCGCGGGCCTGCTGACGACGCCGTTGCGCGACCGCTTCGGGATCCAGCACCGGCTGGAGCACTACGCGCCCGACGATCTGGCGCGGATCGTGATTCGCTCCGCCCGGCTGCTCGGGGTCGACATCCAGGACGGCGGCGCGGTCGCGATCGCACGGCGCAGCCGCGGCACGCCGCGGGTGGCCAATCGCCTGCTGCGCCGGGTGCGCGACTATGCCGAGGTCCGCCACGGCGGAATCGTCACCGAGCCGGTGGCGTCGGCGGCGCTGGACCTGCTGGAGGTCGACGAGCAGGGCCTGGACCGTCTCGACCGCGAGATCCTGCGCACCATCTGCGAGAAGTTCGGCGGCGGGCCGGTCGGCCTGTCGACGCTGGCGGTCGCCGTGGGCGAGGAGCAGGACACGATCGAAGACGTGTATGAGCCCTACCTGCTGCAGCAGGGGCTGATCGAGCGCACCCCGCGGGGACGGGCCGCCACCCGGCGCGCCTGGGCACACCTCGGACTGGATCCGCCCGGTCAGGCCCGCCTGGTCTGAGCCTGGATCGAGGCTAAGAATGCGCGAAGAACCCAGGGCCGGGGGGCCGGATTCCGGGCCGCGCCGCGAGCGCGATGTCTATCCTCATGCGCCGATGCCCCGAGAGCGCTACTTCATCTGCCCGCACTGCGGTAACCGTTCGATGGGCGCCGACCGCACCGCCGGCTTTCGTCGCGAGGCTCGCGGCTGCGACAAGTGTGGCTTCGCCTATCTGTTCGAGCTGCTCGACGACTACTACCCGGCGCCCAACGCGGCCTTCTTCGCCTGCGACTCCGACGGGCGGATCGTCGATTGCGGACGCGGCTCGTTCGAGTTGACCGGCCTGAAGACCGAGCAGGCGATCGGCCGGCCGGTGCGCGACGTGCTGGGGTTGCGCTTCGACGATGGCTCAGACCACGTCGCCACCGCACTGGAGTGGGAGGTGCGGGTGCAGGGCAAGGCCGTCGAGGTCAACGCCGAGCACGACGTGCCCGCCCACGCCGTGGCCGACATCTTCCCCGCGTATGACGACGAGGATGGCGGCCTGCTCGTCGTGCTCACTCCCGACAGCTACCGCAACAACTAGTGACGCCCCGGGTGCTTTACGCTCGGGCGGGCGACCGTGCCCGCACCGCCCCCGGCCTCTAGCATCACTCTCTGATGTCCGATCGACAGCGACATGGCTTCGTTCTGCTTCTCGTCGCCGGCCTGATCGCCGCGTCGTTGGCCGTTATCGCCACGCAGAAGACGGTGCTGGGCCTCGACCTCAAGGGCGGCGTCCAGCTCGTCTATCAGGCCAAGCCGACCCCGCAGAGCAAGGTCAACCAGACCTCGCTCAACCGCGCCGTCGACATCATGCGCCAGCGCGTCGATCAGCTCGGCGTCTCCCAGCCTGAGATCCAGACCTCGGGGGGCAGCCAGATCACCGTCGGGCTGCCCAACGTCACCAACGTGCAGCGCGCGGAGAACGAGGTCGGCACGACCTCGCGGCTGTTCTTCTACGACTGGGAGGCCAACGCGCTGACGCCCAACGGCAAGCCGGTCGCCGGTCAGCTCAACGCGCAGGAACCCAATGCGGTCACGATCAGCCAAGGGGGGGCCGGGGGGCCGGGACTGCCCGGCGGTGGCGGGGTGCCGCTGTATCAGGCGGTCAAGCTTGCCTCCCAGCAGCCGGTGGTCCCCACCAACGGCCCGCTGCGCCTGTCGCGTACCGGCCCGCTCTATTACGTGTTCGGCGCGCCCGGCTCGAGCGCCTGCGCGACGGTGGCCAGGCTGAACCACACCACACCGGTCCAGGGCCAGCACTGCCTGCTCGCCGGACCGGACTCAAGCCAGTCGTCCCTGGCGTCCGACCTGCCCTCCGGCGTCTCGATCTCGCAGGGGCAGACGCTGGCCGTCCCCCAGGGAACCGTGGTCCTGCAGGCCGCCAACCCCAGCGCCAGCAACCAGATCAAGGCCGACAGCCCCACGGCGCAGTTCTACGTGCTCAAGGACAACTTGGCGCTCACCGGCGCGGACATCACCAACCCGCAGGCATCCACCGACCAGTCGGGCAGCCCCGACGTCACCTTCGGATTCAACTCGTTCGGCGCCAAGCAGTTCCAGAAGGTCACGGCGGCGATCGCGCACCGCGGCCAGGTGGCGAGCCCGGTGGGAGCGGCCAACAAGCAGGTCCAGCACTTCGCGGTGGCGCTGGGTGGCGGTGGATTGAACACGCAGCTGATCAGCGTCCCCTCGATCGACTTTCAGACCTATCCGGACGGGATCACCGGCGGGAGCGGGGCCGACATCACCGGCGGCTTCACCAGCCAGACCGCCTCGGATCTCGCCAATCTGCTGCGCCTGGGGGCGCTCCCGATCAACCTGGTGCGGATCTCCGAGTCCCAGGTGTCGGCGACGCTGGGCGCGCAGGCGCTGCACCAGGGCCTGATCGCGGGCGCCGCGGGCCTAGCCGTCGTCGCGATGTTCTTGATCTTCTACTACCGGCTGCTCGGACTGATCGCAACCTCGGCGCTGATCGTCTACGCCATGTACTTCTACGCGCTGATCAAGCTGATCCCGATCACGCTCACGCTTCCCGGGATCGCCGGCCTGATCCTGACGATCGGGGTGGCCGCCGACGCCAACATCGTGATCTTCGAGCGCGTCAAGGAGGAGATCCGCGCCGGGCGATCGATTCGAGCGGGCATCGCGACCGGCTACAAGAAGGGCCTGACGGCGATCATCGACGCCAACGTTGTCACGATCATGACCGCGTTCATCCTGTTCGTGCTGGCCACCGCCGAGGTCCAGGGCTTCGCCTTCACGCTCGGGCATCGGCACGATCGTGTCCCTGTTCACGGCCGTGCTGGCCACGCAGGCGATCCTGATGTCGATGGGCGATTCGCGCGCGATCGCGCGGCCCTCGGCACTGGGTGCCGGCAAGCGCAAGCGGTCGTGGCACTTCGACTTCATGGGATCCTCGAGGTACTTCTTCTCGCTGTCGGGGGTGATCCTGCTGATCGGAGCGCTGGCGATCGGCGGGCGCGGCCTGAATCTGGGGATCGACTTCACCTCGGGAACCCGCATCACCGCCTCGCTGCAGAAGCCCGCCACCGAGTCGCAGGTCAGCTCGGTGGTCTCGGCCGCGGGAGCGACCACTCCGCAGGTGCAGAAGGTCTCCAACAAGGCGCTGGGCTCCGAGGTGTTCCAGATCTCGGCCAAGAAGCTCGGGCCCAATGGCGTTCCCAAGGTGCGCTCCGCGCTCCAGAACCGGTTCGGGCTCGTTCACCCGCTGGACGCGACCTCGGTCGGGCCGACGTTTGGGAAGACGATCGCCAATGCCGCGGTGGTGGCGATCATCGCGTCGTTGTTGGTGATCTCGGCGTATGTGGCGTTGCGCTTTGATTGGAAGTACGCGGTGCCGGTGTTGATCGCGTTGATGCACGATCTGTTGATCACCGCCGGCGTGTATGCGCTGGTCGGCAGGGAGGTGACGGTGGACACCGTGGCCGCGCTGCTGACGATCTTGGGTTATTCGTTATATGACACGATCATCGTGTTTGACCGCGTGCGTGAGAACGTGCCGCGGATGCCGCGAGCGGCGTTTTCGCAGATCGTGAACCGGTCGATGAGCGAGGTGTTGACGCGGTCGATCGCGACCACGTCGTGCACGCTGCTGCCGATCATCGCGCTGCTGCTGTTCGGTGGCTCGACGCTGCGCGACTTCGCCTTCGCGCTATTGATCGGCGTCGCCTCGGGCGCGTACTCGTCGATCTTCATCGCCTCACCGGTGCTGACGCACTGGAAGGAGCGTGAGGCCACGTACCGCCATCGCCGCGACCGGATCATCTCCGACGAGGGCTTCGTAGCCCCTTATGCGGCCGCGGGAACGGATATAGAGCCCGCCCGGGAGCGCGGGCGCCAGCGAACGGGCCGGTTGACCGAGCCCGACCCCGAGAATGTATCGGCGGCCGAGTTTGAGCAGATGAAGCGTGACCTGGAGATCGAGCGCGAGCCGACACATCGCACGTCGACGCTGACCAAGCGCCTGGCCCACCGCCAAGACGACGACGACAACGCCGCCGCCGAGCGTCCCAACCGTGGCCGTGGTCGTCGCTCCACCTCGGCGGCCTCCGCCGCCCCCTCGCCCAGCGCCCCCACCCCCGAAGCGTCCAAGCCCGCGCCCGAACCGGCGTCGCCGCCCGCGCAGAAGCCCTCCGGATCGCCGGCCAACGGCGGCTCCGAGGACGGCGAGGGCTACCGTCCGGCGCCCGACGAAGCCGAGAACGACGGGGTCGCTCCCGCCGAGAAGCCGGCGCGGCCGTCCAAGTCACGCCCGCGCAACCGCCGACACGGGAGGCGTCGCTGATGGGCATGCTCGCCTGGGTGATGATGGGCCTGGCGCTATGGCACTTCACGATCTGGCTGCCTGACCGCTACTGGGGCGGGATCGTGGGCGCGTTCCTGGGCGCGCTGATCGGCGCTGCCCTGTTCGGATTCCTGGTCAACGGCCTGCACATCCCCGGTCGCCACGACACGCATCTGCTGACCGCGCTCGATGCGGCCCCGGGTGCCCTGATCGGGATGGCGCTTGTCTACTTCGAGGGCGCCCGGCGCGAACGAGCAGGCGGCGGCGGCGCCATCCGGCTCTGAGACCGCGCGGGGGTTCCGGCAGAAATCTGTTGTGTTGGCAGTGGCTGGCCTGTAGCATCTCGCCGCCGATGAAGCACCTTCGACTGATCACCGCTTCGCTTCTCACCGCCGCGCTGCTGGCCATGGGTGGGTGGGCCGCCTCCGCGCTGGCCAGCGCCCAGAGCGCCACCGTCTATCACGTGCACGCCTCGATCAAGACCTCGGGCAGCGGGCTGCAGAGGCGCATCAGGCTGAAGATCGTGGTCAACGGCGCGACCAAGTACGACCAGTTCGTCAAATCGTCAGCCTGCCCTCCGGGCTGCGAGGCGATTGGGCTCGGAAACACCAACTCACCGCTGCGGGCGCTCGCCCTGCAGGCGAATGGTCCGCCTGACGTCGTCCTCGGTCTCTACAGCGGCGGCGCGCATTGCTGCTTCGTGGACCAGGTGTTCAGCATGAACACCGCATCGGGAACCTTCAGCAAGTCCGAGCACAACTTCGCCGACGCCGGCGCGAGGATCGAGGACCTCAACGGCGACCGCAATTACGAGTTCCTGTCCGCCGACGCCCGCATCTCCAACGCCGGCTTCACCGACTACGCGGACTCGCCGGCGCCGGTCCAGGTCTTCGCCTTCTCCAACCACCGGTTCCAGGACATCACGCGCCAGTACCCGACCCGGATCAAGAACGACGCCAGCCGGTGGCTGCGCGCGTTCCATCACAACTACCGCAACGGACGCGGGCTGATCGCCGCCTGGGCCGCCGATGAGTACCTGCTCGGCCACTCAGTCCTGGTCAAGTCCGAGCTCGCCGGGGCGCTCAAGGCCCGTCACCTCGGCGTGCCGGAGAGCTTCGGCGCTCCAAGCGCTCAGAAGTTCGTTGCCCAGTTGCAGAAGCTGCTGCGCCGGCTCGGCTACACGAGCTGACGCTGCTCGTCGTCCACCGAGCATGGAGGCGCTCCGGCGAGGCGCCGGCTGTTCAACGAGCGCGTTCTCACGTAAGAACCGGACGGCGAAGCTCACTAACTGGACATGGCGATCTCCCGCAGACAGGCAGCGCTCTCCGCAGATCCGGAGTCAGTCGTCGCGTGGAGGATCCGGCGCCTTCGCGACGTGGGCTGCTCCGTGCCGGTGGCGGAGGCGGTCGCTCGCGACCACCGGTATGACCTCCATGCCCTGCTCGAGCTGGTGGACCGAGGCTGCCCCGCCGAGGTCGCCGCACGGATCCTCGCCCCGCTCGAGGCGCAAGACGTACAGCACTGATGTCCGTCCGCGGCGTCTCGAGCGATCCCAAGGTGGTCTCCGACCTCGCCGGGGTTGGGCGTCTGCCGCCAGCTGGGCCTGACAGCACCCCGGCGCGCGCCGGCATGGACCAGGGTTCTGTGATCTGGCTTGAGCGGCTGCGCGCGGCCGGGGCGGACCGCGACGCGGCGCTCGGCGAATTGCACGCGCTGCTGCTGCGGGCGGCACGCTTCGAGGTTCGCCGGCGCAACGGAACCTCCGCGCACCTTGTTGCCGGCGACCAGGACGATCTGGCGCAGCAAAGCGCCGACGACGCGCTCGTCGCGATCCTGGGCAAGCTCGGCGACTTCCGCGGGGAGAGTCGGTTCACCACCTGGGCGTATAAGTTCGCGCTCTACGAGACGGCGGCGAAGATGCGCAGGAAGGCCTGGCAGGGGCGCGAGGTCTCGTTGGAGCCCGAGATCTGGCCGCTGATCGCCGACGAGCGCCAGCGCACGCCACACGAGGGTGCCGAGACCGCCGAGCTGCTCACGGTGATCCAGGCGGCCATCGAGCGCGAGCTCAGTCCCCACCAGCGCGAGGTGCTCGTCGCGATCGCTCTCAACGACGTCCCCATCGACGTGCTCGCCGAACGGCTGAACACGACCCGCGGCGCTCTCTACAAGACCGTCTACGACGCCCGCCAAAAGCTGAGAGCTTCGCTCGCCGCCCGCGGGCTGAGCGCGGACGACCAACCGAGGCAGAGATGAGCTCACCCTTGCACCCCGAGCGCCGCGCCGACTTGGTTGCGCGGCTGACAGGTCCTTCCGGTCCCGAGCTGAGCTGCGAAGAGTGTTTTGATCAGCTCGACCGCTACGTCGAACTCGAGTGCGCGGGCTCTGACCCCGAGGCGGTGATACCGGGGATGCGGGCACACCTCCAGGGATGCTCGGCGTGCGACGAAGACCACCAGAGCCTGCGCGCGCTGCTGAGCAGCGACGCCGGCCACGTCGGGTAAGAGATCCGGCTCTCGCGACGCTAATGAGCACCATGACCACCGACTCCCTACTCGCGAGAAGCGCCCCCGAAGGCCACCCAGCCAAACCCAAGCTCGTCACCTCGCCTATCAGGAAGCGGCGACCGGCGAACCTCGCGATGGCGACTCGTGCCTCGCGGGACCTGATGATCGCGCTCGGCGGCGATATCGAGAGCGAGGGCCTGCGCGACACGCCGCGACGGATGGCAGAGGCCTATCTGGAGCTCCTCACGCCGGAGCCGTTCAGCATGACCACGTTTCCCAACGACGAGGACTACGATGAGCTCGTCGTCGTTCGCGACATCCCGTTTCGGTCGTTGTGCATGCATCACGTGCTCCCGTTCCAGGGGATCGCCCACGTCGCCTATCTGCCCGCTGATCGCATCCTCGGTATCTCCAAGCTCGCCCGCGTCGTTGATCTCTTCGCCCACGAGCTGCAGCTTCAGGAACGGTTGACGGTGCAGATCGCCGGCCTGCTTCAACGAGAGCTCCAGCCCAAGGGCGTAGGCGTAGTGATCGAGGCCGAGCATCTCTGCATGTCGCTGCGCGGCGTGCAGAAGCCCGGCACCAAGACCATCACCTCGGCTCTCCACGGACTCGTCCGCGACGATCCCCGTACGCGCGAGGAATTCCTGAGCCTGACCGGACGGAGGACGCGATGAAAGACCAGACATTCATCATCGCCGGTGCGAGCCTGGCCGGCGCCAAGGCGGCCGAGGAGCTGCGCAAGCAGGGTTTCGACGGCCGGGTGCTGCTGATCGGCGCGGAGCCCGAGCGCCCCTACGAGCGCCCTCCGCTGACCAAGGATTACCTGCGCGGCGAGTCCGAGCGCGAGAAGACCTACGTTCACGAGCCCGACTTCTACGCCGAGCAGGAGATCGAGCTGCTGACCGAAGCTGAGGTGACGGCGATCGATCCCGATCGGTCGACGGTCACCCTGGCCGACGGCCGCGAGTTCGGCTATGACCGGCTGCTTCTGACCACCGGCGCGGAGCCGCGCCAGATCCCGATCCCGGGAGCAGAGCTCGACGGAGTCCATTACCTGCGCTCGCTCGCGGACTGCGACGCGCTGCGCGAACGGCTCGACGCCGGCGGGCGGGTCGCCGTGATCGGCGCCGGCTGGATCGGCAGCGAGTTCGCGGCATCGGCGCGCCAGCGGGGACTCGAGGTCACCGTCATCGATCCGCTGACGCTCCCCAACGGACACATCTTCGGCGACCGCGTCGCATCCTTCTACCGTGGCGTTCACGCCGAGCACGGCGTCGAGCAGTTGCTCGGCGAAAGCGTCGCGTCGTTCGTCGGCGACGCCGCGATCGAGGGAGTCCGCACCGCCGGGGGGCGAACGATCGAGTGCGACTTCGCCGTCGTCGGGATCGGCGTCGTTCCGCGGATCGCGCTGGCCCATGCCGCGGGTCTCGCCGTCGACAACGGGATCCTCGTCGATGAGGGACTCCAGACCTCTGCGCCGAACGTGTTCGCGGCCGGCGACGTCGCCAACGCATCGCATCCGTTCTTCGGAGCGCGGATTCGGGTCGAGCACTGGTCAAACGCGCTGAACCAGGGCCCCGCCGCGGCCCGCGCAATGCTGGGCCAGCCGGTCAGCTATGACCGGCTTCCGTACTTCTTCTCTGACCAGTACGACGTCGGCATGGAGTACTCCGGCTACGCGCCACAATGGGACGAGGTCGTCATCCGCGGCGACCCTGACGCCGGTGAATTCGTCGCCTTCTGGCTACGCGAGGGACGGCTCATTGCCGGCATGAACGTCAACATCTGGGATGTCAACGAGCAGGTCCAGGCGATGATCCGCTCGCGCCGGCCGGTCGACGCGGGCGCTCTGGCGGACCTGGAAACGCCGCTCGCGTCACTGGTGGGCGAACCGGCCGGCTAACTCCGTCTGACCCCGCACCTACGCTGCGGCGATGACGCACGCAGCGGCAATGCTCGGACCCCCGGCGCCCGCCGTGCCAAGCACGCCGCTGCGCGCGCTGCCCGAGCCGGCTGTCCCTGCCGCGACGGTGCCCCGGATCGATATCCCCGCCTACGCGCTGGACCAGGCGTTGGCGCTCGAGCGCGAACTGGGGGTCGGGCACGTTCTGGCGCAGGTGCTCGTCCGCCGCGGGCTCGGCGACCCCGGCCGCGCTGCAGCCTTCCTGGCCGCCCAGGAGAGCCACGATCCGCAGGCCTTCGGCGGAATCGAGGGGGCGCTGGACGTGATCCACGCCCAGATCGCCGCCGGCGGCCGGATCGTCGTCCACGGCGACTATGACGTTGACGGCGTGTGCGCCACGGCGATCATGGTGCGGGCGCTGCGCAGCCTCGGCGCTGACGTCGGGTGGTTTCTGCCCAGCCGCATCGAGGACGGCTACGGCCTGTCGACCGCGACCGTGGAGCGTCTGACCGCCCGCGGCACGGCGCTGATCCTGACCGTCGACTGCGCGATCACCGCCGTGGAGGAGGTCCGGGCCGCCCGGGCGGCCGGCCTGGAGGTGGTCGTCACAGACCACCACGCCCCGCGGGCCGACGGCCGGCTGCCCGACTGTCCGATCGTTCACCCGGCAGTGTGCGGTTACCCCTGTCCGGACCTGTGCGGCACCGGGGTGGCCTACAAGCTGGCGCTGGCGCTGGGCGCCGCCACTGCGAAGGACGACCTCGACCTCGTGGCGTTGGCCACCGTGGCCGATCTCGTACCGCTGCAGGGCGAGAACCGCCGGCTGGTGCGTGCCGGCCTGGTCGCGCTGGCGGCCACCGGCAAGCCAGGGCTGCGCGCGCTGATGACCGTCTCGCGCGCCGACCCCAGCGCGCTGGACGCCGGCACGCTGGGCTTTCGCCTGGCCCCCAGAATCAACGCTGCCGGCCGATTGCAGCGCGCCGACGCCGGCTTGGAGCTGCTGCTGTGCGAGGATCCGGTTCGCGCCAAGGCGATTGCCGTAGAGCTTGACCGCGTCAACGTTGAGCGCCGAGCGGTTGAGCAGCGCATCCTGTGGGAGGCCGAGGCCCAGGTGCGGGAGCTCGAGTCGCTGCTCCCACGCAGCGCCTACGTGCTGGCCGCCGAGGACTGGCACCCCGGGGTGGTCGGGATCGTGGCCTCGCGGATCGTCGAGCGCTACCGCCGGCCGACGATCCTGATCGCTCTGGAAGGTGCGCAGGGGACAGGTTCGGGCCGCAGCATCCCCGGCTTTGACCTGCTGGGCGGACTGCACGCCACGGCCGAGCACCTGCAACGCTATGGGGGCCATCGGGCGGCCGCGGGGCTGACCCTCGACGCGGCGGGGATCGACGCCTTCTGCGCCGCCTTCGAGGCCCACGCCGCGGCCGTGCTGACGCCGGAGATGCTGGAGCCCGTGGAGCGCGTCGACGCGGTCGTCTCCGGATCCGAGCTCGGCCTGGCGCTTGCCGAGGAGCTCGAGGCGCTCGAGCCCTGCGGGATGGGCAACCCGGGCCCGCGGCTGCTGGTGCCCGGCGCGCGCTTCGACAACGTCCGGTCGATGGGCGAGGGCCGACACGCCCGCTTCACCGTCAGCTCGGGCGGGGTCCGCGCCCGGGCGGTGGCCTTTGGCTGCGACGGGCGGGTCGCCGACGATCCCGACCAGCCGCTGGACGCCACCTTCCGCCTGGAGCGCAACGCCTACAACGGCGCCGTCGAGCCACGGCTGGTGCTGCGCCAGGCCCAGCCGTGCGCGCCCGCGCCGATCGAGCTGTTGCAGCCGCCCGGCGGCTACCTGAGCGCGGTGCTGGCCGAAGTGGAGGCTGAATCAGCTCCCGCCCTCGCGGCCGTCGAGGGTGCGGCGCCCGCCGGACGGCGGACCCTGCTGGATCGCCGTGGCCACAGCCCCCTGGCCGTCCTGGTCGACGCGGTGGCCACCGGCGAGCCCGTGCTGGCGGTGTGCGCCGACGTCCCCCGGCGCCTGAACGGGCTGCGCGCGCGGGTAGGTGGCTTTGCCCTGGCCAGCTACGACGAGCTCGAGCGCCACCCGGCGCGGGCCGGGTCGTTTTCGCGGCTGGTCGCGCTGGACCCGCCGGCGAGCCGGGCCGCCGAGGCGCTGCTGCGTGGTGGCCCCGGGGCAACCCTTCTGGCGTGGGGTCCGGCTGAGCTACGCTTCGCTGAGCAGATGCACGAGCTGGAGTACGGTCTCCGTAGTTCGCTCGTCGCCTTCTACCGGTCCCTGCGGGATCGGGAGCGGGCGGCCGGTGAGGAGCTCGAGCGCCTGCTTCGCGGCGACGGCTCGCATGGTCGCTCGGCCCGGTTGGCCGGGAGATTGATCCGGGTGCTGGCGGAGCTGGAGCTCGTCAGCCTCGACCGGGAACTGCCGGCCCTGGCGATCGCGGGCCGGGCGCCCACCGCGCTCGAGCGCTCGCCGTCGTTCCGGGTCTATGCCCAGCGATACGAGGACGGAAAGCGATACCTGAGCAGCGCAAACCACCTGCCAAGCGGCTGAGCCGAGCGATCGGCCGGGGCGGCGCGGATGACGCTCCCGCGGCTCTCGCGGCTGCCCGAGGGTCAGACGGCGCATCGGCTCAGGCGACGGTGGTCGCGGCCGAGCGCCCGCCGGTCGACCAGGTCCACGATCGAGGCGCGCATCCCGCCGTCAACCGTGCGGACCTGTCACCCGAGCAGCAGGGCCTCCTGGGCGACCTGTTCGCGATCGTCGAGGAGCACGCCGACCAGGCGGCCGAACCGATCGACCGCGACCGCGTGGCGAGCGCGTTCGCGTACGCCTGCGTGCACCACGGAGACCAGCGAAGGCTGTCCGGCGAGGATTTCATCACCCATCCGGTGGGCGTGGCCAAGATCTGCGCCGGGATGCGGCTGGACACCGAGACGCTGTGCGCGGCGCTGCTGCACGACACCGTCGAGGACACGAGCGCGTCGCTGGAGGAGGTCAGGTCGGATTTCGGCGAGGAGGTCGCTGGCCTGGTCGATGGCGTCACCAAGCTGACCGGTCTCACGTTCCAGTCCCACGACGAGGCGCAGGCCGAGAACTACCGCAAGATGGTGGTGGCGATGGCCTCCGATATCCGGGTCATCCTGATCAAGCTGGCCGACCGCCTGCACAACATGCGCACGATCGGCGCGATGTCCAAGCAGAAGCAGCTCGAGAAGTCGCGCGAGACGCTCGACATCTACGCGCCGATCGCCCACCGGCTGGGCATTCACGCGATCAAGTGGGAACTGGAAGATCTGGCCTTCCAGACCCTGCACCCGCGCAAGTTCAACGAGATCAAGGGGCTCGTGGCCCAGCAGCGCGAGGAGCGCGAGCGCTATGTCAACGAGGCCGGCGAGTACGTCGCCTCTGAGTTGGCTGACCTGGGCATTCACGCCGACATCTCGGGCCGCGCCAAGCACTTCTACTCGATCTACTCCAAGATGACCAAGAAGGGGAGGGAGTTCAACGAGATCTACGACCTGACGGCGATGCGCGTGATCGTCGACTCGGTCAAGGACACCTACGGCGCGGTCGGGGTGATCCATTCGCTGTGGAAGCCCCTGCCGGGACGCTTCAAGGACTTCATCGCGATGCCGAAGTTCAACATGTACCAGTCGCTGCACACGACGGTGATCGGGCCCGAGGGACGGCCGCTGGAGATCCAGATCCGCACCCGGGACATGCATGATCTGGCGGAGTTCGGGATCGCGGCCCACTGGATGTACAAGTCGGGCAGCCGGCGGGGCGATGCCCGCGATCCCGACGGCAAGCTCAAGTGGCTGCGCTCGCTGATGGACTGGCAGCAGGACTCAGACCCGCGGGAGTTCATGGAGAACCTCAAGGTCGACCTGTTCGAAGACGAGGTGTTCGTGTTCACCCCCAAGGGCGAGGTCAAGTCGCTGGCCTCCGGAGCGACGCCGCTGGACTTCGCCTACGACATCCACACCGACGTCGGGCACCGCTGCGTGGGCGCCAAGGTCAACGGCAGGATCGTGCCGCTGTCCTATCAGCTGCGTTCGGGCGACATCGTCGAGGTCCTCACCTCCAAGCGCGAGCGGGGGCCGTCACGTGACTGGCTGGCGCTGGTCAAGACCACACGGGCGCGCAACAAGATCAAGGCGTGGTTCAAGGCCGAGTCGCGACGTGACACCGAGCACTCGGGCCGCGAGCTGCTCCAGGACCACCTGCGCAAGCAGGGCCTGCCCGCACAGAAGCTGGTCGGCTCGCCGCTGCTGGCTGACGTGATCCGCGAGATGGGCTTCCAGAAGGGCGACGACTTCTACATCGCGCTGGGCGGCGCCAAGATCTCGCCCAAGGTCGTCGTCAACAAGGTGATGCAGCGCCTCAAGCAGGGCGAGGCCGCTGAGTCCCAGCCAACTGCGGCCGACGACCTGCTGCAGACCAACCGGCGCCGCGCCCGGCCGACCACGTCCTCGACCCGCTTCGGCATCTCGGTCGAGGGCATCGACGAGGTGATGCTGCGGCTGGCCAAGTGCTGCCGGCCCGTGCCCGGCGACCCGATCGTCGGCTACATCTCGCTGGGACGCGGGATCACGATCCACCGCGAGGACTGTCCCAACGTTGCTGTGCTGCGCAAGGACCCCGACCGCTTCACCCGCGTCTCCTGGGACGGCGACGCCGACACGGCGTTCCGGGTCGAGATTCAGGTCGATGGCTGGGATCGCCATCGCCTGCTGGAGGACATGACCCGCACGTTCGCCGAGGTCGGGATCAACATCCTCGACGCGCATTGCACCGTCAACCACCCGATGGTCAAGAACCGGTTCGTGGTGGAGGTGGGGGACACCCGCACCCTTGACCAGGCGATCACCCGCCTGCGCAACATCGACGCCGTCTTCGACGCCTACCGGGTCACCCCCGGGGCGGCCTGACCGCCCGGAGGATCACGGCCGATTGAGCCGCGGCTCACGCGGGATGCTCGCCGGTCGACGGTCAGCCGAGCCACCTGCGAATTCGGCAGCTTTGTGAACATCACCACCTCGCCGGCCGTGAGCCTCTTGATCTCGTTGGAGTGCACGACCGGCTGCTCCTCGAGCCGCCGGGTGCCCTGGCTCAGTCCTCGCCGGGGGAACAGACCGCGCACGTTCTCGGTCTGCGCCCACACCCATTCGGTGCCCGCCAGCTGGGAGACCATCGTCGCCGACGCGTGCACCTCCTGGCGGTGGGCCAGCGTGAGGCCCACGATACCCATCACCTGGTCACGGAAGCCGCGGCCCGCCCGCTCCAGGTCGGTGAGCTCCTGGGTGGCGATGAGCGTGGTGACGCCGGCCTCCCGCCCGCGGGCCAGCAACGCGAGCACGTTGTCGGCACCGAGTGCGGAGAACTCATCGATGGCCACCGTGGCCGGCAGAGGCCGCGCGTAGCGGCCCGTCGGGCCGCCGCCATCCTGCAGCCGGTAGCCGGCGGCGCTCGTCAGCCCCTGGATGGCCAGCGCCCCAAGCTGGGCGGCGAGCTTGCCGTAGACGCTCGAGTTGATGCTGACCAGCAGGACGTCGCCGCCCTCCAGCCCGGCCCGCAGATCGAACGCCGGGCCGGCGCCGTCGGCCAGGTACGGGCCGGCGGTCGATTCGCTGAGGACGGCCAGTCGCGTTGCGAGCCCGCCCACCGCGCTCTCCTGATCGCGCGTCAGGCCGCCCAGGTAGTCGCGCACGCGTTCGGCCAGCGCCGGCGGCACCTGGCGCAGGTAGGCGGCCAGCCGCCGGGGCTCCATCGCCCAGACGACCTCGTCGAGCTGCGGCGGACGATCCGGATGCGCGGCGTGCAGGACCGAGAACACCGTCTGCAGATAGCGCTCGCCGGCCCGCTGGTAATGGGGCTCCGAGAAGCGCTCGGTGGAGATGAACATGTCCTTGAGTGCCGTGGCGTTGCCGTGGGCCAGCGGATTCCAGTGGCTCGGCCCGTCCGGAGTCCACACGCGCAGCCCGCGGCCGGCGGCTGCCGCCGCCCGTCCGAGCTCGCGCGCGAACGCCGGCGAGCCCTTCATGTCGAGGGCGACCACCGGGCGTCCCTGGGCGATGTGGTCGGTGAGGATCGTCAGCAGCGTCGTCGACTTGCCCGAGCCGGTGGCGCCCACGATCAGCGCGTGGGCAGCCAGTTGCTCGTCGGACAGCGTCACGGGACGGCCGTCCTGCTCGTGCCCGAGCGCGACCGTCGCTCCCGATCGAGCGCGCAGCGCGGCGTCGGACCCGCGGACTCTGGCCCGGCGGCGGACGGCCAGGCCGATCCGGCCGGCGACGAGCGACGCGGCGACGCCGGCGGCGATCGGGAACGGGATCGTCAGCAGCCCGAGGAAGATCGCCAGCCCGAGGTAGTCGCGCCAGCGCGCAGCCGGGCCGTGACGTGGCGGGGGCCTCATCGCCCCGTCCCCGCGGCCGCCGACGCCGCCGCGAGCGCCGCGTCCCCGCGGCCGCCGACGTCGCCGGCGAGCGCCGGGCCGTGCGGGCCGCCCCGCCGGCAGCCCGCTGGCCGACATCGTGGCCGAGCCGCACCTGCTCCACGCGCACCCGGTCGGAGATCCCCACCCGGCGCGCCGACTCCTGCAAGGCGCGCCTGCGATACGGATGGTCGACGAGGTACACGACGGCGTCGATCCGGCGGTCGGCGGCATAGGCGGCGAGGATCCGCTCGCGGCGCCGACGGTCCTTGTCGCTCAGCTCGAGCTCGAAGGCGACGCGGTGCCCGCTGGCGGTCCTCACCACGAGATCGGGATAGTGCAGGCGCGGGCGTCCGTCGCGCCCCACGCCGCCGAGCCGCACGCCGTGTGTCTCGGCTCGCTCCTCGCCGCGGCGGTCCTCGGACTGCATCCGCCGCTCGCAGACGATCTCGGTGAGCGAGCCGAACATGCCGCGCTCGGCAGCCACCGCCAGCCACGCCAGGCCCGCGTCGTGGCGGTACGTGGAGAGATTCACCGGGCCGGGGCTCGTCAGATCGGAGCCGATCGCACGGCGCCCGGCGGTCGTCAGCAGAAAGAGCGGCGGCTCGCCGTGAAAGCGAACGGATTCCGTCAGCAGCCCGGCGTCGCGCAGCGCCCGCATCCGAGCCGTCGCCGCGCCCCGGCTGACGCCGAGCAGGCGGGCCAGGTGATCGGCCAGCACGAATGGGTGCTCGGCGGCGAAGGCCAGCATCCGCTGGTCGCGTTCGGTGATCTGAAGTCCCACCTCGGCAAGAGGCCGCGGCGGACCGAGGTTCACCCCCCGGGGTGAGGTAACGACTTCGTGTCGACCACCTGGAAGTCGCGGCCGGTGAGCCGGTCGAGCTCGTGGAGCGCGGCGTCGCTCCAGCTCGCGTCGGGCGCGCCGGAGACGTACCACGGGGAGCCGTTGTCGGCGAGGATCATCCCGTAGCGCTTCAGCGCGGTGGCGACGATGCGCGCCTGCACGGGCAGCCGCGAGATGTCGACCGACCCTTTCAGCCGGACCCGCAGGCCCATCGGCGGCGCCCCTGGCTGGCTGCAGGTGCTGGCCTCGTGGCGCGCGGGATAGACGTAGTGCGGCGACGTGCAGGGCGCGGTGAAGCGCAGCGCGTGGTTGATCGCGCCCGCCTTCACCTCGCTGTAGCGGGCCAGCCCGGGGAGGATGGGCAGCCCGGCGGCGTCGGCCGAGGTCCAGCCGGCGGGACGCAGATGGTTCGAGCGCAGGTTGAAGATCGCACCCGAGCCGGCCGTCCACCTCGCTCCCCCGTCGAGCGGATGAGCGTCGTAGAGCTCGTAGTCGGTGCAGGTGGAGCGATCGACCACGATCACGTGACGGTCGCCGCTCGACCTGGGTCCACCCTCGATCGGCACGTGGGGCGGCAGGGGATAGGGTCCCCGATCGGATTCGCTGGCGTAGGTGAACCGGACGGGGACCTTGCGGGTGCTGTCCGAGACCACGGCATAGGGAATTCCGTTGGGCGCGCCGTTGTAAACCGTGCCGAAGTCGGGGTGCACGGGGTCGCTCAGCCCGATCGCGGCGATCGTCTGCGCCGAGTTCTTGGCCACCGGCAGCCGGTCGACCCGCTGGTTGAACGGATTGTCGGCCGGGAGCACCGGGCACCCGGCGAGCGTCGGCGTGCGCGGGCCGGACCCCGCAGGCGCGCCCGCGACGGTGGACGTCAGCCGGTCAGGCCCCGCACCCGCGATGGTGGGCGCGGTCAGCAGCACGCCGACGGAGACGATGAGGAGGCGACGAAGCACCGCGCGCCAGCCTACCTCGCCCGCGGGCTCAGGCGACGACCAATATCCCCTCAGGCAGCACCGAGAAGTCGGCCTCCTGCACCTCGCCGATGTAGTCACCGTCGACCTGCAGGGGCAGGGGGCGCTCGTCGGCCGAGCGCACGCGCAGCGACTGGAGCCCGGCGAAGCCGTGCACGCGGCGATGGCGGACCAGGCGCGCTCGCTTGGAGAGCGCGCGCCAGGTGATCGTGGGGATCTCCAGGGGGCCGGCCCGCTGCAGCACCAGCCCGGCGAGGTCGCCGCTGTCGAGCTTCGCGCCCTCGCCCATGTGAACCGGGCGGTTGCCGAAGTACGTATAGGGCTCGGCGTTCTGGACGATCGCGGTCACGCCGGGGATGGTCTGACCGTCGAGCTCGGCCTCGAGCCGAGGTGGGTGCACGATGTAGTGGCGGTGGACCGTGTGCGTCGCCGTCCAGGCGTAGTAGTACTCGCCGACCCGCGCCTTGAGCCGCGGGTGGGCGTCGACGCGCTTGACCACCGCGGCGTCGAGGCCGACGCCCGACGAGAACAGGAAATAACGCTCGTTGACCTTGCCGACGTCGACGCGCCGTGGGTGCCAGTAGTGGGCCAGGCCGAGCAGGTGCTCGGTGGCATCGACCACGTCGGTGGGAATCCCGAGCATCCGGCAGTACACGTTGGTGCGCCCCCCTGGCAGGGGGCACAGCGGCGTGTTGGAGCCGACCAGGCCGTTGGCCGCCTCGTTGACCGTCCCGTCGCCGCCGAAGGCCACGACCACGTCGTAACCCTCCCGGGCGGCCTCGCGGCACAGCACGGTCGCGTGGCCGCGGGCCTCGGTGTCCACCGCGTGGACCTCGTAGCGGCCCCGCAGCGCGTAGACGACCAGGTTCTTGAGCCGGTCGGACACCGTGGTGGCGTAGGGGTTGACGATCACCAGCATGCGGCGGCTGGGCGTCGAGTCGTCCTCCAGCCCCAGCAGCGTCTCCAGCCGCGTGAGCGGATTGGTCGAGGTGGAGGTCATCAACGCATGCTCAACACCGCTCACCGACCCGCGTTACGTCAGCGTGGGGCAGGGCCAGCCTATCGGCCGTATATACTGCGCCGTACATAGCAGTACGCATCCAGAGGGGTGGAGGGATATGGCCCTACGAAACCCCGGCAACCTCCCGTAAGGGAACGGTGCCAATTCCATTCAGGCTCCAACTACAAGGCCTGGGAGATGTGGCAGGGCGGTTTCAACGGACCTCCGACCACTGACCCCGGCGGAGGTTTAATTACAGATGCCGCCAGAGTCGCTTCGCTGCAAGGAATGCCAGACCACCTACCCGCTTGACGCGCGCTACGTGTGCGAGCGCTGCTTCGGCCCGCTCGAGGTCGCCTATGCCTCGCGCGACGACGTCGACCCCGACGCGCTTCGCCGCCGGATTCAGGCCGGCCCCCACTCGCTGTGGCGCTACGGCGACTTCCTGCCGGTGTCGACCGCGCCCAAGCATGCGCTGCCGGCCGGCTGGACGCCGCTGCTGCGCGCGGACCGCCTCGCCGAGCATCTAGGCCTGGAGGAGGTGTGGATCAAGAACGACGCGGCCAACCCGACGCACTCGTTCAAGGACCGAGTCGTGTCGGTCGCGCTGGCGCGTGCGCGCGAGCTGGGCTTCAGCACGATCGCGTGCGCCTCGACGGGGAACCTGGCCAACGCGGTGGCGGCCCACTCGGCCGCGGCGGGCCTGGAATCGTATGTCTTCATCCCGTCCGACCTGGAGGAGCAGAAGGTCCTGGCGACCGGCGTGTACGGGACCAACGTGGTCGCCGTGAACGGCAACTACGACGACGTCAACCGGTTGTGCACCGAGCTCTCCGGCGAGCACGAGTGGGCGTTCGTGAACATCAACATGCGTCCCTACTACGCCGAGGGCTCCAAGACCCTGGCCTACGAGACGGCCGAGCAGCTCGGCTTCCAGCTGCCCGACCGCGTGGTGGCGCCGATCGCCTCGGGCTCGCTGTTCACCAAGATCGCGCGCGGCTTTCAGGAGTGGATGGATCTCGGCCTGCTGGACGGCAAGCTGCCGGTGTTCAACGGCGCCCAGGCCGACGGCTGCTCGCCGGTGGCCGCCGCGTTTGCCGACGGGCAGGACTTCTGCCGGCCGGTCAAGCCCGACACGATCGCCAAATCGCTGGCCATCGGCAACCCCGCCGATGGTCCCTATGCGCTGGACCTGGCGCGCAGGTCCGGTGGCGGCGTGGACTCGGTCTCCGATAACGAGATCCGGGAGGGCATCCGGCTGCTGGCGCGGACCACGGGCATCTTCACCGAGACCGCCGGGGGCGTCACCACCGCCGTTCTGAGCAAGCTCGCGCGCCGCGGCGATATCGACCCGTCCGAGCGCGTGGTCGTCTACATCACGGGCGAGGGTCTCAAGACGCTGGACGCCGTCCGCGGCACGTTCGAGACCTGGCAGATCGAGCCCACGGTGGGGTCGTTCGAGGCCGCGGCCGAGCGTATCGGCGCTCTTGCCTAAGATGTGCCAGCGACGATGCCCGTCAACGTAAAGATTCCGAGCCAGCTGAGGGCCGCCACCGACGGCGAGGCGCTGGCGTCCGTCGACGGCGCCACCGTCGGCGAGGTGCTGGATGCGCTGTACGAGCGCTTCGGCGAGCTGCGCAGCCGGATCGCCGAGGACGGCGGGCTGCGACGCTTCGTCAACGTCTACGTCGACGGGGAGGACATCCGCTTCCTCGACGGCCTGGACACCCAGGTGAGCGACGGCGACGAGGTCACGATCCTGCCGGCGGTCGCCGGCGGATCCGCCGGCGCCGATCCCCCGGCGGGAATTCGCTAGGGCGAATTTCCCGACTGGCCCAAGGACGGTAGAAGGGCCCGAAAAGCCCTAGAGCACCCACACGCGGTGGCGGACCGCGCCGCGGACGACCGCCGCGCACTGCACCGCGTCGTGGGCGAGCAGGAAGGGGATCGCCCACGGCAAGTCGGCGCCACTGGCGCCATGGTCGCGGGCGCGGCGGCGCAGCTGCTCGAGGTGGCGGGCCACGAGCACGCGGCGCAGCCATGCGGGCCCGGCCAAGGACAGCAGCGAGCGCCACAGCAGGTAGTGCCACACGTCCCAGAACAGCCCGCGATAGAGCATCGAGCGGGTTGCCGGGTGGTCGCGCAGGACCCTCACCGCCGGGCCCCATCGCGCCGCCAGCCGCAGCATCCCGCGCGCGCCGATCGCCTCGACTGAGTGGTACACGACGGCGTCGGGGGCAAATACGGTCTCGCGCCCGGCCTCGACGGCTCGCCACGCCAGGTCGGTGTCCTCGCCCGCCGGAAGTAAGCCGAAGCTCTCGTCGAACCCGTCGAGCGCCTCCAGCACGTCGCGCGGATAGACGATGTTGCAGGTCTCGTACTGCGGCCCGAGGCGCTCGATCGAGACCGTGTGCGAGAGCAGCCCCTGGCGGTGGGCTTCGGCCGGATCGGGCCGGGTGGGACCCTGGACGATGGCGCCGGGGTGCGCGGCAGCGGACGCGACCAGGGCCTCCAGCCATCCGGCCGCGGGGGTGCAGTCGTCATCGGTGAAGGCGACCAGCGGAGCGCGGGCGAGCCGCCACCCGGCGTTGCGACCGCCCGCCGGACCGAGCGTCACCGGCAGCCGTTCACAGGTCAGCGCCAGCTCGCCTCGATCACGCTCGACGGCCAGCGCCGTCCCGGTCTGCGGACCGGAGCCGTTGTCGACGACGACCACCTCGTAGCGTCCGCGGTCGAGCGTCTGCGCGCGTAGGCTGTCCAGCAGCGAGACGAGCCGCTGGGGACGGTTGTAGCTGGAGACGACGACCGAGACGAGCGGATCGTGGTCCACGGCGAGGATCCTAGGTTTTCCGCGGCCGGTTGGACAGCAGCCGGCGGCCGACCTCGAACGCACATGCTTCGAGCACGTCCATCACCGCGGCCCCGGCGGCCCGGGGCCGCCCATGCATCGCCGCGAGGATTGCCCGTCGCAGTCCACCGAGCACCCGCCGGGCGACGTCGCGGCGACGCGGCACCGGGAACTCGCCCGGATAGCGGCGCTCCAGCCAGGCGGCGCCGCTGCCGTGACGCGCGAGCTGGGCGAGCAGCGAGCCGAGGGTCGCCCGCGTCACGTGCGCCACGCACGCCCGCGGGCGCTGCTCCAGCCTCCAACCGCCGGCGCGCAGGCGCCACCAGAGATCGGCGTCCTCACCCGCCCGCGCCCCTTCGTGAAAGCCGCCCACGGCGTCGAATGCGGTTCGGCGAACCGCCAGGTTGGCACTCTGGGCGTACGGCGTGCCGGCTCGCTGCAGCGTGGTCTGGTGGCTCATCTGGCCGCGCCGGGCGCTGTGCCGGGCGGCGGGCGACCGTCCGGCCGCACGGTCCTCGATCCCGCCGGCGAGGATCGCCGTCTCCGGGGCGGGCACCGGGTCGAAGTAGCGCTCCAGGAGCTCGGGCTCGGGCCGCGTGTCCGCGTCGAGGAACACCAGCCACTCGGCCGCGGTGACGGCGGCTGCGCGATTGCGGGCGAACCCGGGGGCACTGACCCCGCTGGCCGGGATCACCCGGACCGGGCCGGCCTGGCGACCCTCGGTGGTCGCGGCGCGGTTGTCGGCGACGATCAGCTCGTCTCCGGGCTGCACCACCAACCCTCCGAGCGCCGACAGGCACAGTGACAGCTGCTCCTCGGAGCCGGCGAACGGCACGATCACGGCGACCGCGGGCGGCCGCTCGGCCGCGGCCTCACGGGAGCGGCCCGTCCTGCACCGCCTGCGCCAGCTCGCCGGTCAGAGCCTCGTGAAACGCGCGGTCGGTGAAGCGCTCGGCGGTCCGGGTTCCTCCCGCCACCAGCTGATGGCGCAGACCCGGGTCGGCGGCCAGCCGCCTCACCGCGGCGGCCAGCGCGCCCGCGTTCCCCGGCTCGAAATGCAGGCAGTTCTGGCCTTCGGCCAGGTACTCCGCCGGCCCCCCGCCGGCGCGGCTGGCGATGACGGGTCTGCCGACGGCCATCGCCTCCAAGGGCACGAGGCCCCACGGCTCCTGCCACCTGACCGGGAACACGAGCGCGTCGCAGTCGGCGTACGCCTGCGCGGCGGCGGCGTGGTCGCCGGCGGAGAAGTCGACGCGGTCGCCCACGCCGAGCCGTTGCACCAGATCCGCCAGCTCGGCACGGTACGCGGGATCACCGTCCCCGTGAAGCTGCAGGCGGGCTTCCGGCGGCAGCTGCGCCAGCGCCTGCACGGCGGTGGCCACGCTCTTGCGCGGGTCGAGCCGCCCGCAGCACAGCAGGCGCCAGCTCCAGTCGCGCGGCGCGGCGGCCGGGAAGCGCTCGCGATCGACGCCGGGATGAGCGATCGAGGCATGCGCGAGCCGCCAACCGGCTGCCCGGGCCCCGTTCAGCGTGTGCTGCGAGTTCATCGACCAACGCGCCGCCCGGTCAGGGGTCAGCCGCGCCGGAAGCCCGGTGAGGCGTTGTACCGCGGGCGCGGCCACGCCGCCAATCCCCAAAAAGCGCCGGCTCCAACCGTCGACCCGGGGGCCATAGGAGAGCCAGTCGTCACCCACCGCCGCCACCGCGGGCACGCCCGCGCGCCGCACCTGCTCGAGCAGCGACAGCGACATCCCACCCATCGCCCACCACATCACCGCGTCGGGCGCGAACGTCCGCAGATGGCGGGTCAGGACGGCCGCGTTGGCGCGCTCCAGCCGGATCGTGTCAGCCAGACCCGGCCGGGCGAAGGCGTGCGCGCGCCAGTACCAGCGCAGCTCGCGGTGGACGTCGGCGGGCGGCAGGCCGGGCGGCGTCGGTACGCGGTCGGTCGGATCGGGCAGGGTGCTCAGCACCCGGACCGCGTGCCCGGCGGCCCGCAGGTGGGCGACGTTGGCCGCCCAGGTCGCCTCGTAGCCGCCGACCGACCACGGCGGATAGCGGTTGCCGACCGACAGGACCCGCACGCTCGCGTCCTACGCCGCGGCCGGGCGGCGCCCGAGCTGCCCCAGCGCCTCGCGAAGCAGGCCGGACTCCAGATAGAGCGTGGCCGCCAGCGTGACCAGGACATAGGCGCCGAGCTCGCCGAGGGCCATCGCGAGCGTCCGGTGGCGGGGCTCCAGCGCGCGCAGGACGCACCACCAGGGCCGCTCCCGGGACGGTCGGCAGAAATGCTCGGGCGGCGTGGCCCAGGAAACGAAACGCGGGGAACAGCTGGCGCAGGTAATAGGTGCGCATCAGCAGTGCGCCCAGCGCCTGGGCCGCGATCCCGACGGCGAAGCCCGGCAGCCCGTAGGCGATCAGCAGCGGGATCCCGACGGCGATGAAGATCGCCGACGCCGCGACCGTCTCGAACGCCAGCGGTCGGGTGCGCCCGAGGGCGCGGAAGTAGGCGCTCCAGTTGAAGCCGACGTGGTTGACGGCGGCCGTCACGCCGGAGACCTGGAGCACGACGATCGCCGTGTGCCAGCGCTCGCCGATCACGAAGCGGATCAGGTCGGCGCTGAACAGGGTCACGCCGATCCCGAACGGCACCGCCCACATCAGTGCCAGGCGGTTGGACTTGACCAGCGACTCGTACAGCACGTCGGTGCGATCGCGAACCGCGCAGATCGCGGGATACAGCGCCCCCGTGACGAGCTGGTCGACGCGGTCGGTGAAGCTCGAGATGTTGTAGGCCAGCGTGATCACCCCGACCGCGGCCACGCCGAGGTCCAGTTTGGCCGCCAGCGAGGCGCTCCACGCCATCGCCGACCCCGCCAGGCCGGCCACCAGCAGTGGCCCGGAGAACGACCAGTAGTCGCGCAGCGATCCCGCGTCGTAGCGCAGGCGCACGCGGAACGGAGATTGCGCGACCGCCACCGCCGAAGCTGCGCACGCGCCGGCCGCCAACCCGCCGACGAACGCCCAGTAGCCGGCGCCGGCGATCGCCAGCGCCACCGAGACCACGAAGCCGACGACCGGGTCGACCGCCTGCAGGGCCCGCTGACGGGCGAACTCCATCCGGCGGTAATAGACCCACAGGGGCGCCTGGAAGACCGAGACCAGCAGGGCGAGCGCGATCACCGCGCTGGGCGCCACCAGCTGGGGCAGGTTGTAGATGGCCACCAGCAGCGGCACGGCGACGGCGATCAGGAGCACGCAGGCACCGGTCAGCATCAGCTCGAGCGTGAGCGCCTTCTGGAAGGCCGCCTCCTGGTCGAGCTCTGACTGCTGGACGAACTTGTCGCCGATCCCGGCCTGCTTGAAGAACAGCAGTGCCGACAGCGAGACGGCGATCAGCCCCCAGATGCCGTAGTCCGAGCGTGACAGAAACGCCGCCAGGACGAACCCCTTGACGAGCGTCAGCAGGCCCAGGACGACGCTGAACGCGGTGTTGACGACGGTCCCGCGCGCCGCCCGCGCGCGCAGCGAGCCGGTGAAGCCGAACCGCTCGGGCGGGGGAGGGACGAGCGGCTCTCCGGGTGGCGCGGGGACGATCATCAAGACCTCAGCCGTGGCGCAGCGCCCAGTCGTACGGGATCCGCTCCGCGAACGGGTCCAGTCGCTCCAGCTCGCCCGGATCGTGCGGCTCGGTCGCGCAGTTGGCGATCAGGGCGGCGGCTGTCCCCTCGCCCTTGAAGCCGTTCCACACCCGCGGCGGGATCGTGACCAGCACGTAGTTGAGCTCGCCGAGATGGATCTCCTGCACGGCGCCCTGGGTGGGCGAGTCGGAGCGCTCGTCGTAGCAGACGAGCTTGACCATCCCCACGGGCACGGCGTAGTTGAGCGTCATTCGCGAGTGGACGTGCCAGCCCTTGACGACGCCCGGGTAGACGAGCGAGAAGTAGATCTCGCCGAACTGCTCAAAGCCGGGATCATCGCGGCGCAGCATGTGCATGATCGCGCCGCGCTCGTCGGGTATCCGCCGCAGCGGGGTGACGCGCAGGCCGTGGATCTCGCTCACTACAGCTCCTCTCGATGCTCCAGGCAGAAGTCCACAGTCTCCCCGACGGCGTCCTGCAGCGAGCTCGATGGGGTCACGCTCTGCGCCGCGATCCGCTGCACCGACACGTGGTAGGCGCCCGGCGGCTCGGGCGGGGGAGCCTGCGCCTGCAGCGGCGGGCGCCGACCGGTTCGCTGCTCGAACGCGTCCTGCATGAGGTGAGCGAGCGTCAGCACGGTCGTCGCCGTCCCCGATCCGAGGTTGTAGGTGCCGGGCGCCAGCGGGCCGTCGACACGCAGCGAGGATGGCGGCGCATACGTCGCCCAGCCCGACGAAGTCGCGCCACTGCACGCCCGAGGAGCGCAGGCTGAGCCGGCCGTTCCGGGCGCCCTGGCGGGCCAGGTCGTTGGCGACCAGCGACCAGCGATCGACCCGGGCGTCGAGCGGCGCGCCCACCGAGTTGGTCAGGCGCAGGATCACCAGCTCGTAGCCACCGGCGGCCAGCCGCGCGGCCACGTGCTCGCAGGCCAACCGCGAGATCGCGTACGCCGACCGGGGCTCGGGCCGAAGGTCCTCGGTGAGCGTGACGCCGGGCTCGATCCGCGCGCCGTAGACGTGGACGGTCGACAGATAGACGAGGCGCCGGACCCCCGCGGCGCAAGCCGCCTCGGCCAGGCGCTCGGTGGCGACGACCGTCGAGCTGAGCGCGCCCGCCGGCTCGCGGACCGCGACGACCTCGTTCTCGCCGGCCAGGTGCACGATCACGTCGACGTCGCGGCAGGCGCCGGCCAGCAGTTCGGGCTCGACCGTGCACAGGTCGCACACGGTCTCGGAGACATCGAGCCACGGCGTTGGCTCGCGAACCAGCGCGTGAACGTCCTGATCGCCGGCCTCAAGCGCCCGCACGAGCCGGCCGCCGACGTACCCGCCGGCTCCGGTGACGAGGACCTTGCTCAACCGCGAAACCCTATACCGAGCCCGCGGTAGAGCCCCTCGCACAGCGGCGCCAGGCCGCCGTCCCAGTCGTAGGGCTCGGCCGAGCGCCGGCAGCGTCCGGCCGTCGCGGGGTCGCGCGCCAGCGCCAGGGCGCGCACGCAGGCCGCGGCCAGGCCGCGCGAGGTCCTCGGGCGCGCACAGCTCGCCGGTGATACCCGGCGCCACCAGTTCCTGCGGCGCGGAGTGGGTGGTCGCCACCAGCGGGGTGCCACAGGCCAGCGACTCCAGCAGCGCCATCCCGAAGGAGTCGTGGGTGGACGGCAGGCAGGTCGCCCAGGCACGGCCGTAGCGCTCGGCCTGCCGGTCGGCCTCGCCGACGCCCAGCACCCGCGTTCGCGCGCCGCGCCACGGGCGGTGCGGCGGCCAGCAGCGCGCGTCGGGTCGCCGGGACCGCTCAGCCAGAGCGTCACCCCGGGCTCGGCCTCGGCGATCAGGGGCAGCGCGCGCAGCAGCACGGCCACCCCCTTGCGCGGCTCGGTGATCGCGCCGCTGAACAGGATCGTCGGCGCCGGCTCGCGCGCAGGCGCCGGCTGAAACGACGCCAGATCGACGCCGCCGGGGACCACCACGCCGTCGCGCCGGCCGTAGTTGGCGGCCAGGTGGTCGACCGCGGTCTCGGACATCGCGCTGTAGACGTCGACCCCCGCCACCACCTTGGCGGCGGCCCTGGCCTGACGCCGGCCCTGCTGGCGCCACCACACCGGGTCGGGCAGGCCGAGATCGGTGACCACGGTCCGCCGGCCGTCGCCGCGCAGGCGGGCGGCGCGGATCGAGGCCAGCGCGTCGTGGCGACCCAGCGAGTGCACGGCGTCGAATCGCTGCCCGGCCAGCCGTGGCAGCAGGCGCCGGCCGAAGTCGGCCTCGTGGCGGTACTGGTCCTCGAAGCGGCGGGGCAGCCGCACCGTGCGCACGCCTCGCTCGATCGTCGCCCCCGGCTGATGCGCGGACGAGAAGTGCGTCACCTCGTGTCCCCGCCGTACGAGCGCGGGGCCCAGCTCCGCCAGGAAGCGCTCGGCCCCGCGGCGCACCTCCGGCCAGCAGAACGCATGGGTGAGGGCGATTCGCACGTCGGCACGGCAGCCTAGTCTTGCCATCGCATGTCAGGCGTGACCGTCAGCGTGATCGTGCCCGCGCGGGATGCCGCGGGGACGATTGCCCGCACCCTCGAGGCGCTGGCCGCTCAGCAGCTGGCCGATGGCGCCTTCGAGGTGATCGTCGTCGATGACGGCTCGCGTGACGACACGCTCGCGCTCGCCCGGGGGGCGCCCGGGCCGACGCGCGTCATCACGCAACCTCCGCTGGGCCCGGCGGCCGCCCGCAACCGAGGCGCGGCCGCGGCGTCCGCGCCGCTGCTGGCCTTCTGCGACGCCGACGTGTTCCCGACTCCCGGTTGGCTGCAGACCGGTGTTCACGGCCTGCGCAGCGCCGACCTCGTGCAGGGAAGGGTGCTGCCCGATCCCGATGCCCGGCTCGGGCCGTTTGACCGGTCGCTCTGGATCACGCGACAGGTCGGCCTGTGGGAGACCGCCAACCTGTTCGTCACGCGGGCGGTGTTCGAGGCGGTCGGCGGCTTTGAGGAGTGGATCACCCCCCGTCGCGGCAAGGCATTGGCCGAGGATGTCTGGTTCGGCTACCGGGCGCTGCGCGCCGGCGCGCGGCCGGCGTTCTGCGCGCAGGCGCTCGCTCACCACGCCGTGTTCGCGCGCGGCTGGCCGGCCTACGTCGCCGAACGTGCTCGCCTCGCCTACTTCCCGGCGATGGCCCGCAAGATGCCGGAGCTGCGCCCGGCGTTCCTGTATCGCCGGGTGTTCCTCGACCCGCGCAGCGCCCGCTTCGACCTGGCCCTGGCAGGCGTGCTCGTGGCGCTCAGGCGGCGCAGCCCGGCGGCGCTCGTCGCCGTCGCGCCCTATGTCCGCGCGGTCCGCTCGCGGGGATCGGCCGGCGTCGCCGCTGCCGACGTGCTGGCGGACGTGGTGGGACTCGCGGCTCTGCTCGCCGGGAGCGTCCGTTACGGCGCGCCGGTCCTGTGAATGAGACGCCGTAACCGGTATCGCGCGGACGCGCGCGCCCGCTCGGCGGCCGCCAGAGCAGCACGCTCCCAGATCGACGGCGCAAAGCGCTCGCGGATCGCCCGCTCCAGCTCGTCTGACGGGTAGTCATCGATCGCCGGGAGCTCGCGGGCGAGCAGCCGGCCCTCCCAGAAATGGGCGAGCACCCGCTCCTGCACGCTGAGCTGGCGTGCCCAGCGCGGCGGCACCCGCAGACGCCGCCGGGAGTGCAGCGAGTGTGCCTTGACCAGGAACTCCAGCTCGCCGTCGCGCAGCGTGCACAGCCAGCGATGGTGCGAATGGCCGACCCACGGGCCGCCCGAGGCCTCCGGATTGTCCCAGGTCAGCTCGTCCAGCAGCGAGGGGACCTCGACGTAGCCCGCGCGGGCGACGCGCGACATCTCCTCGCACACCCGGATCGGGTCGCGCACATCCTCCAGCGTGAATGTGCACACGGCGAAGTCGAAGAAGTCGTCGTCAAACGGCCACGGCTCGTGTGAGCAGATGTCCTGGACGACCCAGCGCCCGGCGTCGAAGCGCTCCGGCCCGGGGCCGAACCCCTCGGCCAGCAGCGCGCCGCGCGTCTCGTAGGGCATCAGGTCGATGACCCAGTCCGCTCGGTTGACCGGCGCCGCCCAGCCGCCCACGTCGAGCACCCGATGCTCGGCCGGCATCGCCACAAGCCGCGCCAGGTTGTCCGCCAGCATCAGGCGCGCGCCAGCACTGCCAGGTGCGGGACGCCCCGGCCGCCGGCGACGAGCAGCTGCGCCAGGGTGTGGCCCAGCGCGGAAGGAGTCCTGGCGCGCGGCGGGTGCGCCGGACCGAAGGGAATCGAGTAGGGGCGCGATACGCGCTCGACCTCGAACCCCGCCGCTCGCAGCATCTGCAGGTGCCCGGCGGCGTTCGGGATCCACCACTGGGTGATCCCGCTGACGCCGTCGAGGCGGAACAGGGGCGCGCGGGGGTGGGTGACGGTGCGACCCAGGTCCAGCTGATTGGTGCACAGCAGCCGGCCGCGGCACACCGAGCGGATCGCGGCCAGCGCGCGCAGCGGGTCGCGCAGGTGCAGCAGCAGGCTTCCGCACACGACCACGTCGAAGCTGCCGAAGGTCGCCGGATCCAGGTCGTAGACGCTGGCGGAATGGACGCGTACGCCAGAGCCCAGCAGCCGGCGAGCGGTGTTCAGCCCGGCGCTGACCTCGGCGCCGGCGACCGCGCGTACGTACTCGGGCCCGAGCAAGGCGACGTGCGCCTCCCAATCCCAGTCATCGGGCTCGGGCAGGTCGAGGGCGACGACCTCGGCGGCACCGCGTCGCTCGAGCTCGAAGGCCAGGAAGCCATCGGCCGTGCCCACGTCCAGACAGCGTCGGCCGCGAACGTCGGGCCACGGCATCCGCTCCACGATCGGCCGCAGGTCGAACAGGCCCGGGGTGACGACGCCGGGCGCGACCTCCACGCAGTGGTACCAGCGCCGGACCTGTGCCACCGCCGCCGCGGGGTTGCCGCCGGTGACGGAGGTCTGCGGGGCCAGGCTCACGGCAGGGCAGTGTAGGGTCCGCGACCTCGGTCACCGACCCGTAGGCTTGCGCCCCGTGGCCCAGCAGCTGATCTACGACTTCGTCGCCGAGCTGGCCCGGACCGTCGAGCTGCCCGAGCCGATCGTCGAGTTCGGCTCGTTGCAGGTGGAGGACGGCCAGGCCAACGATCTGCGAGCCCTGTTCGCCGGCCGCGAGTTCGTGGGCACCGACATGCGCCCGGGGGCGGGGGTGGACCGCATCGAGGACCTGCGGGAGCTGAGCCTCGGCGACGGCGAGGTGGGGACCGCGCTGTGCCTGGACACGCTCGAGCACTGCGCCGACCCGCTGACCGCCTGCCGCGAGCTTCACCGGGTGGTGCGCGACGGCGGCCTGTGCGTGATCAGCTCGGTGATGTTCTTCCCGGTGCACGGCTATCCGCAGGACTACTGGCGCTTCACGCCTTCCGGGATGGCGCTGCTGCTGGAGTCCTTCGACGACGTGTGGTCCGGCGGCGTCGGCCACCCGGAGCTGCCGATGCAGGTGGTGGGGGTGGCGGCCAAGGGCGCCGATGCCCGCGCGCCGCGCACCTTTGAGAGCCTCCAGCAGGCCCAGCGCGAGTGGGACCGGGCCGACGGCCGGGTGCGGGTCGGGCTGCTGCACGTCGGGCTGAAGGAACTGGCTCGCACGCTGGCCGGCGAGCTGCCAAGAGCCGCCGCCCAGCGTGCCCGCGCGCGCCTCAGGCGGGTGCCTTGACCGCTTCCAGCACGTACTGGAAGACGAAGAACGGCGCCAGCGGCGTGCGCGCGAAGCGCCGCCCCCCGGCCTCGGAGCGCCAGTCGTCGGGACGCAGGCGATAGCGTGGTGCCACCCGGGTCACGCGGAGCCCGGCCTGCGTCAGCAACGCCCGGGCGTCGGACAGGGTGAACCAGCGCAGGTGGTCGCGATCGAAGATCCCCTGTTCACGCAGCGGCCATGTGCCGCGCAGCGCCAGCGTCGCCAGCGTCTCCCAGTAGCGCACGTTGGGCAGGCTCACCACCGCCGTCCCGCCGGGCTGCGAGCTGGATCACGGCTCGGCGCAGCGTCGCCCACGGGTCTGTCAGGTGCTCCAGCACGTCGGCGGCGATCAGGCAGTCGAACGTCCCGAGCTCCTGCGCGCCGAGATCGATCGTCGCCAGGTCGCCGACGATCACCCGGTCCAGGCGGCGCGCGGCGTCCGCGGCGTAGGCGGAGTCGAGCTCGACGCCGACGACCTCGGCGCCCTGGCGCGCCTTCAGCGCCGCGCCCAGCGCCCCCGACGAGCAGCCCAGATCGAGGATCCGCCGCGCGGTGCGCGGCACCAGTTGCTGGACCTCGGGCCGCGGGTTCTCGTACGCCCCGGCTCGCAGTCGCCTGAGCTCGGCGGCGCTGGTCGACACGTGGCGATTATCGCGCTGCGGCGATGACCGCAGCGCTGCGCATCGGCGTGCCCGCGCGGCTGCTGGAGCTCGCGCCCGTCGGCGGCCACGGCAAGGTCTGGCACCGGGTGCTCGGCGAGCTGGGGCGCTCGCAGCGGCTGATCGCGCTGCCCGAGCGCAGGTGGCGGCCCTCTCGCCGGCCGGACGTCGTGCTCGCCAGCGGCCACGACGATCTTCCGGACGCCGGCGGCGCACCCCTCGTCGTGCAGGTGCACGAGGCCGGCTGGTTCGCGCCCGAGCTGCGCGACTCGCTCGACCCCGGGTTTCTGGCGCATATCGCTCCGCGGACCGAGCACGCGGTGAGGACCGCGACCGCGGTGATCACGCCGTCGCAAGCGGCGGCCGCCGATCTGATCGCCGCCTACGGCCTGCCGGGCGAGCGGGTCCATTCCGTTCATCACGGGGTCGATCCGGTGTTCGCCACCGGGCTACCCGGAGGCGCCGCGCTCGTCGGGGCCGCGCCCTACGTCCTGTATGCCGCGACCCTCCATCCCCGTAAGAACCTGCCGGCGGTCGTCGAGGCGGTGGCGCGCCTCGGCGCCGAAGGGTTCCCGCACGTCCTGGCCGTCGCGGGGCACCCGGCCCCCGATCGGGCCGACTCCTCAGAACTGGAGGCGGCCCTGGGCGGCGAGCGGGTGGTGAGAATCGCCGGGCCGAGTGACGAACAGCTGGCGGCCCTGATGGCGGGGGCGGCCGTCGTCTGCCTGCCGAGCCTGTACGAGGGCTTCGGGCTGACGGCGCTGGAGGCGCTCGCCTGCGGCGCGCCGCTGGTGGTATCGGACCGCGGCGCCCTGCCCGAGGTGGTGGGCGACGCTGCCGTGGTCGTGGCTGCGACCGTTGACGGCGTCGCCGATGGCCTGCGGGCCGTGCTCACCGAACCCGCGCTGACAGCGCGGCTGCGCGCGGCCGGCCCACAGCGCGCGCGGCGGTTTACCTGGGAGCAGACCGCCGCCGGGTGGTTGACGGTGCTGCGAGCCGCCGCCGGTGCGGCATAGACTCGCGGCCGATGCGGATCATCGAGCTGGCCGAGTGTCCCGCGTGCGGGTCTGAGGCGCTGCGCACCTTCGACCTGGGGCAGGGCAACCACCTGCGCCGGTGCGAGCAGTGCGCCACGGTCTCGGCGCCCGAGTACGCCGATCCCGAGGAGATCTACGTCGACGGCTACATGTTCGGCGAGGCCGGACCGTTCGGGCTCGACGTGCGCGCCCCGGAGTTCCAGCGCTATCTGCTGCGCGTCGCGCGCCGCCGGGTGCGCGTTCTGGAGCGAGCGACGGGGCTGCGCGCCGGGTCGCTGCTGGACCTTGGCTCAGGCACCGGAGAGGTGCTGTTGGCGGCTCGCGCTCGCGGCTGGCGGGTGCAGGGAGTCGAGCCCGAGCGCACGGCCGCCCAGATGGCGCGCGACCGCGGGCTGGACGTGATCGTCGCCAAGCTCCAGGAGACCGGGCTGCCCGAGCGCAGCTTCGATGTGATCTCCGCGTTCCACGTGCTCGAGCACCAGCCTGACAGCCGCGCGTTCTTGGAGACGATGGCGCGCTGGGTGCGCCCGGGCGGCTTCGTCGCGGTCGAGGTGCCCAACTGGCGCAGCGTGCAGCGCCGGCGACTGGGGGAGCGGTGGCCGGGTCTTCGCCCGCACGAGCATCTGGTGCACTTCACCCCGGCCACGCTGGCGGCGACCTTCCGCGCCGCCGGGATCGAGCCCGTGAGCGTTCGCTCCCCGGCTTACGTCGGCCCTCCGCAGAGCCTCGACGAGGCGCTCTGGGATCTGGTCCGGCCCGCGGGGCGGCTGCGGCGGGCGCTGGTGCCGCTCTGCCGACGCCACGGGCCGGGCGCCAACGCGCCGCTGATCCCCACGCGCGCGGCGTGGCTGGCGCTGCGCGCGGTCGAGGCGGCCTACGGCGCGGCGGGAGCCGGCGCGGTGGTCGTCTGCGTCGGGCGCGTTTCCTGACCCCGGTGGTCTGAGCGGTGCTGCCCATGAGCGCCCAGGAGATCATGCGGCGGCTGTCCGAAGACGCTCTGGTGCTCGACGTGGGTGGCGCCGCCCGCCCGTTCCCCCGCGCCGACTGGATCCTCGATCTGGCGTCCTACGACGCGCGCGGTCAACTCGGCTGGCAGGGGGAGCGCGCGGCGGAGCGCTTCGATGCATCGCGCTGGGTGCAGCGCGACATCTGCGATCGCGAGCCGTGGCCGTTCGCCGACGGGCAGTTCGACTTCGCCATCTGCTCGCACACGCTGGAGGACGTGCGCGATCCGGTGTGGGCGTGCACCGAGCTGCAGCGCGTGGCCCGCGCGGGTTACGTGGAGGTCCCGTCGCTGCGCGAGGAGCTGACCTACGGGATCCAGGGCCCCTGGGTCGGCTGGGGCCATCACCACTGGCTCGTGATCGCCGATGGCGGCGGGCTGGAGTTCGTGTTCAAGCACCACGTCGTCAACCGCCGCGGCTCGCACCGGCCCCCAGGCTCGGCCGACGGGCTGGCGGCAGCCGAGAGGGCGCAGGCGTTCTGGTGGGAGGACGCGTTCGGAGCCCGCGAGCGCTTCCTGCTGACCGCGCCCGAGCTCGACGACTTCCTTGACCGGCTCGCCCACGAGGATCTTCCCGAGCGACGGCGACGGCGATGGCGCAGGCGCTGACCCCGCCACCGGTGACGGTGGCCGTCGTCTCCTACAACACGCGAGAGCTCTTGACCCGCTGCTTGCGCTCGCTGGCCGGCGACGCGCTCAGCGGCCGCGCACGGGTCGTGGTCGTCGACAACGGCTCGGCGGACGGGTCGGCGGCAGCGGCGCGGACGGTCGCGCCGTGGGCCGAGGTGATCGCGCGCGAAGACAACGTCGGCTTCGGGGCGGCGGTCAACCTGGTGGCCCGCGACAGCGCGTCGGCGTGGCTGGCCGTCGCCAACGCCGACGTGGAGCTGCATCCCGGGGCGCTGGCGACGCTGCTGGCCGCCGGCGACGATCCCCGCGTGGGGGCGGTGGCTCCCCGGCTGGTGCTGCCGGACGAGACCATCCAGCACTCCGTCGGGCCGCTGCCGGGCATTGCCCTGGCGCTGGCGTTCGCCCTCGGGCTGCACCGTCTGAACCGCCAGCTGGGCGATCGGCTGTGCCTGGAGGGTGCCTGGGATCCCGAGCGTTCGCGCCACGTGCCGTGGGCCGTCGGCGCCTTCCTGCTCGTGCGCCGCAGCGCATTCGACGCCGTCGGGGGGTTCGACGAGCGCCAGTGGATGTACGCCGAGGACCTGGACCTCGGGTGGCGCCTGCGTGACGCCGGCTACTGGACGCGCTTCGTGCCCGGGGCGACCGTGCGGCACGTCGCGGCGGCCGCCACCGGGGCGGCGTTCGGCGACGAGCGGCGGCGCCGGCGGCGCTACATGGCGGCCACCTACCGCGTCGTCGCCCGCCGCCGGGGAAGCGCCTACTCCCGGGCGACGGCGGCGATCAACGCGCTCGGCGCCGCCGCCCGTCTCGTGTGGCTCCTGCCGGCCGCGGTCGTCGATCGCTCGCAGCGCGGGGCCGCCCGTGACACCGCGGACTGGCTGGTCGCTCATCTTCACGGTGCGGGCCGTGGTCACCGCGAGCCCTGAGCCCGTCGCCGCGCCGGTCACCGCGCGCGGCCGCCGTCTGGCCAACGTAGACGCGCTGCGGGCGGGGGCAGCCGTTGCGGTGCTCGTCGGCCACGCCTACGCGCTTGGCGGCCGCGCGGCTCCGATCAGGGCCCAGTATTGGTACGACGTCCCGCTGATCACGCTGGCCACCGGGGTGTGGCTGTTCTTCGCGATCAGCGGCTATGTGATCGGCCGCCCGTTCATCGACCGGCTGGTGCGAGGCGAGCCGCTCCCCGCGCTGGGCCCCTACGCACTGCGCCGGGTGGCCAGGATCTACCCGCTGTACTGGATCGCGCTGACCGCGGTAATCGTTCTCGATGGTGGACAGGGCACTCGCGCGTGGCAGTACGTCGTGCACTACCTGCTGCTCAACAACCTGGTGCCCGGGCGCCAGGGGGCACTCTTCTCGGTCGCCTGGACGCTGACGCTCGAGGTCCTGTTCTATATCGCCCTGCCGCTCCTGGCGATCGCGATCGCGGCGCGCCGCCGCGCGCCGACGGCCGGCTGGCTGGCGCGGGCCGTGCTCGTCTCGTGGGCGCTGAGCATCGCCTTTACGGTGCTCGCCGATCTCCAGGGAGACGGACTGCTCGGCCTGTGGGCACGCGGCTCGCTGCCGGCGATGTGGCAGATGTTCTGCCCGGGCCTGCTGATCGCGATCGCTCCGCACCTGCCGCCCGGGCGTCTGCGGACGATTCTGGTGACACTGCCGCGGCGAGCACGTGTCTGGCCCGTGGTGGCCCTGGCGGCGATCGTTCCCGGCGCGCTGCTGGGCGCCGCCGCGCCGCTTCGCTACGGAATCCCCGTCTACCAGGTGCTGGTCGACGCCAGCCGGCCGCTGTTTGCGATCGGCTACGGACTGGTTCTGGCGGCGGCCATCGCGCGGCCCGCCGGGCGCGGCAGATTCCTTCCCGCGCTGGGCGTGGCCTCCTATGGGATCTACCTCCTGCACCCGGTCATCTCCACGGTGCTGGTGCGCCTCGGCCTGGTGCCGGCGCCCCATGACACGCTCGGAGCGTTCGTCGTCAACGCGCTGGTGCTGGGCGCATTGACGATCGCGCTGGCGCTGCTCAGCTGGCGCTGGCTGGAGCGCCCGCTACTTCAGCGGGCCTCCCATCGGGCGCAGTCGGCGGGTTAGAGCAGATTAGGATCGGCGCCATGGGCCCCGACGAGATGCGGCGCTTCTGGAACGCGCGGGCGCGCGAGGACGCGTTCTACTTCGTCGACACCCGCCAGCCGTACAAGGCGTCCGAGACCGGGAGCTTCTGGCAGGCCGAGGAGCTGGTCGACTACTTCCTGGACGGCCTGCAGGCTGTGATCGGCGCCACCGATGTGGTGCTGGAGATCGGCTGCGGCGTGGGCAGGATCACCCGCGTGCTGTCCGCGCGCGCGGCGCAGGTGCTGGCGCTCGACGTCTCCGACGAGATGCTCCGGCGCGCTCGCGACCTCAACCCCGAGCTGGCCAACGTCCGCTGGATGCTGGGCGACGGCGTGTCGCTGGCGCCGCTGGCCGACGGGAGCGTGGATGCCTGTGTCTCGGTCGTCGTCCTCCAGCACGTTCCCGGGAGCGTCACCCTGGGCTACGTGCGTGAGCTCGGCCGCGTGCTGGCGCCCGGCGGGTGGGCGGCGCTACAGGTCTCAGACGACCCCGCCATCCATCTCCCGCGGTCGGGTGTCGCCGCCCGGTTGCGCGCCCTCGTCGGACGTGCCCCTCGTGGCCAGCGCCATCCGGCGTGGCTGGGATCGGCGGTCGGGCTGCCGGAGCTGACACGCGCGGCACAGGAGAGCTCGCTTGAGGTCCAGCGCGTGTGGGGCCAGGGGGACCAGTACTGCCAGGTGCTGCTACGACGGCGCGCGACGGGGTAGCGGTCAGCCGGCCGGGCGTGCCCTGACCCACGCCGAGGCCGGGCCGACGCGGCGTACGAAGCCCCAGAAGACCAGCTCTCGCAGGCTCAGCCGCGGCCGGCGCGGCCAGCGCGGCATGAGCTCGCCGAACGGCTGAAACAGCGGACCGCCCTGGTCGAGCACCTCGTATCCCGCGGCGTGCAGCAGGCGGCGGTGGGCCGCCTTGTTGGGCGTCCACCAGCGGGGCTGGTCGTCGACGTCCCACAGCTGGCCGAGCGCCAGGCGCGGGCTGAGCAGCGTGAGTGCCAGCGACGTCGCCTCCAGTGAGAGGAGCTCACCGCCGGGCGAGATCACCGAACACAGCGCGCGCAGGGCCCGAGCCGGATCGGCCAGGTGGATCAGGACGTTGCCGACGAACACGTAATCGAACGTGCCCAGCTCCGAGGGCTCAATGTCGTAGAGGTTGAGGTCCACACGACGGATGTCAGTCAGGCCGAGGGCCTGCGCAACCAGATCGAAATGGGCATTGGCGGAACCGCTGCCAGCGCGGCGGACGTCGTCTGCGACTAAGCCCTGCCAGTCCTGAGCGGCCGTGTTGGGCAGGTCCAGGCTGACCACCTCGGCGGCGCCGCGGCGGGCCAGCTCAAACGACCAGAAGCCCTCGCAGGCAGCAGCGTCCAGGCAGCGCTTGCCCGCCAGCGAGTCCGGTAGGGGGAGCTTTGCGACCACGCCCCGCAGATCGAAGTAGCCCTCGGTGACCACGCCCTCGGGCAGCTCGAACGTGTGGTACCACGGCGCCAGCCGTCGCACCTCCTCAGCCAGGTGGGACATCGCGCCGCGACGATATCGGCCGCCGTCCGGCCACCGCACGGTCGAGCACTACGATGCCGCCGTGCCCGTCGCGCTGACCAGAGGCCCCGACGGGCCCTGGCGGGCGCGGCTGCTGTGGATCCTGGTGCTGGCCGCCGCCGCCCGGGCGACGCTGATCCTGATCACGCCGCACTTCACGCTGTTCGGCGATCCGACCGACTATCAGCGCTGGGCGGCGTCGCTGGCCACCGGCCACGGCTTTCCCAGCACCGGGATCGCCTCCGCCGGCACCCCCAGCGCGTTTCGCCCCCCGGCGTATCCGTTGACGCTGGCCGGCCTGTACGCGCTGGTGGGCGTGCATCCGTTGGCCGGCCGGGTGCTGGGGGCGGCGCTGGGCGTGCTGACGGTCGGGCTGGAGGCGGCGCTGGGACGGGCGGTGGCCGGCGAGCGCGTCGGGCTGTGGGCAGGGGCGGTCGCCGCCGTGTTCCCGCCACTGGTGGCGCTGTGCGGCACGACCGTGTCCGAGGCGCTGTTCCTGCCGCTCGAGTTGGCGCTGGCGCTGGTGCTGGTGAGCCTGGCCCGGCACCCGTCGCCGGTGCGTTGGTCGATCCTGGCGGGGGCACTGTGCGCCGCGGCGCTGCTCACGCGGGCGGTCGCCCTGGTGTGGGTGGTGGTGGCGCTGGTGGCAGTGGGACGCTCGATCGCAGCGGGTCGCCCGCGCCGCAGGTCGCTCGCCGGGCTGCTGGCGGCCTTCGTGGTGGTGATGGCGCCGTGGTCGGTGCGCAACCTGGATGTACTGCATGCGTTCGTGCCGGTCACCACCGAGGGTGGCTACACGCTCGCCGGCCAGTACAACTCCACCGTCGCGGCCCCGGGGCCCGACCAGTCCGTGTGGCAGATCCCGCTGATCATCCCCGATGTGGCCGCCCGCGTGCGCCCTCTGTATGCCCGCCGCGGAGGCGTCGACGAGGCCCAGCTGGACAGCGCCCTGCGGAGCATCGCGCGCCGCTACGTGTTCGCCCACCCGGGCTACGTGCTGCGAGCTGCCGCCAACGACACCCTGCGCATGTTCGACCTCGGGCCCGGCCATGCGCTGCAGAGCTCGATCGTCGACCGTGAGCTGGCGCTGCCCGACGGATGGCGCACCGCCGATTCGATCGCAGCTCAGGCGGCGGGTGTCCTGGCGCTGCTCGGGCTGGCGATCGGAGTACGGCGCCGGCGGGACCTGGGGCCGTGGTGGCTGTGGGGCATGCCGGCGAGCGCCCTGCTGCTGACCGTGCTCGTGGTCGGCGGTACGCTTAAGCGCGCCCCCCTGGATCCCTTTCTGATCCTGCTGGCCGCGATCACAATCGATGCGGCCGTCGCGCACGCTAAACGCGCGCACCCAATCGGCCGATAGAGAGCGCAACGGATCTGCGATGACTTCCCCAACACCCCCCAACCACAGCTCGCGCCTACGCGCCCTCGCCGTTGCCGCGGTGCTCGTCGTGGTGCTGATCCCGATCGTCGCCGGGGTGCTGCTCAACGGGAGCGGCTCAAGCGCCGCCGGAACCACCGCTTCCAAGACGGCCGCGGCCAGGCCGTTTCACCCGGTGGTGTCCCAGAAGCTCTCGCTGGCTCCGAACCGTCTGCTCCCGCCCGGGAGCGGGGCGCTGGTGGCCAACGTCCAGCACCGCACCCAGATGCGCTCCAAGCCGGGCGGCGGGCGCCTGATCACCAAGGTCGCCACCCACACCCAGTTCGGGTCCATCCAGAGTTTCTGGGTGGTGCACCTGTCGGGCTCGTGGCTGGGCGTGGTCTCCAATCTGATCGGCAACAACCGGGTTGGCTGGATCCCCGCCTCCGCAGCCTCGCTCAGCCGCGTGAACTGGGAGCTCAGGGCCTCGCTGTCCAAACGACAGCTCACCGTGGTGCACAACGGCAAGCCGGTCGAGCACTTCTCCATCGCCGTCGGCGCTTCCGGCGCCCCGACACCCACGGGACACTTTGCGGTGACCGACCGCCTGCTCACCGGCAATCCCGCCGGTCCATACGGCTGCTGCATCCTGGCCCTGTCGGCCTTGGCTCCGCATGCGATCCAGGACTGGAACGGCGGCAACCGGATCGCGATCCACTCCACGCCGGAGACCGACAGCATCGGCAAGCCGGTGAGCCACGGCTGCATGCGGCTGACGCTCGCCGAAGGGCGCTGGCTGCTGGCGCACATCCCGCTGGGCACGCCGACGCTCGTCTCGACCTAGCGTCGTTTGCCCCGATGCGCGGCGGGTAGACCAGGACCCATGCCACCGCGCGGAGTCAAGCCGGGGACCAAACGCGCCCGCCAGTACGAGCACATCAAGGACAGCGAGAAGAGCCAGGGCGCCAGCGAGGATCGCGCCGAGGAGATCGCGGCGCGCACCGTCAACAAGGAGCGGGCGCGCGCCGGCGAGTCACAGCAACGCTCGCGCACATCCACCGAGGACATGTCCTCCTCCCGTCGAGGCGGTCAGCGGTCGGGCACCAACCGGGAGAAGGGGCGAACCCGCGACCAGTTGTACGCCGAGGCCAAGAACCTCGGGATCGAGGGTCGCTCGACGATGGACAAGGCGCAGCTACAACGCGCCGTGGACCGACGCAAGTCCTAGAGGCCGCTAGGCGACCCGGGCCGGGGCGCCGGGCGGGGGCTCGATCTCGCCGCTGACCCGGCGGATCTTCTCGATCGACGCCCGCAGCAGTCGCGAGACCTGCATCTGCGAGGTGCCGACCCGACGGGCGATCTCCGATTGGGTCAGGTCGCGCTCGAAGCGCAGGTACAGGATCAACCGGTCCGAGTCAGACAGGGTCTCGACCCCCCGGGCGATCATCGTCATGTACTCGGCCTGCTCCAGTCGCTCGTCCTCGGCGCCGAGAACCGCCGCCGGACTGTAGGAGGCACCATCGTCGTCGTCGGGACCGTGATCCAGCGGGGCCGCGTGACGCGCGTGGTAAGCCTCGAGCGCATCCAGCGTCTGCTCCTCGGTGGCCCCTAGGGCCTCCGCCAGCTCGGCCACCGACGGGGAGCGGCCGAGCCGGGCGCCCAGCTTCTCGGTCACGCCGGCCAGCTCGACGGCGCGTTCCTTAACGCCCCGCGGCACATGGACGGCCCAGCCGCTGTCGCGGAAATAACGCTTGAGCTCGCCCAGCATCGTCGGCGTGGCAAAGCTGGTGAAGGCAAAGCCGCGGTCGGGATCGAAGCGTGCGATCGCCTTGAGCAGGCCGACGTTGGCGACCTGGATCAGGTCGTCGAGAGGCTCGCCGCGCGCGTGGTAGCGCCGCGCCACGCTGCGCGACAACGGCTCGAAGCGGCGCACCAGCTCCTCCACCAGAGCCGGATCGGGAGCCTCGCGGTAGCGGCGAAACAGTTCCGCGACGGTCAGTGCGCCCGGTTGCTGATAGCCGCGCGCCATCGCGCCCACGGCACCTACCGACCGGCCGCCCTCCGACATCCGCGCAACACCTCCCTAGGAGAACCCTTCTACGACAGTCTGCCCCGACGCGCTGACGCCGCGAGCCTCCCCTCGCGCGATGTTGGCCCCGAATGCCCCTCAGGCCGCCCGGAGCCACCCGCATCATAACGACGCGACGGCGATCTGCGGGCGATTTAGCCGAGGGCGGACGCCGCGCCGTCGGCGGCGTCACGGACGGCCTTGGAGCCCGGGCCGGCTGCGTCCGCTGAGCCGGTCGAAGTGAGCACGAACACCTCGACCTGGAGATTGCGCTTCAGGTCGTTGGCGCTCATGAACGAGCGCACCACGCGCCCGAGGACCTCCTGCACGACCTCGACCATCGCCTGACGCATCGCATCCTGCAGCCCAAGGCGACCGGCGGCCACGAGGTCGCCCTTGTCGTTGTCCTCGAGCGTCTGCTCGGCGCGCGTGTACCCGCCTTCCAGCACGACCACGACCAGGTCGCCGTCGATCGTCGTGCGCGAGTTGGTGGGGCCCCGGCCGACGTACTGCTTGTGTAGCCGCGCCATCGCGTTGGAGATCTCCAGCGACCGGGAGCCTCCGGACTCCGCAATCAGGACCTCGGGCTCGGCATCCTCTTTGAGCATCAGTCTCGTCTCGTCTGTGGGACGGCCAATTCTACCCGCGATGAGCGGCCATCCAGCGACCTACTGACTCCAGATCCGAGACGAACTGGTCGATCGCCGCCGCGCGCTCATCATCGCTGCGCGCGCGCAGGATCGAGGATGGGTGCGCGGTCAGGGTGACCAGGTCGGCCAAGTCGGAGTCCTGCGGCTTTCCGCGATCGCGCCCGATCCGGACCTGCGGCCCCAGCAGCGCCTGCGCTGCCGTCGCCCCCAGGCACACCAGCGCCTGCGGGCGCACCACCTTGATCTCCGCATCCAGCCACGGCCGGCAGGCGGCCACGTGGGCCCGCTCGGGAGTCTGGTGGATGCGTCGCTTGCCGCGCGCCTTGAAGCGGAAGTGCTTGACGACGTTGGTGACATAGGCGTCCCGGCGGTCGATGCCGGCGCGCTCGAGCCCCTCGTCCAGGATCCTGCCGGCCGGCCCCACGAACGGAAGACCCTCGATGTCCTCGCGGTCGCCGGGCTGCTCGCCGACCAGCATCAGCCGCGCGCCGCGCCGCCCCTCGCCGATCACCGGCTGGGTGGCGTCGGCCCACAGCTCGCAGGCGCGACAATCCGGAATCGCCTCGCGCAGCGATTTGAGGCTCGGCTTCTCGGGAATGGGAGTCCCACCCACCCGCTCATCGAACACGGACATTGGGGAGCGCTACCCCGCGCCATGAAATCGACACGCATCGGATGCTCGGGATGGAACTACGACGACTGGCGCGGGCGGCTGTACCGGGACGGCGCGCCTCGGCGCCGCTGGCTGGAGATCTACGCCGAGCACTTCGACACCGTCGAGGTCAACACCACCTTCTATCGCCTGCCCAAGCGCGAGGCCGTGGCGGCGTGGGTTTCACAGACACCCGATCGGTTCCTGTTCTCGGTCAAGGCCAGCCGCTATCTCACCCACATCAAACGGCTGACCGACGTGGGGGAGGGGATCGCGCGGTTCAATGAGCGAATCGAGCCGCTCGCGCAGGCGGACCGGCTCGGGCCGGTGCTGTGGCAGCTGCCCGCCAACTTCCACCGCGACGACGGACGCCTGGAGGGATGGCTGGCGGCGCTCGGGCCCGGCCGCCACACGATCGAGTTCCGCCACGCCAGCTGGTTTGTGGCGCCGGTGATGGACGCCCTGCGCGACGCCGGGGTGGCGCTGACGATCGCAGACCACCCCGAGCGTCCGTTTCAGAGCACCGAGGCGACGGCCGACTGGCGTTTCATCCGCTTTCACTACGGCTCGCGGGGACGCGGCGGCAACTACTCGACCACCGAGATCGCGACATGGGCGCGGCGAATCGCCCAGTGGCGACGTCGCGAGGATATCTACGCCTACTTCAACAACGACTGGAACGGCTACGCGCCGGCCAACGCTCGAGAGTTGCTCAAGCGGTTGACGCCTGCGTGACCGGCACGCCAAAGCGCGTCTGGAGCTCGTCGGGATCGACGTCCTCCTTGTAGCGCTGCTCGGACTCCGGATGGGTGAAGATCAGGATGCGGTCGGCGGCGAACGTCTTCAGGGCGTCCTCGATCGCCTCCTCGGGAGTGCCCTCGCCGGTGTCCCCGCTGGCCGCCACGCCGGCTTCGCCAAGCTGCTCAAGGCTCTGGCGGCGGACGTCGTCGGCCCGGGCGATCGCCCCGTCGGCATCCGAGACCCAGAAGCGCAGCGCGTTCTCGTGCAAGGCGGGGGAGAGCACCATCACCTCGGCGTCCTTCGGGTCTGAGTCGGAGGGCAGGGCGGCGCGCAGCTGGTCGGCGGTCACGGGCTCACTGGTGAGGACAAGAATCTTCATTAAAGTTGCCTACCCCGAGGCGAGTGCGGGTATGCAGGGGCCATGAGCGACTCCGTCGCCTCCGGCGATCTTCCGGGTCCGGGGGGACCGACCCCCACGCCGCCCGGACCAGGCCCCGATCCGTCGCCGCCCACCCCCGGACCAGGCCCCGATCCGTCGCCGCCCACGCCCGGGCCGAGCCCCGGCCCGCCAGACCCGCCCGACCCCAATCCACGCCCTATCTAGCGGCCATGATCCAGAGTGGACACGCAGGCGTACCGGATCCTGGACGGTATCTGTCCACGACCGGTCAATCACCCCCCGCCGTACAGGGCCTCCAGGAGGTCCGCGTGCCTCTCGTTGACCACCGCGCGCTTGACCTTCAGCGTCGGCGTGAGCTCGCCCTCCTCGATCGACAGCTCGCGCTCCAGGATCGCAAACTTCTTGATCTGCTCCACTGAGGCGTAATGGGCGTTGGCCCGGTCAAGCTCGTCCTGCACTAGCCGCCGCACCTCTTCGGAGCGCGCCAGCTGGGCGATGTCTTCCGAGAGCCCCCGCTCGGATGCCCAAGGCAAGATCTCCTCCTCGTCCAAGGTGATCAACGCCACCGGATAGGGTCGGCGGTCGCCGTGCATCATCGCCTGGGAAATGAAGCGGCTCTGCTGGAGGTCGTTCTCCAGGTTGGCGGGGGTGAGGTTCTTACCGCCGGCGGTGATGATGATGTCCTTCTTACGACCGGTAATCGACAGAAAGCCGTCGTCGTCGAGTTTGCCCAGGTCGCCGGTATGAAGCCAACCGTCGACGAGCGTCTCGGAGGTCGCCTCCGCGTTGTCCCAGTACTCAGGGAAGATGTTGGGACCGCGCAGCAGGATCTCTGAATCCTCCTCGGCGATCTTGACTTCGACGCCCGGCAGGGCCTGCCCGACCGTCCCGAGTTTGAAGCGATCGAGCGTGTTCACCGTTCCCAGCGCCGTGGTCTCAGTCATGCCCCAGCCCTCGAGCACGGGCACGCCACAGGCGTAGAAGAACTTAAGAATCTCCTGCGAGATGGGGGCCGCGCCCGTGACCGCCTGGTTGATGTTGCCGCCGAAGAGGCCGCGCACCCGGGAGTAGAGCCGCTCCTCGGCCTGCTCGAAGTGGGCGCGCATCTCCTCGGGCACCGGCTCGCCGCGGTGTTCGCGCAACCGCACCTCGGTTCCCAGCTTGACGGCGGCGTCGAAGCGCTCGCGGTCCTCCTCGGAGCCCTGCTCGCGCAGCTTCATCGCCGCCGTGTAGAGCTTCTCGAAGATTCGTGGCACCGACGGCAGGTAGGTAGGCCGGGTCTCGATCAGCTCCTCCAGGATCTTCTTGCTGTCGCCACCGTAGTAGACGATCGCCGTGCCCTGGTCAAAGGTGGCCAGCATCGCCGTCAGGGCGAAGGCGTGAGCCAGCGGGAGGAACAGGTAGGTGGTCTCGCCCTCGGCGATGAACGCCAGCTCCTCCACGATCTCGCACACCGACATCGCGTTGCGATGGGTGAGCACCACGCCCTTGGGTGGGCCGGTGGTCCCCGAGGTGTAGATGATCGTGTACGGATCCTCGCGCGCGACCGCGCTCTGGCGGCGCTCCAGCTCGGCGCGGTCGCCGTCTGATCCCCGCTCGCGCAGCTCGGCCAGCGAATGATCGCCGCTGCCGGGCTCGATCGAGATCACGTGCTCGAGCGCGTCGAGCGCGTCGCGCACCGACTGCACCTTCTCCACCTGGACGGCGTCCTCGCAGATCACCGCGCGCGCGCCGGAGTTGCCGAGCACCCACTGGCACTCGCGTGGTGAATTCGTGGGATACACCGGCACCACGACGCCGCCCGCGGCCGAGATGCCATATGAGGACAGCGTCCACTCCACCCGCGTGTCGGACAGCACCCCGACGCGGTCGCCGGGCTCGATCCCCAGCGCGGCCAGTCCAAGCGCGATCTCCTGGACCGCGGCGAGCGTCTCGGCGTAGGTCATCTCGCGCCATTCGCCGTCGACCTTGTGGCGAGCGGCCAGCCGATCGCCGAAGCGCTCGGCGGCCGAGCTCGGCAACGCGCCCACCGTCTCGGCAATCGCGCGGGGCGTGGGTGTGGTCTCGGACATCGATGCTCCTCTCCGGCGGGCGGTGATGCGGCGCACCGAACTCTATGCGCTTCAGCGCTTGGCGCCGGCCCGCAGGTCGTCGGCCACCGAGCTCCACAGCGTTACGTGGGGGCGGGGGCGCGCCCGCGCCGAGCTCGTTCCGGCGCGTCCGGTGGAGATCGCCTGGGTGGCCTCGGAGCTGGTCGCGAAGCGCTGCATGGCCAGGGCGGCCGGCAGCGCCCGCCCGAAACCGAGCGTCGACGCGTGCCACAGCTCCAGCAACGGCGTGCCGCGCACGTCGATGCGCACCAGAGCCCGGCGGCGCAGCTCCTCCAGGACGCCATGGGCCAGCGTGAGCACGATCCCGTCGCCGGCGGCCGCGGCGGCGGTCGCCGCGGCGTGACTGGTGTACGCGACGAGGTCGTCGGGCTCGATCCCGGTGCGGGCGAACAGCAGGCCGGCCCCCGTGGTCGGATCGAGGTCGGGCGGACCCAGCAACCAGCGCTCGCCGGACAGCTGCGAGGGGGTCAGGTCCCGTCGCCCGGCGAGGGGGTGCGAGGGGGAGGCGACGACGATCAGACGGCAGCGCAGGAAGGGCACGCTGGCGATCGTGTTGGCGCACTCGGGGGCCGGCGCGGGACCGAGCGCGATGTCCGCGCGCCGGTGCTCCAGGAGGTCGGCGATCGAGGCGCCCGGCACCGACTCGACCTGCACCTCCAGCGCGGGATCACGGGCCGTGAAGGCGTCCACGAGCGGGCCCACGTGCTCGGCGACCACGTTGGTCACCGCCACCTGCATCAGCCGCGGCGCCCCGGGGGCGTCGTGCACCGAGCGCCGCGCCTGCTCGGCCAGCGACAGGATCTCCGAGGCGAGCGTCGCCAATCGCCGTCCGCCGGCGGTGAGCTTGATCGCGCGGCCATCGCGCACGAACAGCTCGTCGCCCAGCTCCTTGCGCAGCGCCGCGACCGCGACCGACACCGCCGGCTCGGTCACCCCGAGCTCGCCGGCAGCGGCCTTGACCGAGCCGTGGCGGGCGACGAGCACGAATGAATGCAGCTGGGCGAGCGTCATCTTTGGCCTAAGTGATCACTTAATCGACATTTGCGCACCGCGTCGCGCGCGAGCAGAATCCTAGACATGGAGAGGACCGTCCCCACCCGGTGGGGCTTCAGATAGCCGTGCAGGTTCCGGCCCCGTTCGAGTACGAGCGCGCGAGGAGCGTCGAGCACGCCCTGCAGCTGCTGGCCCAGTTGGGACCCGAGGCACGGATCCTGGCCGGCGGACATTCGCTGCTGCCGATGATGAAGCTGCGGCTGGCCGCGCCCGAATACCTGATCGACATCGACGACCTGGCGGGCGAGCTGGGCTACATCCGCGCCGAGGATCACACGATCTGCATCGGTGCGATGACCCGCCACCGAGAGCTCCTGGAGTCAGAGCTGCTGGCCACGCGCGCCGCCATCTTCACCGATGCCGAGCACGTGATCGCGGATCCGGTGGTCCGCAACCGGGGCACGATCGGTGGTGCCCTCTGTCAGGCCGACCCCTCCGAGGACCTCAGCGCCGTGTGTGTGGCGGTCGGCGCCCGGATGGTGATCCGTGGCCTGCGCGGCGAGCGGGAGATCGACATGGCCGAGTTCCACCAGGGGCCGTATCGCACCGCGGTCGCCCAGGACGAGATGCTGGTCGAGATCCGGGTGCCCCTGCCCCACGGAGCGGGCAGCGCCTACGAGAAGGTCGACCGGCGGGTGGGCGACTGGGCGGTGGCCGCTGCCGGCGCTGCGCTGACGCTCGAAGACGGCGAGATACAGACCGCCGGGATCGCCCTGGCGGCCGTCGGCGCCGGTCTTGCCTGCGCCGAGGCCGAAGCCGAGCTGGTCGGCGGACCGCCCACGCCGGCGCGCCTGCTCAAGGCCGCCCAGCTGGCCGCCGGCGCTGCCAACCCGGTATCGGACCAGCGCGGATCGGCCGAGTACAAGCGCCACGTCGCCGGGGTCCTGGCCGGGCGGGCGCTGACGCGGGCCGCGGCGCGGGCGACGGGAGCCGGGGAGTGCAGGTGACGATGACCGTCAACGGCGCCGAGCACACACGGGACGTCGAGCCGCGGATGCTGCTCGTGCACCTCCTGCGCGACGAGCTGCGCCTGACCGGCACCCACTGGGGCTGCGACACGTCGAACTGCGGCACGTGTGTTGTCCTGATGGACGACGAGCCCGTCAAGTCGTGCACGGTCCTCGCCGCGACCGCCGCCGGCCACGCGATCAGGACCGTCGAGGGCCTGGAGCGAGACGGTCGCCTCGACCCCGTACAGGAGGGATTTCGCGAGCAGCATGGCCTGCAGTGCGGGTTCTGCACGTCGGGCATGCTGATGACGGCTCGGGCGCTGCTGGACCGGCGCGCGGCGACGGCGGCCACCGAGCCGCTCACTGACCAGGAGATCCGCGAGGCCATCTCCGGCCAGATCTGCCGGTGCACCGGCTACACGACGATTGTGCGCTCGATCCGCTGGGCGGCCGAGCGCGAGGCCATGAATTCCACTCAAGGCAAGGAGGAGGAGGCATGAGATGCCCGTAGCAGTCGGAGCATCGAGCGGTTGGACGATCGGGATCGTGCTCGGCGTGGTCGTGGTGATCGTGGCCGCGGCGATCGTGATCGCGATCGTGGCCCTGGCCACCCGGATCGCCAAGCAGGCAGGGACATCCGTCGGCGGCGTGACCAAGGTCCGCGAGCAGACCGACGCCCTTTCGGGCATCGCTCAGATCAACGACTCGGGCGTGCGGATCCTGCACTCGGCCCGGGCCCTGCGCAAGGTGGCGGTGGGCAAATGACCGTCTATGCGCTCACCAACCACGGCGCGTGGGGGATCGCGCTCATCATCGGTCTCGTGGCGGCGCTGGCCGTGGCCGCGCTGCTGGCGATCCTGATCCGGACCGTCATGCAGATCGACCGCTCGGCGACCGACCTGCTGACCGTCGCCGGCCAGGTTGCCGGCAACACCGCAAGCATTCCCCAGCTGCAGGCCACCGGGCCGGTGCTGGGACTGATCGTGGACGAGGCAATCGTGCAGGACAGCTATATGAACGCCCTCACCGACGGGTTCGGTGGACGATGAGCTCCACGACCCTCACCGTGCTCAGCGTGCTGCTGGCGGTCGTCATCATTGCCGTCCTGGCCGCCGCCCTGATCGTGGTTCGCCAGAGCCTCGCCCGGACATCGGCGACGCTGGCCACCCTGGCCGGCGCGCTGGAGATGGTCGAATCCGAGCACCTGAAGCCGCTCGAGCCCGCGGTCAAGGCGATCAACGAGCAGTTCGACATCATCGTGGGTGCCTTCCCCGGCATCGCCGCCAAGGCAAAGATCGTGGCCGACAGGAGGCCGTCATGACGCTCGAATGGATCGGTGACGTGATCCTGCTGGTGGTCATCTTGCCGGTCGTCATCTACCTGCTGCACGGCGTGCTGACAGCTGCCAACTCGATCGTTCCCAGCGTGAGCCGGATCGCCGGCGCTGCTCAGCGCGGGTCCGCCGATCTGGATGCGGTCCCCCTGCTGCTGCACACCCAGGAGCAGGTGATCGCGACCGTCGGCGTCGTCGCCGATTACGGCGGCTCTCTCGACGTGATCCTCGACGACCACCAGGGAGCGTGACGCGATGCCCGCAGCTGGAGTGGTGATGATCATCGCGGTCGTGGCGATCGTCGCGGCCGCCGTCTTCTACCTGGTTTCCACGATCGTGGCCCTGCGCCGGGTCACGGCCGGACTCGACGACGCGATCACCGGCGTCGTCGGCATCATCGAGAAGTCGGCGCCCGTCGAGGAGGTCGTCAACACGATCAATCAGAACCTCGACGCCGGCGTCGACCTGCTGGAGGGCCTGCTGGTCAAGAAGGCCGGCCTGTCGGACGCGGTCGGCCTGATCGACGGCCTGTACCCGGGGGCAGCCGCCCAGGGCCTGCGCAACATCCCGGAGAGCAAGGATGTCACGGCGCCTCGGATCTCCGAGGTCTACACGCGGGGAACTCTGACCCTCGCTCGGCTCGGCCGGGAGGCGCCGATCGCGGCCGCCTCACCCAACGGCCCGGCGCTGCGCAACCCGGTGTACGGGTCCAAGGCATCGGCGGCGCTGTATCCCGGAGGCCGTCCGGGCCGGGTGCCGAACCTGCCCCGCTCGCCGGTGATCGGCGCCGACTCACCGGTCCAATATGACCCCGACGAGGAAGTCGGCGCTCCGCGCAAGCGGATGCCGGCCCAGCAAGGGAGCTGAGATGCAGACACCTGCACGGTTTGATTACGAGCGGGCGACGAGCGTCGAGGGCGCGATCGCCGCGCTCGTCAAGGGCGACGGCGACGCGCGGGTGATCGCCGGTGGCCATTCGCTGCTGCCGATGATGAAGCTGCGCCTCGCCCAGCCCGAGCGGCTGATCGACATCAACGACCTCCACGAGCTCTCCTACATCGAGGAGCGGCCCGACGAGATCCGGATCGGGGCACTGACGCGGCACGTCGAGCTGCTGGAGTCAGACGTGCTGGCGCGGCACTTCCCGCTGTTCGCCGACGCCGAGCAGGTCATCGCCGACCCCGTTGTCCGCAATCGCGGGACGATCGGCGGCTCGCTGTGCCAGGCCGACGCGGCCGAGGATCTGAGCGCCGTGTGCTCGGCGGTCAAGGCGAGCGTCGTGCTCCGTGGCCCCGACGGGGAGCGGATCGTCGCGATGGACGCATTCCACATCGGGCCCTACGTGACCGCGATCGGCGAAGGCGAGCTGCTCACGGAGGTGCGGATCCCGCTCAAGCCGGGAGGCGGGTCGGCCCACGAGAAGACCGAGCGGCGTGCCGGGGACTGGGCCATCGCGGCGGCCTCCGCGGCGCTGTGGATCGACGGCGGCACGATCGCCGACGCCGGGATCGCGCTGTCCGCCGTCGGCCCGACGACCGTCGAGCTGACCCGCGCGCACGAGCTCCTGCGGGGGACCACTCCCTCCGAGGAGCTGTTCGCGCAGGCCGGCCAGATCGCCTCGGAGGACTCGAGCCCGTCGGCCGACGGCCGCGGTCCCGTCGACTACAAGCGCCATCTGGTCGGCGTCATGACCCAACGTGCCCTGCGCCGCGCCGCAGCCCGCGCGCTCAAACAGGAGGCCTGACACACGTGGAAGTCACGATCAACATCAACGGCGAGCCCGTCTCTCGCGACGTCGAGCCGCGGACGCTGCTCGTCCACTTCATCCGCGACACACCAGGGCTGACCGGTACCCACTGGGGCTGTGACACCTCCAACTGCGGCGCCTGCGTGGTGCTGATGGACGGAAAGCCGCTGAAGTCGTGCACGGCCCTGGCGGCGATGTGCGAGGGCCACGAGATCGCGACTGTCGAGTCGCTGGAGGTCGACGGAGAGCTCGACCCGGTCCAGCAGGGCTTTCACGAGCTGCACGCGCTGCACTGCGGCTTCTGCACGCCGGGGATGCTGATGACGGCGCGGGCGCTGCTCAACGAGAACCCCGACCCGACCGAGCCTGAGATCCGCACGGCGATCAGCGGCGCCATCTGCCGCTGCACCGGCTACAAGAACATCGTCGCCGCCGTGCGCTGGGCGGCCGAGCACGAAGCTTCGATCCAGCAGGAGGCGTAGGCATGGCCGTTACCGAGAACCTTCCCAGCCCCGGGCACGAGCGGCCGATCGGCTTCGGCCGCCTCAAGCGCAAGGAGGACGCGCGCTTCATCCGCGGCAAGGGCAACTACCTGGACGACATCCGCCTGCCCGGGATGCTGCACGGCGCGATCCTGCGCAGCCCCTACGCGCACGCCAAGATCCTCTCCATCGACACGTCGGAGGCGCTCGCGCTCGAGGGCGTGGCGGCCGTCGTGACCGCCAAGGACCTGGAAACGCTCGGCCTGGCGTGGATGCCGACGATCTCCTATGACACCCAGGCGGTGCTGGCCGGCGACAAGGTGCGCTTCCAGGGCCAGGAGGTGGCGTTCGTGATCGCCACCGACGAGTACATCGCCCGCGACGCGCTGCCGCTGATCGAGGTCGAGTACGAGCCGCTGGCGCCGATCGTCGACGCCCGCAAGGCGATGGATCCCGACGCGCCGCTGATCCGCGACGATAAGGAGGGCCAGGTTGACAACCTGGCCAGTCCCACCTGGGAGGCGGGTGACGAGGAGGCCACCGCGGCGGCGTTCGCCGAGGCCGACATCGTCGTCAAGCGCGAGATGATCTACCCGCGCTGCCATCCGGCGCCGCTGGAGACGTGCGGGATGATCGCCGACTTCAACCCCGCGACGGGGCAGCTGGACATCTACAACGGCAACCAGGCGCCCAACGTGCACCGCACTGTGTACGCGCACGTCGCCGGGCTCGCCGAGCACATGATCCGCATCCGCTGCAACGACATCGGCGGCGGCTTTGGCAACAAGGTGCCGGTCTACCCGGGCTACGTGTGCGCGATCGCGGGTTCGATCGTCGCCGGCGCACCGGTCAAGTGGATCGAGGACCGCTCCGAGAACCTGATGTCGACGGGCTTTGCCCGCGACTACATCATGAGCTCGGAGATCTGCGCCAAGGACGGGCGGATCACCGGCCTGCGGGTCGACGTGATCGCCGACCACGGTGCGTTCGACTCCACCGCCCAGCCGACCAAGTTCCCAGCCGGCTTCTTTCACATCTGCTGCGGCTCCTACCAGCTTCAGGCCGCCCACGTGAAGGTCAAGGCCGTCTACACCAACAAGGCCCCGGGCGGCGTCGCCTACCGGTGCTCGTTTCGCATCACCGAGGCGGTCTACCTGATCGAGCGCATGGTCGACGCGCTGGCGCGCGAGATGGGCGTCGACCAGATCGACCTGCGGATGAACAGCTTCATCGATCCCGGCCAGTTTCCCTATGAGACGACCACCGGCTGGACATATGACTCGGGCAACTACGCCGAGACGATGAAGGTGGCGATGGACATCGCCGGCTACGACGATCTGCTGCGTGAGCAGAAGGAGAAGCGCGAGCGCGGCGAGCTGATGGGGATCGGCGTCTCGTTCTTCACCGAGGGCGTCGGCGCCGGCCCGCGCAAGCACATGGACATCCTCGGCATGTCGATGAACGACGGCGCCGACCTGCGCGTGCACCCGTCCGGCAAGGCCGTGGTGTCAATCAGCGCCCAGACCCAGGGCCAGGGTCACGAGACGACGTTCGCCCAGATCGTCGCCGAGGAGCTGGGGATCCCGCCCGAGGACATCGAGGTCCGCCACGGCGACACCGACCGCACGCCCTACGGGCTGGGCACCTACGGCTCGCGCTCGACCCCCGTGTCGGGAGCGGCCGTGGCCGTCGTCTCGCGCAAGGTGCGCGACCGCGCGCGTCTGATCGCGGCCACGATGCTCGAGACGCGGCCCGAGGATCTCGCCTGGGAGAAGGGCCGCTGGTATGTCAAGGGCGACCCCGAGAAGGGGGCGATGATCGAGGAGATCGCCCAGCGGGCCTACAGCGGCGAGCCCATGCCCGAGGGCATGGAGGGCGGTCTCGACGCCCAGGTGATCTACGACCCGCCGAACCTGACCTACCCGTATGGGGCCTACATCGCCGTCGTCGACATCGATCCCGACACCGCCCAGGTGACCGTACGGCGATTCATCGCCGTCGACGACTGCGGCGTGCGCATCAACCCGATGATCGTCGACGGCCAGATCCACGGCGGTCTGGCCGAGGGCATCGGAATCGCCCTGATGGAGCTGATCTCCTTTGATCAGGAGGGCAACTGCCTGAACTCATCATTCATGGATTACCTGATCCCGACCGCGCTCGAGTGCCCGGACTTCGAGCTCGGCGAGACGGTCACGCCCTGTCCACATCATCCCATCGGCGCCAAGGGCGTCGGCGAGTCGCCCAATGTGGGCTCGCCACCGGCGATCGTCAACGCCGTGATCGACGCCCTGCACGCCACCCACGGCGTCGATCACATCGACATGCCGTGCTCGCCGGCGCGCGTGTGGGCGGCGATGCAGGGGCGCCCCGAGCCGCCGCAATGACGCAAACGGTCACCGGCGAGGCCGAGGATGAAGTTCGCCACCTCGTCCCCGACGTGGAGACGCTCGCCCAGCGGCTGGCCTCCGTCGACTATCTGGTCGATGAGGGGCTGGCCACCGCGATCTTCCTCAGCCTGCGCCTGCCCCAACCGCTGCTGCTGGAGGGGGAGGCGGGCGTGGGCAAGACGGAGGCCGGGAAGGCACTGGCGCGGGTGCTCGACACCCCGCTGGTGCGCCTGCAGTGCTACGAGGGCATCGATGCCGCCGAGGCCCTCTACGAATGGAATTACGCGCGCCAGCTGCTGTCGATCCGACTGGCCGACAGCCACGGCGAGGCGCTGTCCGAGGACGATCTGTTCGGCCCGGACTACCTGACCGCCCGGCCGCTGCTGCGCGCCCTGCAGCATCCCGGCCCGCGTCCCGCCGTGCTGCTGATCGACGAGATCGACCGGGCCGACGATGACTTCGAGGCGTTCCTGCTGGAGCTGCTCGCCGAGGCGACGGTCACGATTCCCGAGATCGGCACGATCACCGCCACCCATCCGCCGGTGATCGTGCTCACCTCCAACCGCACCCGCGACCTGCACGACGCCGTCAAGCGCCGCTGCCTGTATCAGTGGATCGAATACCCGAGCGCCGAACGCGAGGTGGAGATCATCCGTCGCCGCGTTCCCGCGGCCGCGGCCACCCTGGCCGTCCAGGTGGCCGATGCGGTGTCGGCGATGCGCGCCTCGGACATCCAGAAGCCTCCCGGGATCGCCGAGGCGATCGACTGGCTGGCCGCGCTGGACCTGCTGGGGATCGCGGAACTGGACGAGCCTGCCGTCCAGCGCACGCTCGGCTCGGTGCTCAAGTACCGCGAGGACCAGGACGTCGTCCGGGCCGCCGGCCTGGAGACGGTGCTGGCAGACAACGGCTGAGACATGGCCGACTTCCGCGTCCGCACCGCCGTGCTCGACCTGCCCCCGCTGGTCGGGGCGTTCGCTCGCCGGCTGCACGACGGCGGCGTGCCGGTGAGCGCCGAGCGCGCCGCGCGGCTGGCCGAGGCCCTGGCCGTGGTGCGGCCGGTCGCCCGCCGCCGGCTGTACTGGACCGTCCGCGCAGTGCTCGTCTCCGACCTCTCCCAGGTGCCGATCTTCGACCGGGTGTTCGCCGCGATATTCGGTGGTGCCATCGAGCGGCCGCCGGAGATCCTCATCGAGGACGTTCACCAGGTGTCCGCCGAGGCCGACGAGCGACCCGACTCCAGGCGCGCGCCCGATCGCGACGCGGACGCCTCTCCCGGCGCCTCGTCGGGCCCGTCGCGCGATCGCGCCTCCGCCGACGAGACGCGCGAGGTGCCGGTTCCGACGGTCGCCACCGACGAGGAGGTGATCCGCGGCAAGCGCTTCGACGCGCTCGAGCCCGATGAGCTGGCCGCCCTGTACGCGCTGATGACAAAGCTGTCGCTGGCCACGCCGCGCCGGCGCACGCGGCGCCGCGAGCGCGGGCGCCATGGCGGGCGGATCGACCTGCGCCGGACGATGCGCTCGAGTTTGCGTACCGGCGGAGAGCCGGTCCGCCTCGCGCGCCGTCAGCGCCGCGTCGAGCGCCGGCGGATCGTGCTGCTATGCGACATCTCGGGCTCGATGGAGCCGTATGCCCGCGCCTACCTGCAGTTCCTCACCTGCGCCGCCGGAAGCGGGCCTCGGGCCGAGGCGTTCGCGTTCGCCACCCGTCTGACCCGGCTGACGCGGGCGCTGCGATCGCGTCATCCGGAACGGGCGATCGCCCAGGCGGCGCAGACCGCGCCCGACTGGTCGAGCGGGACCCGCATCGGCGAGGCGCTGAAGACGTTCAACGATCACCACGGGCGCCGGGGAATGGCCCGCGGCGCGGTGGTGGTGATCCTCTCCGACGGCTGGGAGCGCGGCGACCCGACGCTCGTCGGGCGCGAGATGGAGCGCCTCTCCCGGCTCGCCTACCGGATCGTGTGGGTCAACCCGCGCGCGGCCGCCACGGGCTTCGCCCCGCGGGCCGGCGGAATGGCCGCGGCGCTGCCGCACTGCGATGCGCTGGTCTCCGGCCACAGCCTGGCGGCGCTCGATGAGGTCGCCGAGGCGATCGGCGCCGAGCACTGGCGTGACCGCTTGCCGGAGACCCGCTGGCGGCCTCCCGTCCTCGAGCCGGAGGCCCCGGAGGCCGACGAGCCGTGGGCGAGCGCCGAGCCGGTCCCCGGCAGTTCGGTGGCGATGCCGTCGGGCTACGGACCGAGCCGCGGAAAGACGTCGCCGGGATGGGTCCTGCACTGATGATCCCGGCCGGCTCACCCAAGGTGAAGCTCTGCATCTACCCGGGCTGTGAGCGTCCAGCCGTGGCGCCGCACCTGCTCGGCGGGCCGCAGCCCAGCTTCTGCGACCTGGAGGAGCACAACGTGCTCACCGCCCATCAGGAGCGCCAGCGCCTGGCGCAGTCAGACAACGAGGAAGGGGAGTGACCATGGCCAACGAGGCCTACCGCGCGGTCTTCCTGCGCGTTCATCCGACGGGGAAGATGGTGCTCAGCCTCACCACCGAGCCCGACGGCCACGAGCCCGACTACGCCCGCCAGGTGGCCGACGAGCTCGGCGTCCCGGCGCTTGACGTCAAGGTCGTGCCCGCCGACACCGATCGCTTCGGAAACGGCCACGGGTACAACACCAGCCCATCGCCCGGGACCCCGGACGCGATCGCCTCGGCCACCGGCAAGATCCTGGCCAAGGCTCAGCTGCTGGCCGGCGTGGTGCTCGACACCCCACCCGACAGCGTGCGGTGGTCAGACGGCGCGTTCGCCACCGCCGACGACCCCGGCCAGGGTAAGACGATCGCCGACATCGCGATGTACGCCCACGGGACCGGAGCGCTGCCACCCGGCGTGGAGGGCGGCCTGGACGCCCAGGCCGTCTATCGAGACTGACTGACAACCAAGAGAAAGGAGCCGATACATGGTGGAACTCGACCAGTCGTTCGAAACCGACAAGCCGATCGACGACAGCTGGGGGCTGGTGCTCGACCTCGAGCGTCTCGTTCCGTGCGTGGAGGGCGGCAGCGTTGTCGAAGTCACCGGCGATGAGAGCGTCAAGGCCGAGATCAAGGTCAAGATGGGCGCGATGTCGATGAAGTTCAAGGGAACCGTCGAGGTGGTCGAGTCCGATCCCGGGAGCCATCGGGCGCTGCTGCGGGTCAAGGCCCGCGAGGCCGGCGGCCAGGGCCACGCCAACGCGGACGTGACCTTCACGCTGGCCAACGGCGGGGGCAACATCCACACCGCGGCGCAGATCACCGGCAAGGCCGCGTCGATGGGCGAGGGCATGGTCTCCACGGTGCTGGAGGCGCTGATCAAGGACTTCAGCGAGAAGTTCGTGGCGGCCGCCTGAGGAGGGGGGAGATGGCCGTCCGCACGATGCGCGCCGTGGAGCCCGGCGAGGTGCCGATCGACGGGGGCACAGCCGTCCAGGAGCAGCCCGATCGCCCGGTATTCAAGGGCAACGGCGAATACGACTACGTGTGCGTGGAGTGTGGCAGCCTGCTGGCGGCGGGGATGGACCCGCAGCTCATGACCCGCCGCGTGCGGATCCGCTGCGGCCGCTGCCGGACGGTCAACATCGCGGCCGAGCTTCCGGTGCAGGCCGCCCGCCGGACGCGGGAGCCAAGGTCCCCGTGAGCGGCGTCGAGGTCGGGTTCGGGCGCCTGCGGCGCAAGGAGGACGAGCGCTTCATCCGCGGCCAGGGCCGGTACCTCGACGACGTGCTGGTCCCCGGGATGCTGCACGGCGCGATGCTGCGCAGCCCGCTGGCCCACGCGCACGTGCTCTCGATCGACACCTCCGCGGCGCTCGCCCATCCCAAGGTGCACGCCGTCATCACCGGCGCCGACCTGGAGGCGCGCGGCTGTGCCTGGATGCCGACGATGTCGGGTGACGTGCAGGCGGTACTGGCCACCGACAAGGTGCGCTTCCAGGGCCAGGAGGTCGCGTTCGTGATCGCCGACGACCACTACTCGGCCCATGACGCGCTTGAGCTGATCGACGTCGAGTACGCGCCGCTGGCGCCGGTGGTCGACCCGCGGCGAGCGCTCGATCCCGAGGCACCGGTGGTCCGCGACGACCGCGAGGACCAGTACGACAACCACGTCTTCGACTGGGAGGCGGGCGACCGCGCGGCCACCGACCGGGCGTTCGCGAGCGCCGACGTGGTCGTCGAGCAGGAGATGGTGTTCCCCCGCTCGCATCCAGCGCCGATGGAGACCTGCGGGGCGGTGGCCGCCTTCGATCGGGTGTCGGGCAAGCTCACCATGTGGTCGACGACCCAGGCCCCCCACGCCCACCGGACGCTGTACGCGCAGATCCTGGCCCTCGCCGAGCACCGGATCCGCGTGATCTCCCCCGACGTGGGCGGCGGCTTTGGCAACAAGGTGCCCATCTACCCGGGGTACGTGTGCGCCGCGGTGGGAGCGATGACCGTCGGAGCGCCGGTCAAATGGGTCGAGGACCGCTCCGAGAACCTGATGTCGACGGGCTTTGCCCGCGACTACACGATGCGCGGGCGGATCGCCGCCACCGCTGCCGGCAAGCTCGTCGCGGTTTCGGTTGACGTGCTGGCCGACCACGGGGCGTTCAACACCGCCGCGCAGCCGACGCGCTATCCGGCCGGCTTCTTTCATGTGTTCACCGGCTCCTATGACCTGGAGGCGGCGCACTGCCACGTTCGCGGCGTCTATACCAACAAGGCGCCGGGCGGCGTCGCGTATGCGTGCTCGTTCCGGATCGCCGAAGCGGTCTACCTGATCGAGCGCCTGGTCGATCTGCTGAGCGCCCGCTTGGGGACCGACCCCGCCCAGCTGCGACTGGAGAACCTGATCGCCCCCGACCAGTTCCCCTACGAATGCAAGACGGGATGGGTGTATGACTCGGGCAACTACCCGGCCGCTCTGCACAAGGCGCTGGACCTGGCCGGCTATCCGCAGCTGCGCCGCGAGCAGGCCGCCAAGCGCACTCGGGGCGAGCTGATGGGCATCGGGATCTCGTTCTTCACCGAGGCGGTGGGCGCCGGCCCGCGCAAGCACATGGACATCATGGGCCTGGGCATGAACGACGGAGCGACGCTGCGGATCTCGCCGACCGGCACCGCCCAGCTGGGGATCAGCGTGCAGACCCAGGGGCAGGGCCACGAGACGACGTTCGCCCAGATCGTCGCCCACGAGCTGGGGATCGCGCCCGAGGACGTCGACGTGCTCCACGGCGACACCGACAACACGCCCTATGGGCTGGGCACCTACGGCTCGCGTTCGACCCCGGTGTCCGGCGCAGCGACGGCGCTGGTCGCCCGCAAGGTCCGCGACAAGGCCCGGCTGGTGGCTTCGGCGATGCTCGAGGTCTCCGCCGCCGACCTCGACTGGGAGCGCGGGCGCTGGTTCGTGCGCGGCGATCCCGAGCAGGGCGCGTCGATCGCCGAGATCGCGCGGGCGGCCCGTGGCTCGGTGGAGCTGCCCGCCGGGGTGGAGGCCGGGCTTGACTCCGAGACCGTCTATGACCCGCCCAACCTCACGTTCCCGTTCGGCGCCTACGTGTGCGTGGTGGAGATCGATCCCGGCACGGCCAAGGTGTCGGTGCGGCGCTTCATCGCCGTCGACGACTGCGGCACCCAGATCAACCCGATGATCGTCGAAGGGCAGGTGCACGGTGGGCTCGCCGACGGCGTCGGCATCGCGTTGATGGAGATGGTCGGCTACGACGAGGATGGCAATTGCCTGAGCGCGTCGCTGATGGACTACCTGATCCCGACCGCGGTCGAGGTGCCCGAGTGGGAGACCGACTACACCGTCACCCCGTCGCCGCACCATCCCCTGGGCGCCAAGGGGATCGGCGAGTCCGCCACCGTGGGCTCGCCGCCGGCGATCGTCAACGCCGTGTGCGACGCACTCTCGCCCTACGGTGTGCGCCACATGGACATGCCGTGCACGCCCGCGCGCGTATGGGACGCTATGCAAGGGAAGGCGGTACCGCCACAATGATGGCCATGGAGCAGACCAAGGAGCTTGAGCGGCTCGTGGCCGAGCGCCAGCCGTTCGTGGTGGCGACCGTGGTGCGCGCCCGCCGGCCGACGAGCGTCCGTCCGGGCGACGGCGCGATCGTGCTCGGCGATGGGACGATCGAGGGCTTCGTCGGCGGCGTGTGCGCCGAGTCCTCCGTGCGCCTGCACTCGCTGCGCGCGCTGGAGACGGGCGAGCCGCTGCTGCTGCGGCTGGTGCCCGGAGACGACACGATCCCACCCACCCATGCGGACGATCTCGTCGAAGGCGCTGTCGTGGAGCGCAACCCGTGCCTGAGCGGCGGATCGCTGGAGATCTTCCTGGAGCCCCATCTGCCCGCCAACCGGCTCGTCGTGGTGGGCGGCTCGCCGATCGCGCGGGCATTGGCGCAGCTGGCCCGCGCGGCCGACTACGAGTGCTCGCTGAGCGCGGCCATTGACCTGGGACGGCTGGAGGGTGCCGCCGCGGTTGTCGTCGCCTCGCACGGCAGCGGGGAGGAGGCGGTGCTGGCGGAGGCCCTGCAGGCCGGGGTGCCCTACGTGGCATTGGTGGCCAGCCCGAAGCGCGGACGAGCCGTGCGCGCCGAACTGGCGGTCGCGCCCGAGCTGGCGGCGCAGCTGCACACGCCCGCGGGTTTTGACATCGGCGCCCGCACACCGATGGAGATCGCGATCTCGATCCTCGCCGAAATGGTGGCGGTCCACCACGCCCATCCCGGCGTGGAGGCTGAGCGCGAGCGCTGCACCACGCCCACGGTGGAGGTGGTGACCCCGCCGTTCACCGGAGTCGCGGTGGATCCCGTCTGCGGCATGAAGGTGGCCACCGTGGCCGCCACCCCACACCTGGAGCTCGGCGGCCAGACGATGTGGTTCTGCGGCGAGGGCTGCCGGGCCAGCTACGCGCGCGAGCACGCCGTCAGCTGAGCCGCTTTACGGTTCGAGCGCGCGTGAGAACGCGTAGGGCGCCTGGTTCACGCTCGAACACGCGATCTGGGTGCTGCTCGTCGGCTCGGCACACGGGCGGTCTCGTCCCAGCTGCCACATGCTCAGCAGCCCGAGGCGGTTCGTGCGGGCGTAGGCGGCCAGCGTCCGCGCGTCGGTAAGCGTGAACGCCTCGGTCGAGACGTCGTTGATGCCGATCATCGGGGTAAGGCCGAGGCGGGCCGACATCGCGGAGGGGTCGGCGACCGCCGTGCCCTCGATGTCGAAGTCGAGGCGGCTCGGGTGATAGGCAGCGATCACGCTCTGGTAGGCCTGCGTCAGCGCCGAGACGGTCTTGCAGGTCGAAGCCAGCTCGGCGCCCGCCTGGCCGCCGAATGAGATCACGGCCTGCCCGCCGCCGCGGCGAAAGGCGGCGATCGCGCCACGCTCGAAGGCCCGGGGTCCCGAGGCGGGATCGGTGGCATAACCGCCCCAGCTGGGGGCGCAGGCGGTCGTGCCGCGGGCGGTGACGAACGCCAGCGTGGCCTGGTCCACGCCGCTCGCGCGCCGGATCGCCGCCAGGTCGGGAGTCGGATAGCCGGTGAGGTCCAGGTACGGCGCGAACGAGTAACCGGCGGCCGCACGGGCCTCAGTGGTGCCGCCCGTCCCGGCGAGCGCCGCCAGGGCCGCAGCCGTGATCACGGCCACGGCGCTCAGCCGTATGATCAGGCGTCCAGCCGGGCGACGACGGACCGCTGACCCGCCGAGCCTGACTGGAGCGTGACTGGCTCGCCGGGTACCCGCACGCGCCGTTACTACTTCTTGGCGCAGTAGGAGTCGACTGCCTTCCCGGCCGCGGCGAACTTCTGATTGAACCCCGCGGTGCTGCCGGAATTGATTCCCTTCTCGGCCGCGCTGACCAGGACCTCGGCTTGGGCCTTGATTGCGCTGGGAGCGGTGTCGCCGAAGTCCTTGATGGTCCCCTCGTTGCTCTTCAGGACCTTCACGAGCTGGCCGAGGTTGCTGGCGGAATTGGTGTTCTTGTCCAGCTTGGCGTTATCTGCGCAGAAGCTTGCCTTGCTGGCCGCGGCGCTGCTGGAGCCACCTGAGCTGCCTCCGCAGCCAGCCAGAACACCGATCGTCGCAGCGACCACGGCCAAGTTTGTCCATCTGCGCATGTGTTTCCTGGCTTTCTCTCGGATGAAGACGGTTGCTCGGGACCTGAACGGCGGCGGCACTCTAACCGCCCGTCGCGCCAGATGCCAGTGCGATGGGGCTATCGGGGCGCATAAGGTCGATGTCGGTTGCAACAGGTTTCTTCTCAAGCCGCCCCGGGCCAGTGCCGAAATAAACACTCATGAGAAACATGTTGCTAACAATCCTGTCTCGGCTGGCGTCGAACCGCGGGCAGACGATGGCCGAGTACGGCATTCTGATCGCAGTTATCGCACTGATCGTCGTAGTGGCCGCCGTCGCGCTTGGCGGCAACATCTCCGGCGTGTTTCGCAACACGGCCGGCAAGGTCTAACCGCCGGACCTGGGATCAGAGGGCCCGGCCTCGTGCCGGACCCTCCAGAGGTGCCAGCGGCACATCTGGAGCTTGAGTGGTCCTCGCTGTTTGCGGAGTGCAGTCGGGCCGGGACGCGGGGTCGCGGGCCCCGCTCTGCGCCCGGACGATGTGCGCGGCGTCCTACCACCATTCGGGGAATAGCGGTTGCGGGTCTGTCCCGCCCCGGACAGACCGCAAAACCGCTTCACCCCCTGGCCATCCGTGGCCCATGTCTCTTAACAACGCCGGAGCAGCGCCAAGGTTGGTCAAACCTGCACATCTCCTCTCAGGCCGACTTGCTGCCCCGTTCACCCAGGTGTCACGGCCCGGGTCTGCGCCGCCCGCTATACGGACTCCTCGGCAGCCTCGGAACCCGCCTTCAGCCCAGGCGAGCGCTCGCGAGCGGCTGCCCAGCACATTGCCCCATGGCCGCCCCCCGCTTTGCCCCACCGGAACCCGAATCGGGCGTCGCACATTTCTTGCCCTAATACTGCTTAAAACTCCACAAAACTGTGCGGAGCGTTGGCAACGGGCTAAGGCCTGAAGATACGTTCACCGCGGCAAGGATGCTGGCGCGCGCGCTCCCTGCAGCCGCACGCGCCGGGGCCCGCGGCCCCAAGCCCCCACGGGTCGCGGGCCCACTCTCGTGCCGGCCGCGATCTGCCGGGCGTCGTGCGGACCCAGCGGACGGTCCGCCGCGAGGTGGGGGCGCGGTTGCGGGTCTGTCCCGCCCCGGACAGCCCGCAAACGCAAAGGCCCCCTGCGATCCTGGCCCTTGTCTCGTATAACGCCGGATCAGCGCCAAGGTTGGGCAAACCTGCACATTGTTCTTCGGAGGTGTGGACGCGCCCGGCACGATTCGAACGTGCGACCTTCCGCTCCGGAGGCGGACGCTCTATCCCCTGAGCTACGGGCGCTTTCGATCGGGGTAGATCGCAGGCCAGCTTACCGTGGAGATCGCAATCATTTCGGACACGCACCTCCCCAAGGGCTTTCGGCGGCTGCCGAAGGCCTGCCTGGAGCGCCTACGGGCGGCCGACGCGATCGTGCACGCCGGGGACCTGTCGACGCTAGCCGTCCTCGAGCAGCTGCAGTCCTACGGGCGCGTGGTGGCGGTGCGCGGCAACGTCGACGATGCCGGCGTGCGAGCCGTGCTGCCGCAGACCGCCACGCTTGACACCGGAGACTCTCGATTGGCGGTGATCCACGATGCGGGACCGTCGCAGGGGCGCGCTCAGCGGATGCGCCGGCAGTTCCCGGAGGCTGACGCGGTCGTCTTCGGTCACTCCCACATCCCGCTGCACGAGCGCGCCGCCGACGGCTTTCAGATCTTCAACCCGGGCAGCCCGACGGAGCGGCGCCGCGCGCCGCGCCACACCATGGGGATCTGCCGGACGGAGAACGGGACGCTCGCGTTCGAGCTGGTCGACCTCGATTGACAACATCGTCCCGGGCGCAGCGCGCCGGCGACCTCCAGCCCGGGTGGCAGACTGGGCTCAACATGGACCTGTCGATCTTCTTCGCGGGAACCGCCGGCTCGGTGCCCAGCGCGCGCCGGGGCCTGCCGTCGATCCTGGTGCGCCGGGGCGGCGATCGGATCCTGTTCGACTGCGGCGAGGGAACGCAGCGCCAGCTGGTCAGCTCGGTCGGCCTGGCGGACCTGACGGAGGTGTTCCTCACCCACTTCCACACCGACCACTGGCTGGGCCTGCCGGGGATGCTCAACACATTCAACCTGCGGGGCCGCGACCGTCCGCTGACCGTCCATGGGCCGCCCGGCCTCAACGCGTTGATGGGTGTCGTCGCGCGCATCAGCGGCCGGCCGAGATTCGAGCTGCACGTGGTCGAGCTGGAGGCCGGAGACGTGCTGGGGCGCGACGGCTACCGGATCGTCCCGGTGGCCGTGGCCCATCGCGGGCCCGCACTCGGCTACGTGGTGTTCGAGGACGAGCGACCGGGCGTGTTCGATCCGCGGGCCGCGGCAGCTGCCGGGCTGACGCCGGGCCCCGAGTTCGGACGCGTGCAGCGAGGGGAGACGATCCGCGGCGTCGCGCCCGAGCAGGTGATGGGCCCGGCGCGCCCGGGGCGCAAGTTCGTGCTCTCGGGCGACACTCGGCCTTGCGACGCGATCCGGGTGGCCGCCCATCACGCCGACCTGCTGGTGCACGAGGCCACGTTCGCCGACGAGGAGGCCCAGCGGGCGGGCGACAACGGGCACTCGACGGCACGACAGGCTGCGGAGATCGCCCGCGACGCGGAGGTCTCGATGCTGGCCCTCAACCACGTTTCCACGCGCCATCCGCTGAGCCTGCTGCGCGACGAGGCCCGCTCGGTGTTCACCTCGACGGTGGTGCCCCGTGACTTCGACACGATCGAGATCCCGTTCGCCGAACGCGGCGAGCCGAGCCTCGTGCGCTGGGATGCCGCAGCCCACGCCGCCGCACAGGCCGCTGCGGGCGGCGCGGGCCCGCGGGCGCGGCCGGTCAGCCAACCGCCGCGTGATCCTCGATGAGGGCGATCGTGCCCGAGCGGATCGAGACCGATCGCCTGGCGGGAGTGCGTCTGCGCTCCGACCACGAGCCGGAGGTCGCCGAGCTGGGGCTGGACCCGCGCGTGTACGCCACGCTGTGGCCGTCCCCGGACCCGCCGACGCTCGACGACGTGCGCGACGGCCTGCATCGTCAGCTGGACCATTGGGAGCGCCACGGCTTCGGTCTCTGGCTCCTGCGCGACCGCGCCGGCGGGCAGATGGTGGGGCGCGGCGGGCTGCAGTACACCGACGTACTCGGCGGGCTGGCGGTCGAGGTCGCGTGGGCGATCGTGCCCGAGCGCTGGGGCCAGGGCCTGGCCACGGAGCTGGCGCACGCCGCCATGGCAGTGGCCTTTGATGGCCTCGGCCTGTTCGAGCTGGTGGCGCTGACTCTGCCCGGCAACGCGGCGTCTCGCCGGGTCATGGAGAAGGCCGGCTTCGGCTACGAGCGCGACGTCCTCCACGCCGGCCTGCCGCATGTCCTCTACCGCCGAGGCGCCCGCCCGCGGGTGCCTGAGCTGGAAGCCTGACGGGGCTGAGCCGGAAGCCCAACGGGACCGAGCTGAGCTGCCGCGGGAAGCCGGAACCTGCCGGAGCCGCTGCTAGGCTCTGCGCCACTAAGCCGCCAGCGCCTTTAACCCGGTCCCGTGAGGCCAGGAAGGAGCAGAGTTGGAATCGCAGACCGCGGTCGTCCTCGGCCGGGATGACATGCGCCGCACGCTGGTGCGGATCGCCCACGAGATCGTCGAGAAGAACCCCGAAGGGGCGGTCGCTCTGGTTGGCATCCACCGGCGGGGCGCGCATCTGGCCCGCCGCGTCCACGCGCTGACCAGCGAGTTGCTGGACGCACCGGTGCCGCTCGGCTCCGTCGACATCGCGTTCTATCGCGACGATCTGCGCACCCATCCGGAATTTCCGGTCGTCCATGCCACCGAGCTGGACTTCTCCGTGGACGCGCGCACGATCGTGATCGTCGACGACGTCCTGTACACCGGGCGCACCGTGCGGGCGGCGATCGACGTGGTCTTCGACTACGGCCGCCCGGCCAAGATCCAGCTGGCCGTCCTGGTCGATCGCGGCCATCGCGAGCTGCCGATCCGGCCCGACTACGTCGGCAAGAACATCCCCACCTCGCAGGACCAGCGTGTCAACGTCCACGTCGAGGAGGTCGACGGCGTCGACGAGGTGACGATCGGACCGGGTGGGCGGGGCATGATCACGAGGATCAAGGTCGCATGAACGAGAACCGCCTCCACCACCTGATCTCGATCGACGACCTGGACCGGGCCGGGATCGAACGGATCCTGGACCGAGCCGAGTCGTTCGCCGAGGTCTCCGGCCGCGAGATCAAGAAGGTTCCCGCTCTGCGCGGGCGCACGATCGTCAACCTCTTCTACGAGGCGTCCACGCGCACCAGCTCCAGCTTCGAGCTGGCCGCCAAGCGCCTGTCGGCCGACGTGGTCAACATCCGGTCCGCCGGCTCCAGCGTCGACAAGGGCGAGTCACTCAAGGACACCGTGCAGACGCTCTCCGCCTATGACCCCGCGGCGATCGTGATCCGCTCCCCGCATGCCGGCGCCGCCCAGCTGGTGGCCGGTTGGACCAGCGCCGCCGTCGTCAACGCCGGTGACGGCAAGCACGAGCACCCCACGCAGGCCCTGCTTGACGTGTTCACCCTGCGCCGCCGGCTGGGCTCGCTGGACGGCGTCAACATCTGGATCGTCGGCGACGTCACGCACTCCCGGGTGGCCCGCTCGAACATCCTCGCCTTCACCCGGATGGGCGCTCGGGTCACCGTCGCCGGCCCGCCGACGCTGATCCCGCGTGACATCGAGGCGCTCGGCTGCGAGGCGACGGCCACCCTGGACCGCCTCGCCGAGGCCGAGGTGGTCTACGTGCTGCGCATGCAGCACGAGCGCATGAGCCAGTCCTTCGTGCCCTCGCTGCGCGAGTACGCCGCCTGCTACCAGATCAACGACCGACGGCTGACGCCGGGCCAGCTGGTCATGCACCCCGGGCCGGTCAACCGCGGCGTCGAGATGTCAGCGGGCACGATCGACTCCCCGCAGGCGCTGATCGGCGATCAGGTCAAGGCCGGTGTTGCGGTGCGGATGGCGGTCCTCTACGAGCTGCTGGTCGGCTCGCCCAGCCTGGCGGCGGTGGCGTGATGAGCACGCCGACCGAGACACGCCTGTTCGCCGCCTCCCGGCCGCCCGCTGAGCTGCTGATCCGCGGCGCGCACATCCTTGATCCCCGCACCGACCTGGACGGGCCGGGCGATGTCCTCATCCGGGACGGCGAGATCGCCCAGATCGGCGCGACCGACACGGTGGACGCTCCGGACGGGGCCGACGCCCTGGACGGGCGCGGGCTGCACCTGTTCCCGGCGTTCACCGACCCGCACGTGCACCTGCGAACCCCGGGCCAGGAGTACAAGGAGGACATCGCGACCGGCACCGCGGCGGCCGCCGCGGGCGGCTTCGGCCAGATCGTGGCGATGCCCAACACCGTCCCCACGGTCGACACCGCCTCGGTGCTCGGTTCGCTGATCAGCCTCGCGCGCGCCGAAGCGCGGGTGCCCACGGGGTTCCTGGCCTCGATCACGCACGGCCTCGGCGGCGACGAGCTGACCGAGATGGCCGAGCTGCGAGAGGCCGGCGCGATCGGCTTCACCGACGACGGCAAGCCGGTCACGTCGGCCGGACTGCTGCGCAAGGCGCTGCAGTACCAGCGGCTGTGCGGGGGGATCATCGCACTGCACGAGGAGGACCCCGCCCTGTCACAGGACGGCGTCATGCACGAGGGCGCGGTTTCGGCGCGACTGGGCATGGCGGGGATCCCGTCGGTATCCGAATCCACGATGATCGCCCGGGACGGAGCGCTGGCGTTGTTCGAGGACGCCCGGGTGCACTTCCAGCATCTGTCATGCATCGAGTCCGTGCAGGCGCTGGCCGCCGCCAAGGCCGCCGGAGCACACGTCAGCGGCGAAGTCTGCCCGCATCACCTCACGCTCACCGACGACGCCGTCCGGACGCTGGACAGCCGTTTCAAGATGAACCCGCCGCTGCGCACCGAGGCCGACCGCCAGGCCCTGGTGCGGGCACTGCGCGACGGAACCATCGACTGCGTGGCCACCGACCACGCTCCGCACGCGGTGCACGAGAAGGAGGTCCCCTTCGAGCAGGCGCCGATGGGCACCACCGGCCTCGAGACAGCGTTCGCGGCGCTCCATACCGACCTGGTCGACACCGGCGAGCTGCCGCTGACGATCCTGATCGAGCGGATGACCGCGGGCGTCGGTCTGTACGGCCTGCCGATCCCGCGGATCGAGCCCGGCGCACCGGCCAACCTGTGCCTGATCGACCTTCAGGCGCGCTGGACGGTGGGTGAGGACGGCTACGCCAGCCGCTCGGCCAACTGCGCGTTTCACGGGCGCACGCTCAGCGGCCGCGTGATGCTGACGGTGGCCGCCGGAGCGATCGCCCACCAGCGCCCCCTGCTCGTGCCACCGACCATCGCCCGTCGCGGATGAGCGCATCGCGGCCGGCCACCGCCTACGTCCTGCTGCAGGACGGCGCCCGCTTTGACGGGATCGCCTGCGGCGCGGACGCGAGCGCCGTGGGCGAGATCGTGTTCACGACCTCCATGGCGGGCTATCAGGAGGCCATGACCGACCCCAGCTACGCCGGTCAGCTGATCGCGTTCACCTTCCCGCAGATGGGCAACTATGGCGTCAGCGCCGAGGCGATGGAGTCCGATCGCAGCCATGCCCGCGCCGCGATCATGCGCGCCGGCACCGACCGCGAGGACGCGCCCGGGGCCGAGGGCGGCTGGCTGACCTGGCTGGCCGACTGCGGTGTGCCGGCCATCACCGATCTGGACACCCGGGCGCTGGTGCGCCACATCCGCGAGCGCGGCTCGATGCGCGGTGGGCTGTTTCCGGTCGCGGTGTCCGAGCCGCAGGCGCGGGAGATGATCGCGGCCGAGCCGGAGATGACCGGCCGCGACCTGGCACGCGATGTCAGCCCTCAGCGGATGCTCGTGCTGGAGCCCACGCACGGACCGGCGACTGCCCGGATCGCGATGATCGACACCGGGGTCAAGCAGTCGATCATCGCCAACCTCCGCCAGCGGGGGGTCACAGTCGAACTGCACCCCTGCACCGACGACCCCGCCGCGCTCACCGCCAATCGTCCCGACGCGATCTTCCTCGCCAACGGTCCGGGTGATCCCGCGGCGCTGCGATACATCGTCGACACCGTCCGCCAGCTGGTCGGCAAACTGCCGGTGTACGGCATCTGTCTCGGGCATCAGCTGCTCTGCCAGGCGGTCGGCCTTCAGACGTACAAGCTGCCGTTCGGCCATCACGGCGCCAACCATCCCGTCAAGAACCTGGCCAGCGGCCGGACGGAGATCACCAGCCAGAACCACGGCTTCGCGGTGCTCGGACCCGGTGGGGCGAAGACGATCGAGACCGACGAGCCGGTGCGCTGGGAGACCGACTTCGGGACCGCCGAGCTGACCCACATCAACCTCTATGACCGCACGGTGGAGGGGCTGACGCTGCGCGACGTCCCCGGGGCGACGGTGCAGTACCACCCAGAGGCGGGTCCCGGCCCGCACGACGCCCGCTACCTGTTCGACCGCTTCGTCTCCGAGATCGCCGCCGCCGCGGCCGGCTGACCGGATGCCACGCCGCAACGACATCCACAAGATCCTGCTGCTCGGCTCGGGCCCGATCGTGATCGGCCAGGCGGCCGAGTTCGACTATTCCGGCACCCAGGCATGCCGCGTGCTGGAGGCCGAGGGCTACGAGGTGGTGCTGGTCAACTCCAACCCGGCGACGATCATGACCGACCCGGAGGTGGCCACGACCACCTACGTCGAGCCGCTGCTGCCCGGACCGGTCGCCCAGGTGATCGAGCGCGAGCGACCCGACGCCCTGCTGCCCACGCTGGGCGGCCAGACGGCGCTCAACCTCGCCAAGGAGCTGCACGAGAACGGCACTTTGGAGCGCTTCGGGGTGGAGCTGATCGGCGCCGACTACGACGCGATCGATCGTGCCGAGGACCGCGAGCGCTTCCGCGACACGATGACCGAGGCCGGCTTGCGCGTCCCCAAGTCGTTCATCGCACACAGCGTTCAGGACGCCCTCGACGCGCTGCCCGAGCTGGGACTGCCGTTCATCGTCCGTCCCGCCTTCACCTTGGGGGGCACCGGCGGCGGCGTCGTGCGCTCCGAGGCGGATCTGCACCGGATCGTCGGCGGCGGTCTGACCGCCTCGCCGATCGGCCAGGTCCTGCTGGAGGAGTCGGTGCTGGGCTGGGGCGAGTTCGAGCTCGAGGTGATGCGCGATCACACCGACAACGTGGTGATCGTCTGCTCGATCGAGAACCTCGACCCGATGGGCGTGCACACCGGCGACAGCGTTTGCGTGGCGCCGCAGCAGACGCTCACCGACAAGCAGTACCAGGCGCTGCGCGACCAGGCGATCGCCGTGATCCGGGCCGTCGGGGTGGAGACCGGTGGCTCCAACGTGCAGTTCGCGGTCAATCCCGAGACCGACGAGATCGTGGTCATCGAGATGAACCCCCGTGTCTCGCGCTCCAGCGCCCTCGCCAGCAAGGCCACCGGCTTTCCGATCGCCAAGATCGCCGCCCGCCTGGCGGTCGGCTACACGCTGCAGGAGATCCCCAACGACATCACCCGGGCCACGCCGGCCAGCTTCGAGCCCGCGATCGACTACTGCGTCGTCAAGTGGCCGCGGTTCGCGTTTGAGAAGTTCCCCGGCGCCGAGGCCGGCCTGACCACCCACATGAAGTCGGTCGGGGAGGCGATGGCGATGGGGCGGACCTTCCAGCAGGCGTTCGCCAAGGCCCTGCGCTCGCGCGAGCTGGACACCCTGCCGGTCTCGCCGGCCGACGACGAGGCGCTGCTCTCCCTGCTGGAGATGCCGGGCGCCGACCGCTTCGACCACCTGCTGGAGGCGCTCCGGCGGGGGGCCACGGTCGGCGAGCTTCACCGGCGCACCAGCATCGATCCGTGGTTCCTGCACGAGCTCGCCGAGCTGGTGGCCGATCCGGATGCGGTGTTCGCCGGTGAGCGCACGTACAAGGCGGTCGACACGTGCGCCGCCGAGTTCGCCGCCGAGACCCCGTACTACTACTCGTCATGGGAGCGCTCCGGCCCGCGCGGTCCCAGCCACGAGGTCAGACGCGGCGAGCGCCCGAGCGTCGTCATCCTCGGCTCGGGCCCGAATCGGATCGGGCAGGGCATCGAGTTCGACTACTGCTGCGTGCACGCCGCCCAGACGGTGCGCGAGTCCGGTCGCGACGCGGTGATGATCAACTGCAACCCGGAGACGGTCTCCACCGACTACGACACGTCCGACCGCCTGTATTTCGAGCCGCTGACGCTCGAGGACGTGCTGGCGGTGTGCGAGCTGGAGCAGCCCGAGGGAGTCGTCGTGCAGTTCGGCGGCCAGACCCCCCTCAAGCTCGCCGCCGGACTGGACGCGGCCGGCGTCCCGATCCTCGGCACGAGCATCGACGCGATCGACCTCGCCGAGGACCGCTCGCGGTTCGGCGCGCTCCTGGACCGCCTCGGCTACAGCGCGCCGCCGTACGCCACCGCGACGAGTCCCGACGAGGCTCTGGAGCGAGCCCCGGACGTCGGCTTCCCGCTCCTGGTGCGCCCCAGCTACGTGCTCGGTGGAAGGGCGATGGAGATCGTCTACAGCGTCGCCGGGCTCAAGGACTACCTCGACCGGGTGGGCGTCCAGGAGCACAGCACGATCTACCTGGACCGCTTTTTGGAGGACTCGATCGAGGTCGACGTCGACGCCCTGTGCGACGGGGGAACCGACGTGGAGGGCCCTGGTCAAGTGTGGATCGCCGGGATCATGCAACACGTCGAGGAGGCGGGGATCCACTCCGGCGACTCGGCCTGCGTGCTGCCGCCGCACACGTTGGGCAACGAGATGCTGGAGCGGATCCGCGAGCAGACGACCGGGATCGCCCGGGCGCTGGGGGTCGTCGGCCTGCTCAACGTGCAGTTCGCGATCCACGGCGACGACGGACTGCACGTGATCGAGGCCAACCCGCGCGCCTCCCGCACCGTCCCGTTCGTCTCCAAGGCGATCGGCCTGCCGGTGGCCAAGCTGGCCTGCCGGATCATGCTGGGTGAGTCGATCGCCTCGCTCCAGCTGCCAGAGCACCCGAGCTGCGACCACGTGTGCGTCAAGGAGGCGGTGCTGCCCTTCAGCCGCTTCGCCGGCGCCGACTCCCTGCTCGGTCCCGAGATGCGCTCGACGGGCGAGGTCATGGGGATCGCCGATGACTTCCCCACCGCGTTCGCCAAGGCTCAGGCCGCCGCCGGCGCGCAGCTGCCCCAGCAGGGCACCGTCTTCATCACGGTCGCCGATACCGACAAGCCCGCCGCCACCGGTATCGCCAGCTCGCTGCACGACCTCGGCTTCAGGATCGTCGCCACCCGCGGCACCGCTCAGGCGTTACGCCGGATGGGGATTCCCGCGGTCGCGATCAACAAGCTGGGGGAGGGCTCGCCGCATGTGGTCGACTGGATCGAGCGCCGCGAGGTCGACCTGGTCATCAACACCCCGGTCGGCACCGGCGCCCGCGCCGACGGCTACGAGATCCGCTCGGCGGCGGTGGCGCGCGGCATTCCCTGCATCACCACCATGTCCGGCGGAGTGGCGGCGGCGCGGGCGATCATCTCCGCGCGCCGGGGGGAGCCGCCCGTCGTGTCGCTGCAGGAGCTCCACGGCAGGCGGCCGGTTACGCGCTCGACGTGACCGCGACCCGCAGCCCGGACCGCGTGCAGGCCCCGTTCGGGCGGCGAGCGGTAGCGATCACCGACCGCGGCCAGTACGGGCCCTACGTCGTCATGAGCTGCGCCGATCCGGACGGCCCTCGGCCTGGCGCCGGGCAGTTCTACATGCTGAGCGCCGCCACCCGATGGGGGGGCGGCCGGGACGAGCGCCCGTTTCTGCCGCGAGCGTTCAGCGTGTTGCGCGCGGCAGCCGGCTCCGGCGAGTTGCAGTTCATGCTGGAGGACGTCGGTCCGGGCACCCGCCGTCTGTGTGAGCTGCGACCCGGCGACGAGCTGCTGCTGGTCGGGCCGCTGGGCAACGGCTTCAAAGCGCCGCGCGAGGGGCACCGGCCGGTGCTGGTCGGGGGCGGCGTGGGAATCGCGCCGCTGGCCATCCTGCAGGACCAGCTGCAGCACGCCCGCGCAAGCGTCCTGCTGGGCTTCCGCGACGCCGCGCACGCCGCCGGAGGACGGCTCCTCGAGGCGCCGCAGCTCGCCACCGACGACGGCAGCGTCGGTCACCACGGCCTGGTCACCGCGCTGCTGCAGCGCACGCTCGACGGTACCGGCGGTCCGGCCGAGGTGTTCGCCTGCGGACCGCCGGCGATGCTCGAGGCGGTCCGCACGCTGTGCGTCGCCCGCCACGTGCCGGCCCAACTGGCACTCGAGTCCGGCATGGCGTGCGGCTACGGCGCGTGCTTCGGATGCGTTGTCCCCACCCTCGACGGCTACCTGAGGTTGTGCGTGGACGGACCGGTCGTGGAGGCCGCGCAGCTGGAGCGAGTAGTGCCATGAGCGTCCAGTTCTGTGGCCTGGAGCTGGCCCACCCGATCATCAACGCCTCGGGCACGTTCGACGCGATCGCCGCTCGTCGGGCGTTCGGCGAGGAGCTGGTCGAGCGCTTTCCGTTCTCGGCGTTCGTCTCCAAGACCGTCACGCTGGCGCCGCGCCAGGGCAATCCGCCGCCCCGGCTATGGGAGCTCCCAGCCGGGCTGATGAACTCGATCGGCCTGCCCAACAAGGGGCTGGAGGGGTATCTAGCCCACGACCTGCCCGAGCTGGCGCAGCTCCCCGTGCCGCTGATCGTCAACGTGATGGGCTTCAGCCGCGATGAGCTGGCGCGGCTGGTCTCGGCGTTCACCCACCGCGACGAGGTGGCGGCGCTGGAGCTCAACGTGTCCTGCCCCAACGTCGAGACCGGCCTGGTAATGGGCGCCGACCCCGATGAAGTCGCGCGCGTGCTCGCCGCGGTAAGACCGCTGACCGCCAAGCCGCTGATCGTGAAGCTGACCCCCAACGCCTCCGACGTGCCGGCGGTGGCACGCGCCGCCGAGCAGGCCGGCGCGAGCGCTGTCTCGCTGATCAACACGATCAAGGGGATGGCGTTTCATCCGCTGACCGGCGAGCCGTGGCTGGGCGGTAAGACCGGGGGCGTGTCCGGGCCGGCCGCCCGCGCGATCGGCCTGGCGCAGGTGCAGGCCGTGTGCGCGGCCGTCTCGATCCCGGTGATCGGCATGGGAGGGGTGCAGAGCGGACGCGACGCGGCCGACTACAGGCGCGCCGGGGCAACGCTGGTGGCGGTCGGCACCGAGAGCTTCCGAGACCCGGCGGCGGGACTTCGCATCGCCTCCGAGCTGGCACTCGGGAGCACTTCCAGCCGCAGCCCGAAGGTCATGGGCACGAGTCTGCGTCAGCCGGCGGCAACGTGACGTAACCGCACAAAACCTCCTGCAAAACCCGATAATGGCCGCAACCAGTCTCGACAATGCTCAAGCTCAAGCTGAGGTAGAGTCGAATATGTCGGTTTTGCCTTGATCGCCCGGCCTCACGATATATAGTTGCCGCCCATGCCGCCGGTCAGTGAGTCGTATCCCAAGTCCCTCGCAGCCCCGGAGCGATCCCTCGTGCAGCGGATGGAAGCCTTGCAGCGAGCCAACGACATCCGCAGCCGACGCGCTCAGCTCAAGCGCGATCTCAAGGCTGGTCGTCAGCCGATCCATGAGCTGTTGCTCAAGCCGCCAGATTATCTGCAGACCGCCAAGGTCTTCGACCTCCTGCTCGCCGTGCCCAAGTACGGCCGGGTGAAGGTCAACAAGATCCTTTCGCAGTGCCGGATCTCCCCGAGCAAGACGCTCGGGGGTCTGTCCGAGCGCCAACGGGGCGAGCTCGTCGAGCTCCTGCGACGTCGCTGACCCAGCGTCCGCCGGCGCAGCGCCCCGCCGTGGCCGCCAGAGTGTTCGTCATCACCGGTCCCTCCGGGGTCGGCAAGGGGACGCTGATCCGCGGGCTGCTGGAGCGCGTCCCCGAGCTGGAGCTGTCGGTGTCGGCCACCACGCGCGATCCGCGCCCAGGTGAGCGCTCCGGGATCGACTACCACTTCCTGGACGCAGACGAGTTCGAACGCCGGGCGCGCGCGGGGGACTTCGTCGAGCACGCCGACTACTCCGGACGCCAGTACGGCACGCTGCGCTCAGAGCTCGAGCGGCGGCTGGCCGACGGCGCGCCGGTGGTGCTGGAGATCGAGGTCCAGGGGGCCCGCCAGGTACGCGAGGCGCTGCCCGACGCGGTGCTGGTGTTCATCGCGCCTCCGTCCACCGAGGCTCTGCGCGCCCGTCTGGTGGGGCGGGGCACCGACGCCGGCGAGCAGATCGAGGAGCGGCTACGCACCGCCGAGCGCGAGCTGGAGGCCCGTCCGGAGTTCGCGCACGTGGTGGTCAATGATCGCCTGGAGCAGGCGACCGACGAGCTGGCGGGGATCGTCGGAGCGGCACTGGCGGAGTGCCGGAGCGCTACCGCTAATGTAGAGATCCCGCCTCCCACCCTCGACGCCCCCGACGAAGGACTCACTCCGTGATCTCTCCCCGCATCGACAAGCTCCTGGAACACGTCGACTCCGACTACGCCAGCGTGCTCGTGGCCGCCAAGCGCGCTCGCCAGATCAACTCCTACTACCACAACCTCGGCGAGGGGACGTTCGACGAGTTTCCGCCGCCGATGGTCGACACGCGCTCCAAGAACTACCTGACGATCGCCCTCGAGGAAGTCGCTCAGGGCAAGATCAAGTACCACTACCGGTAGGGCCCCCGGCCCGCAGGGCGATCCCCCGTGTCGCGGTTGCTGATCGGCGTCACCGGCGGGATCGCCGCCTACAAAGCAGTGGAGACGGTCCGGCTGGCGATCAAGGCCGGCCATGCCGTGCGCGTCATCCAGACGCCCACCAGCCAGAGATTTGTGGGGGCGGCGTCGTTTGCGGGCATCACCGGAGCACCGGTGCTGGTCGACGAGTTCGAACCCGATCCGCTACGTGGCGCCTACCCGGGTGAGTCCCTGCCCGAGCGCGCGCCGATCAGCCACCTGGCGCTGGTCGAGCACGCCGATCTGTACCTGATCGCACCGGCGAGCGCCAACACGCTGGCCAAGCTCGCCCATGGCCAGGCCGACAGCCTGGTGACGACGGCCGCGCTGGCGGCCGACTGCCCCGTGGTGGTGGCGCCCGCGATGAACGACCGCATGTATCGCCACCCCGCCACCCAGGCCAACCTGGAGCTGCTCACCGCGCGCGGGGTGACGCTCGTCGGCCCCGGCGCCGGCGAGCTGGCCTCGCACGGCGAGCGCGGGATCGGGCGCCTGTCCGAGCCGGCCGAGCTGCTGGCCGCCGTCGAGGCACGACTGCAGGCCGGCGATGGGCTCGCCGATCCTTCGTGGTTTCAGCGCAGCGTGCTCGTGACCGCCGGGGGCACGCGCGAGCCGATCGACAGCGTGCGTTACATATCCAACCGCTCGTCGGGAAGGATGGGATTCGCGCTGGCCGCGCGCGCCGCCGCCCGGGGCGCGCAGGTCACGGTGGTGGCCGCCAACGTGGCGCTCGCGCCGCCGCCCGGCGTACGCGTGGTGACGGTGTCCACGGCCGCCGAGCTGGGCGCCGCCTGCGAGCGCGAGTTCGACGCCTGCGACGTGCTGCTGATGGCCGCCGCGGTGGCCGATTTTCGCCCCGTCGACCCGGCCGACCACAAGCTCAAGAAGGACGCCGGACCGCCGAGCGTCAAGCTCGAGCCGACGGTCGACGTGATCAGCGCCCTGGCGGCGCGCCGGCGTCCGGGCCAGCTGCTCATCGGCTTCGCGGCCGAGCACGGCGACCAGGCGCTGGCCTACGCTCGCGACAAGCTGGAGCGCAAGCATCTGGACGCGATCGTCGTCAACGACGTCTCGCAACCCGGGATCGGCTTCGACGCTCCCGACAACGAGGTCACGGTGGTTACGGCGGGCGCCGAGCGCCGGCTCCGCAAGGCTGGGAAGGACGCGATCGCCGATGGCGTCCTGGATGAGGTGCAGCAGCTTCTGAGGACTGTCAAGGAGAGCGACGATCGAGCCATCCGAGCCAACTGGAACCGCCCCGCAGGAGTTTGAGGCGTTCGCCGCCGTCGGGCGCGCGCTTGCAGCGAACATCAATCTGGCGGTGCAGGTCAAGCAGGAGACGCTGAGCCACCTGCTCGTCGCGTTGCTCGCCGAGGGCCATGCGCTCGTCGAGGATTACCCCGGGGTCGGCAAGACCGCATTGGCACGCGCCCTGGCGCGGTCCATCGACTGCCAGTTCGCGCGCGTGCAGTGCACCTCGGACCTGCTGCCGGCCGACGTCGTCGGCACCAACGTCTACGACCAGCGAGAGCAGCGCTTCGAGTTTCGCCCGGGTCCGGTGTTCGCCAACGTGGTGCTGGTCGACGAGATCAACCGGGCATCGCCCAAGACCCAGTCGGGGCTGCTGGAGTGCATGCAGGAGCGTCGCGTGACCGTCGACGTGCACACGCATGAGCTGGCCCGCCCGTTTCTGGTGCTGGCCACCCAGAACCCGATCGAGTACGAGGGCACCTACCCGTTGCCCGAAGCCCAGGTCGACCGCTTCATGGTCCGCCTGTCAATGGGCTATCCGGACCGGTCGGCCGAGGCGGGGATGCTGGCCGCGCACGAAACCGGCGACCAGGTGCTGACCCTTCGCCCGGTGGTCACCGCCGCCGAGGTGCTGGCCGCCCAGGACGCGGCGGCTCGGGTGCGCGCCGCCGCCCCGCTGCGCGACTACATCGTCAAGCTGCTGTGGCGCACTCGCGAGGATCCGCGCGTCGACCTGGGAGCCAGTCCGCGCGCGGGGCTGATGCTGCTGCGCGCCGCCAAGGCGCACGCGATGATGGCCGGGCGCGACCACACGTTGCCCGATGACGTCCAGGCCCTGGCGGTGCCGGTGCTCGCCCATCGACTGGTGCTGGCCCCCGAAACGCCCCGCGCTGCCGCCCGTGACGTGATCCAGGACGCCGTCGCGAACACCCGGGCGTTGTAAATGCCCCCGCAGGATGGTGCGGTGGACGTCGGGGCCGGTGGGGTCCGGCTCATCGCGCGACGAGCCGTCGGGGTCGCGGTCTCCGGGTTTGCGCTGATCCTCGTCGCGTTCCTGTTCGACGCGTCGCCGCTGTTCGTGCCGGGCGTCGCGCTGGCGGCGATCGGCGTGGTGTCGCCGGCCTGGGTGTGGTCGTGCGCGCGGGGGGCCAGCGCCCGGCGGGTGCTCAGCGCCGAGCGCGTCATCGAGGAGCAGCCGCTCGAGGCGAGTATCGAGGTCAGCCGCGGCCGGCTCGGCCTGCCGGGAGCCGAGGTGATCGATCCGTTCACGGGCTCGCGTCTTGATCTGGCGGGTCCGCTCTCGACCCTGCGCGGCGACCGTCGGGCCAGCGTTCGGGTGGTCACGCACTTCTCGCGCCGGGGGATGCAGACGCTCGCGCCGCCGTCGCTGGTCGTGTCGGACCCGCTCGAACTGGCCCGCGTGCAGACCGATAGCGGAGCACCGGCACAGAAGCTGCTGGTGCTCCCGCGCACCGAGCCGGTGCGCTGGCTGACGGCCGCGGGCGGGCGGCGCTTTGATCAACCGGACGGCCGCGCCTCATCGGAGGCGCAGGCGGCCGTCGACATGGACGGCCTGCGGCCCTACCGGCCCGGCACCCCGGCCAGCCGCATCCACTGGCCGGCGGTCGCCCGCGGCGCGGGTCTGATCGAGCGGCGCCTGCAGGCCGACGGGGACTCGCGCCCGCTGATCGTGCTCGACGCGCGCAACTCCGACCCCAACGCTCCGCCCGAGCTGCTGGACGCCGCCGTCCGGGCGGCCGCCTCGCTGGCCCTCGACCTCGCACGCCACGGGGGCTGCGGGCTGTTGCTGCCCGGCGAGCAGCGCGCCACCGCGATCGACCGCGAGCTGATCAGCTGGCCGGCGGCCTACGCGCGGCTGGCGATGGTGAGCGGTGGGACTGGGTCCCGCGCCCCGAACCTCGGCGCCGCGGGACGTCAGGGCGCGACCATCTACGTCGCCGCGGCGCCCACGGCTCGGGTGGCGGCGATGCTCACCGGGGCGGGGCAGGGGCCGGGTCTCGCCCCGTCGATGCTCGTCGTGCCCCATCAGCAGCTGTCGGGCGGCCGACCGCTCGGGATGCGCGGCCGGATGCTGGCCACCCTGGACGTCAGCGGCTGTCGCGGCTTCCGCCTCGGCGTCGCCCGCGACCTGCAGCGCACCGAGCCGGAGAGCTCTCTAGCGTGAGCGCGGGGGCGCACATCATCCAGGTGCCGGCGCGCTATGACCGCGCCCGAACCCGCGAGTCGACCGAGGCCGGTCCCCGCCGGCGCACGCTGGTGCGCCTGGCCACGTTCGGCGCGCTGAGCCTCTACGGGACCGACCGCTGGATGACGCTGATGCATCACTCGCCCGGCTGGCGACTGTTCGGCCTATGCGGCCTGGCGACGGCTCTGGCGGGAGCGGTCCCGCTGCTGCGCCGCCGCAGCGGCGTGGCCGCGGCCGCGCTCGGGCTGGTACTGGTGCTGGGGGCGTTTCCGATGGCGGGCCTGCGCTGGCACTGGGTGGTGCACCTGAAGATCGCGCTGAGTGCCGATCGGATCGGCACCGGACTGCAGGCGCTGCCCAACGTGCTCGTGCCCTACCTGGGGCCAAGCCATGCCGTGCGCCTGGTGATCGTGCTCGGCGCCGCCGTGCTGCTGCTGGACGCGGCGGCGGTGATCGCGTTCGCGCCGCGGACGTTCGGCGACGGTCGGCGCGCCGCCGCTGCCCTGCCGCTGCTGGCGCTGGCCGTGGTGCCGTCGACGCTGGTGCGCCCGCAGCTGCCCTATCTCCAGGGTTTCGTGTTGTTCGCGCTGCTCGCGGCCTTCATGTGGGGCGAGCGGCTGCGGCGGGACGGAGCGGCCACGGCCCTGGCGGTGGCCGCGGTGGCCGGCGTGGTCGGCGCCCTGGTAGCCCCCCGCATCGACACCCACAAGGCGTGGATCGACTATCGCTCGTGGGCCGGCACGCTGGTCAAGACCCACGTGGACCGCTTCAACTGGAACCAGACCTATGGACCGTTGCGCTGGCCGCGAACGGGCCACCAGGTGCTGACGATCACCGCGCGCACCGCCGACTACTGGAAGGCCGAGGACCTCGACAGCTTCGATGGACGCGCCTGGGTGCTCTCCGATGGCGTCAACGATCCGCAGGCCCTGCCGGGCCCCGACCGCGCCGCGCTGGCGCGCTGGAGGCAGAAGATCACGGTCTCGATCACCGGGATGCAGACGCTTGACGTGATCGGCGCCGGCTACACCTCGCCGCTCAGCGGCCTCGACGGCGCGATCGTCCCCGGATCTGACCCCGGGACGTGGGTGGCGCGCCGTGAGCTGGGCCCGGGCACCAGCTACGCGGTCAGCAGCTACTCCCCGCATCCGCGGGCGGCGCAGCTGCGGGCCGTCGCCGGCCACGGCTACCCGGACATCGCCACCGCCCCGTATCGCACGCTGACCATCCCGGGCAGCGGCTTGGGCCTGAGCGTGCCCCTCACCCAGATCGTATTTCCGAGGTGGCATACCGGGGCCGCCTTCGGTCAGCAGGTCGTACGCGCATCGCCGTACGCCCGGGCGTACGCGCTGGCCCAGCGGCTGGCCCGCCAGGCTCGCACGCCGTATGACTTCGTGGCCGGCGTCAAGCGCTTTCTCTCGCGGGGCTATGCCTACGACGAGCACCCGCCGGCGGCGCGCTTCCCGCTGGAGAGCTTCCTGTTCACGCACAAGGTCGGCTACTGCCAGCAGTTCTCGGGCGCGATGGCGATGCTTCTGCGGATGGGGGGGATCCCGAGTCGGGTCGCGGCCGGGTTCACCTCGGGCGCATTCCAGAACGAGAACCACACCTGGCAGGTCGCCGACACCGACGCCCACGCGTGGGTCGAAGCCTGGTTTCCGCACTATGGCTGGGTGCGCTTCGACCCTACCCCGGTGACCGCGCCTGCCCGAGCGGGCACTGCCGTCGAGCCGATCCTCAAGAACCTCGGCGGCCTCGGCAGCTCCCAGACCGTCGCCGCACCGCGCCACGAGATCGGCGTCAACGCCACGCCGACCAAGACGGTCTCGGCGGCCGGGGGCTCGGGCATCAGTCCGTGGCTGGCGCTGCCGGGACTGCTGGCGCTGGCGGCGCTCGGACGGCTGCTGTGGCTCTTGCTGCATCCCGCCGCGACCACCGACCAGCTGCTGGCCGAGTTGCGCCGGGCGATGGCGCGCACCGGACGCCCGCTGCCTGACGATGTGACCCTGGCGATGCTCGAGCGGCGCTTCGCCGACTCGCCGGCCGCCGTGAGCTACGTGCGCTCGCTGCGGCTGGCCCGCTACGGCGCCGTCTCCGATCCCCCGACGGCCGCCCAGCGGCGCGCGCTGCGCCGTCAGCTGGCGTTCGGTCTGGGCGCGATCGGACGCCTGCGCGCTTTGTGGGCGCTGCCGCCGCGGCTGCCCTCGCCCCGAGCGCACGGGCTAGGTAGACGCCCTCGCGGGGCCTAAGATTTAACGCCATGGAGGACGTCTACGACCTATACCGGCGCGGCACCGAGCTGCTGGAGGCCGGGCACAACCACCAGGCGGCGATCCCGCTGGCGCGCGCCTGCGAGCTGGCCCCCGACAAGACCTCGGTCCGCGAGGCACTCGGCCGCGCGCTGTTTCACATCCAGCGTTACGAGGAGGCCGCCGAGGAGTTCCAGGCGGTCGTCGAGCGGGCGCCGACCAACGACTTCGCGCTGTTCTGCCTGGGCCGCTGCCTGCAGCTGCTGGGCCGCCACGCGGAGGCTCGCCACCCCCTGGCGCTGGCGGCCTGCCTGCAGCCCGGGCGTCGCGATTACCGGCTGTATCGCGATCGCGCAAGAGCGCGTGCAGCCCAGGCTTCGGGCGGTTAAGCCGTGTTCAACCGGCCCGCGGCGGTGCTAACCTGAGGGCACAGCTTTCCGGCCGGGTGAGTCCCGGCGCAGTACAGAAAGTGGGCGCCCGCCCGCTTTTTTTATGAGATTTATGGAGGAGACCGTGAGTGCCCTACAGACCGAGATCGAAGCCCGCCTCGCCGGCGTCGAGCCCGAGGTCGAGGTGCTGCTGGCGGAGGTCGCCGGACCGACCCTGCGCCTGTTCATCGACCATCCCGACGGCGTGACCCTTGCCGTCTGTGAGCGCGTCTCCGGTCACCTGAGCGATTACCGCGAGCGCTTCTCGCTGGAGGTCTCGTCCCCCGGCCAGGATCGCCCGCTCACCAAGCCCCAGCACTACTCACGCTTTCTGGGTCGCCGTGCGCGCGTGCGGCTGCGCGAGGCCGCGGAAGGCCACAGCCAGCCGGCGCCGCCGACGAAGTCGGTGGTGGGCGAGCTCGTCGGCGCCTCCGACTCAGAAGTCACGATCGCGGCCGGCGACGGGATCCTCACGATCCCCTACGAGCAGATCGTCCGCTCCAACCTCGTCCCCGGAGACTGATCCATGTCCAAGGAGATCGTCGAGGCCGTACGCGGCCTCGCAGCGGAAAAGAACATTTCGTCCGACAAGCTGATGGAGGCGCTCGAGGACGCGCTGCTGTCGGCCTATAAGAAGACCCCGGGGTCGGCGCCCTACGCCAAGGTTGAGATGGACCGCGACAGCGGCGATTTCATCGTGTGGGAGCTCAAGATCCCGCCGGAGCTCGAGGAGCAGTTGCTCGTCGAGGCCACCGAGGACGCGCAGCCGACGGTCGACCCCGAGACGGGGGAGATGCGTGAGGCGCCCGAGCCCGAGATCGACCTGGAGAAGCTCAAGGAGTACGAGCACGAGATCGAGGTCGAGGACGTCACCCCGCACGACTTCGGCAGGATCGCCGCACAGACCGCCAAGCAGGTGATCCTGCAGCGAATCCGCGAGGCCGAGCGCGACATGATGTTCGAGGAGTACCGCGACCGGGTCGGCGAGCTGATCACCGGGATCGTGCAGCAGTCCGACTCGCGCTACACGCTCGTGCAGCTGCGCGAGCGCGTGGAGGCGCTGCTGCCCAAGTCCGAGCAGGTCGACGGTGAGCGCTATGACCACTCGCAGCGCATCAAGGCCGTGATCAAGGACGTCTCGAACTCGACCAAGGGTCCCAGCATCATCGTCTCGCGCCGCGACCCTGAGCTGATCAAGTCGCTGTTCGAGCTCGAGGTGCCCGAGATCGCCGACGGACTGGTGGAGATCACCGGCGTCGCGCGCGAGCCCGGCTACCGCTCCAAGATCGCCGTGGTCTCGCACGTCGATGGCGTCGATCCGGTCGGCGCCTGCGTCGGCCCGCGCGGCTCGCGGGTGCGGATGGTCGTCTCCGAACTGCGCGGTGAGAAGATCGACATCATCCCCTACAACGACGAGCCCGCCCGGTTCGTGGCCAAGGCGCTTTCACCCGCGCGAGTGCGTGAGGTGCTGGTCGATGACGCCGGCAAGCAGGCGACCGTGATCGTGCCCGACGACCAGCTGTCGCTGGCGATCGGCCGCGAGGGCCAGAATGCCCGGCTGGCCGCCCGGCTGACCGGCTGGCGGATCGACATCCGCTCCGAGACCGAGTTCGCCGCCGAGGAGGCCGAGCACGGTTACGAGGAGGACGAAGCGCAGGGCCGGTGCGCCGCGATTCTGTCCAATGGCCGTCGCTGCCCCAACGCGGCGCTCCCCGGCTCGCGCTACTGCGGGATCGAGGCTCATCAGGCACTGGCCGGCAAGGACACAGACCAGGTGGAGGCCACCAGCTCCTAGGCCTGGTGCCTAGACTGAGGAAGAGATGAACAAGCGCGTACACGAAATCGCCAAGGAGCGCGGACTGCCCCCCAAGGACGTCCTCGCGCGCCTGAAGGCCGCCGGCGTCGACGTCAAGGCCGCCTCGTCCTCAGTGGACGAGCAGGTCGCCTCGCGCGTGCTTGCCAACGGCGGCGGCGACCCGAGCGCCGCCTCCGCGCCCGACGGCAACGGCGACGGCGCCAAGGCGGCGCCGGCGCGCCAGGCGGCCGCTGAGGCGCCTGCCGCAGCCGCGGCCGCCGCCGATGCGGAAGCGGCCCGCTCCACGGGCGCCGACGGGTCACCCAAGCGCCCGACGCGTGACTCGCTCCAGGGCGAGCGAGCTCCCGGCAATGCCGGCGGCCGCCGCCGTGTGGTGATCGATTCCCAGGCGTCCCGCCGCGCCGCGGGCGGCGGCCCGCCGCAGTCAAACCAGCCGCCGCGGCGCCAGCGCCGCGGGCGCCGTCGTCGCGGGGTGTACGACGAAGTGGCCGAGTCGCGTCCCGCGCGCACGGCCGTCGCCGACCCCAGCGCGATCCAGGTCAACTCCGGCTCCACCGTCAAGGACGTGGCCGAGTACCTCAACGTCCCCGTGCCCGAGGTGATGAAGAAGCTGATGGCCCTGGGCGAGATGAAGACGCTCACCCAGACGCTGTCGGACGAGTCGATCCTGGTGCTGGCCTCAGAGCTCGACAAGGAAGTGGAGATCGTCCACTCCGAGGACGAGGAGACCGCGGCGCCGGTGTTCGCCGACGCCGATGCGGACCTCGTCGAGCGCGCGCCCGTGGTCACGATCATGGGACACGTCGACCACGGCAAGACTTCGCTGCTGGACGCGATCCGCGAGACCTCCGTGGCCGCCGGCGAGGCCGGCGGGATCACCCAGCACATCGGCGCCTATCAGGTGCAGCACGACGGACACAGCGTGACCTTCCTCGACACTCCCGGTCACGAGGCGTTCACCGCGATGCGCGCCCGCGGCGCCAAGGCGACCGACATCGCCGTGATCGTGGTCGCCGCCGACGACGGCGTCAAGCCGCAGACCCAGGAGGCCGTCGACCACGCCAAGGACGCCGGCGTTCCGATCCTCGTCGCGGTCAACAAGATCGATAAGGAGGGCGCCCAGCCCGACCGCGTGCGCACCGAGATGACGGCGCTCGGCCTGCAGCCCGTCGAGTGGGGGGGCGACACGGAGTTCGTGGACGTCTCGGCCCGTACCAAGGAGGGCCTGGACAACCTGCTGGAGACGATCATCGTGATGGCCGAGGTGGAGGAGCTGAGGGCAAACCCCGACGCGCCCGCCTCCGGCACGGTGATCGAGTCAAAGCTCGACCCGGGCCGGGGCCCGGTGGTCACGATCCTGATCAGCCGCGGCACTCTGGAGGTCGGCGACGCGCTGGTGGCCGGCGCCCAGTGGGGCCGCGTGCGGGCCATGCACGACTACCTGGGCAACCGGATCGCGCAGGCGCTGCCCGGGGAGCCGGTCGAGGTGCTGGGCTTCGACGGCGTTCCGGAGGCCGGCGAGCATGTGCGCGCCGTCGAGCACGAGCGCCGCGCCCGCCAGCTGGCCGGGGAGCGCGCCACCCGGCTGAAGGCCGAGTCCCTGGCCCGCGTGAGCAGCGGCAAGCGGGTCTCGCTGGAGAACATCTTCGGCTCCGATCTGCAGGAGCTCAACCTGCTGCTCAAGGCCGACGTCGCCGGCTCACTGGAGGCGATCGAGGACGAGGTCGCCAAGCTGCCCCAGGACGAGGTCTCGGTCAACGTGATCCGCCGCGCCGTCGGCGCGGTGACGGAGTCCGATGTGATGCTGGCCGCCGCGTCCGACGCGGTGATCCTCGCCTTCAACGTGCGCCCGGTGGGCGACGCCCGCGCCGTCGCCGAGCGCGAGGGCGTGGAGATCCGGCACTACTCGGTCATCTACCGCGCGATCGACGAGCTGCGCTCGGCGATGCAGGGCATGCTCGCCCCCGAGGAGGTTGAGGAGGCGCTCGGCTCGGCCGAGGTCCGCCAGATCTTCCGTGCCTCACGCGTGGGGACGATCGCCGGCTCCTACGTCACCGAGGGCACGATCACCCGCGGCTCCAAGGTGCGCCTGGTGCGCGACGGCACCGTCATCTGGGACGGGGAGATCGCCAGCCTGCGGCGCTTCAACGAGGATGTCCGCGAGGTGGCCACGGCCTTTGAGTGCGGGATCGTGCTGCGCGACTACGCCGACGTCAAGGAGGGCGACGTGCTCGAGACCTACACCACCCGCCAGGTCGAGCGCGAGCTCTCCTAGGTCGTCGTATGGCGGGCGACGGCTTCGTCGCGGTGCTGGTGATTCATTTGCATTTTCCCGATGCCGAATCGCTGAAGGGCAAGCGCAGGGAGCTGTCCTCGATCAAGGCCCAGCTGCACGGGCGCCTGGGCGCGGCCGTGGCCGAAACAGACCATCAGGATCTGTGGCAGCGCGCCACGCTGACCGCCTCGCTGACCGGCGGCACGCTGCAGCGGTTGAGCGCGGCCGCCGACCAGCTGGAGCGCTGGGTGATCGCGCGCTGCCCCGAGGGAGCGTGGGTGGAGCGCCTGGTCGCGTCGGTGGAGGACCTGCGCGGGTGATGAGCACGCTACGCGAACAACCGTGCGAGGGATAGGATGCGCGGAGGCCGGATGCGGCGCGTCAACGAGGCCATGAGAGAGGTTCTCTCAGACGCGATCGCCACTGAGATTAAGGACCCCCGCGTAGGCTTCGTGACCGTGACCGGAGTCAAGACCAGCCCTGACCTGCGACACGCCCGCGTCTACGTGAGCGTGCTCGGCGACGACGCCGCCCGCGAGGCCAGCCTCGACGGGCTGCGCTCCGCGCACGGCTTCCTGCAGCACCGGCTCGCCTCCGAGCTGAAGCTCAAGCACACGCCTGCTGTGACCTTCGAGTACGACGACACGATCGACAAGGGCATGCGGATCACCGAGCTGCTCGACGAGAACCGGCAGCGATGACGACCAACGGGAGCCGCTCCGCCCGCGACCAGGTGCTGCACGAGCTGCGCGAGGCCCCCAAGCTGGTGGTGGTGGCCCACGAGAACCCCGACGGGGACGCGCTCGGCTCGCTGATCGCCATGCAGGGGATCCTCACGGCGATCGGCAAGGACTCGCTGATGTTCATCGCCGAGTCGGAGTTTCCGCTGCCCGAGGAATACGACTGGCTGCCGCTCGACGGGCTGGTCTCCGAGCCGCCCGCCGATGCCGACGAGCGCACGATCGTCTTTTTGGACTGCGGAAACCTGGAGCGCAATCCCGCTGAGGCGTTCCGCCGCCCCGGGATGCACATCCTCAACATCGACCACCACCATGACAACACGCGCTTCGGCACCGTCAACCTGGTGGTTCCCGAGGCGTCCTGCACTGCCGAGATCGTGTGGGATCTGACCGGCGAGCTGGGGGTGAAGCCCACGCTGACGGTGGCCGAGGCGCTGTACGTGGGGCTGATCACCGACACCGGACGCTTCATGTACGAGAACACCGGCCAGCGCGCGCACCTGATGGCCGCCAGCCTGATCGACGCCGGGGTCGACGTCCACGACGTCTACCGGCGCGTCTACGAGGGCGTGCCCTACGGAAAGCTGGCGCTGCTGGCCCGCGGCCTGGCCAATGTGGAGCGTTACGACGACGGTCGGCTGACCCTGACGGCGCTGACGGCCACCGACTTCTCGGACTCGGACGCCGAGGAGAGCTACTCGGAGGGCGTGGTCGACCACCTGCGAGCAGTGCAGGGGACAGAGGTGGCGGCGCTCGTCCGAGACCGGATCGGCAATCCCGACGTCGCCGGCCTGCGCAAGGTCTCGCTGCGCTCGGGCAACGACCGCATCGACGTCTCGGTGATCGCCCGCGCCCAGGGCGGCGGCGGCCACCGCCAGGCGGCCGGCTTCACCACCGGCCTCTCGCACGACGAGCTGGTCGCCTTCCTACGCGACCAGCTCGCCGCCCAGCTTCAGCCCCGACGGCGCTAACTTCCGACCCATGGATGCGCAGGTCGGCGACGATTACGTTCTGCTGTGCGACAAGCCGGTGGGGGTGACGTCCTTTGACGTGGTGGCGAAGGTACGGCGGGGCCTGCCGCGCAAGAGCAAGGTCGGCCATGCCGGCACCCTGGATCCGTTCGCCACCGGTCTGCTGCTCGTGCTCGTCGGCCGGGCCACGCGATTGCAGCGCTTTCTGATGGCGCTGCCCAAGCGCTACGAGACCGTCGCGCGGTTCGGGGCGGTGTCCAGCACCGGGGACCCCGAGGGTGAGATCACCGAGACGGGCCGAGTGCCCGAGGGCGAGCTCGAGCTTCCCGCCGGCCTGATCCGTCAGCGCCCTCATGCCTATTCGGCGGTCAAGGTCAACGGCCGGCGCGCCTATGAGCTGGCGCGGGCGGGGGAGAGCGTCGAGCTGGCAGAGCGCGAGGTCACCGTGCACCGCTTCGAGCAGCTCTGGCACGAGGGCAACCGGCGCGCGTTCGTGATCGAGTGCTCATCGGGCACCTACGTGCGCAGCCTGATCGGCGATCTGGGCGATGCCTATTGCGAGCAGCTGCGCCGCACCCGGATCGGCCGCTTCGACGTCGCCGACGCCGACCCGGAGCGACGGGTCGGGTGCCGCGAGGCGCTGGACTTCCTGCCCGAGGTGCGCCTGGACCCCGATGGCGCCCGCCGCGCCGCCCACGGCCAGGCGGTGCCGATGCCCGTCGACAGCGACGCGGGGGAGACCGTGCGGCTGAGCGACGCCGACGGACTGATCGCCCTCGCCCAGGCCGCCCCGGACTCGGCGACCCTGCGACCGGTGGTGGGCTTTCGCTGACGATATGCTGCCGTGAGCCGTGCACCGGGGGCTCGTGGCCGAAGGTCTGATAGAGCGCGACAACGAGATCGCGGGCTTGCGCGACGCAATCTCCCGGGCCCTTGCCGGGGAGGGCGCGCTGGTGCTGGTGCGCGGTGCGGCCGGCATCGGCAAGTCGGCGCTGTGCGCCCAGACGCTGGCGATGGCCCAGCAGCGGGGCATGCAGACATTGGCGGCTCGCGGCGGCGAGCTCGAGCACGACGTCACCTACGGGGTGGTGCGCCAACTGCTCGAACGTCGCGTGCTCACCGCCGACAGTCGCGAGCAGCGCGAGCTGCTGGGAGGCCAGGCGAGGCTGGCCGGCGTGACCCTCGGACTGTCGGAGGGCGGTCCGCACCCGGCGCCCGGGAGCGACATCGATCACGGGATCTTCTGGCTGGCCTGCAATCTCGCCGCGCGACAGCCGCTGGCCCTGCTGGTCGACGATGCCCACTGGGCCGACAGCGAGTCGCTGCGCTTCGCCCTGTACCTGGCGCGACGCCTCCACGGACTGCCGGTGCTGCTGGTGCTGGCTGCGCGCAGCGACGAGCCGACCGGCGCCCGGCGCCGGGCGCTCGAGCTGCTCGCCGACGAGCCCGACGCGCAGCTGCTGGCGCCCTCGCCGCTGAGCGAGCCGGGGTGCGGGCGCCTGATGGAGACGCGCCTGGGTCGCGACGTGCCGGCGGATGTCGTGCGCGCCTGTCACGAGGCGACGGGCGGCACGCCCTTCTACCTCACGGAGATCGCCGGAACCCTCACCGAGGACGAGCTCGGCGCCGACACGGTCTCGCGCGTCCGCTCGCTTGCGCCGCCGGCGGTGTCACGCTCGGTATTGCTGCGCCTGGGCCGCCACGCCGCCTCCGTGCAGGCGGTCGCCGCAGCCCTGGCGGTGCTCGGCGAGCAGGCCACCAGCCAGGCGGTGGCCGGCACGGCGCAGATCGCCGTCACCGAGGCGGTCGACGCGCTGGAGCAGCTGGCCCGCGCGGGGATAGTCGCCCGGACTGCGGCGGCGCTGGCCCACCCGATCATCCGCGCCGCCATCTATCTCGACCTGCCGGCCACCCGGCGGGCCGCGCTGCACGCGGCCGCCGCCAGAGCCCTGGCCAAGGCGGGCGCGGCGCCCGAGCAGGTCGCACACCACGTGCTCGCGACCGAGCCGGCGGCTGACCCCGAGAGGGTCGTGCTGCTGCGCCGCGTGGCGGCCAGAGCCATCAGCCAGGGCGCGCCGCAGGCGGCCGTCCGGTTCCTGGAGCGCGCCCGCAGCGAGCCCCCGCCGCCCGCCGAGCGCGCCGGGGTGCTGGTCGAGCTCGGTGAAGCCGAGCTGTCCGCCGGGGACGCCGCGGGAGCGGCGCAGCGCCTGCGATCCGCCCTTGAGCTGCGGCCGGCCGACGAGCTGCGGGTACGGGCCGGAGTGGGGGCGGCCCGCGCGCTGGCGGCGTGCGAGAGCTCGGCGGCCGCGATCGATGTGCTGACACAGGCCGCCGCCGGACTCAGCGCACCGCTGCGCCTGGCGCTGGAGGTGGAGCACGCGGCGCTGTCGCTGTATCTGACCGATCGTGCCGCCGAGGCCCAGCGGCGGATGCGCGCCTTCGCCGCGCTCGCCGGGAGACACGCCCGTCGAGCGCCTCGCCCTGGCGATCACCGCGCTGGCCTGCGCCTTCGATCCCGGCGCCACGTCCGACGACGCCGCCCGCATCGCCGCGCGGGCCCTGGGCGGCGAGCGGCTGATCGCCGAGCAGGGATCGGACTCGCCTCCCTTCGGCAACGCCTGCTACGTCCTGCTGTTCGCCGAGCGCTACGACGACCTCCAGCTCCAGATGGACCTCGCGTTCGCCGACGCCTGCTCCCGGGGCTCGGCATTCGGCTTCATGACCGCCTCGATCGGCGGCCAGATGGTCGGTCTGCTGCGCGGCGAGCTGACCGAGGCGATCGGGCACGGCGAAGCATTCCTCGACCGCGCCGTCGAGGTCGGCGACACGCCGGCGGCGCGTCGCTGGATGTCCAGCAGCGCGCGCTTTCATGTCGAGGCCCTGATCGAGCGCGGTGACGGCGAGGCCGCCCGGGAGCTGTTGGAGCCGCTGCTGAGCGCCGGCGACCTGGACTCGGCCGAGCGCGGGATGCTCCGCTACGCCCGGGCGCTGGTCGCCGAGCATCTCCGAGACGCCGCGCAGGCCCGCGCCGACTTCGAGGCCTATGGGCAGATCTGCCGGATCGCCGGCTACGAGGATCGGACCACGCCCTGGAGACTGGGCGCGGCGCGGGCGATGGCTGCGCTGGGCGAGGCGCGCGACGCCGTCGCCCGGGCCGACGAGGCGGTTACGATCGCCGCGCGGTGGGGCACGCCCGGCGGGCTGGGAACCGCCCAGCACACCCGCGCGCTGGTGGGAGACCCGGGGCAGCGCTGCGAGCTTCTCGGCGGTGCCGTGGCGACGCTGGCGCGCTCCGAGCACCGGCGTGGGCTGGCCGGCGCGCTGGTCGACCACGGGTTCGCGCTGCGAGCCCGGGGACGGCGCAGCGAGGCCCGGGCGCAGCTCGAGGCCGGGATGGAGCTGGCGGCGCGCTGCGAGGCCGAGCCGCTGGTGCAACGCGCTCGCTCCGAGCTGCATGCCCTGGGGGCCAGGCCGCGACGGCTGATGTTCTCCGGCGTGGAGTCGTTGACGGCCAGCGAGCGCCGGGTGGCTGCGATGGCCGCCCAGGGCATGAGCAACCGCGACATCGCCCAGGCGCTGTTCGTGACCCAGAAGACCGTCGAGACCCACCTGCGCAACGTGTACCGCAAGCTCGACATCGCCTCTCGGATGCAGCTGTCCGAGCGCCTCGCCACCGCCGGCGCCTGACCGCCCGACAAAACTTCGGGGTGGCCACCCGCATGCGGAGCGGAGGGAAAGCGGCGATCGTCGCTGCGGTGGAGCTTCCCGCCGAGCCGTTTTGTCTGGCGCTGGAGATCGAGCGCGGGATCGAGCCGCTCTCGGGGCGTCTGCGGCCACAAGCCGGCGACTCTCTCAAGTTCGTCGGGTGGACCGGGCTGGCCGCCGCGCTGACATCCGCGTTGGACGCCGACGACCGCGCTCGGCGGGGCTCCACCCCTCCTGCACCGCCCATCCGCCAAGGCTGAGGAATCGACTCGAGTGAAAGGGAACGTCGATGCTTGAACAGGACTCCTATCTGCTGCAGAACCAGCTCAACCCGTTTCCGGTGTCCGGCAAGCTGAGGCTCGAGGACACGGGGACGCTGCGCTTCACCCTCGACGACAAAGCGGCCGGGGCGTCGCTCGGCTGGCTGGAGAAGCAGCTCGCGACCGAGGGCCTGGCCGAGCGGATCAAGGGCGGTGAGCGGCCGCAGGTGTTCGAGATCCCGCTCGCCGGCACCAAGGTCAGCTGGCCCAAGACCCTCGGCGGCTACGCGATGAAGATCGACGCCGGCGAGCGCAAATGGATCGTCAGCCTCAACTACCCGTCGGGCGGAGCACTGTGGCAGACGATCAACATGGTCCGCAGCCGCGGCACCACCAAGCCGTGGAAGCAGGCGATCGGAGCCGCCAGCGGCAGCTAACCGGCCATCACCCCGGTGCCCGGCGGGACCGGCCTTCGGCGCGCCGCCGAATACGCTTGTGCGCGATGCAGGTCCGCAAGCTCGCCGATACGCAGCCGCGCCCGCGCCGGGTGGCGGTGGGGCAGTTCGACGGCGTCCATCTCGGCCACCGTGAGGTGATCGCGGGAAACGACACGGTGCTCACGTTCGAGCCCCATCCGCTGGCCGTGATCCGGCCCGAGGCCGCGCCCAGGCTGCTGACCAGCCTGGAGGTCAAGATCGAGCTGATCGCCGAGCTGGGCGTCCAGGAGCTGGTGGTGATCCCGTTCGACGACCGCTTCGCCGCCCAGACCCCCCAGGAGTTCCTGGACCATGTGCTGGTGGCCCAACTGCGGGCGACGCACGTCTCGGTGGGCGAGAACTTTCGCTTCGGCCATGGCGCGGCGGGCGACACCGACATGCTGGCCGCCGACCCGCGCTTTGACACCCGCGTGGTGACACTGGTGGAGGTCGACGGCGAGATCGTCTCCTCCAGCCACATTCGAGGGCTCGTGCTGGCCGGAGACGTCGACCACGCGGCACGTTTCCTGGGCTCGCCGTTCTCGCTGCGCGGCGAGGTCGTGCACGGCGACGAGCGCGGGCGCACGCTCGGCTTCCCCACGGCCAACCTCGTTCCCGATGAGCATCTCGTGTGCCCCGGCCATGGGGTGTATGCGGCGCGCGCCGGCGGGGCCTGCGCGGCGGTCAGCATCGGGGTGCGCCCGACGTTCGGCTCGGGGCGCGCCGTGCTCGTGGAGGCCTTTCTGCTCGACCGCGACGAGGACCTGTACGGACGCACCCTGCAGGTCGACTTCATCAAACGCCTGCGGGGCGAGCGGCGTTTTGAAAGCGTTCCGGCGCTGGTGGAGCAGATGAAGCTCGACGTCGAGCAGGCGCGGGCGCTGTGCGGCTGATCGCGGCTGCTCTGCTAGCCTCACCGGCCGCATGACCATGACCCAGGAACGCAAGCAGGAACTGGTCGCCAAGTTCGGCGACGGGGACGCCGACACCGGCAAGACCGAGGTCCAGGTGGCGCTGCTCACCGAGCGCATCAACGAGCTCACCGAGCACCTGCGCGCCCACAGCAAGGACCATCACTCCCGGCGCGGCCTGCTGATGCTCGTCGGCCGCCGGCGCCGCTTCCTGAATTACCTGCAGCGCGAGGACCTGGAGCGCTACCGGACAGTGATCCGCGAGCTCGGCCTGCGGCGGTGATCGAGTCCGGGACCCCGGTTCCCGACTTCGCGCTCCAACGAGCCGACGGATCGCCGTTCACGCCCGCCGATCTGGAGGGCAAGACGACAGTGCTGGTGTTCTACCCGTTCGCCTTCAGCCCGGTGTGCACCGATCAGTTCAACCTCTACGAGGAGGTATTGGACGACTTCCGCGAGCGCGGCGCCACCCTGTACGGCGTCTCCTGCGACGCCACTTACTCACAGACGGCGTTCATCGAGAAGCTGGGCGTGACGATCGAGCAGCTGTCGGACTTCGAGCCCAAGGGCGCGACGTGCCGCGCCTTGGGCGTCTATCACGAGGGTGGCTTCCCCCAGCGGGCGCTGGTGGTCGTCGGGCCCGACAAGGTCGTCAGCTGGAGCTACCAGGCGGCCTCGCCGTCCGACCTGCCGGGCGCCAACCTGATCTTCGACGCGCTGAAGTCCTGAGGGAGCTTCGCTGCAGTGAGCGAGCTCGGCTCGGCCCCGGTCCCTGAGCCGGGCGTCGACGACCATGTCCGGGGGCCGTCGACGGCGCCCCTGGTCGTCCTCTACGCGGACTTCGAGTGCCCGTTCTGCGCGGCGCTGCACGGACGCCTGGACGGCTTGACGGTGCGCCTGGCGTTTCGGCATTTCCCGGTGCGCTCCAGCCACCCACGCGCCTGGCCGGCCGCCTGCGCCGCCGAGGCGGCCGGACTGCAGGGTGGCTTCTGGGAGATGCACGACGCGCTGTTCGCCGACACGGCCCGCCTCGAGGATCCCCACCTGTGGGACCGCGCGCGGGCGCTGGGGCTGGACCTGGGGCGCTTTGACGCCGATCGCCACGGCGACGCCGTGCGCGTGCGCGTCAAGCGCGACTTCCACTCCGGCGTGCGGGCCGGCGTCGTCACCACGCCCACCGCGTTCCTGGCCGAGTCCGACGGCACGTTGCGCACGATTGCCGTGACCGAGCTGGAGACCGCGCTGGCGCGGGGTTAGCGGGGACCTCCTAGGCGGACGCCGGCTCGGGGTGGATCGCCGGAACGGGCTCGCGCTCGAGGTCTGCGATCGAGGGCGGGCTTCCGCGCAGTGGCCGCTGCGCACCGGGAGCGCTGATCGCCGACCACAGCAGATCCAGCTGTCGCATGCCGACATCGGGGTCGATGTGCGAGAAGGAGCGCATCGCCTCGCAGACCCCCTTGATCATCATCAGCACGTCGACCGCGCCGATGTCCGAGCGCAGCGCTCCGCTCGCCTGGGCCCGCGTGACCAGCTGGTCGAGCGCGCCCATCAAATCGGTGTGGGCGGCGCGAATCTCGTCGTTGGTCAGCCACGTGTCGCCGATCGCATCGAACAGCGCCCGGTCGGTGGTGGCCCGCCCGACCGACTGATCGATCAGCTCGAACAGCGCCTGTCCGGGATCGGATGCGTCCAGCGCCGCCCGCGCCCGGCCGACCGACTCGCTCATCCGGTCCACCACGACGGCGGCGATCAGGTGCTCCTTGGTGGGGAAGTTGCGAAACAGGGTTCCGCGGCCCACGCCGGCCTGCTGGGCGATCTCGCCGACGCCGATGTCAAGGCCGCGATCGCAGAACATCGCGGTCGCGGCCTCGATCAGACGCCGGCGGTTGCGCTCGGCGTCGGCGCGCAGCCTGCGGGGCTCTTCCTCCATCGGTACGGGATTGTTCCACTCCGGGGAGCGCATCGTGCCGTCGCCCACCTCAGGCCGGCACCGGGATGGCGCCACCGGTCTCGGCGAGCTCGCGCTCGATCTCTCGCGTGTGGGACTTGCGCAGCACGACGGTCATGAGCACGGCGGCGATGCCGAGCATGATCGCTGCGGCCAGGAAGGCCACGTGGTAGCCCGAGACGCGCGCGGCAATCGCCCCACCGTGCCCGTTTCCGTGCAGCAGGCTCGTCGTCTGGCTGGCCGCCAGCGAGGAGAGGATCGCCAGTCCCAGTGAGCCTCCCACCTGCTGCGCGGTGTTGAACAGTCCACTTGCCAGCCCCGTGTCCCCGGCCGTCACGCCGCTGGTGCCCAGCAGCGTGATCGGCACGAACACCAGCCCCATGCCGATGCTCATCGGGATCAGCCCCACGAGCAGGTTGCCGACATAGCTGCCGTGGACGGGGAGTTGCGTGAGGATCAGCATGCCGAGCCCGGCCAATGTGATCCCGGCGATCGAGACGACGCGCACCCCGAAGCGCTTGATCAGCTGCTGGGCGAACCCGGCGCCCACGATGATGCCGGCGGTCACCGGCAGGAAGGCCAGGCCGGCCTTCAGCGGGCTGTAGCCGAGGATCTCCTGGACGTACAGCGAGGCGAAGAAGAACATGCCGAACATCCCCGAGGCGACGAGCAGCAGAGCGGTGTCGGCCACCGCCAGGGTACGGATGCGGAAGATGCTCAGCCGCATCAGCGGCGCCTTGCTGCGGTTCTCGATCATCAGGAACGCCCCCAGCAGGACGATGGCCGCCGCGCCGAGGCCGAGCGTCTTCGCCGAGCCCCAGCCGTAGGCCTGAGCCTTGACGATCGCGTAGACGAGCACGACCAGGCCGCCGGTGACGGTCACCGCACCAGCGACGTCGTAGGAGCGGTGCTCGACGTCGATCCGGGACTCCCGCACGTAGCGCACGGCGAGGGCGACGGTCGCGATCCCGACGGGGATGTTGACGAAGAACACCCAGCGCCAGGAGGCGATGTCCGTGAGCACGCCTCCCATCAGCAGACCCACGGCGGCGCCGCCGGCGGCGATCGCCGACCACACGCCCAGCGCCTTGGTGCGCTGCTCGCCGTCCGTGAACGTGGTCGTCACGATCGACAGGGCGGCGGGGGAGACGAGCGCGCCGCCGAGGCCCTGGAGGCCGCGGCCGACGATCAGCATGCCGGATGACTGGGCGACGCCGTTGAGCAGCGAGGCGGCCGTGAAGAGGATCACGCCGGCGACGAACAGGCGCTTTCGCCCGAGGAGGTCGGCCGCGCGCCCGCCGAGCAGGAGAAAGCCACCGAAGATCAGCGTGTAGCCGTTGACGACCCACTGGAGGTTGGCGGCTGAGAAGTGCAGGCCGCGCTGGACGGAGGGCAGGGCGATGTTGACCACCGAAGCGTCGAGGATGACCATGAACTGCGCCAGGCAGGCGATCACCAGCACCAGCCAGGGATTCGGAGTCGCCCGTCCCGTTCGGGATGATCGGGCGGCCGCGGGGCTCTCCGCGGGGCTCGGACTCTGCGTGACGGTTGCGCTCATGGCGTGGGCTCCTGGGGAAGTGCTTTCTGCGGTAAACTGGACTGGCGAGTCCGGTTACCCTAGCATATAACCGGACCGCACGGTCCGTTTGTGGTTGTCAACACGCGCTTACCGGCCACGCCACGGCGTGCGGCGGCCGCCTGACCACCCGCTAGCATCAGCAGCGTTCGGAACGACCGAAGAGAAACGATGAACTCCGCCGACCGAAGGGCGGAGCAGAAGGGAAACTGAATATATGTCTGACGCCGTTACGCGCGTCTCCGTCGAGATCGAGGGAAAAGAGATCTCGTTCGAGACCGGCAAGCTGGCGAAGCAGGCCTCCGGCGCCGTCGTCGTCCGTGCGGGCGACACCATGGTCCTTTGTACCGCCACCGCGGGTAACCTCCGCGACGTCGACTTCCTCCCCCTGACGGTGGATGTCGAGGAGAGGATGTACGCCGCCGGGAAGATCCCCGGCTCGTTCTTCAAGCGCGAAGGTCGCGCCGGGGAGAAGGCGACGCTCACCGCGCGCCTGATCGACCGCCCGATCCGTCCGCTGTTCCCCAAGGGCTGGCGGCACGAGACCCAGCTGGTGGCGCTGCCGATGTCGGTTGACCACGTCAACCCGTACGACATGCTGGCGATGAACGGCGCGTCGGCCGCGCTGATGGTCTCCAACATCCCGTTCCCGGCGCCCGTGGGCGCCGTGCGCATCGGCAAGATCGACGGCAACTTCGTCGTCAATCCTGACGAGGAGGCGCTGTTCGAGGGTGCCGATCTGGACCTGATCGTCGCCGGCACCGAAGAGGCCATCCTGATGGTCGAAGCGGGCGCCAACGAGATCCCCGAGGCCGAGATCCTCGACGCGCTCGATATCGCGCACGAGAACATCAAGAAGCTGTGTGCCGCTCAGCGCGAACTGGCCGAGAAGGCCGGCAAGGCCAAGACCGAGGTCGAGGTCCCGCAGGTGCATCCCGAGCTCTACGAGCAGATCAAGGGCTCGCACGGAGCCGCCCTGGAGACCGCCACGCAGGTCGTGGACAAGCTCGAGCGCCAGGAGGCCACCAAGGCCGTCGAGGAGCAGATCCTCGAGCAGTACTCCGGACTCCCGGACTCCGAGACCTACGCCGAGTACCGCTCCAACGCCCAGCGCGCGTTCGACAAGCTGGAGAAGACGATCATCCGCGAGCACATCGCGGTCGAGAAGAAGCGCCCCGACGGCCGCTCGGCCGACGAGATCCGACCGATCTCGATCGAGATCGACGTGGCGCCCCGTACTCACGGCTCGGCGCTGTTCACCCGTGGTCAGACGCAGGCGTTCTCAGTCGCTGCGCTGGGCACGACGCGCGAGGAGATGCGGCTGGACACGCTCGGCCTGGAGACGACCAAGCGCTACTTCCACCACTACAACTTCCCGCCGTTCTCGGTCGGGGAGGCCGGCTTCATGCGCGGCCCCAAGCGCCGCGACATCGGCCACGGGGCGCTCGCCGAGCGGGCGCTGGTGCCGATGATCCCGAGCCAGGAGGACTTCCCGTACACGATTCGCGTCGTGTCGGACATCTTTGAGTCCAACGGGTCGAGCTCGATGGCCTCGGTGTGCGGCTCGACGCTCTCGCTGATGGACGCCGGCGTGCCGATCAAGGCTCCGGTGGCGGGCATCGCCATGGGCCTGATCAAGGAGGGCGATGACTACATCATCCTCACCGACATCGCCGGCGTCGAGGATCACCTCGGCGACATGGACTTCAAGGTCGCCGGCACGCGGGACGGGATCACCGCCCTGCAGATGGACATCAAGATCACGGGCGTGACGTTCGAGATCATGCGCGACGCCCTGGCGCAGGCCAAGGTCGCGCGCGAGTTCATCCTCGGCGAGATGAACAAGATCATCGACACCCCGCGCTCGGAGCTGTCCAGGTACGCGCCGGGTATCTCCTCGGTGAAGATCGATCCGGAGAAGATCGGACTGCTGATCGGCAAGGGCGGCGAGACGATCCGCGCCCTGCAGGAGGAGTTCGAGTCCCAGATCGACGTCAACGACGAGGGCCAGGTGCTCGTCTATGCCTCCAATCGGGAGCTGGGCGATGCGCTGGTGGACCGGATCCGCTCGATGACCAAGGAGGTCGAGGTCGGCGACGAGTTCACCGGTAAGGTCGTCAAGACGACCACGTTCGGCGCGTTCGTCGAGTTGGCCAAGGGCACCGACGGGTTGCTGCACATCTCCAACGTGGCCCCGGGTCGCCGGATCGCCACCGTCGAGGAGGTGCTCAACAAGGGCGACGAGGTCGCCGTCAAGGTCGTCGAAGTCGACCGCGAGCGCGGCCGCATCGGCCTGCGACTGACCGAGGATCCCGAGATCCAGGGCAAGGATCCCGCGGAGCTGGCTCAGATCGCCGCCGCCGAAGGTAACCGGCAGCGTCCCGATCGGGGCCCGCGCGACCGTGACCGGGGTGGACGTGACCGCGACCGCGGCCCGCGCAACGGGGACCGTGGACCACGCAGCGGTGACCGTGATCGCGACCGTGTGCGCGATAGCGATCCCGATCGCGCGTAGCCCTTCGTGGAGAAGACTCACCGACTGACGACGCTCGAGTCGGGCGTCCGGATCGCGACGGAGGCAATGCCCTCCGTCCGGTCCGTGTCGTTGGGCTTCTGGATCGGCACCGGATCGCGGTACGAGTCAGATGAGCAGGCGGGCCTCTCGCACCTGCTCGAGCACCTGCTGTTCAAGGGCACCGAGCGCTACGCCTCGGTGCAGATCGATCAGATCTTCGACGGGATGGGCGCCGAGCTGAACGCGGGCACCGGCAAGGAGACAACGTCGGTCTACGCTCGGGTGATCGACGAGCATCTCGTCGATGCCTTCGACGTGATGGCCGACATGGTCTTCCGTCCCACCCTGCGTGACATGGACTCCGAGCGCGAGGTGATCCTCGAGGAGATCGCCATGTACGAGGATGACCCGCAGGAGAAGGTCTTCGACCTGCTCGGCGAGGCGACGTTCGGCGAGGACCCCCTGGGCCGGGCGATCATCGGCAACGCGGAGGTGATCTCGCGGACCCCCGCGGACGAGATCGTCCGCTTTCACCGAGAGCGCTATCGACCCGGCAACGTGGTGATCGCCGCTGCCGGGGCCGTCGACCACGACGCCCTGGTGGCACTGGCCCGTGAGCGGATGGAAGATCTGGCGAGCAACGGGGCGGGCCGAGCCGCACTGCCCGCGGTCGCTCCGCCGGGGATCAGGCGGCGCTTCGAGCGCAAGGACACCGAGCAGTACCACGTGTGCCTGGGTGCGACCGGCATCTCCCGCCACGACGACCGGCGCTTCGCCCTGCGAGTGCTGGACACGATCTTCGGGGGCACGTCGTCGTCGCGTCTGTTCCAGGAGGTGCGCGAGGAACGCGGCCTGGCCTACTCCGTGTACTCGTTCAGCTCGGCCTATGCCGATACCGGACAGGTCGGCCTGTACGTCGGCACCCGCGGTGACAACCTCGTGGCGGCGCTCTCGGTGGTGGGCTCCGAGCTGCGGCGGCTGCACGAGCAGCCGGCGACCCGGGAAGAGCTCGTGCGTGCCAAGGAGAACCTGAAAGGTCGCGTCGTGCTGGCGCTGGAGTCGACCGGCGCCCGGATGAACCGGCTCGGCTCCGAGATCCTCGCCAACGCGCCGCTGATGCCGATCGACGAGGTCGTGGAGCGGATCGAGGCCGTGTCGCTGGACGACCTGGCGGCGCTGGTCGACGAGCTGTGGGCGCCCGAGCGTCTGTCGTCGGCCGGGATCGGTCCCGATGCGAAGCGCTTCGACGACGCGCTGGCGGCGGTCGGGCCGGAAATCGTTCCTGCGAGCTGATGGCGATCAAGGTTGCGGTCGCGGGCGCGGCCGGACGGATGGGGACGACGGTGTGCCGGGCGGTGCAGGGCGCCGGCGACATGGAGCTGGTGGCCCGCGCCGACCCGGCCCTGGATCACACGGTGGCCGAGGCGCTGACGGCCGGTCCGGACGTGCTGGTCGACTTCACCGTCCCCTCGACGGCGCTGGCCAACGCCCGCGAGGCGGTGGCGGCCGGCGTGCACGTCGTGATCGGCACTACCGGCTTCGATGCGAACGAGCTGGCGCAGCTGGGCGGAGCCGGCGCCAACGTGTTCGTGGCGCCCAACTTCGCGATCGGGGCCGTGCTGATGACGCTGTTCGCGACTGAGGCGGCGCGCCACATGGCGCGCGCCGAGATCATCGAGCTCCACCACGACGGCAAGCTCGACAAGCCGTCCGGAACGGCTGCGCGCACCGCCGCGCTGATGCACGAGGCCGCCGGCGAGGACGCTCCCGAGGTACCGATCCACTCGGTCCGCCTGCCCGGCCTGGTCGCTCATCAGGAGGTGATTCTCGGCGACGTCGGCCAGACGCTGACGATCCGCCACGACTCGATCGACCGAGAGTCCTTCATGCCGGGTGTGCTGCTGGCGATCCGCCGGGTCGGCTCGCTGGACAGCTCGCCGGTGGTCGGCCTGGAGAAGCTCCTCGGCTAGGGCGCGATGGATCTCGGTCTACAAGGACGCAGCGCGATCGTGTGCGCCTCCAGCCAGGGGCTGGGGCGTGCCTGCGCCGTGGAGCTGGCGCGTGCCGGCTGCCGGGTGGTGATCAACGGGCGCGACGCCGATCGGCTGCAGCGCACTGCCGCCGAGATCGCCGCCGAGACCGGTGCCGAGATCGTGCCCGTGGCCGCCGACGTGGGCACGCCGGAGGGCCGCCGGCAGCTTCTGGAGGCGGCGCCCACGCCCGACATCCTCGTCAACAACAACGGCGGGCCACCGTTTCGCGACTTCCGGGAGGTGGATGCCGAGGCGCTTCAGGCCGGCGTCAGCGCCAACATGGCCACGCCGATCGCGCTCGTGCAGGGCGTCGTCGACGGGATGGTGGAGCGCCGCTTCGGGCGGATCGTGAACATCACCTCGGGCTCGGTGAAGATGCCGCTGGGCGGCCTCGATTTGTCCTCAGGTGCCCGCGCGGGACTAACCGGCTTCCTCGCCGGCGTCGCCCGCTCGGTGGCTCACGCCAACGTCACGATCAACTTCCTGCTGCCCGGCTCCTTCGACACCGCCCGGCTGCGCTCCAACAACGAGTCGGCCGCCCAGCGCCAGGGCGCCACCGCGGACGAGGTGGCCGAGCGGCGCCGGGGCGAGATCCCCGCCCGGCGGTTCGGCGATCCGGCCGAATTCGGCGCTGCCTGCGCATTCCTCTGCTCGGCCCAGGCCGGCTACATCACCGGCCAGAGCCTGCTGATCGACGGCGGCGCGTTTCCGGGCATCCTGTAGCAAGCTGCTCAGCGCGCGGACGCACTGGAGATCGCCGCACGGGCCAGGTCCACGTACCAGTCGACGACGTCCTCGCGGGGAACGCCGGGCTTCTTCAGCCACCAGTTGGCCAGCGACTCGCCGGCGCCCACGATCGCCTCCGCGACACCCTCGGAGGCGGGCGGGGACAGGCCCACGTCCGAGCCGCCATCCGGGCGTTCGAGCATCCGCCGGACCTCGGCCACGATCTCCGAGCGCAGCTGAGCGACCTGCTCGGCCAGCGGCAGGCTCGCGGTGAGCTCCCGAAAGAGTACGGTCCACCCGTCGCGATGCTCCTCCACGAATGCCAGGAACTCGTCGATCACGGGTCGCAGCCGCCGCGGCTGGTCACGGTCGCCGCCGCCCCCCACCAGTCGCTGGACCAGCTTGGCGCCGGTGCGCTCCACGTAGGCGAGGTACAGGCCCTCCTTGGAGCCGAAGTAGGCGTACAGCATCGGCTTGGAGACACCGGCCAGCTCGGCGATCCGATCCATCGATGCGCGTTCGTAGCCCCCCTGGGCGAACACCTGGCCGGCGACCTGCAGGATCAGCTGCTCGCGCAGCGAGCGCGGCATCCCGCGGGTCCCGGCGCGACGGGTGGCGCGAACGCCCTCGTCGGCTCTGGCCTCTTGACCCGACAATTCGTGTAGAAATCTACTGGATCGGATATTACTGTTGAGTACAGAGCATGCCTGAAAGAGGAGCCAAGCCCAATGTGCACCCGCTTCAGCGGCGGGTGCTGAAGGCGCTGGCGGCGCTGAGTTCGCCGCTGCTCGTGGACGACTACCTGGAGCTGATCAACCCGCTGTGGTCAACCCGCGAGCTGCGGGGGCGGATCGAGTCGATCGATCGCGAGACCCGCGATGCCGCGACCGTGCTGATCAAGCCCGGCTACCGCTGGGGCGGCCACCAGCCGGGACAGTACCTGCGCATCGGGCTGGACATCCAGGGCGTGCGCCACTGGCGCGCCTACTCGCTCACGTCGGATCCGGCGCGCGAGGACGGCCTGATCAGCATCACCGTCAAGAACGTCGACGAGGGCAAGGTCTCGCCATACCTGGTCCGGCGCGGCCGTCCCGGCACGATCGTCTCCCTCGGCGGGGTGGAGGGCGAGTTCCTGCTCCCCGACCAACTGCCCCCCAAGCTGCTGTTCATAAGCGCGGGCAGCGGGATCACCCCGATCATGAGCATGCTGCGCCACCTGGATCAATCGGGCGAGCTCGGCGACGCCGTGCTGCTGCATTCGGCGCGCGAGTCCGACGAGGTGATCTTCGGCGACGAGCTGCGCTCCCTGGCCAAGCGTCACGCGAACTTCGAGCTCCACGAGCAGCTGACCGGCGACCACGGCCGGATGGGCCCGGCCGACCTGGACCGCCTGTGCCCGGATTGGCAGGAGCGCGAGACCTTCATCTCGGGACCCAACGAGATGCTCGACGCGTTCAGCGAGCACTACGAGCAGGCGAACGTGACCGAGCGGCTGCACATGGAGCGCTTCCAGCCCAAGCTCGGCCTCGGCGACGGCGAGGAGGGCTCCGGGGGGACGATCAAGTTCCTGGAGTCCGATACCGAGGCCGAGTCAGACGGCAGCCAGCCGATCCTGGTCGCGGGCGAGGAGGCCGGCCTGGACCTGCCGTACGGCTGCCGCGAGGGGGTGTGCCACACCTGTGTGGGCTCGCTGCGCTCGGGCCAGGTGCGTGATCTGCGCACCGGGAAGGTCCACGGCGAGGAGGGCGAGACGATCCGCACCTGCATCCACGCGCCCGAAGGACCAATCGAGATCGAACTATGAGAACCCCCTACGAGGAGGACGCATGACCACCGCCGTGCACAATGGCAGCGGCCCAAGCGACGCACCTGACATCGATCCGGCCGAGAACCCGCTGCACCGGCTGACCGCCGAGCAGATCGAGGAGATCGGCAAGGAGTTCGACGAACTCCACGAGCAGATCAAGGCCGACCTCGGCGACCGTGACGCCACCTACATCCGGTCGATGATCGCGTTCCAGCGCCGTCTGGCGCTGATCGGCCGCGCAGAGCTGATTGCCTCGCGTTGGCGGGTGCCGTGGCTGCTGGGCGCGGCCACCCTGGGCCTCTCCAAGATCCTCGAGAACATGGAGATCGGCCATAACGTCATGCATGGCCAGTGGGACTGGATGAACGATCCGGTCATCAACTCCAAGAGCTGGGACTGGGACACGGCCTCCACCGCCGAGGCGTGGCGTCACTCGCACAACTTCATCCACCACACCTACACCAACATCGTCGGCAAGGACCGCGACCTCGGCTACGAGATCATGCGGATCGACCCCGCGCAGAAGTGGTACCCGTTCTATCTGCTGCAGCCGTTCTACAACATCCTTCTGTCGATGCTGTTCGAGTGGGGGGTGGCCGTCCACGATCTGGACTTCGACGCCATCCGCTCCGGTGAGAAGGACATGAAGCAGGTGCGCAAGGAGCTCAAGGGGATCGCCGGCAAGGCCCGCGCCCAGATCACCAAGGACTACATCGCCTGGCCGATCATCTCCGGCGCCGTGATGACGCTGGCCGAGACCGCGGTGATCGCCGCCAAGGCGCGCGACGAGGACAGCGCCAAGGGACTGGGACGCCGCGCCCGCCGGGCGATGCGCAAGGCCCAGCGCAAGACCGGGCGCCAGAGCGTGCTCTCGCAGCTGGTGGAGCGTCGCTCCTTCCGGGAGCCGTTCATGCGCACGCTCACCGCCGACGTGGTGGCCAACCTGATCCGCAACGTGTGGTCCTACGCGATCATCTTCTGCGGCCACTTCCCCGACCAGACCTACACCTTCACCCAGGAGGAGACCGAGGACGAGACCCGCGGCGGGTGGTACGTGCGCCAGCTTCTGGGGGCCGCCAACATCGACGGCGGACCGATGTTCCACGTGATCAGCGGCAACCTTGGATACCAGGTCGAGCATCACCTGTATCCGGACATGCCCAGCACACGTTACGGTGAGATCGCGCCCCGGGTCCGCGAGATCTGCGAGCGCTATGACCTGCCGTATAACACCGGGCCGTTTCACCAGCAGCTGGGGATGGTCCAGCGCACGATCCTGCGCCTGGCGCTGCCCGGCGGCAAGGCGCGGCCAAAGCCCGGTCCGTACCGCGGACCGCGGTACCGCGGCGCCGGCGAGGAGCAGTCGCCGGAGCTGCCCAAGGCTGCCTAAACGTCCCCTCAGCGCTGAAGCCGGCTGTCCCGGTCGCCTGGGTGCTCAGGCGACCGGGGCCAACAGCTCCAGGCGGTTGCCCCAGGGGTCCTCGGTGAAGAAGCGGCGGACCTCGGGCAGCTCGTCGTCCCAGCGCACGCTGGCTCCGGCGTCGGTCAGCGTTCGCGCCAGGCCGTCCAGCGCCTCCGCGTCGACCCGCAGCGCCGGATGGGCCTTGCGCGCGGGGGAGAAGCGCTCCTCCACGCCGATGTGCAGCTGAGCATCGCCGAGAGCGAACCACACTCCGCCGCGAGGGCGCAGCGGGGCCGGCTTCTCCAACTCCGCCAGCCCCAGCAACTCGCCGTAGAAGCGGCGCGCCTGTGCTTCGCACTCCGGCGGAGCGGCGATCTGCACGTGGTCCAGATACGGTTGCGGCGTCATGTCGATCGACGTTAGCGCCGTGCGCGGCTTCTCGGACCTGAAGGAATTCGTGGCGCTGCCGTATCGCCTGCACGCGGGAACGCCGTGGATCCCGCCGCTCAAGCTCGAGCGCTATGCCTTCCTGACCCCCAAGCTGAACCCGTTCTTCACCCACGGGAGGGCCGAGTACCTCCTGGCCCGTCGCGGTGGCCGGGTGGTGGGACGCGCCAGCGCCCAGGTGGACTTCGGCTTCAACCAGTACCACGGCAGCCGCTGGGGGAACTTCGGCTTCCTCGAGTTCGAGGAGGACCCGGAGATCCTCCGGGCGCTGCTGTCCGCCGCCGAGGCGTGGCTGCGGGCCCATGGCTGCGATCGCATGGTCGGCCCGATGGACTTCCAGCTCAATGACGAGTCCGGGATTCTGATCGAGGGCTTCGAGCGCGAGCCGCTGATCCGCCAGCCGTGGCATCCGCCGTACTACCAGCGCCTGTGCGAGGCCGCCGGGCTGACCAAGGCGATGGACCTGCTCAGCTGGGATCTGTCGATCGACAATCGCGACCGGATCAACCCGATCCTGCCCAAGATCGCCGACCGCGCCCACGACCGGTACGGGATCACGATCCGCAAGATGCAGCGTCGCCACCTGCGCGCCGAGATGGACGAGTTCGCCCGCGTGTACAACGCCGCGTGGTCGAGCAACTGGGGCTTCTCCCCCTATTCCAAGGCCGATCTCGACGCCTACGCGATCGACATGCAGCTCGTCTACGCCCGCGACTGGTTCATGGTCGCCGAGATCGACGGTGAGACGGTCGCCATGGCGATCACGATCCCCGACATCCACCAGGTCTACAAGAAGATGCGGGGCCGGCTGCTGCCGCTCGGCTGGTGGTACTACCTCAACCGCATGCGGATCATCGACCGCCTTCGCGTCGGCTTTCTCGGCGTGCTGCCCGAGTACCAGCACACCGGAGTGGCGGCGGCGCTGTACATGGAGCACTTCGCCGCCGCGGAGCGCGGACGCCAGAAGTACGGCGAGGCGGGCTTCATCCTGGAGACCAACACCTCGATGAACCGCGGGCTGGAGGCGATGGGCGGGAGCGTCGTCAAGCGCTGGCGGGTGTATGAGCGGCTCCTACACCCGGAGAGCGCGCAGTGATCTTGCGACCAGACGGCGACGACCGCCTTCAGCGGCGGACGACGCTCGCCCCGAGCGCGGTCTCGTCCGTGCCCCTGCGATAATCGCTGGCGATGAACTTTGGCTCGATCCTGACCGCGATGGTCACCCCGTTCGACGAGCGAGGCCACGTCGACGAGGACGCCGCCGTGAGGCTCATGCATCATCTCGTCGAGCATGGCTCCGACGGGGTGGTGGTGTGCGGCACCACCGGTGAGGCGGCCACCCTCGACGATGAGGAGCATCTGGGGATGATCGAGCTGGTCGTCTCAGAGCTCGGCCCGAGCCACACGGTCATCGCCGGTGTCGGCTCCAACGACACCCGGCACGCGGTCAAGCTGACCGAGCGCGCGACCGCGCTCGGCGCCGACGCGCTGCTGGTCGTCAACCCGTACTACAACCGCCCGAGCCGGCGGGGGATCGTCGCCCATTACCGCGAGGTGGTGCGGGCGACCAACCTACCGATCCTCCTCTACAACATCCCGCAGCGCACCGGCTCCGACATGCCCAACGACCTCCTCGCCGAACTGGCGCAGCTCGACAACATCGTCGGCGTCAAGCAGGCCAACCCCGACAACCTGGCCAAGGTCGACGGGCTGGTGATCTACGCCGGCAACGACGACCTGCTCGCCGACGTGCTTGATCTGGGTGAGCCGGGCGGAATCCTCACCTCCAGCCACATCTTCGGCGAGGAGATGCACCGGATGGTCGACGAGCCCGCCCGCCGCCGCGAGATCGACGCCGAGCTGCAGGACGTCTACCGCGATATGGGAATCGCGCCCGCGGCCTGCAGCCTGAAGGCGGCGCTGGGACTGATCGGCGTACCCGTGGGCCGCCCGCGACTACCGTACGTGCCGCTCGACGCCGACGAGCTCTCCACCGTGCGTGCGATGCTCGAGCGCCACGGCATGCTGGCCACGGCGGCGTGAGCGCAAACGTAAGGGTCCTGCCGCTCGGCGGGCTCGGCGAGATCGGCAAGAACATGATGGTCGTCGAGTCCGAGGACCGGATCGTGGTCGTCGACACGGGTCTGCGCTTCCCCACCACCGACATGCTGGGGATCGACCTGGTCCTGCCCGACTTCGCCTATCTGCGCGAGCGCGCTGACGACATCGAGGCGATCGTCATCACGCACGGGCACGAGGATCATCTGGGAGCGCTGCCGTGGGTTCTGCGGGAGCTGGCGCGCAGCGGATCCGGGCGCTCGCCAATCGTCTACGGCGGTCCGCTGACGATCGCCATGGCGCGCTCCAAGCTCGACGAGCACCACCTGCGCGACGTCAAGCTCGAGGACCTGCCGACCGGCGACCAGGTTGCGCTCGGCCCGTTCACCGCCGAGCTGGTGCACATGACGCACTCGATCCCCGACTCGTGCGCGGTGGCGCTGGGAACCGGGCTGGGCACGGTGCTGCTCACCGGGGACTACAAATTCGACCAGACGCCCGTCGACGGACCCCCGGCGGACGTGTCACGGCTGGCCGAGCTGGGCTCCGACGGGGTGCTGCTGCTGTGCGGTGACTCCACCAACGCCGACCGCCCGGGCTTCTCGCCGTCCGAACGCACCGTCGGCCCGCACCTGGAGGAGGTGTTCGCGCGCGCCGAGGGCCGAATCGTGGTGACCAGCTTCGCCTCCAACATCCACCGCGTTCAGCAGGTCGTCGACGCCGCCGCCTCACTGGGACGCAAGGTCGCGCTGGTCGGACGCTCGATGCGCAAGAACGTCAACATCGGCCGCTCGCTGGGGCACATCGAGGTGCCGGAGGGGATGATGATCCAGCCTCACGAGGTCGAGGACTGGCCCGACCACAAGGTCGTGGTGATCTCCACCGGCTCCCAGGGCGAGCCGCTGTCGGCGCTGCGCCGGATGGCCCATAACGATCACCGCCAGATCACCCTGCGCCGCGGCGACACCGTGGTCTTCTCCGCCACGCCGATCCCCGGCAACGAGCGCGCGGTCAACGAGACGGTGGACCGTCTCTATCACATCGGCTGTGACGTGATCACTCCGCGCGAGGCGCCGATCCATGCCTCGGGACACGGCTACGTCGAGGAGCTCAAGCTGATGCTCAACCTGGTGCGCCCTCGCTACGTGATGCCGGTCCATGGCGACTTCAAGCGGATCCGCCTGCACGCCCAGCTCGCCGACGCGGTGGGCATCGACCCCGACTCCGTGTTTGAGTCCGACAACGGACTGCCGCTGGAGCTCGACAAGTCGGGCGCTCGGTTCGGCGAACCGCAGCAGGCGGGAATGATCTTCGTCGATGGCGTCGACATCGGCGACCCCGCCGATGTGGCGCTGCGCGATCGCCGGATGCTGTCGGCCGACGGGATCTTCATCGTCGTGGCGACCATCTCCGAGCAGACCGGAGAGTCGGTGGTGCCTCCCGAGGTGATCTTCCGCGGGGTGCCCTTCATCGAGCAGGCCGACGAGGTCATGGCCGACATCCGCGATGAGGTGGAGCGCTCCCTGGCCGCGGCCGCCTCCGACAAGGTCCGCGAGATCGACCTCATCCAGGAGGCCCTGCACGACGACCTCGCGACGTTCGTCTATGACCGGTTGCGCCGCCGCCCGATGGTCTTGCCGGTGGTCGTCGAGGTCTGATCGGCCTGCTGGCCGTCCCTGTCCCCGTTCTCGGGGGCGACGGCCGCCGGAATGCGGATCTCGAAGCGCGCTCCTGGCCCGTTCTCGGTCCGGCCAAGCGTCACCGTGCCGCCGTGAGACTGCGCCACCGAGCGCACGATCGCCAGGCCCAGGCCGGAGCCGCGCCCGCCGTCACGCCCGCCGCGAACGAAGCGCTCGAACACACGTTCGCGGAGATCGTCGGGGATACCGGGCCCGGCGTCCTCCACGACCAGTACCGCCTCACCGTCGCGTGCCTCGGTCCAGGCGCGGACGCTCGTCCCGGGCGGGGTGTGGCGCACGGCATTCTCCAGCAGGTTCAGCACCAGGCGATGCAGCTCGTCGGTCACGCCGTCGACGACCGCCGGCTGCGCGCGGATCGAGACCTCGTGGCGGTCGGCCATCGGGCCCAGCTCGGAGGCCGCCTCGGCGAGCACCTCGCCCAGGTCGGTTGAGCGGCGTGGCTGCACCCGGCGGGCGTCGGCGCGCGCCAACAACAGCAGGTCGCCCACCAGCCGGCGCATGCGACGGGTGGAACGCAGGGCCGCCTCAGCCGTCTCGGCCTGCTCGCCCGACAGTTCCTCGGTGAGCAGCTCCAGGTTGGCGAGCACGCTGGTCAGCGGAGTCCGCAGCTCGTGAGACGCATCCGCCACGAACTCCCTCTGGCGGTCGAGCATCGCCACGGTGTCCGCCCGAGCCGAGTCCAGCGCCCCCAGCATGCTCTCCAGGGTGCGCGCCAGCTCGGCGATCTCGTCCTCGGCCTCGGGATGGGGCAGCTGCTGGCGGGCGTCCCGGGTCCGCTCGATCTCACGCGCTGCATCGGTCAGCTCGACGATCGGGCTCATCGCCCGCGCTGACACGAACAGTCCGGCCAGCAGGGCGAGGATCGCGCCGCCCATCACGCCCAGCAGCAGGAACACGCGCACCCGGGCCAGCGTCTGATCCACGTCGGACAGCGGCAGCGCGTACAGGAGCTTGACGGTGCCCACCGGCCTGACGTTGAGCACGCGCACCACCACGCGGTAGCCGTTCTGGGTGAACGTGCCCGAGTTCTGGGCCGGGGAGACCCGGAAGATCTTCGGGGCGGGCGGCGCCGAGCACAGCAGGTAGCCGTCAGAGGAGTCGAAGAAGCGGATCTCGGCCCGCTCGGCCGAGGCGTAGTCATAGAGCTTGGTGCGGTTGCACTGCAGCGCCGTGCCCTGCATCCGCAGCTTGCCGTTGAACTCGCCCACCAGGCCGGAGACCGCGGAGCTCTCCTGGTCGTTGAACTGGGTTCGCACCTGCCGGTTGGTCAGCACGCCCACGATCCCCGCGAAGCTGGCGAGGATCACCAGGGTCAGCGCCGCTGAGCCGCCGGCCAGCCGCCAGCGGATCGGCACCAGCCTATACGCGGAGTACGTAGCCCGCGCCGCGGATCGTATGTAGGAGTCGGGGCTCGCCACCGGCTTCCAGCTTGCGTCTGAGGTTGGATACGAAGACTTCGATCGTGTTGGTCATGCTGAACGGGTCATAGCCCCAGACCTCGTCCAGCAGCCGCTGGCGCGAGATCACGATCCGCTCGTTGCGCATCAGGTACTCCAGCAACTCGAACTCCCGCTGGGTCAGCTCCACGCCACGATCGTCCCGGGTGACCTCGTGGGTGTCGGGATTGAGCTTGAGGTCACCCACGCTCAGGTGGGCCTGGCCGCGCGGAGGACGCCGGCGCAGCAGCGCGCGCAGGCGCGCCAGCAGCTCCTGTCGCTCGAACGGCTTGACCAGGTAGTCGTCGGCCCCCGCGTCCAGGCCCTCCACGCGGGACTCGATCGCGTCGCGCGCGGTGAGCACGAGGATCGGCACGTCGTGGTCGGAGTGGCGCAGGTGTTTGGCGACCTCGATACCGTCCATCCCGGGCAACCCCAGATCCAGGATCACCAGGTCGGGGAGAAACCCGTGAGCCGCGTCGAGCGCCAGTGGACCGTCTTCGGCCACGCGTACCTCATAGCCCTCCATCCGCAGCGAGCGCTGGAGGACCTGCGCGATCGCGTCGTCGTCCTCGACGACCAGAACCCGGGGGGGACGTTCGAAATCGGCCACGGTCAGCGTGATGGTAGGGGCCGCGGTGGGCGCTCGCACGAGTCTTTACCGTCGGTTGAGGGGGTTATTGCAGTCGGCAGGAGGTCTGCCCGGACCGTCGAAGCCAGCAGTTCGGACATGGCCGCCCGTTCGAAGCCCCGCCCCAAGCCCAAGACGCGCTCGCAGACGACGTCGAGGCGCAAGCCTACGACCCGTCGTTCGGCGCCGCCCTCACGGGCCAAGCGCTCGCCTCTGGCGAGCCGTCCGTCGCTGCCCTCCGTCGCGCTCGAGCCCCATCACGTCGACATCCTGGCGCTGGCTCTGATCGCGCTGGGGATCTTCCTGGGCGGGGTCGCCTATCTGCACTGGGCGGGCGGCGCGCTGGGCGACGGCGCCGTGCGGGGTATCCGGTACGTGTTCGGCGCGCTCGGCTACGCCGTGCCGGCGGGTCTGGTGGCTGCCGGTGGGCTGATCCTGGCCCGCGAGCTGCGACCGCCCGCCCGGCCGCTGCGCACGGGGCTGGTGTGCCTGGTGGTCGCACTGACGCTGGCGCTGGCGGCCGGAACCTTCGGGATCGGACCCGGTCCGTTACCGGCCCATGCGTTTTGGCGGGCGACCGGCTTTGAGACCCGAGGCGGAATCGTCGGCCAGGGCGAGCTGTGGCTCGCCTCACACCTGTTCTCGCGCCTGGGCGCCGAAATCCTGTCGGTCTTCCTCCTGATCGCCGGCGTCATCCTCGTCACGGGGGCCGGGTTCGCGGGAGTGGTGCGCATCACCGGCGCCGGGATGCTCGGCACCGGCCGGGCGGTGCGGCGCTCCACCGAGGACCTGGCGATGACGCTGGCCCGCGGACGGCCTGCCTCGGCGGCGGGGCGCAGGTTCTCCGAGGAGGCGCCGCCCGAACTGCTGCTCGGCCCCGAGGAACCCGATACGGCCGAGCTGATCATTCGCGCCACCCACGTGGAGGCACCCCCGATCAACGGTCCCGCGCCCGAGGAGGTGGCGGAGGAGTCGCTCGAGGTGTCGCTGGCCCCCGAAGGCCCGGCGGTCCCCGACCCGGAGGCCGAGGCCGACGAGCGCCCGGCGCCGGGTCCCCGGGGTGGGCGCGGCCCGGTCGATCCCGAGGACCTCACGCCGCAGGGGCGCTACCGCTCGTCGATCACCGAGGACCCGAACTTCGAGTGGCGCGTGCCCAGCGCGCGCCCGCTGACGCGTTCCACGGGCGAGGAGTCCCGTCCCGACACCGCCGGCCAGGAGCAGGTCGCCCGCACGCTGCTGGAGACGCTGGGGCACTTCGGGATCGACGCCAAGGTGATCGGCCGGGTCACCGGGCCGCATATCACCCGCTACGAGATCCGCCTCGCCCCCGGCATCAAGGTGGCCAAGATCGCCCAGCTCAAGGACGACCTCGCCTATGCGCTGGCCGCCACCGACATCCGCATCCTGGCGCCGATCCCCGGCAAGCAGGCCGTCGGCGTCGAGGTCCCCAACGCCCGTCGGCGGATCGTCCACCTCGGCGACGTCTTCCAGGCTCCGCCGCCCGACTGGTCGCCGCTGACGGTCTGGCTCGGCAAGGACATCGCCGGTCACGCGATCGGCGCCGATCTGGCCAAGATGCCCCACCTGCTGGTGGCCGGGACGACCGGCGCGGGCAAGTCGGCGTGCGTGAACGCCATGCTCTCGAGCATCCTGCTGCGCGCCACGCCGCACGAGGTGCGCCTCGTGCTCGTCGATCCCAAGCAGGTGGAGCTCAATCACTACGACGCGATTCCGCACCTGCTCACGCCGGTGATCACCAGCCCCCGGAAGGCCGCCAACGCGCTGCAGAACCTGGTCAAGGAGATGGAGCAGCGCTACTCGATCATGTCGCTGGCCCGCACGCGGTCGCTGCCCGAGCTCAACCGGGCCCGCGAGAAGCGAGGCGAGCCGCCGCTGCCCTACATCCTGTGCGTGATCGACGAGCTGGCCGATCTGATGATGGTCGCCCCCGCCGACGTCGAGGATTCGATCATCCGCCTGGCGCAGAAGGCGCGCGCCGTCGGCATCCACCTCGTGCTCGCCACCCAGTCTCCGCGCGTGGACGTCATCACCGGAATGATCAAGGCCAACGTCCCCTCGCGGATCGCGTTCGCCGTTTCCAGCCAGACCGATTCGCGCGTGATCCTGGACCAGAACGGCGCCGAGACGCTGCTCGGCCAGGGCGACTTGCTGTTCTCACCGGTCGGATCATCGAAGCTGCAGCGCATCCAGGGAGCGTTCATCGACGAGGAGCAGATCCTGGAGCTGACCGACGCATGGCGCCGCCAGGGCGAGCCTGAGTTCCAGGAGGAACTGCTGGAGGAGGTTCCATCCGACGACGAGGCCTCACCGTCCGACGAGGACTCGCTCGACGCCAACGAGGACCCGCTGCTCGATGAGGCGATCTCGCTGGTCGCGCAGATGGGGACCGCCTCCACCTCGATGCTGCAGCGCCGTCTGCGACTGGGCTACACCCGCGCCGGACGGCTGATCGACATGCTGGAGCGGCGCGGCATCATCTCCGGCTACGAGGGTTCAAAGCCCCGCCAGGTGCTCATCACCGAGGCCGACGTGCCACGGATCCTGTCTCATCTGGCCGAGGCCGACAGCGCTTCCGCTCGTGTGGCGGACAAGGTGGGCGCGGTTCCATCCCTCGACGACCGCGGTGACGCGGCCGGCGAGGACCTCGGGTAGGCGCTGGGCGGGGGTTTGCAGGGCCTTCGCGCACCCCAGGCGACGGTAGCCTTAGCTGGCGATGGCTGACGAAATCGGCTCCCAGCTGCGGGAGGCGCGGATGCGCGCCAAGATCGACATCAACGAGGTCGAGTCTCGCACCAAGATCCGCGCCAAGTACCTGCGCGCGATGGAGAACGAGGAGTGGGACCTGCTTCCGGGCGAGGTCTACGTCAAGAGCTTCCTGCGCACCTACGGCGAGTTCCTGGGGCTCGACACGCGCCAGCTGAGCGACGACTTCCGCCGCCGCTACGAGCGTCCCGCCGACCACGAGCTGCGTCCGATCGCGCCGCTGGGCCGCGATCGCGAGCGGCCGCCGCGACGGCCTCGCGTGCCGCCGTGGGCAGTCATCGGCCTGGTGCTGGTGATCGTGGTCGCCGCGCTGTGGTTCGTGGGCAAGCTCAATTCCGGATCCTCGCCTCAGACCAAGACGCACGCCGGCACCACCACCACCACGCACCGCGCGCGCCACCCCCGCCGCAAGCGGCCTCGCAAGGCCGCCCCGAACGTGGTCAAGCTGCAGCTGGAGCCGACGGGCGCGGTCTACGTCTGCCTCGTCGACGGCAAGGGCAAGAAGCTGATCGCCGGCCAGATATTCGCCGTCGGCCAGCGGATACCGACCGAGACCGCCTCGAAGCTGCTGCTCACACTGGGCAACAACAACGTCAAGATGAAGGTCAACGGAGTCCCCGTCGCCGTCTCCGCGTCGGCTGGTTCGATCGGCTACCGGCTGCTCCCCGGGGGGCACAGCTCGCTGCCCACCGCTCAGCAACCCAAATGCACATGAGCGCGCCGAGCCGGCCGCGCGCGGGCATCCTCGTCACCGGAACCGAGGTGCTCACCGGCATCATCTCGGATCGCAACGGCCCGTGGCTATCCGAGCGCCTGCGCGAGATCGGGGTCGACGCGGCGATGATCCAGATCGTCGGCGACCGCCCCGAGGACCTGCTGACCACGCTGCGCTTCATGGCCGATGCCGGAATGGCGCTGATCATCACCAGCGGCGGCCTGGGGCCGACCGCCGACGATCTGACCGCCGATGTCGTCGGCCGCTTCTCCGGACGCGAGATGGTTCTCGACCCCGCCCTCGAGGAGCGGATCGCCGAGATCCTGCGCCCGATGATGACGCGCTGGCCGCACCTGAGCGAGGAGGCGGTCCGCCGCGGCAACCGCAAGCAGGCGGTCATCCCGAAGGGCGCCACCGTGCTCGAGCCGGAGGGCACGGCTCCCGGCCTGGTGGTGCCCCCCGCAGAGGGCAGTCGACCGACGGTGGTCGTGCTGCCGGGCCCGCCCGGTGAGCTTCAGCCGATGTGGAAGACCGCGGTCAAGACCGAGGCGTTCCAGGCGGCGATCGCCGGGGCGACCACCTACCGGCGGGAGATCGTGCGCCTGTTCGGGATCCCCGAATCCGAGATCGCGAACACCTTGCGGGCGGCCGAGGCCGAAGGGCTCGCATTGGAACCGGCGCTGGAGATCACCACCTGCCTGCGCCGGGGCGAAATCGAGATCGCCACCCGCTACGAGCCGACCGCAGCATCGGACTACGACCGGCTGCTGGAATTCATCCGCGCCCGGCACGCCGACACCCTGTTCTCGGTGGACGGCTCGACCATCGACGACCAGGTGGCCGGGCTTCTGGATGGCCACTGCCTGGCGGTAGCCGAATCGTGCACGGGTGGCCTGCTGGCCGCGCGTTTGACCGACCGCGCCGGCGCCTCGGCCTACTTCGCGGGAGGCGGCGTCGTGTACTCGAACGAGGCCAAGTCCGATCTGGCGGGCGTCGATCCGGCGCTGATCGAGCGCTTCGGCTCGGTGTCAGTCGAGGTGGCCGACGCGCTGGCCGAGGGCATCGCCCGGCGCTTCTCGGCCGACCTCGGGGTGGGGATCACCGGGATCGCCGGACCGGACGGCGGGACCGAGGACAAGCCGGTGGGGCTGGTCTACATCTCGGTGTGGGGCGAGCGGGAGGGCGGCGGGCACCGGCTCAGCCGGCGCACCGTGCTGCCCGGCACCCGCGCCGACATCCGCGACCGCTCGGTTACGGTGGCCATGCACCTGCTGCGACGACTGCTCCTGGGCGAGTCAGACGAGCAACGCCACCGCACCGGGAGCGACGAGGCCCCCGCACAGCGGGCTTGACCCTGACGCCCGTCCGGCGCATCAGGCTGTTCGTCGCGCTGGATCTGCCGGCGGCGGCTCGGGCCGAGCTGGCGGCCTGGGGGGCAGGCCAGCTGGGTGGGGTGACCGGGGCACGCCTGATGGACGCGGCGTCGATGCACGTCACGCTCTGCTTTTTGGGCGGGCGCGACGCCTCGGAGGTGGAGGCGATCGCCTGGGCATTGCGGGTGGCGGCCGGATCGCCTCCGGTGTCGCTGACGCTGGGAGCGCCCCTGTGGCTGCCCCGTCGCCGTCCGCGGGTGGCGGCGATCCGGTTGATGGCAGCCGACGACGATCGGAGCCTGGTGACGCTGCAGTCTGCAATCGCCGCCAGGCTGACACGCGAAGGCCTGTACGAGCCCGAGGCTCGCCCGTTCCTGGCCCACGTCACGGTGGCGCGGGCCGGGAAGGGTGGCCTGTCGCGGCCGCCCGAGCTTGGCCCCCCGCCGGCGATGAGCTTCACCGCCGGGACGGTGTCCCTGTACCGGTCGCACACGGGTCCTGCGGGCGCCCGCTACGAGTCGCTGGCGACGGTGGGGCTTTCCGGCTGAGCGCTCGGCGCTGGCGACCGTGGGCCGTTCCGGCTGAGCGCTCGGCGTTCCCGTGGCGTCCTACGCGGTCTGCGACTCGATCCACTTCTCCAGTGCCGGGCCGCTCTCGCAGCTGGTGATCAGGGCGTAGCGGATGCCCGGACCGTGGTGGTAGCCACCGTGGTAGAGGAACTCGGAATCGACCACCGCCTGCTGGTACTTGGGCAGGGCGATCTTGTGCTCGGTGCTCTTGTCGAACTGGCCGCGGCGAACCACCAGGGCACTTGAGTCGTCGTTGGTCAGCTCCAGCCAGAGCCGCACGACCCAGCCGTTCTCGTCGGGATTGTTGGCGGCGTTGTTGTTGTCCAGGTGCAGGCCCCAGCGGCACTCGCGCATCGTGTTGGGCTTCATCTTGAGCAGCTGCACGCGGCCGAAGCGAGCGCCGATCGACTCCACATACTTGACGATCGAGGGGCACTTCTGGGCGTTCTCGGTCCAGACGCCGTCGAGGTCGGGCTTGCCGTAGGACTCGAAGCCCTTCAGCTCCAGCTCGCCGGTGCATGACGTGATCGGCGCGAAGGTGGTGGCGTCATCGCTGGAGTACGTGGTGTAGGTGAGGTTCTCGTACTCCGCGGGCGGGATCTCCGGGCCGTCGTACTTCTTCAGCCGCAGATATCCGCCATTGGCCTCCAGCTTGGGCATGCGGTAGTGCGGGGTCTGACGCTGGGTCAGCGAAGGACGGCGAACCCCGGTGACGTAGAGGATTCGCTTCGTGTACTCGTTCTTGAGGTTTTCGGTGAGAGTGGACACGGTCTCCGTGGGGGTCGTTTGTTATGTCTAGCTGCCCGGCGGCAACGCCTCATGTAACCAGCTTGAGTCTTCGACGGGAACGTCGCGATGCCTGTCGGGCATCCGGGTGCCCGCAGGACCCGGGCGCGCAACCCGTCGGTTGCGTGCTGGATAAGGGCAGCTATATGTCCACGATCGCGCACCCGAGCGTCTACGGGCGGCCGACCTCGGCAAGGTACGTTGCCGTCTCCGCGGGCTCGAGGCCTCCGTGCTGTCCCAGGACCCAGCGCTCGTTGGCCGCCGCGGAGCGCAGCCACGCCTGGCGGCCGGGGGCGGGGAGGACGACCACCTGACCCAGCCGGTCGCGCAGCCGCCGGCCGATGGCGCCGAACAGCGACGCGGCGGGCGCCACCCGCGCGCGGTCGCCCAGCCGCGTCGCGAGCTCTGAGATCACCTCTTCGAGGTGCTCCTCGCGCACGTGCAGGAAGACGTCCCGCGCGGAGCCGGCGGGCCGCGGTTGCGAGAGCCGTCCGCTCAGCTGCGGCCACAGCTCGTCCAGATAATCGACACGCTCGGGGCTCACGTCGACCTGGCCGTGGTCGGCACACAGCAGCACGGTCACGTCGCGCAGCTCCGCCAGGTGCCGCTCGACCGCATCCAGCGCCACGCGGGCTCCCGCGTGGAACTGCGGCGAGCCGGGCCCGTGCTCGTGCCCGATGCGGTCGATGTCATCCCAATAGAGGAACGCGTAGGCGGGGCCATCGACGCTCTTGAGGGTCCGACCGAGCATTCGCACCCCGTCAGCGAGTTCCTCGAACCCGTAGACCGCCGCGCCCCTGGTGGCCAGCCGGCTGAACGTCGAGTGGACGATCGCGCCCGGCTGCAGAACGATGGCGGGGACCCCGAGGGTCTCGTAGAACGTGGGACCGGGCGCCAGGACCGACGGATCCAGCCTTCCGATCAGTTCCTCGGGGACTTTCGAGCCGGCGAGGTTGAAGCGCAGCGGGCAGATCACCTCCCCCAGCGCGGGCTCCAGGATGTTCCATTCGTACAGGCCGTGCTCCTGCACCGGCACCCCGAAGTGCATCGTGGTCACGTGCGCGGTGGTGGTGGAGGGCAGTTGCGAGCGCAAGGGGGTGATCTGCAGCCGCCGCAGCAGCGGATGGTCGTCGTGGCGGTGCAGGAGCGCCAGCCCCAGGGCGTCCAGCAACAGCAGCGCCACGCGCTCGCCGGCCGCCACCCGGCGCCGGATCTCAGTGGGAATGTCGGCGAACGAACGGAGCACGTCGGGCCTGGCGTTCATAATCGTCACGCATTTGTTCTAGCGCTGCCGCGAATGCGTCTTGTTCCGTTACAGGGCCCGGTTCTAGCTTGGTTTTTCCGTCCGCCCCCCGCCCTACCGTGATGAGTTCAAACGCGCAGAGACACAAGGAGCCGCAGCAGCATGAGCGAGAACCAGAAAGGCGCAACCGTCGGCGCGTCTGACCCAAAGGCCGACGCCAAGCGTCAAGCCGCCCTGCAGGGGGCGCTGACCCAGATCGAACGGCAGTTCGGCAAAGGGACCGTGATGAGGATGGGGGACCCAGGCGCGCGCGTGAACTGCGACGCGATCCCCACCGGCGCGCTCTCGCTCGACATCGCGCTCGGGATCGGCGGCGTGCCCCGCGGCCGCATGATCGAGATCTTCGGTCCGGAGTCCTCGGGCAAGACGACGCTCGTCTACCACATCATCGCCGAAGCGCAGAAGCTCGGCGGCGTGTGCGCGTTCGTCGACGCAGAGCACGCCATGGACCCGCTCTACGCCCGGACGATCGGGGTCGATATCGACGAGCTGCTCGTCTCTCAGCCCGACTACGGTGAGCAGGCGCTGGAGATCGTCGACATGTTGATCCGCTCCGGCGCCGTGGACCTGGTGGCCGTCGACTCGGTGGCCGCGCTGACCCCACGGGCGGAGCTCGAGGGCCAGATGGGCGACCAGACGGTCGGCGCGCAGGCCCGGATGATGTCCCAGGCGATGCGCAAGCTCGCCGGCAACCTGAACCGCGCGCAGACGCTGTGCGTGTTCACCAACCAGATCCGCGAGAAGGTCGGGGTGATGTTCGGCTCGCCGGAGACCCAGCCGGGTGGGCGGGCGCTGAAGTTCTATGCCTCTCAGCGGCTGGACATCCGCCGGATCGAGACGCTCAAGGACGGCACCGAGGCGGTCGGCAACCGGGTCCGCGTCAAGGTCGTCAAGAACAAGGTGGCGGCCCCGTTCAAGCAGGCCGAGTTCGACATCGAGTTCGGCAAGGGCATCTCGACGTCCGGCTGCCTGCTCGACTACGGCATCGAGCACAACATCGTCACCAAGTCCGGCTCGTTCTTCTCCTACGGCGACGAGCGTCTCGGTCAGGGCCGTGGCAACGCCAAGGCGTTCCTCGACGAGCATCCGGAGATGGCCTCAGAGATCGAGGACAAGGTCTATGCCGCGCTCGGCCTCAGCCGCGACCTCGTCAAGGAGATCGAGCACGAGGACCCGCCGCTGGCGGCGGTCGCGCCCGCCGCTTAGGGAGCGTCGGGTCCGGCAACCGAGAGCCGGCATGTCGTTCGGCGTCGACGAGAAGCTCCAGCGGGCGCTGGACCTCGGCTACGCGTACCTGAATCGCCGCGAGCGCACGGTCTCGGAAGTTCGTGCCCAGCTGGACCGAAAGGGAGTCTCGCCTGAGCTGATCGGCGCCGCCCTGCATGCATTCGCCGAGCAGGGCTTCCTCGACGACGAGCGCTTCGCCCAGCTGTTCGTCTCCGACAAGCGCGAGCTCGAGCAGTGGGGCAACGAGCGGATCCGCCGAGGGCTGCTCGCCCGCGGGGTGGATCGCGAGCTGGCCGAACGGGCGCTGGCACCCGGAGCCCAGGGCGCCGCCGCCGACGATGAGCCCACCGAGCTGGAGCGTGCGCTCCAGCTCCTGCGCCGGCGCTTCCCGGTGCCTCCTCGCGAACGCCGGGAGCGGGACCGGGCGCTGGGGGCGCTGCTGCGCAAGGGCTACGAGTCAGAGCTCGCGCTCGATGCCCTGAGCGCCTACGCTCGCGAAGCGGCTCACTGATCCAGCTCGCCCAAGGCGGTTCCAGCGCTGCGGGCGCACCCTCGGCGAGCGTCACATTGCACCACCGTCGGGCCGGTACTACGATGGATGCAGCGAACGAACGGTCCACGAGGCCATGAAATACCCGCAAACTTCAGCCATCGGTATCCGAAGAGAAAAATGTTGACGACAACCTGCAAGGGGTCGTGGCCGCGACCCAGATGGGTGCCAGACATCCTTCGCCAGCGCTAGACACCGTCGCCGTCCTGGCACCCGCTCGTGCGCCTCGCACGGACCGGTCGCTCGCTCTCAAGTCATCGAAGCAGTGAAGGCAGAGGTCCGGGAATCCGGACCTTTCGAGAGGAAACGACCATGGAAATCGTCGGTGCCGCAGCGCTCATCGCGGTCGGAATCGTGATCGCCGCGCTCCTCTACGGGCGTGGCCACGGCGCTGGACCGGTGGCGGCCGCCGCCGCCGAGCGGGACACCGCAACCGCCACCGCGCTTCAGGCAGCGCTGGCCGAGCGCGGCAGCGCGCTGGAGCGACGCGAGGAAGTCCTGTCCAAGCGCGAGGCCGACGTGGAGCTGGAACGCTCCACGCTCGCTGACAGCCGCCTCGAGGTCGAGCGCACGCTCGAGCGGCTGGCGGGGATGTCCGGCGCCCGGGCCAAGCAGATGCTCCTTCAGGAGATCGAGGAGCAGGCCAAGCACGACTCGGCTCGCCGAATCCGTCAGATCGAGGAGGAGACCAAGCGCGAGGCCGAGCGGCGGGTGCGCAACATCCTGTCGGTCTGCATGCAGCGGCTGGCGGCCGCCCATGCCGCCGAGACGACGGTGTCGGTCGTGCAGCTTTCCTCCGACGACATGAAGGGCCGGATCATCGGCCGCGAGGGACGCAACATCCGCGCGCTGGAGAATCTGACAGGCGTGGACTTCATCATCGACGACACTCCCGGGGCGGTCGTGCTCTCGGGGTTTGACGGCGTGCGCCGCGAGATCGCCCGGCTGACGCTGGAGAAGCTGCTCTCCGACGGCCGCATCCATCCGGCCCGGATCGAGGAGACCTACTACCAGACCCGCTCCGAGCTCGAGGCCCATATCGTCGAGCTCGGTGAGCAGGGCGTGTTCGACGCCGGGGTGCAGGGCGTGAACCCGGAGCTGGTCAAGCTGCTCGGCCGACTGCGCTTTCGCACCAGCTACGGCCAGAACGTCCTCGCGCACTCGATCGAGGTCTCCCAGCTGGCAGCCATGATGGCCCACGAGCTGGGCGCCAGCCCCAAGACGGCCCGTCGGGCAGCCCTGCTGCACGACATCGGCAAGTCGGTGACCCACGAGGTGGAGGGGCCGCACGCGCTCGTCGGCGGCGAGCTGGCCCGCCGCTACGGGGAGTCCGAGGCGGTGGCTCATGCGATGGAGTCCCACCACAACGAGATCGAGCCCCAGACGATCGAGGCGGTGATCGTCCAGGCTGCCGACGCCCTCTCGGGCGCACGCCCCGGGGCCCGTGGCGAGTCGCTGGAGCAGTACGTCAAGCGCCTGCGCGAGCTGGAGCAGATCGCCACCCGGCACAAGGGCGTCGACAAGGTCTACGCGATGCAGGCCGGCCGCGAGATCCGCGTGATGGTCGCCCCGGGCGCGATCGACGACGATGCCGCGACCCTGCTCTCCTACGAGATCGCGCGCGAGATCGAGAAGGAGCTGGAGTACCCAGGGCAGATCAAGGTGACCGTGATCCGCGAGTCGCGCGCGGTCCAGTACGCCCGCTGAGCGGCGGTACCCTCCGAGCGACATGAAGCGCTACCACCTGACCACCTTCGGCTGCCAGATGAACGAGCACGACTCGGAGCGCATCAAGGGCATGCTGGACTCGCTGGGCTACGCCGAATCCGACACCAGCGCGGGCGCCGACCTGATCCTGTTCAACACGTGCTCGATCCGCGAGAAGGCCGACGACCGCTTCATCGCGCGTCTGGGGGAGGCCAAGCGGCTCAAGCGCGAGGATCCGCAGCGGGTGATCGGCGTCGGCGGCTGCTGGGCACAGTCGGTCAAGGAGGAGGTGTTCGCGCGCTTCCCGTTCGTCGACGTGGCCTTCGGACCCGGTCAGGTGCACAAGCTGGCCGAGTTTTTGACCAGCGACTCGCTGACCGCCCAGGGGTTCTTTGAGTTCGAGGGCTTCACCGGCCACCTGCCGGCTAAACGGGCCCGGCAGTCGCAGGGATGGGTGCAGATCAGCGTCGGCTGCAACTCCGTGTGCTCCTACTGCATCGTGCCCTCCACGCGCGGCCGGGAGGTCAGCCGCGGACCGGCCGAGCTCATCGCCGAGGTCGCCGGCCTGGCCGCCGACGGCGTGCGCGAGGTGACCCTGCTGGGCCAGAACGTCAACTCCTACGGTCGCGACCTCCCGCGCGCCGAGCGGATCACGTTCGCCCAGCTGCTGGCCGAAGTCGACGCCGTGCCGGGGATCGAGCGCATCCGCTACACCAGCCCACACCCCAAGGACATGCGCGAAGACGTGATCCGCGCCCACGCCGAGCTGCCGGCGCTGTGTGAGCACATCCACCTGCCGCTGCAGTCGGGCTCGAGCGCCGTGCTCAAGCGCATGCGCCGCACCTACAGCCGCGAGCGCTACCTGGACCGCGTCGCCCTGATTCGCGAGCACGTCCCCGACTGCGCGCTCACCACCGACATCATCGTCGGCTTTCCCGGGGAGACCGAGGCCGACTTCGAGCAGACGCTCGAGGTGGCCGAGGAGGTCGGCTACGACGGCGCGTTCACCTTCAACTACTCGCCCCGCCGCCAGACCGAGGCCGCTGAGCTGCCCGATCAGCTGCCCCACGAGGTCAAGGCGGACCGCATGCAGCGCCTGGTGGAGGTCGTGCAGCGCCGAGCCCGCGAACGCGCCCAGCGGTTCGTGGGGCGCAGCCTGGAGGTGCTGGTGGAGGGCCCGTCGCGCACCGATCCCAGCCGCCTGCGCGGCCGCTCGCGCCACAACAAGGTCGTCAACTTCGCCGGCCTGGGCGAGCCGGGAGAGATCGTGCAGGTGCAGATCAGTTCCGCCACCAGCCAAACGCTGATGGGCGAAGCCTCGCTGCTGGCCCGCGCCGCGCGGTAACCGTCCAGAGACCCTGGAAACGTCCAGGTCAAGGCCGCCGCTACGCGGTTCTGGACGTGTACGGCGCCCCACGCCGGAAACGTCCACCGGCGCCTCCCGGCGCGCACCAACTGGATGTTTTCAGCGTGAGAGGGCTCGCACCCCAGCATCCGCACGGGCGGGCCAGTCGAGCCACAGACAGCGCGCGACCGGCAGCGTCCGACGGATGTGCGAACATATGTTCGATGCGATGGAGCAACCTGAGCGCCGAGGTCGAGGACCGGGCCCGTCTGCCCGGCTACAGGGACGAGGCGGTGGTGCGGCATTTCGAAGCACCCGATGCGGTACCGACCCGCTTCTACGAAGTCAGGGCCAAGTCGATCCTCAACCGGGTCCCGGAGGCGTCACGGATGCCGTTCCGCTGGACGATCAACCCGTATCGGGGATGCAGTCACGCCTGCGTTTACTGTTTCGCGCGTCCCACGCACACCTATTTGGACTTCGACGCCGGGCGGGACTTCGAGCGCGAGATCGTCGTCAAGGTCAACGCGCCCGAACGGTTGCGGGTCGAGCTGGCCAGGCCGTCGTGGAAGGGCGAGCACATCGCGCTGGGGACGAACACCGATCCGTATCAGTGGGTCGAGGGTCGCTACAAGCTGACCCGCGGGATCTGGGAGGCGATGATCGAGGCCCGCAACCCGGGGTCGGTGCTGACCAAGTCACCGCTGCTGTTGCGCGATCTCGATCTGATGACCGAGCTCAACCAGCGGGCGGACTTCAGCGCCGCGCTGTCGGTGCCGACGCTGGACGAGAAGGCGTGGCGGGCCACCGAGCCGCACACGCCGCACCCACGGGCCCGGCTGGAGGCGGTGGGCGAGCTCAACCGCGCGGGCATCCGCACCGGCATCCTCGTCGCGCCGTTGATGCCCGGGATCAATGACTCTCCTCAGCAGGTGGAGCGCATCCTGGAGATGGCCACGGAGGCGGGCGCGGCGTACGTGACCGGCATCGCCCTGCACCTGCGCGGGGAGGTTCGCCAGGTGTTCATGGACTGGCTCTCCGAGCACCGTCCCGACCTGGTGGAGCGCTATCTTGACCTCTATCGCCGTGGCGCGTATGCGCCGGTGCGCGAGCGCAGGCGACTCGCCGGGCTCCTCAGTGGGCCCGACCTCGGTCCTTCGGAACGGGGCAGAGGCTCGTTTCTCGCTCCCGCGGCGCCCGCGCCTGTGGCGAAGGAGCCCGACCAAGAACGACTGTTCTAGGCGATGAAAACGGCCACCGAGAGCACGCGTAGGTAAAGCACAAACCGTCAAGCACGTAGAGCTCAAGGAGATATGCCCCGGCAATTCAAGCCCCGAAGGGACCTGAACCTCGATCGGATGTTCGAGACGCGCAGCGAGGCGTGGGAGCGCGCCGGCCTGTCGGTGAACTACAGCCAACGAGCGGTCAAGCGCGCCCAGCGCGAGGCGATGGTCCTGTTTCCGCTGGCGATCGCCCTCGTGATCGCCTACAACCACCGCTTCGAGATCCTCGGGTGGCATCGCGCAGGTCACCACACGGCGACGCAGAACGCGCTGCAGACGCCGCTGCAGATCGCCGTGGCAATCGCGCTGGTCGTCGTCGGCTGGGCACTGGCCCGAGACGCCAGCCGGTTCGCCGGCCCGGTGTTCATGCGCCGGATGGACCCGGCAACCGCGGGGACGTTCGGATTCATCATCCGGCTGCTGACGATCGTCATCACGGTGCTGGTCGCCCTGCGGGTGGCGGGCGCGCAGCTGCAGACGCTGGCCGTGGGCGGCGGCTTCACCGCAGTCGTCTTCGGTCTCGCCGCCCAGCAGACGCTCGGCAACGCGATCGCCGGGATGGTGCTGCTGAGCGCCCGGCCCTTCCGCGTGGGCGAGCGGATCCGGCTGCAGGCCGGGGCCGTGGGCGGACAGGTCGAGGGGATCGTCAGCTCGCTCGGTCTGCTCTACACGACCCTGACGCGCGGGGCCGATCAGATCATGATTCCCAACAACGTCGTCCTCGCCGCTGCCGTGATGCCGCTGCGCGAGCCCGACTCGGTCGACGTCAAGGTGCGCCTGACCTCGGGCGTGCGGCCCAGCCAGGTGCAGGCGATCCTCGACAACGAGATCGGCACGCCGACCAGCTCCAAGGCCGTGCTGCTGGAGGAGGTCGACGGCGACGACGTGGTGGTGCGCGTGCAGGCCACACCGGAGCTCGCCAGCGACGGCTCCAAGCTCGCCGACGAGATCATGGCCGCGCTGTCCTCGGTCACCGGCGAGCACGAGACCGCCACCGCCGACCGCGGCTGACCGCACGGCGGGAGGCCGTCAGCGCTTCAAGCGCTGAGCCTCCGCGAACCGGGCGGCGATCCGGTCAGACCCCATCAGACGGCTGGCCAGAGCGGCCGGGACCGGCGCGACCGAGCCGAATGCCGCGCCCAGCCGCAGGCTGAGCGGCGCGACGTAGACCTCGGCTCGGTTTCGCTCGATCGCCCGGATCACGCCGGCCGCGACCTGCTCGGGCGACCGGGTGGCCACGCCGGCCGGGAGCTCGACGCCGGAGTCGGCGTACATGCCGGCGTCGCTGATGAAGCCCGGGACGACGAGGGAGACTCCGACGCCGGACGGGCGCAGGTCCTCGCGGACGCCCAGGGCAAAGCCGCGCAGGCCGAACTTGGTGGCCGAGTAGAGCGACGAGGCGGGGGAGGCGACCTGGCCCGACAGCGAGGAGATGAACACCAGCTGGCCGCTGCCGCGCTCGGCCATCATCGGCGCCAGGCGATGCGCGAGCGCGATCGGGGCGCGGAGGTTCACCGCCAGCATCCGGTCGACCTGATCGCCGTCCAGGTCGCGGATCTCGCCGCTGGCAGGCATCCCCGCGTTGGCGATCAGCACGTCGACGCGGATCCTGACCGCCTCGGCGGCCAGGCGCTCCACATCCTGGTCGACCGCCAGGTCGGCAACCAGCGCCCGAGCTCCCAGCTCTCCGGCAAGCGCCTCCAGGATGTCGCTGCGGCGGCCGGTCAGCATCATCCGGGCTCCACGGGCGGCGAGCGCCCGGGCGATCGCCTGTCCGATCCCGCCGGTGGCGCCCGTGAGCAGCACGGTGGCGTCGGGGAGGGCGATCCGAGGGCGCCGGGGCACGGCGCGCAGGCTACTGCGGGAAGACGGCGACCGTGGCGGTGAAGGTGTGCAGGAAGCTGCGACCACCCACCGGCCCGACCTCCCCGGCGGCGAAGAACCCGGCCGCCGGCGCCCCCAGCAGCTCCTGGACGATCGTGGCGTCGTGATCGGGCTCGCCGAACATCGACCGCCCGCGCCCGTTGCAGGAGAAGACCAGCGCGCCCGCGGGGGGCCGGGAGCCGCTCGCCTGGGCGCGCAGCCGCAGCGCGCGGCGGAGGTCCTCATCGGCCGAGCGGGCATCGCGGGCGTGCAACCGCACCACCTGCCCGGGGCTGACACTTGCGCCGACGGCGACGGCGCCCGTATCCGAGTCGGCGCCCAGCACGCCGCGGACCAAGAAGTCGCCCTGCTCATAGTCGGGCTTGCCGCCGTCGATCACGATCCCGATCAGCAGGCCGTCGGCCAGCAGGGCGCGTTGGGCGATCGGCAGCTCGGAGATCACGTTCTCGATCGTCTGGACCGCCGGCTTGCCCGCCAGCTCGAGGATCAGGTTCCCGTCGGCGGCGGTGATCGTCATCTCGCGGCCGAACGGGGCAGCGCCCTGGGAGACACAGGGGAGCATCTCAACGCCGTCCAGGCAGACCCCGACGGCGCCCTCCTCGCACACCGTGTCGTCCAGGAACAGCGCCCCGCTGCCGCTCAGCGTCCGCGCGCTGGACAGACCTCCCAGCACCGGCACCCCGGGGGCGTCGCGCGCCAGTCCGTCCAGGACGGCATCGGTGGGGAACGTGTACGGATCACACAGGAGGATCAGCGCGGACTCGGCGGTCGGCTCGGGCATGCCCTCCAGCAGGCCACCCTCAGGCAGCTCGGTCACCGTGGCGTGAAATGGCGTGGCCGCGCCGTCGCCCAACGAGGTCGCCCACACCGCCACGGCCGTCCCGGATTCCAGCTCGCGGCGTCCGCTGAGCACGCCACCGGCACCACAGCCGATCAGCGCCCCGGGCGCCAGCTCGTCGTGGACGCCCTGGAGCGTGGCCTCGGGGGCGGTCAGATGGGCGCCCGCGGCGAACACCACCGCCAGGTCCACCGGCTCTCCCTCCAGCGTGTCAGCGGCGGCACGCGCGGCCTCGGTGGCGGCGACCAGGGGATCGCGATCGGTGGAGATTCCCGCGCCGGCTCTCACCCCAGCAACCCGCTCAAGGCCATCGCTTCACGATACTCCGGTAATGGCCGCGCCAGACGTGATCGCGCTGTTCGGTCCCACCGGGGTGGGCAAGACCGATGTGGCGCTCGAGCTGGCCCGGCGCCTGCGCGATGCCGGCGAGGACCCGGTGGCCGTGTCGGCCGACGCCCTGCAGGTGTACGCCGGCCTGTCGATCCTCACCGGCGCCGCCGACGACCGCCAGCGCGCGCAGCTGGAGCATCGCCTGCTGTCCTTTCTGCCCGTCGACGCAACGTTCAGCGCCGGCCAGTACGCGGAGCTCGCCCACGCCGAGATCGACGAGCTGCTGGCGGGCGGCCAGCGGCCGATCGTGGTCGGAGGGACGGGGCTTTACCTGCGCGCGGCGCTGACCGAGCTGAGCCTGCGCCCGCCGCCCGCCGAGGGGAGGCGCGAGCGCTGGATCGCCGAGCTCGAGCAGCGAGGTCCTCAGGCCCTGCACGCGATCCTCGCCGGTCGCGCTCCCTGGGCAGCCGCCGAGATAGCTCCCACCGATCGCCAGCGGATCGTCCGGGCGCTGGAGCTGTCAGACAGCGGCGAGCTCGAGCCGCCCAGCGGCGAGTCCGAGCTGTGGACGGACGCGACCAGGCACCCCACCCTGCTCGTCGGGCTGACGATGGAGCGCGAGGCGCTCTACCGGCGGATCGATGCCCGGGTGGAGACGATGCTGACCGCCGGCGTGCTCGACGAGGTCCGCCGCGCCTACGCCACCGGCGCGTCGCCCACGGCCCGTCAGGCGCTCGGTTTCGACGAGCTGCTGGCCGGCGACCTGGAGGCGATGAAGCGCCGCACCCGCAACTACTCCCGCCGACAGCTCACCTGGATGCGCAAGCTCGCGGGCGCGCACGTGATCGACGTCACCGGCCGGGACGCGCAGGACACGGCCTCAGAGGTGTTCGGCCTGTGGTCATCGAGCTGACCCAGACGAACCGCAGCCTCAGAACGCCGCCACGAACGGGTACATCAACACCACGCCGACGACCACGCTCAGCGCCCACAGCCCGATCAGCACGCGCAGCCACACCCGCCGGCGCCGCCACCCGAGCGAGATCAGATAGACGACCGCCACATAGATGCCGGGCATCACCACCACCATGTAGTAGAGGTAGCTCGTGCGGCTGTCCAGCGCGCTCTGCAACTCGTAGGGCAGCCAGGTGCCGATGAACCACGCCGGACCCAGGATCGCCAGCTGCAGGTCGCCGAGCGAACGTGCGGGGGTGCGCGCAGGTTCGTCGCTGACGGTGACCGGCACGGTTCGCCGCGAGACGAGCCGGTAGATCCCGAACAGCACGCCCGGAATCGCCAGCAGCAGGATCGCGGGATTCACCATCCCAAAGAACGCCGACACGGGATGGATGGCGTACAGCCCCTGCCCGGGCAGCGAGGGGTTGATTCGCAGGTAGGTGATCGGCTTGAGGTCCAGCAGCCACTGCCACGGGTAGGAGGCGATCCCCTGCGGCCCGTGCGGGCTGGTCAGGTTCGCGGCGTAGGTGATCATGTGCCACAGGTGGTCAAACGGCCCGCCGCCGATGAGCTTGGCCTCGCTGTCGGCGTAGGGCTGGGCGATCAGACCCATGAGCCCCAGCAGCCCCACGAACAGCCCGACGCTGACGAACGCGGTCGCCGCCAAGCGGGTCAGTGCGGGCCACCAGCGCCAGTCCGGCGGCGGGTCAGGGTCCCGGCGCGCGACCAGCACCCGCGCCAGCTCGGCCAGCCCCAGCACCAGCAGCGCATAGGGGGCGACCTCCTTGAAGCAGTCGGCCACGGCCAGCGTCACCCCCGCGGCGACCCACCAGCCCCGCAGATACAGGGCCACCCCCCAGATCATGGCAGCCACGACGTAGATGTCCAGGGTCCCGATCCGCCCGTGGACGAGCAGCAGGTTGTCACAGGCCATGAGCGCCGCCGCACCCACCGCCGACCAGCGCCCGCCCCCGGCCGCGCGGACGAGCGCGTACATCCCAAGGATCGCCAGCGAGCCGAAGATCAGGCTGCCGATCCGCCACGCGAACGGGCCGTCGCCGAAGATCTCGATCGCCGCCGCCATGATCAGCTTGACGCCCTGCGGATGCTCGGCGTTGGGATCGGTGCCCAGCGGCGAGACGTCGTAATGCGATCCCGACGGTGGGTGGATGCCGGCGATCACCCGCGCCGCGTTGACGTAGTAGGCCTCGTCGAAGATCAGCGTGTGCTGGCCGGCGTGCCTGCATGGAGACTGACACGGCTCGCCGAGCAGCAGACCGCGGGCCGCCAGCGACAGGACCGAGATCAGGGCCAGCGCAAGCAGCGGCGTGGACGCAGAGTGGCCAATGCGCCGAACCATGACCGAGGCGACGGTACACATACACTCACCGCCGCGTGGACTTCGAGAAGTGGCAAGCCCTGGGCAACGACTACCTGATCCTCGAGGCCGAGCGGCTCGGCTTCGAGCTCACGCCCGCGCGCGTTCGCGCGCTGTGCGCACCGCACACCGGCGTGTTCGCGGACGGGATCCTGCTGCTGTCAAAGCCCGACGAGCCCGGGTTCGTCGCCCGGTTGAGGATCTTCAACCCGGACGGCTCCGAGGCCGAGCTGTCCGGCAACGGGGCCCGTGAGGCGGTGCTCTATCTCCGCCGGCGGGGTTGGACGCAGGGCGACCAGTTCTCGATCCAGACGGCGGCCGGCGAAATACGTCCGACGATCACCTCCCCGACCACGGCCCGCCTGGACATCGGGCGGGTGCGCACCAAGAGCCCGGATTACCCCACGGGCGGCGCCAACGGCCTGGGCACGCTGACCGCCGACGGCCACGTGTGGCGTTTTCAGCACGCTCAGGTCGGAAACCCCCAGTGCTCGATCCGCGTCGCCGACGAGTCCGCCCTGCAGGCCCTTGACCTGCCGCAGATCGGCCCCGCGATCGAGTCCCATGAGCTGTTTCCCAACCGAACCAATGTCTCGTGGTACACGCCACTCTCAGCCGGTCGGATCCGTGCCCGGATCTTCGAGCGCGGGGTGGGCGAGACCTCGGCCAGTGGGACGGGAGCCATCGGAGCGGCAGTCGCGCACGTGCTCGCGGGCGGCGAGTCGCCGGCGACCGTCGTGCTCGACGGCGGCGACTTGGAGGTCGAGGTCTCAGACGACCTCCACGTTAATCTCAGCGGCTGGGCGGTGCCGGTCTTCTCCGGCACGCTGGCCGACGACTTCATCAAGGAGCTGCATGCGACCGAGTAAGCGCCTCGAGCAAATCCCGCCGTACCTGTTCGCCGAGCTCGAGCGCAAGATCGCCGAGAAGCGCGCCGCGGGAGTCGACGTGATCAGCCTGGGGATCGGCGACCCGGACATGCCCACCTACGCTCCGATCGTGGCCGCCGCGCAGCGGGCCGTGGCCGACCCCTCGACCCATCAGTACCCCTCCAACCGCGGTCGTCCGGAATTCCGCGAGGCCGTGACCGGCTTCTACCAGCGCCGCTTCGGTGTCGCCCTCGATCCGGCCACCGAGGTGATGCCGGCGATCGGCGCCAAGGAGTGCATCTTCAACCTCAACCTGGCCTTCCTGGACCCGGGAGACGTGGCGCTGGCCTCGGACCCCGGCTACCCGGTGTACACCGGCGGCCCGCTGATCGCCGGGGGCGAGCCCTACCTGATGGGCCTCGAGCCCGCGCTCGGCTTCGCGCCCGACCTCGCCAAGATCCCCGCCGACGCGCTGCGGCGTGCCCGGCTGATGTTCATCAACTACCCCAACAACCCCACGGGCGCGATCGTCCCGGACGGCTTCTTCGAGCGCGCGATCGAGCTGGCGAACGCCCACGACTTTCTCGTCGTCCACGACAACGCGTACTCGGAGACCACGTTCGACGGCTACGTGGCGCCCTCGTTTCTGGGCATACCCGGCGCCAAGGAGGTCGGCGTGGAGGTCTTCTCGCTATCCAAGGGCTACAACATGACCGGCTGGCGCTGCGCGGCGATCGTCGGCAACGCCGAGGCCATCGCGCAGTACTGGCGACTGAAGTCGAACATCGACTCAGGGCTGTTCGAGGCGATCCAGCTGGCCGGCGTTGCCGCCCTCCAGCCCGACGTCGATGAGAACGTGCGGGCGATGAACGCCGTCTATGAGCGCCGACGTGACCTGGTGTGCGACGCGCTGGCCCAGGCGGGGGTGCAGATAACGCCGCCGCGCGGCACAATCTACGTATGGGCGCCCGTACCCGCGGGGTTCGACAACGCCGCCGAGTACTGCGAGCACGTGCTCGAGCAGGCAGCGGTCGTGATCTCGCCCGGCGGCGCCTACGGGCCCAACGGCGAGGGCTTCTTCCGCATCTCGCTGACCACCCCCGACGATCGCCTGATGGAGGCCGTCGACCGCCTCAGCCGGCTGTAGCCGGCCGCGTGGCCGATAGCATGAGTGGAGTTGGCATCCGCCACTCATCGAAACGGCGACCGACCGCCCGAGCCTGAGCGGCGCGCTCGCGAACGCGCCTTCATGATCGCCGCCCTCCCTGCCGGCGAGGACGCTCACCTGCCCGAGCTGGCGGAGCTGCTGCGGACCGCCGGCGTGGCCGTCGCGGGGGAGATGATCCAGCGCCGCGACAAGCCCCATCCCAACGCATACCTGGGGCCGGGCAAGCTCGACGAGCTCAAGGTACAGCTGACCGTCGCCGACGCCACGCTGGTCGCCTGCGACGACGAGCTGTCACCCCGCCAGGAGCGCAACCTCGAAAAGGCGCTGGGCATGCCGGTGATCGATCGCACGGCGATCATCCTCGACATCTTCGCCGACCACGCCCACACCGCCGAGGGCAAGCTTCAGGTCGAGCTGGCCCAGCTGGAGTACAACCTGGCCCGAATGCGCGGGCTGTGGACGCACCTCGAGCGACTCGGCGGCGGGATCGGGACCCGGGGGCCCGGTGAGACCCAGATCGAGACCGACCGCCGCCTCGCCCGCGACCGGATCGCCGCCCTCAAGCGCCGGCTGGCCCACGTCCGCTCGACCCGCTCGGTGATGCGCGCCGAGCGCGAGCGCGCTCACCTGCCGCAGATCGCGCTGGCCGGCTACACCAACGCCGGCAAGTCCACCCTGCTCAACGCGCTCACCGGTGCGGAGGTCCCTGTGCGCGACCGGCTGTTCCACACCCTCGATCCCACCACCCGGGTACTGCGCGCCGGCGGGCGGGACTACCTGCTGACCGACACCGTCGGGTTCATCCGCAAGCTCCCGCACCAGCTGGTCGACGCGTTCGGGGCGACCCTGGAGGAGACGATCCGTGCCGATTTGATCCTGCACGTCGTCGACGCCTCGGTCGGCGAGGAGGAGCTCGACTCGATGACGCGCGCCGTCGACGACGTGCTGCACGAGATCGCGGCCGACGAAGCCTCCCGTGTGCTCGTGCTCGCCCAGGCCGACAAGCTCTCCGAGGAGCGCCGTGCCGAGCTGTCTCACCGCCATCGCGGCGCGGTGCTGGTCTCGGCGGCCAGCGGCGAGGGGATGGAGGCGCTGATCGAGCGGATCGAGTCCGAGTTCGAGCGCTCACTGTCCGAGGTGGAGCTGCTGGTCCCCTACCGCGATGGTGGGCGCCTGGCCGAGTTGCACGAGCTGGCCGGGGACCTGGAGCGCGAGGACACTCCCGAGGGGGTCCGGGTGTCGGTGAGGCTGCCACCCAGCATCGCGGCGCGCTACGCGCCGTTCGCGCTGTCGGCCGAGAAGTGAGCCTGCGCATCGCGCGTCTTGACACGCGCGCTCGTCTGCCCACCCGGGCACATCCGGGCGACGCCGGCCTGGACCTCTACGCGCTCGAACGCGGTGCGTTGGAGCCCGGCGAGCGCGCGTCGATCCCCACCGGGATCGCGCTCGAGATCCCACCGGGCCACGCCGGTCTGGTGCTGCCGCGCTCGGGTCTGGCCTCGCGTCACGGGATCTCGGTCGTCAACGCCCCCGGGCTGATCGACTCCGACTACCGAGGCGAAGTGCGCGTGCTGCTGCTCAACACCGATCGCGAGCGCCGCTTCGAGCTGTCCGCCGGCGATCGCATCGCGCAGCTGGTGATCGTCGCCGTGGAGATCGGGGAGGTCGTGGAGGTGCAGACGCTCTCGCGGACCGTCCGCGGCGCCGGCGGCTTTGGCTCCAGCGGGACCTAGCGACCGAGTGCCGGCCCTTAGGGTGAGCCGAGCGTCTCGAGCAGCCCGTGAGTCTCCAGAAATTGCTTGGCCACGGCCGCCGGATCCTGCTTGGCCACATCGACGGCGTCGTTGAGCTGTCGCATCACCGGCATGGTCAGCATCCGGCTGACGCGCTCGATCGTGGCCACGAAGACCGGGCCCTCGTCGACCAGCGCCTTGGTCGAGACAACCGGCATCACGTTGCCCCAGCCGAAGATCCGCCGATGGTCGGCCAGCAGGCGGTAGTCGCCCGAGGCCAGCTGCCCGTCGGTGGAGTTGACGTAGGCGGCCTGCACGGTGCCGGCGTTGAGCGCCGCGTACTGGGCGCCCACCGGCAACGCCTTGAACGACCCGGGGGTGACGCCGTAGGCCGACGAGAGCTCGGGCAGACCGGGGGCCGACTGCGCCAACTGAGGCGCTCCGGCGATCGCCATCGTGCCGGCGACCCGGCGCAGGTCGTAGATCGTGCGCAGCCCGTTGTCGTGGGCGAAGGCGACCGTCACGGCGATCGCGTCGGTGTCGGAGAACGGCGTCGTGTCCAGCAGCGAGAGCCCATGGGTGAGCCCGTAACGCTGCGCCGCGCGGTAGGCGGACAGCCGCGAGCGAAAGCCATGGCGGTAGCCGGCGATGGCGGAGTCGAAGGTGTTCAGGTACTCGGGATACATCGTCAGCGCGCCCGACTTCAGGGCCTGCAGGGTGACGTCGGTGGGGCCGATGTTCGGGTTGAGGTTGACCGTGTAACCCTGTGCCTGGAGCGCTTGGCGGTACAGCTGGCCGAGCACGAACTGCTCGGTGTAGTTCTTGTCGCCGATCGTCACCGCCGGCTTGCCCGCGCCGGGGAGAGTCGACGTCGAGCTCGTCGTGGTCGTCGCGGAGGCGGCCGCGGAGCGAGTGGTGGTGGTCGTCGTCACCGTGCGACGATGCGTGGAGGTGGTGGTGCGTGACGCGGACGCGCACCCGCCGGCGCCGAGGGCCAGCGCCAGAGCCATGCCCACCATCGGTCTGGAGGCGCAGCGGATCACAGTCCCGCCGCGCGTCGCGCCTCGGCGTGGGCCAGCCCCTCCAGCTCGTCGTCCAGCGGCGCCAGCGGCTCGTCGATGCCCACCGCGGTGGCGATCAGCCAATCGGCGAACCAGGCGTTCTTGGGCAGCAGCGGTCCGTGGAGGTAGGTACCGATCACGTTGCCCGCCCGTACGCCCTCCGCACCGTCAACGCCATTGTTGCCGTGGCCCTTGAGCACCCGCCCCAGCGGTTGCGCGCTTGCGCCCAGATGCGTGCGGCCGCCGTGGTTCTCGAAGCCGGCCAGCACGCGTCGCCGGCCCGGCTCGAGCTCCACCTCGATCGCGACGTTGCCGATCAGGCGATTCCCCACCCGCCCGTCGGCGCGCACCGTCTCAAGATCCACCAGTCCCACGCCCGGAAGCGTCTCCGAGCCCAGCTGATAGGAGCGGCCGAGTAGTTGATAGCCCCCGCACACGGCGAGGATCACGGCGCCGCGAGCCGCGGCGGCGTGGATGGCGTCGTGCTTGGCGTGGGCCAGATCATCGGCACACAGCTTCTGGTCGCGATCCTGGCCACCGCCGATGTAGTACAGGTCTGCGCCGTCGGGGTCCAGCGGCTCGCCCAGCCCGCTCGGGTGAACCGCGAAGTCGATGCCTCGCCATCGGCATCGCCGCTCGAGCAGCAGCAGGTTGCCGCGATCGGCGTAGATGTTCATCAGATCGGGATACAGCGCACAGACCCGGAGCCGCTCACGCACGCAGCATCACCACCGTGGTGCCGACGTACTCGTCGGTGGCGGCGATCGACACGCGGTCAATCGACCGCAGGCCGGCCGCCGCGGCCTCCTGCTCGAGTGTCTCGGCCGCCAGCCGGTCCAGGTGGATCAGGTCGCGCTCGGTCGACAGCCGACCGTCGGGGGTGACCGTCTCGCGCTGGCGCTCCAGCTCGAAGCCGTCGGCGTCAGGCCGCACCGCCACGGGGCGGCTGGAGTAGACCACGCCGTCGAACTCGCCCACGTCCGGGAGCGGTCCGGGGAAGCCGTCAACGGTCTCGAAGCAGTCGAGCTGCTCGGCGACCGCCACCGCCAGCACCCCGCCGGGAGCCAGGTGCTGGCGTGAGCATTCCAGAAACTGGCCGCGGCCCTCGGCGCCGCCGAGCAACTGGATCGTCTGCATCGGCACGATGCACAGCGCGAACGCCTCACCCAGCCAGAAGGCCCGTGCGTCGGCGACGATCGTATGCACCTCCAGCCCCGCGGCGCGGTCGCGCAGCACTCCCAGCAGCTCGTCGTCGAGGTCGAGCGCCAGCACCGCGTGGCCGGCACGCGCCAGCTCCAGCGCCACGCGACCCGTCCCGGCGCCCACGTCGAGCACCGGGCCTCCGGTCTTCGCGGCCAGCTGGCGCCAGAACGACAGGTCCTCGGCGTAGCGCCCGCACTCGAGGTCGTGCCAGATCGCCGCGTTCATACCGGCGCGCGCTCATAGAAGGGGCCGACGTGCCCGCGGCGGGCCAGCTCGGCGCGAAGCTCGAGCAGCGCCGTGTAGGTGGGCAGCGCGTACACCCCGGCGCCCGGGGGGGCGTGCGCCAGCGCCTGATCGAGCGCGGTCGGGAGGTGCGCCACGACGTCCAGCCGGTCGGATGCGATGCCGGCGTACTTGAGGCGCAGGGCGAGCTCGGCGGCCCGCGTTCCCGCGCACGTCACCCGGCGCACGCGGCCGGCCAGCAGCTCGAAGTCCGCATCCCAGACCCAGGAGACGTCGCGGCCGTCGGCGGTGCGGTCGTTGAGGACGCCCAGCAGGTCGAGCTCGCCCGACTCCAATGTCAGCGTGCGCAGGATCTCGTTGGCGCCGGCCGGGTTCTTGACCAGCAGCACCGACAGCTCGTGGTCGCCGACGGCGATTCGCTCCGCGCGTCCGAAAGCGGCGCTGACGTGCTCCAACCCGTTGGCGACCTGCGGCAGCGACATGCCCAGGTTCAGGCACAGGGCCGCCGCGCCCAGCGCGTTGTAGACGTTGTAGAGACCCGGCAGCGGCAGCGCCACGTCGACCGTCCCCGCCGGGGTGACCAGCGCGAAGCTGGCTGAGCGGGTGCCGTGCAGCCGCACCCGCTCGGCGGACACGGTGGGCGTCGGCCGCTGCCGGCCGCAGCCCGGGCAGCGGTAAATGCCGAGGTGACCGAGGTAGACGGCGTCGTAGACGTACGCTGTGCCGCAGCGACGGCAGTGCTTGGAGTCCGCGGCGTGCTGCATCTCGGCGGTGGCCACGGAGCGATCTTCGACGCCGAAGTAGGTGACGCCGTCCCGCTCGCGCCCTAAGTCGGCGATCAATGGATCGTCGGCGTTGAGCGCCAGCCGAGCGTCCGCTGACAGCGCGGCGACCATCGCCGCCCAGCGGTCGGCGATCGTGTCCAGCTCTCCGTAGCGATCCAGCTGATCGCGGAACAGGTTCGACAGCAGCACGGCACGAGGCCGCAGCTGCGGCCCGACCCGGTCCAGCCAGAACTCGTCGACCTCGAACAGCCCCAGCTCGCCGGCAATCGAGCCGTCTCTTCGAGCCGCCGCCGCCAGCGTGGAGGCCACGCCGCCGGCCATGTTGGCGCCCGCCCGGTTGTGGACCAGGCCGATCCCGGCCCGCTGCAGCACCGAAGCGGCCATCGCGGCGGTGGTCGTCTTGCCGTTGGTGGCCGAGATGATCGCGCAGCCCTGTGGCAGTCGTGCGGAGAGACGCTCGATCGCTCGTGGCTCTAACCGGGTGAGCAGCTTTCCGGGCAAGCTCGTCCCGCCACCACGCCCGGCGCGCCGGACCAGCTGTCCGACGGCCCGGGCGGCGAGGATCTTGGCGTCGAGAGCGCTCATCGCGCGGAGCGGGTGAGGACGGGGGAGGCGGCCGCGAGCGGCTCGACGGGACTGGCGGGCACCACCGCTCGCACCGCGCCCGGCAGCGCGCGGACGGTGGCCGGGAGGTTGGCGATCGGGTCCCCGTCGGCGTAGACCTGCAGCGGCCGCGAGGCGGCGATCTCGATGCTCGAGCCCTGCAGCACCTCCACGCCGGCGTGGTTCACGTGCCCGCCCCAGAAGACGGTCGGCAACAGGCGCAGGAAGCGCAAGCGGCTCATCTGGCTGATGACGACGATCTCCAGCAGTCCGTCGTCGAGCCGCGCCGCCGGCGCCAACCGCATTCCGCCCCCGTAGGTACTGGAGTTGGCGGCCGCGATCGTGTAACCGGTGATCGTGTGCGGCCGGCCGCCGTCCAGCGTGATCGTGAACGTCGCCGTCTGCCACCGCGCGAGAGCCGCCAACGCCGCGTAGGAGTACACCAGCTTGCCGCGCACGAGCTTGGATCGATTGGCGATCCGGTTGGCGTCGGCATCGATCCCGCAGCTGGCAATCCCCACGAACGTGCGTCCGTCCACCTCTCCGAGGTCCAGCGAGCGCGTCGTACCGGTGGCCAGCACGTCGCAGGCGGCGCGGGGATCCAGCGGGATGCCCAGCGCCCGCGCGAAGTCGTTGCCTCGCCCTCCCGGCAGCACGCCCAGCAGGCCTTCACCGCCGCGCAGCGCGCCGGCGACTGCCCCGATCAGGCCATCGCCGCCGAAGGCCACCACCATCTCGCCGGCGACGACCGCCGCTCGCGTCAGCTCGCGGGCATGATCGAGATTCCGCGTGGCCTGGAGCCGGTACTCCAGACCCAGGCGCGCGAGCGATGCGCGCACCCCCTCCAGGGAACGCCCGGCCCGCCCGCCGCCCGCCGCGGGGTTGACGATCACCGAAAGCTTCACGCCGTGACGAGCGCGTGGAGGTTGTCGGCGACCGCGATCGGACCCGGATCGGTGGCCGCCTCCGCCTGCTCGCGCGTGGTCACGCCGGTGAGCACGATCGCGGCGTCGATACCGGCGGCCGTCGCTCCGCCGAGATCTGAGTCCAGGCGATCTCCCACCATCAGGGTGCGGCCGGGTCCGAGCCGGTCAAGCGCGGTCTGGAAGATCAGCGGCTCGGGCTTGCCGACCATCCGCGCCGTGGCCGCGGTCGCGTACTCCAGCGCGGCGACGATCGGGCCCGTGCCCGGCCGCAGCCCGTCCGCCGCGGGAACGGTGCGGTCGCGGTCAGCGGCGACGATCTCGGCACCGGCCAGGACTGCCTGCGTGGCGATCCGCAGCTCATCGAAGTCGAAGCGGTCGTGCCCGGCCACGACCACCAGCTCGGCCTCGGCAGCCCGCGGCGTCCCGTTGACGATCCGCTGTCCGGAGTCGATGACGTGACGGAACACGGCCGGCGAGCCGATCACGAACGTCGGCGCGCCGGAGGCCCGCTCGGCAAGGAGGAACTGGATCGCTGCGCCGACGGTGACGACCTCCTCCAGGGAGGCCTGCAATCCCAGCGACCACAGCTTGCGAACGAACTCCTCGGGCGACTGGCGCGAGTCGTTGGTGACGAAGGCAAGCGACATGCCGGCGCCACGAATCTCCGAGAGCGCCTCACGAGCGTGCGGGGTCGGCGCGTCCTGTACCCACACGCACCCGTCGAGGTCGAGCAACACGTGATCGTAGGAGCTGAGCAAGGGGGAGAGGGCCATGGGACGCCGCGGGGGCGTCCACGATTATCCAATGCTCCGCCGTGTCCCACCGGCACGCCTCGGGCGTCGCTCCGTAGCTTCTACGGAGAGGACATCCGCACAGGCTGCGGTCGATGGCCCACTCTAGACGCCGATAGGAGATGGACCTTCTAGGAGCGACCACGCGGAGGGGAATCTTGAAGCAAATCAATCAGGGTGGACGGATGTCCCAGGCGGCGCTTCTGAGCCTGTGGCGCCGGTACCACGACACCGGCGACATCAGCGCCCGTGACCGCCTGGTGTTCTCGCTCGCGCCGATTGTGAAGTGCATCGTCTATCGCAAGATCCGCGAGATCCCCGCTTACCGCGAGGTCGACGACTTCATTTCCTGTGGACTGGAGGCGCTGATCCGCTCGCTGGACCGCTATGACCCCGACAAGGGCGCCACGCTCGAGCAATTCGCATGGACGCGGATTCACGGCGCCGTGCTCGACGAGCTGCGCCGTTACGACTGGGCGCCACGGTCACTGCGGCGCATGGAGCGGGAGTACAACCGCACTCGGGAGCGTTTCACCGTGCTGCACGGCCGCGCCCCCAGCCGCAGCGAGCTGGCTGAGCTGCTGGCGATCTCCGAGGATGAGCTCGGCACCCTGATGGACGACATCGCCCGCTCCCATGTCGACTCGCTCAACACGCCGGTCATCTCCGAGGACGATCGTCGCAGCGAGCGTATGGACACGCTGGCCTCGACTGACCGCAGCTGCGATCCCGAGCATGCCGCGATGCGCGAGGGCGCGATCGCGCGCTTCCGCGTGGCCTTCGACGAACTTCCTCCCCGCGAGCGCAAGGTCGCGGTTCTGCTGCACGTCTCAAACCTCACGCTGCGCGAGACCGGCGAGATCCTCGGGGTCTCCGAGAGCCGCGTCTGCCAGATCCACGGCAAGCTCAAGCGCGGTCTGCGCGAGCGCCTGGAGGAGGACGAAGCGCTGTTCCTCGAAGTCGCCTGAGCGGCGCCGCGAGCAGTCATCGCAGGCCGCGCGGCGCCCGTCGTCCCGCATGGACGCTGCCCGTCGGCGACGTGGACCAATGATCGATGTTGCGTTTCCGCAGCATTTGGGTAGAAATACCTCCGGAAAGTTGACGCCGAGCGCTAACTCGGCGTCAACCACTTCCGGAATGACCCCATAGCCCACCGCACGTCCCGTTGGCGGAAGGAGGCCTAGATGCCTTTTAAATCAGGCCGCTGAGCATGTTCGAGGGGCCCGTTACGCGGGCCCCTCGCACTTCCGGGGTCGTTGGGGTGCATCGGCCTCAGGGATAGCGGGCTTGAGAAACGTCCAGATGCACTGGACATCGGTACAGTGAACGGTGCATTGGGTCGATGCTGGACCTACGATGGAGCAATCAGCATCGTCGAATGAGCAGCCTGCTCGACCTCGTCGAGCTCGCCGTCTCTTCATCCTAGAGGCACTAGCCCCGTTTCTCGCCGGCGTCGTCGTCTGGCGTACGTGGGGCATGGACCGCTGGGCGGTTGTCGCGCTGGTCGTACTCGTGATCTTCGGGATCGCCGGTGAGCTGGCGCCCCTCCGAGCCGACGCCAAGATCCAGATATCCAGCAGCTTCCTGGCGCTGATCCTCGCCTCGGTGATACTCGGACCCGGCCCGGCGACGCTCATCGGGGCGATCACGATCACCGTCGGCTGGATGCGTTCGCGCTCCAGGCCCGCCGTGTTCGTGCATAACCTGGCCAACTACACGTTGTGCCCGCTGGCGGGTGGACTGTTCTTCCACCTCGCTTCTTCGGAGGCGCACCTCGGCCGATCGGACGTCGCCTACTACCTGCTCGTGTTTGCGACCTACCTGGTGACGTTGAGCCTCAACTTCCTGATCGTCGCGGGGCATCACTGCTATCTGGAGCGCTCCTCGCTGCTCACCAAGACGCGGGAGACGCTGATCCCGGTCCTCGCTGCGGAACTCGCGTCGGCTCTGCTGACGCTGATCGGCGCCTATGTGGCCATCCGGTTGGGCACGGTGGGTCTGGTCCTGTTCGGCCTGGTGCTGGGAGTCTTCCAGTACCTGGTCAAGGAGCTGATGACCTCCAAACGGCGCTCCGAGAAGCTCCAGCTGGTCGCCACTACCGACGAGCTGACCGGCCTGGCCAACCGCGAGCGCTTCCGTGATGCCGTCGAGCAGCGGATCGCCAGCACCGGCTCGGAACGCAGTTTCACCGTGATGCTGATGGATCTGGATCGCTTCAAGGAGGTCAACGACACGCTCGGACACCACTACGGTGACGCGCTGCTACGTGACCTCGGTCCGCGGCTGGCCACCGCGATCGGCGAGGATGGCCTGGTGGCGCGGCTCGGAGGCGATGAGTTCGCGATCCTTCCGGGGCCCCGGTCCGCCAATCCGGCCGCGGTCGAGGACGATGTCTCCCGGCTGTGCGCGACGATCAACCAGCCGTTCACCATCGACGAGCTGTCGCTGGAGGTGGGGGCGAGTATCGGCGTGGCGCGCTTCCCCGACGATGCCGAGGACTCCCACGGGCTGCTGCGGTGCGCCGACATCGCCATGTACGCCGCCAAGGAGGCCCAGACCGACTACAAGGTCTACGCCGCCGAGCAGAACCAGCATTCGGTCCAGCGTCTCAACGTGATCTCGGACATCCGCCACGCGCTGGCCACCGACGAGATCGTCGTGCACTACCAGCCGATCGTCGACCTCGACGATCGCATGGTCAAGGGCGCCGAGGGCCTGGTGCGCTGGGAGCACCCCGAGCATGGGATGGTGCCCCCTGGGGCGTTCGTGCAGACGGTGGAGCAGACGGGGCTGATCGGGCCGCTCACGCGCCACGTGCTCGAGCACTCGATCGCCGAGTGCGCGGCCTGGCGACGCGACGGGCGCAAGCTCTCGGTGGCCGTGAACCTGTCGGTGCGAAATCTGCTGGACCGCGATCTGCCGCGGGAGATCGAGCGGATGCTCGACAGCTTCCACCTACCCGCCGACGCGCTTCAGCTGGAGATCACCGAGAGCATGATCATGACCGACCCCGAGCGCGCGCTGGCCACGGTCAGCCGCCTCTCGGGCCTCGGCGTACGGCTGTCGGTCGACGACTTCGGAACCGGCTACTCGTCGCTGGCCAACCTGCGCCGGCTGCCGATCAACGATTTGAAGATCGACCGCTCGTTCGTCTCCCCGATGCTGCAGGACGAGAGCGACCTGATCATCGTCCGCTCGACCATCAACCTCGGTCACGACCTCGGTCTGCGGATCATCGCCGAAGGCGTGGAGGACGGGCCCACGCTGGAGCGCCTGGCGACGCTCGGCTGTGACCTGGCTCAGGGCTATCACCTCAGCCGCCCGATGTCAGCCTCCGCGTTCGGCACGTGGCTTGACGAATCCCCGCTATCCGTGGAGCCCGACGACTCCGGGCCCGTGACCGCGGCGCCAGCGCCACGCGACGCGATCGGCTCCATCAAGCCCCGGGCAGCCGCCGGCCTGGTGCTAGCCCGCCCCACGCACTAGGCAGCTCAGAACAACGCCTCCTGGTGGGCCACAAGGGGCGCCGCCAGGCACTCAGGTCCGTCGTAACGGGCGTCGTTCACGGCGAAGCCCACCTCGCTGAGCTCGGTGCTCGAGCTCGGCAGTCCGGAGAGGATCTGCGACAACCTGGGCGCGGGCGTGGACGTGTCGAGCCATTCACGCTCGCCCTCCGGGTCGAGGATCACCGGCATGCGGTCGTGCAGCGGAGCGATCGCGGAGTTGGCGGCCGTGGTCAGGATCGTGCAAGTCCGCAGAACCCGATCGTCGTCGCCGTGCCAGATCGACCACAGTCCCGCGAACGAGAACAGCTCGCCATCGTCGCGAGTGATGTGGAAGGGCTGCTTGGGGCTCCTCCGATCTCCGCCGTCGCGCCGCCGCCACTCATAGAAGCCGTCGGCCACGATCAGGCAGCGAAACCGCTCGAAGGCGCGACGAAAGGCCGGGCGCTCGGGTGCGGTCTCCAGACGCGCGTTGATCATCTTCAGGCCGGTGTCGGCGCTCTTGGACCACGAGGGCACCAGCCCCCAGCGCAAGAGCTCGCCCCGGGGGTCGCCGGCACGGTCGGTGGTCACCGCCAGCACGTCGTCGCCCGGTGCGACGTTGAAGCGCTGACGGACCTCGACCTGCTCGCCGATGGGAAAGCGATCACGGATCGCGGCCGGGTCAGGCGTAGCCAGCGTGTAGCGCCCGCACAAGGTTCAGCCAAGCTCCAGGGTCGAGGTCAGCGTGAGCGGGCCGCGGCCACTCTGTCGGCCTGCTCGGCCTGCGCACGGCGCTGGCGCCGCCGGCCCACGACGGCGAGGACCGCGATCGCGACCAGCAGCAGCACGAAGCCGTAGAAGATCCCCAGGTCCAGCGAGATGCCGCCGAACGGCAGCGAGATCAGGTTGACGATCCCAAAGCAGAGCAGCAGGATCGCGACCACCAGCGCGACTGCAATCAGGATCCCGCGTGCCCGGGCCAGTCCGCCAGAGCTCTTCGGAGGGGCGACCATGCCCAGCAGGCGCAGCATGAACACCTCGCGGCCGCTGGCCGGCTGTCCGATGCGCTCCTTGGCCTTCTTGTAGTCACCGGCGCGGCGCTCGGCCTGCGCCATCGCCGTCTCGGCCATGCGCCGCAGCGGCAGACGCTCCTGCGGCGGGGCGGCGGCGATCGCCCGCTGGAAGTGGGCTCGGGTCTTCACCGGATCGAGCTTCTGCGCGGCACGCGCGCCGAGGATCGCCTGGGCAGCCGCCCGGTACTTGGTCTCTGACGCCAGCTCCTCGTCGGAGCGGCTCTCCATCTGCTGGATCGCGGCTAGCTGACTCTTCTGCTCGATGCGCACCGCACGTTGCTTGGCCATGGTGTCCCAGTCTACTTGCGTGGCTTGATCACGAAGATGCGTTCGCCGACCAGATACTGACCGGAATCCTCGGCGCTGGCCGGGGGAGAGCGATACACGTCGATGTGACGGCCGTTGATCGCTCCGCCGGTGTCCTGGGCGACGAACCAGCCGCCGTGGCCGTCGTGTCGATAGGCCGGCACGTAGACGCGACTGCCCAGTGGAATCACGCCGGGGTCGACGGCGATCGACTCATAGAAGCGAAGCGGGAGCGACGCGCCCGCGGCGAACGTCACGTCGCGCAGCGGCACGTACTGCCGACCGCCACCGTTGGACCAGCCTCCGACCGCCAGGGGAAAGGTGACCTCGCCGCGCCGGTTTCGCCAGTAGCCCCCGGCTCGCCAGTAGGGAGCGCCCCCCGACCAGCCCTTGGACGGAGAGGTGGAGGCGCCGTCGGAGGTCACCCAGCCGCCATCGCCGAGGGAGTCGATGTGGTACTGGCGTCCGTCGAGGCCGATGCCGTCGCCCTCCATCGAAAGACCGGTTGCCGAGTACAGCCAGTCGATCCGGTGCCTGCCGGTCAGTCCGGGAGCCGTGACCAAGCGGCCGCGAAACCAGGCCTCGGGCGCGGGCCAGTACTCGGTGATCGTGATCTTGCTCAGCCAGCGGCCAGAGGCGTGCTTGCTCGGCGGAGGCGGCAGCCTGTTGGACACGTGGCGCACTGGAGCCAGCCCGCCGCCGGTGATCGACGCGCCGCCGGACGCGGGCGGCGGCGGGTTGGTCAGGCCCACGCCCCCGGCTCCCAGCGCTCGTGCAGCGATCAGCGTCGCCGCCACCGCCAACAGGGCGATCGCGGCAAACCAGCTGGATAGACGTTGACCGTTGCTCATCGATGATCGAAATCAGGCGGTCGGGCGAGCTGAAGCGCACGCTCAACCCCGGGTACGGCGGCGCAGGCGCATGCAGCCTACCGTCGGATTCCACTCGCTGCCCGATCGGCCTGCCCGAGCGTCCCGCTGGGCGTCTGCTTGCGTCGAACGCCTGGGCCCCGGAGTCGTGCTCCCAGGACCGGGCCGCCGCTGGGCGCCCTTGACGGCGCGAGCCGGCCGCCAGGCCCTCACTCCGCGTTGTGCAGAAGCGCGATGACGCCCGGGTCGCTGGTCTCGCGCCGCTCGACGGCCTCGCTCGTGCACGTGCACAGCTCGACCGTGGCGTCGCCCTCGCCGACCCGGACCGTCCTCCAGGTGCCACCGAAGAGGACCCATTGGTCCAGCTCTTCGATGGTCAGCGGTCGATGCTCAGGTCCGGTGGTCACGGCAGACGGGGACGAAGGATACGCTGGTTGGTGCTCCCGGCTAACTGAGGATGGTCACCGGCACGCCGGGGCCGATGCGGGTCGCCAGCCAGGTGATCGCGGGGCTGTCGAGCCGCATGCAGCCGTGCGACTGTGCCTGGCCCAACGTGCCGCCCAGCAGGTCGCGTCCGTGGATCCCGATCTGGCCGGGCCCACCGTCGAAGTCCTGGAACACGTTCGAGCGGGCGCTCAAAGCGAGCACGTACGGCCCTCCCGGGGCACTGCTCGGCATGATCTCGGTCTCCTCGACGAAGAAATTGCCCGTCGGCGTCGGCGTCGAGGGCTTGCCCACAACCGCCGGATAGCTCTTGAGCAGCTGGCCCTCGAAGTAGGCCCACACCCGGCGGCCGGAGAGACTGACGATGATGTGCCAGCGGGTCTGGAGCGGGCGGGTGCCGCCCTGTTCGATCCAGCCGGTCGAGCTGTTCGGCCGTCCGGGAAGCATCACCCTGAGCCACTGCCGGTGAGCTCCGTCCACGTGTCCCACGAGGGGAAGCGTCGTGCGATCCCCGGTGAGCGGCGTGTGCGCGGGCAGCCAGCGGCCGGTGGGCGAGCCCGTGCTCGCCGAGCGGTACACCTGATGCGAGAACACGAGCTGGGTCAATGCCTGGCTGGGTTTGACGTGGCGCGGCGCGCTCGCGGCGGCCGCCGATGAGGTCCAGCCGCTCGCCGCTAACGCCACAGCGAGTAGCCCGGCTAGACCCAGGCGACGGCCAACGGTCCAAGGCCGGCGCGATGCGCCGGCCTTGGAGGAACTCATGTGGGTGGTCAGGAACATCTCGGTGCGTTGACCGCGGTCAGCCGGTGAACCCGCCGGAGCCACTGGGCGGCCGCGCCGGCGAGGGATGACGGTGCGCACGGGCAAGTGTGAGACGCTGACGCTTCAGCTTGGCCAGCCGCCTCGCCCGCCGCTGCCTGATGAGGATCTGCGTCCGCCGCTGGGCAGCGAGCTGACGCGCCCGTCGCTGGGCGGCGAGCTTCTTCTTGTTGGTCGTGTTGACCGAGCCAACCGGCGTCGGCGTGGTGCTGACGGGCGTGCCCGCCGGGGGCGTGCCTACGGGAGTGGTGGTCGGGGTGCCGCCCGTGGTGGGGGTGCCGCCCGTGGTCGGGGTGCCGGCGACCGGGGTCGGAGTAGGCGTGGTCGGGGCCGGGGTACCGCCGGTGTCCGGGGTACCGCCGGCGCCCGGGGTAAAGCCGGGAGGCGGCGGCAGTGGTGGCGCACAGGCCGAGGTCGTGATCGGGTTCCCCTGGAGGGTGACAGAGCCGTCGTGGGCCAAGAGCCGGCCATCGATGGTGGTGCCTGTCCCGACGGTGATCGAGGTCTGCGCCAGGACCGTCCCGGCGAAGCTGGCACCGTTCAGGGTTGCCGAGCTGCCGACCTGCCAGAACACGTTGCACGCCTGAGCGCCGCCGGTCAGCACGATGCTCGTGGCTGTACCGGTTATCAGCGTGCTGGTCGGGGCCTCGAAGATGAAGACCGCGTCGGGATCACCCTGCGCATCGAGGGTCACGGCCCCCGCGGAGATCGCCAGGAAGGGGGTCCCGAGCGGTGCGCGGTAGGCGCCCGGCGTGAATACCTGTCCGGCGAGGTCGCTGCTGCCCAGCACGGTCGCCGCAGGCCTGGCGGCGGGCGAGGCGTCGGTGATAGCGGTGGCGAGGTCGGTCCGGGCCAGAGCGGCGACGGCGTCGCCGAAGTGCTCGTCCCCAACCCCACCCAAGGGGAGGAACGGACCGGTAACCGACGACGCGTCGTTCGGAGACAGCCCGATGTCGGCGGACACGGTCGTCTGGTTCACGGTGGTCAGCGACTGTGAACCGAGGAGCGAGAAGTTGGTGTCGGTCCCGAGATTGACCGGCGCCTCGGCAGCTTGAGCGCTGCCGGCGAAGGCCAGGCTCATGGCAACGATCGACGCCAGGCCGATGGCCGCCGTCCGCGATCTAGACCGGACCCGGCGGCGATGCCGGGTTGCGTCTGGAGCCGCTTCGTGCGGCGCCCGTAAGTACCCATAGTGTCTCCTTGGTTGCGGCCTGAAGACACCCGGTGAGTTCTGAGAGTGGGATGGGGATTGGTCCCCGTCTCCTTTACGACCGCTACTCGTATCGACTGGCCCGGCCAAATGATTAGCCGCCTGGACGAAAAGGGGATGGCACTTCGCGTTTGCGCCCAGCCCGTTACCGAGACGGCGCGCGACGCCGACGCTGGCCGTCGCGCGGGCGGACAAGCCGCGGTCGCTCGGGATGTACGGGGGCCTGATCCTCGGATATCGGAGCGCGCGGCGCCGCCTCGGTCAGCTCCAGGCGCGACTTCACGCCCAGCTTGCGGTAGATGTTGCGCGCGTGGGTACGGACCGTCTCGACACCGACCTGCAGTGCCGCGGCGATCTCCGCATTGGAGCTGCCCTGCTGGAGCAGGACCACCAGCTCGGCCTCACGCGGGGTGAGCAGGTGCGATCCCGGAGGCGACGGAGCGTGCGGCTCAAAGCTACGTCGCGGAACGAGCTGCAGTCCACGGGAGGCAAGGTGGATGGCACTCAGGACATCGCGAGCCTGGGTGTCTCTTCCGAGACAGGCGCTCGCGCCAAAGGCGAGCAGCTGCGCGCCTTCGGCGGTCGTGGGATGGCCGGTGAACAGCACCAGCCGCGTGTCTGGGTGGCGATAACCGAGATCGCGCACGTGAGCGAGCGTCGGGAGCGCATCGGCATCGAGGATCGCCACCTGCGGGTGGTGCGCCCGAAACACCACTTCAAGGCGCGTGTGCTCAATGTCGCTGGCGACGATCTGCAGGCTGGGATCGCCATCGAGCACCGACCGCAGACCACGGGCCAGAAGATCCTCGAACCGGGCAACGACCAGGGTGATAGGGGAGGGGGTGAGCATCTGAGCAGTCCCTACATCGGCAGCGCCGGATCAAAGGGTGAGCCCACCCTCACCCGCCCCTTCCCCCTATACGAGCGCAAGATCACCCGCGGCGGCGGACGAAAACCGTGCTCGGGTGCCGCAAGCTCAGTACATGAACCGAATCCTGGTCGCCGCCCTGCTCGCCACCGTCATGCTGACCTCGGCATCCGCCGCCAGCGCGGCGTCCACGACCAAGCCGCGCGGCACTCGGGCTCACCACATAACGCCGGTTCGCCGCGCCGCCGCGATTGCTCCCGTCGGGGTCCGCAACCCCGTCACCACCGCGGCGGCCATCGCCGAGCGGTTCTGGGGAGCGACGCCGTGCGGCGGACAGATCACGATCACCGCCGACAGCGCGCTGGCGCCGGGCCTCGAGGCAGGCACCGACGCCTGGGTCACGTTCGGCTCCTCGCTCGGTGCCGACAACCTCGACGCCCCGGCATCGACCTACACCGACTGCACGATCACCCTCGCCCATTGGCAGTGGGCGGACTGGACCGCCATGGAGGGCGACTGGGGCATGTTCTGCCTCACCGTCACCCACGAGATGGGCCATCTCCTGGGCCACAAGCACACCCTTCGCCCCGGCAGCGTCATGGCGCCGGTGTTCACCGACGACTCCGACGTTCCGGCCCTCTGCAACGCCGCGTGGCTGCCCGGCTGGCGCACCAGCGGCACCGCCTGAGCACCCATGGTCACTCGTCCTCCAGCACCTCGATCCCCAGCGCGGCCGCCCAGGTGCCGGCGTGCTGCACGATGTCGGCCCACGGCATCGTCGAGCCGGCCAGCCGTTCGATGCCGTGCGCGCCGGCCAGGTCACAGTCGCGCAGCTCGCAGCGCTGCAGCCGCGCGCCCCTGAAGTCGGCCTCGCTCAGATCACAGCCGTGGAAGCGGACCGACTGCAGCTCTGCATCCAGGAAGTCGGTCTGGGTCAGCACGCAGTCCTCGAAGGTCACCTGCTGCAGTCGGCAGGAGCCCAGCGACGCGAGGTCCATGCGGCAGCCGGCGAACGTGAGATCGCGCAGGAACGCCTCGAACAGGCGAATTCCCGTCAGCCGGCATGCCTGCACCCGGACCCGCACGAGGCTCGCGTGCGGCGCCTCGAGGTTGGCCAGGTTGCAGCCCCGCAGGGATACGTCGAGCAAGCCGAGCTGCTCCATTCGTGAGGCCGAGAGATCGACGTTGCGCAGCACGGCGCCGCTCACCGAGACGCCACGCGTTCGGCTACCCGCCAGCTCGGCGTCGATCAGCTCCACATCGACGAGGCTGGCGTCGGGCGTCAACTCGGCCGCACGGACCGGGGCTAGCTCGGTTCGCAGGTCGGGATCGACGGGGCGCGCTGCGCGAGGCGGATCGGCCATTCGACCGACTACATAACACACGATCGAGTCGCCGACTCGCCGCGGGGGCGTTTCCGCGGAAACGCCCGCGAGAGCCCGATTTCGGCTCAGTGGTCTACATAAGCCCGATTATCGAGCGTTACAGAAGAGGATCATCGAGGCACAGTTGACGCGAAGCGGTCGACGCGTACGGTGTCCTCCATCAGTCAACTCTCTACGAGGAGGACACCCATGCAGCAGTACGCGATCCTACGACGCAACGGCTGGACCTCGGGCGGCGACCTCGAGCAGGCGGCGGCGCGCTCGACCAAGGTCGGCGACGAGGACATGCCCGACGACATCCGCTGGATCCGCAGCTACGTACTGGACGAAGGCAATGGCTCGCTCGGAACGGTGTGCGTCTATGAGGCGAGCAGCCCGGAGGCGATCCGCAAGCACGCCTCGTGCGCTGACCTGCCGGTCGACGAGATCATCCCGATCGCCGACACGGTGATCGTGCGCCCCGATCCCGCGCCGGCGGGCGCCTGACCCTCGGCCCTCCTCGCGACGAGCTCCGCGGCACACGCCTGGCCGTGACGATCAGCCGGCAGCCGGTGTCTCGGGCGCGTCGATCTCGGCGAGCAGCGCCTGGACCACGAGCGGGTCGAACTGGCTGCCGGCGCCGTCTCGAAGTTCCTGGCGGGCGCGCTGCTGGGTCATCGCGGGCCGGTAGGGCCGATCGCTGGTCATGGCGTGCAGGGCGTCGCAGGCGAGGGTGATGCGGCTGGACAGCGGAATCCGTTCGCCGGCCAGCCCGTCGGGGTAGCCGCCGCCGTCCCAGCGCTCGTGCTCGGCCGCGCATCGCGGGAGCGAGGTGCGAGAGGCCCGGAGTGCCGGCGATGATGCGCTCTCCGACGACCGGGTGCTGGCGCATCAGCTGCCACTCCTGATCGTCGAGCGGACCCTGCTTCTGCAGGATCGCATCCGGGATGCCGACCTTGCCGATGTCGTGCAGCAGCGCGACCTGCTCGACGTCGCGGACGACGTCCTGGTCGAGGCCGAGCCTGCGGGCGACCGTCGATGCGAGCGAGACCACGCTCTTTGAGTGATCGCCGGTATAGAAGTCACGCGCCTCGAGCGCGGCGAGCAGCGTGCGCACCCCGGCGACGCCCGCCTCTGCGCGTCGGGTGGCCCGCTGCTCGGCCTCGCCCTCGATCAGCTCGGCTGCCAGCTCGCTCAGGAAGGTCATCAGCTCGGTGTGGCGGTCGCCGAGCTCCGGATGCGGCCGCGTGTCGACAGCGCACAGCGTCCCGTAGATCTCGCCGGAGCCCAGGCGGACCGGCACCCCGGCGTACGCTCGCACGCCGAGGGTCGTGGTCACGCTCAGGTCTCGCGCCTCGGCAGTCGGCCTCTGCGTCGGCGACGATCGAGCCGCAGCGCCCGTCGAGCATCCGCTGGCAGTGCGTTCCGGCCAGCGGCATCGTGTCTCCCTCGCCGACTCCGAACCGCTCGGGATCGCCGGCGAAGCCCGCGAACACATAGCGATCGCCGTGCACGCGGGCCAGGAACGAAACCGGCATCCCGAGCTGATGGCGCGCGAGCTCCAACAGCCGCCCGATCCCGACCGGAAGGTCGTCGACCCCAGGGGTGGCCCGCGCCGGCTCGGGACCGCTGAGCCCCTCACGCAGGGCGCTCATCAGACGCGCGACGCTTTCGCCGCGCGCAGCGGTGGCATGGGAGAAGCGCACGCCGGGGTAGGCCCCGAGCGAATCACGAGCCCGGTGCGCGATCGCCACGACGGTCTCGGAATCGATGCCCGGCAGAAGCACGGCGAGATCACCTCGCTCGGACAGATGCGCAACCAGATCGGTGTCACGGCTCACGCGTCTCAGGGACCCGGCGGCCGTGATGACCGCCGAGTCATCCCCCGGAACCCTGACCAGCAGCACGCTGCACGCCGAGGAGCCCGCCTCCACCAGCCCCAGCTCCACCCCAAGCGCGGCTGCGAAGGCGCGCTCGTTGCTCAGTCCCGTGAGTGGATCGTGCTCGGAGAGCGACTCGAGATGAGCGGCGTAGCGCCGCAGCTCCCCCTCCGAGGTCCGGCGCGCCGTGATGTCCTGGATCTGCGCGACGAAATGCAGCGGGGAGCCGCTGACGTCGCGGGCGATCGTGAGCGTCAGCAGTCCCCACACGATCCCGCCATCCGGAAGCAGGTAGCGCTTGGACTGCCGCAGGGTGTCGATCTCCCCGCGGCGCGCCCGTTCGAGCTCTTCGAGGCTCCCCGCGAGATCTTCGGGGTGGGTCACCTCCTGAAAGGTGCTCGCCAGGAGCGTGGCGGCGTCACGGGCCAGGAGCTTGCACAGGGCCGGATTGACCTCGAGGAAGCGCCCGTCCAGCCCGGTCAGCGCCATTCCGATCGAGGCTGCCTGAAACGCGCCCGCAAAGCGGGAGTTCGCCAGCGCGAGCCCGGCGGTCGTCCGGTTGCGCTCGGTGACGTCATGCAGGAACGCCGCCGTCAACCAGCGACCGCCGGCGTCCACCTTCGACGCGACGAGCTCGATCGCCAGCTCGCGGCCGCTGCGATGCACCGCCCGCAGTTCGATCGGCTGCCGGCTCGAACGTGTGCGGTGGCCGGCGGCCAGCCGGTCAAAGACCGCGTGAAACTCATCCTGGAGATCGGGCGCGCCCAGCAGCTCCACGGCGTCAGCGCCGACGGCCTCCTTACGGGCCCAGCCGAACGTCGCCTCAGCGGCTCGATTCCAGTCGACGATCCGACCCGCACCGTCGACCAGGACCAACGCCCCGATGGCGTCGTCGAGCAGCGACCACAGCCCTGATCCGAGAATCGCCCATCGCTCCGGCGCCTGGGTCACACCCATGGGCTACACATCGACCGCCTCTCCCCGCGCCTTTAGTCGAGCCTATTCGAGCATTGCCCGGCCACTAGCGGCGGGCGGCGTCGGCCTGTCTCGCGAGCGTGGTGAGAGCGGTGAAGAACGCCGGCGGCTGACCCTTGAACAGGTTCATGGCGGTCAGGAACTTGGCAACGTCCATCGCGGCTCCCTTGGTGTTCGTCGGGCGAATGACAGAGCACACGGGCAGGTCGGGCCGTAGGAACTTCGTCGGGTGGGGCATGATCAGGTTGGTCTGGAAGTTCGGCCCGCCGAACGGCGGCTTGTTGAGGTCGGGGAACACCAGGCCGTTGGTGGGATCGGTGAGCGGCGGGGCGTTGCCGGCCTTGTCGCTCCAGGTCTGAAAGTGCATCGTCTCGGTCGGGCCGATGCTCAGCACCACCTGCAGGACCTCGGGATCCTTGACGCGCTGGGCCAGCGCCGGGTACAGGCTCGTGCCTCCCTGCTCGATCGTCGCGAAATGAAAGCCCGCCGTGTTGGCGATCGCCTGCAGGTGCTTGGCCGGCTTGAGATCGGCGTTCGATCTAGGTATGGCGGGGAACTCGCCCTTCAGCAGCCCCGGCACCGCGGGCGGGAAGCTGGCGCCCAGGTCCGGGTTCTTGCGACTCGCTCGGTACCTGGTCCACCACGAGGTGTCGACCTTGAGCGCCATCAGGTTGGTGAGCCGCCCGATCTGCTGCGCTCCCTTGGCCGTGCTGCTCGGAAGCTTGCGAAACGGATCGAGATTGACCGGCTCGGCCCCCCGGGACCTCAGGTAGGCATTGAGAAACGTGAAATGCGTCATCTCGTCGTGCGTGTTGTCGTGCACGTACTGGGCCATGTCGGAGTCCAGCACGCTGAGCGCCGCCGCGAACTCCTTGTTGCCGCTGCCGCCGGGGACGGCGCTGTCCTGGATTCCACACAGCTCGTTGTACTGCTGCCAGAGGTCGGTCTCGAGGATCTCGGCGGCCGACAGGAACCGCAGGATGGCGGCATCGCCGCGGGTCAGATCACCCCGGCCGAAGGCCTCCGAGACGCCTCCCAGCATCCCCGCGCCGAACGCCACGGCCCCCGCCCCGCCGAGGAAGACGCGACGGCTGGTGGTCGGCGCCGGCGGCGACGGCGGAGTGACGGATGGGTCTGAGGACTGTGTGTACACGGCTGACTCCCATTCGGTTCGCGGAGTGAGCGCACGCCAAAGCGCGGTCGCGCGACACCCGCACGTCGGGTCGTTTCCCCCAAAGACCCCGACGAAGCCGATTACTTCCCAGTCAGCCGACGAAGCGTTCCTCAGGCCTGCGCGATCATCATCGTCGCCCCACCCGACGCGAACGTCGCAACATCGGCTCCGGCGGCCTGCCCCTCGGGGCTCCCCATCGCCGCCTGCAGCTTGTCGGCGTCGTCGAACCACAGCTCGGCGATGTAGTAATACGGAGCCGCCGTCCCGTCCGGAGTGCCGAGCACCTTCCCGGCCTCGAAGCGGCGAAGGTTCGGGATCTTGTCTACCAGCGGCCGGTGCGTGCTGGCGTAGTGCTCGTCAAAGGCGGCGGGGTCCTCCGGCGCGCCGTAGGCAACCACAAGCTTGACCATCATGTCTCCTGATCCTGGGGTTTAGTGCCCGAACCCTATACGGCCCCGCGATCGGGTCAGCGGGCGGCGCGCCCATACGGCCCGGCGACCGGGTCAGTGCGCGGCGCGCCAGCGCGCCATCGCCATGAACAGCTCCGGCGGACTCGGCGCGAGCATGCTCGGGTCAAGCTCGCGGTAGGCCGCGATGACGTTGGCGGCCAGCCGCTCGGGGTCGCTCCAGTCGGCGAAATCGCCTATTTCGATGTCGTCGGCCGCCTCGGCTGGGGCTCATGCCGGCCTCGAAACGCTCGCGGGCGGCGTCCTGCACGAAGCGCAGATAGCGTCGTACGTCGGACACCCCCGAGGCGTCGGTGACCGGTCCGTGGCCGGGCACCAGCACGGTCGCGCCGAGCTCGATGATGCGGTCGCAGGCGGAGATCCAGTTGCCCAGGCTGGCCCACACGATCGGCGTGCCCTCGATGAACAGCAGATCGCCGGTGAACACGGTGCCGGCGTCGGGGACGTGGACGATCGTGTCCCCGCGCGTGTGCGCGGGCCCGAGCTCCACGAAACGAGACCGGCCGGTCGCCGACCCGGAGGTCCAGCCGACCCTCGAAGGTCTCGGTCGGCGGACGCAGGGTGATGCCCTCGAAATCAAACGGCCCGAAGGCCAGCTCGACGAACTCGGCGAGCTCCGCGGGCATGCCGGGGGCCGACTTGAGCGACTGCAGCACGGCCGGCGAGAGCTCCTGCATGTCGTCGGCGGTGGCGGCCGAGGCGTAGATCTCGGTGGCCGCCGGCAGAAGCTCGTTACCGAAGCAGTGATCGGGGTTGGAGTGCGTGTTCAGCGCCGCGTCGAGGGGATGCGCAGCCCAGCACGGCCTGCATCGCGTCCAGCATCTCGCGGGTGAGATGGAGGTCGTAGAGCGTGTCGACCAGCAGCGAGGTTCCCGTCCGCCGTGATCAGGCCGGCGTTGCTCCAGCCCCAGCCGCCATTCGGCTGCAGGTAGGCGAAGAGCCCGTCGCCGAGCTCGTGCAGCCCCTTCTCGTATGCCACCTTCACGATCGGGCGCCCCGGTCGGTCAGCCGCCCACCCGGATCATCTTCTTGTTGACGAACTCGTCCGCGCCCGAGGCGCCCGAGCTCGCGCCCGAAGCCCGAGCGCTTCACGCCGCCGAAGGGCAGCTCCGCGCCCTCCAGCCCGACGGCGTTGATGAACACCATTCCCGCGTCGATCCTGTCCGCGACCCGCAGCGCCTGCTCGGCGTCGTTGGTCATCACGTAGGAGCCGAGCCCGAACGGGGTGTCGTTGGCCAGCGTGACGGCCTCGTCCTCCGAGCCGACCCGGTAGACCGAGGCCACGGGCCCGAAGAACTCCTCGCGATAGGCGTCGTTCTCGGGAGTGATGTCGGTGAGGATCGTCGTGTCGAAGAAGTTGCCGTCGTGGTCGCCGCCGCTCACCAGCGTCGCGCCCTGGTCCACGGCACGCTTGACCTGGTCGGCGAGCCGGTCGGTCGCCGTCGCGGAGGACAGCGGACCTACGGTCGTGTCGGCGGAGCTGGGATCCGACGGCTTGACCGCGGTCAGCGCGCTGGTGAACTTCTCCATGAACGAGTCATAGAGGTCGTCGACCACGATGAAGCGCTTGGCGGCGTTGCACGCCTGCCCGGAGTTCTCCAGGCGCGCGCCCACCGCCGACTCGATGGTCGCGTCCATGTCATCGGTGCCCAGCAGGATGAACGGGTCAGAGCCTCCCATCTCCAGCACCACCTTCTTCAGGTTGCGCCCGGCGATTTCGGCCACCGCTGCGCCGGCGCGCTCGGAGCCGGTCAGCGAGACCCCGCGCACGCGCGGATCGGCGATCACCGTCTCGATCTGCTGATTGGTGGCGAAGATGTTGATGTAGGCGTCGGCGGGGAATCCGGCCTCGTGGAAGATCTGCTCCATCGCCTCGGCCGACTCCGGGCACTGGGGGGCGTGCTTGAGCAGGATCGTGTTGCCGATCGCCAGATTCGGACCCGCGAACCGTGCCACCTGGTAGTACGGGTAGTTCCACGGCATGATGCCGAGCAGGACCCCGTAGGAGCTGCGGCGGACGAACGCCGAGCCGTCGCCCTCCAGCAGCTTGATCGGCTCGTCGGCCAGCAGTTCGGCGGCGTTGTCGGCGTAGTACTCGTAGATCGCGGCGGCGAAGTCGACCTCGCCGAGCGCCTGCTCGATCGGCTTGCCCATCTCGCGCATGATGATCTCGGCCAGTCGCTGACGCTGCTCGATGTGCAACTCCCCCACGCGGCGGATCAGCGCCGCCCGCTCGTCGACCGCGGACGAGACGGCCCACTCGCGATGAGCCTTGTCGGCCCGGCCGATCGCGTCCTGCAGCTGCTCGTCGCTGATCGTCGGATACTCGGCCAGGGTCTCCCCCGTCGCCGGATTGACAACTTGGTAATCGCTCATCGACATCCTCCCTTGGTTCCCGGCACGGCGGATGGGGTCGTCTTGAATCTCGGCGAGGATCGTATCGGGGCCGCGGCGAGCGGTCTCAGCTCGTGTCCGCGGTCGACTCCCTCGGGACATCCGACCGCATCGTAGGCAGCGTCCCACGTGAGGTTGCCCAGATAGGCGTCGCGCAGCTCCCGCTGCTCGAGCTCGTCGAGGTGCGGAGCCGCCTCGGGCAACGTGCGCTCCAGGAACTCGTCGTCGGCCTCAGGCAGCGGCCGCTCGGAGAGCACCAGCGTGGCGAAGCGCTTGCCGTCGGCCAGACGGCGGGCCGCTTCCAGGTTGCGCACCAGCTGCGAGCGCTTCGGATACCAGGGCGTTGCCGGCTTCTCCTCGGTGCGGGTTGCCTGCACCGTCACCACCATGCGTTCGGTGATCAGCACGCAGTCGAGCATCCTCATGTCCTCGAAGCGCCACCAGGCGGGCGTGAGGCCCGGAGCTGCGGGGCAGCAGCTCGCGGGCCCGGTCCTGCGCCCGCGCCTGGACCCCGGTGGCTCGTCGTTGATCAGCGCGCGGCGCAGCAATACCGTCTCGGCAGACGCGCTCACGTCTACGTCGTCCGGCCACACGAGCTGCTCGGGATGGTCGATGAACCACCTGAGCAGTCTCCGGGGAGCGACCGCCGGGTACTCGAAGCAGGCCAGCCGGCCGCTGGCCCCGCGGACGGCCAGTTGCGTCTGCAGCCAACCGGGAGCCTTCGCGAGCTCGCCCAGCCGGTCCGCGTGCGGCGCGGCCGTCAGCAGGGCCGACAGCCAAGATCCACCGGCGGCGTCCCGTGCGAACAGCTTCGTGAAGAACGGCTCCAGGGGCGTGCCGTCATCGCTTTCAGCCATCGCGTTCACGCTACAACGGCACAGCTAGAACTCGTGCCGGGCCAGATTCAGGCCGCCCAGGCGCTCGGACTCGCTGAGGGCGGCGACTGCCGGCACCATCTCGCTGGTCACCAGGCCGTGCTCGGTGGTCAGCTCGTCGATGATCGCGAACGCCCGGGCGGTGCGCGGCGGGGTGTCGACGGCGATCGTCACCACCGGGACGTGGCGGCGCAGCTGCAGCAGCTTGTCGCCGTGCGGCGGATGGTCGCCGTGAAACCCCCACACGCCCCGCAGGCTGGTGGCGCCGGCCAGGTCGGACTGCCGCAGGCGCCGAACGATCTCCAGACTGAGCGGCCGCCCCTCGATGGGTGGCGGCCTGCGAGGTGTAGACCATCAGCTTCTGCCAGATCGCCAGCCCCCGCTGGTCACGTCCGGGGAGGCCGTGTGGCTGGGCGAGCAGCACACCGTCGCGCTTGCAGACCCGGACGCGCTCGAACGTGATCAGCGGATCGTCGAGCAGCCGGCCCAGCTCGGGCAGCGACGGCCGCGAATCCGTGTCCCGCGCTCCGACCGCGATGATCATCGTCGGGACATCGGTGTTGCGCCCGAAGAACTCGCGCCCGCGTCCGGCGTCCCCGGCGCGTGCCGTCGACGCCCAGCAGCACGGTCGCCCCGGCGATTCCCCGTCGGTACAGAAGCTCGCACACCGCGACGAACGCCGAGCGGCCCGCGGCCCGCTCGTAGCGGCCGAGGTAGACGGTCAGCTTGGTCGCCTCGCCCAGCTGGTCGGGCAGGCGGACCTCGCCCAACTCGCCAATCAGCAGGCGAGTCCGCTCCAGCGTGATCAGGCCGCGGCGCTTGATCGCCAGCACCGGCTCGAGCAGCGCCTCGATACGCGCTGCGCTGTCGACGACGATGGAGACGACCGGGAGATCCTCCGACAGCGTCAGCAGCCGATCGGTGTGGCGGTGGTGCAGGCGGCCGAAGCCCTCCGCGCCGCGCAGCAGGATGCTGGCCTGCAGCTGATGGTGGCCGTAGAGGTTGAGCAGCTCGTCGGCCAACAGGTGCCCGGAGGACCGGTCGCGTTCGCCGAAGTAGGTGGTCAGCTTCAGGCAGTCCTCGTTCATAGGTGCGCTCCGATCGCGCGGCCGAGGGCCACAGCCCCGACGCCCACGATCACGCTGAGCCAGGCGTTGACCGTCGCCGCGCGAACCTCTCCGTCCTCGACCAGCCGTTGGGTCTCGAGCATCCAGGTGGAGAAGGTGGTGTACGACCCCAGCGTGGCCGTCCCGGCGAGGACGAGGGCCTCCCCCGTGAGCGCCAGGCCGCTCAGCAGACCGAGCAGCAGGGCGCCGGTCAGGTTGATGGTGAGCGTGCCGAACGGGAAATCACCACCGAGCCGCTGGGAGATCCGCCCGTCGATCAAGAAGCGCGCGATCGCCCCCATCCCGCCGAGCACGGCGACGCCCGCCCACGCCCAGGCGCTCATACCACCAGCCGTGCGCGGCGGACGGCGGCCGTGGTGAGCCAGATCGCCAGATAGCCGCCGACGAGGCTGGCCGTGGCATAGCCGACCGCCAGCCCGTAGCGATCGTGATCGAGCATCCTGAGGATCTCCACCTGCATCGTGGAAAAGGTGGTGTAGGCCCCGCAGAATCCGGTCCCCAGCAGCGGGCGGCGATACGTCGACTGCGGCAGACGCTCCTGCAGCCGGGTGGCGAAGTACGCCAGCGCGACCGAGCCGCTGAGATTGATGGCGAACGTCACCCATGGCCAGCCCGGCGCCCCGCCGCTGAAGCGCGTGCCCAGCCAGACGCGCAGCAGGGCACCGACCGCGCCTCCCACGAAGATCGCTCCCAGCTCCCGTCCATCCATGCCCGGCTCCTTTCCCCGCTCGTATCACGCGAAAGGAGCCATTAGCCCTTTCAAGAGGGGGGGGAAGGATTAGAAGAGTAGGCGGGCCAGCGCGCCTCAGTCGCGGTGAAGGACGCCCTCGGAGGCGCCGTAGGCAAGCGTCGGCTCGGTGACAGGGACGCCGCCGAGCGCCTCGTCGATCGCCGCCAGCGTGTCGGGGGTGAGCTTGACCCCGGCCGCGGCGGCATTGTCGTGAACCTGCTCGGGCCGCGAGGCGCCGACGATCGCGGAGGCGACGTTGGGCTGGCGCAGCACCCAGGCGACCGCCAGCTGGGCCATGCTCAAACCCATCTCGTCGGCGATCGGCGCCAGCCGCTGCACGGCGGTCAGCGTCTCATCTGAGAGAAAGCGCGAGATCGACGTGCTCATCGCCTCGCTGGCGGCGCGCGAGTCGCCGGGCGGCGCCTCGCCGGGGCGGTACTTGCCGGTCAACACACCCTGGGCCAGCGGCGACCAGCACACCTGGGAGATCGAGTGGGTCTCACACAGCGAGATCAGCTCTGCCTCGGGCGCTCGCCACAGCATCGAGTACTGGGGCTGCGAGGACACGGGCTTGACCGCACCGGAGACCGCCAGCGCAGCCTTGATCTGGCGCGGCGTCCACTCACTGAAGCCCACGTAGCGCACCTTGCCCGAGCGCACCGCCTCGCTGAGCGCCTCCATTGTCTCCTCGATCGGCGTCTCGACGTCGAAGCGATGGCATTGGTAGAGGTCGATGTAGTCGGTCTGCAGGCGCTTCAGCGAGGCATCCAGCTGCTTGGCGATCTGCGGGGCCGACAGGCCGTGATCCTCGTCTGACATCGGAAAGAAGACCTTGGTGGCCAGGATGAACGAGTCACGCGGGTAGTCGGCCAGGATCTCCCCCCACGCCGACTCGGCCGCGCCCCGGCCGTAGGCGTTGGCGGTGTCGAAGAAGTTGATGCCGGCATCGAAGGCGGCCCGCGTGCAGGCCTCGGTCTGCTCGCGTTCCACGCCCCCGGCGTAGGTCAGCCACGAGCCCAGCGAGATCTCCGAGACCTCCAGATCGCTGTCGCCGAGGCGGCGACGCGGGACCTCACTCATCTTCGTAGCGCTGAGCCTTCTCGCGCGCCTGGAGCGCCGCTTGGCGGGCCTCCTCGGCCTCCAGCTCGGCCTGGGTGGCCGCCTCACTGGCACCGTGCGCGCGCTCGTGCGCCACGTCGCGGGCCTCGATCTTGTCGCGCGCGTCCTGGGCCAGCTGGTCGGCCCGGGCGCGCGCCGCCTCGGCCTCGGCACGACGAGCCTCGGCCTCTCCCGAGCTCTCCAGCTCCACTCGCTCGGAGAACTTCAACCCGTAGGCGGCGCCGACCGCGTCCAGCGCCGCGGCGTCGGGGGCCGTCGCACCGACGGCCTCGGGTGCGGCATCGACGATCGCCTTGTCATGGACGACGCGCACATAGGCCTGGCCGACGCTGGCGCCGTCGATCGGTACCAGCTTGGAATGGCGCCCCAGCAATCCGCTCTTGATCGACACCAGCATCGCCGTACCGCTGGACTTGTCGAAGTAGACCTCCTCGAGCTTGCCCAGCGGCTGCCCCGCGGGATCGAGCACCTGCTGCCCACGCCATCCCTCGATGTGCTCGACGTTGATCATGGAGAGTCCAGATTATCCCGGCGGCCGCGAGGGGATCCTCTAGGAGGTGGGCCGCGTCATCTTGAAGACCTCGCCCAACGCCGAGTAGTCCGCCGGGCCACCGAGGCGCGCGACCGGATTTAGCCGGGCGGTCTCGACCACGCCGTCGACGATCGCGGACTCGTCCAGGTGCACGCCGACCACCTGGCCGACCACCAGGTGCTGGTCGGTCTGGTGGCCGTCGATGTCCTGCAAACGCAGGTGGTGGACCACGCGGCACTCCATCGCGCACCGGGCGGCGGCCACTCGCGGAGGGGCGACCAGCCGGGAGGGAGCCATCTCCAGGCCCGCCCGCTCGAACTCGCTGACGCCCCGCGGCAGGGGCGCCGAGCTCTCGTTCATCGCCTCGCGCAGCTCGAAGGTCACCAGGTTCCACACGAACTCGCGCAGCTCGCCGGCGAAGGTCGAGGAGTCCTTGGCCCCGTGGCTGGAGAAGGCCAGCATCGGCGGTCCCTCCCCGATCGCATTGAAGAAGCTGTACGGGGCGAGGTTCACCGAGCCGTCGTCAGCCATCGTCGAGACCCAACCGATCGGCCGGGGGGTCACCAGCGACTTGAACGGATCGTGCGGGAGCAGCTCGTGGTCGCGCTCGGCAGGTTGGTAGAAGATCACGGCGAACAAACCTACTGCCCCGGCGGATCGGCTCTCCCTGCTCGAGCGCAACTAAGGCCCGTCAGCCGGTATAAGAACGATGTAAATCCTGGCGGAGGAGGTCGCAGTGAAACGCATCTCGAAGGTCCTGGCGGTGACGTTCGTGATCGCGGGGTGCCTGCCCGCCGCGGCGCTGGCCGCGTCTCCGACGGCCACGACCGGAGCGGCCACCAAGATCAGCCAGACGGGCGTCGTTCTCCATGGCCGCATCAATCCCAACGGCGCGGCCACCGGTTATTTCTTCGAGTACGGTCCCACGCCGAACCTGGGGATCGACAGCGTGTCGCGCTCGATCGGCGGCGGGACCAAGGCCGTCGACGTGGCCCGGCCGCTCGGTGGGCTCACGCCCGGGACGGTCTACTACTACCGGATCGCCGCGACGAGCACCGCCGGCACGGCGTTCGGCGCGATCCTGCATTTCACCACCCAAGGCCACCCGCCGCCCTCGGTGGTCACCGGCGTGGCCCTCAATGTCCGCAAGACGGTGGCCACCCCCACGGGCCTCATCAATGCCAACGGCGGCGCCACCAGCTGGCAGGTCCAGTACGGCCTGACGGCCGGATACGGCCTGCAGACCGGACTCTTTCCCCTGACTCCGGTCGCCACCACGCCGCTGCCGGTATCCACCGAGCTCTCCGGCCTGGCGCCCGCGACCCTGTTTCACTATCGGATCGTGGCCGTCCCGGCCGTCGGGCCGGTCGCCTACGGCGGCGACGCCACGTTCTTCACCCAGCCCGATCGCCGGCCCGTGCCCCGCTTCTCGGCCCACACCGCGCCCGGCTCGGACAAGAAGTCGCCGTACACGTTCACCACCACCGGCACGCTGCTGGGCGCGGGCTTCATTCCGGCCATTGACCGCTGCACCGGCAAGGTCGGGGTCCGTTACTACAGCGGCAAGCGCCAGCTGGCCGTCGTCGTGGCGCCGGTCGGCGGTGACTGTAAGTTCACCGCCCAGGCGTCGTTCAGGCGCACCCATGTCAAGGGTGCGGCCAGGTTGCGGGTGACCGTCGACTTCCGCGGCAACGGCTACCTCGCCCCCGTCAACCGCGTCAACCACGTGAGCGCCGGCTAGAAATCGCTTGATCCTCGGCGCGGACGCCCGTCGGTCCGCGCCGGGGCTGGGCTAGCCTGTGCCCGCGATGGCGCAGAGCGTCCCGCGGGTATCGGGCATCGAGAAGGCCCTCCTGGCGGCGCTGGCCGCGTGGGGCCTGTTTCCGCTCGTCCTGCTGCTCGTCCACGCCGGCCAGGCGCACGCGCGCTTCACGGGCGCCGACGGCCTGATCGGCGCCGACGGCGTGCTCGGCGCCGACCAGCTGCAGTACCTCGCATGGGCGAGGGATGCGGCCGCTCACGGGCTGGCCTCGGACCTGTTCAGCCTGGCACCCAGCGGCCATGTCTACCTGGAGCCGATCTTCACGATCGTCGGGGCGCTTCACCGCATCGGCCTCTCGCTGACGCTCGCCTACCAGCTGTTCAAGCCGCTGGCGATCGTCGCCCTGCTGCTGGGTGCCGTCGCCTGGGCGCGACGGACCTTCGGCGACCAGCTCGCCGCCCGAGCCGCCACGGTCTCGCTCTCGCTGTTCCTGTTCACCCCGCTGGCCGCGCTGTTCAGCTGGACGCAGATGGGCGGCGGGTCGTTTCGCTTCTCGCTGTACCTGCTCGGCGATGAGCTGCTGGCCGCCGACAAGGTCTGGGGTTACGCCCCGAGCGCGTTCGCCCTGGCGCTCGTGCCGGTGGCGCTGCTGGCCGTTGAGCGCGCCCTCACCTCCGACCTCGGCGGCGGGCCGGTGATCGTGGCGACGCTGGCCGCGCTCGTCGCCTCGTGGCTTCACCCCTGGCAGGGGATCACGTTGATCGTGATCTTCGCCGGCCTGTTCGTGCTCCAGCGCGGGCGCCACTGGTTCGCGCTCGGGGTCGCCGCCCTCGGCGCGGCGCTGCCGCTCGGCTACTACTACCTGCTGTCGCACTCCGACCCGGCGTGGAAGCTCGCCTCCCACTACGAGGTCATTCCCCGATTGCCCGCGGTGGTGCTGCTGGCCGGGCTGGGGCCGCTCGTGCTGATCGCCGCGCTCGGGCTGCGCCGGCCGCGCGGCGAGGTGATCGAGCAGGCGCTGCTGCTGTGGATCGCCGGCTGTCTGATCACCTACTTCGTCAACGACTCGTTCGCCCCCCATGCCCTGCAGGGCCTCAACTTCCCGCTGGCCGTCTTGATCGTGCGCGGCGGCCAGCGGCTCCGGATCCCGTGGCCGCTCGGGCTGCTCGCCGTCGGCGTGCTGACGATCCCCGGCCTGGCCTACGACGCGCGGAAGTTCGTCAACACCGCCCGCAACCAGAAGCTCGTGCAGTACTACCTCCCGCGCGATGACGCCCGGGCCCTGGATTGGGTCTCCCGCCACGCGCCGCCGGGCGGCATCCTGGCCCCCACGCCGTTCGCGCTCGTCATCCCGTCTCAGACCGGGCGCGCGGTGTGGGTCGGCCACGGGTACTGGAGCCGGGACTACTTCGGGCGTGCCCGGCGAGTGGACAGGCTGTTCACGCGCCGGATGGCGCCCGCCCGCGCCCGCGCGTTCGTCACCTCCACCGGCGCCTCGCTGCTCGTCGCCGACTGCCGCCACCACGCCAACCTGATGCGGCCACTGGCCCCGCTGATCGGCGCGGTGCACCGCTTCGGTTGCGCGCGCGTGTACGTCCTGCGCGGCGCTCAGCGCCGATCGGCCACCCGGTAGACGAACCGCAGGCCCGACCACGTGGCGTCGATCGCGCACACCTTGTTGTCGACCAGTCCGGCCGCCAGCCCCAGCTCGCGCACTCCCCCCTCCCCCAGGTCGGTCTCGATTCCCGAAGCCTGCTTGGGCCAGGCGATCCACAGGCCGCCGGCCTGATCGAGCGCTTCGCGCCATCGCGGCAGACCACGCTGCAGCTGCGCTCGGCTCCCGCAGAACGCCACGATCACATCGAAGCTGCCCCGTAGGCGCCGGCGCGCGACCACGCCCGCCGGCAGCTCTCCCAAGGTCTGGTCAAACCCAGCGGGCGCGTTGACGAGCGCCAGCCGGGCGTCGGGCTTGATGCCGAGCTTGCGCGGCAGCGGGGTCCCGGAATAGCCGGTCCCGTGGACGCTCATCGCACTTCAGCGGTCCCCTGAGCGCCCATGCCGCGATCAGTACTCCGCCTGCTCGGCCACCTCGGCGATCAGCCTCGAGAGCTGGCTGCCCTGCCAGGCGATCGGCGAGCGCCCGGGCTCGTCGGTGATCAGCCGAGCACCTGGAATCGCCGCCGCGTAGGCCTCGCCCACCGCCCGCGGATGCTCGGGATCGGCGTCGTCGTCGGAAGCGACGATCGCCGTGGGGACGGCGATCGCCGCCAGGTCCTGCACTCCGCCGAACGGGCGCGAGCGGGGCACCACCCGCAGAGCGTCGGCGACGGCGTCGAGATGCTCGTGCAGCGCCAGACGCTGACGGATCACCTTGACGACCGTCTCGCGCCAGCGCTCGGGGACCGCCGGCTCGCCCTGCGCCTGAACGAATCCCTCGATTCCCCCGCTGCGCAGCCCCTCCGAGAGCGCGTCCCAGCGCACCAGGCGCTGCGGATCGTCGTTGCTCTCCGGGTCGTAGGCGGGGGTGATGACCACCAGACCGGCCACCCGCTCGGGACGCTGCAGGGCCAGCCACAACATCGTGTGGGCGCCCATCGACGCGCCCGCGAGCACCGCCCTGTCAATCCCCAGGCCGTCCAGCACGGCCTCCAGATCGCGACCGAGGTCCTCGTAGCCGTAGGCGCCGGGATCGGCCGCGGGCGAGGAGGCTCCGTGGCCCCGGGCGTCGTACGCGATCACGCGGTGGCCGGAGCGCTGCAGCGACCTCGAGCCCATCACCACATAGCGGCGCGTGGCCGTCAGCCCATGGGCGAGCACCACCGGCAGGCCCTCGCCGCTGTCGTCCAGTGCCAGCTCCACGCCGTCCCGCTCGATCACGCTCGGGTGTCTACACGATCGGCGTGGCTACCATCAAGAGACGATGGATGTCACAGACGCCACCTTCGAGACCGACGTCATCGTGCGTTCCAAGACGCTGCCGGTGGTCGTCGATTTCTGGGCCGAGTGGTGTGGTCCCTGCCGGCAGCTCGGTCCGGTGATCGAGCGCGCCGTCGCGGCCCGCGAGGGCAAGGTGGAGCTGGCCAAGGTCGACATCGACGCCAGCCCCCAGATCGCCCGGACCTACCAGATCCAGAGCATCCCTGCGGTCAAGGCGTTTCGCGACGGGCAGGTGGTCGCCGAATTCGTGGGCGCGCAGCCGCCGGCCGCCGTCAACAGCTTCCTCGACTCGCTGGTGCCCTCCGAGACCGACGAGCTCATCGCTCGCGGCGACGAGGAATCGCTGCGTCGGGCCGCCGAGCTGGAGCCCTCGCGCGCCGACGCGGCCGTGCCGCTGGCACGGCTGCTGCTGGCGCGAGGAGACGCCGACGGCGCCCTGCTGCTGGTGCGAGAGGTTCCCGGCAACTTCGCCGCCGACGGCATCGCCGCCCGGATCGCGCTCGCCCGCGCAGAACCTCGCCCCCGACGTCAGCAACGCCTTCGACGCCCTCGACGAAGGCGACCATGAGCGCGCCCTGGACCTGCTGATCGGCGCGCTGCCGTCCGCCGACGGGGCTCGCGACGACATCCGGCGCGTCGTCGTGGGGATCCTCGACGAGCTTGGCGTCGACAACCCGCTGGCGCGCGACGGCCGCCGGCGCCTCGCCACCGCGCTGTACTAACCCCTTCAGAGCGCGAGGCTGAGCTGGCGGGCGGCGTCGGCCTGCGCGGTCTCCAGCCCGGCCACGCGGACGCCCAGTAGCCGGACCGGACGCGGCGGAGCGAACCGGCGCAGCAGGTCCAGCGCGACCGGACCGATGCGCTCGACGCCGCCCACCGGCTCGGGCAGGGTCCGGGCGCGCGTGTGAGTGGAGAAGTCGTTGAGGCGGACCTTGATCCCAATCGTCCGGCCTCGCCGCTGCTGACGGGCCAGCCCGTCGCACAGCTTGGCCACGAGCTCTCCGAGCACCGCTTCCAGCTTCTCCAGGGACGCGATGTCCGAATCGAATGTCGTCTCGCGTGACTCGGAGACCACCTTGCGCACCTGGGTGACGGGAGCATCGTCGATAAAGCGGGCGCGCCGCTGCAGCTCGGCGCCCAACCGGGGGCCGAACGCCGCCGCGAGCCGCTCGGGCGGCGCGGCCGCCAGCTTTCCCAGCGTGTCCAGGCCGCCCGCGCGCAGGCGCTCGGCCGTCTTGGGCCCGATCCCCGGAATCAGCCCGCAGCGGGCGTCGCGAAAACGCGCGCACGCCTGCTCGCGGGTGAGCACCACGAACCCGCGGGGCTTCTCGGCGTCGGAGGCCACCTTGGCGACCAGCTTGGAGGGTCCGATCCCGATCGAGCAGCCAAGCTCGGTCTGGCGCTCGATCGCCAGCGCCAGGGCGCGCATCTGCGCCTTTGGGGCCGGCAGTTGTGACAAATCCAGGTAGGCCTCGTCGAGCCCGATCACCTCGATCGACGGCGCGCTGCGCCGCACAAGGTCCATGACCTGGGCGGAGGCCTGGCGGTAGTAGGGAAAGTCCGGCGGCAGATACACGCCGTCGGGACACAGCCGCCGGGCCCGGGCGGCCGGCATCGCCGAGCCCACCCCGAAGCGCCGCGCTTCGTAGGACGCCGTGGTGACCACCGCGCGGGGTCCCGTGCCGGCGACGATCACGGGCCGGCCCCGCAGCTCGGGGCGCCGGCGCAACTCGACCGACACGTAGAACGCGTCCATGTCGAGATGTGCGATGCAGCGCTTGGACACCAGCTCACACGTTAGGTCAGCCCCCAGACGAGACAGAGCCCCGCTGCCACAGGCCGCGGGGCTCTGCCGTGCACTCCAGGAAGCCGGCGATCAGCTCGTCGACCAGACGGTTCCGACGCCGTCGAAACCCAGCGCGGCGGCCGTGTTCTGGTTGAGGTCCCAGTCCCGTCCGCCGACATAGGGGCCGCGGTCGTCGACCGTCGCGGTTACGGTGTGTCCCGCGTGGCGGAAGCGCACCTTGCTGCCGCACGGCAGCGTCCGGTTGGCGACGCCCAGACCGGCATGAAATCCACAGGCCGTAGAGCCACCGTCGTCATACCAGGAGGCGACGCTCGCCTGGTAGACGCTCATCGCGCCCGCCTGGCCGACGGAGCCTGCGTTGCTGCGGTCGCCCTTGAACAGCACGCGCAGACGCCGCCCGATGCCGGTGGCGGCCGGCGTGTAGCGCACGGCGAAGCCGCCGCGGCCGCCCGTCCGAGCCCGGGCCAGCGTGCGCCAACCGGCGGCCGAATGGCCCTGCAGAGCGACGGTGCGCCCCGCGCGCTCGGGCAACAGCCTGCCGGCCACCTGGACCGAGTCGCCGGCCAGCACGTCACGCTGGCGACCGGTCGTACGCAACTGCGCCGCCACCTTCACGGGGGTCAGGCGCTGCGCCGAGACCGCGTTGACGCTGGCGGCGCCGTTCGGGAGAGCACGTGCCGGGGCCTGAGAAGCCATCTGCCCGTCCGCCGGCACCGCCCGCAGCAGCGCGGAGTGCCGGGGATGCGTGTGGAAGGCGAACCTCCCGCGGGGGTCGATGACGGCCGTGGAAAGGCGCTGCCATGCGCTGCGCTGCCCGTAGCGGGCCTCCAGCACGACCCTTTGGCCGGCACCGGCCGCCGGTGCTTCGCCGGCGACCTCGATCGCCTCGCCGAGCGAGACGTGCTTGGGGCTGACCCGCACGGGCAGCGGGGCGGTGCTTGAGGCCGGGGCTGAGGCGTCGGCTACGTTGGCGCTGGAAAGCGCGAACGCCGAAGCCGGCACCACCAACATGGCCGTGGCAATAATCACATGTACTGTGCGCATCCGGCGCAGGTTCAACTTGGAGCTCATACCGATGACCTCCTGACTCGTCGACCGGGTGCCTACGGGGTTAGCTGACGGGCTCGCGAGCGCACAAGCGTGCTTGAGAGGCACGTGCTTGAGAGGTCGCTACGGCCGCGGGCTGGGTGTGAGCCAGGCGGCCGATTCGCCCCGGCCGGGTGCGTGAGCTAAAGCCACCCGGCAGTGGGTCCCCCGCTCACCTCCGCACCGAGCAGAGGCGATTAGGCAGGTCGAATTTCTGACCGGATGAGGCTGGCAGCCGCGACAACCCCCTTACGTGACACTCATCACACAGACTTTCGCCTGCAAGAATCCCGCGATGGCCAATCCGGATCGCCTCACCGGGCTCGACAGCTCGTTTCTGCACCTCGAGCACGATGCGACGCACATGCATGTCGCGGGCTGCATGGTGTTCGACGGACAGGCACCCGGCTACGACGAGCTCGTCGAGCAGATCACGTCGCGCCTGCATCTCGTGCCCCGCTACCGCCAGCGGCTGGCGTTCGTTCCGTTGCACCAGGGACGACCCGTGTGGGTCGACGACCCGCATTTCAACGTCGTCTTCCACGTGCGCCACACGGCGCTGCCCAGCCCGGGCGGCGACGAGCAGCTCAAGCGGCTCTGTGGGCGGGTGTTCTCGCAGGCACTCGACCGCTCACGCCCGCTGTGGGAGATCTGGCTGGTGGAGGGGCTGTCCGACGAGCGCTTCGCGCTGCTGTCAAAGACCCACCACGCGCTGGTCGACGGGGTCTCCGGCGTCGACATCGCGACCGTGCTGTTCGACGCCTCACGCGATCCCGTCCCGGTGGGCGCGCCCGAGCACGAGTGGCTCCCACGTCCGCTGCCGACCGGCGCCCAACTGCTGGCCGACGCGCTGCTGGAGCGCGCGACCGTCCCGGCCGAGATCGTCCGCGGGGTCCGGGCGACGCTGCGCGGGCCCCGCCAGGTCGCCGCCCGCCTCGGACGAGCCGTGGGGGGCATGGGAGCGGTGGCGCGCCTGGCGACGGCGACCGCGCCCGATAGCCCGTTGAACGTGCGCATCGGCCCCCACCGCCGCTTCACCTGGGTGCGCGGAGATCTGGCGCAGTTCAAGACGGTCAAGAACGCGCTCGGCGGGACCGTCAACGACGTTGTACTGGCCGCGGTCGCCGGGGCCCTGGGGCGCTATCTGCGCGTCCACGGAGAGGCCACCGATGACACGATCCTGCGCGCCATGGTCCCCGTCTCGGTGCGCGCCGATGTCGAGCGCGGCGCGCTGGGCAACCGTGTCGCCGCGATGTGGGTTCCGCTACCGATCGGGCTCAAAGATCCGGTCCAGCGTCTGCTCACGATCTCCCGTGCGATGGACGGCATCAAGGACTCCGGCCAGGCCGTCGGCGCGCAGGTCCTGACCGAGCTCACGGGCTTCGCGCCGCCCACGATCATGGCCCAGGCCGCCCGGCTTCAGGCGCGCCAGCGGATGTTCAACCTGGTCGTCACCAACGTGCCCGGCCCCCAGATGCCGCTCTACATGCTCGGCCGAGAGCTGGAAGCCATGTTTCCGATGGTCCCGCTGGCCGCCAACCAGGCCCTGGGGATCGCGATCATGAGCTACAACGGGCAGCTGAACTTCGGGCTCAACGCCGACTACGACGCGCTGTCCGATCTCGAGACGCTGGCGGATGAGCTGCGCGTCTCGATCGACGAGTTGGTGGTCGCCTCCGGCGAGGCCCCACGCGACGCGGCGAGCGCCGGCACACGCTCGGTGGCCGCCGCGGAGTGATCCGCTCACCGACGGGCGGCGGCAACGGCGCACGGCAATGAGGCGCGGGCTCGAGCGGTTCCTGATCGTCGTCGTGTCTCTGGTGGTCTCCATCGGCGTGATCGCGCTGTTGTCCGGCGGGCTGCTGGCAGGTCGCGACGATCCCGGCGTCTCGGCGGGACAGAGCGGCCCGGGGACGAGGTTTCGCGACCAGGGCGATCTGCACCTGCGGCCCGGTGAGCTACGTCCGGTCTATGACTCCGACCCGCCGACGAGCGGCCCGCACATTCCGCAGGCCGTGGGCAGAGACCGCTCCGAGCTCTCCGACAACCAGCTGCTCCAGGCGCTCGAGGTCGGCGACGTGATCCTGATGTACGGCACGCCACAACCGCCGGGGGGACTCGCCCAGATCGCCCAGGCGGTCGGCGGACGATTCACCCCCGCGCTGGCGCTCTCCGGTCAGGCGGTAATCCTGGCGCGTCGTCCCGGCACTCACGGCGTGATCGCGCTGGCCTGGACCCGCATGCTGCACACCCTGTCGGGCCCTGACCTGCGCGGCTTCGCGCAGTTCTGGCTTGGCCGAGGCGCCGCGGGCGCCGCATCTCAGCGCTAGGCCGCACGGACAGCCACCGTCGCGCGCGTGAGGACGCACACGCGGCCTGCGTCGTCTGAGATCTCGACGTCCCACACCCACGTGGTGCGGCCCCGATGGCGGGCGCGCGCCGCAGCGTGGATTGTGCCCGCGGTGATCGGCCGCAGGAAGCTCGTCTGCGTGGAGAATCCCTCGGCGAGCTTGCCGTCGGCGGCCACCGCCCGGCCGGTGCCCGCGGTGGCCAGCGACTCTGCGATCGCGGCATATACGCCACCGTGGACCAGGCCGGCGGGCTGCTTGAGCTCGTCGCGGACCTCCACCCGGCCGCTCGCCACGCCGTCGGTCAGGCTGGTGATCACCAGACCGTAACGGCGCTCGAAGCCGCGATCCGGGATCAATGGCCCGACGGAGCTCATCGCGCGCCACGATAGTGCCCGCCGGGACCGGGCCGTGTGCGCCAGGCTCGCCGAGGGCAGGCATCCAGCTGCCCGCTCATCTACGCTAGTGCGCAATGACAGCCGTGGACAACCTCCCGGGAGACCAGCGCGCGGTGCTACAGCTCGTCCTCGGCCGGCGACGCAGCTATGACGAGATTGCGCGTCTGCTGTCGATCAACCCCGAGGGCGTGCGTGAGCGGGCGCTGACCGCGCTCGACGCGCTCGGGCCGCAGACCAAGGTCGACCGCCGGTCGCGCGCGCAGATCTGCGACTACCTGCTGGGTCAACTGCCCGAGGCCGAGATCGATGGGGTTCGAGACCTGCTCGCCCAGTCGGCCGCCGAGCGGGCGTGGGCTCGGGTCGTCTCCTCCGAGCTGGCCTCCCTGGCCCCCGAGCCACTCCCGGAGATCCCCCTGGAGACATCCGCCGCGCGAGCCGCCCAGCGGCCGCCGGCGCCAGCGCCGTCCCCATCCCCGCGGACGGTCCCCGAGCCGACCGCGACACCAGTGCCGTCAAAAACGAAACGCCAGCGCGAGTCGATCTTCAGCAAGCGCCGCGGCGCCGCCAAGCCGCCGCGCCCACCCAAGCCGCCGCGCGAGCCCCGGACGCGCGAGCCCAAGCCGCCACGACAGCCCAAGCCGTCCGGAGACACCGACTCGGGGCCCCGCAGCTCGCGCCGGGGCGGCCTGATCGTGATCGGGCTGGTCGTCGCCGTCGTCATCGTCGGGCTCATCGTCCTGATCGGCGGCGGGGGCTCCAAGAAGAAGAACAGCACCGTCGCGTCCACCGCCACCTCCCTTTCGTCGTCCACGACCGCGCCGGCCGCCAGCGCGACCACTCCGGCGACCACCAGCACCGGCACCTCCACGTCGGCCAAAGTGGTCGCCCAGATCAACCTGACCCCGCCCGCGGCGGGGAGCAAGGCTGCCGGGATCGCAGAGGTTCTGCGCGAGGGCACCACCAACGGGATCGCGATCGTTGCCCAGAACGTGCCCCCGAACACGACCCATCCTCCCAATGCCTACGCGGTGTGGCTGTACAACTCTCCGACCGACGCCCACATCCTGGGCTTCGTCAATCCGGGCGTCCCCAAGACCGGCAAGCTCTCGACAGCCGGGGGACTGCCCGCCAACGCGTCGCACTACAAGCAGCTGGTGGTGACCCTCGAGACCTCGGCCAACCCCAAGGCGCCGGGCACGATCATCCTCCAGGGCACGCTGACCGGGGTCTGATCGCTCACCCGCGGCGCGCCGGTCAGCCGGTGATCCGCGCCAGCCCGTCCAGCGCCTCGTCGAGCTTGGCGCTGGTCGCGCGGCGCAGCAGCAGCCCGCCGGTGCGGGAATAGCCGCGCAGCTTCTGGCGCTGGGCGATCGTCACCTCGGTGCCTTCGCCGGCCGGCTCCAGGTGGACCTCCAGCACCGACTCGGCGAGCACCCGGGCGAACGGCGTGCCCGGGAGCTCCTGCTCCCAGGAGCACAGCCACGGCGGCTGCGCATCGAGCACGTGAAAGTCGGCCCGCACCGGTCGGCCGCGCTTGGTGCGGAACACCTGCGTGAAGCGGCCTTCCCCGACCCCCTCCACCCGCTCCACCCCGGGCCACCAGCGCGGCATGTGGTGCGGATCGGAGATCAGCTCCCACAGCTCCTGCTGCGAGGCGGTGAGCCGGCGGCTGCGCTGTGCGGTGGCCACTACTCGTCGTACTGGATCAGGGCGTGCACCGGGCAGGGCGCCAGCCGCTCCCGCCCTCCCAGCGAGCTCAGCTCGACCAGGAAGACCGCGCCCGCGATCTCGGCGCCGAGCCCTGAAACCAGCTCGCACAGGGCGCCGGCCGTCCCACCCGTGGCCAGCAGGTCGTCGTGCAGCAGCACCCGCGCGCCGTGGGCCAACGCATCGGCATGCACCTCGAGCGCGTCCAATCCATACTCCAGCGTGTACTCGGCGCTGATCGTCTCCGCCGGCAACTTGCCGGGCTTGCGCGCCGGGACGAAGCCCGCCCCCAGCTCGCGGGCCAGCGCCGCCCCCAGGATGAAGCCGCGAGCCTCGGCGGCGACCACGTAATCGACCTTGACGGCTTGCACCAGCTCGGCCAGTGCGATCACGGCCGCGTCGAGCGCTGCGGAATCGAGCAGCAGCGGCGTGATGTCGCGAAACCGGATCCCCTCCCGAGGGAAATCCGGGATCGCGCGCACGTACTGACGCAGATCCACTACTGGTCGGCCACTAGGTGGCGATCTTGCGCAGATCGCGGATCAGCAGCAGGTGCTTCAGGTGGGTGGTGACCGAGGCCAGGTTCTCCAGCGCCTCGATCGCCTCCTTGCGTCGTTCCGGATTGCGCGAGCGCAGCGCGGGGGCGAGGATGCTCTGCAGCAGCTGCGCCTCGCGGTCGGCGGAGCTGCGAAACACGCGCAGATTGCGCCCGCCGACGCCATAGCGCGCCAGCTCCGATACCGCTCGGATGATCTCGCGCTCGGTCTCGTCATAGAAGCGGCCCCCCTCGCGGGTCTCGCCCTTGACCACGCCGAAGTCGACCAGCTCGCGCACCAGCGCGACGTCGGCGCCCGTGTCCTCGAGCACGTCCTCCTGCGAGTACAGGGCGCCCGGGTCGCGCACCGCCACCGCGGTGCGGCGCAGGCCCAGGCGATCGCCTCCGGAAGGTGTCATGTCGCGGTCGGCGCGTCCGCCGGCCAGCTCCTGGCGGATCACTCGCAGGGGCAGGAACTCGTCGCGCTGGAGGCGCAGGATCGTGCGCAGGCGATCGATGTCCGACTGGGCGTACAGCCGGTACCCGCCCTGCGTGCGTCGCGGCGCCAGCAGCTTCTGGTCCTCCAGGTAGCGGATCTTGGAGATCGAGATGTCCGGGAACTCCTGGTGCAGTGCCTTGCAGACGGCTCCGATCGTGACGGCCTTCTGGGGCGGCCGCCGGCCTTCCGGCTCCAACGGCTCGGGCAGCTCCAGCTCGGGATTCTCGGTGTCGGTGGAGGCCATCAGCGTTGCAGGAACGCCAGCTTGTACTTGCCGATCTGCAGCTCGTCGCCGTCGGAGAGCCGGTGCGAGTCGATCCGGTGACGGTTGACGTAGGTCCCGTTCAGCGATCCGGAGTCGTCCAGGTAGTAGTCGCTGCCGCGGCGCACGATGACCGCGTGATCACGCGACACGGTCACGTCGTCGAGGAACACGTCTGACTCGGGACGGCGGCCGACCGACATGCGGTCACCCTGCAGGGGGAAGCTCTCCCCCGCTCGCCCGCCGCCGGCGCGGATCACCAGGGCGGCGCCTCGCGCGACCACGTCCTCCAGCTCCACGACCTCCACCTCACCCGTCTCCCCCACCTTATAGGTGGCCGTTGTAGGTCCCGGGGCCTGATCGCTCGCGGCCAGGAACGCGCCGCACCGCTGGCAGTAGCTGGCACCGTCGTCGTTGGCGAAGCCGCACTCTGGACAGTGCTGGGCCATCAGGCCGCTGCGGACTATTCGGGCTCGTTGGCCGGCACCCGCCCGGCCAGGATGTCTGTCAGCTGCTGGACGTCGGCGCCCGAAATGACCAGCTCCCCGGTCTCATCCTTCTTGCGCAGGCGGTTCACCAGCTCAGCCCGCAGGATGTCGATCTTGCCGTGCAGGATCCGCCGCCGGTAGGAGATCTCCATCTCCTCCTCGGTGAGTTGCTTGATGAGGTCCTTCAGCTCCTGATCGGTGAGCGATCCGAGGTCTGGAAAGGTGTCCATCTGATTGTTCCTCCCCGCCTGGGGGTTGGTTGGCGTGGGTCGCGCGAGTATATCCGGACGGCCCGTAGGGTCAAGCTGAGCTTGAGACTGTGCAAGCCGCGTGCTATCCGCCCTGCCGGGCGAGTCTGCGTGCTTCGGCAACACCGCGCCGCACGTAGAGCACGGTGGCCAGCAGCGCCAGGACCAGCCCGACGTACAGCATCACGACCGCCAGCCAGTGTACGCCCGCCATCGCAAGGAACGGGGCCGCCATCGTCGGGCCCACGCCGATTCGCCCCGGCCAGTTGATCTTCAGCTCCACGCCGCGCGAGAGCCCGTAGCGGCTCAGCCCGAGCATGAACAGCTCCCGGGCCACGACCACGCAGATCGCCCACCGCGGGAGCAGCGAGAAGTCGAAGGCCACGACCATCCCGGAGATCACCAGGAGCCGGTCGACGATCGGGTCCAGCAGCGCCCCCAGCCGGCTGTACTGGCCGGTCAGGCGGGCGGCGAACCCGTCGGCGTAGTCGGCCCATGCGATCACCGCGAACAGAATCGTCGCCACCGTGTCCCGGCCGTCATGGCTGGAGAGGGCCAACGCCAGAAAAACGGGAATCGCGGCCAGGCGGGCGAACCCGATCGCATTCGGGATCGTCCACGGGTTCAGCGGCTGGTCGGACGCCGTAGCCGCCGGTGGCGGCCCGGAGCGGTCGATCCCGAACAGCCGGCGCTTGGATGTCTCAGGGCTCACGACTGCGCGGAGGGCGGGCCATTCTTGAAGGTCGACGAGCTCGCGTTCAGGGCAGCGTTCGCCAGAGCTCGGCGACCGCCGTCGCGGCCCGGTCAACGGGAACGCTTCTCGCCTCCTGCCCCCGCCGGACCTGCACCTCGATCTCGCCGGCGGCGAGCGTGCGGCGACCGACCGTCAGCCGTAGCGGGCAGCCGAGTAGCTCGGCGTCGGCGAACTTCTCGCCCGGCCCGGCATCGCGCTCGTCGTAGAGCACCTGCAGCCCGGAAGACTGAAGCTCGCCGTACAGACCGTTGGCGAACTCGTGTTCGGGGCTGCCGGGCTTGCCGATCACCACCAGCTCGACGTCGAAGGGGGCGATCGAGCGCGGCCAGGAGATGCCCCGCTCGTCGGCGTACTGCTCGACCGCTGCCGCCGCGGCCCGCGCCGGACCGAAGCCGTAGCAGCCCATCCACACCAGCTGGGCCTTCCCCGACTCGTCCAGATAAGTGGCGCCGAGGGGCTCCGCGTACCGCGTGCCCAGCTTGAAGATGTTGCCGATCTCGATCGCGGGCTCGATTCGGATGGCCGCCCCGTTGACCGTGTCGCCCGCGACCACCGTGCGCACGTCGACGGACTCGAAGTTGAAGTCGCGCCCCGGCTGCACGCCCCGCAGGTGAGCGTCGGGCTGGTTGGCGCCCACGACGTAGACGCCACCGGCGTCGGTCTCGACCGACGCATCGAGCAGGACCGGCATCTGGGCGCCCACGGGGCCGATGTACCCGGGCGGCCCGAGACGCTCGGCGATCTCCTTCGGTCCGGCGGCGCGGAACGGCCGCCCGAGCGCGTTCTGGAGCTTGGTCTCGTTGACGCGATCGTCGCCGCGCACGACCACCAGCTGCATCTCACTGTCGAGCATGATCGGGAACGCCTTCAGGGTCGCTCCGGCGGCGATGCCGAGCTGGGACACGAGCGCATCGATCGTCGTTGCGCCCGGCGTCTGCACCAGCTCCGGCGTGTGCTGCGGCGCCGGGAGGCCGACGGGCCGCGCGTCGGCGCTGGCAACCTCGATGTTGGCGGCGTACCCGGGTGCCAGCGCGACGTCGTTCTCCCCCGCCGCGCAGGGCGCCATGTACTCGTCGGCGCCGTAGCCGCCCATCATCCCCACGTCGGACTTCACGCGATACCACTCCAGGCCAATGCGGTCGCACATCCGGTCATAGGCGGCGGCGTGCAGGTCGTAGGAAGCGTCCAGTCCCTCGGCGTCGCGGTCGAAGGTGTAGGAGTCCTTCATGATGAACTCGCGAGTGCGCAGCACCCCGGCGCGCGGGCGCGGTTCGTCGCGCTCCTTGACCTGGAAGTGGTAGAGGGTCAGCGGCAGGTCGCGGTAGGAGCGCACGGCCGCGGCCACGTGGCCGGTGACGATCTCCTCGTGGGTCATGGCCAGCACCATGTCGGCGCCGCGCCGGTCCTGCAGCTTGAACAGCTCGTCGATGGCATAGCGACCGGTCTTCCGCCACGGCTCGGCGGGGTGCAGCACCGGCATCAGCATCTCGTGGCCGCCGATGGCATTCATCTCCTCGCGGATGATCTGCACGATCCGCTGGTGCACGCGCCATCCAGCGGGCAGCCACGACCACAGCCCGGAACCGACCTGCCGGATCAATCCCGCCCGCACCATCAGCTTGTGCGAGACCGCCTCGGCGTCGGCGGGGGGCTCGCGCTCGGTGGGCAGGAAGTAGGTGGAAAGCCGGGTCATGCCGCCCAAGCCTACTCGGCGATGAAGCGCCCAGCCGGCGGGGTATGTTCTCTGAAGCAGCCATAAAACAAGCGACGAGCAAGGAGCCCGAGATGGCGTATTCCGTTCCGGATCTGCCCTATGACTACAACGCGCTCGAGCCGCACATCGACGAGGCGACGATGCGCGTGCACCACGACAAGCACCATCAGGCCTACGTGGACAAGGCCAACGCCGCGCTGGAGGGCACGGAGTGGGCCGACAAGTCGATCGAGGACGTGCTCAAGGACCTCGGCTCGCTCCCATCGGACAAGCAGGGCCCGGTTCGCAACAACGGCGGTGGCCATTACAACCACTCGCTGTTCTGGGAGTGGCTTTCCCCCGACGGCGGCGGACAGCCCGGCGGCGATCTGGCGCAGGCGATCGAGTCGGCCTTCGGCTCCTTCGACGACTTCAAGTCCAAGTTCAAGGACGCGGGCGTCAACCAGTTCGGCTCCGGGTGGTCATGGCTGGTGCACGACGGCTCCGGGCTTGCCGTGGTCTCCACGGCCAACCAGGACAGCCCCATCAGCAACGGAAAGACCCCGCTGCTGGGCGTCGACGTATGGGAGCACGCCTACTACCTCAAGTACCAGAACAAGCGCCCGGACTACATCGACGCGTTCTGGAACGTCGTCAACTGGGACAAGGTCGCCGAGCTGTACGGCGCGGCGAACTGACACCGCAGCATTGCGCGGCGGGGTGGCGGGCTCCCCTGCCCCCGCCGCGCCGCTGCTCAGACGCGGGTGAAGCGGCGGCCGGCGACCGGGGAGGCGGTCTCGTCCAGACGAATCGCGTCGGACTCGCTCTCGTGGGCGGCGGCCGCCTCCATCGCCGCCAGGCGCTCGGGCGTCATCGCGGTCTCGTCCTCGTGGGCGGCCAGCCATGCCCGTGCCTCTGCGGCGGCTGACTCGTCACGGATGACCTTCTTACCGGCGGCGTAGTACCTGTCGATCTCGGCGAACAGCTCGTCGACCAGGTTCTCGGTGCGCACCTTGCGGATCATCTCGCCCTTGGAGTAGATCGCGCCGGCGTCCTTGGCCCCGGTGATCCCGAAGTCAGCATGGCGAGCCTCGCCGATCCCGTTGACCGCGCAGCCGAGCACCGACACCTCGATCGGGTCCTCGTAGTCCTGCAGGCGGCGCTCCACCTCGGCGACCACGGAGTCCATGTCGAACTGCAGGCGCCCGCAGGTGGGGCAGGCGATGAGCACCGGACCGCGCTCGCGCAGCTTGAGCGCCTTGAGGATCTCCCAGGCCACCTTGACCTCCTCCTCGGCGTGGAAGGTCGACAGCGAGATGCGGATCGTGTCGCCGATCCCGTCGGCCAGCAGCGTGCCGAGTCCGACGGCCGACTTCAGCGAGCCCGACCACTTGGTCCCCGCCTCGGTCACGCCGAGGTGAAGGGGGTACGGGATTCGCTGCGCCAGCAGCCGGTTGGAGGCGATCGTGTTGGGGACCGAGGTCGACTTCATCGAAACCTTGAAGTTCTGGAAGTCCAGGCGCTCCATCAGCTCGACCGTCTCCACCGCGGCCGTGACCAGCGCCTCCACCGGGTTCTCATACTCCAGCTCGCGCAGGTGGGCCGGCAGCGAGCCGGAGTTGACCCCCACGCGCAGCGGCGTGCCGAGCGTCTTGGCTCGGGCGATCACCTCGGCGACCTTTTCGGGGCCGCCGATGTTTCCCGGATTCAGGCGCACGCAGTGCGCACCGGCATCCAGCGCCTTGAGCGCCAGCGTGTGGTTGAAGTGGATGTCGGCGATCACCGGGATCGGCGACTCGCGAACGATCGTCCGCAGCGCCTCCACATCCTTGTCACGGGGAACCGCGACACGCACGATGTCGGCGCCGGCCTCGGCTACGCGACGGATCTGGGCCATCGTGGCCGGCAGATCGGCGGTCTCGGTCTTGGTCATCGTCTGCACGGCGACCGGCGCTCCGCCACCGATCGGCACCGCGCCGACTCTGACCTGGCGCTCAGATGACATGAGCCTCAGTGTAGAAGGCCCCGCCCGACCCTCCCGTTCGGCCGGCCCGGGCTCGGAGCGTGCGGCTACGGCCGTTCGCCCTCGCGCTCATCGTCGTCCTCAGGCTCGTCGGCGTGAGGCGGCACCGAGGGCATCACCCGGGTCCTGGCGCCCTCGGCGGGCGCGCCGGGCTCACCGAGGTTCTCGGTTCCGAGTCCTGCTCGCCGGCGCCGGACCGCCAGCGCGCCGAATGTGACCGCACCCAGGATCAGCACGACGAGGACGATGATCACCGGCGTCGGAAGGAACGAGCTGCCGCCGCCTGTGGTGCTGCCCGCCGGAAGCTTGCCGTTGTGCTTACGGGCCGAGACCAGCGCTCCCTGGATCACGTCGAAGCAGCTCGTGTACTGCTTCACGGTCGCCGGCATCACCGCCAGCGCGTGGCGGAGCTGGCCGACGGTGTACGGATGGGTGAGCCGTCCATGCGACTGGCAGTCGTTGATGATCGCGTTGCCGGCCCCGAGCGCCGGGGCGGCGACGGTCGCGCAGGCGAGCGCGACGGCGGCGCAGGCCAGCGCGAGCAGACGTCGGGAGACGGTCATGGCGAGCCAAGCTTAGTGGTCGGATCGCGGCTGGAGGATCACCGCCGGGTCCCCGGTGACCGGAACGAGCAGCCTGCCGGCACGCTCAAGGATCGCCTGGGGAGCGAGTCGCCACTCCGGCTGCAATCGCAGCCGATCGACCTCGTAGCCGTCCACCGTGCGGGTCCCGATCAGCCCAACCCCGGGACGGCGGGCGAGGGAATCGCCCGCCGATCCGACGATGTCCAGCTCGCGGATCGTCACCGGTCCAGCCGGGAGGGCCTTCTGACCGGGGCCCGCCCACGCGACGTGCGGCAGGTAAATCGACAGCGGCCCGGCCGCGAACTGCCCGTCGTAGGCGACGATCGCCCGCGGCCCCGGCGAGCGCCCGAGCGCCGCCGCGATCCCGCTCCAGTCCTTGCGCTGATAGCCCGGATCCGACTGGATCTTCAGCTGCGCCCAAAGGAACGCCCCCAGCAGCACGACGGCGAGCGCCGCTCCCCCGGCTCGCGCCCGGGACGCCGTGCAGGCAGCGCCGATCAGCACCGCCAGCGGCGGCCAGGCCGGCACCAGCCCGCGCGCCAGGTAGTCGTCGTGGCCCACCAGCGCCAGCAGCAGCGGTACCAGCAGGACGAACGCCGCCAGCCCGGCGGCGATCCCCGCCCCGCGCAGCTGGGCCGTGTCGGCGCCGACCACCAGCAGCGCGATCACGACTGCCGCCACCACGGCCGCTCCCAGCAGCCCATAGCGCACCCCGGGGCTCTGCCACAGCGTGCTGAGGCCGAACGTGACCGGAACCTGCTGCAGGCGCAGCGACAGCGGCTGATCGGTGATGAACAGCGCCTTGTGCTGCAGGCGCGGAAGGACATGGCCGATGAACGGTGCCAGCACCACCGCCATCGAGGCCAGTGCCGCGACGCTGGCGCGGCTGCGGGCCCGATAGACCAGCGCCAGGCCCTCGGCGGCGATGAGGAAGCCCGCGAAGTACTGCGTCAACAGCGCCAGCGCCGAGACCACCGCCCACCACAGCAGCGCGCGGCCCGTGGGCGCCCGCCAGGCTCGGGCGAAGCACCACAGCGAAGCACTGCACAGCGCCACCAGCATCATGTACTCCCGCGCCTCCTGCGAGTACCAGATCATGAACGGGTTGACGGCGGCCAGCGCGCCGGCCATCAGCCCGGCACGACGAGAGACAAGCTCACGGCCGCTCAGGTACAGCAGCGGCACGACGGCCACGCCCAGGAGCGCCGACAGCGCCCGCAGCGCCAATTCGCCGGTGCCCAGCAGCTTGGCCCACGGCCACGCGATCAGGAAGTACAGCGGCGGGTTCCACTCCGTCGTGCTCCACGCGTGCAGCATCGCCCCGAACGGCAGGCGCAGTTCGTGGACCGCCTGAGACTCGTCGAGCCAGTAGCTCTGGTCGGTGATGGTGGCGAAGCGCAGAACCGTCGCCACGAGCATGAGCCCGACGAGCAACCACACATCGCTACCGGCGCGCGATAGCCGGCGCTGCCGGTACTCGTCTGCCCGCTCCGCGACGGCCGGACGGGCCCGAAGGAGCATTGCGGCCGGAGTGTACATCCGGTAACACCTCGCTCCGCGCTCTGCGCTACAGCGCAACTATCGCCGCAAGCCGCCGTTATTGTCATCCGCCTTGCTCAATCGGCCTTTATCAGGCGCGTTCGGGAGCCGGCGGTCGGCGATGGTCGCTGCGGTGGCAGTCACCATGCTGGTCGCCGCCTGCGGAGGCTCGTCGGCGACCCCGGCCCCGCTGCCGCCCCTGCATCCCGATCGGGCAGGCCCTGAGTCGATTTTCACCTCGCCGTCCGCGGCGGCGCTGAGCCCGACTGCTCTTGACGAGCTCAAGCGGCTGGGCGTCGACCGGATTCACATCTACCTCCATTGGGCCGACATCGCCCCAGACCCGACATCGCGTCACCGGCCCGCGTTCAATGCCGCCGACCCGGCTGCCTACCCCGCCGCCGGCTGGGCCGTCTACGACGCGATCATCCGCGACGCGAAGGCACGCGGGCTGGGCGTGGACGTGGCGCTGATCCCGCCCCCGCCGGCCTGGGCGGCCGGCACGGGGGCGCCCGATCCCCAGACCGAGCCGGAGTGGCGGCCCTCGGCGCCGATGTTCGGCCAGTTCGTCCGCGCGGCGGGAACTCGCTATAGCGGGAGCTACACGCCCGCGGGAAGCTCACAGCCGCTGCCCAGAGTTGATTTCTGGTCGATCTGGAACGAGCCCAACCTCGGCACCCAACTTGCTCCCGAGGTCAAGCCCCGCACCCAGATCGAGGAGTCGCCGGCTCGGTACCGCAGCTTGGTCGACGCCGCCTGGAGCGCCTTCGCCGCCACCGGCCACGACCACGACACGATCCTCATCGGCGAGATCGCTCCCGCGGGCGTCAAGACCGGCGTCGGGCTGTTCAACAACATGCCGCCGCTGCGCTTCCTGCGGGCCATGTACTGCGTGGGCGCCGACTACCGGCCCTTGCGCGGTGCCGCCGCCCGGCTGCGGCAGTGCCCGCCCGCGGCTGACGGCAGCGCCCGCTTCGCCGCCGCCCACCCCGGACTGTTCAAGGCGTCGGGATTTGCCGACCATCCCTATCCCCAGGGCCTTGCGCCCGACACGCCCACCCCCGAAGAGCCCGACTACGCCGAGCTGGCAGCCATTGGCAAGCTCGAGACCACGCTCGACCGCCTGCAGGGCGTGTACGGCTCGCACATGAAGCTCCCGATCTGGTCGACCGAGTACGGCTACCAGACGACGCCGCCGGACTCCGAGGCGGGCACCGTGAGCCCGACGCAGGCGGCCGACTATCTCAACTGGTCGGAGTACCTGACCTGGCTGAACCCTCGGCTGCGCTCATACGACCAGTACCAGATGTCAGACGGCGCCGCCGGCAACTTCGCCACCGGGCTGCGGTTCGCCGACGGCAAGCCCAAGCCCGGCTACGCCGCGTTCCGCATGCCGCTGTATCTGCCGGTCACGGCCACGATGCGCAAGCACCCGCTGCTCGTCTGGGGTTGCGTGCGTCCGGCGCCGAACGCCGCTCACGCCACTCACCGCCCCCAGCACGTCCAGATCCAGTTCGAGCCGATTTCCGGCGGCGCGTTCAAGACGGTGCAGGTCGTGGCGCTGACCGGGCCGCACGGCTACTTCGAGGTCAGCCACACCTTCCCCGGCAGCGGCACGGTGCGTCTGAGCTGGCGCTACCCGCACGGCCCGCGCGTGTTCAGCCGCACGGTCGCCGTGACGCTCCGCTAGCGCTGGCGCACGTCCAGCCCTGTCCGCTGCGGCCTGCGCGCTTCCGCCTCCCGTGAGCCCGGCCGCAACTCTAAACGTCTGGAGCTGTTATCCCAACCATGCCCAAGATCAGATTCATCCCCCGCCGCGCCGCCATCGGCGCGATCGGTATCGTCGCGGTCATCGCCGGCCTGGCGGCCCTCCCCGCGGCCTCCGTCGCCAAGAGCTCGCAGCTCGCGATCATCCAGGACGGCGGCGACCTCACGACACCGCAGCAGACCTTCCAGGAGTTCCGCGCCCTGGGCGCGAACACGGTGCGCATCATCGTCAACTGGAACTCGGTGCTCTCCGACAGCGCCCGTTCGTCGAAGACCAAGCCGCAGGGCTTCAACGCCAGCGACCCCAACGCCTCCCAGTACACCGGATGGGCTCCGTATGACAACGCCGTCCAGGCGGCCAAGCAGTACGGCATGAAGGTGGACTTCACGGTCACGGGCGGTGCTCCGCGCTGGGCCGAGGGCAAGGACATCCCCGCCGCGGGAGTCAATGAGCTGAGCTTCGCCTGGAAGCCCGACCCCGCGGCCTACGGCCAGTTCATGTCGGCCGTGGCCACCCGCTACGACGGCAGCTTCACTCCGAAGGGCCAGAACAGCGCGCTCCCCAAGGTGAGCTTCTGGGTCATCTACAACGAGCCCAACTTCGGCCAGGATCTCGGACCGCAGGCGACCAATACCTCCCGGACCCTGCTGGGCGCCAGCCTCTACCGAGGCATCGTCGACGCCGGGTGGAAGGCCCTGCAGGCCCACCATGCCCACGACACGATCCTGATCGGCGAGCTGGCGGCGCGTGGTTTCTACCTGAGTAACGGCAAGCACTCCAGCGCCGCCCCTCAGGGCTTCCCTGGCAACTACGGCCAGACGCGGGCGTTGTACTTCCTGCGCTCGCTGTACTGCATCGGCACCAATTACAAGCCGCTGACCGGCAACGCCGCCAAGACGGTGAGCTGCCCGACGAGCAGCAAGGGGTTCCGCAGCGCGCACCCTGGCCTGTTCAACGCCTCGGGCTTCGGCGACCACCCGTATCCGGACAATGGATCGCCGGTCACCGACGGCCGCACGACCGACTACGCGACGTTCCCCGAGCTGGGGAACCTCGAGAACACGCTCGATCGGGCCAACAAGGCGTACGGATCGTCCAAGAAGTACGCGATCTACAACGACGAGTACGGCTACATCACGCACCCGCCGGCGAGCGCGCACTATCCGTCACAGGCGAAGGCGGCCCAGTACATCAACTGGGCCGAGTACCTCAGCTGGAAGAGCCCCCGGATCGCCAGCTACATGCAGTACCTGCTGAAGGACCCGCCGGCGACCGCCGGTCCCTATCAGGGGTTCGCCAGCGGCCTCGAGCTCCCCAACGGAACGCACAAGGCGACCTATGACGCCTACCGGCTGCCGGTCTACATGCCCAAGACGTCGCTGAAGAAGGGCACCGCGGCCGAGGTCTGGGGCGCGGCGCGACCGGCTCCCTTCCTCAGCCGTGACGGCGCCCAGAGCGTCGCCATCCAGCTCAACGGCAAGACGGTCCAGACCGTCAAGCCGGGCCGGGGCGGGTACTTCGATGCCAAGGTGAAGTTCACCGCCGGCGGGACCGTACGGCTGTCCTACACCTACCCGAAGAGCGACAGCCTGCTGCCGGTCTCAGACCTCGGCACGACGGTCACCAGCCGCGGCTTCAAGATCAGCGTGCATTAAACCCGCCGCATCGGGAATACTGGGGCGGTGGCGTTGCCATCGCCCCAGTTGCTCGATCGTCTGCGGAACATCTGCGGTCGCGAGTTCGTGCTCACCCACCAGGACGAGCTTGCGACGTATCGCTCCGACGGCCTGTTGCACTACCGCCAGCTCCCGGCCGCGGCGGTGCTGCCCGATACCGGCGAGCAGGTCCAGCAGGTGGTGGCCGCCTGCTTCGAGGCGCAGGTGCCGTGGGTGGCCCGCGGGTCGGGCACCGGTCTCTCGGGCGGCGCGCTGCCCGTGCAGGACGGCGTGCTGATCGTGCTCGCGCGCATGCGGCGGATCCTGGAGATCGACCTCGACGATGGTCGTGTCGTGGTGCAGCCCGGGGTGACCAACCTGGCCATTTCGAAAGCCGTCTCCCCCACCCACTTCTATCCCCCGGATCCCTCCAGCCAGATCGTCTGCTCGATCGGCGGCAACATCGCCGAGAACTCGGGTGGCGCGCACTGCTTCAAGTATGGGTTCACCACCAACTACGTGCTCGCCCTCAAGGTCGTGCTGAGCGACGGCTCGGTGGTCGATCTCGATCGTGATACGCCCGGTTATGACCTGCTGGGAGCCTTCGTCGGCTCCGAGGGAACGCTCGGGGTCGCGACCGAGATCACCCTGCGCGTGGTTCCCGCCCCCGAGAGCGTGCGCACGATGCTGGCCTTCTTCGCCGACACGAGCGCGGCCGGGGACGCCGTCTCGGCGATCGTCGACGCTGGACTTGTCCCGGGTGCGATCGAGATGATGGACCGGCTCTCGATCGAGGCCGCCGAGCAGGCGACGGGCGCGGGTTACCGGCTCGATGCCGGAGCCGCGCTGCTGGTCGAGCTCGATGGCCCTCGCGAGCAGTGCATGGCCGGCCTGGAGCAGCTGACCGCACTGTGCACCCGGGCCGGATCGCTGGACGTGCGGATCGCCCAGTCAGACGCCGAACGTGACCTCATCTGGCGCACGCGCAAGGCCGCGTTCGCCTCGATGGGCCGCATCGCCCCCGCCTACTACGTGCAGGACGGCGTGATCCCCCGTACCCGGCTGTCAGAGGTGCTGCGCCGAATCGACGCGCTCGCCGAGGAGTACGGCATGCGCGTGGCCAACGTGTTCCACGCCGGCGACGGCAACCTGCATCCTCTCGTCTGCTACGACCACACGCGTGAGGGCGAAGCCGGCCGGGCCGAGGAGCTGTCGGGTCTGATCATGAAGGCGTGCGTCGATGCCGGCGGCTCGATCACCGGCGAGCACGGCGTGGGCGTCGACAAGAAGGCCTATATGCCGTCGATGTTCTCCGAAGCCGATCTGGACAGCTTCCAGCGACTGCGATGCGCATTCGACCCCCATGGGCTCGCCAACCCGGGAAAGGTGATGCCCACCCCGCGGCTGTGCGGCGAGGTCCCGGGCCCCTATCGCGAGCACCCGCTGGAGCGGGCAGGGATCGCGGAGCGCTTCTAGATGGCGACGGTCACGCGGCAGGCACCAGCCACCTTCGAAGAGGCGGCAGCGGCGCTTGCCTCCGCCACCGCCGACGGGCGGCCGGTGCGGATCATCGGCGCGGGCTCAAAGCTCGGCTGGGGCAACCCCGAGCCACCCACCGGGGACGGGATCGAGCTTCACACGACCGGCCTGGACGAGATCGTCGAGCACAACGCCGGTGACCTGACGGCCATCCTGCAGGCCGGCGTGCCCCTGGCGGTGGCGCAGCGGACGTTCGCGGCCGCGGGCCAGATGCTCGCCCTGGACCCGCCGCTGGCCCTCAGCGGTGCCCCCTCCCCAACGATCGGCGGGGTCGTCGCCACCGGTGACTGCGGGCCTCTACGCCACCGCTACGGCGCTCCTCGCGATCTGGTGATCGGGGCGACCGTGGCGCTCTCGGACGGGACGATCGCCTCGTCGGGCGGCAAGGTGATCAAGAACGTCGCCGGCTATGACCTGGCCAAGCTGTTCAGCGGCTCGTTCGGCACCCTGGGCCTGATCCTGTCGATCAGCGTCCGCCTGCACCCGCTGCACGAGGACAGCTGCACCGCGGTGGGAGCGACCGCCGACGCCGACACGCTGGCCCGGGCCGCGGTGGCGCTTGCCTCGTTCCCGGCTGAGTTCGAAGCGCTGGACTTCGCCTGGCGATCGGGCCGCGGCGGGGTCCTTGCGCGGTGCGCCGGCGCCGAGGCCGACCGTCGCGCGCAGCGCGCCGCCCGGCAGTTGTCCGAACTGGACCTGGAGCAGGTCGACGTGGTCGACCCCGACGGGCAACTGTGGGAGCGCCAGCGCGCAGGTCAGCGATCGACCGACCGGGCGCTGGTGCGGGTCGCTGCTGCCCGCAGCGCCCTGGCGGACGTGCTGCGGGCCGCTGACCAGGCCGAGGCCACGGCCGTCGGGCGAGCGGCTCTCGGCCAGAGCTTTTTGGAGCTCGCTCCCGAGTCGGTGAGCGGTCTGCGCGAAAGCCTGCCGCCGGGCGCCGTGGCGATCGTCCTGGATGCCCCGGCCGGAGCGGAGCTCGACCGCTGGGGTTCTGTTCCCGGCCCGGCTCTGGAGCTGATGCGCCGCGTCAAGCAGCGCTTCGACCCAGCCGGCAGTTGCAATCCCGGAGTATTCGTAGGAGGAATCTGATGCCTGCCTTCGACGCCCACCGCCCGCCCGAGCAGGACCTCATCGACGACTGCGTCCATTGCGGATTCTGCCTGGACACGTGCCCGACGTACGTCCTGTGGGGCGCGGAGGCCGACTCCCCGCGCGGGCGGATCGTCCTCATGAACGACGGTCTGAACGCCGAGGCGACGATGTCGGACGAGATGGTCACCCACTTCGATCGCTGCCTGGGCTGCATGGCATGCGTGACCGCGTGTCCGTCAGGCGTGCAATACGACCGCCTGATCGAGCGCGTCCGCCCGCAGGTGGAGCGCCATCATCAGCGTTCCCCCGGCGAGCGGGCGGTACGTCGGCTGCTCTACGAGACGCTGCCCCATCCCAAGCGCCTGCGGGCGCTGGCCCCGCTGTTGGCGGCCAGTCGCAGGATCGGCGTCGAGACCCGCCTGCCCGAGCGCCTCGCCGTCCTCGCCAAGGTCGCTCCGCGCGTGCCCACAGGAGCCGCCAAGCGCGCCGTGCCACAGCGGACGCCGGCCATCGGCCCCCAGCGCGGACGGGTGGGCCTGCTCCTGGGCTGCGTGCAGCGGATCTTCTACCCGCACGTCCATCAGGCGACCGTCGACGTGCTGGCCGCCGAGGGATACGAGGTCCTGGCCCCGCGGTTGCCCGACTGCTGTGGAGCGCTCGAGATGCACGGAGGCGCGGAGCCGTCGGCCCGCCGCCGCGCCGAGGAGACGATGCGAGCGTTTGCCGATATCGGTCCATTGGACCACGTGGTGGTCAACGCCGCCGGATGCGGATCGGCGATGAAGGACTACGGCGACCTGCTGCAGACTGAGGAGGCGCGTGCCTTCTCTGAGCGCGTGCGCGACATCTCCGAGCTGCTGGGCTCGATCGAGCCACGAGCGACGCGCGGGCCGGTGCCACTGCGCGTCGCCTATCACGATGCCTGCCATCTGGCCCACGCTCAGGGCATACGCGCCCAGCCGCGCGCGCTGCTGGAGGCGATCCCCGACCTGGAGCTTGTGGAGGTGGGCACCGAGCGCGACGTCTGCTGCGGATCGGCGGGGATCTACAACCTCGTCGAGCCCGAGGCCGCCGGCGAGTTGGGGGTGCGCAAGGCCCGCCATCTGATCGAGACCGGGGCGCAGGCGATCGCCGCCGGCAACCCCGGCTGCGCCGCGCAGCTCGACATGCATCTGCGAGCGCTCGGCTGCCCGTTGCCGATCCACCACCCGGTCGAGCTCCTGTCGCGGTCGCTGACGGCCGCCCAGACTCGTTAGTGGACCGCCAGGCCGCCGTGATGGTGCGTCGAAGTGCGCTGAGCGCCGTGGCCGTCCTCGCCCTCGCCGCGGGGGGCTGCGGTAGCTCGACCTCGACCTCAAGCTCGCCGTCTCCGTCCTCGGCGTCCATGTCCGACGGGAGCTCCAGCTCGCCCGGCGTCCTGCGCACCGCGCCGGCACCGCTGCCCGCCGGGACGCCGCCGGCGCCCGCCGGGCTGGCCCAGACGGGCGGCTATGGCACCTACGAGCTCTGTCGCGGGCACTGCACCGGCGCCGTGCCCGCCTCCCTGCGCCGGGCGCTGCACCTGCCCCGCTCACATGGCTCGGGCTGTCCGGTTTCAGCCGGCGAGGCGCCGGTGTCGGCCTCCGGGGGTCCGCGGCTGACCGCGGAGCGGTTCGTCGGCAGCCGCTGGCTGGCGGCACGCGTCACCTGGCGAGCCGCGGTCGGCTACCGCGGGCCGCTTCTGATCCGCGGGCGGCGGCTCGGCGGTGCGGGTGTGGTGGGCTTCGGGGAGGGCCATCGGCCCTATGACGAACTGCAGCTGATGAACTCGGGCCGGGGCGAGGCGACCGCCAGCGGTGGCGGCCGGGCGTGGCTGTCGCTGATCCGGGTGCAACGCCCGGGCTGCTATGCCTACCAGGTTGACGGAACCGACTTCTCGCGCGTGATCGTGGTGCGCGTGCGCGGCTGACGCGGGCCGGCCGCCCGCGGGCGGTTCACGCGTACATCGCCTCGATCTCGGCTTCGTACTTTGCCGCGATCGGCTTGCGCTTGAGCTTGATCGTGGGAGTGAGCTCGTCGCCACCGGGCAGCCAGTCGCCGGGGATGATCGTGAACTTCTTGATCTGCTCCACTCGTGCCAACCGCGTGTTGGCGGTGTCGACTCCCTGCTGCACGGCCTCGATCAACGCCGGCTCGTTGGCCAGGTTCTTTACCGATCTGTCGCCGAGATCGTGCTGAGCCGCCCACGCGGGCGCGAAATCTGCGTCGAGCACGATCAGCGCCGTGTTGTACGGGCGGCGATCCCCGATGCAGCAGGCCTGGCCGATCAAGGGCGAGCTGGACTTGATCGCCGCCTCGATATTGGCCGGAGACATGTTCTTGCCGGCGGCGTTGATGATCAGTTCCTTCTTGCGATCGATGATCGTGAGAAACCCGTCGGCGTCGATCGTCCCGATGTCGCCGGTGTGCAGCCAGCCGTCGGCGTCGATCGTCTCGCTGGTCAACTGTGGCTGGTTGCGGTAGCCGGACATCAGGAACTCTCCCCGGCAGAGCACCTCGCCATCCTCGGCGAGGGTCAGCTCCACCCCGGGCGCGGCCGGCCCCACGGTCCCGATCCGCACGGCGCCGGGGCGGTTGACGGCGCCCACGCCGGACGTCTCGGACATGCCCCACAGCTCGGCCAGTTCGATCCCGAGCGCGTGAAAGAACTCCAGCACCTCCACCGGCGTGGGAGCGGCACCGACGTTGACCGCCATCACCTGGTCCAATCCGAGCATCTCGCGGATCTTGGAGAACACCTGCTCGTCAGCCGCCGCCACCTGGCGCTCGAGTTCGGGGGGAACCGGCTCACCGCGCTGACGCAGGCGCACGCGCTCCACGGCCGCCGCCAGCCCCGCCTGCACGGGGGCGCGCTGCTCCTCGGGCTGCGCGGCCTGCATCGCCTCCAGCCCGGCCTTGAGCTTCTCCCAGATCCGCGGCACCGCAAAGAACCAGTTGGGCCGTACCTGCGGCAGATAGGAGAGGACCTCGCGCGGGTTGGGCGCGCAGGTGACGCTGCACGCGTAGATCACCGGGATGTAGTGATGGGCCATCCGCTCGGCGATGTGCGCCGCGGGCAGCCATGAGATCACCCGGGCGCCGGGCGGAAGCTCGATCACCTCACGGGCGCCGCGCGCGGCGGACATGATCGCCCTGTTGCTGAGCTGCACGCCCTTGGGCGGACCGGTCGTCCCCGAGGTGTAGATCAACGTCAGCACATCGTCGTCGCCCACTTCGGCGGCGGCCGCCGCCGCGTCGAAGCCGGGATCGGACCCCTCCACCTCGTCCAGCGCCAGCACCCCGTGCGGAGCCTGGCCGTCGACGACGATCACGTGCTCCAGAACCGGCAGGCTCTGCCGCACCTCCAGCATCACCGGCAGGAACGCCTGCTCGACGATCGCCACGCGGGCCTGCGAGTCGCTGATCAGGTACTCGATCTCCGACGCCGGATACGTCGTGTAGACCGAGAAGGGCGTGGCGCCGAGGGTCACCGCCGCCAGGTCGGCCACGTGGAACTCGGGGCGATTGGAGAGCATGATCGCCACGCAATCGCCGCGGGTCACGCCGAGTCCGGCCAGCCCACCGGCGAGCGCATCGACGCGATCGAGGAGCTGGGACCAGGTCAGCGAGACGCTGTCGTCGGGCATCCGCACCGCCACGAGGTCAGGGTGCTCGGCGGCGGTGTGGCGCAGGGCCTCGGTGAGAGTCGCGGCGTCGGCCGCCCGGCCGGCCGTGGGCGCACTCGTGTGGCTCTCCATGCTCTCCTCGTCCCTTCAGTCGCCGGCGTTTGCGGCGGGGAGGCTACCGCACGCCGAATCCAGGACCCGCGAGCGTCGTTATGTCGTTGCTGAGCCCGATCACGAAGATGACGGCGATCAGCGCGAATCCCACGAGTCCCGCCCGCTCCATCACCGCGAACGAGATCCGGCGACCGCGCACCTTCTCGGCCACCGCCCAGAACACGTGGCCGCCGTCGAGCGGCAGGAAGGGGAACAGGTTGATCACGGCCAGCGAGAGCGAGATCAACGCCAGCACCCACAGCGCCCGCGTGGCGCTGGTGGAGAATGACTGCTCGGTGACGGTGTAACCGCCGACCACGCCGTGCAACTGCTTGCGCTCCTTGGACTCGAAGATCCGCGAAATCGTCGACACGGTGGTAGTCGTCACCTTCCACATCGTGCTGATGCTGGCCGAGGCGGCGCGAGGCACCGCGACCGGGACGATCACGGTTTCCCCGGGGAAGCTGACGCCCAAGCGCATCTTCTTGGCGGTCGCATCGTAGGTCGGATAGACCGACACCTGAATCACCCGGCCGGCGCGCCTGACCAGCAGCTTCTCCGGCGTACGAGCCTGGCACTTGGCCGTGAGGGGCCCGGCACAGCGATGCGACTCCGTGATCTTGGTGATCTCGTTCACCTGGATCCCGCGCCTTCCGTCGGCCCCGAGAATCACGTCGCCCACCTTGAGTTTCGCCGAGGCCGGCGGCCCAACGCTGGCCAGCTGATGGCTGAACTGCGGTTGGCCGTTGACGGTCTTGGCCTTTTCCTGACCCTCCGACAGGTAGATCCCGAAGATCAGCGCGAAGGCGATCACCAGGTTGACGAACGGACCGGCCAGGATCGTGACTACCCGCTTCCACACCGGCTGGTTGTAGTAGGCCCGCGCCACCGCTTCCGGGGGGATCTTCTCCTCGGGGTTCATGCCGGTGATCTTCACGTAGCCACCCAGTGGAATCACGCCGATCCCATACTCGGTCTCGCCGCGCTGGAACTTGGCGACCAGCGGTCCGAAGAACAGGGAGAAGCGCTCCACGCGCATGCCCACGGCCTTGGCGACCACGAAGTGGCCCGCCTCATGGAGGATGATCAGCATGGCGAAACCCAGGAAGGCGAGGACGAAGGACATCGGCCGTTCGAGTGTGGCAGGCGCTTTGTTAAGGGTTGCTCAAGCGGAGGCCAGAGATTGCACCAGCTCGCCGGCGACCCGCCGCGCCTCGGCGTCGGCCGCGGCCAGCGAATCGAACGAGTGCAGGCGCTGACACGGCAGGCGCTCCAGCGTGCGCTCGATCACCTCCGCGATCCCAAGGAATCGCAGCCTTCCGTTCAGGAAGGCGTGCACCGCCACTTCATTGGCGGCGTTGAGCGTGCATGGGGCCGTGCCGGCCGCGGTGCCGGCTTCGCGAGCCAATCGCAGGCAGGCGAACGTTTCGATATCCACCGGCTCGAACGTCAGCGCTCCCAGCTCGACGAGGTCCAGCGGCCTGACCGGCACGTCCACGCGCTCGGGGTAGTGCAGGCCATAGGCGATCGGAACGCGCATGTCCGGATAGCCGAGGTGCGCCAGCGTCGCGCCGTCGCACAGCTGGATCAGGCTGTGGACGATCGACTGCGGGTGGACGACCACGTCGATCTGCTCGTACGGCGTGCCGAACAGATGGTGGGCCTCGATCAGCTCCAGACCCTTGTTCATCAGCGTCGCCGAGTCGATCGTGATCTTGCCCCCCATCGTCCAAGTGGGATGGGCCAGGGCCTGCTCCACCGTGACGTCGGTCAGCTCCTGCGCTCCGCGCCCTCGGAACGGACCGCCGCTCGCGGTCAGGATCAACCGCTCGACGGTCCCGGGGCGCTCCGAGGCCAGCAGCTGATGCAGCGCCGAGTGCTCGGAGTCGACGGGAATGATCTGCGCGCCGGTGGCCTCGGCGAGTTGGGTGACGAGCTCTCCGCCCACCACCAGGGACTCCTTGTTGGCCAGTGCGAGGTCGATCCCCTCGCCCAGCGCGGCCACGGTTGGAACCAGGCCCGCCGAGCCGACGATGCCGTTGAGCACGAGCTCGCACTCGGACTCGGCGATCAGGCGCACGAGCCCGTCGGGTCCTGTCAGCACCTCCCCGTCCGTCCACGCCTCGGCGGCCAGCGCGGCGGCGTCGGGATCGGCCAGCACGATCCGCCGGACGCCGTGGGCGTTCGCCTGGGCGACCAGCTGTTCCCACGCCGAGCCCGCGCTCAGTCCGACGACCCGCAGCTCTTCGTCAGAGGCGCGCGATACGACGTCGAGGGCCTGGATCCCGATCGAACCGGTGGAACCCAGGATGACGAGCCGGCGCGGCATGTCCCCGATTCTAGGAACCGCCCCCCGGGCCCGGACGGCCCTCAGTGCATCACGGAGGTCCAGACGTAGTAAGCGGCGACGACCGTGAAGATGACTGCGTCGAAGCGATCGAGCACGCCACCGTGCGCGCCCAGCAGCGTGCTGGAGTCCTTGGCGCCCGCGTCGCGCTTGACCAGGGACTCGAACAGGTCGCCGACCGGTCCGAGCACGGCGATCGCCAGCCCGAGAAGCAGCGAGTCACCCTGGGTCATCCACGTCTGGTAGAGCCCGGCCACGAACACCGAGACGATCGCCACCAGCATTCCGCAGACCAGCCCCTCGACCGTTTTCTTGGGAGAGATCTCGGGCGCCAACGGCCGGCGACCGAACAATCGCCCGCCGAGGTAGGCGCCGGTGTCGCCCAGGAACGTGCCGACCATCACGTCGATCAGGATCGCGTTGCCATGCAGCACGTCGCGCAGCAGCACGGCGTGCGCGAAGGCAAAACCGATCCAGTAGACGCCCAGCAGCGTGCCTGCGATCGAGACGGTCGGCGTCCCGCCCCGGCCGGCGGCGAGCACGCCGAGAAACGCCACCGGCAGGGTGGCCACGGCGATCTCCAGCACCACACGCTCAGAACCGAAGTGGGCGCCGATGACCATTGCCGCCGCCGACGCGAAGCCGACGAGCGGGACCGGCCGCCAGCGCGGCAGCATCCGATAGAGCTCGTGCAGGCAGATGAGGGCGAGCACGGCCATGAACAGTGCCCAGGCGATGCCGCCGACGTCGACGAACGCGATCGCGACCACCGCCGCCGGAACCGCCACCAGAATGCGGGCGAACAGGTCCGAGCGTGGCCGGCGCGAGCGCGGCGCGGGGGCGCGGGCGGGGCGGCTCGCCGGCGACGGGGAGCCTGCCGGCTATCGGATCCATCCGTGCGGGCGGGGCGGTCACCCGACCCGGCGGTGCGCCGCGGTTGCGCAGCACGGCTTCGCCGGTCAGGCGGGGAGCGGCGGCCCGGGGGCATCAACGCCCCCCGAAGCGTCGGCGGCGCGCGCTGAACTCGGCCAGTGCCCGCTCGAAGGCCTCCCGCGAGAAGTCCGGCCACAGCTCGTCGCAGAACACCAATTCGCTGTAGGCGGCCTGCCACAGCAGGTAGTTGGAGAGGCGCTGCTCGCCGCTCGTGCGGATCACCAGGTCGGGGTCGTGCATGTCGGGTGCATAGAGATGGGCTGCGAACTCGGCTTCGGTGCTACCGGTAAAGGTTCGCGCCGCGTCGACGATCTCCGCCCGCCCGCCGTAGTTGAAGGCGACGAACAGCGTGATCAGGGTGTTGGCGGCCGTCGTCTCCTCGGCCCATCGCATCCGCTCCACCAGCTCGGGCGCGACCGGGTGCGTACGGCGGCCGATGAAGCGCATGCGCACGCCCTCCTCGTCGAGCTCGGGCGTTTCGAGCTCGATCCGGCGGGCGAACATCTCCATCAGCGCGGCGACCTCGCGCTCGTCGCGGGACCAGTTCTCGGTCGAGAACGAGTACACCGTCAGCTCCTTGATGCCCAGCTGCGCGGCGTCGCGCAGCCGCGCCTTGACGGTGTCAGCGCCCGCCTCGTGGCCGGCCACCACCGGCAGGCCGCGACGCTGGGCCCAGCGACCGTTCCCGTCGGTGATGATCGCGATGTATCTAGCCCGCCCATCCCGCTCGCCGTCAGCCGCAGCGGGCGCTCCCGAGATCGCCGGCTGCTCTCCGCGGGCAGCCGCCATCAGACCTCGAGGATTTCGTCTTCCTTGTGCTTGAGCACCTCATCGAGCTCGGCGATGCGAGCGTCGGTGACCTTCTGCAACTCGACCTCGGCGCGGTGCTCGTCGTCGGAGCCGGCGTCGCCGGCCTCCTTGAGCTCCCGCAGGTCGTGCATCACGTCGCGGCGGATGTTGCGGATCGCGACGCGACCGTCCTCGGCGATGTGGCGCACGACCTTGACGAGCTGGCGCCGGCGCTCCTCGCTGAGCTCGGGCACCACGAGGCGGATCAGGTTGCCGTCGTTGCCGGGCGTGAGGCCGACATCGGACTCCATGATCGCCCGCTCGATCGCCTTGATCGAGCTCTTGTCGTAGGGCTGGACGGTGAGCATGCGCGGCTCGGGGGCGCTGATCGTGGCCAGCTGCTTGAGCGGTGTCAGGGCCCCGTAGTAGTCGACGGAGATCCGATCCAGCAACGCCGGGGTTGCGCGCCCGGTGCGGACGCTGCCGAACTCGTGGCGCATCGACTCAACCGACTTGCTCATACGCTCGCGGGCGTCCGCGAGCAGCTCGTCCATCAGCTCCGAATCACTCATCTGCTCACCGAGCCTCGCACTGCGTTGCTCACACTATCTCAGCCGCCGACGGCGAACCGGGAGAAGCGCCGGATCACGATGTTCTCGCGCGTCTCGGCCGACAGGGCGGTACGCAGCTCCTCGATCGTCTTGCCCTCATGCTTGTCCTCGTTGACGTGCTTCTGGCGCAGCAGCACGACCTCGTCGAGCCACTTGGCGAGCTTGCCCTCGACGATCCGCTCGCGCACGTTCTCCGGCCGGTCCGCCGCCTGCTCGATGGCGATCCGCTCTTCGCGCTCGCGCTCCTCGACGGGCACGTCCTCCTCGCTGATGGCGATCGGCGTCGAGGCCGCCACATGCAGGGCGACATCGCGTGCGAACTCGATGAACTTCTCGTTGCGGGCCACGAAGTCGGTCTGACAGTCGACCTCGACCAGTGCGCCGATCTTGTTGCCCGCGTGGATGTAGCTCTGGATCACGCCCTCGCGCGCCTCTTCAGTTGACCGTTTTGCGGCTTGGGCCTCGCCGCGGGTCCGCAAGAGCTCGACGGCCTTCTCCAGATCGCCGTCGGCCTCAGCGAGCGCGTCGCGGCAGGCCAGCATCCCGGCCCCGGTGCGATCGCGCAGGGCCTTGACGTCCTTGGCGGTGACTGCGCTCACGACTGCTCCTCCGCGGCCGTGGGCGCAGGATCCTCCTCGCCGGGTGCCCCCGAGGCGGTCGCGGCCGTCGGCTCGTCGGAAGGAGCCGCTGCCGCCGGCGTGGGAGGCGGCTCAGGCGGGGCGGCCTCGGGCTCGACCGGAGGGGTCGGAGGAGTCTGGGGCGCCGGGTCTTCGGCGGCGGCCGGTGCCGGCGCCTCGGACGAAGCGGGCGCCTCAGGCGCAGCGGGCGAAGCGGGCGCCTCAGGCGCCTCAGCCGCAGCGGGCGCCTCGGACGATTCAGGTGCCGCTGGTTCATCGGGCTGGGGGGCCTCGGGGGTCGGCGCAGCAGGCGGCGCCGGAGGCTCGGGGGCAGCCGCAACGGGCTCCGGGGCGGCGGCCGGCGCCGGAGGCTCAGGGGCAGCCGCAACGGGCTCGGGGGCGGCCGCAGCCGGCTCGGCCGCGGGTGCGGCCGGCTCGGCCGGAGCCGCAGCGGTCTCCGCCGACGCGGCCGCGGCAGCCGCTGCCTCGGCCTCCTGACGGGCCTTCTCCTCGGCCTCCTCGCGGGCCTTCTCCTCGGCGTCGCGACGGGCCTGCTCCTCGGCCTCGCGCCGAGCGCGCTCCTCCGCCTCCTGGCGCTCGCGCTCCTGGCGCGCGCGCTCCTCCTCGGCGCGGAACACGTTGTGCCCCTGGCTGACCACGTCGCCGATCGCGCCGGTGATGGCCGCGCACGAGCGGATCGCATCGTCGTTGCCGGGGATCACGTAGTCGATGCCCTCGGGATCGCAGTTGGTGTCGACCAGCCCGATGATCGGAATGCGAAGCCGCTGGGCCTCGCGGACGGCGATCGCCTCGGTCTTGAGGTCGATCACGAACACCGCGTCAGGAACGCGCTGCATGTTCTTGACGCCGCCGAGGTTGGCCCGCAGCTTCGCCAGATCGGCCTGGGCGGCCATCCGCTCGCGGGTGGGCAGCAGTTGCAACTGCCCCTCGGTCTCATAGCGCTCGAGGTCGTGCAGACGCTTGATCCTCAACGAGATCGTCTGGAAGTTCGTCAGCAGGCCACCGAGCCAGCGGTGGTTGACGTAGGGCATGTCGGCGGAGTCGGCGATGTCCTTGACCGCGTCACGGGCCTGCTTCTTGGTGCCCACGAACAGGACCGTCCCACCCCGGCGCGCGAGGTTCGAGGCGAACTCGCGGGCCTCCTGCAGCAGTTCCTCGGTCTGCAGCAGGTCGATGATGTAGATGCCGTCGCGCTCGCCGAAGATGAAGCGGCGCATCTTTGGGTTCCAACGGCGTGTCTGGTGACCGAAATGCACGCCGGCCTCCAGCAGCTCCTTGATGCCAACCTCAGGCATTGTTCTGCTCCCTTAAGTGGTGTAACAGCAATTAGCCCGCTGCGCCGGATTCGCGGTCCCCGGGTTGACCGGGGCAGGGTCGCGTCCGCGCTGTCAGCGGGGTAGACGTCAGATTTCCAATTAGTCTACGCCAGTTTCGGGCATGCTTGACGTTGCAGGACCCATGCGAGTCGTCGCTTCCTACCACCGGCGTCGACTCGCAGCGCGAACCGGACCTCCCTTCCCCTACCTCCGGTGGAACGGTTCGCAGCAGTACGGCGGGGCGGCTTTGGACGGGCCGCCCCGCCGTTTTTAATCTTCTTGTGAGCTTTGCTCGGATGCTCGCGTCTCATGGAGACCAGTCCCCAAGCGGCGCTCGCCCACAGCGGCGCCATTCAGGAGGTATCCATGAAGCGCATTCTGTTGGCAGCCGTCGCTTGCCTCTCGCTGCTCGTCGCGCTCCCGGCGCTCTCGGCGGCGCACTCATCCAGCCACCATCTCGGACGCGACCATCGTCCTGACGTCGGCGATCGCGACCGCGACCGCGGCGGCGACCGGGACCAAGCGCGTGCTCACCGTCTGGAGCATTTCCGCGCTCACGACACGGGCACCACGGGCACCCCCGCCGCCGGCACGGTGCAGTCGTTCCAGAACGGCGTGCTCACGATCAAGCTGGCTGACGGCTCGACAGTCAGCGGCCTCGTCAAGCCCGACACGCGGGTCAGTTGCGAGGCCATGGACCGCGACTCCAGCTCCCACGACGGCGGCAACGGGTCGAGCGGCTCCGGCGATCACGGCGACAACGGCGACAACGGCGACAACGGCGACAACGGCGACAACGGCGACAACGGCGATCGTGGCGATCGTGGCGATCGCAACGAGAACAACGCCCCGACCTGCCTTGCCGGATTGCAGACGGCGGGGACGACGGTGCGCGACGCCGAGCTGAGCGTGTCGCCAGCCGGCGCCATCTGGCGGGAGATCGAGCTGGCGCTGTAGGCCCGTCAGCTCCATTCGAGAGGCCGGCGGCCCGAGGAGCCGCCGGCCTTCGTGCTCCTGGAGCCCGGAGCCACGGGCCCCGGGAAGGATCGAACCGGTGCGGGGTCTTATCGGTCAGGTGTCAGCTACTGCACGCCCTAGCAACCCCGTCCTTCTCAAGCCCCTGGCTCGGGAATCCGACCTGCGCCTCGTCGAGCGTTCCCGAGCTGGCGACGAGCAGGCATTCGAGGCGCTGGTGGGCCGCCACCGCCACGAGCTCCACGTATATGCGGCTCGTCTGATGGGTGCCGAGGGCCGGGCCGAAGATGCTCTTCAACACGCCTTGATGAGCGCCTGGGTGGCCCTGCGCGATCGCGGCGCCGAGGTCGCCAACCCGCGTGCCTGGCTGTACGGGATCGTCCACAACAGCGCAGTCAGCGTGCTGCGCCGGGCCCGTCACGACACGGTGGAGCTCAACGAGGCGCTGGAGGCACCCCACACGCATGCCGGCCCCGAGACGCGCCTGGTCGTGAGCGAGATCTTCGCCGGGCTGGCCGAGATGCCGGCGCCCCAGCGTCACGCCCTGCTCATGACGGCCGTCGCCGGCTCCAGCCACGGCGAGGCCGCATCCGCCCTGGGGGTCAGCGCGGGCGCGGTGCGCGGGATGGTCTACCGCGCCCGCGCCGCGCTGCGCCGGGCGGCGGCCGCGGTGCTCCCTCCCGGCCTGGTCAACTGGGTCATCGGCGTGGGTCACCGGCGCCCTCGCCTCCCGGTCGATCCCGCCGACGCCGCCGCGGCCACCTCGGCGTCGGCCGGCGTGGCGGCCGCGGTGATCAAGGGCGGCGCGGTCATCGCCGCCGTGGGGGCAGTCGCCGGGGCGGGTCCGGCGCTGCTCCCGGCGGCGTCGGGCCGCGCGCATCATCGCCCCGCCGCCGTACACCGGGCCGCGCCGCCCAGGCACGGGGCCAGCGGGCTCTCACGCACGCGGGTGCTCTCGCCCGCGCGTGAACGCACACCAACCAAGCGGGCCACCCCAGCATGCCCTCGCCGCGACCGCCCGCGGGGAAGCCGCAAACGCGGACGGCCACGGGCGTGGCCATGAACGAGGGCGGGGCTCGCCGCGTCAGGGCCCCGGGCACGGCGAGCGGTCCGGCCCCAGCGGTTCCTCGGGCGGTGGTTCCGGCGACACCGGCCCGTCCAACGGCGACTCGTCGGGCAGCGGTTCCTCGGGCAGCGGTTCCTCGGGCAGCAGTTCCTCGGGCACCAGTTCCTCGGGCCGCGGGTCGTCGGGCGGCGACTCCTCGAACGGCGGTTCATCGAACGGCGTCTCCTCGGTGGGCGACCACGGCACGAGCGGCTCGTCAGGCATTGGCTCGCCGGACAGCAGCTCGTCAGGCAGCGGCTCGCCGGGCGGCGGCGACCCCAACACCGGCTCCCCCACCGCCGCGGTCACCGACGGCTCGGCCGGGGGTGACGGTGGCGGGCACTCGGGCTCCGGGCGCTAGCCGCCCGCCAGCACCAGCGCCGCCCGCAGGTCCTCGGGCAGCTCCGAGCGCACGTCGACGGCCTCCTCGGTCACGGGATGGGTGAACGCCAGCCGGGCGGAGTGCAGGAACTGCCGTCGCAACCCGAACTCGCCGACTGTCCCGTACTGCGGGTCGCCGCAGACCGGGTGACCGATCGCCGCCATGTGAACGCGGATCTGATGCGTGCGACCGGTTTCGAGGACGATTGAAACCAGCGCGGCATGCCCCAGCAGACGCTCGATCTCGAAGTGGGTGCGCGCCTCACGCGGATCGTCTGTGTCGATCGACATCAGCAGGCGGTCGCGGCGGTGGCGGCCGATCGGGGCGTCGATTGTGCCGGTGCGGGCCGGCGGATGACCTTGCACCAGGGCCAGGTACTCGCGATGCAGGCCGCGCGCCGCCAGCAGCGCCTTGAGCGCACGGAGCACCGCGTCTGACTTGGCCACCACCAGCAGCCCCGAGGTGTCGCGGTCCAGCCGATGCACGATTCCTGCGCGCCACGGATCTTCGCCGCCCGCTGCGCGGCCGGTCAGGGCCTGGGCGAGCGTTCCCGTCCGGTGGCCCCGGGCTGGATGCACTACGACCCCCGCCGGCTTGTCGACGACCAGCAGGTGCTCGTCCTCGTAGGCGACCTCGTACGGCGCCGACTGGTCGCTCGTCGGAGCGATCGCGGGCGGATCGACCGTCACCACGGTCACGCGCTCGCCCTCGCGCACAGCGTGGCGCTTGGGACGCGGCCGGCCGTCCACGGTGACCAGACCCGCATCGATCGCCGCCTGTGCTCGCGCTCGGGACCCCAGCGGTTCGGACAGGAAGCGGTCCAGCCGCACCCCCTCCGCCTCGGCGGGCACCGACAGTTCGAGCGGGCCCTCGGCCACGGCGACCACCGTCAGCGGCCCGGAGGTCCCTCGAGCACGTACAGCAGCGCCAGCACCCCGAATGTGATCGCGATGTCGGAGATGTTGAAGGCCGGCCACAGCGGCAGCTTGACGAAATCGGTCACCGAGCCGTTGATAGCCGGTCGATCAGGTTGCCCAGCGCGCCGCCCACCAGCAGACCGGTGGGGACCCACAGGCCTCGCCGGTTGGGCCGCAGCACGAAGTAGACGACCAGCGCCCCCAGCGCTGCCAGCGTCAGCACCAGCACGACCGCCCCGCCGCCGGAGAAGAAGCCGAACGCCACCCCACTGTTGCGCACGTGCACGAGGTTCACGCCGGGCAGGAACTTGTGCTCGTCGCCGACCGCGATCCCGGTGACCACCAGGTGCTTGGTGATGCGGTCGAGGATCACGACCGCCGCGGCCACCGCCAGCGCCCGGCCGAAGGGCGCCAGACGGCGCATCGACGGCGCCCGCGCCGCGGATGACTGCGTCATCGCCATCGCCACTAGTGGGCCACTAGCCCGCAATCAGGCTGTGGAGCACAGAGCGCGCGATGTACAGAACGATGATCCCGATCATCGGAGAGAGATCGAAGGCGCCCAACGGCGGGATGAACTTGCGAAACACGCGCAGGTAGGGCTCTGACACGTTGCGCAGGAAGCTCAGCAGCGCGTCGGTCCAGCGCGCGTAGGGCGCGCGCAGGCCGAAGGAGAACAGCAGGTTGACCAGGATGTAGATGAAGATCAGCGCGATGTAGACCTCGAACAGCGCGTCCACGTAGCGGGCGATGTCCGTCCGCACGGACGCCGCCAGGAGCATCATCGCGCCACCCGCAGCACGCGGTCCATCGCGTCCGAGAATGCTGCGCGCAGGCCGCCTCGCTCCAGCGCGTCCAGCCCGCGGGCGGTCGAGCCTCCCGGCGAGGTGACCTCGCGTCGCACGGTCAGCGTGTCGTAACCACGCTCCTGCAGCAGCGCTGCGGTCCCCGCCATCGTCTCGGCGGCGAGCGCCCCGGCCAGATCGGGCTTCAGCCCGTGGCGCACGGCCGCTTCGACCTGCGCTTCGGCGACCAGCGCCATGTAGGCAGGGCCCACGGCGGAGATAGAGGTGGCGGCTTCCAGGACGGCCTCGGAAACAGTGACCACGGTGCCCAAGCCGCGCAAACAGCGCGATCACGTCACGCTCGAGCCCCGCCTCGACGTCCGGGGCCGGCGAATAGCACAGGATCCCGCGCCGCACCTCGACCGGGGTGTTCGGCTCGACGCGGAACACCGGCACGCCCGGATAGGCCTTCTGCAGCTGCCCGACGCTCGTCCCACCGAGCACGGACACGAGCGCCGTGACCTCGCCGGCCAGCTCGCCGGCGACCAGGTCGAGCTGGTGGGGCTTGTGGCAGAGCACGACCAGGTCGGACTCGCGGGCGACCTCCACGTTGGAGGCGGCGCGGCCCCCCAGCTCCTGGGCGAGCGTCGCCGCGCGGCCCGAGCCGGAGTCCGAAGCCAGCACCGGCTCGCCCCACCCACGCGCCAGCGCGCGGGCCATGTTGCCCGCGCCGATCAAGCCGATCTTCATAACGACAAATCTACCTGCGCGGCCGCCCGATCCCGCGCACGGGACGCGCCGCCGGTTAGGACTGGTTGAAGAAGCCCTTCTCGATCAGCCGCGCGCGCTCCTCCGCGGAGACCTCGACGTTGCGCGGAGTCAGCAGAAAGACCTTGTCGGCGATCCGCTGCATGCCTCCGTCCAGCGCGTAGGTGAGCCCGCTCGAGAAGTCGATCAGGCGCTTGGACAGATCGGTGTCGGTGCCCTGCAGGTTGAGGATCACCGGGATTGCCTCCTTGAACTTGTCGGCCACGTCCTGAACGTCGTTGAAGCTCTTAGGGGCTACGACGTGCACTCGCACATCGCCTCCGGCACGGCCGTTGGCCACTCGCGCGCCGCCCACCGGACGCAGCGAGGTGGTACGTCGCTCGCTGCCCGAGTCGTCGGCGAAGATGTCGTCGATCTCGTCGCGCCGGCGCCGCGTGTTGAGACGGCGCACGTTCGGTCGCTCGCTGTAGCTGTCCTGCAGCTCGACCTCGGGCTCGCTGTAGGGCTCCAGCTCATCGTCGTCATAGACCTCGTCCTCGGCCAGGCCGAAGTAGACGAGCGTGCGGTGCCAGGTGTCTCGGAAGGCCATGTGCGTTGACGTCTTTCGCTGCGACAGCGGGATTTCCCTGCTGCGATTATGCCGCGCCGTCGTACAGGGCTGTACCGAGACGCACAATCGTCGCGCCCTCCTGCAGCGCGACCTCGTAGTCCTGGCTGGTCCCCATCGACAGCTCAGCCAGTCCGTGGCGCTCGGCCAGCTCGCGCAGCGTGGCGAAGTGACGGCGGTTGTCGCCGGGCCTGCGAGCAAGTGGTGGCATCGTCATCAAGCCAACCACGCTCACCGGACAGCGTTCGATGAAATCGCCCAGCTCCGCAGGCGCGATCCCGCTCTTCCCGGCTTCACCGGCGACATTCACCTCGATCATCACCTGCGTGCGCTCGGTCGCGTGGCGTGCCAGCTGCGCGAGCACCGACTCCGATGCGACCGAATGGATGTACCGCACGCGGCCCACGATCTCGCGCACCTTGCGGCTCTGCAGATGGCCGATGAAGTCCCAGGTGAACGCGTCGCCCAGCGCCTCTGACTTGGCCACCAGGTCCTGGGCGCGGTTCTCGCCGACGAGCCTCACGCCCGCCTCAGCGAGCGCCGGCAACTCCTCGACGGGCACGTACTTGATCGCCGCCAGGACCTCGATCTGCTCCGGATCGCGACCCGCTGACTCGATCTGCTCGCGAACGCGCTCCAGATTTGCTCTCAGAACATCCGCCTGCAGGCCGTGGATCAGGTCAACCACGCGACTCCCGCCTGACGTCCGGTCACGCCGCCGTCGCGCCGATGCGAATACAACAGCTCCGGCGCGGCGCACAACGTGCAGAGCTCTATGTCGTGGACCTCGCTCACCCCCGCAGCCTCCAGCTGGCGGCGCGCGATCGCCTTTAGGTCCAGGTTGTCGCCGCGCCGTGCGTTCGAGTACTCCGCGAAGACGTCGTGCACCTCGTCTCCCACCTCGTAGCAGCACGGGCCGGCGCCCGGCCCGATGGCCGCCGCGAGCTCGAGCTCGCCGTTCGCCCCGCTCAGTTCGTGCACCGCCCTCACCCCGGCAGCGATCACGCCGCCGTGCAGCCCGCGCCAGCCGGCGTGGAGCATCGCCACCGCCCCACCGCCGGCGACGGCGATCGGCAGACAGTCGGCCACGAGCGCCGCGATCGCCACGCCCGGCAGGTTGGTCGCCTGACCGTCCATGCGCGGCCGCGCCGATCGGTCCGATCCGGATGGGCGGGGCGGATTCTCGGCAGTGATGCGGCGTACCTCGGCGCCGTGGACCTGGTAGACGAAGCTCGGCTCGGGCGAGCCGATCGCCGCCGGCAGGTCGGCCCGGTTGCGCTCCATCGCGGCGGGATCGTCGTCGGTGGCAAAGCCGAGGTTGAGGCTCGCGTAGGGGCCCGCGGAGTGGCCGCCGCGGCGAGTGGTGAAGACCACCCGGGCACCGGGCAGGTCGATGGCGAAGTGCTCGCCCAGGGGATGAAAGGGTGCGGTGAGCGTGCTGGTCAGCCTACGCCCCGCGCCACTCTCAGGGCCTCGGCCAGCTGCTGTTCACGTCCGCTCGCGCGGCCGTCGAGCCGAGCCGCCAGGGCCGCGCGCAGCCCTGCGCCGAGCTCCGGTCCGGGCGCCACGCCGGCGGCGAGCAGATCGCCGCCATCGATATCCAGCCCGACATGACGCAGATCGTTCAACCACCGCTCGGCGGCGTCCGCCGCCCCAGCGTCTCCCAACGCGCCGGCGAGCGCAACCAGCTCCACGGGCGCACCCGCAACCGCGTCGGCGATCTCTGAAGCGCGCTGCGCGGCGGCCAGCCGCTGCGCCAGCGCCGGCGCCCGGCTGACGGCGGCGAGGATCGTGTCGCGGGGGGCGGCCGCGAACGCCAGCTCCTCCAGGCTCGTCGCCAGCTGCGCCGGCGCCACCCCGAGGGCGGCGGCCGCCAGCACCAGCGCGCTTCGGTCGCCGCCGGCCGGCAGCAACCTCAGCGCCCGCTCGAGGACGTCCGCATCCGGCGACGAGAGCCCCGGGATCAGCGCCTCGGCCAGCCCGTAGCGCTGCAACGCCACCAAAGCGCGCTGAGGGTCGGGCTCGCCGGCCTGCAGGCGCAGCTCGGCCCCCAGACGAGGCCCACTGACCGTCGCCAGCGCGCCGCCCGCGACCGCCTGGCGCGCGAGACCGGCGGTGTGCCCGTCGGGCTCGAAGCCCAGCCGGCCCGCGTAGCGCGCCAGTCGCACCAACCGAGTCGGATCGTCACTGAAGCTTCGGTCGTGGAGCACCCGCAGCGTGCCCGTGTGCAGATCTTCAAGCGCGCCCGGGACGGTCGCCAGCTCGCCGCGCCGCCTGCCACCTAGACCCAGGGCAAGCGCGTTGACGGTGAAGTCGCGCCGGCGCAGGTCCTCCTCGATCGGTGCCGGCTCGACGTCGGGCAGCGCCCCGGGATGCGCGTAGCTCTCGCGGCGGGCGCGGGCCAGATCGAAGCGCCCTGCGTCCATGACAATCGTGGCCGTGCCGAAGCGGTCGTGGACGCGCACCGGCGCTCGAGTGAGTGAGCCCAGTTCTCCGACCAGCTCGGCGATGTCGCGGTCGGCCACCAGATCCAGATCGGCGGGGGCGCCGCCGCGCAGCAGGTCGCGGACGGCCCCGCCCACGAGGTAGACGCCGTCGGCATCGGCGAGCGCCTCCAGCAGCCCGCGCGCCGCCGGCAGGGCGGCCAGGCGCCCGAGCAGTTGATTCGCGGATCGGCCCACCACCCCGCCATCATCGCGCGCGCAGGTGACGTCGCGGGTGATGGAATCTGCTTAGCTTGGCCGCCATGCCAAGTCCCGTTCCGCGGCGATGGCTGCGACGCGGGCTGATCGCGGCCGCCGTCATCGTGGTCGCGCTGGGTGCGGTCGTGGCGATCGTGCTGCTGCATAAGCCCGGCAACGTCTCGCACCCCAACGTGCAGTTCACGCGTCCGACGACGACGCCCGCGCCCCCCAAGCGCACCTCCAAGCGCGCGGTCGACGACTTCTCCTGGCCCTGGTATGGCTTCAACGACGGCCGCACGCGCGTGTTCGCGGCGACGTCCAGGCTGCGACCGCCGCTGCACGTCGGCTGGCGTTACAACGACGGGGCTCTGCTGGAGTTCCCGCCGGTCATCTTCCACGGGGTCATGTACCTGCTTGACGACGACGGCTCGGCGCGCGCGGTCAACCTGCGCAACGGCCATGAGCTGTGGAAGCGCAAGGTGGGCTCGCTGGCCGCCGCCTCGCCCGCCGTGGCCTCACGTGACCAGGAGGTCCTGATGCCGGTGCTTTCCACCCACGGCCAAGCCCCGGGCGCCGGCAGGTTCGTGGCGCTGTCGATGAAGACCGGCCGGGTGATCTGGGCGCGGCCACTGGGAGCCGGCAGCGAGTCCTCGCCGATCGTGAACCGGGAGACCGTCTATTACGGCGACCAGGCGGGCAACCTGTTCGCCCGCAACGTGCGCAACGGCCACTTGTACTGGGCGTTCAAGGCCGGCGGCGCGATCAAGGGTGGCCCGGCGCTGGTCGGCGGCGTCCTGTATTTCGGCGACTACTCGGGGCACGCCTACGCCGTGCGCGCCGTCAACGGCCGGCGGATGTGGGCCGTGGGCACCAGCGGAGCTCATTTCGGGTTCGGTTCGGGCCAGTTCTACTCGACCCCGGCGGTCGCCTTCGGTCGCGTCTACATGGGCAACACCGACGGCCGCGTGTACTCGTTCGGCGCTCGCACGGGAGCGCTGGCGTGGGCGACCTCCACCGGCGCCTATGTGTATGCCTCGGCGGCGGTCGCCAGTCCCAAGGGACTTGGACCGACGGTGTACATCGGCTCCTACGACGGCAACTTCTATGCCTTCAACGCACAATCGGGCGCATTGCGCTGGCGCCACTCGGCAGGCGGCAGGATCTCCGGATCGGCCACGGTGCTGGGCAATGTCGTCTACTACTCGGTGCTCGGCAGCCGCACCTCAGCCGGACTGGACGTCAACACCGGCCACCAGGTGTTCTCGTTTCCCGACGGGGCGTTCACGCCGACGATCGCCGACTACCACGCGATCTACCTCGTCGGCTACAGCAGCATCTATCAGCTGCTGCCGAGGGTCCGCCGACCCCCCAAACACGCCAATCCGCGACACCGCGCTCACACGCCCGCCAAGCACCGGGCGCGCCGTCGTGCCGGTGCGGTTCATCACAAACCCGCCCGCCACCGCGCGCCACCCGCCCATGAGCGCCAACGTCACCCAAGGCGTCGTGTCAGTCAGTCCGCAAACCACCCCGATAAGCGACACGGCGAAGCCCGCAAGTAACCAGCCAGCGACCGGGCGCTGCGTGCCCCGCTGCTATAGTACATGTTCTATGCGTTGTCGTAGCGGAAGTCACTGTCAGCAGCCCGCCGAGAAGGGCCGTCGGTTCTGCGCGGATCACGCGGCAGAGCTCGATCGCATGCGCGAGGAGCTCAAGGACGCCGCGGCCGCCCGCATCGGTCGTGGCCGGCCGAAGCGGTCCTCGACCTGCTGCCGACCCGGTTGCTACGAGCCGCGCGTCCCCCCCGCAGCGTACTGCGATACGTGCGCAGCGGCCGGTTACGTGGAAGAGGCCGCGTAACCGCGGCCTGCTCGCAGTCGGGTCTCACCCACAAAACTGAACACCTGGCCCAGTGTGGCTCGCGGCCGCCGCGTGAGGGGTCGGCCAGAGTCGGCATGACTCCGCGACCGTCGGTCAACTGTCCAGCCTGACGGCGACACCGTCACGGGCCAGCTGATCCTTGATCTCGCGCACCGTGTGGTGCCCGTAGTGAAGGATCGATGCGCACAGGACCGCATCAGCGCCCGCCCGCACGGCCTCGCTCAGGTCCTCGAGCCGCCCCGCACCGCCGGAAGCGATCACCGGGACGTTGACGGCCTGCGCCACCGCCGCGGTCAGCGGCAGGTCGTAGCCGGCGTTGGTGCCGTCGCGGTCCATGCTGGTGAGCAGGATCTCGCCCGCGCCGCGCTCGACGCCCTCGCCGGCCCACGCCACGGCGTCGCGTCCCGTGGGCGTCCGTCCACCCGCCAGGTACGCCTCCCACGAGCTGTGAGCCGGAGCGGCGTCGCTTTGCTTGGCGTCAATCGCCAGCACCACGCATTGCGCGCCGAACCGCGTGGCCAGATCGTCGATCAACTGCGGGTCGGCGAGGGCTGCGGAATTCACCGACACCTTGTCGGCGCCGGCGTCCAGTACCGCCTGCGCATCCCGAACAGACCGGATACCGCCGCCGATCGTGAACGGGATGAACACCTCGTCGGCTGCCCGGCGAGCCAGCTCGACCACGGTCGCGCGCTTGTCCGAGGTGGCGGTTATGTCGAGGAACACGAGCTCATCGGCGCCGGACGCGTCATAGCGCGCGGCCAGCTCCACCGGATCGCCGGCGTCGCGCAGGTCGACGAAGCCGACGCCTTTCACAACGCGGCCGTCGCTGACGTCGAGGCAGGGGATCACGCGCTTGTAGTGCATCAGCCGTCCAGCACCGCCTGGGCCTCGGCGACGCCGAAGCGCCGCTCGTAGAGCGCCGTACCGACGATCACCCCGCTGAGGTTTACCTGGCGCAGGCGGGCGAGCCCGCGCAGGTCCTCCAGCGACGAGACTCCGCCGGAGTAGATGAACGATCCGCGCACCGCCTGGGCGATGCGCCTGACCTCCTCAAAGTCGGGGCCCGAGAGCATCCCGTCACGCTCGATGCTCGAGTACACAAACCGCGTTGCCCCCCGGCGCCCCAGCGCCCCGATCGCCGATCCGGCTGGCACCTCGGTCTGCTCGGTCCAGCCCGATGTCGCCAGCATCCCGCGCCGGGCGTCGACCGAGACCACGATCCGGTCGCCGTGCTCCGAGAGCGCCTGGTCGAGGAAGTCGACGTCGGTCAGGGCGGCGGTTCCCAGCACGGCCCGTGCGGCGCCAGCCTCGAGCACGCTGCGCACGGCCGCCGCGTTGCGCAATCCACCCCCAACCTGCACCGGCACTTCCACCCCGGCGACGATTCGAGCCACATGCTCCAGATTGGCCGGCGTGCCACTGCGCGCGCCGTCGAGGTCGACCACGTGCAGCATGCGCGCCCCGTCGCCCGCCCAGCGCTGCGCTGCCTGTAGCGGATCGGCGTCGTAGACGGTCTCTTGATCGAAATCACCGCCGGCCAGGCGCACTGCCCTGCCCTGCAGGATGTCGACGGCGGGCAGGAGGATCATGCGCGCGCGGAGACACCGGCCGCGCCAACCCGCAGAGCGGGCGGCTGCCAATCGTCCTCGCAGCACTCGATGAAGCTGCGCAGCATGCGCAGTCCGTGTCCCGATGACTTCTCGGGATGGAACTGGACTCCGAAGATCTTCTGACGGGCGACGATCGTGGCGAACGTCTCGCCGTAGGTGGTGGTGGCGACCACGTCCTCGGGATGCTGTGGCCGCGCGGCCAGCGAGTGCACGTGGTAGAACGCCGCGCCGCTCTGCGGCAGACCGGCGGTCAGCGGCGACGACCGCTGAAACGCGACCTCGTTCCAGCCGATGTGAGGTACCCGCAGCCCCCCGGCCTGCAGGGCCGAGACCTCCCCGGCGATCAACCCCAGGCCTTCGGTGGGCTCGAGCTCGACCGAGCGCTCGAACAGCAGCTGCATCCCCAGGCAGATGCCCAGCACGGGCGTGCCCGCCGTCGCGCGGGCGCAGATCGCCTCGACCAGGCCGAGCTCGCGCAGGCTGCGCATCGCCGCCGGGAACGCGCCCACGCCGGGGATGACCAGCGCATCGGCCTCCGGCAGGCGGTCGGCATCGCCGGTCACCGTCACCGTGGCGCCTACGTGCTCGAGCGCCTTCTGCACGGAGCGCCGGTTGCCCATCCCGTAGTCGACGACCACTATCGATATCGGACCACGATCCGCGCTGCTCATACCAGCGTTCCCTTCGTGCTGGGCACGCCGCGCTCGGTCGGATCCACCGCGGTGGCGGCGCGCAGGGCGCGAGCACAGGCCTTGAAGGTCGCCTCGATCACATGGTGTGCATTGGTGCCCGTCTCCACCGTCAGATGCAGCGTCAGACGGGCGTTGGCGGCAAGCGCGCGGAAGAACTCCTCAGTCAGCTCGTAATCGAAGTTGCCGATCGCCCCCGGTGGCAGCGACGCCTCGAAGGCCAGCAGCCCCCGGCCGGAGATGTCGATCGCACAGGAGGCGCGCGACTCGTCCATCGGCACGGTCGCGTGGCCGTAGCGGTGAATCCCCGCCCGGTCGCCCAGCGCCTGGTCCAGCGCCTGTCCGAGACAGATCCCGACGTCCTCCACCGTGTGGTGGGCACCCGTCTGCAGGTCGCCGCGAGCCTTGACGGTCAACGCCATCCGTCCGTGCCGGGCCAGCAGGTCCAGCATGTGGTCAAAGAACCCCACGCCGGTGTCGCGCTCGCCCTCCCCCGCTCCGTCCAGCGCCAGCTGAACCGAGACGTCCGTCTCAGCGGTGCGCCGTTCGATCTCCGCGGTCCGGTTCATGCACTCTCATTGTCGCGAATGCGAGCCTCCATCGACTGAGCGTGCAGCTCGAAGCCCTCGGCACGGGCCAGGGGCGCCGCGGCGCGGGCCAGGGCAGCCGCGCCGTCGCCGATTCGCACCTCGCTGATCCGCCGGCGGAAGTGGTGGGGGGACAGCGCCGAGGCGAAGCGCGCCGCGGCATTGGTGGGCAGCACGTGGTTGGAGCCGGCGACGTAGTCCCCGAACGCCGTACCGCTGTTGACGCCCACCAGGACGCAGCCGGCGTGGCGCACTTTTTCAGCCAGCGCCTCGGCCCCGCTCCCGGCAAGCTGGAGGTGCTCGGGAGCGAACGTCTCGGCGATGGCGAGCGCCTGCTCCAGCTCGGAGACCTGCACGAGCCGGATCACCGCCTGCTCCTCGGCTTCGCGGCCCTGCTCGGCGCCGATCCGCTCGCCGAGCGCGTCGAGGAGCTCCCCGGAGTCGGAGATGGCGACCACCAGCGAGCCCGCGCCGTGCTCGGCCTGGGCGAGGAGGTCAAGGGCCAGCACCTCGGGATCGGGATGGCTGGAGTCGTCATCGGCGATCAGCAGAAGATCGCTGGGGCCGGCGAACCCGTCGATCCCAACGCGACCGGACACCTGGCGCTTGGCCTCCTGCACGTACAGGTTTCCCGGTCCGACGATCACGTCCACGGCCGTCACCGTCTCAGATCCATAGGCCAGGGCGGCGATCGCCTGGGCCCCGCCCATGCGATACACCACCGATGCCCCGGCCAGCCGGCACGCGCCCAGGACCGTCGCGTTGACCTCGCCGTCGCGCCCGGGCGGCGCGCACACCGCGATCTCCCTGACACCGGCCACCCGAGCGGTGGCCACGCCCATCACCACCGTGCTCGGGTACGGTGCTCGGCCGCCGGGCACGTACACCGCGGCGCGGTCGACGGCGACCTCGCGCAGCTTGACCTCGTGGCCCTCAAAGCTGACCATCTGCTCGTCGGCAAGCGCCGCTTGGGCGACGCGCGTGACGTTGTCGGTCGCCAGCCGCAGCGCGGCGCGCAGCTCGTCGTCCAGCCGCTTGGCCGCCGTGTCGAGCTCGGCGTCGGGAACCCGCAGCGCCGACGGCGTGGTGCCGCCGGTGTCGAGCTCGCGGGTGTAGAAACGCAGGGCGTCGTCGCCGGAGGCACGCACGCGGGCGATGATCTCGGCGACCTGATCCTGGACGGTGTCAGGCGGGGGCACGAGCTCGCGCAGCTCGTCGGCCAGCGTCGCAGGGTCGCCGGAAAGGGTCAGGCGCTTAAACTGCACTGAGACGTTCCAGGAGTCCGTCGATCTCGACCGCGCGCAGCTTGTGGGCGACCGGGTTGGCGATCAGTCGCGCCGTACAGGTGGCGATCTCCTCGCGGATCACGAGGCCGTTCTCACGCAGGGTGGTGCCGGTGGCCGTCAGATCCACGATCGCCTCCACCAGGCCGGTCAGGGGAGCCAGTTCGACGGACCCCTTGACCTCCACGATCTCCGCCTGACGTCCGGTGTCCAGGAAGTGGCGGGCCGCGATCCGCGGGTACTTGGTGGCAATCCTGACCACTCCCAGGCGACGCAGCGCCTCGGCGGCACGGTCCTCGCCGGCGACCCCCGCGAGCACCATCTCGCAGCGGCCGTAGCCCAGATCGAGCAACTCGTAGACGTCGCGCTCTGACTGCTCCATCAGCACATCCTTGCCGGTGATTCCGAGGTCGGCGGCGCCCGCCTCCACGTAGGTGGGAACGTCCGAGGGCCGCATGGTCACGATTCCCGCTTCCTCGAACAGCAGCTTGCGATCGTTGACGCGCACCTCGCGCGTGTCGATCCCCAGCCGGTCGAGGAGATCAAGCGTATCGGCGAACAACGCCCCGCGGGGCACAGCGATCCGTAATCCGGTCAACCGCGGCGTCCCCTCTCTTCCCCGGTGAGCGCGATGTGCAGCCGCTCGACGTTGAGCGCGAAGCCGACCGCCGGGAGCGGACGCCCGAACGAGGCGAGCAGCTCGTCGTATCGTCCGCCGTTTCCGAGCGGCACCCCGTAGGCGGGGTCGTACACCTGAAACACCGCGCCGGTGTAATAACCCAGGCTGCGGACCAGGCCGAGGTCGAAGATGATCCGGGCGGCCACCTCCGGCGCCAGCCGGGCGTGCACCTCGCGCATTCCGGACAGCGCCTCATGCAGACGTCCCTCCAGGCCCTCCAGCACCTCGGGGCCGCCCCGCGAGCGGGCCAGGCGCAGCAGCAGCGCGGCGTCGTCCTCGTGGAGCCCGAGGGCGTTGACCTCGCGGTCGACGCCCACGAAGTCGCCGGCGGCCAACTCGGTGAGGATCACCTCCTGGCGCTCGGGCACGACGCCGAAGGCCTGAAGCAGCGAGGGGTACAGGGAGGCGTCGCCGAGCCCGACACGGTAGTTCTGCAGTCCCGAGGCATCCAGAGCCGCACACAGGACTCCGAGCACCTCGGCGGTCCCCTGGGCGCCGGGCACTCCGATCAGCTCCACTCCCGACTGCAGGAACTCGCGCGACTGGCCGCGCTGGGGGCGAACGCCGCGGTAGGCGTGGGCCGTGTAGGAGAACCTCAGCGGCGGCTCGGCGTGGGTATAGCGGGTCGACACCAGGCGCGCGATCGGGATCGTCATGTCGGGACGGAGCACCAGCACCCCGCCGTGCTCGTCGAACATGCGATAGGCCGGCGCGGCGCCCGCGATGTTGGTGCGCTGGAAGGTCTGCTCGTACTCCAGCGCCGGCGTGTACACCTCGCCGAATCCGGCCTGCTCGAACACGGCGCGGATGCGGTCGGTCACCCCGCGGACCTCGCGCATCTCGTCGGGCAGCACGTCACGGGTGCCGCTCGGGATGCGGTCGACCCGCGACGGGCCGAGCGGCTCCCCGGAGCGACCCGCCGCGCTCACGCCGTTACGGGCGCGTCTTCCAGCCGTGTGATGCGCGCGCCGAGGTCGCGCAGACGCTCGTCGATGCGCTCGTAGCCGCGATCGATCTGACCGATGTTGCCGATCTCGGTGACGCCATCGGCGCACAGGGCGGCGATCAGCATCGCCATTCCCGCGCGGATGTCCGGCGACTCCACGCGTGCGCCCCGCAGTCGGCGGGGCCCGTCGACGATCGCCCGGTGGGGGTCGCAGATGATGATCTCGGCACCCATGTTGACGAGCTTGTCGGTGAAGAACAGACGGTTTTCGAACATCTTCTCGTGGATGATCACCGATCCCTGCGACTGGGTCGCCAGGGCCAGCGCGATGCTCGTCAGGTCGGCCGGGAACGCCGGCCAGGGTCCGTCCTCGACCTTGGGCTTGTGATCGCCATGGTCGTTGCGGATCTTCAGCTCCTGATTGCCGGGCACGATGATGTCGTGGCCGTGCACCTCGGAGCGGAGGCCCAACCGCTCGAACACCAGGCAGATCATGCGCAGGTCGTCGGGAATCGTGTCGCGGACCACCAGCTCACCGCCGGTGACCCCGGCGAGCGCCATGAACGACCCGATCTCGATGTGGTCGGGCGCGATGTCGTGCGTGCAGCCGCGCAGACTGGCCTGACCGTGGACGGTCATCACGTTGGAGCCGATGCCGTCGATCGGGGCCCCCATCTGCGCCAGCATGCGCGCCAGGTCCTGTACGTGCGGCTCGGACGCGGCGTTGCGGATCACGGTCGTCCCGCGCGTCAGCGCCGCCGCCATCAGCGCGTTCTCGGTGGCCATCACCGATGGCTCGTCCATCAGGAAGTCACATGGCCGCAGGCCCAGCGGCGGAGCGGCCAGGGTGATCTCACGGTGCTGGTCGTCAACGGACGCACCCAGCGCGCGGAATGCATCCAGGTGCGGATCCAGCCGGCGTCGGCCGATCACGTCGCCGCCCGGCGGGGGCATGCGCGCGGTCCCGAAGCGGGCCAGCAGCGGGCCGGCCAGCAGGAACGACGCCCGGATGCGCTCGGCCATCTCGCGGTCGACCTGGGTGGTGTTCACCGTTCCGGCATCGATCCGGAGCTCGTCGGGTCCCCGCCAATCGACCTGCGCGCCCAGCATCTCCAGCAGGCTCACCATCGCCTCGACGTCGGAGATGCGCGGCACGTTGCGCAGGATCACCTCATCGTCGGTGAGCAGGCAGGCGGCCAGGATCGGCAGTGCGCCGTTCTTGTTTCCGGCGGGCGTGATCGTGCCCGACAGGGGCACGCCGCCTTCGATTACGAACTTCTCCAACGGGATCGGCCTCGCTCGGGTCGCTTGCACAGGTCGGGTGGAGACGCCAGTGAGACTAGCTGCTGCTGGTGCCTGCGCCGACTCAGGTCCAGGCGAGATGGCCTGGGAGCTCTTAGCTAGGGTAACGACCATGGCGCAGGATTCGCGGGCCCAAGCTTGGAACCTCCTTTGCGAGTGGACGCAGTCGGACTCGCTGCGCCGTCACGTGCTCGCCGTCGAGGCCGCGATGCGCGCTTACGCGCCTCGCTTCGATGGCGATGTCGAGCTATGGGGACTCACGGGGCTGCTGCACGATCTCGACTATGAGCGCTACCCCGATCTGGAGACCGGGCACCCCCGATACGCCCTGCGGGAGCTGGAGGCCCGGGGGTACCCTCCCGAACTGGTGCGCGCCGTGGCCTCGCACGCCACCTATCTGGGCGTATCACGGGATACGCCGATGGAGAAGGCGCTGTTCGCCGTCGACGAGCTGGCCGGGTTCGTGCTGGCCTGCGCCTACGTCCGACCCTCCGGCCTGGAAGGGATGACACCGAAGTCGGTCAAGAAGAAGATGAAGACGCCCGCGTTCGCCGCCGCCGTCAGCCGCGACGACATGACCGAGGGCGCGGCGGAGCTGGGGGTCGACTTCGACGAGCATCTGAGGATCGTCATCGAAGCGCTGGCCGCGCGCAGCGACGAGCTGCTGCCGGCAACCTCGGCCGCCGGCTGAAGCGCCCACCGCCTCTGTGCTGGCATCATCTGGCCGTGGCGATCAAGCCTCATTGCGTGGTCTGCGGTTATGAGTCCGACGCTGCCGGCTCGGTCGAGTTCGCCGACTATGACCCGGGATGGTCGCCTCCGAGCCGACCCGATGGCTCACAGATCGTGGGTTGGTCAAACGAACTCGGCGTGACCGCGCCCACTGGTGTCGGGCTGTTCTGCGAGCGTCACCTGCGCCGGGCCCGCAGGCTGCGGAAGCTGCCATCGGCGGAGGCGGTTCGCCGGCTGGAAGCGAAGGATGCCGTGACCGACGGGCCGTGGGCACGGTTGCTCTCCCGGCTGAAGTAGCGTTATCTGCTCGCCGTCCGTGGGAGCCGTCGACGACGTTGACGGCACGGTGGATCTCGGATACGGTCGCGATCGCGACATGACGGCGCGCGATGGACCATCAGGGGTGGCGGTGTACACGGGCGCGTCAACCGCTCGGAGTCCGGTGGCGGATCGCTGGTCACGGCGTGCGCCTCGCATCGACGGTCGCCGTCGAGTCGTGGTCACCGCCTTCGCCCTTGGTCTCACGTTGGTGGGGATTGCCCTGAGCTCCGCCCCGGCCGGCGCTCAGTCCATACCCCTGTGTAAACCGCAGACGCTCTCGTCGACCCCGGCCTCCCAGTTACTGGCCGAGGGCGGCTCGGTGACCTGCCGGAGTTCGATCGTCCGATGTCCGAGGAACGCCTACGCCTGCACATATCGTCTGGAGGGCGAGGTTGAGGCCACGTCCACCCCGGGGGTGACCACGCTGGGGGTGAGCGGACCGGAGACTCGCGCAGTCAGCGGCGAGTTCGACGTCGCGGGCGGCAAGAGCCTCACCGGCAGTGGGGCGGTCCTGGCCAGCGGCGGGTGCACCGCGCGTGCGGAGACCGGGCTGGACGCCTTCGCTCGCCATCCGTGCCGGCGTGAATTGATTGGTCAGGAAATGCGGTATTCCGTATTTTTCGGGCAGTGCACAGCCGTGGCGGGGAGCTTCGCCAGCACCTTTGTTCCCTCCACACAGACCAGCAACATCGATATCAACCGCTGCGCCATATCCGCCCAGGAGTACAAGCTTCCAACCGGTTGCAAGCGACCTCCGCGCGGCAGTACGTTGCGCCCGCCGAAACGTCAGCGCGGCAGCTCATTGCACCCGCGGCCTCGTGCCGCAGCCTCCGACGCTCCATTGAGCTGTCGCCTCACCAAGCGGCCCCTCCGGCCCGAGCCGCGACCGAAGCCCAAGCCCAAGCCTCCGAAACCATCACCCGAGGATCAGTGTCCTGCACCCAACCTGGGTGGCGTTGACGTTCTCCTGGAGGGCGAGTTCTTCGGCAACGGGTGGGCGACGGGCCAGGTGACGGCGACCGCCAGCGACGGATCGGAGCCTCAGACTGCAGCGGTTGGCTATGACTACGTGTCGCTCGCGCACTTCGGTCCGTGGACCTGTGGGACGACCGCCTCGCTGAAGGCGACGCCCGACCGGGGGAGTCATTTCGACCACTGGGTTTCAAGCGACGGAGTCTGCTCGGGCTCGTCCCCCGCTTGCACCGTCACCATCGACGACGCTCCGCGTCAGATGACGGCGTTCTTCGCGCCGACCGTATACCAGCTGTCGGTGACCAACCTGCAACCTGAAGGCAGGGTGACTTCGGGTCCGAGTAGCAGCGGGGGCGAGGTCTTTCCCGGCATCGATTGTGGCTCGGCGCCCAACGGCTCCACCGTCCAGGTCTTTGCGAAGTGCTCCTCGGGAGCGCGGGCACAGCGTTCTGATGACGATGCGACCCAGCTGTTCGTGGCAGCCGACAACCCGGGCCCCGGCGGCGACACCTACGCGATTGCGTCGATCGACGGTTGCGACCGCTCCGTGGCCACGGAGACCTATCCGGTGCCCGGTGGGGGCGGCGCGACCTACACCCCGCGAGCGCAATGCTTCATCGACCTCAACAGCGACCGGGCGATCACCGTCAGCTACAAGGACATCGGACGCTGACCCCGGCGGCCGGCTCCACACGGGGCAGAGCGTCGAGGTAACCGCTCACCTGGGGGCGGTGACGGGGATCGCCCGGGACCGAGTATGGCCCTGGGCTATGTTGAGGGGTCATGGCGCTGAAGATCGCGGTACTGGCGGGCGACGAGACCGGCCAGGAACTGCTCGAGCAGTCGCTGCGCGTGCTCGACGGCGGCCTCCTCGGCCTGGAGCTGGAGCTGGAGCGCTTCGACCTCTCGCTGGAGAGTCGCCGCGCGAGCGACAACGGCGTGGTCGAGGAGGCCGCCGCGGCGATGCGCGAGGCGGGACTGGGCCTCAAGGCCGCCACGATCACGCCCGAGGGCGCCGGTGACGTCGGCTCGCCCAACCGGATCCTGCGCGAACGCGTCGACGGCAAGGTGATCGTGCGCACCGGGCGGCGGCTGCCCGGCGTGGCTCCGATCGCCGGCGTCCATCACCCGATCTCGGTGGTCCGGATGGCGGTGGAGGACGCCTACGGGGCGGCCGAGTCGCGCGAGGGCGAGCCCGGCGGCGCCGACGAGGTGGCGCTGCGCACCGAGCGGATCACCCGCTCCACGTGTCATGCGGTCGCCGAGTACGCGTTTCGCACCGCCGCCAAGATGAGCGCCCGGGTCTACGGCGGCCCAAAATGGACGGTCTCGCCGGTGTATGAGGGCATGCTCAAGGAGGAGCTCGATGCGGCGGCGGCGCGCCATCCCGAGATCGACTATCAACCGGTGCTGATCGATGCCACGTACGCCGGACTGCTCTCGGGCGCAACCGACGTCCCGCTGGTGATCCCCGCCCTGAACCGTGACGGCGACTGCCTCTCTGACCTGGTGCTGCCGATGTTCGGCTCCATCGCGGGGGCCGAGTCGGTGCTGCTGGCCTTCGACGAGCAATACGACACGACGGTGGCGATGGCCGAGGCTCCGCACGGCACGGCGCCCGCGCTGCTGGGCAAGGACCTCGCCAACCCGCTGGCGATGATCCTCGCCTGCGGAGCGCTGCTGCGCCATGCCGCCGACCATCACGGCGCCGCCTGCGAGCGTGCGTCGCGAGCGATCTACGAGGGCACGCTGGAGACGGTCGCCTCGGGGATCAAGACGCCTGACCTCGGCGGCCACGCCGGCACCACGGAGTTCACCAGCGCCGTGGTGGAGCGAGTCGCGACCAAGCTCGACGTGTGGTCATCGCTGGGCTCATGACCGCGTTACTGAGCTCATGACCGCGTCGCGGGGCTCATGACCGCCCCGCCCGTCCGCCCCCCACCGCGGCCGTCCAAAGTCCGCTCATGGTTCCGTCCGAGCCCCGATCTACTCTACGAACGTATGTTCCATTCTTCAATCAATCGCCTGCGAGCGCTCCTGACGCTTACCGACGACTTTCTCGGCGACCCGCCGCTGCCCGAGCCGCATCCTCACCGCCGCCCGGTCCGCCTGCAGCGCGAGCGCCGTCGAGGGTCGGTAGCGCCGCGAGCCATGCACTGCGTCTCCCCCGTGCGCCGGGCGTCCGCTGGCTCCCGGCGCGACCGGGTGAGCTGAGCACGCCCGTCGCCGCCGACGGTAACCGCGCGCGAGCGGGTGGCTGCCATGCGGGCGCGCACACCCGGGCGAGACGGAGCGCCGAGGGCGCCGGCGGCGGCACGGCGGCCGGCGGCGGACGACGGCGGCGGTGACACAGCGGCTGGCGGCAGCGGACGGCGGACGGCGGGCCTGGCCGAGACCGGCGGGCCTAGCCGAGTATGGCCGCGAACGCGGCTATCGCTCCCGACGGTTCGCCGCTCGGGGTGGTCGAGCCCGAGCCGGCGACCGCGATCAGCACGGCCACGAAGGTGCCCAGGCCGAGCACGACGCAGATGACCAGCAGCACGAAGGCCTGCGGATTGGTGCGTAGGAACCGGATCAGGGGATGCATCGGCGAATCGTGGCACGTGGCGAGCAGCGGGTCTGCACCGCGGGCCGCGTCGGGCTGCGCTGGGCGCCCGATCCGGGCCGCGGCGGGTCGCGCTGCTGGGCGCCCGATCCGGGCCGCGGCGGGTCGGGCTGCGAGAATGCGCGGATGAGTACATCGAACAGCGAAGGCGAGCCCATCACGGGAGCCGGTCTCACCGCCCTGAAGGCCGAGCTCGGGCAGTTGGAGACCGAGGCACGGCGGGAGATCGCCGAGCGCATCCTGATCGCCCGAGGCCACGGCGACCTCAAGGAGAACGCCGAATACCACGCCGCCAAGGAGGACCAGGCCCACCTGGAGACCAAGATCAACCGCCTGCGTCAGCGACTGCGTAAAGCGGTGGTCGTGGAGACCGCCGCGGGCAGCACCGATAGGTTCGCCTTCGGCCGCTCCGCGGAGGTCCGCGATGAGGGCACCGGCGAGGTCCACACCTGGTCGATCGTGGGCGTCACCGAGGCCGATCGTGCGGTCGGAAAGCTATCGGCCGAGTCACCCGTGGCCCGGGCGCTGCTGGACCACTCCGCCGGCGAGACCGTCGAGGTCCCCACGCCACGCGGGCCGCGCCGGCTGACGATCCAGCGCGTTCTCTGACACTCGCTGCGCCCGGAACGACAACGACCCCGCCGGTGATAAGCACAGGCGGGGCCGTATAGAAGAACCGGCGGCGACCTACTCTCCCAGGCCCTTGCGGGCCAAGTACCATCGGCGCTGAGGGGCTTAACGGCTCTGTTCGGAATGGGAAGAGGTGTTTCCCCCTCGCAATAGCCACCGGAAACTGTTAGAGACCGCCCTTCGCGGGCCTTCAAAACTACACAGTGCCAATGCGACAGATATCAAATATCCGTCAAGCCCTCGACCGATTAGTACCAGTCTCCTACAGGTGTTACCACCCTTCCAGATCTGGCCTATCAACCTGGTGATCTTCCAGGGGTCTTACTCCCTCAATGGGGATGGGAGAGCTCATCTCAAGGCCGGCTTCCCGCTTAGATGCTTTCAGCGGTTATCCGATCCGCACGTAGCTAACCTGCGATGCCCTTGGCAGGACAACAGATACACCAGAGGTGCGTTCATCCCGGTCCTCTCGTACTAGGGACGAATCCTCTCAACTCTCCAACGCCCACGGCAGATAGGGACCGAACTGTCTCACGACGTTCTGAACCCAGCTCGCGTACCGCTTTAATGGGCGAACAGCCCAACCCTTGGGACCTACTTCAGCCCCAGGATGCGACGAGCCGACATCGAGGTGCCAAACCGGGCCGTCGATGTGGACTCTTGGGCCCGATAAGCCTGTTATCCCCGGAGTACCTTTTGTCCGTTGAGCGACGGCGCTTCCACTTGCTACCGCCGGATCACTAAGGCCTGCTTTCGCACCTGCTCGACCTGTCGGTCTCGCAGTCAAGCTCCCTTGCTGCCTTTACACTCTACGCACGATTTCCGACCGTGCTGAGGGAACCTTTGCGCGCCTCCGTTACATTTTGGGAGGCGACCGCCCCAGTCAAACTACCCACCTGTCACTGTCCAGTGCCCGGATTCACGGAACACTGTTAGAGATCCAATACGCCAAGGGTGGTATCTCAAGGATGGCTCCACGCCGGCCGCAGCCGACGCTTCCAAGCCTCCCACCTATCCTGAGCGAAGCGGACCGAACCCCAATACCAAGCTGTAGTAAAGGTTCACGGGGTCTTTCCGTCTAGCCGCGGGTACTCGGCATCTTCACCGAGACTGCAATTTCACCGAGCCCCTCGTTGAGACAGCGTTCAAGTCGTTACTCCATTCGTGCAGGTCGGAACTTACCCGACAAGGAATTTCGCTACCTTAGGACCGTTATAGTTACGGCCGCCGTTTACCGGGGCTTAGTTTCGGTGCTTTGGGTTGCCCCTAACACCTCCACGTAACCTTCCGGCACCGGGCAGGAGTCAGCCCCTATACGTCGTCTTACGACTTAGCAGAGACCTGTGTTTTTGGTAAACAGTCGCTTGAACCTATTCACTGCGGCCCTCTCGGGCTCCACTCGCGAAGAGTTTCACCCTACTGGGGCGCCCCTTATCCCGAAGTTACGGGGCGATTTTGCCGAGTTCCTTAACGAGGGTTATCTCGATCACCTTAGTGTTCTCCACTTGCCCACCTGTGTCGGTTTTGGTACAGGCACGCGCGACCTCCCTAGAGGCTTTTCTTGGAGGCATGGCATTCGGGACTCGCCGGCTTAGAGCCAGCTGGCATCGCACCTCAGGTTATGCGGCTCCGGATTTGCCTAGAGCCACCCCTACATGCTTACCCCAGGGCAACCATCGCCTGGGATCCCATAGCCTTCCTCGTCCCCCCGTTGGTCAAACGGTCGCGACGTGGTACGGGAATATCAACCCGTTGGCCATCGACTACGCCTTTCGGCCTCGCCTTAGGTCCTGACTAACCCTGAGCAGACGAACTTTACTCAGGAATCCTTGGGCAATCGGTGGAGGGGATTCTCACCCCTCTTTCGTTACTCATGCCGGCATTCTCACTTCCGTCGCCTCCACAGCTCGTTTACACGGCTGCTTCTCTGGCGGCGGAACGCTCTCCTACCGCGCGATCGGTCCGAAGACCTCACGCACCCGCAGCTTCGGTGACTAGCTTGAGCCCCGTTACATTGTCCGCGCTCGAACACTTGACCAGTGAGCTGTTACGCACTCTTTCAAGGGTGGCTGCCTCTAAGCCAACCTCCTGGTTGTCTCTGCATTCAAACATCGTTTACCACTTAGCTAGTACTTAGGGACCTTAGCTGGCGGTCTGGGCTGTTTCCCTTTTGACGCTGAAGTTTATCCCCCAGCAACTGACTCCCGGAGTAGCCGTGACGGTCTTCGGAGTTTGCCTGAATTCGGTAACCTGGTAGGGCCCCTAGTCCAAACAGTGCTCTACGGCCGCCACGGAATTTATCCGAGGCTATACCTAAATATATTTCGGAGAGAACCAGATATCACTGAGCTTGATTAGCCTTTCACTCCGACCCACAGGTCATCCGCCCAGTTTTTAACCTAGGTCGGTTCGGTCCTCCACGAGGTCTTACCCCCGCTTCAACCTGCCCATGGGTAGCTCGCCCAGCTTCGGGTCTACCGCCTACGACTATGTCGCCCTATTCGGACTCGCTTTCGCTACGGCTCCGCTCATCGCTTAACCTTGCCGCAGACGAGTAACTCGCCGGCTCGTTATGCAAAAAGCACGCGGTCACGGCACAAGGCCGCTCCCACCGCTTGTAGGCACGCGGTTTCAGGTACTATTTCACTCCCCTTCCGGGGTACTTTTCACCTTTCCCTCACGGTACTAGTCCGCTATCGGTCACCAAGGAGTACTTAGCCTTAGAGGGTGGTCCCCCTAGATTCAGTCCGCGTTTCACGGGAGCGGACTTACTCAGGTACGTCTGACGGAAGGCCATGCAATTTCGTCTACGGGACGATTGCCCTCTTCGGTGCGCGGTTCCACACGCTTCGACTACTGCATGACTTTGTAACTTCCGCCGAGCCGGTCACGACTCGGAACAGACGCCCTACAACCCCTACTGCGCAACGCGTGACCGCTTACACGCAGCAGGTTTAGGCTGATCCCCTTTTCGCTCGCCACTACTCGGGGAGTCTCGGTTGATTTACTTTCCTCGGGGTACTGAGATGTTTCACTTCCCCCGCTTGTCTTCGCCGCGCCTATGTGTTCAGCGCGGGATAACGCCGCATTACCGGTCGCTAGGTTTACCCATTCGGAGATCCGCGGGTCAATGGCTATTCAGCGCCTAACCGCGGCTTATCGCAGCCGTTCACGTCCTTCATCGACTCTTGGTGCCAAGGCATCCACCGTGTGCCCTTACTATCTTGACGGTGATCTTTGTTGAGGGAGAACCGAAGTTCTCTCTCGGTGATACCCGTTACATTGGCTACTGTGCAGTTTTCAAGGTCCGCGAAGAGGAGAGCGGGCCGGTGACACTGGCCAGGGGCAAGACTGCCCTCCGGCCGGCGCCCAGCGCGCCGGTCTCTCAAAACTCAACAGCATGCGCCGCGTCCCGGCGCTCGAGAGCACCGTTGTGCGGCTGCCAGGTTCGGTCGACATATCTAGTGACCGGAATGCGCTCAGAGGGTCTGACCTCGTAGCTCCCGAAGTACTCGAGTGCTCGGGTCAGTCTCCGGCATCCGGTGCCCTCGCTGAGGAGGGCTCCCTAGAAAGGAGGTGATCCAGCCGCAGCTTCCGCTACGGCTACCTTGTTACGACTTCACCCCAGTCACGAGCCCCACCTTCGACGGCTCCCTCCCAAAAGGGTTAGGCCACCGGCTTCGGGTGTTGCTCACTCCCATGGTGTGACGGGCGGTGTGTACAAGGCCCGGGAACGTATTCACCGCGGCAATGCTGATCCGCGATTACTAGCAACTCCGCCTTCATGCAGGCGGGTTTCAGCCTGCAATCCGAACCGAGACGCGCTTTAAGGGATCCGCTCCACCTCGCGGTATCGCAACCCTCTGTACGCGCCAATGTAGCACGTGTGTAGCCCTGGACATAAGGGGCATGATGACTTGACGTCATCCCCACCTTCCTCCGGTTTGTCACCGGCAGTCTCGCATGAGTCCCCAACTAAATGCTGGCAACATGCGACGGGGGTTGCGCTCGTTGCGGGACTTAACCCAACATCTCACGACACGAGCTGACGACAGCCATGCACCACCTGTGATCCTGCCCCGAAGGGAAGCCGTGTTTCCACGGCGGTCAGGAACATGTCAAGCCCAGGTAAGGTTCTTCGCGTTGCGTCGAATTAAACCACATGCTCCGCTGCTTGTGCGGGCCCCCGTCAATTCCTTTGAGTTTTAGCCTTGCGGCCGTACTCCCCAGGCGGGGCACTTAATGCGTTAGCGTCGGCACGGAGGGAGTCGACACCCCCCACACCTAGTGCCCATCGTTTACGGCGTGGACTACCAGGGTATCTAATCCTGTTTGCTCCCCACGCTTTCGCGTCTCAGCGTCAGTACCGTCCCAGCGAGCTGCCTTCGCCATTGGTGTTCCTCCTGATATCTGCGCATTTCACCGCTACACCAGGAATTCCACTCGCCTCTTCCGGACTCTAGCTCGACAGTTTCCACCGGCATTCCAGGGTTGAGCCCTGGACTTTCACAGCGGACTTACCGAGCCGCCTACACGCTCTTTACGCCCAATGATTCCGGACAACGCTTGCCCCCTACGTATTACCGCGGCTGCTGGCACGTAGTTAGCCGGGGCTTCTTCTGAAGGTACCGTCACTCCAGCCGGCTATTCACCGGCGAAGCTTCGTCCCAACTGAAAGGGGTTTACAACCCGAAGGCCGTCTTCCCCCACGCGGCGTTGCTGCGTCACGCTTTCGCGCATTGCGCAAGATTCCCCACTGCTGCCTCCCGTAGGAGTCTGGGCCGTGTCTCAGTCCCAGTGTGGCTGATCGTCCTCTCAGACCAGCTACCCATCGTAGCCTTGGTGAGCCGTTACCTCACCAACAAGCTAATGGGCCGCGGGCCCATCCCGATGCGGAGGCCGAAGCTTCCTTTCCCCAGAGGCCTTACGGCCGGAGGGCACATTTGGTATTAGCCCGAGTTTCCTCGGGTTGTCCCAATCATCAGGGCAGGTTACCCACGTGTTACTCACCCGTTCGCGGCTTTGCCCCAGGCCGAAGCCTGGTTCGTCGCTCCACTTGCATGTGTTAGGCACGCCGCCAGCGTTCGTCCTGAGCCAGGATCAAACTCTCCGTGAAGAACTACATACTTCTACGAAGAGTCGTCAGGAAATTTTCAGACACAGTGCACGACGGTGAACCTGTCACCGCCGGTTGCTGAGTCCGAGTCCTGGGTCGGCCCCTGGAGGGACCAGACCCTTGCGCCAACGCACATCGGCCGGCAGAGCCGGTGATGCCCGTAACCAGCGACTAGAAGCCGTTGGTCGGCGCCCCGAGTACACAGATGGGGCGCCAGCGCAAGACGGGGTCAATCTTGGCACCGTCGTCCGAACCGGCCCACACGGGGCCAGCACAGGAGCGACGGCGTCGAACCTGGACACACAATCTCGATCGAGGGATCGATCGATGAGTGTGCATGCTGTTGAGTTTTCAAAGACCGTCGCACCTCTTCAGGAAGGTTTTCTTCCTCAGGGGCGCTCCCGGGTCCGGACTGCCGGTCCCGGGGCGGACCGACAACTATAGCGCTCACCACCGGTCTCGTCGCGGATTTGCGATCTCGCCGGAGGGCCAGTAGTCGGCGGTGCTCAGGATACGACCTGGACGCTGACCGTGCGTTCTCGCGGCCGATCGTCGAAGTCGAGTAGGACGATCTGCTGCCAGGTCCCGAGCATCAGCCCCCCATCGACGACGGGGATCGTCTCGGAGGGGCCGATCAGCGACGCCCGCTGATGAGCATGCGAATTGGAGTCGTGGTTGAGCCGATTGTGCTCGTAGGCGCCCTCGGCGGGGATCAGCCGATCGAGCAGGGAGCGCAGGTCGCTGACGCCGCCCGGCTCGTACTCCATCGTGGTCACCGCAACCGTGGAACCCACGGCGAACACGGTCACCACGCCGCGGGAGGCGCCGGAAGTGGCGACGATCCGCACGACCCCCTCGGTGAGGTCGACGACCTCGCCGTCGCCTGAGGTCTGCAGCCGCAGGAGCCCGCCGCTGACGGTCATGCGGGCCGGCGTGGCGGGCCGGTCATTCTGGCACCGGCGACGTCACCTGGACGCGCGCGAAGCGGCGCTTGCCCAGCTGCAGCACGCGCCCGTCGACGTCGGCAACGGGCAGGTCGAGCGTGTCGGCTGCCACGGGCTCGCCGTCGAGCCTGACCGCGCCCTGCGCCAGTCCCCGCCGCGCCTCGGACGTCGAGACCGCAAACGCCCGCGCCAGCAACGCTGGCAGGTGCACCTGGCCCCCCTCAGCCGTCCAGGGCACGAGCGGGATCTCCTCCGGCAGCTCGTGGCGGACGTGGACGCGGTCAAAGCGCTCCTGCGCCTCGTCGGCCGCCGGCCGGCCGTGAAAGCGCGTCACCAACTCTCGCGCGAGCGCGCGTTTGGCGTCGCGAGGGGACAGCTCGGCCGGCGGCTGTGAGTCGAGCAGCAGCGAGTACCAGTTCTCAAGCAGGGTGTCGCGGATGCTCAGCGTGCGTCCGTAGATCTCGTCCGGGCTGTCGGTCACCCCGATGTAGTTGCCAAACGACTTGGACATCTTGCGCTCGCCGTCGATGCCGATCAGCAGCGGCATCGTGAGGATCGCCTGCGGGGCCTGTCCGTAGGCGGACTGCACATGGCGGCCGAGCAGCAGGTTGAACTTCTGGTCGGTCGCGCCGAGCTCGACGTCCGCCTGCACGGCCACCGAGTCATAGCCCTGCAACAGCGGATAAAGCAGCTCGAGCAGCGAGATCGGCTCGTGGGCCGCGTAGCGCTTGGCGAAGTCGTCGCGCTCGAGGATCTGACCGACCGTCGCCCGGCGCAGCAGTGCGAACAGGTCGGACATCTCCATGTCGAGCCATTCCCCGTTGAAGCGGACCTCGAGCAGCTCGGGGTCATCCTTGAGCACCTTCAGCGCCTGACGCTCGAAGGTCTGCGCGTTGGCGTCGATCTCGGCCGGATCGAGCACCGGGCGGGTGGAGGAGCGCCCACTGGGATCCCCGACGCGCGCGGTGTAGTCGCCGACGATCAGCACCACCCGGTGGCCGAGGTCCTGGAACTCGCGCAGCTTGCCGAGCACGACCGTGAACCCCAGATGGATGTCCGGCGCCGTAGGATCGATACCGAGCTTGACCCGGAGCTGGCGGCCGCTGGCCAGCTTCTCGGCCAGCGCCCCATCGGGCAGGGAGTCGACGGCGTTGCGGGCCAGCCAGGCGGCCTGTTGCTGCGCGTCCCCGGAGGCCGAGGGTGGTCGCTTCGCAGCGTCGTCGGTCGGCGGGATCGAGAGCGGGGAGGATCGGGGGCCCACGGCCCCCGATGCTAGACTCTCGCCGCCGCCTTGCGAGTGCTGCCCAGGTCCGGGCATGGGGCGGTTTACGCAACCGCGTACCCCCCGGCCAGGGTTGGCCGACCGCCGTGGAGAGCGGCGCCTCGATCGCATGAGCGACGACGATCACATCCGACACTTGCGTCCCGATCCGCCGGCTCCGGTGCCGTTCAAGGCACCGCGCCGTCATTGGCGACGCGACCGTGACGGCCGGCCGGCCAAACCCAAGGTCCGCAAGCTCCGACTGCTGTCGATCCTCGCCGGGCTGGGGGCGCTGGCGATCGTCTCGACGGTGTTCGGAATGATGATGGCGGTCGCCTCAGACCTGCCGCAGCTGGAGAATCGCCAGCAGTACAAGCACGAGCAGAACTCCTACCTGTATGACGACGAGTGGCGTCCGATCGGCATCTTCGCGCCGCCCAACCATGTGGTGATCGACACCTTCGACCAGATCGGGCCGACGATGCGCCAGGCGATCGTCTCCGTGGAGGACAAGCGCTTCTGGTCAGACCAGGGAGTCGACTTCCGTGGCATCGGCCGGGCCTTCCTAGCCGACGCGACCGGCGGCGCCACCCAGGGCGCCTCCACGATCGCCCAGCAGTTCGTCAAGAACGCGCTCTCGGAGGAGGGCAACCGCACGGTGTTCGAGAAGCTGCGTGAGGCCGCGCTGGCCTTTCACCTCACGCACCGCTGGAAGAAGCGCAAGATCCTGACCGAGTACCTGAACTCGATCTACTTCGGAAACGGCGCGTACGGCGTGGAGTCGGCCGCGCGCGTGTACTTCGGCAAGGCTCACGGCTACGACGCCAACGCCGGCACCGACCAGCCCGGATGCGGGGACAGCACGACCAGCGTTCCGCGGCGCTCGTGCGCATCGGAGCTCTTCCCCTGGGAAGCGGCTCTGTTGGCCGGGATGGTCGCCAACCCGTCGGCGTTCGATCCACTGGCTCACCCACAGGCCGCGGCTGACCGGCGCAACCTCGTCCTGCGCGACATGCTCGACCAGCATTACATCAGCCAATCGGTCTACGACAAGGGCATCCGGCAGCCGGTGCCCAAGGCCGCGGACATCGAGCAGCCGGCGGAGCCGCCCGCCGCGCCGTACTTCACCAGCTGGCTGCGACCGCAGATCCTGTCCGCTGTGGGCCTCGGGCACGGTGTCTCGCCGCGTGTCGCGGAGTACCGGGCCTACTACGGCGGCCTGAAGATCCGCACCACGATCGACCTGCCGATGCAGCAGGCCGCCGAGCAGGCCGTCGCGGCCGAGCTCCCCTCCGGCTCAAATTACCCAGCGGCATCGCTGGTGGCGATCGACAACAAGACCGGCCAGGTGCGCGCGATGGTCGGCGGACCGCTGGTGAACGGCGCGCAGGATTACGAGAAGTATCCGTTCAATCTGGCCACCGAGGGCCATCGTCAGCCGGGGTCGGCGTTCAAGCCGTTCGACCTGGCGGTGGGGATCGAGCACGGATACGGACCGTCCTCGGTGTTCGACTCCCACCCCTTCACGCTGACCGTCCCCAACAGCGGCGGCAAGGAGCACTACGACGTCAAGAACTTCGGCAATCAGTATTCGGGGCCGATCACCCTGGCCGATGCCACCGACGTTTCCGACAACAGCGTGTTCACGCAGCTCGGACTGAGCCCGGGCGTCGGCACCAAGCGCATCTCCAAGATGGCTCGGGCCATGGGGATCCGCTCGCCCGTCTCCGACAACCCCGCGATGATCATCGGCGGCCTCAAGGAGGGCGTCACCCCGCTGGACATGGCCCACGCCTACGAGACGATCGCCGAGGGAGGGCGGCGGGTCTACACGCCGAACCTGGGCGCGCCGCAGGAGGGACCCACCGGCATTGCCCAGATGCAGTGCCTGGTCGTCAAGTGCCGCGGCAAGCGCAATGTCCTAGCGGTCCCGCACTACAACCGGGTGATGCCGGTTGCGGTCGCCCAGGTGATCCACGAGTTGCTGCAGGGCGTCGTCCAGCACGGGACCGGGCAGTCGGCGGCGATCTCGGGCGTCGACGTGGCGGGCAAGACGGGTACCACTTCTGACTACGGCGACGCGTGGTTCGTGGGCTGGACACCGGAGATCACGACCGCGGTATGGGTGGGGTTCCCGAACAAGCTGGTGTCGATGAGCACCCTGTACGACGGACAGCCGGTCGAGGGCGGCACCTACCCAGCGATCATCTGGCAGAACTTCATGTCCTCGGCGCTCCAGATCTCCGCGCAGGAGGCCGCCGACCGGGCCGCTCGCCATCCCCACTCCAGTTCCAGCTCCACCGGCACGGACACGACCGGCTCGGGCTCGAGCAGCCCGAGCGGCGGCAGCGGCGGTTCGACCGCGCCGACCCCGCCGGTGACCGATACGACGGGCGCCGGCACCGGCGGGGGCACGGGGACAACGGGCGGGACCGGAGCGACCGGCGGCGGCACCGGCGCGACCGGAGGCGGCACCGGGGCGACCGGCGGCGGGACCGGAGCGACCGGCGGCGGCACGGGCGCGACGGGTGGCGGCACCGGAGGCGGAACCGGGGGAGGCACCGGCGGAACCGGCGGCGGCACGGGAGGCGGAACCGGGGGAGGTAGCGGGGGTACGGGCGGCGGCACCGGCGGAGGCACCGGGGGCGGTTCGAGCGGCGGCGCCGGACTCGGCGGCGGCTAGCAGTCACCACCCCGATCGCCGGCGCCGGCCTGGCAGCCACTCCCCCTGAGCGCTAGCTCGTCCGCGTCGGCACCGGGACGATCCCCGCCCCGGGCGACACCGGCCGAGAGAGATGGCGGCTCCCGGCGGCGGAGAAGCGCCACGGAAGCTCGGCGGCGCGGGTGATCCCGATCCGCCGGTCGGCCACTATCTCCACGTCGCGCCACTCGGGCGGACGCTCGGAGATCACGATCGGCCCGGCGATCAGATCGCTCTGGTTGTCACGAAGCTCGATGTCCAGCGCCTGGGTCAGCTTGCCCGGTCCCGAGCACAGCATCCGCTCGTCCTCCAGCCGGCGCCGTGCCCGCATCAAGTCCAGGCCGCGCACCGGCTGCAGCGCTCGGATGAGGACCGCCGCGCCCACGCCCGGTGGCTCGCACACGGCGTTGAACAGCGCGTGGATGCCGTAGGAGCGATACACGTACGCCACCCCCGGCGATCCGAACAGAGTGCTGGTCCGCTTGGTCAGCCCCACATAGGCATGGCAGGCCGGCTCGGACTCGTGATAGGCCTCCGTCTCGACGATCACGCCGGCGGTCTCGCCGTGCGCGAGCACGCACCCCACCAGGTCAGGCGCCACCTCGAGCACCGGCCGTTCGTAGAAGCTGCGCTTCACCGCAGCGCCGCACGGGCGCGCTGCAGCTGCTCGCGCACGCGTCCCAGGCTGGTCCCGCCCTCCGACACCTTGGTCTCCAGCCAGGCCCGGTCGCGCAGCAGCGTGTAGAACTCGTCGTCGAGCAGATCGGACTGGGTGCTCAGCTGTTCGGGAGACAGCTCGGACAGCGTCTTGCCCTGCGCGACGGCGACGCGCACCAGTCCGGCGACCACCCCGTGCGCCTCGCGGAACGGCATCCCCCGGCGCACCAACAGGTCGGCGATATCGGTGGCGGCCAGGAACTGGTCAGAGGCGGCGCGAGCCAGGCGCTCGCGCCGGAAGGTGATCGAGGCGAGCATGCCGTCGGTGGCCTCCAGGCACAGCTCGAGCGTGTCGCAGGAGTCGAACAGCCGCTCCTTGTCCTCCTGCATGTCCTTGTTGTAGGTCAGCGGCAGACCATGCATGACGCCGTAGAGAGCGCTCAGGTTGGCGGCGAGGCGCGGCGCCTTGGCACGCAGTAGCTCGGCGGCATCCGGGTTCTTCTTCTGGGGCATGATCGAGGAGCCCGAGGCCCAGGCGTCTGATACCTCGCAGAACCCGAACTCCTCCGAGGACCAGAGCACGATCTCCGCACCCAGCCGTGACAGGTGGGTGGCGCAGGTGGCGGCGGCGGCGAGGTAGTCGAGCACGAAGTCGCGGTTGGAGACCGCGTCGACGGAGTTCTCGGCCACTCCGGAGAAGCCCAGTGCCGCGGCCACCGCTCCGCGGTCGGTCTTGAAGTTCACCCCGGCCAGGGCGCCGGCGCCCAGCGGCAGGCGCCCGCAGGCGGCGACCACGGCCGAGAAGCGCTCCCGATCGCGGACCAGCATCCAAACGTAGGCCAACAGGTGGTGGCTGAGGTAGATGGGCTGGGCGCGCTGCAGATGGGTGTAGCCGGGCAGCGGCCAGTCGAGATGGCGCTCGGCCTGATCGATCAGCGTGCCCGCCACCCGCGCGATCCGCTCCAGCGCCTCGTGCGCGTGAGCCCGTACGAACATGGCCACGTCGGTCGCGACCTGGTCGTTGCGCGAGCGAGCGGTGTGCAGCCGACCGCCCACCGGCCCGACGATCTCGGTCAGCCGTCGCTCGATTGCCATATGGATGTCCTCGTCGCCGTCAGCGAACGGGAACGTCCCGTCGACCAACTCGGCGCGCACGAGCTCCAGCCCTCGCTGCAGCTCGGCGCCGTCCTGCGCCGAGATGATGCCCTGCGCGGCCAGCATCGCGGCGTGGGCCACCGACTGGTCGATGTCGTAGGGGCTAAGTCGCCAATCGAACGAGATCGAGTCGTTCAGCCGGCGAAACGCGTCCGCCTGGGGCTCGGCGAAGCGCCCGGCGCTCAACGTGCCAGCACCACGCGGAGCGCCGCCACCACCCGCTGCACCTGGCCTTCGGTCATCTGGGGGAAGAACGGCAGCGCGATCGAGCGCCGGGCAACGTCCTCGCACACCGGGAACTGGCCCTCGCGATGTCCGAAGCGCTCGCGGTAGAAGGTCATCAGGTGGATGGCCGGGAAATACGGCTTGCTGGTCACGCCCCGCTGCGCCAGCGCCCGCACGGTGTCCTCCCGACTGACGCCGCGCGGCAGCTGCACCACGTACACGAACCAGCCGCGGCGGGCCCGGCCGGCATCCGCGCACGGCGCGGTGATGTCCTCGACGTCCGCCAGCGCTTCGCGATACCAGCCCGCCGCCCGGGCGCGTCCAGCCAGCAGCTCGTCCAAGCGCTCCAGCTGCGCCACGCCGAGCGCCGAGGCGACGTCCGAAAGCCGGTAGTTGAAGCCCAGGCGGTCGTGGTCCAGCCAGTCCATGTTCGGCGCTCGTCCCTGGTTTCGCTCGGAGTCCATGCGCTCTTTGACCGCAGGGTCGCCGACCGTAACCATGCCCCCCTCCCCGGTGGTCAGCTGCTTGTTGGCGTAGAACCCGAACACGGTGGGATGGCCGCGCCCCCCGACCGCCCCCCCGTCGGCGTACTCGGCGCCCAGTGCCTCGCAGGCGTCCTCCACGATCGGCACGACCCAGCCGCTCGAAGGCCGCCATGTCGGCGGGGTATCCGAACACGTGCACCGGCAACAGCGCCGCCGTGCGCTCGGTCACGGCGGCCGCGGCCGCCTCCGGGTCCAGGTTCAGGGTCACCGGGTCGATGTCGGCGAACACCGGCCGCGCGCGCTCGTAGAGCGCCACGTTGGCGCTGGCCACAAACGAGAACGGGCTGGTGACGACCTCGGCGCCGTCGCTGACTCCCACGGCCCGTAGCGCCAGATGCAGCCCGGTCGTTCCGCTGGAGACCGCAATCGCGTGCGCGGCGCCCACACGAGCCGCGAACGCCGCCTCGAACTCCGGCGTGACCGGGCCGAGCGACAGGCGGCCCGAGCGCAGCACGGCCAGCACCCGCTCCTCCTCCTCGGCCCCGAGGACCGGCTGGGCGAGGGGGATCGAGTCGACCCCGACGGCCGTCACGTACTTGGCGCGGTTGTCGCCTGCGACACGCGCGCGCCGCCGCCGCCGTCGCGGCGGCCCAGCTGCATGCCGTACTCCAGCGAGTCCACCAGCGCCTCCCAGGAGGACTCGATCACGTTCTCCGACACCCCGATCGACCCCCATACGCGGTCACCGTCGGAGGCGTCGAGCAGCACGCGCGTGACCGCGCCCGTGCCCTTGGTCTCGTCGAGGATCCGGACCTTGAAGTTGACGAGGTCGATGTCGCGCAGCTGGGGATGGATCTCCCCCAGGGCCTCACGCAGTGCGCGATCCAGGGCGTTGACGGGGCCGTTGCCCTCGGCGGTGCGCACATACCGCTCACCGTCGGGGCCGGGCGGGGTCCAAATTTTTATCGTGGCCTCGGTCCCCACCCGGCCGTCGGCCCGCTTCTCGACGATCACGCGCCAGGATTCGAGCGTGAACAGCGGCTCGTAGTCGCCCGTCTCGCGACGCAGCAGCAGCTCGAAGGAGCCGTCGGCGGCCTCGTAGTGATAGCCGCGATGCTCGAGCTCCTTGACGCGCTCCACGAGGGCGGCGGCATCGCCGTCCGACAGCGAGATCCCGGCCTCCTGAGCGCGGGCCTGCACGGTGCCCTTGCCCGACAGCTCGGAGATCAACAGCTCGCGCCGGTTGCCCACGACCTCGGGCTCGATGTGCTCGAAGGTCGCCGGATCGGCGGTCACGCCGGCGACGTGCATCCCGCCCTTGTGCGCGAACGCGTTGCGCCCCACGTACGGCGAGTCGGGATCCGGCGTGAAGTTGAGCAGCTCGGCGATGTAGTTGGCGGCCGGCGTCAGCGCGGCCAGCTGCTCGACGGACAGGCACTCGTAGCCCAGCTTGAGCTGCAGGTTGGGGATGATCGAGACCAGGTTGGCGTTGCCGCAGCGCTCGCCGTAGCCGTTGATCGTGCCCTGGACGTGGACGGCGCCGTTGAGCACCGCCGCCAGCGCGTTGGCCACGCCGCAGCCGGCGTCGTCGTGGGTGTGGATCCCGATCGGCACGCCCTGGCCCGACAGCCCCGCCACCACTTCCGCGATGGCAGCGCCGACCACGTGGGGAAGCGTGCCGCCGTTGGTGTCGCAGCAGACCACGGTCTCGGCGCCCGCTTCGGCGGCGGCCCGCAGGCAGCTCAGCGCGTAGACGGGGTCGTCGGCGAAGCCGTCGAAGAAGTGCTCGGCGTCGTAGACGACGCGCTTGCCCTGGGCGACCAGGAAGGCCACGGACTCGGCGATCATCCGCAGGTTGGCCTGTCGATCTACCTTGACCACCTTCTCCAGGTGAAGCGCCCACGTCTTGCCCACCAGCGTGCACACCGGAGCGAAGCACTCCGCCAACACGCGCAGCGCGGCGTCGTCGGATGCAGCGACGTCTCGTCGCCGGGTCATCCCGAAGGCCGCGATCTCGGCGTGGCGGAAGCTCTCGGCCGCCAGCAGGCCGAACAGCTCGAGCTCCTTCGGATTGGAGCTGGGAAAGCCGGCCTCGATCAGGTCGATGCCCAGCTCGTCGAGCCGGTGGGCGACGCGCAGCTTCTCGCCCGCCGACAGCGACATCCCCTCGCCCTGCATGCCGTCGCGCAGGGTGGTGTCGTACAGCTCGATATGGCTCACGGGGCCGCGGCCCGCGCCGGGACGTCGACCACGTCCAGCCACTCGGCGTAGCGCGGCTCACGGCCGCGCAGCGCGTCCTCGAAGACCCGCTGCAGCTCCCGCGTGACCGGGCCGGTCCCGCCCGCCCCGATCGTCTGGTCGTCAATTTCGCTCAACGCCACCAGCTCGGCCGCGGTCCCCGAGACGAACACCTCGTCGGCCAGGGTCAACTCGGCGCGCGCCAGATCGCGCTCGACCACCGGGTAGCCGAGGTCCCGGGCGATCGTCAGGATCGACTTGCGGCTGATCCCGTCGAGGATGCTTGCCGTCTGGGGCGGGGTGATGACCTCCCCGTCCTTGACGACGTAGATGTTCTCGCCCGATCCCTCGCACACGAAGCCGCGATTGTCGAGCAGGATCGACTCCGCGTAGCCGGCCTTGGTCGCCTCGATCTTGGCCAGCACGCTGTTGAGGTACTGACCGCCGGCCTTGGCGTGCGGAATCAGCGAGTCGCCGGAGATCCGACGCCAGCTCGAGACCTTGGCGCGCACGCCCTCGAGCTTGGCCGCCTCGCCCAGATAGGCGCCCCACGGCCAGACAGCGATCGAGACCGACACCTCGCATTCCAGCGGGTTGATCCCCATCTGGCCGTAGCCGCGAAACGCGATCGGCCGGATGTAGCACTCGCGCAGGCCGTTGGCGCTGATCAGCTCGTGCGTGGCGGCGCGCAGCTCCTCCACCGTGTAGGGGATCGGCATGTAGTACAGGCGGGCCGACTTCATCAGCCGGGCCAGGTGGTCCTGATGGCGGAAGATCGCGGGGCCGCGCGGCGTGTCGTAGCAGCGCTCGCCCTCGAACACGCTGGTGCCGTAATGCAGCCCGTGCGTCAGTACGTGGATCTTGGCGTCCTCCCAGGCAACGAGCTCTCCGTTGTGCCAGATGAGGTCGGCTTGCTCCACGACTGCTCCTTATCGCAGGTGTTCTAGGACTGCCTGGGTGGCCTGCGCGGTGCCGGCGTCGCCCCCCAGGTCGGGCGTGCGCAGCCCGTCGGTCAGCGCACGATCGACCGCCGATTCTACCGCCGCCGCCTCCGTTTCCATGCCAAATCCGTGGCGCAGCATCAGCGCCGCCGAGAGGAACATGGCCAGCGGGTTGGCCACGCCCTGTCCGGCGATGTCGGGAGCGGAGCCGTGAACGGGCTCGAATACCCCTGGGGTGGCGTCGGGGTGGGTGGGTGGGAATTGATTGCCCAGGGAGGCGCTCGGCAGCATCCCCAGCGACCCCGTGAGCATCGCCGCCTCGTCGGAGAGGATGTCTCCGAACATGTTCTCGGTCACGATCACCTCGAAGTGGCGTGGAGCCGACACCAGCCGCATGGCCGCGTTGTCGACGAGCAGGTGCTCGAGCTCGATGTTGGGGAACTCGGCGCTGTGCAGCTCGCGCACCACCTCGCGCCACAGACGGCTGGTCTCCAGCACGTTGGCCTTGTCGACGCTGGTCACGCGCGAACGCGCCGCGCGAAACGCCACTCGGGCGATCCGCTCGATCTCCTCCCGCGTGTAGACGCACGCGTCCGAGGCGCGGTCCGCGGTGCGAGTCTTCTCCCCGAAGTAGATCCCGCCGGTGAGCTCGCGCACGACCAGCAGATCGGTGCCCTCGATGATCTCTCGCCGCAGGGGGCTTGCGTCATAGAGGGCGGGCAGCGGCTTGACCGGGCGCAGGTTGGCGAACAGCCCCAGACCCTTGCGTAGTTCCAGCAGTCCCTGCTCGGGCCGAGGCTTGCCCGGGTCCGTGGTGTCCCACTTGGGCCCGCCGACGGCTGCCAGCAGCACGGCGTCGGCGTCCCGGCACGCGGCCAGGGTCTCGTCGGTCAGCGCCGTGCCGTGAGAGTCGATCGACGCCCCGCCGAAGGCGTGCTCCTCGTAGTCGAACCGCGCGCCGACCGCGCCCAGGATCTCGACCGCGGGGGCGATGATCTCGGGGCCGATCCCGTCACCGGGGAGCAGGACGACGCGGGGAGCCATGACGGCCCGCCAAGCTACTGGATCGCGGGTGGCCAGGCTTCGCGCCCGGTTACCCACCGACCCGCGGCGGGTACGAGGCCCGCATGCTCAGAAAGCTCATGATCACCGGAGTCGTCGGCCTGGCCACGGTGGCCGCGGCCATGCCGGCCGGGGCTCGCCCCCTGCCCCGCAAGATCGTCCTCTACAAGTCGATCGCGGGCGTGCCCCTCGGCCTCACCCCCGCCCAGGTCAAGCACCGCCTCGGCAAACCCTCGCACACGATTCGCGTGTCGGGCAAGATCGCCGCGCTGGAGTTCGACGGCGACCAGATCAACGTCGAGTTCGACACCATCCACCGCCCCGACCTGTCCGACTTCATGGCGGCCAACTCCAGCCGCTACCACACCTCCAAGGGCATCCATCCCGGCAGCACCGTCAAGGCGGTCAAGAAGGCCTACAAGGGCCAGCTCAAGTGCCAGAGCGGGCTGTGCACGCTCTACCGAGGCCATCCGGGAGCTGTCGGGTCTCGACGGACGGACTTCGGCACGTTCGAGGGCAAGGTGGAGACCATCGACATCCAGGTCGTCCTCAACGATCTTTGATCAGCCCGCTCGCCGGCCCGTCATGTTCAGGCGCACGTAGTCGAGCACCACGGGCCGGGCGAGCCGCGCCATGACGGTATCCACGAACCGCTCACGCAGCTGCTCGGGAAGCGCATCGAGGTGGCGCAACAGGCAGACCGTGCTGATGAACGGCCGCGGCTCGTCGAGCTCGGTCGGTCGGTCCTCCAGCCAGGTGGCGACCTCGGCGAAGCCGGCCCGCTGCAGGCGCTCGGCGGTCTCCTCGGCGGTGGCGTAGTTCCACGGCCGCACCCAACCGACGAAGTGCTCGGCGAACGGCGCCTCTGCCGCGACCTCGTCGGCCAGCGTGCGCAAGGTGTCGATGTTGCCGCGCCCGCCGCACTGTGCCATCAGGCGCCCTCCGGCCTTCAGGTTGCGGTGTAGAGCGGCGAACAGGGCATCGTGGTCGGGGATCCAGTGAAAGGTGGCGTTGGAGAAGATCACGTCCACCGGCTCGGGCAGCGCCAGCTGCGCCAGGTCCTGGCACATGGCGACAGCGCGATCGCCGAGCGCCTCCTGGGTGTGGGCGACCATCGACGGCGACGCGTCAACGGCATACACGGTGCCGTAGGGGACGCGTCGCGCCAGCTCCAGGGTGATCTTGCCGCTGCCGCAGCCGGCGTCGAGCACCACCTCGTCGCCGTTGAGCTCCAGGCGGTCCAGCTGCTCAGCCGCCCAGCGCTGCTGGGGAGCCGAGATCCGGTCATAGGTGGCGGCGTCCCAGTCGCGGGCGCTCACAGCGCCACCGTCACCGGCCCCGAGCGCTCGCGGTCGCGTTCGTACTCGGAGATCGCGTCGTCCTGCCCGAGCGTCAGGGCGATGTCGTCCAGACCGTTGAGCAGCCGGTGCTTGATCTGCGGGTCGATGTCGAAGCGCGCGGTGCCGACCCAGCCACCTGTGGCGCCGGCTGATCCTTGCTCGCCGGTGGGGCTGGGTGCCCGCCAGCGCACCTCCTGCTGGGCGAGGTCCACCTGAGCCTCGCCGGACTCCCGGATCGAAGCGCACGCCTCGGCGTCCAGCTCCACCGGCAACAGCCCGATCTTCGTGCAGTTGGAGCGGAAGATGTCGGCGAAGCTGGGGGCGATGATCGCCTGGAACCCGTAGTCCTCCAGCGCCCATGGAGCGTGCTCGCGACTGGATCCGCAACCGAAGTTGCGACCGGCAACGAGAATCGGGTTGGCCGGCAGATCCCAGTCGGGCTGCTTGGCCCAGTCGTAGAACAGGTACTCGCCGAACCCGGTGCGCTCCACCCGCTTGAGGAACTGCTTGGGGATGATCTGGTCGGTGTCGACGTCGTCGCGGTTGAGCACGCTGACACGGCCGGTGATCGTCTCGATCGCCTTCATGGCCTAGGCCTCCCATTCCCTGATATCGACAAAATGGCCCTCGATCGCCGCCGCGGCGGCCATCTGGGGCGAGACCAGGTGCGAGCGAGCACCCGCGCCCTGCCGGCCCTCGAAGTTGCGATTCGAGGTCGAGGCGACCCGCTCGCCGGGGGCGGCGATGTCGGGGTTCATGCCCAGGCACATCGAGCAGCCCGCGCCGCGCCAATCGAAGCCGGCGTTGCGAAAGACCTCGTCCAGACCCTCCTGCTCAGCCTGGAGCTTGACCTGCGCCGAGCCCGGCACGACCATCGCGTACACGCTGTCGGCCACCTTGCGCCCGCCGATCACCTCCGCGGCGGCCCGCAGGTCGCCGATCCGTGAGTTCGTGCAGGAGCCGATGAACACGCGGTCGAGCTTGATGTCCTGGATCGGCGTCCCCGCCTCCAGGCCCATGTAGTGCAGTGCTCGCTCGTCGCCGTCGTCCTCGGGATCGGGCACCTCGGCCGAGACGCCCACCACCATCTCCGGGTTGGTGCCCCACGTGACCATCGGGCTGATCCCGGCCGCGTCGACCTCTATCTCGGTGTCGAAGGCGGCCCCATCGTCGCTGCGCAACTCGCGCCACGCGTCGGGCACCTCGGGCGGCGCCGCCTCGCGGCCGATCACGTATTCGAAGGTGGTCTCGTCGGGAGCGATCATGCCGGCCCGTCCGCCGCCCTCGATCGTCATGTTGCAGACCGTCATCCGGCCCTCCATCGACAACGCCTGGATCGCCGGTCCGGCGAACTCGACGACGTGACCGACGGCCCCGGCGACGCCCATCTGGCCGATCGTGGCCAGGATCAGGTCCTTGGCGGTCACCCCGAAGCCGAGCTCGCCCATGTAGGAGATCCGCATCGACTTCGGCTTTCGCTGGACCAGGCACTGGGTGGCCAGCACATGCTCCACCTCGCTGGTGCCGATGCCGAAGGCCAGCGCGCCAAACGCCCCGTGCGTGGCGGTGTGTGAATCGCCGCACACGATCGTCATGCCGGGCTGGGTGACCCCCAGCTCGGGACCGATCACGTGCACGATCCCCTGACGATTGGAGCCCAGCGAGTAGACCGGGATCCCGAACTCCTCGCAGTTTCGCTCCAGCGTCTGGACCTGCACGCGTGACAGCTCGTCGCGGATGCGCTCGGCGACCGGCGTCCCGTCCGTGGGGACGTTGTGGTCCGCGGTGGCCAGCGTGCGATCGGGCCGGCGGACCTTCCGGCCGGCGAGGCGCAATCCGTCGAACGCCTGCGGACTGGTGACCTCGTGGACGAGGTGCAGATCGATGTACAGCAGGCCGGAAGCGACCTCGTGGTCGTCCCAGATCTTGTCGAACAGGCTCTTGGGCATGTCTGGATTCAGCTCCTTCGAAGGCCCGCGCTGACCACGGCCAGCAGCACGGCCTCCTCGTCTCCGGGGTTCTCGAAATGATGGGGCAGATCGGCGTCGAAGGTCACACAGTCACCCGCGCCCAGCTCGTGGCGTGCGCCGTCGCATACCAGCGTCACCGCTCCGGACTCCACCAGCGCGGTCTCGCGGCTTCCCGGCTCGTGCATCGGCGGATCGCCCGGGCCGCCCGTGACGGCGCCGGCCGCCAGCTGGTGGCGGGACAGCTCGGCCCGCTGGCCGGGCAGCGGCGGCGTGAGGATCTCGTAGCGATGGCCGGCGGCGCCGCTCGGTCCCATCCGCCGCTCGTCGCGGCGCACGACGCTGACGGCGCCGTCCTCGTCCAGGCGCAGCAGCTGCGAGAGCCGCAGCTCCAGGCCATGGGCGATGCGAGTGGCCACCTGCAGCGTCGGACTGGTCTCCCCCCGCTCCACCTGCGACAGCATCGGCGCGCTCACTCCCGAGCGCACCGCCAGGTCGCGCAGGGACAGGTCCATGGCCTCCCGCAGGGCCCGGACCCGCGAGCCCACCGAGGCGTTGGTTGTCGTCGCCACCATGGGCGCGTACGCTATCACGTACGTGCGTACGTTGTCTGCTTAGAGCCCCGGGGTGGCGCGGCCAGCCTCGCTGATCAGGCATCGTAGAAGGGTGCCGCGTCCCTGGAAACATCCGTTTCGACGCCGTGAGTTGGCCGGCATGGACGATTACGGCGGGGGGCGCCGGAACCATCCAAACCGCTGTCCGGACGGCCTCGATCCGGACGTTTCCAGGCGCCGGGCGGGCGGGTGAGCAGCCGATGACCGCGCGTGTGACCCAGCTTGTCCCTGATCTGGGACGTCAGCCCCGGTATCCCGGCCAATTGGCGCGAGCACGCGGCGGATGTCGAGCGGCGCCTCAATGCACGAAACAACCACGACGCACACCGCCGCTTGCTCAGCCGCGATGGGTCGCGCTACATGGACGAGCTGAGTCCACCGCTACCCTCCCGCCGATGCGAACCCGGCCCGACGTGCTCGTTCTCGGCGGTGGTGGCGTGCTCGGCGAGTCCTGGATGATGGGCGTCCTCGCCGGTATCGAGGATGCCGCCGGCGTGGACCTGCGTGACTGCGAGTCGTTCGTGGGCACCTCCGCGGGCGCGATCGTGGCCGCCCACCTGGCCTCCGGCAGCTCCCCGCGCCGCCCGTCGTCGGTCGGCACCGAGCTGGAGATCGGCGGCACCGGCCCGGCGCGCGGCCTGGCCGTGGCGGCGGTCGCAGCCGCGCGGCGCGCGGGTGGCGCGGCCCTGGCCGCCAGCGCCACCTTCGCACCGCTGGCGCTCGGAGTGGCCGCGCCCGGAGGCGCGCTGGTGCGTGCGCTGCTGCTGCGCGGTCTTCCCCGCCCGCCGGACACGCTGTCCTCGCTGCGCGAGCAGGTGCAACGGTCAGGGGCCCGGTTCGACGGGCGCCTGCGGGTGGCGGCGGTCGATCGACGGTCCGGGCGCCGGGTCGTGTTCGGCAGCCCGCGGGCCCCGAACGCCACCGTCGCCGAGGCGGTGGAGGCATCGTGCACGGTCCCGTGGCTGTTCGCCCCGGTGACGATCGGCGGACGCGAATACGTCGACGGCGGCGTGTGGTCGCCCACCAACCTCGACGCCGCCCCGGCCGGCCGCGACACGCACGTGCTGTGTCTGAACCCCACGGCCAGCCTCGGCACCAGCTCCACGCTGCTGGCCGTGATGCGCAACGTGGCTCGTTCGGCGGTGTCGATCGAGGCCCTGGCGCTGCGGCGCCGAGGGGCGCGCGTGCGCACGATCGCCCCCAACGCCGAGAGCGCGGCCGCGATGGGCTCCAACTTCATGGATTCCGAGCCGCGCATCCGCGTGCTCGCGTCCGGCTACCGGCAGGGACTGCTGGTCGCGGCCGACGGCGCCGGCTGGTGACTGATCGTAAGCGCGTCTCCTAGGGCGCGCGTGCCGGTTCGGGCGCCTTCGCCGTGGCCGTCTCGGCTTCGGCCAGGATGCCCTGCCGCCGCACCGCATTGGAGAGCGCGCGCACGTAGGCGCTGGCCCCCGCCTCGAGGATGTCGGTGGAGACCCCCTGCCCCGAGCCGGTGACCCCTCCGACCTCCAGCACGACGGACGTCTCACCGAGCGCGTCCTGGCCGCCGGTCACCGCGTCGACGCGGAACTCCCTGAGCTTGGCGTCGACCGCGGTAGCGGCGTTGATGGCATGGAAGATCGCGTCCACCGGACCGTCGCCGGTGAACGAGCCGACCAGCTCCTCGCCGTCGGGCCCGAGCACGCCCACGGTGGCATGCGGGGGTCGGCGCGATGAGGCCTCGACGTCGAACCACTGCAGCGTGTAGCCGGCGATCTCGGAGCGCAGCTCGTCGGTGACCAGTGCCTCGAGGTCCATCGCCGTGACCTGCTTCTTCTTGTCGGCGATCTCCTTGAAGCGCTTGAAGGCCGTGTTGAGGGCCTGTCCGCTCAGCTCGAAGCCGAGCTCGGTGAGGGCCTGCTGCAGCGCGTGACGGCCGGAGTGCTTGCCGAGCACGATCGAATTGACGTCGTCGAGACCGACGGTCCTGGCGTCCATGATCTCGTAGGTGCTGGGCTCCTTGAGCACGCCGTCCTGGTGGATGCCGGACTCGTGCGCGAACGCATTGCGACCGACGATCGCCTTGTTGGGCGCCACCGCGTAGCCGGTCAGGCGCGACACCATGCGTGAGGTCCGGGCGATCTCCCGCGTCACCGCGCCGGTGCTCAGTCCGACGGCCTCCTGGCGGGTGTGCAACAGCATGATGATCTCCTCGATCGACGCGTTGCCGGCGCGCTCGCCGATCCCGTTGACCGCGCACTCAACCTGCCGCGCGCCGGCCAGCAGGCCAGCGAAGGAGTTGGCGACCGCCAGCCCCAGGTCGTCGTGACAGTGCACGGAGAGAACGATGTCGTGCAGCCGGGGGACCCGCTCGTACAGGCCGCGCAGGAACTCCGCGTACTCGGTCGGGATCGTGTAGCCGACGGTGTCGGGGATGTTGATCGTGGTGGCCCCCTCGTCGATCGCGATCTGGACGACCTCCGCGGTGTAGTCCAGATCGGCGCGGGTGGCGTCCATCGGCGAGAACTCCACGTCGTCGAGGTACTGCTTGGCGTGGGCCACGGCGGCGCGGGCCTGGCCCTTGACGTCCTCGCGGGTGCTCTGCAGCTGGTACTTGATGTGGATGTCCGAGGTGGAGACGAACGTGTGGATGCGCGGCCGCTCGGCGTCCCTGACGGCGTTGAAGGCGGCGTCGATGTCGCCTACGTGGGTGCGGGCCAGCCCGGCGATCACCGGGGGCTGGGTGGGACCCGAGTCGATCGTTCGCGCGATCGCCTGCACGGCCTCGAAGTCCCCCGGCGAGGTGATCGGGAAGCCGGCCTCGATCACGTCCACCCCAAGCCGCGCCAACTGCTGGGCGATCTCCAGCTTCTCCTGCGTGTTGAGCGAGATGCCCGGCGACTGCTCCCCGTCACGCAGCGTCGTATCGAAGATCAGTACTCGGTTGGGGTCGTCCGGCTTGCTCATGGTCTCTCCTTCTAGGTTCGAACTTGGCTTCTTCTCGGTGCTGGTTCGCGGCTACGTGCGGCCGCCGGCGCGCTATTCCCCCCGGAGGGGGAGGAGGAGAAGAAGTGCAAGGTCGAGGCGGAAAGCCATCGCGCCGCAAAGCCTAGCAAGCGCGTCCGCCGTATCAGAGGTGACATGCTTGCCGCGGATGACACCGGGCACAACTGTCGCCACACGTAGCCGCTGGCCGTTCTTGTCGCTGATCCCGATCGGGTTGGGCGCCTGGGCCCCGATCTACGCCGGCATCAAGGCGCACGTCCTGAGCTGGGTGCTGTGGGGCGTTCTGTGGTGCGCCTTCGTCGTCGCCGGCTTCGTCGCCGACTCGGCGAGCGGCCACCCGGGCAGCGACAACCTGGCCGGCTTTTTCCTGATCGTCGGATGGGTCGGCGCCATGGCGACGTCGTTCATCATCCGCGGTGCCTACGAACGGCAGGTGGGTTCGCCGCTGCTGGCCGCCGAGGAGGCCGGCGAGCAGCGGCTGCGCGAGCGGGAGCGTGCGACGAGACTGGCCCGCGAGAGGCCTGACCTGGCACGCGAGATGGGCATCGGCCGCCCCGACGTCAAGGGCGCGGCCGACGCCGGCCTGGTCGACGTCAACAACGCCTCCGTCACCGCGCTGCTCAAGCTCCCGGGAGTCGACGGCGACGTCGCGACGCTGATCGTCGAGGCGCGCGAGAAGGTTCACGGGTTCGCCTCACTGGAGGACATGGGCGCCGCCCTGGACCTCGACGGGCAGCTCGTCGACGGCCTGCGCGGCGCTGTCGTGTTCCTGCCGCGAAGTTCTTAGAGCGCGACGGTCTGGCCGGCGACGAACCCGTCGCTGGAGACGATCTGCTCGACGACCTCGCGTGGCACCGGCGAGGCGGTCGTGATCGCCATCGCCGCCAGGCGGCCGTCGCCGCTGACGCTCTCGTCGGGCTGGCGCCCCACGGCCGCGGAGACGATGTTGACGCCGTGCTCGCCGAACGCCGTGCCGACCCGGCCGAGCATGCCGGGCAGATCGCGATAGCGAAACAGGGTCATGTGCTCCTCGAGCTGGACGTCGAAGCGCTGGCCCCAGGCCTCGATCAGATGCGGGCGGTTGCGCCGTCCGATCAGCGTGCCGCCGACGCGCACCTTGTTCTCACCGGCGGTCACCTCGACGCGCACGAGGTCGGTGTAGTCGCGGGCCGTCGAGTGCTTGGCCTCGACCACGCGGATCCCCCGCTCCTCGGCGATCGAGGGAGCGTTGACGGCGTTGACCTCCTCCTCGGTGTGGCCGGTCATCGCGCCGCGCAGCACCTCGATCGCCAGCAGACGGGTGTCGCGTTCGGCCAGCCGGCCGAAGAAGTCGGTCTGGATGTGGTCGACCGAGGAGCCCTCGGCGACCGCCAGGGCGATCCCGATCGCTCCCAGCGAATGGCACAGTGGCACGAACGGCCCCAGCACCTCCAGGTCCTCGGCCGAGACGGCGGGGACGTTCACGGCGCTCGTGACCACCCCGCCGGTGAGGGCGGCGATCACCTGCTCGGCCGCCTGGTAGCCGGCCCGGTCGGTGGCCTCGGCCGTCGATGCTCCCAGGTGTGGGGTGACGATCACGTTCTTGTAGTGGAACAGCGGGTGCTCGGTCACCGGCTCGGAGCGGAACACGTCGAGCGCCGCGCCCGCCACCTTGCCCGAGTCCAGCGCGGCCTGCAGGTCCTCGTCGACGACCAGCGGGCCGCGGGCCACGTTCAGCACCCGTACGCCGTCCTTGCATTTGGCCAGCGCCTCGGCGTTCAGCCAGCCCTCGGTCTCCGGGTTCTTGGGCAGGTGGAGGGTCAGGAAGTCCGCGGCCGCGTACACCTCGTCGGGCGACTCGGCCTTCTCCACGCCCAGCTCGCGGTAGCGCTCGGCGCCCACATAGGGATCGAACGCGATCACCCGCATCTGAAAGCCGCGCGCGCGCTGGGCGACCAGCTGGCCGATGCGGCCGAAGCCGAGGATCCCCAGCGTCTTCTCGGACAGCTCGGTGCCGCTGAACTTGGAGCGCTCCCACTTCCCGCTGGTCAGCGAGGCATGGGCCTGCGGGATGTTGCGAGCCAGCGCCAGCAGCAGCGCCATCGTGTGCTCGGCGGCCGTGATCACGTTCGATTCCGGGGCGTTGGCGACGAGGATCCCGCGCTTGGTCGCCGCCACCACGTCGACGTTGTCGACCCCCACGCCGGCCCGACCGACCGCCCGCAGCGAGGCGGCCCGCTCGATCAGCCCCGCGTCGAGCTTGGTGGCCGAGCGGATCAGCAGGCCCTCGTAGCTCCCGATCCGCTCGCCGAGCTGCTCGGGCTCCCAGTCGAGGCCGAGGTCGACGTCGAAGTGCTCGCGCAGCAGTTCGATGCCCGAGGTGCCGATGTTCTCCGCCACCAGGACGCGGGTCATGCCGAGCGCTCGAGCACGTAGTCGATGCACGCCGTCAGCGCCTGTACGTCAGCCGGGTCGGTCGCCGGGAACATCGCGATCCGCAGCTGGTTTCGTCCGAGCTTGCGATATGGCTCCACGTCGACGATCCCGTTGGCGCGGAGCGTCGCCGCCAGGGCGGCCGCATCGACGCCGTCGTCGAAGTCGATCGTGCCCACCACGAGCGAGCGCTTGGCCGGGTCGGTCACGAACGGCGTGGCGTGCTCGTGCCCGTCGGCCCACTCGTATAGATACGTGCTGGAGGCGGTGGTGCGGGCGACCATCGCATCGAGGCCTCCACGCTCCAGCATCCAGTCCAGTTGGTCGGCCAGCATCAGCAGCGTGGCGATCGCCGGGGTGTTGTAGGTCTGGTCCTTGCGGGAGTTCTCCAGCGCGGTCGGCAACGAGAGGAAGTCCGGGACCCAGCGCTCGTCCGGCGGCTCGCTGGCCAGCTCCTCGATCCGCTGCAACGCCGCCGGGCTCAGCACGGCCAGCCACAATCCGCCGTCGGAGGCGAACCCCTTCTGGGGCGCGAAGTAGTAGACGTCTGACTCGGCGACGTCGACGGGCAGCCCGGCCGCGCCGGAAGTGGCGTCGATCAGCACCAGGGCGGCCTCTGAGCCGGCCGGGCGCTTGACCGGGACCATCACGCCGGTCGAGGTCTCGTTGTGCGCCCAGGCGATCACGTCGACCGACGGGTCGCTGCGGCGGGTCGGGGGCGGAACCGGCGGCGGCGTCGAGCACGACCGGGTCGGCGAGGAACGGCGCCTGCATCGTGCACATCGCGAACTTGGCGGAGAACTCCCCGAAGGTCAGGTGCAGCGCGCGCTCGCGCACCAGGCAGCAGGTGGCCGCATCCCAGAATGCGGTCGTGCCGCCGTTGCCCAGCGCCACCTCGTAGCCGTCGGGCAGATTGAACAGCTCCTCGATCCCGGCGCGAACCCGCCCCACCACCTGCTTGACGGGTCGCTGGCGGTGCGAGGTGCCCATCACGCTCGCGCCGGCGTCGACCAGATGCGCCAGCTGCGCCGGGCGCACGCGCGATGGACCCGACCCGAAGCGCCCGTCGGCCGGCTTGAGGTCGGTCGGTATCTGAAGGTCAATCGTGGTCTGGGTCATGAGCCTTCCCGCGGGTAGTGGTCTCGATGCCCAGGCGCGCGGCGGTCAGCGGCCGTCGCTCCACGGTGGTCAACCCACCTTTTCGCGCCAGTTACGACAGCCCGGCGGATTGTAACCGTGCGCCGGGCGCTACTCCTGCCACTCGGTGTCGATCCAGTCCATCTGCTCACGCAGGCCCTTGCCCACGACCTCGACCTGGTGCCCGGCCTGCTCCGAGCGCATGCGCTTGAAGTTCTCCTGGCCGGCGCGGTTCTCGGCGATCCATTCGCGCGCGAAGTCGCCGGACTGAATCTCTGAGAGGACCTGCTTCATCGCCGCCCGCGTCTCCGGGCCGATGATCCGCTGACCACGGGTCATGTCGCCGTACTCCGCCGTGTTGGAGATCGAGTAGCGCATGCCGCTGATCCCCTTCTCGTACATCAGGTCGACGATCAGCTTGAGCTCATGCAGGACCTCGAAGTAGGCCAGGCGCTCGTCGTACCCGGCCTCTGTGAGCGTCTCGTAGCCGGCGCGAACCAGCTCGGTCACGCCGCCGCACAGCACGGCCTGCTCGCCGAACAGGTCGGTCTCGGTCTCGTCCTTGAAACTCGTCTCGATGACGCCGCCGCGGGTGCCGCCGATGCCCTTGGCATAGGCGAGGGCAACGCCCAGCGCGTCACCGGAGGAGTCCTGGGCCACGGCCACCAGGCAGGGCACGCCGGAGCCCTCCTGGTACTGGCGCCGCACGAGGTGCCCGGGGCCCTTGGGCGCCACCAGCGCGACGTCGACGTCCGGCGGGGCCACCACCTGCTCGTAGTGGATCGAGAAGCCGTGGCCGAACATCAGCGTGTTGCCGGGCGCGATGCCGTCCTTGAGACCGGCATCCCAGATCTGGCCGTGCAGCTCGTCGGGAGCCAGCAGCATCACGATGTCGCCTTCCGACGCGGCGTCGGCCGGCTCCATCACCTTCAGCCCATGCGCCTTGGCCTTCTCGACGCTGGGCGAGCCCGAGCGCAGACCGACGACGACGTCTACGCCGGAGTCCTGAAGGTTGAGTGCGTGGGCGTGGCCCTGGGAGCCGTAGCCGATGATCGCGACGGTCTTGCCGTCGAGCTTGTGGAGGTCTGCGTCGTCGTCGTAGAACATGAGTCGCAGCCTACAAGGCGCGACCCTCCGTGCCGTCAGCCGCCGAAGCGGCTGCGCAGGGCCATCACGTTGTTGACGTACTGCTGGGTGTCTGAGTACATGCCGTGGGCACGCACCGAGGCCAGGCCCTGGTAGTACCCGGCCGCGGCCAGCGCCGGGTCTCCCCCGGTCTGGTCCAGCAGCGAGTGCAGCAGCAGCACCCCACCACGGACGTTGTCGCTCGCCGAGCCCGGGGCCAGCGTCGGACCGCCCAGGTCACTCTGGATGTAGTTCCAGGTGCCCGGCTCGATCTGCATCACGCCGGTCGCCCCCGTGCTGGAGACCTCGTTGTTGTTGAAGCCGCTCTCCTGGTCGGCGATCGCCTGGGCGAGCGACGGCGAGACGCCGCTCTGGGCGGCGATCGCGCCCACATCGGACGGACTCACCGACTCGGCCGTCGGCTGCGCGCCGGCCGAGCTCGAGGCCGGGGCGGCGGCCGTGCTGGGGGCGGGGCTACTGGCGACCTCCTGGGTGGAGCTCGAGCCACCGCCGATGCTGAGCGTGTCGCCGGCCGGAAGGATCCCGGCGGGCTCCAGGCCGTTGGCGGCGGCGAGGTCGTCGACGCTGACGCCATAGCGGGCGGCGATGCCCGAGAGCGTGTCCCCGGGCTGGACCAGATAGCCGCTGCCCGAGGATGCGGGCGCGCTCGTCGTCTCGGCCGGGGCCGAGCTGACAGAGCCGCTCGATGAGCTGCTCACGGACGCGCTCTGGGGCGGGATCGCCAGCGAGGAGCCCGCGATCAGCTGGGAGTCAGGCGAGAGTCCGTTGGCGGCGGCCAGCTGATCGATCGACAGGCCATCCGCGGCGGCAACCGCGTAAAGGGACTCGCCAGGGGCGACCACGTGCTGAAAGGCGGCCGAGGCGGTGCCGGGGGCGCAGAGCGCCGCGGTCACCATGAGCAGGGGCAATTTCCAGGTTCGCATGGCGCGAAGTGTCGTCCGTCGCGGCCCCCGCGAAAACTCCTGCAAGCGGGCTTTCAGCTTGCAAGCTGGCTGTCACGCACCGGCGCTTGCAACCAGCGAGCTGCCGGGCAGCGTGACCGATCCGTCGTCGGCCACGTAGGGCTGCGCCTCGGCGGTGATGGTGGCGACCGCGCGGGCCTGCTCCGCGGGGCTCAGCTCCCTGTAGGTGGCGCTGAAGATCGGGGACATGTCGATCGTCTCCTCGATGTAGCGGTCCACGGCGTCGTAGTTGCGCTCGAGCGCCACCGGTTTGACCACCACGTCCTGGAAGCCGGCGTCCTGCAGCAGCTCGGTGAGGCGGCCGTCGCCGGCCAGGGCGAACATCCCCGGCGCCTCGGGGTCCGGCGGCTCCGCATAACCGAGCGTCACCATCGCCCGGCTGGGGATCACCGCCCATGGATTTCGCTCCGGCGCGTCCCACACGGCGAACGCGGCATGACCGCCGGAGCGGAGGATTCGCCGGATCTCGCGAGCGGCCGCAGCGGGGTCGACGATCAGCATGATCCCCCAGCGGACGAGCACGGCGTCGACGCTGGCCGCTTCCAGGTCGATCCACTCCAGCTCCAGCTGCTTGAACTCGACGTTGTCGACGCCCAGTTCGGCGGCGCGGGCGCGCGCCACCTCCAGCATCGCGTCCGCCCCGTCGCTGCAGACGAGCGTTCCCCCGGGAAGCACCAGCTGGGCGGCCATGAAGCCCGTGTCGCCCGGCCCGGCGGCCAGCTCCAGCACGCGCTGGCCAGGCTGCAGCGCCAGCGCCTCCACCATCGCCACCGAAACGGGCATGCCCCAGTCGCGGATCCGCTCGGCTCGCTTGCCCCAGCCCGCGGCGGCCCGCTCCCAGGCGTCGCGCTGGTTGCCGCGCTGCTCGTCGGGGTCCGGGACGGCCATTGCCGTCGAAGGCTATTCGTCGGCGTCGGGCGGCGCCAGCCGACGCGTCAGCTCACCGAACGCGGTCTCGATCTGAGAGCTCATCCGCTGTCCGAAGATCGCCTCCAGCGCGTCGGTGGCCAACGGCCTGAGGCTGGCGATCGCGGCATCGATCTCCGGCCAGCGATCGACCGGCATGCCGGCCCGCTGAAACGGCTCCCAGACCTCGGTCATGAACAGCTTGACGAATGCGGCCGAGACGGCATCGCAATGGTGCTCGATCTGCTCGAACACGCCCAGGGCGTCCTCCAGGGCAATCCCCCGCTCCACAACCCGCTCGGCGACCGCGAGCAGCGACGGGCTGGGTACCTCGTAGCGTCCGTCGCCTGCGGGGAGCAGCACCCCCAGGCGCTCGGCGCGCGCGAGCACCCGCGGCGCGTCCGCGGCGTCGACGTGGAAGCGCCGATCGAGCTCGGCCAGGGTGAGCATCTGCGACGGCTCGGTGGCCCGGGCGGCGGTCAGGGCCTCGCGAAAGCGCGCGAGGCGCTCGGCGGTCTCGGGGGTGTCGTCGAGCAGCCGTTTGATCCCCGCCAGGTTGAAGCCGTCGGCCTGCAGATCGCTGATCAGCTTCAGCTGGGCGACGTGCTCGGGCCCGTAGTAGCCCACCCGCAGGCGCACCTCGGGCGGCGCCAGCAGTCCGCGCGCCTGGTGCGCGCGGATGTTGCGCACGGTCATGCCCGTCTGGGCGGCCAGCTGCTCGATCGTCAGGTCGGCGGACACCGCTCGATCATACGCCGAATGATGTGACGTCGATCGATGTGACATGGCCGCTGTCCGGGTCAGCGCAGCTCGCGCCGCAGCAGCTTGCCGGTCACGCCGCGGGGCACGTGCGTGACGACCTCGTAGAGCTTGGGCACCTTGAAGGGCGCGAGCCGCGCGGCACAGTGCTCGCGCAGCTCGTCGGCGTCTGCGCGGACACCGTCGCGGAGCACGAGCTGGGCGACGATCGCCTCGCCCCACTCCGGATCGGGTCGCCCGAGCACGGCGGCGTCGGCCACCGCAGGATGCTCCAGCAGCGCCGCCTCCACCTCGGCCGGCGCCACGTTCTCGCCGCCGCTCACGATCGTGTCGGCTCTTGCGCCCGATGATCGCCAGCCGGCCGCGGTCGTCGAGCTCGGCCAGGTCGCCGGTGTGCAGCCAGCCATCTTCGGACAGCGCGCTCGCCGACACCGCCCGCCCGCGCACGAGCAGCTCCTGGTCGTCGGCGACCCGCAGCTCGGCACCCAGCAGCGCGAAGCCGTCGGTGGCCACCTGCGAGCACGTCTCGGTCATCCCGAACGAGGGCGAGACCGGAACGCCGGCCTGCTCGGCGCGCGCGAGCAGCGAAGAAGATATCGGGCCGCCTCCCAGGCAGCACCCGGCGCAGCGTCGGTGGCTGGCGCAGCCCGGCATCGAGCAGCCGCGCCAGCATCGTCGGGACCAGCGAGACGATCGTCACCCGCGCGCCCGCGTCCATCAGGGCGGCCAGCGCCCGACCGGTCTCGAAGCGGTCGTGCAGCACCACGGTCGTGCCGTAGATGGCGCTGCGCAGCTGGATCGACAGACCGCCGACGTGGGCCAGCGGCATCGGGCACAGCCAGCGCTCGTCGGGGTCGAGGCCGAGGGCCAGCGCGGAGCCCAGCGCGTTCCACAGCCAGTTGTCGTAGCTGAGCTCCACCGGCTTGGGGCCGGCCGTGGTGCCCGAGGTGAACATCAGGGTCGCGATCTCGGACGGCTCGGGGGCGTACGGGCGCTCGATCGGCTCGCCGGCCAGCGGGCGCTCCAGCACCAGACGGGCGCTTGCCTGGCGGACGGCTCGCTCCGCGGGGTTCAGGCGCAGGTCGATCGGCACGGCAACGGCGCCCAGCAGCAGACAGCCGTGCAGCGCCGGGACGAGCGCCGCCGAGTCCAGCGCCAAGGCGACCCGGTCTCCGTGAACCACGCCTCGCTCGCGTAACGCGCCGGCCGTCGCGCGGGCGCGCTCGTACAGCTCGGCGTAGCTCAGACGTCTCGCTGGGCGCGGCGATGGCCGACGCGCTCGCCATGCATCCGCGCGGCGCGCGCCAGCCAGGACTCCATCCGGCGAGCGGACCTACGTGGTGGGAACGCCCGGCGGCGCGCTCGCCCGCACGGCGACCGGGGCACCACGCCGACGGGGACGCCGCACGCGCAGCTCCTCGGCCAGGAAGTAGGAGCCGATCACCAGCACGGCGGCCACCACCTGAGCGACGATCGTCTCGACGTTGGGGAAGATCGCCAACCACAGGCCCATCCAGCCGGGGATGTTGACGTTCACCGGCGACGTGCCGATCCAGCCGGCCAGCTGCAGCTCCTGCACGCTCTCACCGACCATCACCAGGAGCACGACGCCGAGCAGGATGCCCGTGGCCACCAGCATCCTCTTGTAGGGCAGGCGCGCCTGCAGCTTGAACGTGGCGTAGCCGATGATCGCCACGAACACCAGGCCGAGCGCGACGCCCTCGAGCACGACGCCCGAGCCGTAGCGCAGCCGCAGATTCTGCAGGAACAGGACCACCTCGAACCCCTCGCGATAGACCGAGGTGAAGCCCAGCAGCGCCAGGCCGAACAGGGTCCGCTGGGCGCTGACCGAGCCGGCGCCCTCGCGCAGCTGCTTGCCGCGGCGGTTGTGATGGGCGATCCAGCCGGTCCAGTACACGCGGTGAAAGAACCAGTTCATGACCACCAGCAGGACGACGATCGCCAGCAGGCCGGTGGCCGCCTGCAGGTCGAGGCTGCCCTTGCCGACGGCGTCGGTGATCGCGATCGCCACGAACCAGGTGATCACGCTGGCCCCCACGGCCAGATCCGGCGCCCATCCCCAGCGGCTTGCGATATCCGCTGTTGGCGCCGCGCATGCTGGCCGTCAGCACGGCCAGCACGAGGATCGTCTCCAGGCCCTCGCGCAGGACGAGGATGCCGCTGTCAAGCACCACCGCCACGTGGCTCAGGTGCGCGGTGGGATCGGTCGGGTCCGGGGTGCCGCCGCCGGCGCTGACGATCTGCCAGATCAGCAGGCCGACGGCCACCAGGCCCAGCGATCCCCATCCGAGTTGCTTGCGCGACAGACCGGGCATTAGGGATACCTTACAGAATTTCGCGAGACGCCATTAGGGGAACCTAACGCGTGGTCTTCTCGCCACTTGCATAGAGTCCTGGTGGTGAGCATCAGCTGGCAGTCAGAAGGCGAGTACACCGACATCCGCTACGAGCTGGCCGGAGGCGAGAGCTCCGGGATCGCCAAGATAACGATCAACCGGCCCGAGGTGCGAAATGCTTTCCGGCCCGAGACCGTGGTCGAGCTCTCCGACGCGTTCGAGCGCGCGCGGGAAGACAGCGATGTGGGCGTGATCATCCTCACCGGCGAGGGGCCGGACGCGTTCTGCTCGGGCGGCGACCAGCGCGTCCGTGGAGGACGCGGCGGCTACGTCACGGGCGCCGACCCTGCGGCCGCCGGCTCCCACCAGGCGGTGGGTCGCTTCCACGTCACCGACCTGCACGTCCAGATCCGCCGCCTGCCCAAGCCCGTGGTGGCGATGGTCGCCGGCTACGCGATCGGCGGCGGCCACGTCCTGCACGTCGTGTGCGATCTGACGATCGCCGCCGACAACGCCCGCTTCGGTCAGTCCGGCCCCAGGGTCGGCTCGTTCGACGGTGGTTTCGGCGCCAGCGTCCTCTCGCGCCTGGTCGGCCCCAAGCGCGCCAAGGAGATCTGGTTCCTCTGCCGCCAGTACGACGCCCAGCAGGCGCTGGCGATGGGCCTGATCAACGCGGTCGTGCCCCTGGAGCGACTGGAGGCCGAGACCCTGCAGTGGTGCCGCGAGATGCTGGCCATGTCGCCGATGGCGCTGCGCATGGTCAAGGCGAGCTTCAACGCCGACGAGGACGGGCTGGCGGGCATCCAGCAGTTGGCCCACGACGCCAACCTTCTCTTCTACATGAGCGAAGAGGCGCAGGAGGGCCGCGACGCCTACCTGAGCAAGCGCCCGCCGGATTTCTCGAAGTTCCCGCGCCGGGCCTAACCGCGCGTGAGCGGCCTGCGCATCTGGCTGATGGCGGCGCGTCCGCGGACGCTGCCGGCCGCCATCGCACCGGTGCTCGTCGGCACCGCGCTGGCCGGCTTCGGGCACGTGTTCCATCCCCTGCGCTTCCTGGCCGCGCTGCTGGGCGCGGTGTTCATTCAGGTGGGCACCAACCTGAGCAACGACTACTCCGATGCTCGCCGCGGCGCCGATGCCGAGGACCGGCTCGGCCCCGTGCGCGTGACCGCCGGCGGGCTGGTCCCCCCCAAGCAGGTGCTGATCGCCACCTACGTGTCCTTCGGCCTCGCGGTGCTGGCCGGCGTGTACCTGATCGTGGTCGCCGGCTGGCTGCTGCTGGTGATCGGCGCGGCCTCGATCCTGGCCGGCGTGCTCTACACCGGCGGCCCGCGGCCGTACGGATACGAGGGGCTGGGGGAGCTGTTCGTGTTCCTGTTCTTCGGCGTGGTGGCGGTCGCCGGCTCGTTCTTCGTGCAGGTCAAACACCTGCATTGGGAGGCGTTCGCCCTCTCGGTCCCCGTCGGCCTGCTGGCGGCGGCGATCCTGGTCGTCAACAACATTCGCGACATCGATTCCGATCGCCGCGCGTCGAAGCGCACGCTGGCGGTCAGGCTCGGACGCGCGCGGACGCGCCGGATGTTCGCGGCCGTCGTCTATCTGGCATTTCTGCTGGCGCCGGTCACCTGGATCTTCGGTCCGGTCAAGCCCTGGGTGATGCTCACCTGGCTGGCGTTGCCGCTGGCCGCCGCACTGGTGCGCATCGTGCACACCCGTACCGATGGTCCGTCGCTCAACGGGGCGCTGGCCCGTAGCGGCATGCTGCAGCTGACCTTCTGCGTACTGTTGTCGGCGGGGCTGCTCTTGAGCCGATGAAGCTGACGGTGTCACGCGTGCGGGCGACGCTGCGCAACCCGTTCGCCGCCGGTCATGGCACCGTCGCCGCGCGCGACCTGCTGCTGGTCTGCCTGGAGGCGGTCGATGGCGTGCGCGGCTACGGCGAGGCGGCGCCCCTTCAGTCGTATGACGGCGTGTCGCTGGCCGACGTGAGCGCCGCGCTCGAGGATTGCCGCCCGGTGCTGGCGAGCTACCCCGACGCCACGCCCATCGCCGACGTCCTGGCGCGGTGCGCGGAGGCGACCCTGCTGCCCCAGGCTCTCGCGGCGGTTGATCTGGCTCTGTGGGACCTCGCCGGCCGCCGCGTGCGCCAGCCGGCCTATCAGCTGCTGGGCGCCCGCCGGCCGGTGTCCGTGCCGGTGAACTGGACGATCGCCGCCGATGACCGCTCGGGGGCGGCGCACGAGGCGGCCCAGGCCCGCGCCGAGGGCTTTCAGACGATCAAGGTGAAGGTGGGAATCGGCGACGACGGAGGGCGGCTGGCCGCGGTGCGGGCGTTCGCCGGGCCGCAGATGACGATCCGGATCGATGCCAACGGCGTCTGGGAGCCCGAAGAGGCGGCCGCGACCCTGCGCGTGCTGGAGCCCGTGGGAATAGAACTGTGCGAGGAGCCGGTGGCCGGCGTCGAGGCGATCCGCGCCCTCTGGGCCGAGGCCGAGATCCCCCTGGCGCTCGACGAGTCCGCCGATGACCCGGAGGCGCTGGTCTCCCCCGCCGCGGATCTCATCTGCCTGAAGATCGCGCGCTGCGGGGGAATCGCGGGCACGATCGAGATGGCCGCCCGCGCCCGGGCCGCCGGCTACGACGTGTACCTCGCGTCCACGCTGGACGGCCCGCTGGGGATCTCCGCGGCCTTGCACGCCGCCGCGGTGATCGGGCCCGGGCGCGCGTGCGGGCTGGCCACGCTCGGCCTGTTCGCCGATCGCGAGGCTCCGCTCAGCGTGGTGGCGGGGACGATGACGGCGCCGCCCGGCGACGGCCTGGGCGGCGGGCTCATCGACTGGTATCGCTGATGATCGCGGCCACCGCCGCGGGGTCCTCCAGGTGCACGGCGTGGCCGGCTCCGGCGACGACGTTCAGATGCGCCATCGGCAGCGCGGCCGCCATCCGCTCGGCGACCGCCCGAAACTTCTGATCGCGCTCGCCGACGATCAGCCCGACGGGGACCTGAAGCTGGCTCAGGCGGTCCCAGAGCGACGGGAGCGCGCCGGTGCCCAGAGCCCGCAGCGCGGCCGCGAGGCCGGCCGGCGTGTTGCGGCGGCGGTCGGCGTCCACGGCGGCCCTGACCTCGGCCGGCTGGTCGGCGAGCACCGGCGTCCGCGCCCAGCGGGCGGCAAATTCTGAAATCGTCTCGGTCTCGATCTCGTCGGCGAGCCGTTCGTCCGCCTCACGGCGGGCATCGCGCTCGGCGGGGTCCGCGATGCCGGGGCTGGCGCCGATCAGCACCAGGCGCTGCACCCGGGGGGCGAGTGCGAACGCGGCGTGCAGGGCGAGCCGCCCGCCCATCGAGTAGCCGGCGAGCGTGAACTCCCCGTCGGTGAGCACCGCCACGTCCTCGATCACCGATTCCAGGCTGACCGGGGTCGCAGCCGGCGGCCCTTCCGTGGCCGCGGATGTCGGGAGCCAGGGACCGGTAGCGTCCCTGTAGCGCGGCGACCACGCCGTCCCAGCTCGCGCCCGTGTTGGTGAAGCCGTGAAGCAGGACCAGCGCGGGCGCCATTGCCCCCGGGATCATGACGACCACTGACACCTACCGGCTGCTGCGCGCGTTCTGCGACGAGCTCGCGCGCTGCGGCATGCGCCACGCCTGTACGTCGCCGGGCTCGCGCAATACCCCGATCGTGCTCTCGCTGGTGCGCGAGCCGCGGATCCGCTGCTGGTCGCATCTGGACGAGCGCTGCGCGGGCTTCTTCGCGGTGGGGGCGGCCAACGCCTCAGGGACGCCGGTGGCGATGACGTGCACGTCGGGTACGGCGGCCGCGAACTTCGTGCCGGCCGTCGTCGAGGCGTACTGGGCGCGGCTGCCGCTGATCGTGCTCACCGCGGACCGGCCCGCCGAGCTGCGCGACGTGGGCGCCGGTCAGGCGATCGATCAGCTCAAGCTGTACGGCGACGCCGTCAAGTGGTTCTCCGAGGTCGAGCTGCCCCCGGAGGCGAGCCAGGAGTCGATCCGGTGGATCCGCCAGCTGGCGTGCCGCGCCTACTGGACGGCGTCGGAGGGCCGGCCCGGTCCGGTGCACCTCAACCTCCCGCTGCGCGAGCCGCTCGTGCTCGACCAGCCGCTGGAACCCGAGGCGTTCGCCGGGCGTGCCCAGGGACGGCCCTGGGCAGGGCGGACGCCGTCCTCGCCGAGCGCCCCCGGGATCGCCGGCTTCCCGCCCGGGGCATCGTCGTCGCCGGCCGGCAGGCAGGCGAGCTGGGCGCGCAGACCGCGGCGGCGGCCGCGCGGCTCGGCTATCCCCTGCTCGCCGACCCGCTGTCGGGCGCTCGGCACGGCCAGACGGCGATCGTCACCTACGACCTGCTGCTGCGCGAGGCCGTTCTCGCCGATCGCCTGCGTCCCGAGCTGGTGATCCGCGTCGGCGACCTGCCCACCTCCAAGCCGCTGCGCGCCTGGCTGGCCTCGTTGGGCGAGGACGTCGGCCAGCTGGCCCTCGATCCGGACAACGCGTGGCAGGACCCCGACGCGGTCGTCTCGGAGATCGACGGCGGCGATCCGGCAGCCGCCCTGCGCGGGCTCTCGACCGCCCGTGATCCGGACTGGCTGGATGCGTGGCTGGCGGCCGACGACGTGGCGGCCGCCGCGCTGGCCGCTGCGCTCGGCGACGAGCTGTCAGAGCCGCTGGTGTGCGCGCGGCTGGGCGAATGGCTTCCGGAGCGGTCGACCCTGTTCGTGGCCGCTTCGATGCCGATCCGTGACGTCGAGCTCTACCTCCCCGCCCGCCGCGAGCTGCCGCGGGTGCTCTCCAACCGCGGCGCCAACGGCATCGACGGGACCGTCTCGGCCGCCTTCGGCGTGGCCGCCGCAGGCGAGCCCGAGCGTCCGGTGACGTTGCTGATCGGCGACGTCGCCCTGGCACACGACATCGGCGGCCTGCTGGCCGCGCGCCGGCTGGGCCTGGAGCTGACGATCGTGCTGCTCAACAACGACGGTGGCGGGATCTTCCACTTCCTGGCGGTGAGCGGCGAGGGCGACGCGTTCGAGCAGCACGTGGCCACCCCCCACGGCCTGGACTTCGAGCAGGTGGCGGCGCTGTACGGCTTCGCCTACGAGCGTCCGACCGACGCAGCGCAGCTGCAGGCCGCGCTCGCGCGCGGTCGCGGCGGCTGCCGGCTGATCGAGGTGCGTACCGACCGCGTAGAGAACCTCGCCCTGCACCGCCGCGCCGCCGAGATGGCCCTCGCCGCGGTGCGGAGCCAACCGGCAGCAACCGGTCGGTTGCGTGGGCGATAAGGGTCCAAAATAAACCCTTATCGCCCACGGCCTCACGGGATAGCGCCACAGCCGTCCCGGCGACCTCGATCCCGATTGCGTCAGCCGGCGAGCGCCGGCAGCATCACGCCGAGCTTGATCTCGGACTCGGCCAGCTCGGCGGCCGGATCCGAATCACGCACGATCCCGCACCCGACGTAGCAACGGGCCAGCCGCTCGCGCAGCAGCGCGCAGCGCAGAGCCACGCAGAATTCCCCATCACCGCTGGCGTCCGTCCAACCCAGAGTGCCCGCATACCAGCCGCGGTCAAAGCCCTCCAGAGCAGGGATCGCGCGCACGGCCGAGGCCGGCTCGGCGCCCACCGCGGGCGTTGGGTGTAGCCGCCCGGCCAGCGCGACGGCGTCGATCGGCTCCGCCAACTGGGCCCGGATCGGAGTCGCCAGATGCTGGATGTTGGCGACCTGGACCAGCACCGGCTCGGGCGCGGCGGTCACCCACACGGCGTGCGGCCGCAGCCCGCGAGAGATCCGGCGGGCGACGATCGCGTTCTCGTGGCGATCCTTATCGGAGCGCAGCAGCTGCTCGCCGAGGTGGTCGTCGACGGCGGGATCGGCGCTGCGCCGGATCGAGCCCGCGAGCGCGACCGTGCTGGCGCGCTGGCCCTGACGGCGGATCAGCAGCTCCGGGGTGGCGCCGATGAAGGTCGCGTCGCCCCGGCCCACGGCGTACACGAACGAGGTCGGGAACGCCTCGCGCAGCAGGCCCAGCACCGCCCCGGGATCATGCGGGCGCGGCGCGTGGACGTCGACCTCGCGGGCGAGCACGACCTTCTCCAGCTCGCCGGCGCGGATCCGCTCGGTGGCCCGCGCCACCGCCTCCTCGAAGTGGGCGGGCGGCATCGGACTCACCACATCGTAGGTTCCCGTGGGAGCGGGATCAAACAGCGGCAGCGCCGCCTCGCGCAACTCGGCACAGGCGCCGCTCCACGCGCGCCACCGCCTCTGCCTCCGTGTCGTCGGGGGCGACGTCAAGGTTGACCGTCAGCCACGTTGAGCGCCCGCGGCGGGCGAGCGAGATGTCGGGGACGACGAGCGAGGCTGGGGCAAAGCCCCTCCAGGTCGGCGCGGCGCCGCCGTCGGGGGCAAAGGCAAAGCCGCCCAGGGCCACCAGTCCGGCGGCCGGGGTCCCCGGTGCCTCGTCGGCGAGCGCGACGCCCGCCAGCGCGCGCCAGCGCCCGGCCAGCTCCTCGAAGCGACCCGGTCCCGAGGCCTCCAGCGTCCGCACCGCCCCCAGCGCCCCCACGGCGATCGCCTCACGGTCGGGCTGCTCGAGGCAGAACCACGGTTCGCCGTCCCGGCGCGAGGCCGCCACGATCGCGCTGGGATCATGCCCGCCGGCCAGTTCGGTGGTGACGCTGACGAGCGCGGGCGTGCCGGCGGCTCGAGCGCGATGCAGACCCTCCCCTACCCGACGCTGCAGGCGAGCCGCGGCGCGCGCGTCGAGCCAGGCGCCGCCGTGGGTGGCGGTCGTTGTCACGGCATGGCCGCACCGGCGCCGGTCTCGGACGCCGGCTCCGAGCGTGAAATCGCGACGTAGTACAACGAGTCCGTCACCCCGGGCTCGCCGGAGGGAATCGTCGGCCCGTCGGCCTCGAGAACATCGATCAGCTCGTATCCCAACTCGGCAAGCTGGCGCTCCTGAGCCACACGTCCTATGTAGTAGTGCAGCAGGCTGTACTCGTGAACTTCATCGTTGATCACCGCGTAGTCGGGCCCGCGGTGCTGCAGGGGACGGAGCCGGCGGCGGTTGCGAACCTTCTCCGGGAACGAGATCGCCAGGTGAACCCATACCGTCAGGCCGCGTCGAGCGGCCGCCCGAAGCATCTGCACCAACCGCGAGCCCCGGCCCGCGCCGGGCCGATCCCAGTGATCCAGGTTGTGAGAGGAGAAGATCAGCAGGCCGCCCGGGCGCAGCAGGCCCCGCAGCTCGGCGAGCACCTTGCGACGCTCGGCGTCGTCGAACACGTCGATCAGGTTGGCGGTCAGCAGCAGCGCGTCGAACTGCCCGCTCACGGTCGCGCTCAGGTTTGTCATGTCTCCCACGCGGACGTCCGCTTCGGGAAAACGCTGGCGGCAACGCTCGACCATCTGCGGGGAGAGGTCGATGGCCAGCGCGTCGGCTCCGAGCAGAAGCAGATAGCCGAGGATCCGCCCAGCTCCGCAACCGAGATCGAGGACCCGGCCGGTAAGCGCCTCGCGATAGCGGGCAAGGATCAGGGCCTCGGCAGGCAGCAGGTTCGCGTTGTCATAGGTCCTCAGGTGCCCCCCCGCGCTCCACAACCGGGCATTGACGTGCGATTGGGCGCTGCCGAGACCAGCGGACGGGCTTTCAGTCATGGACAACCCCTCATTAGGACAACAAAACGATACTCACAGCTCACCCCTCGCCGAGCTCGATCCGGAGCCGCCCCGAGAGGTTCAAGGCCGTGAGGATCGCCTCCGCGGGCGGCCAAGTCGGCTCGCCCACCGCCACCAGTTCGATCACCCGTTCGTGGCCCGGCTCGACGCCGAAGGCGTCGTCGCGCGGGACGTAGCCCGGTACGTGGAGCCGAACCCCATGGGCGAAGGCGTCGCTGGACACCCGCACCGTTGCCGCGGCCGCCTCGCGCCACGCCCGGGCGCGCAGGCCGAGTCGCGCCTCCGGCTGCGGCGCCACCGGGCGACCAACCGGAAAGCGAAAGGCCTGCGAGAGCAGCTCCCCGTCGCGCTCGAGCGAGAGCACGATCAGGTCCTGAGCAGGGGCCCCGAAGCGATAGGCCCAGTTGACATCGACGAAGTGCCCGAGCAGGCTCTCGACATTCCCCTGCCACGCGCCGTGGGCGCCAACCTCGACGTCGACCGCGGCCTCGGCCACGAGCAGCTCGAAATCCCGGTAGAGCGCGACTCGCACGCGGCCGTGCACGGCCGTCGGGCCGTCGTTGGCCACGTGCACGTCGATGCCGCCCAGCCCCTCATCGGTGCTCCACACCGCGACCGGGGCGAGCACTCGGCGCAGGTGGTGATAGGCGACCTTCGGCTCACCGCGATGATCCAGCAGGCCCCAGCCTGCGCCCGGCAGCAGGTCCTTGAGCCACAGCACGATCGCCCCCCGACACGGCGAGCCGGCGCGGCGCCATTCGCCGAAGGTCTCAGCCATGACCTCGCCGCTGACCGCCCGTGACAGGTCCAGGTAGCGGTCCGGCTCCGAGCTGCGCACAGCCACCGGATCGAGCTCGAACAGCCGCTTGAAATAGTGATCGCGAACGTCCTCGAAGTCCCAGCCCGCGCCGACATCCCGCGGGACTCCGGATTTCCACGTCTCCCCGCCAACGGCGGGATCGCCCGCGCTCGCCAGCGCCGCCAGCCCGTCCTCGTCGGGCACGTTGGCAAAGGCAAGGCACTCTGACGCGAACCGTACCTCCGCCAGCCGGGCATCGGACAGCGGACGCAGATACGCGCCCACGCCGTAGTAGTTGGCGACGCCCTTATTGGTGCGAAACGGCAGATCGCCCCCCCAGGGAGCCGATGGCACATAGGGGGCCTGGACGTCCGCCTCCGCGACCGCCGACGGCAGCAGCTCGCCGTACAGCGGACCCGAGGCCAGCGCCGGGTCGAGCCCGAGCATCGCCACCTGCTGGGCGACCTCACTGCCGCCGCACAGCACGGCGAGGCTGGGACGTCCACCGAGCCGCTGCAGCAACTCGCGTACCTCGCGGTGCACCAGGGTCATGAAGGCCGGATCCGATTCCGGATAGTCGAGGTTCGCAAACATGAAGTCCTGCCAGACGAGGATCCCGAGGGCGTCACACAGGTCGTAGAAGCGCTCGCCCTCGTAGGTGCCGGTTCCCGGCACGCGCAGCATGTTCATGCCCCCGGCGACGACCGTCTCAAGGATCCGCTCCAGCTCTCCCGGCAGCCCGAGCGGAGCTTCCAGGGAGGTGGGGGTCCATACCGCCCCACGCGCGAACACGGGCTCCCCGTTGATGCGCAGGGCCGGCCCGTCGGCGGCTAGATCGGGCGCGGCCTCCAGCGTGCGAAAGCCGACGCGCGCACGATGCAGGGCCTCGCCGCTCGCCGGGTCGGTGACCTCGGCCTCCCACAGGGTCGGCGTGCCGTGCGTGTGCGGCCACCACAACTCCACCTCGGAGACGCGGACTAGCCCGGCCGTTCCAGCGCGGGTGCCACCCTCGGGCACGACCCGCAGCTCGGTGTCATGACGGCCGGTCGCACCGACCGCCGCCATCACCAGCCCGCTGGGCAGCTCTGCGCCCGGCAGCGCCCTCACGTTCGCCGTGCACGACAGCTCCCCCACGTCCCCGCGCACGCGGGCACGCAGCCGGGCCATCTCCAGCACGACCCCATGCCGGCGCTCGAGCCACACGGGCGCCCACGGCCCGACCACTGCGGGCCCGGGAGCGAACCCCGGGGACCGACCGAGGAGCATCGTGCGATAGAAGCGCAGGTTCGCCGCGGCCAGCCGCGTGCGCCATCGGGCGCGCGGCCGGCGCGGAGCCGCCAGTCGGGGCGTCAGCGCTCGGCAGCAGATCGCCAGCTCGTTGCGGCCGGCGAGGAGCCGGCCGACGTCGAGCTCGTGCTGCAGGAACATCGACTCGCTGGACAGCAGGCGCTCGCCGTTCAGGTACACCTCGGCGACCGTCGCGACCCCCTCCAGGTGCAACACCACCTCCTCCCCGGGCGCCGCAGGGTCGGCGGCGAACGCGACACGAAACCACCAATCGCTGGCATCGAAGTCCTGTCCGGAGTCGCCCACGGTCCCGGCAGCCGTACCCGGCACGCGGGCGGTCAGCCAATTCAGCCGATCGGTCTCGCCGGGCGAGTCGCACGCCCCCGGTGCGCTGGCCGCCAGCTCCCAGCCCTCGTTCAGCTCCGTCCGCCGGCGGCCGGCGAGCGCGGTCCGGCTCACCGCGTCAAGGGTGACGCCAGCGGCGGATCAGCCAACGCGCTGCGCCAATTCGGTCACGGCCTGATCCCACGCATGAGCCAGCTTCTCGATTCGCGGGGCGGTCTCGAACGGCGCGCGGCGGGCCAGGCGAAACGACATCGCCTTGCAGCCATTGACGATCTCGTCCATCGCCGTCGCCGAGGGCTCGCCAGACTCCCCGAGCAGCCAGCGGACGTGGGCGCTCGCGAGCTCGAACGCGGCCCCCGCCATTCGCACCGTGGCGAAAGCGTAGGCGTGGAACTCCTCCAGATCCCCCGCCAGCAGGGCGGGAAGCTGGGTCTCCAGCTGCGCGCCGAAACGCTCGAACGGGTTGGTCGCCGGACGACGCTGAAGGTGGCGGCCGAGCGTCTCGACAGCGCCGCGACGGAGCTCGGCGCCCCGGAGGGGCTCGCCGGCGTCGAAGCGCACGAGCTCGGTGTAGGGGGGGAGCACATCGGGCGCGAGATCGACCATGCGCAGCGCCGAGCGGTAGTCCTCGCCGGCGCACTCCCACAGGCCGCCGTTGTGGAAGTAGTGCAGCCGCTCGCCGGCACGGTCGATCGCGTCAGCCGCCACCGAGGTCTTGACGTGCTGGGAGCGATAGCTGGTCGACGCGGTGTCGGGCAGAAAGAAGCTGTCGAGCTCGACGATGATGGTGCGATCGGCGGCGAGCTGCTCGGCGATTGCGTCCTCCAACGGCCGGTATGGCTGCATCTCGTGGATGTCGACGGCGAACAGCCGCTCCAGGTCCTCGGGCGGTGGCTTGAAGAACGTCCACTGGTCGCCCTCGAAATCCATCCGCACGAGGTGTCCGAACATCGCGACCGGCTCCAGACCACGAGCGTGGAGCAGTTCGATGATCACATCGGTGTAGCAGTTGGTCTCGGGATACGCCGGACCGTCGGCGTGCAGCGAGTGGGGTCGGTAGTCGCCCGGATCCGACCCGGTGAGACTTCGGACGGGGGTGCCGCTAGCGACCTGGTTCACGAGACAGCTCCGCGTGCACCGATTCCGGCCAGGCGCTGGGGTCCAACCCGTGCGTGTGGAGCAGTGCCAGCACGATCCGCTCGTGGCCGAAGCCGAGACACGCCGTGTGCGCGACCCCACCGTCGGCCAGCTTGATTCCGTAGGTCTCGCCGAAGTGATCGCGATGATGATTGAACGACGCACACGCGGTGGGCTCGGGACCGGTGATCTGGACGAGCAGCTCCAGCTTGAGCCGCTCATTGCGCTGGTTGGCCGACAGCATGCGGCCACGGCGACCGAAGAACGGGTCGTTGGCGACATCCAGCTCAGCGGCGAGCCCGAGCGCGCGCAGCAGGTCCAGGCCGCGCTGCGCCCACTCGTCACGCCACTCCAGGACCGCCTCCGGCTCCCCGATCCGGACCAGCTCGTGCTGGTGGAAGATCTGCCTGCGTGCCGGATCGTTCGACGGCTCGTGACGGAACACCCAGGCACCTCCGGCATCGACGAACGCGCCGCCGCGCGGCAACGGCCCGCGAGCGGCGATCGCCGGGTACACCGGGTAGCACGCGGCCGGCATCAGAGTCAGCTCAGTCATCTCCTGGTGCTCGCCCCAGTCGCCATGCTCGGCCGCCCGGGCGGCCTGATCACGTGCCTGGCTCTCGTCACCGTCGAAGGAGTAGACGGTGCCAGCCAGATGGGGAAACGAGGACAGGTACCCGCTGGACTCCAGCTGGCGCCGCGGCAGAACCGGCGGGAAGCGCAGGCGCTCGGCACCACGCGATCCCGCTTCGGCGCTGAGACGCCGATCGAGCCCCGAGCGCACCTCCTCGAAGGCGGCCCCGTGCCCGTAGACGCCCGGGACCCCGCTCTCCAGCAGCAGGCCGTCGGCGATCAGCTCGGCGAGAAAGGCCGCCTGGTCCTCGCTCGCTTCGCGCACTTCGACGGCCATCGTCTACACGTCCTTGGCGATCAGCAGGAGGCCTGCGTCGACCTCGTGGATCCGATTGTTGGAGACCATCAGGCGAGCGGAGAGAGAGTCCCGCAGATGACGCCCGATGGCGTACGGCGAGTCGTTCTTGTAACCGGCGATCCCGACCAGCTCCAGCACGGCCGCGCAGACCACGGGAGCCTGCTCGGAGGCCGTCAGCTTCAGGTTGTTGAACCGCAGGATCGACGCCATCGTCCCCAGCCGGCCGAGGTCGGCGCGCTCGAACTCATCGAGCGCCGAGTAGACCTCCGCCCGCAGCATCGCCAGGTGGTTCATCACGCGCGACAGCCCAACGCCCGCGGGCGGCGGCACGCCGGGAGTGCGCTTGGCCTGCCCTCGGACGAAGCTTCGCCCCCGGTCGAACGCGTCGGAGGCGATCCCCAGCCATACGTGGGACCACAGGATGTGCGAGATCGGGACGTGCGTCTGGTTCATGACATCGGAGAACGGCGCCGCCATGATCTGCTCAGCGGAGAATGAAGCGCGCACCGTGAAGCCGGGCGAGCAGGTGCCCCGCATCCCGATCGTGTCCCACGTGCCGGTCTGCTCGAGCTCGGTCTGCTCGCCGCGGCTCAGCACGAGCACCTGGTCGGACGGCTCGGCCATCTCCGATCGACGCAGGGTGGTGAGGAAGTCGTCGGCGTGCTTGCCGTAGCTGACGGTCGGCGCCAGCTTTGTGAAGGTGGGTGAGTCCTTGGGCCCGGGCGTGACCGACGCGATCGACCTGCCCATGTCTCCGCCGGTCCCGATCTCCGAGGTCACCGAGGCGATCAACCGCTGCTGCGCCGACAGTTCGGTCAGGTACTCCTCGAACCAGCCAGACCCATCCAGGTGACGGACGATCGACGCGACCTGGATCTGGTGCATGGCGAACACCATCGCGCTCGCCGCGCAACGCCGGCCGAGCTCCAGACAGGCTGCCGCGACGGCGCGCAGCGACACGTCGCCGCCACCCAGGCGCCCGGGCACCAGGGCCGACAGCGCGCCGACCTGGCGCAGCGCGGCCACCGTTTCCACCGGAAATCGAGCGTCCCGGTCGACCTCGTCTACGTGGACGACCGCGATCTCGTCGGCGATGGCGATGATGCGGCCCAGGAAAGCCTGATCTCGGTCGACGGCGATGCTCATGTCGCCTTCAGCTTCGGAGGCTTGGAGACGGTCTGAGAGCAAAACACTACCTCCTTGCAAATTGTCGACGGAGCGCGCCGAAACCGGATGGCGGGGCGCGTTTGCCTGATGTCCCGCGCACGCGGGACGGCCTCAGGCTGCAGCGAGAGGCTCGCTCAGGCTGGCGATCGCCGCGACGATCGCTCCAACGCTTTCGAACACGCTTCGCTTGAGCATGTTGTCGGGGAACTCGATGTCGAAGGCATCCTCGAGCGCCAGCATCACGCTGACGCTGGCATGCGAGCTCATGCCCGCGCGGAACAGGTCCGCGTCATCGGCCAGCGTGCTGATATCGACCGGAATACGTGAATGCGTCGCGAGGACCTGACGCACCTCGCGGTTGAGTTCCGCCCGCGCCGGCAAAATTGCTCCTGAAGTCATGAATTGATCTCTTCCTGCTGGCGTGTCGTGGATGGCAACGCAAGGCGCTACCAGCTCATTGTCGGTCGTACCGGCCCGCACCTTTAGCCCCCGTCTTCATCCTTGCACTAACCCCCTACCAGGTCGGGTGCTCGCGTTGTGTAGGCCCATGGCTCTCGCAGCTAGGTCTCGCTACGTCCTCGGGCAATCGCGATTTCGCCGGTGCGGGCCATCTCGATCAGCCCGAACGGCCGGACCAGCGCCTCGAACGCATCAACTTTGTCACATGTCCCGGTCACTTCCAGGACGACGGAGCGCTTGCTTACGTCGACAACCTTGGCGCGGAAGATCTCGCAGATCTGCATGACCTCGGCGCGAGCTGCTCCGTCCGCCGCGACCTTGAACAGCGCCAGCTCCCGGGCCATCGTCTCCGCGGGCTCGAGATCACGGATCTTCAGCACGTTGACAAGCTTGTGCAGCTGCTTGGTCACCTGATCGATCGGGTGGACCGCACCGTCGAGCGTCAGCGTGATGCGCGACACGGTGTCGTCGTCGGTGGGACCGACCGCGAGCGTGTCGATGTTGAACCCACGGCGGGCGAACAGTCCGGCGATGCGCGTGAGCACGCCGGGCTTGTTCTCGACGAGAATCGCGAGGATGTGCTTGCGGCCAGTGCGTAGGCCGACGGCCGCGTCCAGGTCCTCGAGCGACAGAACCTCCTTGGTGGCCGGTTCGCCCATGGCTCAGCCCACCATGTCCCGCGCGGGCTGTCCGGACGGGATCATCGGATACACGTTCTCCTCGGCCGTGACGCGGACGTCGACGAGCACGGGTCCCTCGGCGGCGATCGCCTCGCGCATGTCCGAGACGAGCGTGTGCTTGTCCGTGAGCCGCATCCCGGTCGCGCCGTAGGCGTCGGCGACCTTGACGAAGTCCGGCCACTGGCCCATGTCGACCTGGCTATAGCGCTTATCCCAGAACAGCTCCTGCCATTGGCGGACCATGCCCAGGTAGCCGTTGTTCATGATGAACACCTTGATCGCGATCCCCTCCTGAGAGCAGGTGGCGAGCTCCTGCATGTTCATCTGGACAGAGCCGTCGCCGGCAATGCAGACCACGGTCTCGTCGGGACATCCCACCTTGGCGCCCATCGCGGCCGGAAGGCCGAAGCCCATCGTGCCCAGACCGCCGGAGTTGATCCAGCGTCTCGGGCGCGGGAAATCGTAGTACTGCGCGGCCCACATCTGGTGCTGACCGACGTCTGAGGTGACGATCGCGTCGCCGCCGGTGGCCTCGTAGAGAGCTCGCACCATGTACTGCGGCTTGATCTCCGAGTCCTCGGAATCCGTCCACCTGAGAGGGTGACGCTCCCTCCACACCCGGATCCGGGACCACCATTCCTCCACGCGGGCCGGGTCGGCCGACAACGCGCGGTATTCGGCGGCGAGGCGCGGCAGGATGTTCTTGGCGTCGCCCACGATCGGGATGTGAGCCGGCACGTTCTTCGAGATCTCAGCCGGATCGATGTCGATGTGGATGAACTTTGCGCGCGGGGCGAACTCCGACAGCTTGCCCGTGATGCGATCGTCGAAGCGGGCGCCGATCGCCACGATCAGGTCGGCCTCATCCATCGCGTAGTTCGCGCTCCGCGTGCCGTGCATGCCGAGCATCCCCAGCCACTGCTCGTGAGGAGCAGGGAACGCGCCGAGTCCCATCACCGTGCAGGTGACCGGAAAGCGGTCGGCGGTCGCCAGCTCCAAAAGCTCCGCCGAGGCGTTGCCGGTCACCACACCACCTCCGGCGTAGATCACCGGCCGGCGGGAGTTGGCCAGCGCCTTGGCCGCCAAACGGATCTGCTTCTGGTTGCCGTCGGTCGTCGGTTGATACCCGGGCAGGTGCACGTCATCGACCGGCTCGTACGGGATGTCGGCGCGGCTGAGATCCTGCGGGATGTCCACCACCACCGGGCCGGGCCGGCCGCTGCGGGCCAGGTGGAAGGCCTCATGCAGCGTGCGCGGGATCTCCAGCGGGTGCTGGATCATGAAGCTGTGCTTGACGATCGGCATCGTGATCCCGATCGTGTCGGCCTCCTGGAAGCCGTCGGTCCCGAGCAGGTGGGTCTGCACCTGGCCGGTGATGAACACCACCGGGACCGAGTCCATCATCGCGTCGCAGATCGGGGTCACCAGGTTGGTCGCTCCCGGGCCGCTGGTACCCAGGGCGACACCGACCTTGCCGGTGGCCTTGGCATAGCCCTCCGCAGCATGGCCGCCGCCGGCCTCGTGCCGGACCAGGACGTGGCGGATCCCGGCATCGTAGAACGCGTCGTACGTCGGGAGGTTGGCACCCCCCGGCAGTCCGAATACGACGTCAACGCCTTCGGCTCTGAGACACTCCATCAGAGCGTCAACTGCGCGCATCGCATGTACTCCTTCCGGACGGAACCGCGCCCAACGCGGCCAGCCAATATCGAGCACGCCAGTCTAACAACCGGTTCACCACTCCCGCAATCGGCCAACCGAGGTGCGAGCCGACCGGCGGCACGGGCCCCCGGCCCTCCGGATGAGGGCTCGGACGCGCCGCCGCGCGGAGCTAGGGCCCTTCCGGAGCGGGGCCGGTCGGCGGAGACAGACCGCGGATGCGCACCGCCGGCGAGCCCATGTAGATGCCGTGTGGCTCGCAGTAGGAGGTCACCATCGAGCCCGCGCCGATGATGCACCCATCTCCGATCGTCACCCCCGGAAGGATCATGACGCGAGCGCCGATCCAGCATCCGCTGCCGATGACGATCGGCATCGCGGCCGCGAGACCAGCCCGCTTGTGTCCGGTGCCGACATCGTGGGACCCCGTGACGAGCATGCTCTGTGCCCCGATCGCGGTGCGTGACCCGATTGTGACGTTCGCCTCATTGAGCACCCAAACGTCGTACTCGAGCCCCGCGTAGTCGCCCATCTCGATGTCGTTGCTCACGAAGAAGCATCCCGGCTTCACGCTGGCGCCGGTTCCCAACCGCATGCCGGCGGCCCGCAGTAGGACGGTTCGCAAGACCTCGGGGATCAACGCTGAGGCCAGCACGCGATTGAACACGACGTCGCGCACGATCCGCTTGGGGTACTTGATCGGCATCGCCGTAAGTTTGCACGTTTGGCGGTACGCGGGCATCGAGGCGCGTCACCCCGGCCGTCCGAGCGCCCACGACCAGAGGCGATGACTGACGTCGACTTCACCTGGCGCTAGGCCCTCGGATGACCCGCTGACCCTCGTCCAGCGCCGCGGCGCTGGACGCGTCATACATGTGGCCAGGGTGGTTGGGGTTGGTGGATGGACGGGGGTGGGGGGTCGAGTCAGGTGCTATGAGAAAGACTTCCCGCCTGTTTTTGACTGTACTTTTGGCTTCTATGTTTTTGTTGATGGCTTCGGTCGCGGTTTCGTTTGCCAGCGCTGCGCAGTTTGGTGGCGTGAACGTGCATTCGTTGTGGGATGGCGAGACGAGCGCGCAGATGGATTCTGAGTTGGATCTGGCGGCGAGCGCTCATGTGTCGGTGCTGCGGGTGGATGTGGGTTGGTCGGCGTTTGAGGGTGATGGTCCGGGGCAGTTTTCGGCGCCGCGGGTAGCCAAGCTGGATTACTTCATGGCGGGGGCTGCGAGTCGCGGGATCAAGGTGTTGCCGGTGGTGTTCTCGACGCCGTGTTGGGCGTCCAGCGCGCCGGCGTCTGAGCTTCAGGGGTGCGCGGGGGACTGGTGGGATCGCGGGGTGACGGCTTATCCGCCGACTGATCCGCAGACCTACGGCAATTTTCTGCAGTGGCTGACGAGTCGGTATGGGACGGATATGGCGGGGGTTGAGGTGTGGAATGAGCCCAACGAGATCTCGTCTTGGCAGTCCAGTGATCCGGCGGGCGATTATGCGCGGCTGCTCAAGGCGGGCTATGCGGGCGCTAAGGCGGGCGATCTGAATGTGCCGGTGATTGCCGGGGCGATCGCCGGCGCGAACGTTGAGTTCCTCAATCAGCTCTACGCGGCGGGGATCCAGGGTCATTACGACGGTCTGTCGATCCATACCTACAGCGGCGCGCAGTCGCCGTTGTTTGATCCGGGGTCGGTGGGTCGCCAGGCGACGGTGCTGCCCGGCATTCAGGCCATTCACAGCGCTCAGCTGGCCGCGGGCGATAACACCCCGCTGTGGGTCACCGAGCTGGGATGGGAGACCCAGCCCGGTCTGTATCAGGCGGTCACCGATCAGCAGCAGGCGAGCTACATCACGACCGCGTTTCGCGCCGTCCAGCAGCTGTCCTATGTCCGCGCCGCGATCGTCTATGACCTGCGCGACGGACCCGACCCCAGCAACTACATCGACCACTACGGCCTGGTCGACGAGAACTTCACCCCCAAACCCGGCCTCGCCGCCCTGCGGACGGCGCTGGCCAACCCCGCCTCGGCGACGACGGGTGGGGGCGCTCATCCCAACGCGAGCGCAACCGTCGCGAGCAGTCGGGGTTCGTCGCGGCGGATGAGCAGCAAGCTGGGCAAGCTGCGTGCCGGCAATATCTTTGACCGCGCGACGCGCCTGTATCGCATGGGTGTGTGGCGGGTCGGGGGACGCGCCCAAGTGCTGCCCGTCACCGCGCAGACCCGCCCGTTTGCGATGGTGCTGACCAACCTCGGTCACGGTTCGCCGGCGCTGGTGTTCGCGCGCTGCACCGCGACGGCTCAGGGCAACGGCTGCGCCCTGAGGGCCGCACACCTGACCCCCACCGGGCAGATCAAAGCCCTCAGCAGCCTCCGCGCCAGCTCGAGCCTGCGGGCCCGCCTGCGCTAACCGTCACGACGGTCGCCGCCGCCGCTCGTCGCTCCGCGGCGTCAACGGCAGCGGCGGGAAGGTCACGTCGTCGGGCTCGAGGGACGCGGTGTCGCGCGTGACCGCGAGGACCCCCGTGCGGCCGGGCGTCCCGCTCGGGCCTCGTTCGGGGACGGTGGGCTCGTCGGTCCTCTGAGGATCGCCCTCCACCTCGCCTCGGCGCAGCGCCTTGAGCTCCCCGATGGTCACGACCCGCAGAGCACTGGCCAGCGCGGCATAGACGACGATCGCGAACAGGAGCCGGGGAAAGATCGACCACCCGCTCGTCAGCAGCAGTGGAACGGCCATCCCGGCGGTGGCCAGAGCGACGCGGGTGAGGCGCCCGATCTCGATCGTGAGCGAGCCGATCAATCGCCGCGTGGCCAGCCAGAGGTACGCCGTGATGATCAGCTCGGTCAACACGGTGACCGTGGCGGCGCCGACGAGCCCGAACTGGGGAATGACGATCAGGTTGACGGGAACGTTGAACGCGGTTCCGCAGAGGACGGCCAGCACGTAATCGCGCTGACGATTCGCGGCGACGACCACCGCCGAGAGGTTGGCCCACACCATGTAGACCCCGGTGGCGCCGATCAGTATGGCGAAGGCGGGACCGGCTATCGCGTACTGTGACCCGAACAGCCGCGACATCAGTCCGCGGCCAAGGAACGCGGCACCGCAGATCATCGGCAGGCCCAACGCAAGGGCTGCTCTGATGGACGTGATGATCTGGCGCCGCACCGCGGGGCGATCCCGGAGGACGAGCGATGAGGCGTGGGCATACAGCGCGTTGTTCCATACGTTGATGAAAGCGATGAGCGCCAATGGGATCTTGTAGGCCACGCCGTACTCGCCGACGGCTTTCGCCCCCTTGAAGTAGCCGAGCATCGTCGAGTCGATCGAGTAGTAGATCTGGTTGAGGGTGAGCACCAACGCAAACGACAGGCTGGCTCGGAAGCGCGAGATCAGGCGCGCGCGGCTGAGCCCATGCGGACGAAGGGCAATGCCGGCGCGACGCAGAGCGATGACCAGGATCACGGCCGTGATGGCGACCCCGATGGCGTTCGCCCACGCATACCATCGCACCCCGGCGAACCCCTTGGTCACCAGCACGACGACGATGATCCCGAAGATCACCTGCCCGAATAACCGCGCCGCCGAGAGGAGCGAGTAAGTGCGACGAGCCTGCGCGACCCAATCGAAAGTGACTGATTGAATCAAGACGGTAAGTCCGGCGATTGGAAGCAGAGCCCGCGAGGTGTGCCCTGGAATGAGCAGACCTGACAGTAACAACAGCGCCGTGTAGGAGATCACGGTGACTGTCATCTGAAGTACGACGACTTCGGCGATTATGTGCTGCGCCGATGAACGATCGACCGCCACCTCTCGCAGCGCGCGAAAACCAAGCCCCGAGTTGATCGGCAGCATGAAGTAGACGGCAAAGCCGTAAGCGAACGTGTATGAACCGAGTTCGCTCGGCCCGACTCGTCGCGCTGTGATCGCGAGGGCGACGAACCCGATGAGCTGCCCCAACGCCGTCCCGGTCGACAGGAGAAGGAACCCTTGGACAACGGTCCGGAAACTGCTGCGCTCAGCGGGTCCGGAGGGATCGCCCACTTTTGCCCTTCCCCATAGTTGACAGATCTACACGGTATCGCGACGCTGGGTCGCGGTGGTTGAAGCGCCGAACCACGGCGGGGCGGCTGCTACCCTCGGCTCTCCATGAGCGTCCATGAAGAGCCGGAATCATGGGGGCCAATCGATACGACCGCGCCGGCATTCGGCGGGCCGCGCGTCGCCGCCAATCCGGTCCGACGCTGGCTGCACATCGCACGTGCCTCCAAGCGCTATCTCCGCGACATCCCCGGAGAATGGCGCCGCCGCATGGCGCTCTACCAGCGCTGGAAGGCGTTGCACGACAATGACAAGTTGGACATGGGCGCATACTCCTACGGCGAGCCGGATATCGCCACCTTCCCGGGCAATCCATCCCGGGTACGTGTGGGAAAGTTTGTCTCCATCGGTCCCGACGTCATCATTCTGGAGGGTGGAGACCATCACCCGGAGTGGGTCTCCCAGTACCCGTTTCGCGCGCAGTTCGCAATGGAGGGTCGTAATGAGGATGGACACCCGTTCTCCAAGGGAGACGTAACCCTCGGTCACGATTGCTGGATCGGCCGGGGCGCCCGCGTGCTCTCGGGGGTGAACGTGGGAAACGGGGCGGTCGTCGCGGCCTACGCGATCGTCACCAAGGACGTCTCGCCGTACACGATCGTCGCCGGGAATCCCGCGCGGGTGATCCGCCAGCGCTTCAGCGACGAGCAGATCGCCGCGCTGGAGCGCATCGCGTGGTGGGAATGGCCGCTCACCAAGGTGCTGGCCAATGTTCCGCATTTGTGCAGCGACGAACTCGAAAGCTTCATCCGGCGTTTCGACCCCGAGTTCTCAGACCGGGACAGCTCGGCGACGCGGGCCGGAGGCGCGCGTCATTCCGAGGCGGGATCAGGCGACTAGCGGCCTGATCTCTGTCGCCATCGTCTCGCCGACCGCCTCCCAGGTGAACCGCGTCCGCGCCAGCTCCATTGCTGCGGCGCCCATCGTCTCCCGAAGCTCCTGGTCCGACAGCAGGCGCGTCAAGGCCGCAACCAGTGCGTCGACGTCCTCGGGGTCGATGATCAGGCATGTCTCCCCGTCGCGCATCATGTCGGGGATGCCGCTGGTGTTCGTGGTGACGACCGGGACCCCATAGTGCATCGCCTCGCGGATGACATTGGGGAAGTAATCACGGCGGGAGGGCAGGCAGAAGACCGTGGCGCGCTCCAGTTCCCGGGCGACCCCGTCGCGAGTCTGCCGCCCGAGGATCACGCACCCCTCCACGTCGATCCGGGGCTCGACCCCGACGATGCGGAGCTCCGCGCGGGGGAAGGTCGCGCGGACCCTGCGAAATGCCTCCACCAGCACGTCGCCTCCCTTGCGCCGCCATTCGACGGCGACGAAGAGGATCACCTGCGCTGACTCGTCGCGGCTGATCGGACCCCGCATGAGCGGCGCGCTCATGCCACCGTAGACGGTGATGACCCGTTCGGGATCCACGTGATAGTCGCGCACGATTCCGCGGGTGAGGCGGTCGAAGTGGGTGAACGTCCGGGCGGAGCCCCCGAACAGGCGTGACTCCAGACTCAGGACGGCTCGCTCCACGCGGGTCCGCTCTCCGCTTCGCCCGAGCGGCTTGAGCGACTCAGCCGTGTCGACGAAGGCAAAGTGCGGGACCCCCATCACGTCCGCGCAGAACCGCGTGGTCGTCTGAAATGTGAACAGCGGCCGCTGGTCCCCGAGAGCGCGCTTGGCAAGGGTCAGGGCAAGGTCGCGAAGCGCGGACTGCCCCGCTGCGGAGTACTGCCAGAAACCGAATTCCCCTCGTCCCAGCTGCAACGGGGGGCGCAGGCGGACAAGTCCGATGAGGATCAGGCGCAGGAGGAGCAGCGGCCGCCGGCGCAGCTCGGCGTACAGGTCGATGACGACGAGTCGCTGCTCCGGGAACTCGCGCCGCAGGATTCCCTCGACCGCCGCGTTGATACCGGACCAGCGGCCCGATTTGAAGAAGACGATCGCCATGGCTAACCATCGAGGCCCACGCCACTCGTGTCGCCCCACGGTGGTCGCCTGCGTGCTACCGACCGGGCCCGACACCGCGTACCCCATGAAGTAGCGGCGATACTAGCTACATTACGGACGAATGCGCATCGTAGAGGTCTTCGAGCCTCCAGAGGGAGGTTTACCGGAGCATGTCTGCGACCTGTCGACAGGATTGGCGGCGCGGGGCCACGAGATGATCGCCGTCGGCCCCCCGGATGCACGGGTGCGAGCGCGACTCGTCGCTGCCGGCGTCGACTACCGTCCGGTGCCCGTGTCCGGCAGTCTCTTTTCACCTGGTCTCGACGTCCGCTTCGCGCGCAAGCTGAGACGCCTCCTCATCGATGAGAGAGCGGACGTCATGCACGCGCACGGTCAGAAGGCCGGTGTCCTCGGCAGGCTCAGCGCTCGACAGGTCGGGGTACCGGCCGTCTACACGCCTCATTCATTCGTCTACCGCGCCCAGAAGTACCGTCCGCGCCGGAGCGCCCGGCTGCGCGAGTGGGCGACCCGGCGGCTCGAGCAATTGCTTGGACGGCGGTCGGCGGCCGTCGTCACCGTCGCCGAAGAGGAGCGAGCTGCGGCTCACGATGACCACATCACGCAGACCGACCGGCTTCACCTCATCCGGTACGGGATCACGTGCGACGCCAGCGCGGACCCCGACCCCGGCCTCGTCGCCTTCAAGGCCGACCATCCCCTGTTCGGCATGGTCGCCAACCTGCGCGACCAGAAGGGGCTGCCGACGATGTTGGCGGCGCTGGAGCGGCTGCGTGAGGACAGCGAGGACATGCGCTTTGCGATCGTGGGCAACGGACCGCTCGAGGACGAGGTTCGCTGCGCCATCCGCGATCGAGCCCTGTCTGATTTCGTGAGGTGGTTTGCGTTCGAGCACGGGGTCGGGTCCTACCTGCGGGCATTGGATGTCTTCGTCCTGCCGTCCTATTGGGAAGCGCTTCCGATCGGGGTCCTGGAGGCGATGTGCATGGGGCTGCCCATCATCGCCACAGCCGTCAACGGGACGCCGGAGGCCGTCGAGGATGGCGTCAGCGGGCTGCTCGTCCCCGCGTACGACCCAGCGGCACTGGCGAGCGCGATTCGAACGCTCTCCCAGGACGGAGAGAGGCGACTCGCGATGGGGCAGGAGGGCAAGCGACGAGTCGCCGAGGTGTTCGGCGTGGAGCGCATGCTCGACGAGCTTGAGGCTCTGTACAGCGATGTATCCGCACGCGGCGCGCGAGGACACGGTGGCTGAACAGGGGTCGCTTCGCCGGGCCTTCCGGCACTCGTGGAAGACCGTGCTGATCTGCGTGGTCGCGGGGGTCGTCGTCATGGCGGCGCTCCATACCGTGCGTAAGACGCAGTACCAGGCCACGGCCGAGGTCTTCATCGCCGAACAGGATCTGAACTCGCTGGTCCTCGGCGTGCCGATCAGCTCCGATCCCCAGCGCGACGTCTCCAACGATCTCCAGCTCGCTTCGTCGGTCAGCTATTACCAGGCCGTAGCCCAGCAGTTGGCTCGTCCCGGGTTCAACTACCAGGACGTCCAGAGCAACCTGAGCGTTACCAACAGCGGGCTGGATGACATCCTCAAGTTCACCTCCGCGGGAACCACGGCAGACCAAGCGACCAAACTGGCCAACGTCGCCGTGAGCGCCTACGCCACCTATCGCGCGCAGGTGCTGTCGGGCCCGATCACGAGCTCCCTGTCGAGCGCGGGCGGTACAACTGCCCAGACGCAGCGCCTGCAACTACTCTCCCGCCTCACCCGGAACGCCGTCATCATCAGTCGTGCGGGGACGGCTACACCTCAGGCGACCCTCTCGCGAGACCTGTCGCTGGGACTCATCGCCGGACTTGTCGTCGGGCTGCTCTTGATGGCGTTGCGTGAGGCCATCCCGCGGTTCGGCCCAGAGCCCGAGCAAGCGCCGCGGGACGAAGCCAGCAATTCGATACAGCTACGGAGAGTGCGGTCGTAGTAAACGATCGGGCGGTGTCGAGCGGGACCCAGGCAAAGGGACATCGTGCGCGTACTTGAGTTCTTTGAGCCACCAGACGGTGGCGTCGCCGAACACATCCTGCTGCTCAGCGAAGGGCTTCACGGGCGAGGCTGGGACGTGGAGATCGCCGGTCCGCCGGAGTCGACGATCTATGCCTCGCTGGCGCGAGCCGGCATCCCGATTCATCTCATACCGAGCATTCGCGCCGGGTTCGGCGATCCCGTGTCGGACATGAAGGCGCTGGCTCAGGTGATCCGGCTGTTGCGGCGTCGACGGTACGACGTGCTGCACTGTCATTCCGCGAAGGCCGGTGTGCTCGGACGGATCGCGGCGAAGCTCGCCGGCGTTCCCGTGGTCTTCTCGCCGCACTCGTTTTCGTTCGTCGGCGATTTCAGCATGCGGCGGCGGAGGTTCGCGACGCTCACCGAGCGGTTGTTGAGTCACATCACGGCGAGCCTCATCTGCGTGTGCGAGGAGGAGCACGGGTTGGTGCGCGAGCACCGTCTGAGCTGCCCGGCCCGCGTCATCTACCACGGAACGAGCGAGCCGTTGGCGCAGGCGTCGGTGAACGACGAGCTGGCGCGGTTTGCCGACGGACACCTGCTCGTGGCCTCGTTGGCGGCGTTGCGGCCTCAGAAGACCATCGAGGTGCTCGTCGACGCCGCGCCGGAGATCCTGCGCCGGTCACCGGACGCGCGCATCGCGATCATCGGCAACGGACCATTGCAAAGCCAGCTGTGGGCACGCGCGCAGGAACGGGGGCTCGGACAGTCCGAGCGCTTCTGCTTCATGGAGTTCCGTCATCCAAGCGCTCAGTACCTGCCGCTGATCGATGTCTATGTGCTGCCGTCGGCCTGGGAGGCATTTCCGATCGGCGTATTGGAGGCCCAGGCATACGGTGTGCCGCAGGTGGCAACGCACGTGGGCGGCACAGCGGAGGCCGTAACCTCGGAGGTCGGCCTCCTGGTGGCGCCCCATGATCCGAGCGCCTTGGCCCAGGCCGTCGTCACGCTTCTTGGTGATCGCACTCTGCGGTCCGCGATGGCCGAGGCGTCTCGGCGTCAGCACGCGGCGCGGTTCACGGTCGAGCGGATGGTGCAGGAGACCGAGCGGGTCTACCAGCAGGTCGTGACGTCGGCGCGTTGAGGCACTGACGATCCCGCGCCGGCGCGGGGATGACCGCGGAGGCGCTAGCGCAGGCGGGCTGACAGCCGCGCGTTGGCGCGGAGGCTGCTGAGGGCTTTGATCTGCCCGGTGGGGGTCAGGTGTGCGGCCCTCAGGGCGCAGCCGTTGCCCTGAGCCGTCGCGGTGCAGCGCGCGAACACCAGCGCCGGCGAACCGTGACCGAGGTTGGTCAGCACCATCGCAAACGGGCGGGTCTGCGCGGTGACGGGCAGCACTTGGGCGCGTCCCCCGACCCGCCACACACCCATGCGATACAGGCGCGTCGCGCGGTCAAAGATATTGCCGGCACGCAGCTTGCCCAGCTTGCTGCTCATCCGCCGCGACGAACCCCGACTGCTCGCGACGGTTGCGCTCGCGTTGGGATGAGCGCCCCCACCCGTCGTCGCCGAGGCGGGGTTGGCCAGCGCCGTCCGCAGGGCGGCGAGGCCGGGTTTGGGGGTGAAGTTCTCGTCGACCAGGCCGTAGTGGTCGATGTAGTTGCTGGGGTCGGGTCCGTCGCGCAGGTCATAGACGATCGCGGCGCGGACATAGGACAGCTGCTGGACGGCGCGAAACGCGGTCGTGATGTAGCTCGCCTGCTGCTGATCGGTGACCGCCTGATACAGACCGGGCTGGGTCTCCCATCCCAGCTCGGTGACCCACAGCGGGGTGTTATCGCCCGCGGCCAGCTGAGCGCTGTGAATGGCCTGAATGCCGGGCAGCACCGTCGCCTGGCGACCCACCGACCCCGGATCAAACAACGGCGACTGCGCGCCGCTGTAGGTATGGATCGACAGACCGTCGTAATGACCCTGGATCCCCGCCGCGTAGAGCTGATTGAGGAACTCAACGTTCGCGCCGGCGATCGCCCCGGCAATCACCGGCACATTCAGATCGCCCGCCTTAGCGCCCGCATAGCCCGCCTTGAGCAGCCGCGCATAATCGCCCGCCGGATCACTGGACTGCCAAGACGAGATCTCGTTGGGCTCATTCCACACCTCAACCCCCGCCATATCCGTCCCATACCGACTCGTCAGCCACTGCAGAAAATTGCCGTAGGTCTGCGGATCAGTCGGCGGATAAGCCGTCACCCCGCGATCCCACCAGTCCCCCGCGCACCCCTGAAGCTCAGACGCCGGCGCGCTGGACGCCCAACACGGCGTCGAGAACACCACCGGCAACACCTTGATCCCGCGACTCGCAGCCCCCGCCATGAAGTAATCCAGCTTGGCTACCCGCGGCGCCGAAAACTGCCCCGGACCATCACCCTCAAACGCCGACCAACCCACATCCACCCGCAGCACCGACACATGAGCGCTCGCCGCCAGATCCAACTCAGAATCCATCTGCGCGCTCGTCTCGCCATCCCACAACGAATGCACGTTCACGCCACCAAACTGCGCAGCGCTGGCAAACGAAACCGCGACCGAAGCCATCAACAAAAACATAGAAGCCAAAAGTACAGTCAAAAACAGGCGGGAAGTCTTTCTCATAGCACCTGACTCGACCCCCCACCCCCGTCCATCCACCAACCCCAACCACCCTGGCCACATGTATGACGCGCGGCCCTGCTAGCTTGCCCGCACCGATGGACGCCCGCGTCACCCCAGGCGCAACGCCAGCCCTCGACCGTGTCGGAGCGTCCACCTACTACGCCGGCGCCGTCCTCCTCACGACGGCAACCGCACTCGCCGCCGCCGAGAGCAGCTACGGCCTTCTGATCATCATCGGCTTGGCGGCGGTAGCCGGCCTGCTGATCACGATCTGGGTCTGGCCATTCCTCCTGGCCCCGATCATCGTCCTCGGCTTCGCCCTGCAGCCGGATCTGAAGTTCTTCGGCTCGCCATACTTCGGTCCCGCCAAGGACGGCGTTGCGATCGCCGTGATGCTCGTCGCGGCCATCCGCGTGGCCAACAGGGAATGGCGGCACCAGCTGACCTGCAACCCGTGGGTGGTGACCGTCACGCTGGCGCTCCTCGTCCTCTACGTGCTGGATCCGGGTGGGCCACACGACAGCGCCTGGACAGCCGAGGTGCGGCCGGTGTTCGAGACCTTCGGGGTCTTCCTGGCCGCTTACGTGCTGCTTCGCTTCCGCGACGGATGGCGGTGGTGCATGCGCATGGGCCTGGCGATGGGCGTCCTCGAGGCGACCGTGGGAGTCGCCCAGCAACTCCTGGGCCCGTCACGCCTCGTGTCGAGCTTTGGGTTTCCATACAACGACGTCGTCCAGGTGGTAAACGGGTTGCTGCGCAGTTTCGGCACCATGGTGGACCCGTTCAACTACGCCGGACTGGTCGCCGCCGGCCTGGTTTTCGCGCTCTTCGGCATCCGTCAGGGTCGGCTGCAGGCGTTCGCCCTCGTGCTGCTGTTGACCGGCCTTCTGTCCGCATTCGTGCGGACCTCGGCCCCCATCGCCCTCGCGCTGATCCTCCTCGCGTTGATACGCGGAGCCCGGGTCATGAGCGCCGCGTTCGTTCTCAGCGCCGCGTTGGTCGCTGTCGGCGCCTTTCTCCTCTTCTCACAGGCGTCGGGTCCCGCCGGTTCCACCGCGACGACGCTCAACGGTCGGACGGGGGAATGGTCCCGAGTCCTTCACTGGAGGGTGCTGATCGCCGGGCAGGGTGTGGGAGAGGTCGGTTCGGGAGTCAACCGCGCGCTCCAGGGCGGCATCTTGAAGGTTCAAAAACAGGGATCGCAACCGATGACCACGTCGACTCCGGCCGCCGCGGTGAGCATCGACTCGTCGTACCTGGCCGTGGTCTCAGACGTCGGCCTGCCTGGCCTCTTGCTGCTGCTCGCGCTCCTGCTGATGATCGCCATCACCGCGATCCGCGCGGCTCGGACCAACGCGACCGCCGGATGGATCGTGCTCGGACTTCTCGTGGTGCTCATGATCGACGGCTTCACGCGAAGCTCCTTCACTCAATTTCCGTTCGGGAACATCGTGTGGTTCCTGCTCGGTGCGGGACTTGCCCAAGCCGAGCGAGATGTCGCGCGAAACGCTCAAGCTCGGTTGAGGCCGCACGAGATCCTTCTCGGCGACTATTGAGCGACGACGTCCGCGTACACGACCGCCGTCTCGCGAACCATCCGCGCCACGCCGAACAGTTCGGCATGGCGCTCTCGCGACGCTCTCCCGGCAGCCTTGCGCCGTCCGCCGTCGCGGAGTAGGTCGATCACGGCCCCCGAGATCGCGTCGACGTCGTGGGGCGCGATGAGCACGCCGGTCTCCGCCGTCACCGCCTCCGGTGTACCGCCGACCGCGGTGGCAACCTGGGGCGCCCCGCACGCCATCGCCTCCAGAAGGCCGATGGGCATCGCCTCCCACGCCGAGGGCAGCACGAACACGTCAAGGGCACCGAGAAACCGCGAGCTCGGTCGGGCGAAGGGAAGGAAGGCGAAGCGCCCCGTGTCCTGGAGTCCGAGATCGCGTGCCTGACGCTGGAGGTCCGCTCTCAGGGGGCCATCGCCCACCACCACCGCGCGCGAATCCGGAACCTCGGCCAGCACGCGCGGAATCGCCCGCAGGAGCAGGTCGACCCGCTTCTGTTCGCGTAACACCGTCACGGCGCCGAACAGCAGCGAATCGCCCTTGAACGAGAGCAGATCGGCGTCGAGATGCTCGAGCCCGGGGGCCGCGTCGCAGTCGGAGACGCCGTTGTAGACGCGCCGCGCGCGAGTGGCCGCGACGAGATGATGTGACACGGCCTCCCGCCGCTCCTGCTCGCATACGCAGATCACCGTGTGCGTACATGCGCGCAGCGCGCGCTCGATGGCCAAGGCGAGAATCCGGCGCGACGTCGATACGTCGCCGACGAACCCGAAACAGTGAGGGGTGTACACGGCGGGGATCCCGGTCAACCGCGCGGCGAGGCGTCCCACGACGCCCGCCTTGGACGAATGGCAATGCACCACGCTCGGCCGCCGGCGCCGCAGCAACGCACTGAGCTCGGCGATGATGCGAAGGTCACGATCAGGGCGCGAGAATCCACGCGATAGTCCCGGGAGAGGCACATACTCGACGTTCGCGGCGGCGAGCGGAGCGCGAATCACCGACAGCTCGGGACCGGCGACGACGGGTATCCAACCGTGGTCTCCGAGGCCAAGCGCTAGCTGGAGAACGTTCTCCGCCACCCCCCCATCGGGCGGCTCGAACAACAGCATGACCTCTCGTCGGGTCGAGCTCATCGGCTCCAGCGACACGCCGATGGGAGGCTCACGGCGCCGCCGGCGGCGCCGCGGGATTCCGACAGCTCAGGCGCCCTCTCGGAATCGGAGGATCTCAGCGATGGTCATCGCCAGGATCCGGAAGTCCAACCGCAGTGACCAGTTCAGGATGTAGTAGTTGTCCCACTCGACCCGATCGGAGATCGACGTCTGTCCCCGGAGGCCATGGACCTGCGCCCAGCCCGTGATCCCGGACCGTACCCGATGGCGGTTCTCATAGCCGACGACTTCGACAGCGAAGCGCGACACGTACTCAGGGCGCTCTGGTCGGGGGCCGACGAGGCTCATGTCGCCGCGAAGCACGTTGATGAGCTGGGGCAACTCGTCGATGGAGAGGCCCCTCAGCACGCGGCCGACCGGGGTGCGCCGATCCGGCCCCTCAACGCCACCGGGCGCGAGGTCCTTATCCGGAACGAACGAGGTTTCCGTGCTCTCCGCAGGATCCTGATGCATCGTTCGGAACTTGAGCAGATCGAACTCGTGGCCGTCTCGACCGACGCGGCGCTGCCGAAACAGGATCGGACCGGGCGAGGACAGCCTGGTCATCATCATCACGACGAGCAGCAACGGCGAGGCCAGCACGAGCCCGAGCAGCGCGAAGGTCCGGTCCATCGCATGCTTGATCGCGAACTGCCATCCGAGAGGATCGACCGCGTGCAGCGTGAGCAGCGGCAGCCCTCCGACGTGGTCGAGGGTCGTGCGCTCGTTGATCGACTCGTACATCCGCGGAATCAACGACACCGTGATGCCGAGCGCTCGGCACTCTTCGAGCATGAACACGAGCGCGTGGTCGGGTTCCGATGAGAACGCAAGGATCACGTGCCCGGCGCCGGTGCTGCGCACCGCGTCGGCCAGGTTCTCGAAGCCATCGAGCACCGGGATCGGCGGCCCGCTGAAGGACTCGTTGCTCGGCAGCGGGTTGGAATCGAGCAGAGCGACCGGGTGCAGGCCATAGGTGGGGTCGGCGATGAGGCGACGGGCGAGACGCGATCCGATGACGCCTGCGCCGACGATCAGCGTCGGCACAGCGGAGCCGTCGCTGCTCAGGACACGGCGGCGCAGCGAGTGCAGGACCCCGCGGGCCACGCCGAGATAGATGATGCAGTAGAGCCAGATACGGGTCACGAGAGTCAGGGGGTGGGATGTCCCGAAGATCGAGGCGGCGGCGATCGTCAACATCGCCGACAGGGACACTGCGGCGATCACCTGAACCGAGACGTCCAAAAAAGTGCTCTTCAGCCGGTCGTAGGCGAGACGGTTCCCCCAGAGGACCCAGAGCGTGATCACGGGAGAGACCGCCGCCAGGGACACGTCTCCCGCGGTGTAGTGCCGCCCGTCCACCAGCAGCGCCGCGGCGACCGCCAGATAGAGGACCACGAGATCGACGATCATGCGGAGTCGCGGCCAAGCCCGCGGATCGTTCAACGTCCGGCTTCCGAGCCGAGGCCGCGAAGTCGCAGTCCGAGCAGCCGGATCGCTGCCGGCTTCGGCGGTCTGCTCAGCCGTTAGCTGCGGTGATCGTGGCGGCATCGATTTCAGCATTGCCGGTCAGGCCCTTGCCTGTGGGCCACCCTCCGGACAGGACGCGACGGTCGGAATCGGGTTTGGGGGTATGGCTGCACGTGTGAGCTTAGGGGGATGCCCGCCCGGAGGTGGTCTGTCCAGATGGTGATATGGGTCGCTCCACTCATGTCGACCTAACGGCGCACGAGGAATGCCGGGGTTTGTCCGGATGCCTCTGCGGGTTTCTACCCATGTCCGGATTCCACACGCGAGCCTGGGTGCGCTCTGTCACTATCTCCCCCGGTGCGCGCGGCAAGCCTTGACACTCTGCGGCCGCACGCCCGGGCGCTGCTCGGTGGCACGGTGGTCGTGGCGCTCATGCTCTTCTGGGCCGCCGACGATGGTGGCTTTGACCCCACGACCTGGTATTGGGGTGCGCTTGTCGTCTTGGGAGTTCTCGCGGCCGTGCTCCTCACCTCCGGCTCGCTGAGCCTGCGCCTGCCGCCGCCGTTGGCGCTCTCGATCGCCCTGTTCGGAGTCTACGTGCTCTGGTCCTACCTGTCGATGGCCTGGGCCCAGTACCCGGGTGCCGCCCTGCAGGGAAGCAACCGGGCGCTGCTGTACCTGCTGATCATCGTGTTGTTCGCTGTGCTTCCGTGGACACCTCGAACGGCGCTGGTCATGCTGTTGGCCTTCGCCCTGGGCATCAGCGTGATCGCGCTCGTCCTGCTGTTTCGCCTCGCCCTGGCGGCCCACCTCTCGGCGCTGTTCTTCTACGGCCGCCTGGCCTCGCCGACGGGCTACATCAACTCGACAGCCGCGCTGTTCACGATCGGCGCGCTGGTCTCGATCCCGCTGGCTGCTCGACGCGAGTTGCCGGGGGCGATCCGAGGCCTGCTGATCGCCGGGGCCTGCGCCGACCTCGATCTCGCGATCACGGTGCAGAGCCGCGGCTGGCTGTTCACGCTCCCTCTGGTCGCGCTGGTGATGATCGTGGTCGTCGGCAACCGACTGCGCACCACGGGGGCAGCGATCATCGCCGCCGCCGGGACGCTTGTGCCGATACGCAAGCTGCTGGACCTCTATCAGCTCTCCGATCCCGCCCAGCTCCGGCACGCCGCGGTCCAGGGCGGGAAGGTCGCGTTGCTCAGCTGTGCGGGAGTGTTCCTGGTGGCGACGATCGCGGCCTGGGCCGAGGAGGTGCGCGGACGACCCGCCCTGGCCGCCTCCTGGCGCCGAGCGTTGGGAACGCTCGCCGCGGTCCTCGCGCTCGCCGGTGGCGCAGCTGGGCTGATGGAGGTGAGCAGCGGCCATCCGGTCCAATTCATCTCGCGCCAGTGGAAGGGGTTCAGCAAGGACCAGCCGGCGAACACGGGCGCCAATCACTTCGCCGTCGTGGGCAGTGGACGCTACGACTTCTGGCGCGTGTCGCTCGACGCATTCCTCGCACACCCGATCGGTGGTCTGGGGCAGGACAACTTCGCTGATTACTACCTGACCCACCGGCGGACCCAGGAGGAGCCGGAATGGACCCACAGCCTGGAGATGCGACTCCTCGCACACACCGGCATCGTCGGGTTCACGCTGTTCGCCGCGTTCCTCGTCCTCGCGCTGCGGGCCGCGGCGAGGACCCGGCGAGGGACCGACCCGGCACGCCGGATGCTCGCCGGAGCCGCCCTCATGCCCCTGGTGGTATGGCTGATACACGGCTCGCTGGACTGGTTCTGGGAATTTCCCGCACTGAGTGCGCCCGCCCTCGGGTTTCTGGTCATGGCCGGTCGACTTGGCGAGGAGCGCGTCCCCTCCGAGCGTCCCGCAACCGTCGAGCGCCGCTCCGCCCTGCGGCCGTTTGCGTATGCCGGAGCCGCGACCGCGTTCGTCGTCGCCACAGCTGTGCTCGGCTTTTCCTTCCTGGCCGCGCGGGAGCTGTCGTTGGGCGAGACCGCAAGCCATACCAATGCCAGCGCGGCGCTCGCCGATTTCAACCGGTCCCACACATTCAACCCGCTGAGTTCGGACCCCGGGACGCTCGGCGGGACCGTCGCGCTCCTCGACGGGCGCTATGCCGACGCACGGACGCGGTTTACTCAGGCGATCGCAAAGGAGCCGGGAGCATGGTTCGCCTGGCTGGGCCGGGGATTGAGCTCATCATCGCTCGGCGATGAGGACGCGGCGCGGAACGACTTCCGGTCGGCGCTGAGATTGAACGATCAGCAGGCGGCGGTCCGCGACGCGGCCGCGCGGGTGCTTACGAGCCATCCGCTGACCGTCTCGGAGGCGTTCAAAGAAGTAAACTACCTGCCCTAGATTCGGTCCGGAAAGCAGAGCGAAGCACGGTTCGTCTTTGACAGCCGCGCGATGTACTATATTCTCCAGTCACGGAGCGGGATGCTCCCGGCATTGTTACTTTAGTGAGCGAAAGGACTGGGCAGAGGATGAAACGCACTGTTGCGTTGATAGCTAGCTTCGCGATGCTGATACCTGGGGCGGCAGTTGCTTCGGCCAACTCGACCTCCAGCAGCTACGGACAGCATGATGTGCAGTCGGTCATTGCCACGCGGACACCGGCGACCACCACGGCGGCGGTCACCACGGCGAGCAACACCAGCGCCGCTGGCTCGCTTCCGTTTACTGGTCTTGACATTGGCGCCCTCGCACTGGGCGGAGTCGTTCTTCTCGGCGCTGGCGTTGCCGTTCGCCGTATGTCGGCAACCGAAAAGCAGTAGCAGACCGAAAAGCCGTAGCCTGGCATTCGCCCGGGAGGCGCGAATCGACGGTTCCGCGATGGAGCCTCCGGTCGGAGGCCCCATTTCGTGGTGGGCGGTCAGCGACTTTTATGATGCGTGATCAGCGACGCGCTCCGTGGTCAGCGCGCCGCGACGCGTTCGCGGATGAGCCTCGTCACCTCGCCGCCATCGGCACGGCCCTTGGTTTCGCGCATCACGTAACCGACCAGCGGGCCGATCGCCTTCATGTTTCCCGCGGCCACCTTGGCGGCGGCGTCCGGATCCGCGGCGAGCGCCGAGTCGACGATCGAGCCTAGACCGTCGCCGTCGTCCTTGCTCAGCGCGCCCAGTCCGTCGCGCTCGATGATCGCCTGGGGCTCCCCGCCCTCCGCGACCAGCTTGGTGAGGACCTCGCGGGCGGCATCGCGGCTCACCTGCCCGGCACTCACCAGCGCGGCCAGGGCGGCCAGCGCCGCCGGGGCGACCTGCGACTGCGCGGGGTCTGCGTCCGAGCCGATTCGCTCCACCAGCTGCGGGATCCAGTTGGCCAGCTCGGTCGCGGCACTCGACCCGTGGGGACCGGACTCCAGCGCCTGTTCGAAGTAATCGGCCAGCTCCCGCCGGAACGCCAGATCCCGAGCGATGCCCGGCTTGAGCCCCAGCTCCTGCTCGAACCGGCGTGCGCGCTCGGCGGGAAGCTCAGGCACCTGCGCCGCTGCTGTGAGGAGCATCTCCTCGGTTACGAGCAGCGGCACCAGGTCGGGCTCCGGGAAGTATCGGTAGTCGTGCGCCTCCTCTTTGGAGCGCAACGGCGTCAACCGCCCCGATATCGGGTCGAAGTGCAACGTTTCCTGCACGACTGGCTGACCGCTGGCGAGCAGCTCGGTCTGTCGGACGATCTCGGTACGAACCCCTCGTTCCAGGAATCGGAACGAGTTCATGTTCTTGAGCTCGGTCTTGGTCCCCAGCTCGGCGCTGCCCGCGGGACGGATCGAGACGTTGGCATCGCAGCGCAGCGACCCCTCGTCCATGTTCACGTTGGACACGCCGAGCTGACGCAAGGTGGTCCGCAGCAGGGTGAGCCACTCGTGAGCCTGCTCGGGAGAGCGCAGGTCGGGCTCGGTGACGATCTCCACCAGCGGGGTCCCGCAGCGGTTGAAGTCGACCACGCTGCGATCGGAGCCATGGATGCGTCCGCTCTCGCCGATGTGGATCAGCTTGGCCGCGTCCTCCTCCAGGTGCACGCGATGGACGCGCACTCCCTCCAGCCGGCCGCCACTGCAGATCGGCACGTCGTACTGGGAGATCTGGTAGCCCTTGGGTGAGTCGGGATAGAAGTAGTTCTTGCGGTGAAACAGGGATCGGGGCGCGATCTCGGAGCCCAGCGCACGACCGATGCGGATCGCATAGTCCACCGCGGTGGCGTTGACCACGGGCAGCGCACCCGGGAGCCCCAGGCAGGTCGGACAGGTGTGGATGTTGGGAGGATCGCCGAACGAAAGCTCACAGCCGCAGAACATCTTGGTGCGGGTCTTGAGCTGAACGTGAATCTCCAGGCCGATGACGGCCTCGTACGTCAATTCATTCATGTCCTCACCCCGCTGCCGTCGAAGCCAATCTCCTGCTCGAGCGCATAGGCGGCGTCGAGCAGGCGGTTCTCCGAGAACGCCGGACCGGCCAGCTGGAAGCCGACGGGCATCCCCTCGCTGAGCCCCGACGGGATCGACACGGCCGGGATCCCGGCCAACGGCATCGGCACGGTGCAGAAATCGTTGAGGTACATCGCCAGTGGATCGTCGGTCTTGGCTCCCAGCGCGAACGCGACCCATGGGCTGGTCGGCGTGGCCACGAAGTCGAACCGCTCGAACACCGCCCGGAAGTCGTCGGCGATCTTCGTGCGCACCTTCAGCGCGGTCCCATAGTAGGCGTCGTAATAGCCGCTGGAGAGCGCGTACGTGCCGAGCATCACGCGTCGCTTGACCTCCGGGCCGAAGCCCTCGCCACGGGTCCGGCTGTACATCGTCTCCAGGTCGGCGTCGCCGGCCACCCGCAGGCCGTAACGGACGCCGTCATAGCGAGCCAGGTTGGCCGACGCCTCGGCCGGCGCGATCAGGTAGTAGGCCGACAGGGCGTGCGGTGCGTGCGGCAGCCGGCAGGTGTCGACCGTGGCGCCCAGGCTCTCGGCCAGACGCAGCGCGGCCTCGAAGCTCTCCCGCACTCCGGGCTCGATCCCCGTGCCGTCCTCGCCACCGTCGATCAACTCTTCGGGCACACCCAGGCGGATCCCGCGCAGGTCCTCGGCCGCCGGCATCGTGATCGGTCCCGGCATCGCCACCGAGGTCGAGTCACGGGGGTCGTGGCCCACCATCTGCGAGAGCAACAGCGCTGCGTCGGTGACGTCCCGCGTGAGCGGGCCCGCCTGGTCCAGCGACGAGGCGAAGGCGATCATGCCGTAGCGCGAGCAGGCCCCGTACGTGGGCTTGACGCCCACCAGACCGCATAACGCCGCGGGCTGGCGGATCGAGCCGCCCGTGTCGGTGCCTATCGCCCACGGCGCCAGGCCGGCGGCGACGGCAGCCGCGCTGCCCCCCGAGGACCCGCCGGGCACACGGCCGCGGTCCCAGGGGTTGAGGACCGGTCCAAAGGCCGAATTCTCGTTGGAGGACCCCATCGCGAACTCGTCCTGATTGGTCTTGCCGAGCAGGCTCGCCCCTGCCTCCGTCAGGTTGGCGACGACGGTCGCCGTGTACGGGGGCCGGTAGCCCTCAAGGATCCGCGAGCCCGCCTGGCTGGGCACGCCCTCGGTGCAGAACAGGTCCTTGACGGCCAGGGGAACGCCGGCCAACGCCGACTGAGGGGAGGGCGTTGTCTCAGGCGCGGCGTCGGCGACCCAGGTGAACGCGTTGAGCTCGTCGGCGGCGGCGCGCGCCCGGTAGGCCTCGAACAGCTCGGCGGCGTCAATCTCCCCCGCTCGGATCCGCTCGATCGCCGCGGCGGCGCTCAGCTTGATCAGGTCGCTCATTCGCCGCTGGGACCGGGGCTGGGGACGCCGAAGCTGCCCTCCACCGGTTCGGGCGCGGCGGCCAGGATGACGTCACGCGGCAGAGACGGCTGCGGCTCATCGGCGCGCATCACCCCCGCGACGTCGACGGCGTGCGAGGTCGGCTGCGACCTCGGCCAGATCGAGCTCGCGGATGCGCTCGACGTGGTCGAGCACCGCCGACAGCTCGGTGGCCATCTTTGCAAGCTCGGCCTCGTCTAGCTGCAACCGAGCCAAACGGGCGACGTGGACGACCTGTTCGCGTGCGAGCATGGCTTGGTCATTCTAGGAGCCGCCGGGAGTCGACCTCGGCCCGCCGGACGAGCTCAGCGGCACGGTCTCGATCGGGTGCCCGGGGCCGGGCCTCCATCCCTGTTCGCGCCGCAACGAGTCAAACCCGCCGACGACGATCCCGATGACCGCCGCCAGGCCCAGGAATGCTCCGGCGCACAGGCCGGCCGAAGTCGTCAGCAGGCGGATGATGAGCAGCAGCGTGCTCACGCCGCCGAGCACGGTGACGATGACGCTGAGGGAGACCGGCAGTGCCGGACCGGAACGGGTGGCTTGCGCGAACGTCAGCACCAGCGCGGTGAGCGCGGTCACCACCAGGACCCAGCGCAGGACGGGGATGGCCTCCCAGCCGCGCCGGTTGTGGCCGCCGACGGTCAGCCAGTTCAGCGCGAACAGGAAGACGAGCAGCGCCAGCGCGCCGGTGCCGGCGACGATCTCACCGCGGCGGAGGTGAGGCCGTTCGGACTCCATCCGCCGCGGTGTTCCAGCTGATCGGCTCAGACGGTGCCGGGCGTGATGGCCCCGGCGTTACGAGACTGCAGCGCGAAGTACACAAGCGCGACCGTGAGCACGATCGCCGCCCAGAACCCGAAACCGAAGTAGCTGAAGTGGATGTGGAACAGGAACTTCAGCACCACGAACAGCGCGGTCAACCCCGCCAGCACGAAGCGCGTCTCGGTCCGGCTGCCGCGGATGTTCGGGAGCGCGGTGCCGGGTGAGAAGCGTTCGATCCCCAGATCGACGATTAGCGCGATCGCCGCCAGCACGGCGAGGATCCCCAGCCAGCCGTCGGGATCTCCGGTGGCGGTAGTGCTGGCGGAGAACGGACCGACGGAGATGCTGAACCAGGGCAGGAACAGCAGGTCGATCACCAGCAGCAGTGCGACGCCGCCCAGAATCCAATCGTCCCTCGAGACGTTGGCGAGATTCATAACGCCCTCCCTCTATCGGTCACCGGTCATGCGACAGCTATGTTCGCGTTTTTCTGACGCCCTCCTGCCGCGGCGCATCCCGCGCGCGGCCTAGGCCAGCAGGCTAGCGGGTGTGGCGACCGGGCGCGAGCCGGGACCGTCGCCCGGGCCGCGGCACCGTGATCCGGGCGCGGGCACGGTGCTCGGCGATCGACTCATGACCGCCGAGCGCCACTCCCAGCGCACAGATCAGGCCAAGGAAGGCCCCGAGCTTCTGGTCGATCACCTTCGTACCGGACGGCAGCACGATCAGCACCCGGTAGATCAGCAGCAGCGCTGTCAGCGAGCCCAGACCGGCGACCAGACGACTGGTGTCGGTCTTGGCGCCGTGCCGGCGCTGCGAGGCATGCAGCAGGACCGAGCCGATCGCCACCACCGCCGTGGCCAGCACCACCCAGCGCACCAGGCTCAGGCCCTCCCAGCCGGACTCCGCACCGGAGATCGCCGGCCGCGCGGCCGAAGGATCGGGGACGCCGGCGACCCCGTACCACTCGGTGGCGAACAGGAACACCAGCAGCAGCACCGCGCTGACCGAACTGGTCAGCTCCCCGAACAGCACCCGCGGCACTCCGGCGGCGACCGAAGCGGCGGTGCGCCGGGCCGCGGGCGAGACGTCGCTCGTCCTCGGGCGGTTGCCGGACGGCTGATCGATGGTGGGTTCGGTAGTGGTGGCCATCGCAGAGAGGTTCTCAGGCCCGTCGGCTCATCGCTTGGAGATCGGCGCGAGATCGGCGACCAGTTTGCGCTCCGAGCGGTCGGAGGCAAAGCGGATCACGACAATGCCACCCGGCTCCACGCCGGTGACTACCCCATCGCCGAAGGCAGCATGCACGACGTCGTCGCCGAGGCGGTAGGCGGGCGGGGGTGGCTGGTCTGGAGTCGGCAGTTGGCCGCCGCCTGACCCGGACGCCGAATTCCACGATGTGACACGAGCGCGAAATCCGCCCACGCCCCGCGGCTGCTGACTCTCACGGTCGGTCAGTTCGGCCGGGATCTCTGCGATGAAGCGGCTGGGAGCGCCGAAGTTGCGGGCGCCGAACACCGTACGGGTGCGCGCCGAGGTGACGTAGAGGTCGCGCTCGGCCCGGGTGATGCCCACATAGCAGAGGCGGCGCTCCTCCTCCAGCCCGCCCTCGTCGAGCGCCCGCGAGTGCGGGAAGACACCCTCCTCGCAGCCGATCATGAACACGATCGGATACTCCAGGCCCTTGGCGTTGTGCAACGTCATGAGCGTCACCAGACCCTCGTCGTCCTCGCGGGTGTCGGCGTCAGCCACCAGGGCTACCGACTGCAGGAACTCGGCCAGCGAGGACTCCTCGGTCGAGGCGTCGTACTCGGCCGCCACGTTGACGAGCTCCTGAAGGTTCTCGATCCGGCCCTGGGCCTCGATCGTGCGTTCGTTCTCCAGCGCCTCCAGGTAGCCGGTCTCGTTGAGCACCTCCTTGAGCAGGGCCGAGATGGGGGCATCGGAGCCGTTGCGCTCCTGGAGCACCTCCATCGTGCCCATGAACCGCCGCAGCGACTTGATCGCCGCGGCACCCAGTCCGGGCACATCCTCCGGCGCCGCCGCCAGCTCCCACACGGTCTCGCCCGTGGTGTTGGCGTGGGCCAGCAGACGCGAGATGGTGGTCGAGCCGATCCCCCGTCGCGGGGAATTGACGATCCGCGTGAACGCCCCCACGTCCTGCGGGTTGACCAGCACCGTCAGATAGGCGATCGCGTCCTTGATCTCGGCCCGGTCATAGAACTTGGTCCCGCCGATCACCTGGTAGGCGATCTCGGCCCGTACCAGCGTGTCCTCAAGCACCCGTGACTGCGAGTTGGTCCGATAGAAGACGGCTATCTCCGCCCGCGACGCCCCCTCGTCGACCAGCCGCTGGAGCTCGCCGGTCACGTAGCGCGCCTCGGCATGCTCGTCGTCGAGCTCCCGGATCTTGATCGGATCGCCCTGCCCGATGTCCGTCCACAGCGACTTGGGCTTCTGCCCCCGGTTGTTGCGGATCACCGCGTTGGCGGCATCCAGGATCGTCTGCGTCGAGCGGTAGTTCTGCTCCAGCTTGACCACGTGCGCATCGGGAAATGAGTCCTCGAACTCGAGGATGTTCGTGATGTCGGCGCCCCTGAACCCGTAGATCGAGTTGTGGGTGACCAGGCCGTCGGCGATGAAGTTGTGGGTGTGGGCGATGTCGAGGTCGTAGACCGGCCGGTCCAGCGTCACCGATTCGACCGATTCGACGACGTCATATCCGCCCTGTTCGTCGAACATCACCATCCCCGGTCGTACCGAGGACGCCTGCGTGAAGGGCAGCGAATTCGACGCAGGACCTTCCCGGTTATGTCCGAGCCGTGCTGTCGGCCGGATCGAGACATTGCCGAGGGCCGCGGCAATCTCGCCCGCGACGCGCTCAACGGTCGCCATGTCGCGGCAGCAGGTCTCGTAGCGCCAACCATCGGAGCCACGACGAGCTGGGCGTGTCCGGAGACCGATGCGCTCCAGTTGCTCCCGTCCTGCCTCGTCATACCCGAACAGCGCCAACCGGTGCATCGGCGTGCGACCACGCCGATCTCCGCACAGCGAGATCGCCAACCGCCGACGACGCACCTCGGTGCGCGTGTACGTCCCGGACTGGAAATGCGGCTGTCCGAAGATCAGACCGCCATCGGCGAGCAGGCGCTGACCGCCGGTCACGGTGTCGTGCTCTGAGAACAGACGGTCGAGCAGGGCTTGATCACCGACCAGCGACCGACCGTCAGCCCTCTCGTAGCGGCGCGCGGAGAAGGGCACCGTCGGCAGGCCGTAGCGGACGGAGAGCAGTGCCTCGGCATATCGTGCCTCTGCCTCGGACTCGTGCGTCGAGACCACCCAGGCAGCGTCGGCCCGTTCGCCTCGCAGCCGCAGCGCCACTCCGACCACGGGCTTCGCCTGACCGTTGGTATACGTCCGAGATGTCCCGACTCGGAAACCACGGTCGCGTCGCCACATGAGATACGTCATGTACAGCTGCGGCGTACGCCCGAGCTGATAGCCGGCGAAATGGACGTGATCTCGCGTGCTGATCAGTCGCCGGCCACCGCGCGTCGTGATCGCAATCCCATCGGTCGGCTCAGATCGATGAGCGCGGAGAACCTCGGCCGCTCGAAAGTCGCCGCTCCCGTACGCCGACAGGATCCGGTCGCCGGCCTTCACTGATTCGATTGGAACGCGCACACCATCGGCCATCGTGACCGGAGTGCCCTCGACCAGGCACTGGGCGTCATCGCCCACCACCATCAGGTTGCGGTGCTCGCCGGCCAGCAGCTGCAGCCAGCGGTACTGGGCGTGGTTGGTGTCCTGGTACTCGTCGACGAGTACGTGGCGAAACCCGTTGGCGTAGCGCTCGCGGACCTCGGGGAACAGCTCGAGCACGTTGACCGCGCGCACCAGCAGGTCGTCGAAGTCCATTGCGTTCATGCGGTGCAGCTCGCGCTCGTAGGAGCGGTAGACGTCGGCCACCGTCTGCTCGAAGAACGAGCCGACCATCTGGCCGTAGGCCTCGGCGTCGCGCAGCTTGTTCTTGGCGTCCGAGATCTGGCTGCCCACCGAGGCCGGGGTGAAGCGCTTGGGGTCGATGCCGAGCTCGTCCAGGCAGCGCTTGATCAGCCGGCGCGAGTCGGCGGTGTCGTAGATCGTGAACTGGCGCGTGTAGCCAAGCCGCTTCGCCTCGGCGCGCAACATGCGCGCGCAGGCCGAGTGAAACGTCATCACCCACATCGCGCGGACCTGGGGGCCGACCAGCAGGCCGGCGCGATCGCGCATCTCCCCCGCCGCCTTGTTGGTGAAGGTGATCGCCAGGATCTCGTTGGGCTTGACGGCTCCGGCGGCTACCAGGTAGGCGATCCGGTGGGTGAGCACCCGGGTCTTGCCCGAGCCGGCCCCGGCGAGGATCAGCTGCGGCCCCTCGCCGTAGGTGACGGCCTCCCGCTGGGGGTCGTTGAGGCCCGCCAGCAGCGTGTCGAGATCACTCGTCAGGTCAGTCATCGTGAGCTGTTTGACGTTAGCGTCCGAGGCGGCGGGCTCCGCCTCGGGCATCCTGTTCGACGTGGACGATCTCCGCACCGCCTGCGCCCACGTCGCCGCGCGCGCCACGCACGTGACCATCAACGAGGGCGCAATCGTCGGCTACGCCCGCGGGGTGGTGCCTCCCGGGACCCCTGAGGAGCCCTCAGATGACCGACCGCTGGAGGCGCGCGCCGCGTTCTCGCTCACGTTGAACGCGATCAACTTCGGGTCGGGGTGGTTTCCCACGCTGCGCAAGCGCGATGGGCTGTCCGGCTATAACACGATCGCCGCCGCCTGGCGCGAGCATCCAATCCTGCGGGCGAGCGACCTCGGGCAGATCGACGCGCCCACGCTCGCCCGCATCCTCGGCCAGGACGCCGGCCACGAGCTGATCGACCTCTACGCCAGCTCGCTGCGCGACCTGGGTGCCCACGTCGCCGGCGAGCATCATGGAAGCTTCGCCGCGCTGGCGGCGTCGAGCCCCTCGGCGGTCCAGCTCGCGCGCCGGTTGGGCACGTGGGCGTGCTTCGCGGACGAGTCGCGCTACGACGACCTGCAGGTCCACTTCCTCAAGCGCGCGCAGATCGCCGCCGCCGATCTCGCCCGCGCCGGCATCACGCACCCCTCCGACCTGCAGCGGCTGACGATGTTCGCCGACAACCTCGTCCCCCACGTCCTGCGCATCGACGGCGTGCTCCACTTCGACTCAGAGCTCGTCGCCCGGATCGACGCCGGCGAGCTGATCGAGCACGGCTCGCCGGAGGAGGTGGAGATCAGAGCGTGCGCCCTGCACGCCGTGGAGCTGATCGTCGGCGCGCGGAGCGCGACCGAGCCGCTCACCGCGGCCGAGGTCGACGAATGCCTGTGGAACCGCGGTCAGCTGCCCCGCTACAAGGCCGTGCCGCGGCATCGCAGCCGCTGCACGGCCTACTGACCGACTTCAGTCGTCGTCGCCCTCCGAGACCTCGGCGCGGGTGCGGGCGATCGCCTCAGCCCCCGCTTCGCCGACCAGCAGCTCGGGTCGCAGGGTGCCGCTGGCGAGCAGGTCGAGCGCCGGAAAGCGTCCGATGCTGGCCAGGGCGACGTCGAGCGAGATCACGGTCGTCTCGCCTCCGACCGGCGCAGAAGCAGTCGCGATCACCGTCACCGACCCGCCGTCGACGATGTTGCGCGCGGAGGCGAGTGCCTTGCGCGCCGTCTGCGGGCTGGCGCCGTCCAGGGTGTCGATCAGCACGATCGCGTCGGCGCCCCGCGCGGCCAGGCGCCGGGCCTGGTCGATCACCGGCTCGATCGCGCCGTTCTGCGCGTCCTCGGAGGCGGCGAAGCTGACGGCGGCCGCGGGGGCAACCGGGCCTTGAGCCCACTCGGAGATCTCCTCGGGCCGCACGCCGGCCAGCGCCACGCTGAGCGCGAACTCCTCGCGACCGGCGAGGGCGCCGGCCAGCCGGCGCAGCGCCTCGCTCTTGCCCGCGCGCGAGGCGCCCACGATCGTCACACGCGAGCCCTTGCCGAACGGCGTCAGCCACTCGATCGCCTTCAGCGTCGGGTCCTCGGACCCGACCTTCAGTCGCTCGGAGGGCATCGCGGCGGGCAGATCGTCGAAGCGCACGCTGTCCGCCAGCTCGCTGGCGGGGCGTCCGTTGATCGTCTCCACCCGGATCAGCGAGGCGAATCGCTCGGAGCGGCGCGGCGCACGCTTGGGCCCGGCTACCCGGTCCCCCGAGACCAGCTCGCAGCGCTTGACCTGCGCCGAGGAGATGTAGATGTCCTCGTCAGAGGGATCCGGCGGATCGACCCGGACGAACCCGGAGCCGTTGGACAGCAACTCGACGACGCCCTCCACCAGCTGCTCCTCCGAATCGGGCGTGCTATCCGAGTCGGCCTCCTCGGCTTCGGCCGGCTCGGTCTTCGCGCGCCGGCTGCGCCGGGAGGCGGGCTTCTCGTCGTCCTCGGCCTTGTCCGTCTCGGCAGCGGGCGCTGCGTCGGATTCCTCCTTGGCCGCGCCACCCCTGCCCCGGCCCCCTCGGCGGCCGCGGCGCCGGCGCGTGGCGCCGCCCTCGTCCTCGTCGTCGGAGCCATCGGTCTCGGTCGCCTCCACGGTGTCGGCGGCCGCCTCCTCGGCCTCTGGCTCGTCGTCCTTCTTGGTGCGTCGGCTGCGGCTGCGCCGGGGGCGGGCCTCCGCTCCGCCGTCGTCGCCGCCGTCGCGGGCGTCCCCTGCCTCGGCGTCGCCTGCGTGGGCGTCGCCTCCGTCGGCGTCGCCGTCCGCCGGCGCGGCGGGCTCGGCGCCCCCCTGCTTGACGAGGATGGCGTCGATCAGCTCGGGGCGGCGCAGGCGCCGGTAGCCGTCGATCGACAGCTCCGAGGCGATGGCGTGGAGATCGGCAAGTGGGCTCTCGGTGAGAGCGCTGCGATCCAGAACGGACATGGTTACTCCTCTGTTAAATGATCGGTGGGCTCCGGGCGCGTTGGGCCAGCGACCGGCGATGCACACCTGAATCTAGCGTGGGCTGGGGTCGGACATGCCCTGCGCCCACCGCAGCGAGTCGGGGACCTGCAGCGTCGAGGCGACCTCCAGCTCTCCCCGCAGGGCCGCCCGCACCGTCAAGAAGTCCGCGGCGGCGGCGATGTCGTGGAGCCTGAGCACGTGCGCGCCGGCGTCGACGCCCTCCCCCACGGCGGCCAGCGTCCCGGCCAGGCGCTCCCGCGGTCCCCGGCCGGTCAGCGCTCCCACGAAGTCCTTGCGCGACACCGCGAGCAGGATCGGACGCTCCAGCGCGTGCAGCTGCGCCAGGGCCGCCAGCACCTGGATCGACTGGGCGGGCGTCTTGGAGAAATCGGGGCCGGGATCGAGGAGCAGCTGCTCGAAGGCCACCCCCCGGGCGAGTGCCACCTCGATCCGCCCCGCCAGAAACCGCCGCACGTCGCCCACGATCCGTCCGTCCAGCGAGCGGTCGTGATGGCGCTGCTTGGGCGGCGCGATCGTGTGCATGATCACCAGTCCCGCGCCGGTCTCCGCGCACACGTCGGCCAGCGCCGGATCGCGTAGGCCGCTGACGTCATTGACGATGCTCGCGCCCGCGGCCACCGCCGCCCGGGCGACCTCCGGCTTGTAGGTGTCCACCGAGACACGCGCCCCCAGCTCGCCGGCGACGCGTTCGATCAGGGGGACGACCCGCGCGATCTCCTCCGCCGCGGACACCGCCGGCCGGTTGGTCACTCCCGACTCACCGCCGATGTCGATCAGCTCGGCCCCCTGGGCCAACAGCGAGCGGGCCAGCTCGACGCGCTCGTCCAGCGTCTGATGACGGCCGTCGTCGGAGAACGAGTCGGGGGTGGCGTTGACGATCCCCATCAGCAGCGGCCGCCGACCGAGCTCCAGCGCCCCGTCGCTGGTGGCCAGACGACGCGTCGGGGGCGTCACGACGGCGCGTCGGCGCCCGCGGCGGCCGGCGCCGCGGCTTCCTCGTCGAGCCGCCAGGCCCGGTAACAGGCCGATGCCTCGAGCATCGCCGAGTGCGCGCGAGCGCAGCCGACGCAGTGGCCGAGATGCTCGATCAGCCAATCCTCGTCGGCCTCGGAAACCGTCTCTCCGTCCTGGCGCAGCGCGATCGTGCGCAGCGCCCGCTCGCGCTCGTCGCACGGGGGCAGCGCGGCGCCCTCGCCGCGCAGTTCGGTGCGCAGGCGCAGCCGCGCGCGGGCCAGCAACGGCCCGACTGCCGAGGGATCGAGTCCCACCACGGCGCCGATTTCGTCATACGAGAGGCCGAGCAGATCGCGCAGGGCGAGCGCCTCACGCTGGCGCTCCGGGAGCTGTGCAGTCGCCTGCGCGAGCTCGCGGGCGACCGCCTCGGCCAGCGAGCCGGGCTCGCCGCCATCGTCGACGCCGTGCGGCGGTGCTTGCACGCCAGACCGGCAGGCCGCCGCGGCGGCGCCCAGAGCGCGCAGTCGGTCGCCGTCAGCGGCTTGTCGTCCCGCGTGTTCGGCGGACTCGGCGGCCTCGCCGCGACCCAGCATGCGCACGCAGAATCCGCGCAGTTCGTCCATCGCAGGCGAGCTTAGCCGGGGCTGGGCCGCAACGCCCCCGAGGAGGGTGACTCCTCAGTGCGATCCGGCCGCGCCCGCCGCATGCTTGTGCTTGCGCTTCTCCTTCTGCGAGTCGGAGGGCTTCTGGTTTCGCGTGTGCCTGTCCGTGGGCGTGCGCGTCTGCGTGTGCTCGCCGCGCATCGCCGTCTCGCCGGCGGCGATCGCCTGCCGGATCCTGGAATAGGTGCCACAGCGACAGATGTTGCGGATCTGGTCGAGGTCTGCATCGGTCACGGTCTGACCGGCGGCCTGTTTGCGTCTGACCAGCGCCACCGCGGTCATGATCTGACCGGGCTGGCAGTAGCCGCACTGGGCGACGTCGTGGTCGATCCAGGCCTGTTGCATCGGGTGCAGATCCTTGCCCACGGTCGCGGCCAGCCCTTCGATCGTGGTGATCTCGTCGTCAGGCTTGATCTGCGAAACGGGGACCGAGCAGGGGTTGAACTCCTTGCCGTTGATGTGGCAGGTGCACGCTCGGCAGACCCGCAGACCGCATCCGTACTTGGGGCCATTGATGCCGAGCAGGTCACGCAGGACCCACAGCAGGCGCACGTCGCCGTCGCACTCCACTTGCACGCGCTTGCCGTTGACGATGAAGCTGTGACGAGGCACGGTCGGCTCCTAGGTGGTTCGTTTCGTGGGTACGGCGACACCGAGAGTGGTCGCCGGTGGATGCCTGGCGAGGACGCAGGAGTCGATGCGTGGCCCTGCCACGTGAGACTCCGAGGACAAAGTCAGGCGCCGCCGGAGGCCGCTCGAATGTCGTCGTATCTGCGAAACGGGCCACTCACTGGGCATATTGCAGTCCGTCGGTCGGCGATTGCGGCAGCGGCGGGACCGTCGGATAGGGCGTAAATCCGAGTGGCTGGCTGTGGTTGATCGGAAACTGCGTCGGAAAGTTCCCGGTCGCTCGCCAGTAGGCGCAAGCGGTCGCGGCCATCGTCGCGGCCACCCCGAACTCGCCGATCCCGCCCGGCGTGCCGGTCGTCGTCGGCATCACGATCACGTTGACCTCGGGCGGGGTGTTCCATTGCCGGGTGTAGTACGCGTTGTCCCAGCTGCCCTCCAGCCAATGGCCGTCCTGGAGGTGCAGGCTGAAGGTGAGCGCCTGCGCGATCCCGTCGTTGATCCCGCCGAGCATCTGCGCCTCGATCCCCAGGGGGTTGATCGGCAGGCCGGCGTCAACCGCGAATGTCACCTTCGTCACCCGCGGCCCGGTGAAGGCGTCCTCGATCTTGCGATTGACCGTCGCCGGCGTGCAGTCGATCTCGACCACGCAGGCCGCGGCGCTCTTGTACTCGCGGTGAATCGCGATTCCCTGGGCCGTGCCCGGCTGCATCGCGCGGCCCCACTGTCCCGCCGCGGCGGCCTTGTCAAGCACCGCGCGCACCCGGTCGTCGCGGATGAACTGGTGGCGGAACTGGTAGGGGTCCTTGCCCAACGCCCTGGCCAGCCTGTCGACGATCAGCTCGCCCGCGGTGCGCATCTCCGGGCTGTAGATGTTGCGCACGCTCGAGGTGTTGAACGTGTTGTACTGGTAGACCTCGTTGAGCAACTGCGTGGCGACTCCGAAGTCGTAGGGGATGCTCGCGGTCAGCAGGAAGATGGCCGCCGAGTACTCCAGGTAGTTCGCATTCGGAGGGACCGCCGCGGTGGCGCTGAGCAGCTCGCCGAGTCCCTGCGTGAAGTCGGTGGCGACACTGGTATGGCGCTGGTCGAAGGCGATCACGTTGCCGCTCGTGTACTGGGCCCTGACCCTTGATGTGACCATCGGGTGCGAGCGTCCCTGGCGGAAGCTGTCGGTCCGCGCCCACATCAGCTTCACCGGCTTGCCCAGCTGCTTGGAGATCACGGCGGCTTCGAAGGCCGCGTCGCAGAACAGATGGCGTCCGAACGAGCCGCCGCCCTGAGCCACATGCACGATTACGTTTTGAAGCGGCAGTCCCAGGTTGAGCGCGATCTGCTCCCGGGCCCAGATCGGGGACTTGAGGCTGGACCAGATCTCGGCCCGGCCCGAGCGCACATCGGCGACCGCACAGTTGGGCTCCAGCGGGTCTCCCGGTCGCTGGTAGAAGGTGAAGGTCTCGTCGATCGCGCTGGCCAGGGGGATCGCCGGGGTCATCGGAAGCTCGGCGGCCTTGAGGTCGGCCAGCACCGAGGCCTCGGTCTTGTCGTCGACCGAGCCCGCGCTCCAGCTCACCTTCAGCGCCCGGATCGCGTCGATGCACTGTCCGAAAGTCTGGCGCGCGCACCGCGACGCCGCCGGCGACGTAGGGCGTGTGCGAGATCAGGGCCACATCGGTGACCCCCGGCATCGCTCTGACCTGTGCGCCGTTGAGGATCCTCTCGGCGCCGGCGTTGATCGTCGGCGGCCGGCAGACCATCGTGGGCAGCGCGCCGGGAACCGAGAGGTCCATCGCGAACTGCTTGTGGCCGGTGACGATGTCGTGCGCGTCGACGCGCCCCTGAGGCCGGCCGACGATCGTCTGCTCCGAGCGCCGCTTCAGCGCGATGCTCGACCTTGGTCGTTCTCGCGACAGCCGCGCGCCGGGCCAGATCGGAAAACTTGACAGAACGGCCGTCGGGGCCCGTGATCACGCCGTCGTGGACGGTGTAGCCCGAGGCCTGACCGCCCAGGTGCGCGACCGCGGCCCGCGTCAGCCCGGCGCGCGCGATCGCCGCGGCGGTCCGAACCGGGGTGTAGATCGAGTGCATCGTGTTCGAACCGCCGGTGAGCTGGTTGAACAGCAGTTCGGGCCGCGCATCGGCGAGCGTGACCTTGACCTTGCCGACCGCCAGGTCCATCTCATCGGCGATCGTCATCGCCACCGCGGTCGTGATCCCCTGACCCACCTCCGCGCGCGGGAAGCGCGAACGACACCGTGCCGTCGTGATTGACCACCACGGTGATCAGGTTGGATGTCGGCATCGCCGCGTCCGTCAGAAGATCCGACAGGTCGTACTCGTCGACCGGCTGCACGGTCGGGAGCGCCGCGGCCGCCTGCCCGGGGCGGCCCAGCTCCGCGGCGGCGATCAGCGTCGGTCCGGCGAGCAGATAGCCGATGAAGCGCCGTCTTGAAACACCGTCGTCCATCGTCTTCTCCCTCTCCCGGTGCCGTTAGACCGAAATGCAGACTAACACTCTTGGGAAGGAGATTTGACTGCCTGGGCACTACCCAGGCAGTCACCGACAGATCCGCGGTATGCCTAAGCGACGGGGCCCGACCTGCCAGGGCCCGTCAGTCCGAGGAGTGGTGCCCCGGGTCCGTCACGCCGGACTGGCGGCGATCCTCGATCATCTGCTTGATCCGGTCGACGGTCTCCTCGGACATGCGCCGGATCTCCCAGTGGGTCAGCTTGAGCAGCCGCATCGGGGAGCTGGCGATGACGTCGGCGTTGCGGGGCCGGCGCTCCAGCAGGCCCATCTCGCCGATCAGGTCGCCGGGACCGAGCGAGGCGACCTTCTTGCCGCCCTGGATCACGTCGGCCGTGCCCTCCTCGATCGCGATCAGCTCGACCGAGTAGTCGCCCTCCTTGATCAGGACCTGGCCCTTGGCGGCGCTCGTCTCGGTGGCGAATGTGGCCAGGCGCTTGGCCTCCTGCTCCGAAAGCTCGGAGAAGATCGGTATCGCGGTCAGCCGGTTGACGTCCATCGCTCGATCCTCACTTGGAAGGCGTATTGGAGTTTCACTTTGCAGTCCATTGTGCCTACAGGGCCTGGACCTCGGCCGTGACCTCGCTCACAGAGGACTTGGCGTCGCCGAACAGCATCGCGGTCTTGGGGTCATAGAACAGGGGATTGTCGATGCCGGCGAAGCCCGAGGCCATCGAGCGCTTGAGCACGATCACCGATCCGGACTTGTCGACCTCCAGGATCGGCATCCCGTAGATGGGGCTGCCCGGCTCGTTCTTGGCCGCCGGGTTGGTGACGTCGTTGGCCCCGATCACCAGCGTCACGTCGGTGCGCGGGAACTCCGGATTGATGTCGTCCATCTCACGCAACAGGTCATAGGGGACGTCGGCCTCGGCCAGCAGCACGTTCATGTGCCCGGGCATCCGCCCGGCCACCGGGTGGATCGCGTACTTCACGGTGACGCCCTTGGCCTCCAGCGCGCGCTCCAGCTCGCGCACCGCGTGCTGGGCCTGGGCGACCGCCATGCCGTAGCCGGGGGCGATCACCACCTGGCGGGCATAGCTCAGCTGGATCGCCACGTCGGCGGGACTGGTGGAGCGCACCGTCCCCCCGGTCTCTCCCCCGCCCCCGGTCGGCGCGGCGACCGTCCCGCCGAAGCCGCCGGCGATGATCGAGGGAACCGACCGGTTCATCGCCTTGGCCATCTGATCGGTGAGGATCGTGCCCGAGGCGCCCACGATCATCCCGGCGACGATCATCACCGGGTTGGACAGCGCCACTCCGGTGGCGGCCGCCGACAGGCCGGTGAAGGCGTTGAGCAGCGAGATCACCACCGGCATGTCGGCGCCGCCGATCGGCAGCACCAGCAGGTTGCCGAGGAACGCCGAGACGACCAGGATGCCGACGATGAACAAGAGCTGCGAGTGCGTGCCGGACGAGAGCACCACCGCCGAGACGATCGCGATCAGCAACAGCACGGCGTTGATGACCGCCTGCCCGGGCAGCTTGATCGGCCGGCCCGGGAGAATCTCCTGGAGCTTGCCGAACGCGATGTTCGAGCCCCAGAAGGAGATCGAGCCGACGATCGCCCCGAACAGCTCAAACCCCTCGGAGCGCAGCGGCCAGTCGCCGCCGAAGTGGTGGCGGTACTCCACCCATGCGATCAGCGCCACCGCGCCGCCGCCGACACCGTTGAACAGCGCGACCATCTGCGGCATCGCGGTCATCTTCACGTTGCGGGCCGCCGGGACGCCGACCGCGGTCCCGATGGCCAGCCCGACGATGATCAGGATGACCGTGCCCGAGCCGTCAAACTCACCCTTGCGCAACAGCGTGGCGACCACCGCGACCGCCATGCCCACGGCGGCGATCTGGTTGCCGCGCACCGCCGTGCGCGGCCCCGTCAGGCCGCTCATCCCGTAGATCATCAGCCCGAAGGCGACGATGTAGGCGGCGTCGATGAAGTCCGTGGTCTGCAGAAAGACCGTGGCCAGGGACGTCACTGGCCGTCACCCTCCGCGGCGCTCTCCTCTGGCTTGGGCGGATCCTTGGCCTTGAACATCCCCAGCATCCGGTCAGTCACCACAAAACCGCCGATCACGTTGATCGTCCCGAACGCCACCGCCACCACCAGCAGGAACTTCTCCAGCACGCCGCTGGACTCCGCCATCAGCAGCAGACCGCCGAGCACGACGATCCCGTGGATCGCGTTGGTGCCCGACATCAGTGGGGTGTGCAGCGTGTTGGGGACCTTGGAGATCACCGCGTAGCCGACGAAGCCGGCCAGCACGAGAATCGCCATGTCGATAACCAGGCTGTCCATGTGTCAGTTTCCTCCCGCGGCCGCGGCCTTGGCGCCCTCGTGCACGATCTCTCCGCCCCGGGTGATGCACGCTCCGGCGATCACCTCGTCCTCGAAGTCAAGCGACAGCGTGCCCTCCTCGGAGACCATCAGTCCCAGCAGCGACTGGATGTTGCGGGCATAGAGCTGGGAGGCGTGCTCGGCCATCGTGCTCGGCACGTTGAGCGGCGCGAGGATCTTGACGTCATGGCGCAGCACGGTCTGACCGGGCTCCGAGAGCTCGCAGTTGCCGCCGGCCTCGCCGGCCAGGTCGACGATCACCGAACCGGGCTTCATCAGCTTGACCGCGTCCTCGGTGACGAGGATCGGGGCACGCCGCCCCGGCACGAGCGCGGTCGTGATGACGACGTCGACCTTGCCGATCGCCTCCGCCATCAACTGCTGCTGCTTGGCCTGCTGCTCCGGTGTCAGCTCCTTGGCATAGCCGCCCGAGCCCTCCAGGTCACCGCCGAGGTCGAACTCCAGGAATTTCGCGCCCAAAGACTCGACCTGCTCCTTGACCGCCGCGCGGACGTCAAAGCCCTGGACGACAGCGCCCAATCGCCGGGCGGTCGCGATCGCCTGCAGGCCAGCCACGCCCGCGCCCAGCACGAGCACCGTCGCCGGGCGGATCGTGCCCGCCGCCGTCATCAGCATCGGATAGAACCGCCCCAGCTCCTGGGCGCCGATCAGCGCCGAGCGATAGCCGGCGATGTTCGCCTGGGAGGAGAGCGCGTCCATCGACTGGGCGCGGCTGATCCGCGGCACGGCCTCCATCGCGAAACTGGTGACTCCGGCAGCGGCGAGCGCGCGCACCCCCTCGCCGTTGGTCAGCGGCCCGAGGAACCCGATCAGCACGCTGTCAGAGCCCAACCGCACGATCTCCTCCGCGGTGGGGGCGGCTACCTTGACCACCAGGTCGGCGCCCAGTGCGGCCGCGGCGTCGTCGACCAGCTGCGCTCCGGCCTCCTCGAACGCCTGATCGGGGATCAGCGCGCCCGCGCCCGCGCCTCGTTGGACCAGGACCTCGTGGTCCTGGCCGGTCAGCTTGCCGACGACCTCGGGCACGAGCGCCACCCGACGCTCGCCGTCGGCCGTCTCCTTCGGAACTCCGATCCGCATGCGGCGGTGCAGCGTATAGGTTGTGGCACGCGCGCGTACCGCGGCAGTCGTCAGCCCACCCCGACGGGCGCCAGGACGAGTGCGGTGAGCACCCCCATCGCCTCGGCCAGCCGCGCGCTCTGGCTTCCGGCGACGGAGCGCGCCGCGGCCGGCCGGCGCTTCGCGCGAGCGGCGCCCGGGCGAGCGGCGGCGGGATTGTGGCGGCCGGCGGCCCGGTGGTGCCCGCGTCCCGATGAGGCGTGCGTGGACCGCGCGCGGGCATGCGCCGGGGTGGGTGCCGCCGACGGGGGCGCGGCGGGGGCCGGCGCGCTCAGCGGCAGCGGCTTTCCCTGCAGCGCCATCAGCGCCTCCCCCGTGACCCACACCGGCGTCTGCTGGGTCCCGTGGGCGTAGGCGACCTGGCCGCCCGGCCCCACGAGCGAGCGCAGGAACGCCACCGGCGAGCGGGCCCCATGGCGGTGCAAACCGGCGGGGTTCACGCCGGCGGCCTCCAGGCCCTGGATCGCCCAGGCCGTCGACTGGGAGTTGGACTCACCGCCCGGCTGGGAGGCGAAGCCGCCGTCGCCGTTCTGCTGTCGGCGCAGGTAGGCGACCGCGTGGGCGCGGACCGACTGTGCCCGGCCGCCGGCGCCGGCCAGCGCCTCGAGGGTCGCTCCCGTGTCGTCGGCGTCGCTGGAGCCGCCCGCCCCGGAGAAGCCGAAGCCGCCGTCGCTGTCCTGCTGGCGCTCGAGCCACCCCAGCGTGCTCGCCGCGGGGACGACGCCGTCGGCGCGCAGCGCCAGGGCGGCGAACGCCGTCAGGTTGACCTGGCCAGCAACCGAGCCGTTGGCGCGCACGCGACGCGCAAGCGCGCCGATCAGGTCGTGTCCGCCGAAGTCGCGCGCCGACAGGCCGGCGGCCCGTACGACCAGGATCGTGCGCTCCAGCGAGCCGACGTCACTCGAGCCCGCACCGCCGCGCACGTAGTCGATCACGCTGGCCCCACCCCGAGCGACATGGTTGAGGTCGTAGCCGGCGGAGGCGAGACCCAGCGCCGCCCATCCGGCGTACAGCTGGTTGGACGGCTGCCCGGCCGCCGAGCCGAACCCACCGTCGGAGTTCTGGGCGTCCAGCAGGTAGCCCGCCGGCCCGCCGGCGGCCTGGGCCCGCGAGGGCGCCGCGGCCGCGCCGGCCATCACCATCGCGATCAGCCCGACCGCCAGCGGCGCCGCGGGAAGCCACGTGACCTCCAGTCGCCGCGCGAAGCGCTGGATCGAGCGGGTCAGGGCCGGACCGAAGGCGAGCGCGAACGCCAGGCAGCCGGCGGCGTGGATGGCGTCGAAACCCAGCCCCTGGCCTACATAGACCCCCAGCTGTGCCCAGCTATGGTCGGAGAAGGTGACCCAGTCGCCCACGTCCTGGAACGCGGTGAAGGCGAACCCCGCCACGCAGCAGGCGATCGCCAGTGTCCAGCGGCCACCGCGCAGCAGGCGGGTCCGCGCCAGTCCTGCGCCGAGCACCCCGGTCGCTCCCCACGCCGCCATCTGCCACGGGGTCCACGGCCCCTGGCCGAAGAAGAAGTTCGACGCCAGCCCGCCGATCGCCCCCACCGCGAAGCCCGGGCCGCCGCCCAGGGCATATCCGCTGATGAGCACGATGTCGGTCGTCGGCTTGACGTTCGGTACGGCGGCGAAGGCGATCCGGCCGAGCGCGGCGAGGGCCGCCAGCGTGCCGACGAGGGCGATGATCCGAGCGTCGGGACGGGCGCGCTCATACCAGGCGAAGCCCGCGACGAGCGCGAGCGCCAGGATCCCGAAGGCCCCCACCTGCCAGCTCACACAATCGCCTCCGCCGACCGGTCCGACCGGGCCAGCAGCGCCACCCCGTCGGCAGGTGTCAGGGCGGCCCCCGCTCCGCCGAGGATCCGCGCCGTCTCAGTGACGAAGTAGCTGCCGCCCGAGAGAACCGCGGCGGCCGTCCCGTCGGCGATCGGTGCGCCGTCGGCCAGCAGTACGACCCGGTCGGCGAAGACGGCGGCGAACTCGGCGTCGTGGGTGGCGACGATCACCGCTCCGTCGAGCGCTGCGAGCAGCGCCACCAGCCGGGCCCGGTGCTCGCGATCCATGCCGCGGGTGGGCTCATCGAGGCACAGCACCGCGGGCCGCTGACTGCCGTCGCCGAGCACGACGGCGAGCGCCAGGCGCTGCTTCTCGCCGCCTGACAGATCGCGCGGGTGGCGCTGGGCCAGCGCCGGATCGTCGAGGCCGACGGCGGCCAGCGCCGAGGCGGGCGCCTCGTCGGCGACGTGCTCGTGCACGAGGTAGTCGACGGGGTTCTGAGCGAGCAGGCCGACGCGGCCCGCGCTGCGCACCCGGCCGCGCGTCGGCGTCATCAGCCCGGCGGCGTGGCGCAGCAGGGTCGACTTGCCCGCGCCGTTGCGGCCCATCAGGGCCACGCGTTCGCCCGGGGCGATCGTCAGCGAGACGCCACGCAGGAGTGACGGCCCGGAGCGCAGCTCGTGCCAGACGCCCTGCAGCTCGAGCGCCGGAGCAGGTGCGCTTGACCGAGCGCGCCGGCCGCCCCGCGCCCTGGCCGGCGGATGGGGCGCGCCGGCCCGATCGGGGAGCAGGTTGCGAGAGCGCAGCGCGGCGCGGGCTCGCTTGACCCCGGGGACGGGCGCCAGGCCGAGCCCCTCGAGCAGCTGCGCTCCGGGGGTCTGCAGCCGTGGGGCGGCCCGGCCGGCCCATTCGAGGAACTCGGCCGGTGTGCCGTCACAGGCGATCGCGCCGCCGGCGAGCGCGATCACCCGGTCGGCGGCGTGCAGACAGCGCTCCAGGCGGTGCTCGGCCAGCACGATCGTCGTGTCGGCGTCGTCGTTGGCGCGCCGCAGCAGCCCGATCAGTTCATCGCCGGCCACCGGATCGAGCTGCGAGGTTGGTTCGTCGAGGACGAGCACCTGCGGGTGGCCGGCCAGCGCCGCCCCCAGCGCGGTGCGCTGCAGCTCCCCGCCGGAGAGCTCGGCGGTGCACCGGTCCAGGAGGTGGGCGATGCCCAGCGCCAGCGCCGCCTCCTCCACTCCGCGGGCGACGCGTTCGGGCGGCTCGCCGCGGTTCTCCAGTCCGAAGCCCAGCTCAGCGCGGACCGTGCCCATGACGATCTGGGTCTCAGGGTCCTGAAACAGGGTGCCGACGGCCGCCGCCAGCTCCCCGGGGCCGTTCGTGCGGGTGTCCAGGCCGGCCACGGTGGCCGTGCCGGCGAACGTGCCGCCGTGAAAGTGGGGCACGAGCCCGCTGATCGCCCGCAGCAACGTCGACTTGCCGGATCCCGATCCGCCGACGACGATCACCAGCTCGCCGGGCTCGATCCGCAGGCTGACGTCGTGCAGCGCCGGAGCGCTCGCCCCCGGGTAGGTATAGGTGACACGCTCGAGCGTTACCGGCATCAGAGCCCCCGGCGGTCGAGGAAGGGAGCGAGTGCGCAGATGAGCAGCGCCGCGGCGGCGGCCAGCGCCTCGGGGCCGGCCGGGGCGCGCAGCGACGGGTAGGCGCTGAACGGCGCCAGGGGAACCCAGCGGGCGAGGGCGGCGATCGTCACCACCGCGACCGCGGCGGTCCCGAACGCCACGTCGTGGCGCGAGAGCGGCGCCCGGGCCGCGACTCCCCGCCGCCCCGGCCGGTGAGCGGCGCCATAGCCGCGCACCTCCAGGGCGGCGGCCACGTCGAGCGCGCGGTCGAGCAGGCCGCTGGTGCTCGCGCGCATGAGCGCCACGCGCGATGGTGCGGGTCCCGGGCGGCACCGCTGGGCGTCGGCGAGCCGGCGCGAGTCACGGATCAGGATCGGCACCATCCGCGTGGCCAGTGTCGCGGTCAGGGCCGACCGGTAGGAGACGCGGCGGAAGAGGCGCAGCACCTCATCGGGATCGACGGCAGTCGTGTACAGGACGCCGCAGAGGATCAGGGTCAGGCAGCGCAGCCCGAGGATCGCGCCGTAGGTGGTGGCCTCGAGCGTGACGTCGGTGTGGCCCAGCAGCGGCAGATCGCCGACGCGGAGGATCACGGTCAGCCCGTCGCGGGTGACGAGCGCGTTGATCACGGTTATCGCCACCATCGCGGGAATCGCGAACATCGCGGCGCGGCGCACCTCGCGTCCCACACCGGCGCCGTGCCCGGCGGCCAGAACGGCCACCACCACGGCTCCGAGCAGGACCGGGTTGGAGACGATCAGCGCGGCGACGCCCAGCGCCAGGCAGTAGGCGCACCCCGCCGCGGCGCGGGCGCTCTGCAGCGGTCCCGAGCGCCTGCGGTAGATCATCGTGAGCCCTGGACCGGGATCGGGACCCGCGCCGTCCCGTCAACGGCGAGCGCGAAGTGATCGTGCAGGGCCTGCGAAGTGAGCGCCCGGGCGGCGGCGGCCACGCCGGCGGCATCGGTGCCCGTGATCAGCCAGGTGGGGGCATCCGAGCTGTCAGCGGTGGCCGCAATCAGGCCGCCGCCGGGGCCGAGCGTCCGGGCGACGTGCCCTGCCGGATCGAGCAGCTGCAGCTTGCCGCCGGCCGGGCCGGCGAAGCGGGCATAGACGCCGCTCGCCCCCGGGCCGTGAGCGATCAGCTGGCCGGCCAGCTCGGAGCGGACCTCCGACCAGGTGCCGACGACGACGCCCAGCGTGTCGGGCCCCGAGCCGGTGCCGATCAGCTGGCTGGCCACTGGCACGTGGGCGGCGCTCAACGCGGCCGTCACCCGCTTGCAGGCGGCGGCGACGCCGTGGCCGCACTCCAGCGTCGTCGGGAACCGCTTGCCGCCGACGCCGTGGAGGAACGGCTCGGGATAGGAGCCCACCACGGCGGGGATCGAGTCGGTGGCGCGCCAGTCATGCAGGTCCCACCAGATCCGGTCGCCCTTGTGCACGGCGGTCGTCGCAGCGCCCTGCTTGGCCTGGACCCCGTTCACGTAGTAGAACCAGTCTCGGTCGGCGCCGCCCGAGCCCGCGTAGCCGTCGATCGATTGCACGAATCCGCCGCCGTAGCGTGTGCGCACGCGGAACGAGCGTTGCAGCATCCGCATCACGGTCTCGGACCCCGGGACGTGATCGGAGCTCAGGGCACGGATCGGCTGGCCGCCGAACCCGCGGGTGACGTTGAGATCGACGCCGCCGGTGCCGGGCCCGGGCCCCAGGCCGCAGCCGGCGCTCGCCAGGACGACGGCGAGGGCGGCAGCGGCTGTTCGAGCCCGGGACGGCACGGCGTCGTCAGCTGATCTTGACCGTGGCTGACGCCCGGATGTAGCCCTTCTCGTTGCCGGTGAACGTCACCGACGCCCGCCTGGGCGACAGGATCGTGACCGTCAGCTTGCCCTGCTTGTCGGTCTTGCCTGTGACGCCCGTGAACGAGACGCCGGCCTGGGGCGAGGCCTTGCCATTGTCGCTGTAGGAGACGACCTTGAGCGTGAACGGCGTCCCCGCCTTGGCCTTCGAGGGGGCGATGATCCCCAGCGGATGCTTGTGCTTCTTGACCGAGTCGACGGCGAACAGGACCTGGTCGCCGGCGTGCAGCTTGATCTCGCAGGCACCGGTGGTCGCGTACTTGTTGTCGAGCCACACGCCCCAGTAGCCGGTCTTGCTGCCGGGGGCCTCGCCGAGGATCGACGTGATGAAGAACTCGTTGAAGCTGGTGCTGAAGGTGCCCTTCCACTTGCCATGGGTCGCGGTGTCGAGCGCTCCGAGCGCGCTCGCGGCCGGGCAGGCGCCCGCGGGCGCCCCGAACTTGGTGATCGAGCCGCTGGAGGTCTCGATCGTCTTGGCCGCCTGCAGCGTCTTGGACGCACCTTCGATGCGCACGCTGACCTTGGCGGCGAGCGCGGCCGCGGGCGCCACGGCGAGCACCAGCGAGGCTCCGCCGAGTGCGAGAAGTGAACTGCGTTTCATGGAGGGCCACCCCTTTCCACGAGGGCTTTCGGCTTGGCGGTCGGAGCTGGTCTCCTGGCTCCCGGGCCTATCAGCCGCGCCTTCCCGGCCGACGCGTGGTCGGCTAGTGGCTGTTTGCGGCTGACGTCCCCAGTCACAGTGGCGGGTCCGCGCCGGAATCGCACCGGCTTCCCATCGCTACCGACCTTGAACGGCGTGATCGTAGCGGACGCCCGCGCGTAGACTCCTGAGCAGATGACCGTCAACCTGACCAGGATCTACACGCGACTGGGCGACGGCGGCGAGACCCACCTGGGCGATATGAGCCGCGTGCCCAAGACGCACCCGCGGATCGCGGCCTACGGCACCGTCGATGAGCTCAACGCCCAGATCGGCATGGCGATGACCGTGGCGGGCCTGCCGGAGCGCTATGTGGAGTGGTTGGGCCACATCCAGAATGACCTCTTCGACGTGGGCGCCGATCTCGCCGCGCCGGAGGATCCGGCTAGTCGACGCGAGCGTCTACGGGTGATACCCGAGCAGACGACCTGGCTGGAGCAACGCTGCGACGAGGTCAACGAGACGCTGCAGCCGCTGAAGTCATTCGTGCTCCCCGGCGGAACGGCCGCCGCCGCGCACCTGCACGTGTGCCGTACGGTCTGCCGGCGAGCCGAGCGCGCCGCGATCGCGTGCGGCGAGGAGTGCAGCCCGGAGGCGGTGCGCTACCTCAACCGGCTCTCGGACCTGCTGTTCATCCTCAGCCGCGCTGCCAATGGAGGCGACGAGCCACTCTGGGAGCCGGGCCGGTACCGCTGAGCACTGGCGTCCCGCCGGCCGCTCACTACCGCTGAGCGCTGGCGTCCCGCCGGCCGCTCACTGACCGCGGCGCAGGGCCAGCATCAGCCCCGAGGCCAGCGCCATACCGACCACGGCGATGCCTCCGGCGCCGATCACGAACGTGCGGTGCAGGTGGGCGTAGGACAGCACCGCGTGGGGTCGTGCGAGCACGATCAGGCCGATCAGCAGCGCGGCGGCCAACAGCATCGCGGCCGCCGGAGTGAGGGCCTGTCCGATCGAGAACGCCGGCCGATCGACGGCGGTGGCATCCCGTACGGGTCGGGGGCGGCGCGCCTCGTACGCCGACAGGGCGGCCACGCCCAGCAGCGTCCAGGTGGCGGCGATCAGAAAGCCGCCGAGCACGTCGGACGGGTAGTGCCAGCCGAGCTCCAAGAACGAGTAGCAGACGGCGATCGCGAACCCCGACATCGCCGCGGCCACCACCGGTCTGCGGCGCGCGGGAACCGCGATCACGGCGCACAGCGCCAGCGACATCGCGGCGGTGGCGTGTCCACTGGGCCACGACGCGTTGTTGATCGGGATCCACGGCGCGGGGTCGCGGGGCCCGGCGAGCAGCGGCTTGAGCAGCTGCGTGGTCTCGTTGGCCAGCACCATGATCGCCGCGACCGTGACCGCCACCCGCGGCCGGCGGCGCGCCAGCGCCACCAGAACGGGCACCGCCGCCAGCACCACGTACGGGTGCGGATCGCACAGCCGGGCCACGAAGGTCGTCAGGCGGTCCAGAAACGGTCGGTGAAGCTCCGCGAACCCGCTCAGGATCGACACGTCGGCCCGTTTGACCACGGCGATGTAGTGCGCCGCGTACCAGATCACCAGCAGCAGCACGACGCCCGCGCCCGCCCCGATCAGCGCCGTGCGAGCACGTCTTGGCAGTCCCTGGGCCATGAGCCCAGGGTAGCCGCGGTGTCCTAGCGAAAGCTAAGAGAACGTCACCTAATCTTCCCGACGCTCCCTAAGCGTCAGCAGAGGAATCGGCCTGCTGCGAGTCAGCGGCCTCGCCGGCCTCCGGTTCGCCGGCGGCCGACGTGGTCCGCGTCACGCGGAACTCGGGGGCCGAACCGGTGCGCCGTACGTGCGAGAAGTGCTCGAGGTCCTCGGGCGACGCCACCTCCACCGACAGTCCCTCGGCCAGCTGGAAGCGACCGGCCTCGTAGAGCAGCTCCTGGTAGCCAGGAGCGTGTACCGAACCGTCGGGAGTGGCCCGTGCCCCGGCGGCGCGCTTGCCGGCTCCCTCGATGTCAAGGTCGTAGACGCCGAAGCGGAGCATCCAACGCCGCCCGCGGGCGAGCTTGTCGCCGGTCAGCTTGACCGGAACCGTGGAACCACGGGAATCGGATCCGACCCCGCCCGGCAGGCCCCGGTCGCTGCGCAGGCCGGCGTGCTGAGCGATCAGCGCGTTGGCCAGGCGCTCGAAGTTACGTCCGTAGGGAGCGGGCACGATCGCCACCGGCCCGCGGGCACTGACATCGCCGCGGATCGCGTGGGCCACCGGCCCGACGACCACGTAGTCGAGCTTGATCGTGTTGAGCCAGCGCAGCAGCTCGATCCAGCTCTTGTCCAGGTGCTCCAGGCCGCGGCGCAGATGCACGGCGGCGGCGTTGATCTCCGGGGTGCGGTGCTTGAGCAGCATGCCGTAGCGTTTCGCCCCAGCGCCACGGACTCCTTCACGACCGAGCGCAATTCACGCCGCCACCGCCGTGCCAAGCTATACGCTCGATCGCTGATGGACGACGAGCTTCTCCAGCGCCGTCGAGCCCAGCGCGCTGCCGAGCGGCGCCGCCGAGCCCTGCGCCGCCGGCTCACGGCCGGCGGCGCGCTGGTGGCGGTGCTGGTGGTGCTGGTGGTCGTGATCGTCTCCGCGGTCGGCGGCTCCGGCGGGCACCACCCCGCCAAGGCGAGCAACGCCGGCGAGCTGACAGCGCGGCGCCCCCGGCACGCCAAGACCCCCAAGCTCCCCGGCGGTTCCACCGCCTCGACGCTGGTCGCGGGCGACGGCCGTCCGGGCAACGCCAGCGTGCCGGTGCTGATGTACCACGTGATCGCCCCCCCGCCGTCCGGCGCCCCCTTCCCGGGCCTGTACGTGCTGCCATCGGAGTTCTCCGCCCAGATGCAGGCCCTCAAGGACAACGGCTGGCATCCGGTCACGCTCGATCAGCTGTGGGCCAACTGGAAGACCGGGGCCAAGCTGCCGGCCGGCAAGCCGATCGTGATCACGTTCGACAACGGCTACCACTCGCAGTACGCGACGGCGCTGCCGGTACTGCGCCGCCTCGGCTGGGTGGCCGACGAGAACATGCAGCTGACCGGACTTCCACCCTCGCAGGGAGGCCTGACCGATGCCGAGGTCAAGGGCCTGGTCGCGGCCGGCTGGGAGTTGGACACGCAGGGCATCAGCCACGCCGACCTGATCGCGCTGGACTCCAGCCAGCTGCACGAGGAGGTCGTGACCTCGCGCCAGACGATTCGCCGCCGCTACCACGTGCCGGTGAACTGGTTCTGCTACCCGTCGGGCCACTACAACGCGACGGTGATCGCGGCCGTCAAGGCGGCCGGGTACGTCGGCTCGACGACGGTGATCCCGGGCTGGGCGAGCCGGGCGAACGATCCCTACCGCCTGCCGAGGCTGCGTGTCCTGGGCGGCACCAGCCCGTCCGCACTGCTGGCGCAGATCGCCACCAACCACCTGGCGGCGGCGCCGCCCTCGAGCTACGGGGGACCCTGACGAGCGGTCCGGGCAGGACCAGGCACCCGCCCGACTGGTGGAGCCCGCCGGGCTCCCGGGCGCTGGGCGACACCCGCCCGCCCGCGACCACCGGGGTGCTGGTCGCGGTCTCGGCGGTGGCGCTCGCCACGCTGGCGATCTTCCCGCTCGAGCAGGTAGCGCCGGTTGTCTCGCTGAGCGTCGTGTATCTGCCGGCCGTGCTGCTCGTGTCCACCTATTGGGGGCCGCTGCTGGGCCTGGTGGCCTCGCTGCTGAGCGCCGCGGCGTTCAACTTCTTCCATCTGCCACCGACCGGCAGGTTCACGATCGCCGACAGCCGCAACTGGGTGGCGCTGGCGGCCTTCCTGGTCGTGGGGCTGGTGGCCTCGACGATCGCCGAGTTGGCCCGCGCGCGGGCGCAGGAGGCCGAGCGCCGCCGCCGCGAGGCAGATCTGGCGGCTGCCCTGGCCCGCGAGCTGCTCCGGGGACAGGACACCGACGATGCGCTGGCGAGCACCGCGCGGCGGGTCGCCGAGGCGCTCGGGCTCAGCTCGGCGGCGATCGTCGATGGAGTGGCCGAGCCCGATGATCGCCGGGAAGCGCTGCCGCTCCGGGGCGCCGACGGGCAGCCGCTGGCGACGCTGCTGGTGCCCCGCCGACTGCCCGCTGAGACCGAGCGGCGGCTGCGCGGCCAGGTGGTCCCGGCGCTGGAGGCTCTGGTGGCGATCGCCCGGCGACGCGACGCGATGCAGGCCCAGCGGGTGGAGACCGAGGCGCTGCGCCGCTCCGACGACATCAAGACCGCGCTGCTGCGAGCCGTCTCGCATGACCTGCGCTCACCGCTGACGGCGGTCGTCGCGGCCGGGCATGCGCTGGGCGCGGCCTCGCTGTCAGACGCCGAGCGCGCCGAGCTGAGCGCGGCGGTGGTCTCGGAGGGCACCCGACTGGCCGGGCTGGTCGACAACCTGCTGGACCTCTCGCGCCTGCAGGCGGGCGCGGCCGCGCCGCGCGCCGACTGGGTGTCGGTCGAGGACCTGGTGGCGGCCGCGGCCGAGGGCGACGGGTCCGCCCAGGGAAGGATCGACGTGCGGCTGACCGTGGATCCCGATGTGCCTGAGATCCGAGCCGACGCGGCCCAGTTGGAGCGCGCGTTCGCCAACCTGCTCCAGAACGCCCACCGTCACGGCGGCGGGCTGCCGGTGTCGGTCCACGCCCGACGCTCCGGGTCGCGAGTGGTCGTGCACGTGGTCGACCAGGGCCCCGGAATCGATCCCGCCGAGCAGGAGCGGATCTTCGAGCCCTTCTACCGGATCCCCACCACCCGGCACGGCCCGCCGGCCGGTACGGGCTCGGGCCTGGGACTGGCGATCGTCAAGGGCTTCGTGGAGGCCAACGGCGGGACGATCGCCGTGCAGTCGCTGCCCGGCCAGGGCACGAGCTTCCAGGTCTCGCTGCCGGTGCAGCAGCTCGCCCCAGCGGAGATCGAGATCGGGTCGTGAGCGCATCCGAGCGGAGCGGGACGGGTGAGCGGCCTCGGATCCTTGTCTGCGATGACGAGACCCAGATCCTGCGGGCGCTGCGCGTGATCCTGCGCGACGCCGGCTTCGAGGCGATGCCGGCGTCGACAGGCGAGGAGGCCCTGGATCTGGCTGCGGTCTCACATCCGGAGGCGGCGATCGTCGACCTGGTGCTGCCCGATATCGACGGCGTCGAACTCTGCCGGCGCCTGCGCGAATGGACCCAGATCCCGATCCTCGTGCTCTCCGCGGTCGGCGACGAGGACGCCAAGGTGCAGGCGCTGGCGGCCGGCGCCGACGACTACGTGACCAAGCCGTTCGGCCCGCGCGAGCTGATCGCCCGGCTGCAGGCCAACCTGCGTCGCACCGAGCCCGACGAGCAGCCCCCGGTGATCGCCACCGGCGAGCTGGCGATCGACCTGGCGGCGCGCCGGGTGACGCTCGCGGGGGCGACGGTGCACCTCACTCCGATCGAATTCGCGCTGCTCGCCCAGCTGGCGCGCAACCGGGGACGACTGCTCACCCACCGCGACCTGCTGGTGGCCGTGTGGGGCCCCGGCTATGACCACGACACGCAGGTGCTGCGGGCCCACATCGCCAACCTGCGGCGCAAGATCGAGCCGGCCGGCCGCACCGGCGGCCCGTCCTACATCCACACCGACCCCGGTGTCGGCTACCGGTTCGCCGCGTGAGCGGCTTGGGTTGCGCGACCACGCCGATCAAGGCCGATCCGGGCATTGAAGCGATCATTTCTTTGCTCGATCCGAGCGCCGCATACACCCTGCTTTATCCGCGGCGTTTTCCGTTGCCAACAGAGCACGGCCGTTCGCGCGGGGCGGATTGCGCAACAGGAACATCGGTATCCGCCGAACCGCGGGGGCGTCGACGACCCTCGGTGAGATCCATGCAGCGCCCGGACTCGAGGCGCGGGCGGCGCGGCCACACCAACCGCTAGTCGGCCGGATCGCGCAGCCGGTAGCCCACGCCCGGCTCGGTGATGAGATACCGCGGCCGGGACGGGTCGGGCTCCAGCTTCGCGCGGATATGGGCGATGTGCACGCGCAGGTAGTGGCTCTCCTCGCCGTACTCAGGGCCCCACACGTCTCCCAGCAACTGGCGCTGGGTGACCAGGCGGCCCCGGTTGCGCGCGAGCACGCGCAGGATGTCGAACTCGATCGGCGTGAGGTGAACCTCTTCACCGGATCGCTCGACGCGACGGTCCAGTACGTCGATCGTGAGCTCGCCGACCACCACCTGCGAGCCACCTCCGGGCTCGGCGGAGCGGCGCAGCACCGCGCGCAGCCGCGCCAGCAGCTCGTCGGTGCCGAACGGCTTGGTGATGTAGTCGTCGGCGCCGGCGTCCAGCGCGCGCACCTTCTCGCGCTCGTCGCCGACCGCCGACAGCACCAGGATCGGCAGCCGGCTGAAGCGCCGCACCTCGTGGCAGACCTCCACCCCGGATCCGTCGGGCAGCACGAGATCCAGCACCAGCGCTTCCGGCGGACGTGACCCCAGCAGAGCCCGGGCCTCGGCCACCGTGCCGGCAGACTCGACCGTGTAGCCGGCGCTGCGCAGGATGATCGTCAGCCCGCGCACGATCTGCGGCTCGTCGTCGACGACCAGGATCCGCGGGCCGGCGGGAGGACGCGGGGCGGCCGGTGTCCCCGTGCTCATGGGCCGGCGGCGGCCGGCTGTCTCGCCACCGGGAAGCTGACGGCGAACGAGGTTCCCAGATCGGTCCCGGACTGCAGGAGGATGCGCCCGCCGTTGGCCTCGACGAACCCCTTGACGATCGCCAGTCCGAGCCCCGATCCCGCGCCGGCCGCCACCGGGCTGCGATCCGTACGTCCGCGAAAGAACGGTTCGAACACCCGCGCGCGCTGCTGGACGGGGATCCCCCGTCCCCGGTCGGTGACCCGCACCGTCACCCGGCCCGCCGCCACGCCCCCGGTGACGCGCACCGGCGCGCCGGCCGGAGAGAACTTGACGGCGTTCTCCAGCAGGTTGGAGAACACGCGCTCCAGCTGCGCCGCGTCGGCCTGGACGAGCGGCAGGTCGAGCGGGAGCGCAAGCTCGACCGGCTGGCTATCGGGCAGGTGAGCGACCGCCGAGGCGACCACGTCGGTCAGATCGCACCAATCCGGGCGCGGTGCCACCGCCCCGGCCTGGATCTTGGACAGGTCGAGCAGGTCGTCGACCAGCTTGGCCAGCCGCACCGACTCGCCGTCGATCACGTCGACGAGCTCAGCGTGCTCGTCCGCCGACACGCGCTCGGAGCGCAGGGCCGAGATCGCCGTGGTGATCGCGGTCAGTGGCGAGCGCAGATCGTGCGAGATGGCATGCAGGACGGCCGTGCGCGCCGTCTCGGTGCGGCGCGCGGCCTCGGTCTCGGCGGCCTGCTCGGCGAGGCGCTCGCGCTCGGCGGCGACGTCCAGGAGCTTGCCCAGCGGCTCGGCGATCCGCTCCAGCTGCACGGCGCCCCAGCTGCCATCGTCGGTCACGTACAGCCAGCTGCGCTGCTGGGCTCGCAGTCGCACGGTCAGCTCGCCGTCCCGAGGCGAGGGCACGGGCTCGGCCACGATCCGCGCACGGCTGGCTCCGGTGGCCGTCTGCACCAGCTTCTCGATGGCCGCAAACTGGGCCTGCAAGCTCTGCCGGGCGAGGATCGCCGAGGCCGCCTCGGCGAGCAGCGTCGCCTCCTGCTCGCGGGCCGCCGCCAGCCGCGCGCGGCTCTCGGCCTCCCGCGCCCGCGCGCGCCCGAGCTCGGCGAGGCGCCCCACCACGATGGCGGCGACCAGAAACACGATCAGCGCGATCAGATCCTGGGTGTGGCGGATCGCCAGCTGGTGGCGCGGAGCGATGAACAGGTAGTTGAGCGTCAGCACGCCCAGCACCGCGGTGGCCAGCGCCGCCAGCTGTCCGCGGCGCACCGCGACCTCGAGCACCGCCAGCAGGTAGACGACCCCCAGCCCGGCCGGCGGCGCGGCCGATTGCAGGAGCGCCACCACGATCGTCGCCGCGGTCACGGCCAGCACCAGCTCGCCTGCGGTCTCGGCCAGTGCCCGCATCTGCGGGCGGTCCCATTTCACGCGCGCACGCATCGACTAGGCGGCGACGGGTCGGCGGGGCTCCGGCGCCTGCGGCGAGGACTCGATGATCACCCGGCAGGGTCGCTCGCGCAGCACGGTCTCCAGCGCACGGGCGAACCCTCCGCCCGTGCGCGACATCGGCATCACGATCGCCTCAGCACGCACCGCGCGCGCCTCGTCGACGATCCGCCGGCCCGTCTGGCCCGCCCTCACCTTGTCCCAGTGGCCCGACACGCGGCGGCCGCCCTGCACCTTGGCCTCCTCGATGATCGACTGCGCGGCGGCCTCCTGCTCGGGCAGGGCGGCATCGATCGGGCTCGAGGCGGGAACCGAGATCGTCACGAGCACGTGAATGCCGCGCCGGCGGCGGGCGGCCAGGCGAGTCGCGGTACCCAGCACCGCCGGGTCATACCCGCCCTCGTCGAAGGCGACCAGGACCGAGTCGTACTCGGCCTCGGACTCGGCGGCCGGGCCGAGCACCTTGACCTTGGTCGTCGTCGTCAGATCGAGGCCCTGGCGATGGCGGTAGGTGATGTAGACGAGGATGCCGATCGCCAGCCAGCCCACCCCGGCGCCGGCCACGGTCAGATGCAGAACGGTGACGGTGGCGAACGCCAGGAATGTGCCCAGCCCGCCGAGCAGGGCGAACACCGGCAGCGGGCGCCCGGCGATCCGCAGCGTGCCCGGACCTCGATACGGACGGGTGGCCTCGGGCTCCTTGATCCGCAGCCGGATCACCGCGAGGTGCGCGATCGTGAACGACAGCATCGCCCCGAAGGCGTACATGTTGCCCAGGAACGTGGCCTGGCCGGGGATGATCGTCAGACAGGCGATCCCGCCGAACAGGATGATCCCGATCCACGGCGTGCGGAACCGGGGGTGCAGGCGGCGCAGGCCCTCCGGCACCTGACGATGCAGGCCCATCGAATAGACGAGCCGCGAGACGCCGATGATCCCGGCGTTGGTGGCGATGAAGAGGATCGTGGCCGCCAGCAGCCCGACGTAGATCTCGCCGGCGTGCTGCAGCGGGCCGAGGTGCAGGTGCTTGACGATGCCGAGGACCGGATCGCCGGCGAAGCCGCCCTTGGCCTCGCTGACGCCCAGCAGCGTCTGGTAGTGGCCGTGAACCTTGACCACCGGAAGCGCGGACAGGGCGACGGCGGGCAGGGCAGCGTAAATCGCAAAAACGGCGATCACGACCCGGTTGATCGCCTTCGGGATCGTCTTGGTCTCGTCCTTGGCCTCTTCGGCCATGTTGGAGATCGTCTCGATCCCCGTGTAGGCGATCATCCCCACCGGGATCGCGATCAGGAAGTTCTTCCAGGTCGGCACGGTACCCAAATGGATGTTGTGGATGAGCGTGTGGCCGGAGAAGACGAGCACGCCGCCGATCACGACGAGCAGCAGCTGCGTGGCGAAGTCGGTGACCGCCAGCAGGATGTTGAGCGTCGCGGCCTCGGTGACGCCGACGATGTTGATCGCGCACAGGGTGATCACCACCCCGATCCCGAAGACGATGTCTCCGGGAGAGTGCTTGAGAAACGGGAAGAACAGCCCGCCGAGGTAATGCGGCACGAAGAACGCCGAGATGGCGATCGTGATCGTGTAGTTGAGCATCTGCGCCCAGGCGGCGAAGAACGACCAGAACTCGTTGAAGGCGTGACGGGCGAAGCTCGAGGAGCCGCCTGCCTCCGGGTACATGGCGGTCGCCTCGGCGTAGGTGGCGGCCGTCAGGTAGAAGATCACCCCGGTGAGGACGAAGACGACCGGCGTCAGGCCGAGCGCGTAGGAGGCGACGAGGCCGAGTGCGTAGTAGATCGACGAGCCGACGTTTCCGTAGGCGGTCGAGAACAGCGCATTGACCCCCAGCACGCGCTGGAGCCCCGGTATCCGGCGTTCGGCCATCAGTCGTCTGCGGGCCTCCCGGCCCGGCGTGTGCACCCCGGCATCACAAGCATTTCGCGGGTAACTTTAGGACTTTTCTAGGGCTGTTCAGCGCCCTGGACGGCCGGTGTCGTCTCGGTCCTGGGGACCTCGGGTGCCGCCGCCGTGACCGCCGCGCCGATCGCCGCCTCTCGCTTGGCGGCCTTGGTGCCGGGGGCCGGCGGAGCGGTGATGATGACCCGGCAGGGCGCCTTGCGGATCACGTATTTGCTGATCTCGCCGACGTAGTTCTCCAGCGGGCCGCTCGAGCTGCCGAAGCGGGACCCGCTGCGGATCCGCGACGGTTCCTCGGCGGCGAGCACGATCGCCTCCACCTCGCGCTCGCGCGCCTCGGTGACGATCGCCTGGCCGGTGCGCCGCGCGCGGACGACGGTCGTCGCGACGGTGACGCCGGCGTATTCCTCGCCGACGGCCTTGGCCCTGGCCAACGCCGCGCGAGCACGCTCCACCTGGGCCTCGGGCAATGGCGCGTCGAGCGGCAGCGAGAGCGGAAGCTCGAACACCCACACGGCCTCGATCACCGGACCGCCGGGACCATCGTGGTCGTCGTTGGCCAGCCGTCCGGCCGTCTGGATGATGTCGTCATCAAGCGGGCTGCCGAAGATCGGCACCAGGATCGAGCCGAACTCCGGTTCCAGGGTCTCGTGGCGCAGGGCGCGCTCGGGGATCGTGACGCGCTTGAGCAGCGGCTTGGATTCGGTCTTGCGGTAGGTCACATACAGCGCCAGGCCGGCCAGCAGCCAGCCCAACCCGACGTAGCGCGCCCAGGTGTGCAGCACGACCACCGCCACCCAGCCGGCGAGCGACAGGATCGCTCCCAGCACGGCCGGCAGCGGCACGCGCGCACCGCCGAGACGCACCGACCACGGGACCCGATATCCGCGCGGGCGCCGCGGCTCGCGGAAGCGCAGCACGATCACCGACACGTGGGCGATCGTGAACGACAGCAAGGCGCCGAAGGCGTAGATCCCGATCAGCAGCTCCAGATCGGTTGGCAGCACGAGCGCGGCGGCCGCCAGCGCAGCGCCGGCCATGATTACGTAGGGGGTGCCCCAGCGCGGGTGCAGGCGCCCGATCGCCGACGGGATCTGGCGGTTGGTGGCCAGCGAGTACCCCACGCGGGAGACCCCCAGCATGCCCGAGCTGGCGGCCGCCGCCAGCCCGGCGGCGCCGCCGATCGCCACCAGATATTTGAGCACGTCGGCCACCCAGCGCGGCCGGAACGCCTCGACCACGCCGAGCACCGGGGCCTTGACGTGAGTGGTGCCGAGCGTCGTCACCCCATGGTGCACGGGCAGTGCCGAGACGCCGACGAGCGAGATCCCGACGTAGACGAGAACGATCACCGCCGATCCGGGTACGACCAGGCGCTTGAGCGAGCGCTGGTTGCCTGCGACCTCGCCCGACAGGCTGGCCGCCGCCTCCAGGCCGGTGAACGCGACGATCGCGATCGGCAGCGCGAACGCCAGGTCGCGCACGCTGGAGCCGCTGCCCAGGTGGATCGTCTCGGTGAGGTGATGCGGGTGCAGGGCGAGCGCCACCCCGAGGATCACGATGATCGCCTGCAGCGCCAGGTCCGCCACGGTGACGAAGATCCGCCGGCGGATCCGGCGTGCGTTGATGCCGGTGACGTTGTCGGCCAGCACGGCCGCGATCACCCCCAGCGCGACGATGATCTCCAGCGCACCGCGGTCGATCGGCCCCCAGAACGCGGCCAGGTAGGCAGGTACGGTGAGCGCCGTCACCGCGATCAGGATCGTGTAGTCGAGCACGATCGCCCACCCGGCGACGAAGCTGACCAGCTCGTTGAAGGCATAGCGCGCGAACACCGCCGAGCCACCTCGCTCGCGGAACATCCCGGCGCCCTCGCTGAACGTCATCGCGGTCAGGCCGAAATAGATCCCGGCGGCCAGGAACACCGCGGGCGTCAGCCCATTGGCTCGGCGGGCAACGACTCCGAGGGCGAAGTACACGGAGCTGACCGAGGTGATGTAGACGACCGCGAACACGGCGCGGTAGCTGAGCGGGCGTTCGTCCACCTCTAGCTACCTCGCGATTGCACGTAGATCCGGCCCACCCCGGCCGCGATGAACAGCACTCCCAGCAGCACTCCGGTCGCCGCCGGTCCCCCGCCGCCGGCGAACGTCACCACCAGCATGGCCACGCCCAGTCCGATCATCAGGATCGACATCAGGCGCGTATAGGTGTGGCGAAGCGGCCGCGGCTCGGGCATTTGTCGTGTGCAAGCTTAGGCCGGTCGGAGGCGCCGGTGCTGTAGAACCGGGGTGATGAGCGGGCGCAGCTACAAGATCGCGGCCATTGCGGGCGACGGGATCGGCCGCGAGGTGCTGCCGGAGGGCCTGCGAGTCCTGCGCGCGGCGGCCGACCGGTTCGACTTCGCGGTGGAGGTGCGTGAGCTGGATTTCGCCTCGTGCGACTACTACCTGGCGCACGGGCGGATGATGCCCGAGGGTTGGCGCGACCAGGTAGACGACTGCGACGCGATCCTGTTCGGAGCCGTCGGATGGCCCGAGAAGGTGCCAGACCACGTCTCCCTGTGGGGCTCGATCCTGGAGTTCCGGCGGACGTATGACCAGTACGTCGGGCTGCGCCCCGTCCGGCTGATGCCCGGGGTGCCGTCGCCGCTGGCCGGCCGCGAGCCGGGCGAGATCGACTTCGTGGTCGTCCGCGAGAACACCGAGGGCGAGTACTCGTCGGTGGGCGGGCGGATGTTCGCCGGCACCGAGCGCGAGATCGTCCTGCAGGAGACGATCATGACCCGGATCGGGGTCGATCGGATCCTGCGCTACGCATTCGAGCTGGCCGCCCGACGGGGGCCGGGTGGGTCCGGTCACTTGACCTCGGCGACGAAGTCGAACGGGATCGCGATCTCGATGCCCTACTGGGACGAGCGGGTGGCGGCGATCGCGCCCTCCCATCCCGCTGTGGCCGTCGACAAGTTCCATATCGACGCGCTGGTCGCGCAGGTCGTGCTCCATCCGGAGCGTTTCGACGTGATCGTCGCCTCCAACCTGTTCGGCGACATCCTCTCCGATCTCGGGCCGGCCTGCACGGGGACGATCGGGATCGCGCCGTCGGGCAACATCAACCCGGAGAGGACCCACCCATCGCTGTTCGAGCCCGTACACGGCTCCGCCCCGGACATCGCCGGACGGGGGATCGCGAACCCGGTGGGGCAGATCTGGGCCACTCAGATGATGCTGGAGCACCTCGGCGAGCCGGCCGCCGCCGCGGCGCTGCTGAGCGCCATCGAAACCGGGTTGGCCGACCCCGGTGCCCGCACTGCGGACATCGGCGGCCGTGCCGACACGGCGACGGCCGGCCGCGCGATCGCCGACGCGATCGCCTGAACCCCTGGACTCGACCGCCTCGGCGCGGGACAATTTGACCTTCTGCCAGCGTCAGGAGATCCCCGATGACCAGCGACTACATCCTCGCCTATGGGACGCACGCCACGCCAGAGGACGGTCGCTGCGCGATGGAATGGGTCAGCCACCTGGCCGGCGAGCCCCACGGCGACGAGCCGGTATGCGTCAGCCCGGTCCTGCGCGCGCTGTGCATCGCGCTCAACGACGGCCTCGACGACGAGCCGCGCCAGCGGCTGCGCCCCTACCTGGCGCGGACGATCGGAACCGCGGATGACGGCCTCGATCAGGAGCGCGCGTGGATGGCGATGGACTGGCTCGTCAGGGTCTACACGCCCGCGTGGCTGCGGCTGGCCGGCCTGCGCAAGAGCGCTGACGCGCTGGCGGAACACTCAGAGGTGGTCGACGAGGACTGCCTGCGCCACGCGTTGGGGATGCTGGAGGACGCTCGCCGCCGGGCTCGCGCCGCCCGTGCCCAGGCCTTTGGGGATACCGGTCCCGCCCGCCCTGCCCGGCCAGCTGCCTGGGCCAGCGCGCTCACGGCCGGCCTGGCCGGCCGTGAGGCGGCCTGGGCGTGTGCCGGTGCGGCTGCGTGGGCGGGCGCGCGGGTCGCCGTGGGCGACCTGGCCGGTGATCGGGCTCGCGCCGCAGCGCGCGCGGCTGCCGGAGACGCGGCGGCGATCGCCGTGCACCGGGCGCGGCCGTCCGGAGAGCACGCGTACGGCACTGATCGCACGGCGGCGAGGGCGACGCTGACGCCCACGCTGGAGGCGCTCACCGAGTCCGCGATCGAACTGCTGGAGCGGATGCTGCCCACCGAGCAGCTCCCGATCCCCTCGCCGGAGCCGGTCTTCACAGAATCTGTATAGCGCCACCCGCTTTCTGTACGGACCCTTGACGTAGGGGGGTCCAGCATCTCGGTCATGGACATCGTGGCCGTGCTTCTCGCAGTGATCGCCTTTGCGATCGTGCTCGCCCTCATCGCCGCGATCGACCGGATATGAGTGGCGCTGACATCTTCGGGCTGATCGCCTCGGCGCTCGTCTGCCTGTACCTCCTGTACGCGCTCGTGCGCGGAGAGAGGTTCTAGCCGTGACGTTCCTCGGCTGGGTCACGATCTTCGGCTTCGCGCTGATCCTGACCGCGCTGGCCATGCCCCTCGGGCGCTACATGGCGGCCGTCTACACAGGCGGGCGCACCTGGCTGGATCCCGTGCTGGGCGGACCCGAGCGGCTGCTCTACGGCGTGTTGCGCGTCGACGTCAAGCAGGGCCACGACTGGAAGGGCTATGCCCGCAACCTGATCGCCTTCTCGCTGATCGGGTGGCTGGTTCTGTATTTCATTCTGCGCACCCAGACGCTGTGGAACTTCACCGGCCTGAACCCGCTGCACTACCACTCGGCCACCTGGGACGTGACGTTCAACACCACGTCGTCGTTCGTCACCAACACCAACTGGCAGTACTACGGCGGCGAGACGACGATGAGCTACTTCAGCCAGATGGCGGGGCTGACGGTTCAGAACTTCCTCTCGGCCGCCGTCGGCATCTCGGTCGCGGTGGCGCTTATCCGCGGGATCGTCTCGCGCAGCGGCAAGAGCCTGGGCAACTTCTGGCAGGACCTTGTGCGCACGATTCTCTACGTGCTGCTGCCGCTCTCGATCGTGGTCGCACTGGTGCTCGTCTTCCAGGGCTCGATCCAGAACTTCACCACCTACCTCATGTCCCACGGACTGACCAGCGGTGGCTCGCAGTCGATCGCCATGGGGCCGGCCGCCTCCCAGGAGGCGATCAAGATGCTCGGGACCAACGGCGGCGGCTTCTTCAACGTCAACTCGGCCCACCCGTTCGAGAACCCCACGGGGTTCACGAACCTGGTCGAGATGCTGGCCGTGCTGATCATCCCCGCGGCACTGGTGTTCACCTACGGGCGGATGTCCGGCAGCCGACGCCAGGGCTACGCGATCTACTCGACGATGATGATCATGTTCCTGGGCGCGGCGGTCGTCGCCTACATCGCCGAGGCCCACGGCTCCCCCGCCCAGCACGCCGCCGGGCTGCACACCGGAGTGATCCACGGCTCGACGGGCGGCAACCTGGAGGGCAAGGAGCAGCGGTTCGGGATCGCCGGCTCGGCACTGTTCAACGTGGTGACGACCGTCACCTCGTGCGGCGCGGTCAACAGCGCGCTGGAATCGTTCACCGGGCTCGGGGGCGCGGTGCCGTTCGCCAACCTGTCGGCGTCGGAGACGATCTTCGGTGGCGTCGGGACCGGCCTGTACTCGATCCTGCTCTACGTCATCCTGGCCGTGTTCATCGGGGGCCTGATGGTCGGACGCACCCCCGAGTACCTCGGCAAGAAGATCGAGGCCAAGGAGATCAAGCTCACCGTCCTCGGCCTGCTCATCACCCCGCTGGCGGCGCTGTTCTCCACCGCGCTGGCGGTCGCCGGCCACGCCGGTCGCGCGTCGATCTCCTCGCTGGGCGCCGGCCCCCAGGGCTTCTCGGAATCGCTCTACTCCTACCTCAGCCAGGCCAACAACAACGGCTCGGCGTTCGCCGACTACACCGGCTACGTCCAGCCCAGCGCCGGGAACCTGGGCGCGCACGGCGTGACCTTCGCCGACCTCGTGGGCGGGCTCACGATGCTGTTCGCCCGCTTCGTCCCGATCCTGTTCGCGCTCGCCGTCGCCGGCGCCCTGGCCGGCAAGCGGGTCAGCCCGCCCGGCCTGGGAACGATGCGCACCGACAACCCGACGTTCGTGGTCCTGCTGATCGGCGTGATCGTGCTCGTCGGCGCCCTCACCTTCTTCCCCGCCCTGCTGCTCGGACCGATCGTGCAGGGCCTGACCGGACACCTCTACTCGTGACACAGATGAAACGCACCCTCGTCACCGCGTCGATCTCGACGCTCGCCCTCACGCTGCTGCTGGGCGTGCTCTATCCGCTGCTCATCACGGGCGTCAGCCAGGTGGTCTTCCCGGGCAACGCCAACGGTCAGCAGATCACCCAGCACGGCCGGCTGGTCGGCTCAAGGATCATCGGCCAGCAGTTCACCGACGCCGTCCTGGAGGCCAACGGGAAGCCCAGGCGCGACGCCAACGGCAACCCGGTGACGACGCCCGACAAGCGCTACTTCCAGAGCCGCCCGTCGGGCACCGTCCCGGCAGACAACGCCGCGGCCACCGCGTTCGCCAACCTCGGCCCCAACGATCTCGCCACCAAGCAGGCGATCGACGCCAACATGCGGGCCTACCTGGCGCTCGAACGGCCATACGACCTGGGCCTCACCGAAGCGGCGATCCCCGTTGACGCCGTCGATACCTCGGCGTCGGGCATCGACCCGGACATCTCCCCCGCCAACGCGGACATACAGGCCCACCGCATCGCCGCCGTCCGCCACCTCTCGCTGGCCACGGTGATGAGCCTGATCGCTGATAACACCCACGGCCGGGGGCTGGGCTTCTCCGGCGAACCGGGGGTCAACGTGCTTGCCCTGAACCTGGCCCTCAACCGTCTCGCCGGAGGCCGTTAGATGTCCGTTGCCGCCCCACCCGCTCCGACTCCGCCGGTCCAGCGGCGCGCCGCCTCGCTTCTCCACGGCGAGATCGTCCGCCGGGCGCTGCGCGACAGCTTCGTCAAGCTCGACCCGCGCGTGCAGGTCCGCAATCCGGTGATGTTCGTGGTGGAGATCGGCGCGGTCGTCACCACGGTCACGTGGCTGATCCAGGTCTTCGGCGGCGGCTCCCTGGGCGGCGGCCACGAGCCCGCCTGGTACACGTTCACGATCTCCGTGTGGCTGTGGCTGACCGTCGTGTTCGCCAACCTCGCCGAGGCGTTCGCCGAGGGTCGGGGCCGCGCCCAGGCCGACACCCTGCGCGCCACCCGGCACGAGACGGTGGCCACTCTGCGCGACGGCGGGACCCGTCAGGCCGCGGAGTTGACCCAGGGCGACGTCGTGGTCGTCGAGGCCGGCCAGCTGATCCCAGGCGACGGCACGGTTATCGAGGGGATCGCCTCCGTCGACGAATCGGCGATCACCGGCGAGTCGGCCCCGGTGATCCGTGAGTCGGGCGGCGACCGCTCGGCCGTCACCGGCGGCACCCGCGTGCTCTCGGACCGGATCGTGGTCGAGATCACCCAGGAGCCCGGGCAGTCGTTCCTGGACCGGATGATCGCGCTGGTGGAGGGCGCGGCGCGACGCAAGACGCCGAACGAGATCGCCCTCGGGATCCTGCTGTCCGGCCTGACGCTGATCTTCATGGTGGTGGTCGCCACGCTGCGCCCGTTCGGCCTGTTCTCGGGCACCTCGATCTCGGAGACGACGCTGATCTCGCTGCTGGTGGCGCTGATCCCCACCACGATCGGCGCGTTGCTGTCGGCGATCGGGATCGCCGGCATGGACCGCCTCGTGCGCCGCAACGTGTTGGCGCTCTCCGGTCGCGCGGTCGAGGCGTCAGGCGACGTCGACGTGCTGCTGCTCGACAAGACGGGCACGATCACGATCGGCAACCGACTGGCCTCGGAGTTCATCCCCATGCCGGGCGTCGCCGAGGCCGAGCTCGCCGAGGTCGCCCAATTGTCCTCGCTGGCCGACGAGACACCCGAGGGACGCTCGATCGTGGTGTTGGCCAAGCAGTACGGCATCCGTGAGCACGACATGGCAGCCCTACACGCCGACTTCGTGCCCTTCACCGCCCAGACGCGGATGAGCGGCGTCGACCTGAATGGACAGCAGCTGCGCAAGGGCGCCGGGGACGCGGTGATCTCGTTCGTGGAGGCCGAGGGCGGCCGCCCGCCCAAGGAGCTGCGCGAGACGCTGAACCGGATCGGCCGCGAGGGCGGCACCCCGCTGGCGGTCTCTCGCGATTCGCAGGTGCTGGGCGTGATCTACCTCAAGGACACGATCAAGGAGGGCATGCGCCAGCGCTTTGACCAGTTGCGCGCGATGGGCATCCGCACGGTGATGATCACCGGGGACAACCGCCTGACCGCCGCCAAGATCGCCGAGGAGTCGGGAGTCGACGACTTTCTGGCCGAGGCCACCCCGGAGGCCAAGCTGGCGCTGATCAGACAGCAGCAGGAGCAGGGACGGCTGGTAGCGATGACCGGCGACGGCACCAACGACGCTCCGGCGCTGGCGCAGGCCGACGTGGGCGTGGCCATGAACAGCGGCACCCAGGCCGCCCGCGAGGCCGGCAACATGGTCGATCTGGACTCCAATCCGACGAAGCTCATCGAGATCGTCGAGGTCGGCAAGCAGCTGCTGATCACCCGCGGCGCCCTGACCACGTTCTCGATCGCCAACGACGTGGCGAAGTACTTCGCGATCCTGCCCGCGATCTTCCTCTACACCTACCGCGGGTCCGGCACGGGGCAGGGGCCGCTCCACGTCCTGAACGTCATGGACCTCGGCTCGCAGCGCTCGGCGGTCATCTCGGCGATCGTGTTCAACGCGATCGTGATCCCGCTGCTGATCCCACTGGCGCTGCGCGGCGTGCGCTACCGGCCGATCGGGGCCAGCGCGCTGCTGCGGCGCAACCTGTGGATCTACGGCCTGGGCGGCCTGATCGCCCCGTTCATCGGGATCAAGCTGATCGATCTCGTCGTCCACAACCTGCTGGGCGCCTAGGTGGTCCCGTGGCGCAGGTCGGCGGTCGCTACAAGATCTTCCTCGGGATGGCAGCCGGCGTGGGCAAGACGTACGCGATGCTGCGCGAGGGGCGCGCCGAGGCCGAGTCCGGTCGGGACGTGGTGATCGGTTACCTCGAGCCGCACGGGCGTGCCGAGACGCTGGCGCAGGCCGACGGCCTGGAGGTCGTCCCCCGTCGCGAGGCGCATTACCGGGACACCGTCCTGCCCGAGATGGACCTGCCCGCGATCCTACGACGCGCGCCGGAGCTGTGCCTGATCGACGAGCTGGCCCACACCAACGCGCCCGGCGCCGAGCACCCCAAGCGCTACGAGGACGTCATCGACGTATTGACTGCGGGCATCGACGTGTTCTCGACGGTCAACGTCCAGCACCTGGAGAGCCTCAACGATCAGGTGGCCGAGCTGACCGGCACGCGCGTGCGCGAGACGTTTCCCGACTCCGTGCTGTCCGACGCCGACGACGTGGTCCTGATCGACATCACGCCGGAATCGCTGATCGAGCGCCTGCAGGCCGGCAAGATCTATCCCGCCGAGCGCATCGCCGGGGCGCTGAACAACTTCTTCAAGCTCGAGAACCTGTCAGCGTTGCGCGAGGTGGCGCTGCGCCAGGTCGCCGAGGAGATAGAGGCGAAGCGATCGGTCGGCGGCGAGCAGGTCCACTCGGCCCACCGCCGCGAGGAACGCCTGATCGACGGCGCCGGCGCCCAGGCGATCGGCGAGCGGCTGATGGCGCTCGTCACGCCGGAGCCCCGAGCGCAGCGGGTGGTGCGCCGGGCATGGCGCTCGGCCCAGCGTCTGGGGGCGGAGCTGGACGTCCTGTGGGTCTCCGACGACGACGAGCCGAGCGACAGCGAACGTGAGCAACTGGGCGCCCTGCGCCGCCTGGCCTCCGTGCTGGGCGCGCACCTGCTGGTTGAGCGCGGCGACGATGTGGCCACGGTCGTCCAGCGGGTGGCCCGCGAGCGCGGCACCACCTACCTGCTGATGGGCGCGCCCGAGCCGCGCAGCGTCTGGCAGCGGCTGACCTCTCCGCCGCTCCCGGCGCGCCTGCTGAGTGCCCTACCGGGAGTCGATCTGCGGATCGTGGCCGATCGGACCCAACGCGAGACGGCGAGGCAGCCGTGAACGCGATCCTCGTCGGGGCGGTCGGAGTGCTGGCGGTGGCGCTGGCCGGGCTGGGCGTGCGCCAGTTCAGCTACACGCGACAGCGGCCGCTCTCGCCACCCCCGGGAGCCACGCAGCGCATCCTGTTTCCGTTCATCGCCTCGGCCCTCTCCTGCCGCGCCCTGGACGCAGCGCTGCGCCTGGCGCGAGCCGAGGGTGCCACGCTGATGCCGGTGTTCCTGGCGCGTGTGCCGCTGACGCTGCCATTGGACGCCCAGCTGCCCGGGCAGTCACAGGCGGCGATCCCGCTGCAGGAGGCGATCGAGCATCGAGCGGCCGCCTTCTCGGTGCCCATCGATGCACGGATCGAGCGAGGACGCACCTACCGCCACGCCCTGCGTCAGGCGATCGCACACGAGCGTTATCACCGGATCGTGGTGGCCGCCGCCGCGCACGGCGGCCAGCCCGGCTTCGGCGCCGATGACGTCGCCTGGCTGCTGGACAACGCTCCCGGGGAGATCGTGGTCCTGCGACCGGGTTCCACAGATCGCCCGATCGCCGCCGACATCGCGTCCGGTGGGAGCGACACCGGCGCCCCAGAGACGAGACGTCCTCTATTCAGTCGTGGAGCCTGAACGGCATGGTGGCCACGATCACGTCCGTGCGCGCCCGGAGCACCGCCGCCAGCAGCCGCCCCCGCTGATTGTGGAGGATCTCGTGGCGGCGCTTGCGGGGCACGATCTCGGGGATCAGGACCGTCACGACGGCGTCGGGCTCCTCGATCGACTCGATGTAGCGCAGCACCGTGCGAATCAGCGAGCGATGCTCGTCGATGACGACCTCGATCGGCGGCCCGCAGCTCCAGTTCGCCCAGTCAGATTCGATCCTCTCCTTCTCCTCCTCGTTCGCGGCCACCGCCAGGGCGACGACGGTGTCCCCGAGCGATATCGCGGCACCCACCGCCTTGCGGGTCAGGAGGTTCACGGTCGAGGTCGGCACGATCACGATGCTCTCGCGCTTGACGGGCATCGGCGGCGTCAGGCCCAGGCGCAGCTCGCGGCCGACGATGTCGTAGTAGTTCTCGGTGCGCTCGAACAGGAACACCAGCAGCGGCACTGCGATCACCACCACCCACGCCCCCGCCAGGAACTTGGTGGCCAGGAACACGATCACGGCGAGCCCGGTGAACACTGCCCCGACCGCATTGATCGAGACCCGCAACTGCCACAGGTGCGGGCGCTGCTCCCGCCAGAAGCGCACGAGTCCCACCTGGCTGAGCGTGAAGCCGACGAACACCCCGATCGCGTAGAGAGGGATCAGCTCGTTGGTTCTGGCATCTACCGCCACCAGCAGGACCGCCGCCGCCACGGCGAGGGCGAAGATCCCGCCGCGATACACCGGGCGCTCGGCGCGCAGGTAGAAGACGTGGGGCAGCCGGTGGTCGCGGGCGAGCAGGCTGAGCAGCACCGGCAGGCCGCCGAAGCTCGTGTTGGCGGCGACCCCGAGCACGATCGTCACCGCCAGGTTGGAGACGTAGAACGGCCATCCCTTGCCCAGCGAGCCGGCCGTCAGCTGGGAGAGGATGGTGACCCCGCCCCGGGGCTGCACGTGGTGGATGTGCACGACGACGGCGAGGCCGATGAGCATGACGCCCAGCAGGCATCCGAGCAGCACCTCGGTGCGCTGCGCGGTGCGCGCGCGGGGCGCCTTGAACGCAGGCACGCCGTTGGCGATCGCCTCGATCCCGGTGAGCGCCGAGCAGCCGTTGGCAAATGCCTTGAGCAGCAGGATTACCCCCACCGCCTCAGTGGCGTGAAACGGCACCAGGCTCTTGCCGATGTGCGCCTTGGTGTGCGGGTCGACGATCCCGATCACGATCACCGCCACGACGCTGACGACGAAGACGGTCACCGGCACCATCAGCAGCTTCGCGGACTCGGCGATGCCGAACATGTTGACCACGGTCAGCACCGCGAGGGAGATCAGTGCCACCGCCAGCACGTGGCTGGCCAGCGACGGGAAGATGCTGGCCAGGCTCGCCGCCCCGGCGGCCAGGCTCACGGCGACGGTGAGCACGTAGTCGACGACCAGCGACGCCGCGCCCACCAGCGCCGGCCACCGGCCCAGGCTGCGCTTGGAGACCGCGTAGGCGCCGCCGCCGTCAGGGTGGGCGGCGATCACCTGCGTGTAGGAGATCACCAGCAGCGCCAGCAGGGCGACGATCGCGATCGTCAGCGGCAGCGTGAAGCGCAGCGCGGTGACGCCGCCGGCGACGAGGACCACCATCATCGCCTCCGGCCCGTAGGCGACGCTCGAGAGCGCGTCGACGCTCAGCGCCGCCAGCCCGCCGAGCACTCCCAGCTCGTGGCCCTCCTCGGAGTGCTTGCCCGCCCGCGGCCGGTTGCCGATCGCCGTGCCGCGGCGGACCGGACCTCCCGATCGCGCCAATCGCGGAATCTCGCGTCTCCCCCCGGAGCGCGGGGTTCCGGGGGCGCTCACTCGCTCAATCCCCCGGGGGGGTGGTGGAGCCGCGCTCACGCAGCTCGGGCGCGATGACCACGCGGCGGCGCACCGACGCATCGCCCTCCATCGCCGCCAGCAGCATCTGCACGGCCACCTCGATCAGCCGCTTGGAGCCCCAGCTGAAGCTCGTCAGCGCCGGCGTGAGCAGCGTCGAGATGGGGTGATCGTCGTAGCCGATCACCGACAGCTCCGCCGGAATCGTGATGCCCAGCTCCCGGGCCGCGGCGTAGACGCCGTAGGCGATCGAGTCCGAGAAGCAGAATGCCGCCGTTGGCCGAGGGGGATCGCTCAGCAGCCGGCTGGCCAGCTCGGTCGCCTCGCGCAGCTCGTAACGCGCGGTGACCACCTGGACCTCCAGCCCGAGACGGTCAGCCTCGGCGATCACGAACAGCTCCGCCGGCCGGTCGTTGGTGGGCGACCCCGGAGGCCGGAGCACCGCGATCCGGCGATGGCCGAGGGCATGGAGATGCTCGAGCGCGCAGCGCACCCCGGCCCGGTTGTCGAACAGCACCTCGCCGGCCGTCGCGGCGCCTGCCAGCCGCTCCCCGATCGAGACCACGGGCAGGGCGGCGGCCAGCACTGACCAGAACGGGTCCGACGGGTCGACCGGGAACAGGATCAGGCCGTCCACCTGCTGGTCGCGCAGCTGGCCGGCGAGGATCCGCTGGCGTTCGGGATCGCCGCGGGCGTCGAGGATCAGCCCATAGCGCTCGTGCTCGAACAGCGCCCGGCCGGCCTCGGCTACCAGGCGCTGCTGCCACAGGTCCTCGAGCGACGGGCCGAGGATGCCGACCATCCCGCTGCGCCCGCTGGCCAGCGCGCGGGCTATCGGATTGGCCTCGTAGCCGAGCTCGGTGGCGACCCGGCGCACGCGCTTCTCCGTCTCCTCGGACACCTGGAGCCCTCGCAGCGCGTAGGAGACGGCGGCGGGCGATACCCCGGCGGCGTCGGCCACCTCGCGAATCGTCACGCGCTTGGTGGGGGTCACCGTACGAAAGGATACGGCTCCAACCTGCCGGCACCCGCCAACTGGATAAACGCGCTCGGCCCGGGGGACGAGATTTACCCGAAGGCCTTGACGCCGATCGTGTTAACCGCTTCACTGAAGCGGTTCATGAAATATCACTACACAGGTTGATCACGGACGTCCACCAGCACCTCTGGCCGCCGGCGCTGATCGAGGCGCTGCGCCGCCGCGCTGCCCCGCCGTGCCTGCGGGAGTGGCAGCTGGCACTACACGGCGAGGGCGAATACGACGTCGCTCCCGACGATCACGACGTCAGCCGGCGGGCGCAGCAGGCACGCGACGACGGGTGCGAGGTGGCAATCGTCTCGCTGTCCAGCGCACTCGGGATCGAGCTCTTGCCGCCTGAGGAAGCCGTGCCCCTGCTTGACGCCTACCACGAGGGGGTGCTGTCACTGCCCGACCCGTTCAGGGCGTGGGCCGCCGCGGGCCTTCGCGAGATCGACCCGGCGGGGCTCTCCGGTCAGCTCGATCGCGGCTTCGTGGGGCTGGTGCTGCCGGCGACCACGCTGCTCGACGCCCGCGGATACGCGCGCGTGGCGCCGCTGCTCGACGTGCTCCAGGAGGCAGGCCGGCCCCTGTTCATACATCCCGGTCCGGCCACGCCGGCGCGCAGCGGCACGCGCGGACCGTTGACGCCGAGTTGGTGGCCGGCGGTCGTCGACTACGTGCAGCAGATGCACGCGGCCTGGTACGGGTTCCGCCTGCTCGGACGCCCGCGCCATCCGCGACTGAAGGTCTGCTTCGCCATGCTCGCCGGGTTGGCACCCCTGCACTCCGAGCGGTTCGCCGCTCGGGCCGGCGAGCGCAGCGTGGTCGACGGGCGCAGCTTCCTCGAGGTCTCCTCGTACGGAACCCGCGCCGTCGACGCCGTCGTGCGCACCCTGGGGATCGACGTGCTGGTCAACGGATCCGACCGTCCCTACGCCGACCCCGTCACCCTCGAACTGGGCGACGCGGCGCTCCACGCGCTGCGCAGCTCCAACCCCGACCGTCTACTGAACTCCGAGGAGGTGTCAGATGGCCTTGCCCTCTCTGCCCGCGCGTAACCTTGACCGCGACGAGCTGGAGACGCTCGTCGACCAGCTCGCGGGCGATACCCACCTGTGGCGCGAGCTCGTCGACTACTCGAGCTCGGAACGGGTGTACGTGTCGCTCTACCGCGACGACTACGTCGACGTCTGGCTGCTGTGCTGGACGCCGGAGAACGACACCGGATGGCATGACCACGACATCTCCTCCGGGGCCGTGCGCGTCGTGCACGGCGCGCTCACGGAGTCCAACCCCCGGATCGGGGGAGCACCGGCGGCCCGGGTCGTCGGGACCGGCGAGGCGTTCTCGTTCGGGCCCGATCACATCCACCGTCTCACGGGCGTGCAGGAGCGCTCGGTCTCGATCCACGCCTATTCTCCCCCGCTGTGGCGACTCGGCCAGTACGCCATCGACGACGACGGCGTGATGCGCCGCCGATCGATCAGCTACGCCGAGGAGCTCCGTCCGCTGGCCGCCTGAAGCGACGTCGCCTTGCCTGACCGCGAGCGGATCATCGCCCGCCTGCAGGCCCTGTGGGAGATCGCCCAAGGACCCGGAGGGGGCGCCGACCGCCCCGCCTACTCTGCGGCCGAGGCGGAGGCGATGCTGCTGGTGGCGGGCTGGGCGGCAGACCACGGCCTCGAACCCGGCGTGGACGAGCACGGCAATCTGTGGGCACTGCCCACCGATTGGTCGGGGCCGCTGGTCACCTCCGGCTCGCACGTCGACACCGTGCCCGACGGAGGGCGATATGACGGAGCGCTCGGGACGGCGCTGGGGCTGGAGCTGGTTGCCGATCTCGCTCGGCCGGGCGCCGATTCGCCGGACGGCCTCCGCGCCGGCCTGCTGATATGCGCCGCCGAGGAGGCGCCGCGCTTCGGGGCAGGGACGGTCGGGTCGCGGCTGCTGACCGGCAAGCTGGAGCAGTCTGATCTGACAGGGCTGACCGATGCCGATGGGGTCAGCGCCGCCGACGCGCTCGCCGACTACCTGGCCGCGCTGGCCGAACTGCCCCGGGTTTCGCCGCCGGTCGACCGGCTGCGTGCCCACGCCGAGGTCCACGTCGCCCAGCGACGCGCCCTGCGCGAGCTGGGGGTGGTCCGGCGGGTCGCCTCGCCGCGGCGCTTTGCGATCACGGTGACCGGGAAGTCCGGCCACGCCGGCGAGGTGTCGATGGCCCAGCGCCGCGACGCGCTGGCCGCAGCGGCCGAGATCGTGCTGGCGATCGAGGCCGCCGCCCGGCAGCCGCCCCCGGAGACCGTGGCCACCGTGGGCACGCTCACGGTGGCACCCGGAGCGGTCAGCGTGATCCCCGGGACGGTCCGGCTGGGCATCGACATGCGCGCAATCGACAGCGGCTCCCTGCAGCGGCTGGAGGACGAGCTGCGGGCGCGGGCGACGGACATCGCCGCCGCCCGCGAGGTGGCGGTCGAGGTCCGGCTGACCCGCGCCGGCGAGCCGACCGAGCTCGATCCGAAGTTGGTCGCCGCCGCGCTGCAGGCGGCGCAGCGACTGGGGATTCGCGCGCAGGAGACCTGGTCGGGAGCCGGCCACGACGCCCAGCACGTGAGCGACCTGACCAGCGCCCTGCTGCTGTTCGTCCCCCTGCACGGCGGCGAGAGCCACACCCCGCAGGAGGCTGCGGATCTGAGCGAGATCGTTCAAGCGGCCGAGCTCGTGACCGAGGTGATGCGTGGCCTGCATGCTTGACACCGGTGCTGGGGTGTGAAAGAACGACGTCAGTGGGGTCGCCGCAATAGTCAGCTTCATCCTCAAGCGCGTAGGACTGGCGCTGATCACGCTGTTCATCCTCAGCCTGATCGTGTTCTTCGCCGCCCAGGTGCTGCCGGGCGATCCGGCGCGCGCGATCCTGGGTCCGCTGGCCTCCCCGGCCTCGGTCAAGGCGCTCGCCCACAGGCTGGGCACCGACAAGCCGCTGCTCGACCAGTACTGGACGTGGATCAGCCACGTCGTCCAGGGCCATCTCGGCCAGTCGTACTCGCAGAACACGCCGGTCGGCCCGTTGCTCACCACGGCGCTGGGCAACTCGCTCAAGCTGGCGGCGGTGGCCTTCGTGCTCGTCGTCCCGCTGGGCATCATCGGCGGCGTCGTCGCCGCGCTCAACGTCGGCAAGCCGATCGACCGGATCATCAGCGTCGTCGGCCTCTCGGCGACCGTGATCCCCGAAGTCGTCTCCGGAATCGTGCTCATCCTCATCTTCGCGATCGGCCTCAACGTGCTGCCGTTGTCGGCCTCCGGCGGCCACGGCTTCGGCGGCACGATCTACCACCTGATCATGCCGGCGATCCCTCTGACGCTGATCCTGTTCGGCTACATCGAGCAGATGGCACGGGCCGGCACTGTCGAGGCGCTGGCCTCTGACTACGCGCGCACGGCAACCCTTAAAGGCCTGCCGCGTGGGGTGATGATCCGCCGCCACGTCCTGCGCAACTCGCTGCTGCCGACGATCACTGTGATCGCCACCCAGACCGGCTACCTGATCGGCGGGCTCGTCCTGGTCGAGTACCTGTTCCGCTACAACGGGATCGGCTCGCTCATCTACAACGCCGCCAACAGCAAGGACTTCCCCCTGCTCGAGGCCGGCGTGCTCGTGATCGGCGTGGTCTACATGGTGGCCACCCTGCTGGCTGACATCCTGTACTCGCTGCTGAACCCGCGGATCCGCTACCGGGGCGTCGAGTGAGCATCGGCGCCGTCCCCGTCGAATCGCGCGGCGCCCTCAGCGTCGCCGCCGTCGACCTGCGCAAAGAATTCAGGCGCAACCTCACCCATCAGAAGACATTCGTCGCCGGCGCGGTGATCATCGGCTTCTGGATCATCGCGGCGATCTTCGGCAACCTGCTCGTGCCCCACGATCCCCAGGCGCAGAACCTGTTGGGGATCAACAAGCCGCCGTCGGGCTCGCACTGGTTCGGGACCGACTCGCTCGGGCGCGACATGTTCGCGCGCGTGATCACCGGCTCGCGTGACATCCTCATCACCGCGCCGCTCGCCACCCTGATCGCCACCGGGCTCGGCACCGCGCTCGGGCTGGTCATGGGCTACTTCCGCGGCCTCGTCGACGAGGTCATCGGCCGCTTCGTCGAGGCCTTCCTGGCCCTTCCGCTGGTCGTCACCGGGATCCTCGGCGTCATCGCTCTCGGTCCCTCCGACGGCACGCTGATCCTCGTCATCGGGATCGTCTTCACCCCCCTGATCGCCCGCACGGTGCGCGCCGCGGTGCTGCTGGAGCGCGAGCTGGACTACGTCTCGGCAGCCCGGCTGCGCGGCGAGACCTCCGCCTACATCATGTTCATCGAGATCCTTCCCAACGTGCTGGCCCCGATCATGGTCGAGTTCACCGTCCGTCTGGGCTACGCCGTGTTCACGATCGTCACGCTGTCCTTCCTGGGCTTTGGGATCCCCCCGCCGTCTTCTGACTGGGGCCTGGAGATCTCCCAGAACTTCGGCCAGGTGCCGGCCGGGTACTGGTGGGAGGTGCTGTTCGACGCGCTGGCGATTGCTTCACTGGTCATCGGCGTGAACATGATCGCCAACTCGATCGAATCAGCCCTGGACGGCTCATGAGCACCGATGTAGAAACAGAAGCCCTTCCCCCTGCGCCTGAGACCGCCGACGCGCTCAACCTCTCGCACGTCGAGATCAGCTACAGCGTGCGCCGCCAGCCCCAACGCGTCGTGCGCGACGTCAGCTTCCATGTGGCGCGCGGCGAGTCGTTCGGACTGGTGGGCGAGTCGGGCTGCGGGAAGTCGACGATCGCGCTGGCGATCGTGCGCTACCTGGCGCGCAACGGCTCGGTCTCCGACGGCACGATCGAGATCGCGGGTCGAGACGTGCTGTCGCTCAACAAGAGCCAGCTGCGCCAACTGCGAGCCCGGGACGTCTCGATGGTCTACCAGGAGCCGGGTCGCGCACTGAACCCCTCGATCCTGGTCGGTCGCCAGGTCGCCGAGGTCTACGAGATCGCCGGCCAGCACCGTGGAGAGGCGATGGAGCACGCGCTGGACATCCTTCGCAAGGTCAAGATCTCAGATCCCAAGGGCGTGATGGGGCGCTATCCGCACCAGCTCTCGGGCGGGATGCTCCAGCGGGTGGTGATCGCGATGGCGCTGGCCTCCGAACCCTCGCTGCTGATCCTCGACGAACCGACCACCGCCCTGGACGCGACCGTCGAGGCAGACGTGCTGGAGCTGATTCGGGGCCTGCGCTCGGAGTTCAACACCTCGCTGCTGTTCATCAGCCATAACCTGGCGGTGATCGCGAAGATGTGCGACCGGGTGGGCGTTCTGTACGCCGGCGAGCTGGTTGAGGAGGGGGCCGCCCAGGACGTGTTCAACGATCCGCGCCATCCCTACACGGTGGGGTTGCTGCGCTCGATCCCGCGTCGCGCGGAGGACGGCGCGAGCGGCGCGCGGGCCACTCTGGCGACGATCCCCGGCTCGCTTCCGGCGCCCGGATCGGTGATCAAGGGCTGCATATATGCCGATCGGTGCGGCCTGGCCGACGACCACTGCCGTGAGGACGCGCCGCCGATGTATGAGATCGGCGGCGGCCGCGGCTCGCGCTGCCACTACCACGAGCGCGCCCAGTCGGTTCCACTGGGCGCCACCGCCGAGGAACCCGTCGACTCGGCCCCCACCGACTCCGCGGGTTCGTCCTCCACCGAGCCCCTGATCCGCGTCCGCTCGGCGTCCAAGACGTTCCACATGTCCGGCCAGTCGGTCCGCGGCCTGTTCGGCGTCGACCTTGACATCCGGCCCGGCGAGACCGTCGGCCTGGTCGGCGAGTCGGGCAGCGGCAAGACGACGCTGGCCCGCGTGCTGATGGGCATCATCCCTCCCGACCCGGGCGCCGAGATCGAGGTCGACGGCCACGCGGTGGCGGCGCTCGCCAAGGGCCGCTCCTCCGCCGACCAGAAGGCGCTGCAGATCGTCTTCCAGAACCCGGACTCGGCGCTCAACCGCCGCCACTCGGTCAGGCATCTGATCTCGCGCTCGCTCTCCAAGCTCGGCGGCTACGGTGGCAACACGCTCAAGGAGCGTCTGCTCTCGCTGGTGCAGTCGGTCCGTCTGCCCGAGCGCTACCTGCCGATGAAGCCCTCCCAGCTCTCGGGTGGACTCAAGCAGCGAGTGGCGATCGCCCGGGCATTCGCCGGCGATCCGCGGATCGTGGTCTGCGACGAGCCGACGTCGGCACTGGACGTCTCGGTGCAGGCGGCGATCCTCAACCTGCTGACCGACCTGCAGCACCGCAAGGAGGTCGCCTACCTGTTCATCAGCCACGACCTCGGGGTGGTGCGCTATCTCGCCGATCGAATCGTGGTGCTGTACCTCGGCCGGGTGATGGAGATCGGCCCCGCCGAGGACGTGTTCAACGGCCCGCAGCACCCCTACACCGAGGCGCTGCTCTCCGCCGTGCCGACGCTGGACGATCTCGACCGCCTGCGCATCCGCTTGGAGGGTGAGATTCCCTCGGCCGCCGACCCACCGACCGGCTGCCCGTTTCATACCCGCTGTCCGCGCAAGATCGGCGAGATCTGCGAGACCACCGAGCCGGAGCTCGACGCGGACGAGGCCGGTCACGGTATCCGCTGCCACATCCCTCGCGACGAGTTGCGGCGCCTGCAGCAGATGCCGGGCGAGGTCAACCCGACGCCGGCCGCGCAGGCCGAGCGCGAGGCGCAGCAGCAACCGTAGCGAGACCCGCTCGCCCCCAGACCGGTAGCCGATCTGCACGCCAGCATGCTGCTCCAGCGCCCCGGCCAGCACCGGGGTGAGCGCCATCCCTCCTGCCCACGCGCCGTTGAGGATGCCGATCACCAGCCCATCCCCGTCGCCGAGGGTGCGGAAGGCGATGAAAGATCGTGGACAGCATTGACTTGACAGATACGATTCGAGTTGCGGTTTGTTTCATGACCGTTTGGCACCCTTATGATCGGCGAGACAGATCAAAATTTGGTCGATCTACGCAATTTGCGTGCGTTGGTCGCAGTGGCCGATCAGGGGTCGTTTCGGGGCGCCGCACGCTCGCTCGGCTACACGCAGTCGGCGATCTCCCACCAGATCGCGCTGCTCGAGCGCGGGCTCGAGGCCCAGATGTTCATCCGGCCGGGCGGCCGCGGGGCGATCACCCTCACCCCCGCCGGCGATGCGGTCTACCGCCGGGCCCGGCGAGTGCTCGGGGAAGTGGAGACGCTGGGCGCGGACGTGGCGGCGATTCAGAGCGGCGAGCGCCAGACTCTGCGGATCGGGGTCTTCCAGACGGCTACGACCGAGCTGCTGCCCGGAGCCCTGCGCACCCTGCGCGAGCACCGGCCCGACGTGGAGGTGGTGCTCTCCGAGATCGACGACAACGCCCGCACGTTCGACCAGATGGCGGCCGGCCGGCTGGAGCTCGCCTTCCTGGTCAATCCCGAACCCGACGACAGGATCAAGTCGATCCCGCTGCTCGACGACCCATGGGTGATCCTCACCCGCCGCGACAGCGAGCTGGCCGCGGCCGAGGTGCCGACCTTCGACCTGCTCGACGGCGTCGACGTGGTCACCTGGAACCGCCGGTGGCGGACGCAGATGGAGCTCGAGCGGGCATGGCGTCGACGCGCCATCAGCCCGCGGGTCGTCTACCGCACCGACGACAACCTCGCGCTCCAGCGACTGGTGGCCGCCGGCTATGGCCACGCCTGCGTGGACCGCCTGAGCGCCTCCGGAGCGGTCGAGCCGTCACTGACCTGGCTGGAGCCCAAGGAGATCCTCGTTCCCCGCACGATCGCCCTGTGTCATCCGCGCCATCGTGACGCGAGCGCCTCGGCGCTCACCTTGATGAACGCCGTGCGAACGCAGTTTGGGGCCTGAGCGCCGTGACCGCCACCGCATCGGTTGCCGCCGAGCTGACGATGCGCGCCTGCGTGCTGCGTGAGCCGGGGCGTCAGGTGGCCGTCGAGACGGTCACGCTACAGGCGCCCCGCGCAGGCGAGGTGCTGGTGCGCATCGCCGCCGCCGGCGTCTGCCACTCCGATCTGCGGCTCGCCGACGGGGAGCTGGGCGCGGGCCGCTGGCCGATGGTCCTTGGCCACGAGGGCGCCGGCGTCGTGGAGGCGGTCGGGGCCGACGTCGTCGGTCTCGGCCCCGGCGACCACGTGGTCCTTTGCCTCGTTCCGGCGTGCGGGGCCTGCCCCGCGTGTCGCGCCGGGCGGCGCACGCTGTGCGAGCCGGTCGGCGAGAGCTCCTTCGCCGGGATGTTGCCCGCCGGCGGTTCGCGCCTGCGTGATGCCCAGGGTGAGCCGCTGCAGCACGGCCTGAGCGTCGCCTGCTTCGCCCAGTATGCGGTGGTCGCGGCGGCGGGCGCGATCCCGATCGCCGCCGACGTGCCGCTGTGGCAGGCGGCGCTGCTGGGCTGTGGGGTGGTTACCGGCTTCGGCGCCGTGGCCCACGTGGCGCGCGTCACGGTCGGCGAGCGCGTGTGCGTGATCGGCTGCGGGGGCGTCGGCCTGCAGGTGATCGCCGCCGCGCGCCTGGCCGGCGCGGCCACGATCGTGGCCGTCGATCGCCGTCCCGAGAAACTGGCGCACGCGCGAGCCCGGGGCGCCACCCACGCCGTCGACGCCACCGCGGTCGAGGACCCGGCGGCGGAGGTGCGCCGGCTGACCGGCGGCGGGGTGGACCACGCGTTCGAGGTGGTCGGCGCGGCCCCCACGATCCGTGCCGCCTGGGACGCACTGCGCCCGGGCGGGACCGCGGTCGTGGTCGGCCTGGCCCCCCGGGGCGTCGAGGTCTCGCTGCCGGCGATCGAGTTCCTCTCGGAGAAGTCGATCGTGGGCAGCTACTACGGGTCCGCCGACCCCGCGGTGACGCTCCCCGGGCTAGTCGACCTGGTGCGAGCCGGCCGGCTGGAGCTGGCCGACGTGGTCTCGCACCTGATCGAGCTCGACGAGATCCCCCAGGCGTTCGAGCGTCTGCGTCGCGGCGAGGGCGATCGCTCCGTGGTGATCATCGACCCCGAGCTCGCCGGGGCCATGGCGGGGACGCCGGCGTGACTCGCTCCGGCGGCACGTTCGACGGGCGCATCGGCGAGGGCTGGAGCGGCGCCGATCCCAACGGCGCTCACGTCAACGTGATGCTGGCCGAGCGCGGCACGCCCACCGCTGCGGCGCTCCTCACGACCTTCACCTCCCCCGCCCCCGGCCACACTCCGATCCTGGTCGTCGTCGGCGAGGACAAGGACCACTACGAGCCGGTGTGGCCGCCAACGATCATGATGAACAAGGCGACGGCGACCGAGGAGCGTCACCAGGCGATCACCTGGGGGGCCGGGCAGCTGGGCATCGCCCAGGGCGTGCTCGATGCCGTGGCCGAGGGGTTGCTCGAGGCCAGCGACCACCTGCTGGTGTTCGTGGCGATCTACATCGAGCCGTCGGCGAGCGACGAGACGGCCGTGCGGAAGGCCAGCCGCGCAGCGGTGCTCAAAGGCGTCCGGATGGCCGCCCGCGGACGTGACGCCGCGGCCGCCCAGGCCCTGGTCGACCGGCGCGACGGCCTCACCAGCCCTTTCTACAACGGGGACTGACGTGCTGATCACCGCGATCGAGCTCGAGCACCTGCGCCTTCCGCTGGACCCGCCGTTCTTCGCCGCCTGGGACCCCGATCCCCGGCGCGACTTCGACGCCACGATCGTCCGCGTGCGCACCGAGGAGGGTCTGACGGGGATCGGCAGCGGCGACACGATGAGCGGCTTTGAGGAGTTCACGCACCTGTTCGTGGGACGCGAGGCGCTGGAGCTGTCGCTCCATGCCCGCACGCTGGAGACGATCGCCTTTCACGCGGGGCGCTTCTGGCCGCTGGAGGCGGCGCTCTGGGACCTGGCGGGCAAGGCGCTCGGCGTGCCGGTGGCGACGCTGCTGGGCGGCGCGGCCACGGAGCTGCCCGCCTACGCCTCACTGGGGGAGCTGCGCCCGGCCCAGCAGCGGGCCGAGGATGCCCACGCATTGGTGGCCGCCGGCTTTCATGCGGTCAAGGTGAGGATCGTGCGCGATCGGCTCGACGAGGGGATCGCGGTGGTGGCGGCGATGCGTGACGCCGTGGGCGACGCCTTGGAGATCATCGTCGACCTCAACCAATGGTGGCGCATGGCCGGCGATATCGCTCCCGGCCTGGGACCGCAGGGCGCCCGGCGGGTGATCGACCGCCTGGCCGAGCACGGCGTGCTGTGGGTGGAGGAGCCGCTGGCCGGCGACGACCTTGAGGGGATGGCGATGCTGCGCGCACAGACCGGAGTGCGGATCGCCGGCGGCGAGATGGCCCGCGACTTCCACGAGCTGCGAAGAGCGCTCGAGCGCGACGCGCTGGACGTGGTGCAGCCCGACGTCGTGCTCGCGCTCGGGATCTCGGGAACTCGCACGCTCGCCGAGCTGGCGCTGCGCGGCAACCGCTGGTTCACCCCCCACAGCTGGACCAATGGGATCGGCCTGCTCGCCAACCTGCACGTCTGCTGCGGGGCCGGCGGCGGACCGTTCTTCGAATTCCCGTTCGACCCGCCGGGCTGGACGCCGAAGCGCCGCGACTTCATGCTGGCCGAGCCGGTCGGGATCGACGCCGACGGGATGCTGCGGATCGGCGACCGGCCCGGGTTGGGGATCGAGCTCGATGAGGAGGCGGTCGCCCACTACCGTCTCGGCGCAGGGTGAGCCTATGAGACGGCGCCGCCGCGTGGCATTCGTCGGGCTCGGCCATATGGGCTCGCACATGTGCCGCCACCTGTGCACCTACGGCCACCAGGTGACCGCCTATGACACCGACCGGCGGGCGGTCGCGCGCGCCGCGCGGACAGGGGCACGCCCGACGGGCTCGGTCGCCGAATGCGTGGCCGACGCCGAGATCCTGATCACCAGCCTGCCCGGACCCTCACAGGTGCAGCAGGTGCTGTGCGGTCACGAGGGCGCGATCGCGGCGCTTGGCGCCGGCGCGCTGATCGTCGAGATGAGCACGAGCTCGTTGGAGGTGGGCCGGATCGCGCTCGCGGCCGCGCGCCGGCAGCGCTGTGACTTCGTCGACGCACCCGTGGCCGGGCAGACGATCCGCGCCGAGGCGGGCACGCTGTCGATCTACGCCGGCGGCAGCCGCAAGGCGTTCGGCCGCGCACTCCCGCTGCTGGAGACGATGGGCGATCCCACCCAGATCTTCTACCTGGGGTCCAGCGGGAGCGGCTATGCGGTCAAGCTCCTGCTCAACCTCACGTGGTTCGTGCACGCGATCGCCACCGCCGAGGCGTTGGCCGTCGGGGTCAAGGCCGGGATCGACGTGGACAGGCTGCACACCGCGCTGGTGCACTCCCCCGCCAACTCCCACTTCATCGAGCGCGACGTCCGGATGGTCCTGGATCGCGGCGACTACGACGAGGGCTTCGCGATGAAGCTGGTGACCAAGGACCTGGGACTGGCCGTCGACCTCGCCCGCGACGTCGGCGTCCCGGCGGAGATGGCCGCGCTGGTGGAGCAGATCCATCGCCGCGCGCAGGCCGCCTACGGCGACACCGCCGGCGAGATGAGCGCAATCCGCCTGTACGAGGACGTGTCTGATCTGCGCCTGCGGGCCCGGCCACCGGGGCCCTAATCAGAGCTCCGCCAGCCGACTGTCCTGAAAGCCACCCGGCGACAGCAGCGGCTCGCCGTGAAGCTCGACCCAGGCGTGGGCATGGAACGCCGCACCGACCTGTGCACCGATCACCAGCCTGGCCGCAATGCCACGGCGCTGCAGCAGGTCGACGAGCACCAAGGAACGAGCCAGACAGCCGCGCTGTGCGGGCAGCATCCACAGCGCCCGGCCCACCGCCCGGCCTAGCCGCCGCCCCTCCGTGATGTCGATGGCCGGGACCGGCGGCCCGTCCGCGGAGGGCGGTGGGCCTTTCGTGGGGCGGGCGCGTCGTCCGCAGGGGCCGGCGCGTCGTCCGCGGGGGCGGGCGCGCCGCGGCGGGTGAGCGCCACCAGCGTCCGGGCATCCTGCTCGCTGGCCATGCGCCGCCGCGCGCGACCGTAGGCGAGCAGGATCTCGCCCGCCAGCAAGATCCGTCGTCCGGTGCCCATCGAGGACGGCTGGCCGTCGGAGCCCGCTCGTCGCGCGCGGGCGACCGCTCGGCGCCACGCGAGCCACGCCCGGGGGGCCTCTTTGCACAGCCATGCGAGGCGCCCGAGATGCGCGACGGCCATCCCGCGCCGCCGGCGAGCCAGCGGATGGCGTCAAGCGCATGTAGTCGTTGGAGGGCCACAGCTCGTCGATCAGCATCGTCAGCCGGGCGCGTCGCGTGGGGACCTGCGCCAGCCGCTGAAAGCCGGCGGCGATCTCCGCCTCGCCGGCGGCACGCAGATAATCGTCCACCGACCCCGCGACCGGCAGCTGCAGGTCAGCGACGAGCTCCTGACCCGCTTCAAACAGGCACAGCCCCATCGCAAACCGTCCGAGCGCATCGACGCGCTCGGCCAGCCGCGCCGGCCGCGCGCCAGGTCGACTCGTCGGCGACGTCGAGCGCTCGCCGCAGGTCCTCCCGCGGCTTGGCCACGTCCCCGTGCTGGACGGCATGGACGGCGACCAGCAGTGCGCACACCGCCACGTTTGGCACCTCGACGCTCGTGCCCGCGATCACCAGCTGATCGACATTCTCGGTCAGAACCCCCCATACGGTGCCCGCGTCGCCGTTGAAGCCCCAGAATCCCGCGGTGCAGGTCGATCGAGTACCCCTGACGCATCCACTCGTGCTCGTGCTCGTTCTCCAGCAAGGTCGATGTGGGCCGAGAGGTCGAGGGGCATGGCGAACCCAAGCTCGGCGAGCGCGGCCTCCGCGTCGGCGAACTGGTCCGATGCCACGACCAGGTCGATGTCACCGTGGCGGCGTTTGGTGCCGTCCTGGTACAGCCAGCGCTCCAGGACGGGTCCCTTGATCAGCAGCGGACGCACGCCGCGCCGGCGCATCGCCTCGACCACCTCCCCCGTCACGACGTCCTGCGCCAGCCGCTGGGCCGCCAGCGCCAGATTCTGGGAGATCACGCGGGCGATCGTAGCGTCGCTGACGGTGTGTCGCCCGCTAGGAATCTGCGGTTGCGCCGCCCGCCTGGCCGGGGACGACCAGCCCGGACTCGTAGGCGATCACCACCAGCTGGGCGCGGTCGCGGGCCCCGAGCTTGGCGAACAGGCGCGCCACGTGGGTCTTGGCCGTCAGCGGCGAGACCACCAGCGCCTGCGCGATCTCGGCGTTGGAGCGGCCGCGGCCGACCAGCATCAGCACCTCGCGCTCGCGGGGCGTGAGCGCGTCGAGCTCCGGGCCCGACCCCCCGCGCCGCGCCACCCGCGGCCCCTGGCGCGGCCCCGCCGCCACTGGCCACGAAGGCCTCGATCAGCCGACGCGTGAGCCGAGGCGCCAGCAGCGCCTCCCCGCCGGCGACGACCCGCACCGCCGCGATGAGGTCCGCCGGCTCCACGTCCTTGAGCAGGAAGCCGGAGGCGCCGGCGCGCAGCGCGCCGAACACGTACTCGTCGAGCTCGAACGTGGTCAGCACGACCACCCGTGTGTCGGCCAAGCGGGGATCGGCGGTGATCCGCGACGTCGCCTCCAGCCCGTCCAGATGCGGCATGCGGATGTCCATCAGCACGATCTGCGGGCGCAAGCGCTGAGCCAGCTCCACGGCGGTCTCGCCGTCGGCGGCCTGCGCGACCACCGCGATGTCGTCCTCGGCGTCCAGCAGCGCGTGAAATCCCGCCCGCACGAGCGCCTGGTCGTCGACCAGTTCGACGGTGATCACGAGGCCGTGGGCAGGCGCGCCCGGACCTGCCAGCCGCCGTCGGCGCCGGGCGCCGCCTCCAGCGTGCCGCCCAGCGCGACGGCCCGCTCGCGCATTCCCCGCAGGCCGTTGCCGGTGGCGGCGATCTGATCGGGTCCGGGCCTGGGCGACGAACCGTCATCGACGACCTCGATCGTCAGTGCGCCCTCGTCCTGGCGCACTGACACCCGCGCCGAATGGGCGTCGGCGTGACGGGCGATGTTGGTGAGCGCCTCCTGGACGATCCGGTAGCCGGCACTGTCCACCGCGTCGGGCAGGTCCGAGACGGACTCGACGTCGAGAGCGACCGCCACGCCCGCCGAGCGCAGGCCGCCGAGCAGCGGCTCGAGATCGTGCAGGCTCGCGCCCGGGCGCAGCGGCACGTCGCGCGAGGGGTCGCGCAGCACGTCCAGCGTTCCGCGCAGCTCGGTCAGCGCGTCACCGCTGGTGCGCTTGATGTGGCGCAGCGCGCCGTAGGCCTGGCCGGGATCGCGCTCCAGCAGATGCGCGGCCACGCCCGCCTGGACGTTGATGGCGGTCATCGCGTGGGCGACGACGTCGTGGATCTCGCGGGCGATCCGCAGGCGCTCGTCGGCGACCCGACGCAGCGTCTCCTGCTCGCGTGTGCGCATCAGCTGCTCGCCGGCCACGCGGCGCGTGCGCAGCACGTCGCCGGCGGCGATCGCCAGCACGCACAGCGCCAGGTTGCGCACGACGATCGAGGCGATGTGCGACCAGCCGTTGGCGAACGGCACCACGCTGACGAAGACGCACGGGGCGACCGCCAGGCTCATCCACAGCGAGCGGCGGCGGTCGCCGTTGAGCGCCAGCTCGAACAACGCCACCATCGGGATCAGCACGACGGTGTTCTCCGGATGCAGCAGCCACAGGACGAGCACCACGCCGCCCACCAGCAGCGGCGCCATCCGCGGGAACGAGAGCCGCCGCCGGAGCACCAGCGGCAGGCAGCCGGCGAACGCGGCGAGCACGTTGAGCGCGTCGATCGGCTCGCCTCTGATCGAGAGAGCCGCGTCGAGCACCAGCACCGGCGGCAGCACGAGCACCGGCAGCCAGTCGATCACGAGCGGGGAGCTGGCGGCGCGCCGGGCCACGGTAGCGCCGATCATACGGCTGCTCAGGCGGGCTCGGCGACAACCGCCAGGGCGGTCGCCCGCCGCGGTGGCGGCGTCTGCGCCGGGACGATCCGCGCGCGCAGGCGCCGCATGACGCGCGGCGAGTACCAGTTCAGCCGCCCCAGCAGCGCCATCAGCGACGGCACCAGCAGCGAGCGGACGACGAACGCGTCGAGCAGCACGCCGGTGGCCGTGGCCACGCCGATCTGCTGGATGAACGAGATCGAGCTGGTGCTGAAGGCGCCGATCGCGACCGCCAGCAGGATGGCGGCGGCGGTGACCACCCGTCCGGTGGCGCCCAGGCCGGCGGCGACGGCCTCGCGCTCGTCGCTGGGGTCGGCATCGCGAGCCTCCTTGATGCGGCCGAGCAGGAACACGCCGTAGTCGGTCGACAGCGCGAACACCACTGTGGCGGCGACCACGAAGTCGGTCGGCTCCACGCCGCCGTTGGGCGTGTAACCGAGCAGCCCGGTGAGCCGGCCATGCTGGTAGATGAGGATCAGCGGGGCCAGCGAGGCGCCCACGGTCAGCGCGTTCATCAGGATGGCCTTGAGCGGCAGGACCACGGAGTCGGTCATCAGCCACAACACCAGGAAGGTGAGCACGGCCAGCAGCCCGATCGCGAGCGGCAGGTGCGAGCTGATCGCCGCCTGCTGGTCGACGAACGTGGCCGCCTCGCCCGTCACCCGGGTGGGAAATGCAGGCGCGAGCGCACGGACCTGCCCGACGACGCGCTGGGCAGCGGGGCCGGCGGGATCGCCGGCCACCGCCGCGTCGAGCTGCCAGGTGCCGCGGCCGAGGAAACGCGGCGCCGTGACGCCCGTGACCCCGTGCAGGTCGCCGACCCGGCGGGCGTAGCCGTCGACGGCCGCGCGGTCGGTGCCCGGTGCGCTGATCGCCACGGTCACCGGCGAGCGCCCGGCTCCCGCGAAGTCACGCGTCAGGGCGTCGGCAACCGTGCGCGCGCTCTGGCCCTGGGGGATCACCGAGCTGTCGTTGGCGGGCGTCCACACCGTGTCCGAGCGCCGGCAGTGCGGCCGCCACCATCAGGGCGGCGGTGACGATCGCGACCGGGCCTGGGCGGCGCATGACCCACCGGGCGAAGCGGTACCAGCGGGTCGAGTGCTCGGCGTCCGCCTGGGCACCGGCGCCGCGGCGGGCCAGCTTGGCGCCCCATAGCCCCAGCAGCGCCGGGGTAATCGTCAGCGCGGCCACCGCTGCCACCAGCGCGACGATCGCGCCCGCGATTCCCATCGATTTGAGAAAGCCCTGGGGGAAAACGGTCAGGGTCGCCAGCGCGCAGGCGACGGTGATCGCCGAGAACAGCACGGTGCGCCCGGCATGCGACATCGTGGTCGTGATCGCCCGGGCACTGTTGCCTTGGCGGGCGAGCTCCTCGCGGTAGCGCGTGACCAGGAACAGCGTGTAATCGACGGCCAGCCCGAGCCCGAGGCCGATCACCAGGTTCAGCGCGAACACGCTCAGCCCGTAGACGTGGTTGACGCCCGTGAGGACCAGGAACGTGCCCAGCACCGTGGCGATCCCCACCACGAGCGGCATCAGCGCGGCGCGGCCGCGGAAAAACAGCAGCGAGAGGATGATCAGCAGCGGGAAGGCGAGCAGCTCGGCCTTGGCGAGATCGTCGGTGACGGTGGTGTTGATCTGCTCGTTGGCCACCGCCGGTCCGCCGACTGTCACATTTGCGGCGTGCGAGAACTGCTGTTCGGCCGCCTGGGCGACCTGCTTGTCGTCGGCGCTGGCACGCAGCGTGCCGGTGACGAGCACATGGCGGCCGTCGCTGGCCACCGCGGCGGGCCCGGCAGTTCGCGCCACGCCGGGTAAGCCGGCCAGCTCGTGACGGACGGCGGCGATCCCCGGCGCGGCGGCGTGCGTCCCCCGCGGGGTGGACACCAGCAGCACGATCCCGGACGTCGACTCCAGGCCGCTGGCGCGCTGCAGCTGATCGGTGGCCAGCTGGGAGTCCGAGTCGCCGGGGGCGAACCCGCCGGAGCCCTTCAGCGCCCCGGCGACGGGGCCGCCGACCGCCCCGGCGACGATCACGACGACGAGGGCGAGGAGGAGGCTGCGCTTCGGGCGGGAGCTGATGCGGAGGGCGAGTGAGGTGAGCATGCACGCCATTGTTCGACGTGGCCGCGCGGTCCGCAATCGCCCCGGGGATGTGTCTTTGCGCGCCGCCTACATCCCCGGGAGTACACCCGAGGCTGGGCATCTAACGTGCCCATGTGTCCCGTTGGATGCCCAGCCTCAGTCCGGGACGCCGGCGCCCAACATTGCGGCCAGCGCTGCCAGGTCGGGGCCGAGGGAGCGGCGCGCGGTGATCGGCGGGCAGAGCTCCAGAACGTCGGCGAGCAGCCCCGCCAGTGCGGGGGGCGCCTCCCGGCCCGTCTGGGCGAAGGACTGGCCGGCGATCGCCGCCAGGCACGCCAGCGAGCCGGCCACGAACCCGCGCACCCGGTCAAACCGGTTCCAGGCGATGAATGCGGGCGAGGGGACGTCGTTCTGCCCCCATCCGCCGAGGCCCAGCAGCGTCGGGACGCACGCGCCGCGCGCCTCCTCGGCGTAGCCGGAGGCGGCCATCTGCAGGATCCCCAGGTTGGTGGAGTCAAAGCGCGGCATCGCGAGCCGGCTGCCCTGGAGGCGATGTAGCTCGTGCTGGGCGATCTGGGTGAAGTCGGCCAGCATGAAGGTCAGCGCGTCGATGGCGGGGGCGGCCGTTCCGGAGTGAAAGCCGCCCGTGGAGACGATGTCCACGGCCGCGTCGTCGTCGAACAGGAACGTCGGGTTGTCCGAGACCGCCCGCAGCGCGGTCTCGGCCACCTCGCGGCCCTGCCCGACCACGCGGTGGGCGTTGCCCAGCACACGCGGCAGGATCCGGAAGCTGACCGGCGGCTGGGGATGCCCGTCGTCGCCGGGGGGCACTGCGTCCTCCAGCTGCGCGCGCAGCAGGCGCAGCGCCCGCGCCTGGTGAGGATCGCCCCACAGCTCGTCCAGGCGCGGGTGGTAGATCGCCGGTGACACCCCGAACGCAGCGGCCGCCAGGCCGAAGACCGCCTCGGCGCGCGCCACGACGTGCTCGGCGCCAAGCGTCGCGTCGGCCACCAGCGCCGCGGCGCACGGCGAGCCGTTGATCAGCGCCATCGACTCCCTGATCTGCAGTTCGCGCTCCGCGCCGAGGTCTCCGAACACCCAGCCCAGTGCCACGATCTCGCCCGAGCCGCCGTGGCCGTAGCGGGGCACGGCGGGCAGCGGCCGTCCGTCCAGCCGGGCGGCGACGGCCCGCACCAGCCCCGGCGTGACGCCCGCGTGTCCCTCGATCATGTTGGCCAGTCGCGCCAGCACGATCCCGCGAACCACGCGCCGGGGCAGCGACTCGGAGGCGAACGACACGGCGCTCTGCATGCCGCGCGCGTAATCGCGCTGGTCTTCCTCGGACAGCGGACGGTCCGAGCCGTCGCCCGCGTGGACGTTGACGCCGTAGAACCGCCGGTCCGGGTTGGCCGCCAGGAACTCCAGGAACTGCCCGCGGCGACGCTCCACCTCCGCCAGCGCCCCGGCCTCGACGGCCACCGCCTCGCCCTCCCAGGCGGCGCGCCGGAACGCCGCCAGGTCGATGTCCGCGCGGCGGGCGAGCGCGACCGTCATCGGCGCGTGCCGACCCCGGCGCTCACTACCGCCGCCGAGGCGCAGGTGGCCAACGCCAGCGGGACGTCCTGCTCGGCGACCCCGGCGAGGTCGGGGTGGTCGAGGTTCAGCTCGATCCGCCCGGGCTCCACGTCCTCCAGGCCCAGGCTGGCCCGGCCGTTGGCCACCATCTGCCCCCACAGGTCGCCCCCCGCGGCGGCCAGCAGGGCATTGCGGGTATGGCCCTCGCGGCGGGCCAGCGTCTCCAGCTCGCGCAGCTCCTCGAACGGGTCGATCCGGATCTGCTCATCGGTGCCGATCGCCAGGCGCACACCGGCGTCGCGATAGCGCAGCCCCGGCAGGAACCCATCGCCGAGGTTGCCCTCGGTCGTCGGGCAGGTGACGACGATCGACTCCGACTCCGCCAGCCGTGCCACGTCGGCGTCGTCGACGTGGATCGCGTGCACCACGCTGGTGCGTGGCCCCAGAAAGCCCGTGCGGTGCAGCAGTTCGATCGGCGAGCAGCCGTGCTCGCCCCGTGTCTCGTCCAGCTCGCGCAGCTGCTCGGAGGCGTGCACGTGACGCACCAGGCCATGCTCGTCCGCGTATCGCGCGATCGCCGAAAGCCAGTCGGCGGGCACCGCGCGCACGCTATGGGCAGCCACCCCCACGCTCACGCGGTCGCGCCCCCCGGCCCACCCCCGCAGCCCGTCGACCCGGTCCAGGAAGGCCTCGACCGACGGGTCACAGAAGCGCCGCTGGCCATCGGTGGGCGGCTGCCCCGGACCTCCGCGGTGATAGGCGGCGGGCAGCAGCGTGATCTCCAGCCCGGCGGCGAGCGCGGCCTCGGCGAGCGCGAGCGCCATCGCATTGGGCTCTGGGTAGGGAGTGCCGTCGGGCTGGTGATGGACGTAGTGAAACTCGCCCACGGCGCCGTAGCCCGCGGCCGCCATCTGCCCGTAGACCCGCCCGCCGACCGCCCGCATCGAGTCCGGATCGTGGCTGGCGGCCAGCGCGTACATGGACGTGCGCCAGCTCCAGAAGTCGTCGCCGGATCCGGACCCGCCCGCCGCACCGACCCGTTCGCCGATTCCGCGCAGGTCCAGCTGAAAGGCATGGCTGTGGGCGTTGGCCATCGCGGGCACCGACGCGCGGCGCTTCACGGCCGCGCCTCGATCCGGGACGCGGCCGCCTCGTCGCGCACGTACACCGGCTCCCCCTCCACCATCGCGATCGCCACCGGGTTGCGCGCGAAGCGGTAGGCGAGCATCTCGGCCGGGCCGTCGAGCAGCAGCAGATCGGCGCGCTTGCCCACCTCGATCGAGCCGCGGTCGTGGTGCAGGTCGAGCACCCAGGCGGCGTTCAAGGTGGCCGCTCCCAGCAGCTCGCGCGCGCTCAGCCCGTACAGCCGGGCGGCGAGGCCGAGGACGACCGGCATCGAGAACACGGGCGCGGTGCCCGGATTGCCGTCGGTGGCCAGGACGACGATCGCGCCCGCCTCCACCAGCGCGCGCCCCGGCGCCCGGTGCTCGGCGCCCAGGAACTCCGCGGCCGGCAGCAGCACGGCGGCGCACGGGGCGGCGGCCAGCGGAGCGATGTCGTCCGGGTGCATGGTCGACAGATGGTCGACCGAGCGTGCGCCCGCGGCCAGCGCCACCGGCACCGAGCGACAGCCCCCGAACTGCTCGACGTGGCAGCGCAGCGCCAGGCCGGCAGCGGCCGCCAGCTGTCCCATCAGCTCCAGGTGCTCGTTGTCGAACGCGACCGACTCGACGAAGATGTCAAGCGCCGAGACCGTTCCGGCCGCCAGCACCTCCGGCATCATCGACTCCACCTCGCTCATCCACCCATCGGCCGTCCAGCCGTCGGGGACCGAATGGGCCAGCAGCGCGGTCGACAGGGTGGTCTGAGCGACCTGCCCGTCCAGCTCGTGGGCAAGGCGCAGCGCTCGCAGCTCCGCCTCGCGTGACAGCCCATAGCCGGACTTGCACTCAAACGACGTGGTCCCGGCGGCCAGCATCTCGGCGGCCACCGCGCGAGACTGGGCGAGCACCTGCTCGTCGGTCGCCTGCGCCAGCGCCCGGGCCGAAGCGCGGATCCCGCCGCCGCTGCGGGAGATCTCCTCGTAGGGCACTCCGCCCAGCTTCTGCTCGTACTCGCCTGCCCGCCAGCCGGCGAACGGCAGGTGGGTGTGACAGTCCACGAACCCGGGGATCACCGCGCAGCCGGTCGCGTCAACGGTCAGCTCGGCGCGCGGGCTCGGCTCCAGCGCGGTGATCCGCCCGCCCTCGAGCGACAGGCCGCCCGGCTCCAGCGACTGCGCGTTGAGCTCGGCGCCGCGTAGGTGGGTCAGCCCGTCGCGCGGGGGGCGCAGGACCTGCGCCGCCCCGGCAATCGACACCGACCGCCCGCGGCTCACCGCTTTTCGGGCTCGGCGTCGAGCATCGGCATCGCCACCCCCGTCCGGCGGGCCGTCTCCAACGCCTGCTCGTAGCCCGCGTCGGCGTGGCGTACCACTCCCAGCCCGGGGTCCGCGGTCAGCGTGCGGCGCACCCGCTCGCCCGCCTCGAGCGTCCCGTCGGCGACCACCACCTGGCCGGCGTGGATCGACTTGCCCATGCCCACCCCGCCGCCGTGATGGATCGACACCCAGCTGGCGCCGCAGGCGGTCATCAGCATCGCGTTGAGCAGCGGCCAGTCCGCGACCGCGTCGGAGCCGTCGCGCATCGCCTCGGTCTCGCGCTCGGGCGAGGCGACCGAGCCGCAGTCCAGGTGGTCGCGGCCGATCACGATCGGGCCCTTGAGCTCGCCGGAGGCGACCATCTCGTTGAAGCGCACGCCCGCCTTGTCGCGCTCGCCGTAACCCAGCCAGCAGATCCGGGCCGGCAGGCCCTGGAAGCGCACCCGCTCGGAGGCCAGCTGGATCCACCGCGCGATGTGCTCCTGATCGCCGAACAGGTCCAGGATCGCCCGGTCGGTGGCGTGAATGTCGGCCGGGTCGCCCGACAGCGCCACCCAGCGAAACGGGCCCTTGCCCTCGCAGAACAGCGGCCGGATGTAGGCCGGCACGAACCCCGGGTAGGCGAACGCGTCGCGGTCGCCGTGCTCGGACGCCAGGCCGCGCAGCGCGTTGCCGTAGTCAAACGCCTCCGCTCCCGCCTGCTGCAGCGCGCGGATCGCGCTCACGTGGATCACGGCGCTCTCGCCCACGCGGCGAAGATAATCGTCGGGATCAGAGCGGCGCAGCGCCTGCGCCTGCTCGACCGTCAGCCCGACCGGCACGTAGCCGTTGAGCGGATCATGCGCGCTGGTCTGGTCGGTGACGATGTCGACCTGCACCCCGCGGCGAACCAACTCGGGCACGACCTCGGCAGCGTTGCCGGCCAGTCCGATCGACAGGGCGCGGCGCTCGCGGCACGCCACGTCAAGCCGGCGCAGCGCGTCGTCGAGGTCGGCGGCTCGCTCGTCCAGATAGCCGGTCTCGATCCGCCGCTCGATCCGCTGCAGGTCGACCTCCACGCACAGAGCCGCACCGTCGAGCATGGTGATTGCCAGGGGCTGCGCGCCGCCCATGCCCCCGAGCCCGGCGGTCACCACCAGCCGGCCGGCCAGCGTCCCGCCGAAGCGCTTGCGCGCGGCGGCGGCGAACGTCTCATAGGTGCCCTGCAGGATCCCCTGGCTGCCGATGTAGATCCACGAGCCGGCTGTCATCTGCCCGTACATCATCAGCCCGGCGGCATCGAGCTCGCGGAACTTCTCCCAGGTCGCCCACTGTGGCACCAGGTTGGAGTTGGCGATCAGCACCCGCGGCGCCCGGTCGTGGGTCTCGAACACGGCGACCGGCTTGCCGGACTGCACCAGCAGCGTCTGCTCGTCGCCCAGCCGCCGCAGCTCGCGCTCGATCGTGTGGTAGCTGGACCAGTTGCGCGCCGCCTTGCCGATCCCCCCGTAGACGACCAGCTCGGCGGGGTTCTCGGCCACGTCGGGATGCAGGTTGTTGTGGAGCATCCGCAGCGCTGCCTCCTGCTGCCAGCCCCGGCACTCCATCGCGTTCGCGCTCATCCGGATGGCACGCTACCGCACCTGGCAGGGTGTGCCGATGGGGACTGACGCGCTGCGCCAGCGGTCCGCCATGACCGCGACTTTCGCCGCCCACGGGCTGCTGTTCGCCTCGTGGTCGGCGCACATCCCGCAGTTCAAGGCCCAGCTGCACCTGTCGGACGCTTCGATGGGACTCGTGCTGCTGGCCACGCCCGTGGGCTCGGTGTGCGCCATGGTCCTGACCGGACGCCTGCTGGCCCGGGTGGGCTCTCCGCGCATGGTGCGCGTCACGTTGCTCGGCTACTGCCTGACCGGTCCGCTGGTCGGCCTGGCCGGCTCGCCTCAGGTCCTGTTCGCGACGCTTTTGGCCTGGGGCGCCTTCCAGGGGTCACTCGACGTGTCGATGAACACCCAGGCGATCGCCGTGCAGCGCGCGCAGGAACGCGCGCTGATGCCCGGCTTCCACGGGGCCTGGAGCCTCGGAGCATTCGCGGGCGCGGGCCTCGGAGCTCTCGGGGTGGCGGCCGGCGTGGCGCTCACCGCCCAGCTGGTCGCCCTCGGCGTGCCCGTGCTCGCAGCGACGACCGTCCTGGGCGCCGCCATGATCGGCGACCGCCAGGCTCGACCCGCGGACCGGGAGCGCCGTGGCGGCCCGTGGCGGAGGCTCCTGACCGCCGCCGCGTTGCTGTTGGGCGCGACCGCGTTTGCCAGCATGTTCTGCGAGGGCGCCGCCGCCGACTGGTCAGCGATCTACCTGCGCGGCATGCTGCACTCGAGGCCGGCACTGGCCGGGTTGGGCTATGCCGTGTTCTCGCTGCTGATGGTGGCCGTCCGCCTGGCCGGGGGCCGGCTGCTGGCGCGCTACGACCGGCGGCGCCTGCTGTCGGGACTGGCGATCGTGGCCACCGTCGGTTTCGGCCTCGGCCTGGTCGTGCAGAACCCGACGGCCGTGCTGGTCGGGTTCGGCTGCCTGGGAGCCGGCGTGGCGTTGATCGTACCCAGCGTGTTCACCGCGGCCGGTGAGCTGCCCGGCATGACGCCGGGCGCCGGCGTCGCGACGGTCTCGGCCTGTGGCTGGATGGGGTTCGTCGTCGCCCCGGCCGTGATCGGCCAGCTCGCGGGCGTGGCCGGACTGCGAACCGCGCTGATCACCATCCCGCTGCTGACCGCGCTGATTGCCTTGGCGACCTCGCGTCAGCGGTAGGACAGCTGGATCCCGATGCCACGCGCGCGGGCCTTGGACAGCAATGCTTCACCGAGCGCCACGTCGGTGGTCGACAGGCCCCGGTGCCAGAAGAGGATCGTCTCGTCAGCGCGCTCGCGTCCTGGCTTGGCGCCGCAGACGATCTCGCCCAGCTCGGCGTAGAGGCTCTCGCGCGTCAGGCGACCGGTGTCGACGTGCGCCCGCAGTGCGCCCAGCGGACCGCTACCGGCCTGCCCCCAGTCGTCGACCACGACCTTGTCCATGATGTCGGTCAGCGACAGCTGCACCGCGCTGACGGTCCCGTAGGGCACGACCAGCGCCCCGGACTTGATCCACTCGGTGGCCAGCAGCGGCGCGGGCTCGGTGAGCCGGCTGGCCTCCACCACCACGTCGGCGCCCCGCACGCATGCCTCCCAACTGTCGACGGCCCGCACATCCCGCCCCAGGTCCTCGGTCAGGCGCCGCGCGAACGCCTCCCGGCTCTCGGGCCGGCGCGAGTGCACACGGATCTCCTCAACCTGCGGCAGCACGCGGGAGAGCAGGCGCACGTTCCAATACGCGGTACCGCGCGCACCCACGTGGCCCAGTACCCGTGAATCGCCGCGCGCCAGCTGCTCGGCGCCGATCGCGGTCACCGCCCCGGTGCGCATCTCGGTGATCGCGGTGGCATCGAGGATCGCCGTCGGCACGCCGGTGAGCGGATCCATCAGCAGCAGCAGCGCCAGCTCCGAGGGAAGACCCAGCCGATGGTTGTCGACGTAGTCGCCGACGACCTTGACGCCGGCGTGCTCCGGGGTGGCCCCACGCAGGACGTTGAAATGACCGTTGGCCCCGCGCGGGAACAGATGCATGCGCGGCTCGATCACGGTCTCGCCGCGACCCTGTGCCGCCAGCACGGAGCGCACGGCGTCGAGGATCTCGTCGTCGGTGAGCGCCAGAGCGTCGACATCCGCACCGTTGAGATAGGTGAGCTCCAGCGACGCCGCGCTCACGCCGTCACGCTCGCCAGCGCGGTGTCAACGCGGCGCAGGAGCTCGTGGTCGGAGCCCAGCGCGGCCGCCGCCAGCCGCTCGACGTCGGGCCCGAGCGCACGGTCGTCGTCGAGCTCGGCGACCGTCTCGCGCACGCACCGGTAGGCCGCCTCGGTGCCCACGCCCAGCCGCTCGGGAGCCGCCAGGTCGACCGCCTGGGCGGCCACCAGCAGCTCGACGGCGACCAGCAGCCGCAGGCGCTCCAGCTGCTCGGCCAGCCGCAGCGCGCCCTGGACGGCACCGGTGGAGTCGTCCTCCACACCCTCGGCGCCGATCGTCGGGTGCACGGCCAGCGGGGCGGCGCGGTGGCGGATCTCCAGCGTCAGGGCCTGGGCGGTCTTGGTCAGCGGCGCCAGCCCCGAGCTCGTGGGGTCAGAGCCGACGAGGTTCTGCGGCAAGCCGCTCAGCCGGGTCACCTTCAGCCGCGCCTGGCGCTCGGTCACGGTGGCCGCCACCTGCGCGATCGCGATCGCCACGGCGTCCAGCGCCATCGACAACGCGGGGACGTGGAAGTTGCCGTTGGAGACGATCTCGTCGTCGGCGGAGAGGACCAGCGGGTTGTCGGCGGCGCCGGTCAGCTCGGGCTCCAATGCCTGCCCCAGGAGCTCGAGCGCCCAGCGCAGCGAGCCGTGGACCTGGCTGGCGCAGCGAAAGCTCAGCGGGTCCTGGAGCCGGCGCGCCGCCCCACGCTCGGTCAGCGAGCCACCGGCCAGCAGCGCGCGCAGCCCGTCGGCCGCCCAGCGCTGCCCGGGGGCGGGGCGGGCATCGACCACGCGCGGGTCAAGCGGCGTCAGGCTGGCGCGAAAGCCCTCCATCGAGAGCGCCGCCGCCACCTGGGCCGCCCGTAGCCAGGCCCGGCCGTCGATCAGCGCCAACGCCGCGGCGCCTACCGACACCGCCGAGCTGGAGCAGATCGCCAACCCGTCCTTGGCGCCCAGCACGACCGGTGCAAGCCCGGCCGCCGCCAGCGCCCGGCCGGCGGGGATCCGCTCCCCGTTGACCTCCGCCTCGCCCTCACCGATCAGCCCGAGACCCACGTGGGCCATCATGCACAGGTCGGAGGCACCGACCGAACCGCTGCGGGGGATGCTGGGATGAACGCCGGCGTTGAGGAGCGCCGCCAGGCCGTCGACCACGGGCTCCCCCGCCCCCGCCCCGCCGGCGCACAGACCGTTGAGGCGCACCACCATCGCCGCGCGGGTGAGCTCGCGACTGAGCGGCTCGCCCACCGACATCGCCCGGCCGCGCAGGGTGCGCAACGAGAACGCGGCCGCCTGCGCGCCATCGACCGCCTCGACCACCCGGTTCCCCAGCCCGGTGGTCACGCCGTACACCGGCCGGCCGGCTTCGGCGGCCCGTGCCACCGTCGCCGCGGCTGCGCGGACGCGCTCGCGAGCCTGAGAGTCGACCCGGACCGCAGCGCCATCGCGGGCGACGGCAACCACCACGTCGAGCGCGAGATCGCGGCCGGTGATGGCGACGGAGCTGGCCATCGACTCGACGATACTGCTCGATCTGTGGACGCGATCAGGGCCCACGACCGTCCTGGACCCTAGAGTGCCGAGACGATGGCAGTGACCCCCTGGACAGTGGCCACCGCGCCGCCGCCCGTGACCCTGGACGGGACGACTCTGACGCCCAAGGAGGTCTCGCTGATCGCCCGCCGGGGAGCCGAGGCACGGCTCTCAGACGACGCCCGCGCGCGCAACGACCGAGCGCGGGATGCGATCGCGGCGCTCCTGGCCCGCGGCGACGAGCTGTACGGCGTGACCACGGGCGTGGGCGCGCTGCGCGCCTACCGGGTGCCCTCCGACAGTCGTGCGGACTACTCGCTGGGGCTGCTGCGCAGCCATGCCTGCGGGGCCGGGCGACCGCTGCCGGCGACGATCGTCCGCGCGGCGATGGCCACGCGCGCCAACCAGATCGGGGTCGGCGGCGCGGGGATCGCCGTCGAGCTGCTCGACGCGCTGGTGGGTTCGCTGAACGCCGGGTTGTCGCCGTTCACCCGCGAGATCGGCTCGCTGGGCACCGGCGATCTGACCAACCTTGCGGACATCGCGCTCGCGCTGCTGGGCGAGGGCCAGGTGTGGCGCGGTGACGAGCTGGTCGACGCCGCGGTCGCGCTGTCTGACGCCGGCGTGGCACCGGGGAGGCTGGGACCGCGCGACGGACTGGCCTTCATGAGCTCCAATGCCGTCAGCATCGGCCGAGCGGCACTCCTGGTGGTCGACGCCCGGCGGCTGCTCGACGCCTGGCTGTCGGTGGCCGCGCTGTCCTTCGAAGCGGCCGCCGCCGATCCGGTGGCGCTCGATCCGCGAATTCACTCGTGGCGCCACCGTCCCGGGCAGGCCGCCGTCGCTCAGCGGATGCGCGCGCTGCTGGAGGGGGTCGCGGCCCGCACCCGCGACCCCGGGCCCCTGGGCATCCAGGACCCGTATCCGTTTCGTGCCCAGCCGCAGGTCGACGGGGCCGTCCACGACGCGTTGCTAGCGTTGGAGGAGACCGTCGGACACGAGCTCAACTTCGCCGGTGAGAACGCCCTGATCGTCCCCGGCGAGGACATCGCGCTGCCCAACGGAAATCCTCACGCGGCCCCCCTGGCCAACGCGATCGACGGCCTGCGGACCGCCCTGGCCCAGTCGGCGGCGCTGATCGCGGCGCGGGTGAGCACGCTGCTGGACTCCGGTCTGACCGGCCTGCCGCCGTTCCTGGCCCGCGAACCCGGACCGGAGTCGGGCGCGCTCGTACTGGAGTACACCGCCCATGCGGCGGTCGCCGAGGTCCGCTCCCTGGTCACCCCGGTGGCCGCCCAGACCGTCTCGGTCTCCCGGGGCGTGGAGTCACACTCGAGCCTGGCGCCGACAGCGGCACGGCGCGCCGAGGACGCCCTGCTCGTGCTGCGCCTGGCGGTGGCCGTCGAGCTGGTGGTAGCCGTGCGGGCGCTGCGCCTGGCGGGGCAGGAGCCGGTCGGCGCCGGCAACCGCGCGCTGTGGGAGGCCGCCGCCGAGCGTCTGGATCCCGATTTGTCAGACCGGCCGCTGCACCCCGACATCGAACGCGCGCGGGAGCTGGTCGAGAGCTGGCAGGTGGAGCTGGGCTAGTGCCCGGCCAGCACGTGCCGCGTGCTGGCGCACCACTGGCCTGACATCTGATATATAAGGCTTATAGGCGCGCAAGCTCAGCCTAAGACGGGAAGGGGCCGCGATTCCGACCACCTCGGTGGATCGCGGTCCGAGCCTGCCGCGATCGCGTTTCGCAACGTCGTCAAGCGCTACCCCGGCCGAGAGCGGGCGGCCGTGCAGGACCTCAGCTTCGAGGTCACACCGGGCGAGATCTGCGTGCTGATCGGCCCCTCCGGCTGCGGCAAGACCACCGCGCTGAAGATGGTCAACCGGCTGATCTCCATCACCGACGGCGACATCACGATCGACGACCGCAGCGTCCGCGAGCTCGAGCTGACCCGTCTGCGCCGCGGCATCGGCTACGTGTTCCAGCAGATCGGGCTGTTTCCGCACCTGACGATCGAGAGCAACATCGGCGCGGTGCCCCGCCTGCTGGGATGGTCCAAGTCGGACATCCGCACGCGGGCCGCGGAGCTGCTGGAGCTCGTGGGCCTCGATCCGGAGGGCGACCTGCGCCGCTATCCCGGGGAATTCTCCGGCGGTCAGCAGCAGCGCATCGGCGTCGCCCGTGCGATGGCGGCCGACCCGCCGATCATGCTGATGGACGAGCCGTTCGGCGCGGTTGATCCGATCGCCCGCGATCGCCTGCAGAACGACTTCCTGCGCCTGCACCGGGAGGTGCGAAAGACGGTCATCTTCGTTACACACGACATCGACGAGGCGATCAAGATGGGCGATCGGATCGCGATCATGCGCGACGGTCATCTCGTCCAGCTGGCCACCGCCGACGAGCTGCTGGCGCATCCGGCCGACGAGTTCGTGGCCAGCTTCGTCGGCGAGGACCGCGGTCTCAAGCGTCTGCGGGTGCGCAAGCTCGCCGACGTCAAGCTCGATCCCCCCTCCTCCTCCTCGGATCCCGACCGCCCGACGGTGTCCAGCGAGACCACGCTGCACTTCGCGCTCTCCAAGATGCTCGCCGAGGGAAAGAGCGAGATCGATGTCGTCGACGAACAGGGAACGGCGGTGGGCAGCGTGCGCCTGGAGGCGATCACGCAGCTGATCGCGCCCGAGCGCCCGGCCCCGTGAGCCTCGCCCTCGCACTACCGCTGGCCGCCAGCGGCCCCGTGATCCCGCATTTCGGCGGCGGCTCTAACTGCGTGGTCCAGAACCGACAGTTCTGCGGGAGCTGGTTCACGCAGAACTTCAACGTGGTGTTCGGGCCGCGCCTGATCGAGCACATCGAGCTGACCGCGATCGCCGTCGGCGTGGGGATGGTGATCGCCTTCACCGCGGCGATCTTCGCCTACAAGCAGAGCTGGTTCGAGACGCCCTTCTCGCTGTTCTCGGCCTTCCTCTACGGGATCCCCGCCATCGCGCTGTTCGAGCTGCTCGTGCAGGTCACGGGCATCAACCGGTTCACCGCCGAGATCGGCCTGGTCTCCTACACGCTGCTGATCCTGTTCCGCAACATGCTCACCGGCCTGCGCGGGGTGCCGCCGGCGACCATCGAGGCCGCGCGCGCCATGGGCCTCACCGCCCGCCAGAGCCTGGTCCGCGTCGAGCTGCCGCTGGCCCTGCCGGCAATCATGGCCGGCATCCGGATCGCCACGGTCACCACGATCAGCCTCGCCACGGTGGCCGCCTACATCGGCGCCGGCGGCCTCGGGGAGCCGATCTTCGAAGCCATCCAGAGCGGGTTCAAGACCGAGTTCATCGCCGCCGGGGGCCTGGCGATCGCGCTGGCGATCGTCGCCGACATCCTGCTGGTGCTCCTCCAGCGCGCGATCACGCCGTGGAGCCGACGGCGGCTGCGGGCCTGACATGCGCACCAGCGACCCGATCAGCTTCTTCACCAACAACCTGAGCCTGTTCAGCTCCAAGACGGGCGCGCACCTCGGGCTCTCGTTCGTCGCCATCGGCCTGGCGATCATCCTCGCGATCCCGCTGGGGGTATGGCTCGGCCACCTGCACCGAGGATCGTTTCTGGCGATCACCGTCTCGAACTTCGGCCGCGCCCTGCCGAGCCTGGCGGTCATCTCGATCGGCATCGGGATCATCGGGATCGGTTTCTGGAACGTGGTCGTGGCACTCGTGATCCTGGCGGGGCCGGTGATTCTCACCAACGCGTTCGTGGCCGTCGACGGGATCGATCCCGACGCCGTCCAGGCGGCCCGGGCGATGGGCATGACCCCGTTTCAGGTGCTGCGGCGAGTTGAGCTGCCCCTGGCCCTGCCGCTGATCTCCGCCGGCGTGAGAACCGCCACCGTCTATGTCGTGGCGACGGCCACGCTGGCCACGTTCGCCGGCGGCGGCGGCCTGGGCGACATCGTCGTCAACGAGCCGACCTACGGCACGGGCGGCGTGATCGCCGGCTCGCTGTGGATCATCGTGCTGATCTTCGCGATCGACGGACTGCTCGCGCTCGTGCAGATGCGGCTGACCCCGGCTCCGCTTCGCCACCAGGGCCGGCGCCCGCGAGCCCAAGCCGTCACAGATGCAAACTGGGAGACCGGAGGACGTCGTTAACCATCGAGGAGGATCACCCATGCCCGCAGTAACCCCATCCCGCCGACCGAGGCGCCGCCGTCGCGCGCGCACCGTCTCCGTCCTGCTCGCGCTGCTGGCCGCCCTGGCGCTGGCCGCCTGTGGCTCGAGCTCCAAGTCCAGCTCGAGCTCATCGTCATCCGCCGCGGGCGGAGGCGCCACCACCAGCAGCAGCGCCTCCAGCTCGGCGGCCTCGGGCGGGGGCAGCATAACCCTGGGAACCAAGAACTTCACCGAGGAGTTCATCGTCGGCCAGCTGTACAAGCAGGCGCTGACCGCCAAGGGCTGCAAGGTCAACTACAAGGAGAACATCGGCGCCACCGAGGTCGTCGACAAGGCCCTGACCAGCGGGCAGATCGACGCCTATCCCGAGTACACGGGCGAGTCGGTGGCCACCGTCGCCGGAATCAACCAGGCCGTCACCAGCCCGCAGCAGGAGTACAGCCTGGCAAAGAAGTTCTACGCCAAGCGCGGCCAGGTGATGAGCCAGATAACGCCGTTCTTCGACACCGACGCGATCGCCGTGACCAAGGCCTACGCCTCGCAGCACGGCCTCAAGACGACCGCCGACCTCAAGAAGGTGTCGCACTTCACGCTGGGCGCGCGGCCTGAGTTCCTCAACCGCGAGGAGGGCGCCCTGGGCATGAAGAAGGTCTACGGCGTCAAGAACTTCTCGTTCAAGTCGCTGGCCCTGGGACTCCAGTACCAGGCGCTGGACTCAGGAGCAGTGCAGGCGATCGACGTCTTCACCACCGATCCCCAGCTGGCCAGCGGCAAGTACGTGGTGCTCAAGGACCCGAAGAACATCTTCGGCTTCCAGAACATCGCGCTGGTCATCGACAAGAACAAGGTCAACGCCTGCCCCGGCCTGATGGACACGGTCAACGGCGTCAACAAGCTGCTGACCACGCCGGCGATCATCGCGATGAACAAGGCCGTCGCGATCGACCACCAGCAGCCGGCGGCGGTGGCCAGTGCGTTCCTAAAGGCAAATCACGTCAGCTGAGCTGTGAACGATCGGGTGGCGCCGCGAGCCGGCGGCGCCACCCGGTCAGGTACGAGGCGCGCCGCGAGACGGCCACTAGGATCGATCGCCGTGAGCGGTTCCCATCAGCCTGTCCCCGAACGTCGTCAGCGTCTGCTGATCCTCGGAATCTGCTCGATGAGCCTGCTGATCGTGAGTCTCGACTCGACGATCGTCAACATCGCGCTGCCGGCCATCCACCGGTCGTTTCACTCGGCCCTGTCGGGCCTGCAGTGGACGATCGACGCCTACACGCTCGTGCTGGCCAGCCTGCTGATGCTCTCGGGATCGACCGCCGACCGGCTGGGGCGCAAGCGGGTGTTCCAGGTGGGGCTGGTCCTGTTCTCGGTCGGCTCGCTGCTGTGCGCCGTCGCGCCCAGCCTCGGGATGCTGATCGCGGCGCGGGTCCTGCAGGCGATCGGCGGGTCGATGCTCAACCCGGTGGCGATGTCGATCATCCGCAACGTGTTCGAGGAGCCGCGCGAGCGCGCGCAGGCGATCGGCGTGTGGGGCGGCGTGATCGGCATCAGCATGGCGCTGGGCCCGGTCCTCGGCGGGGCGCTCGTCGATTCCGTCGGCTGGCGCGCGGTGTTCTTGGTCAACGTGCCGATCGGGATCGTGGCCATCATCCTCACCGCGCTGTACGTTCCCGAGTCGCGCGCCGACCGTCCGCGGCGCCTTGATCCGGTGGGTCAGATCCTGGTGATCCTGGGTCTGGCGACCCTCACCTACGCGATCATCGACGGGCCCTCGGCCGGCTGGACCGCCGCCCGGACGCTCGGCCTATTCGCGATCTCGGTGATCTCGCTGACGACGCTGGTCGGCTACGAACTGCGCCGGAGCGAGCCGCTGATCGAGATCCGCTTCTTCCGCTCCGCGCCCTTCGCGGGAGCGACCGCGATTGCGGTGGCGATGTTCGCGGCACTGGGCGGCTTTCTGTTTCTCAACACGCTGTACCTGCAGAACGTCCGCGGGCTCTCGCCGTTCTCGGCCGGCCTCTACACGCTGCCGATGGCCGGGCTGATGCTGGTGGTCTCCCCGCTCACGGGCCGCTTCGTCGGCAACCGGGGCACCCGGCTGCCGCTGATCGGCGGCAGCCTCGCGTTGATCGCCAGCGGCGTGATTCTCGCCCAGCTCACAGCTCACACCGTCCTTCGGCCTCCTGATCATCGCCTACGTGCTCTTCGGGCTCGGCTCCGGGCTGATCAATCCGCCGATCACCACCACGGCGATCTCCGGGATGCCGCCGTCTCAAGCAGGCGTCGCCGCCGCCGTGGCGTCGACCGGGCGCCAGGTCGGCCAGACGCTGGGGGTCGCGGTGCTCGGCGCGCTGGCCGGAGGCGGCGTGGCCGGTGCCATGGGCCCGGGGTTCGCGAGCGCCACGCATGTGAGCTGGTGGATCGTGGTGGCACTCGGCGTCGTGATCCTGTGCGTGGGCACGGCGACCACGGGACGCTGGGCCGACGACACGGCGTCAGCGACCGCCGAGCGCCTGCGCGAGAGCGGTCCCCAGCCGGCGCCGGCCGGCTGAGTCCGCCACCGCGACGCCCGCGAGCGGCGCTACCGTAGAGCCGTCGATGCAGCTCGTCCCCGGTAGCCCCAACGTCGAGCTGCGCCGTGACCGCGACAACCAGCCGACGGTCGTGCTCTCGTTCCCCTACGACCGCGCCCTGGTCGAGCTGGCCCGCTCGATCCCCCACCGCCGCTTCGACTGGGACTCCCGGGAGTGGTACGCGCCCGCCAGCGACTGGGCGGCGCTCAAGGTGGTGGAGATCCTGGAGCGCTATCCGGAGATGCGGGCCGCCGACGACGTGGAGGCCTGGCTCGCCGGCGTCAAGCGGCGCTGGATCGGCCACGTCTCAACGGCCCGCCACGACGGCCGCGGCTGGTGGGCGCTGAGCACGCTCGCCGGCCCGGTACCGCAGGAACTGCTCCCCGGATCGGTGCAGCACGAGGGACGGCTGCTGGTGGAGCTCACCCCCGCGGCCGCCGGGGTCCTGCGCGCCCAGCAGTCGGCGCGCCTGGACGCCGGCGCCGACCGCTGCATCGAGATCGTCGAGCACGGCGGCACGCCCGCTCCGGCGCGGCTGGCGTGGGCTCGCGGAGTGGAGGGCGAGCAGCTGCGCCTGGAGGTGCTGTGGGACCCCGAGGTCGGCCTGGCGTTCGAGCGGCTGACCGCTTCGGAGGGCACCCGGGCGGTGCCGCTTGACCCCTGGGCCGCCGAGGAGCTCGACGCCTTCATCGCCCGACACGACGTGGAGGTGACCGGACGTGCGCTGGAAGTGCTCGAGCAGCTGCGCGCCGAGCACCGTCTGGCTGCCGGCGCGGTGCGCCGCTCGCGCGCCACCGCGAGCGAGCCGATCGAGCCGGCGGCCAGCGCGCTGGGCGGCGAGCTCGCTCCCTTCCAGTGGGCCGCGGTCGATTACGCCCTGCAGGCCCGCCGGGCGTTCCTGGCCGACGAGCAGGGGCTGGGCAAGACCGTCGAGGCGCTGGCCGCACTCGAGGTCGACGGCGCCTACCCGGCGATCGTCGTCTGCCCGGCGTCGCTGAAGCTCAACTGGGAGCGCGAGGCTCAGAAGTGGCTGCCGCACCGCTCGGTCGCGGTGATCCAGGGCCGCTGCGCCGTCCCGCCGCGGGGCGACATCACGATCCTCAACTACGAGATCGTGGCCGTCCACCGCCAGGCGCTGGCCCGTCCCCGCGCGCGGGCGATCGTGATCGACGAGTCGCATTACTGCAAGAACCCCAGCGCCAAGCGCACCCAGGCCGTGCGGGCGGTGGCGGCCTCGGTGGCGCCCGACGGCCTGCGGCTGGCGCTCACCGGCACCCCGGTGCTCAACCACGCCGACGAGCTGATCGCGCAGCTGCGGGTGATCGACCGGCTCACCGACTTCGGCTCGGGCGCGCGCTTCTCGGCCCAGTTCCGCGGCCGGCTCAGCGAGGAGCGGCTGCACTGGCACCTGCGCCGCCACTGCTTCGTGCGCCGGCTGAAGACCGACGTGCTGCCCCAGCTGCCGGCCAAGCGTCAGGTGGTGGTGCCGATCGCGCTCACCAACGACTCCGAGTACCGGCTGGCCGAACGCGACGTGATCGCCTGGCTGCGCACGCAGCCACTGGACCTGTCAACCCTCAACGCCAAGATCGCGGCCACGCTGCGCGCGCAGCGCCTGGCCCAGCTGGGCACGCTGCAGCGCCTGGCGGCGCGCGGCAAGCTGGCGGCCGCGCTGGCCTGGATCGACGACTTCCTGGCCTCCGGGGAGCCCCTGGTGGTCTTCGCCCGCCACGTCGAGGTACAGCACGCGGTGCTCCAGCGCTTCCCCGACGCGCTGCATCTGCTCGGCGAGGACTCCATGAGCGCTCGGGAGGCGGCGATCGCAGCCTTCCAGCGCGCGGGCGGTCCGCGGTTGATCGTGGCCGCGACCCGCGTGGCCGCGCAGGGGATCACGCTGACTCGAGCCTCCAACGTGGCGTTCCTGGAGCTGGAGTGGACGCCCGCGATGCACGACCAGGCCGAGGATCGCTGTCACCGCATCGGACAGCACGACGCCGTCACCGCCTGGTACCTGCTGGCCGCGACGACGATCGACGAGACCATGGCGCGGCTGATCCAGTCCAAGCGCGCGACGGTGGCCGCCGTCACCGACGGGCGGACGCCGGAGAGCGGGGGCCTGGTGGAGGCGGTCGTCCGCGAGCTGCGCGACGGCAAGCCGTTCGCGCACCTGCGCGCCGTCAGCTGAGCCTCGCCGGCGGCGTTATCCTCGCCCCGATGCCCAGCACCCCGGTCAGGGCTCCGAACGTCCATCCCGCCTGCCGCAACGTCCCGCGCTCCAACGACAACGGCTTCGAGGAGTTGTGTCACCTGGTCACCGACGAGGATCCCGACACCGCGCTGTGCGGCAAGGACGTGACCGGCTATCCCTGGAATCCACCGTGGCCGCGCTGCGAGGCCTGCCTGGCGATCGCCCGCGGCGAGCAGAACTGATCGCGCGGGCGGTCACGACTCGCCGGTGGCGCGGCGATAGCGCGCCACGGCCAACGGCGCGAAGACAACGAGGATGCCGACGGTCCAGGCGACTGCGCCCCACACGTAGTTGTGCGCGGGCGCCCCCGTCCAGAGCGCGCGCATCGCGTCGACCATGATCGTGAAGGGGTTGACATGGGCGAACCACTTCAGCGGCTCGGGCATCGTCGCCGGCGGGACGAACGCCGAGGAGATGAAGGTGAGCGGGAAGATAGTGATGAATCCGACCGACTGGGCGGACTCCGGCGTCGAGGCGACCAGAGCCCGGCGAGCGCGAACACCCACGAGAACGCAAAGCCGATCAGCAGCGACAGACCGAAGCCGGCGATCACCTGAGAGCACACCGGTCTGAAACGAGAAACCGATGATGACGCCGGTCACGACGAGCACGCACGACCGACAGGGCATTAGTGGCCACGTCGGCCAGCGTGCGGCCGGCGAGCAGGGCCGGGCGGGCCATCGGCAGCGAACGGAAGCGGTCGATCAGCCCCTTGTGGAGGTCGTCGTTGAGGCCGAGCGCGGTGACGAAGCCGCCGAAGGCGATCGTTCTGCACGACGATCCCGGGGATCAGGAAGTCCACGTAGGGAACGCCGCCGGTCTGGATCGCTCCGCCGAACACGTAGCGAAACAGGAGCACGAACATGATCGGCTGCACGGTGAAAGCCAGCAGCAGCTCCGGGCGCCGCGGCAACCGGACGAGGTTGCGCTCGGCGATGATCAACGTGTCGGTGACCAGGCGTCTCATGACGCTGGGGTCGCCGGCTGCCCCCTCCTGCGCTTCGGGCTGGTCCTCGGCGGCGTGGCCGGTCAGCGACAGGAACACGTCGTCGAGCGTCGGCCGCCGCACGTTGATGTCCTCGATCCCACCCCGGCGTCCGAGAGCAGCTTGACCGCCTCGACCAGCACCCCCCGGCGGGCGCGCACCGGCGACGCTGACCGTCGTCCGCGGCTCGTCGGCTCCTCCTCGGCCATCGACGCCAGCGCCCGGACCGCCGCTCGGCGCCTCGGCGGGGTCCTCCAGCAGCACCTCGACACGCTCGCCGCCGACGCGATCCTTGAGCTCGTCCGAGGTCCCTGGGCGATCACCTGCCCGTGGTCGATGACCGCGATCGAATCGGCCAGCCGGTCGGCCTCGTCCAGATACTGCGTGGTCAAGCAGCACCGTCGTGCCCTCCGACACGAGGCCCTCGATCGTCTCCCATAGGCCTATCCGGCTGCGCGGGTCCAGGCCGGTCGTCGGCTCGTCGAGGAACAGCACCGGCGGCTTGGCCACCAGCGCGGCCGCCAGATCCAGGCGGCGGCGCATCCCGCCCGAGTACGTGCTGGTCACCCGGTCCCCGGCGTCCACCAGGTCAAAGCGCTCGAGCAGCTCCCGGCCCCGCGCCTTGGCCTCGCGCGCGCGAGAAGCCGTACAGGCGCCCGACCATCGTCAGGTTCTCCAGGCCGGTGAGGTTCTCGTCGACGGCCGCGTACTGGCCGGCCAGCCCGATCCGGTGACGCAGCGCAGCGGCGTCCCGGAGGACGTCGAGGCCGACCACGGTGGCGGTGCCGGAATCCGGGTCAGCAGCGTGGCCAGCACGCGCACGAGCGTCGTCTTGCCGGCGCCATTGGGCCCCAGCAGCCCGAGCACGGTGCCGGTGCGGACCTCCAGATCGACGCCGCCGAGCGCCCGCACCTCGCCGAAGGACTTGACCAGGCCCCGGACGACGATCGCCAGCTCGCGTGAACCGTTCTCAGACACGGCTTGGCACGGTACGCGATCGCGCGGCGGCGCTTCAGCCCGGCCGGCGCGCAGGTGCGCGGAGACCCGCTTCTGGATCTCGGCCACCGCGCGGAACGCCTCCTTGAGCTGCGTGCGCCTGAGCGCCGAGAGCTCGTCGGGGGCGACGTGGTCGTCGGGCGCGATCCCGCGCGCAGCTGCGCGACCTGATGCTCGAGGCGCAGCTCGTTGATCAGCTCGAACGCATCGGACAGGTTGTGCGGCTCGGCGGCGGCGAGCGTTGCCGGCGGCGCTGGCCGCCCGCAGGCGCTCGGCGGTCGAGGCGCTGGTCACCCCCGCCGCCATGCCCGCCCAGCGGGCGAGGGCGACGATCGGGATCGTCCCGCCCCGCTTGAGATCGAGTTCGCCCGCGATGCTCGCCGGAGTGCTCCACCACCAACCCGCGCAGGAAGCCGGTGGGCGGGCGGTCCGAGAGCGCGAAGCGGGCCAGCAGCCGCAGCAGCGCCGGGTGGTCGGGGGCGAGCGCGAACGTGTCGGCGACCGGCGTGCCGGTGTGCACGCCCCACACCGGCCGGCTGTCGACCACCACCGAGGAGAGCATCAGCGCCTTCTCCTGGGTCGGGTCGTCGATCCAGCTGCGCGCCTCCCGCTGCCAGGAGGCGACCGAGCGCACGAACGCCGGCGCGGACGCGTTGACGCCGTGCTCGTCGAGGCGCAGTCCGCACGGCGCGCAGCCCGTCCAGCACCTCGCGCCCGAGCCCACCAGCCGCTCACGGACGCGTCCTCGTCGTCGGCCTCGCCGAACCACACGATCGCCCAGTCCAGGTCGGAGCTGGGCAGCGCCTCGCGGCGCGCCTGGCTGCCCATCGCCAGCCACGCGAACTCGACGCCGGCGCGGTCCGCCCCGGCGCCCGACCAGCTCGAGCAGGCGCCGCGTGAGCGCGTCGACGCACACCGCGTAGACGGCCATCACGTTGGCCGCCGCGACGCGCGCCTCGTGCAGCGCGACCACCATCGGCGCCAGCTCGCGGGCCACGCGCGGCGAGCTCGAGGGGCTGCTCGGCGCGGCGATCCGCCGGCGCAGGTAGAACGACGAGCGCGTCCGCGCCGCCACCAGGTCCATGTCCTCGATCACCCCGAGCAGCTCCCCGCGCCGCCGACACGACCGGGAGGTGGCGCAGCCCCGGTCGAGCATCTCCAGCAGGACGTCGCCGGCGGGCCGCTCGGCCGCGCACGTGTACGCCGGCGCCGACATCGCGACCGATACCGGCGCGTCGCCGGACAGCCCGGCGGCGACCACCCGCATGCGCAGGTCGCGATCGGTGAGGATCCCGAGCCCGCCGGCGCGCGAGGTCGAATCACGACCGCGTTGGCGCCGGCCGTCGCTCATCCGCTGGGCGGCCTCGCGGATCGTGGTGTCCGGGGCGCACACGACCGCCGGCGAGTGCAGCAGCGTCCCGACCGGCTCGTCGGCCATGTTGGCGGCGCGCCTCGCGGGCCAGCCGTGCAGGTCGGTCGGCTCCTCGAGCAGCGAGCGGGCCACGTAGCGCAGGCCCTCGGGCGCCGCCAGCACCTCCTGGGCCAGCTCCATCCCGACGCGGAGCAGGTGGTCGGCTCGGCCGCCCGCGCCTCGAACCCGGTCGGCAGCCCCGAGAGCATCGAGGCGTGACCGAACATCTCCCCCTCGCCGAGCAGATCCAGCACGCGCCCCTGAGCGACGATCTCCACCGCCCCGGAGCGGACCACCCGCAGGTGTTCGCACCGGCCCGGCGCCCTCGGAGAAGATCGTCGCCCCCGCCGGATGGGTCTCCAGCTCGGCGGCCGGCGGCGACGCGAGCGACGTCGCGCGGGTCCAGCATCGAACGGCGGATGGGCGCGCAGGAAGCGCGCGACCTCCGGCGGCGGCCTCAGGCCGCTGCCGACGCGGCCTCCGTCGCCGCGTCCTGCTTGATCATGTCCGCGCATTTCTCGCCGACCATCATCGTCGTGATGCAGGGGTTGATCGCCGGCAGGAAGGGCAGCACGGAGCCGTCGCAGACGCGCAGGCGATCGACGCCGCGCACCCGCAGCCGCGGGTCGAGCACCGCCTCGGGATCGGAGTCGGGGCCCATGTGCGCCGTGCACGCCGGGTGATAGACGGTGTTGTGCGTCTTGTGCATGTAGTCGATCAGCTCGTCGTCTGACTGGGCGTCCGGACCGGGCGCCAGCTCGCGCCGGCCCACTCGGCCATCGCCGACTGCGAGACGATCTTGCGCGCCAGGCGCATGCCGAACGCCATCACCCGCTCGTCGTGGCCGTCGGGATCGGTGAAGTAGCGCGGGTCGACGCGCGCGCGGTCGCGGTAGTCGGGCGAGCGCAGCCGGACCGTCCCCCGCGAGCGGCCGCGGCACACGTTGGGCGTCAGGCAGAAGCCGTTCTCGGTCGTCGGGTAGCCCCACCGCGCGGTGTTCATGTCGAACGGCACCGAGCCGTAGTGCATCATCAGGTCGGGCCGGTCGAGGCCCTCCTCGGAGGTGGCGAACAGCCCGATCTCCCACCACTGCGTCGACTGGCGGACCATCGGCCGCTTGGCGTCCCACTGGACGATCCCCTCGACGTGGTCGTCGAGGTTGGCGCCCACGCCGGGCGAGTCGACGAGCACGGGGATCCCGAACTCCTGCAGGTGCTCGCCGGGACCGACGCCGGAGAGCATCAGCAGCTTGGGGGTGTCGATCGCCCCCGCCGAGAGGATCACCTCGCGGCGGGCGGTGACCGTGGCCTGGGTGAGGATGTCCGGCGTCAGGTACTCCACGCCGGTCGCGCGGCCGTCCTCGATCACGACCCGCTTGACCCAGCAATGCGTCCGGACCTCCAGGTTCTTGCGGCTGCCCAGGATCGGGTGCAGGTAGGCGTGCGACGCCGACATCCGGGTGTTGTCGGTGCAGGCGTTGATCTGAAACCAGCCGGCCCCGTTGGTGACCGTCTGGCCCTCGTTGAAGCGGCTGGTCGGCAGCCCCGCCTGGGCCGCCGCCTCGAGGATCGCCACCCCGCACGGGATCCTCGGGCGGGATCGTCATGATGTTGACCGGCCCGCTTCGCCCGTGATGGTCGCCGGGGCCGTCGTTGGTCTCCAGGCGGGAGATCAGCGGCCAGCACTCGGCCGAGCTCCAGCCCTCGCAGCCCATCTCGGCCCACTCGTCGAGATCCTCCTTGGGGGTCCAGAAGGCGATGCACGAGTTGTGCGACGAGCAGCCGCCCAGCACCTTGCCGCGGGCGTGGCGCAGGAAGCTGTTGCCCTTCTCCTGGGGCTCGACCAGGTAGTCCCAGTCATAGCCCGAGTCCAGCAGGAACATCCAGTCGCCCAGCCGCAGAATCGCCTGGTCGTCGACGTCGGAGGGGCCCGCCTCGATCAGCAGCACGCTGACGTCGGGGTCCTCGCTCAGCCGCGCGGCGAGCACGCAGCCGGCGGTCCCCCCGCCGGCGATCACGTAGTCGAACTCGCCGGCGTCGATCACGGCGCGACCTCGCCCAGCGGCTCGCCGGGCAGCGTGGGGACCTCGGCCGCGTGCTCGGCCAGCACCTCGATCGGCTTGCGGCTCTAGACCACGAAGTAGTAGGCCGCGCCGATGATGAACGACGATGCCGATGAACAGGACGGCGATGTACTGCCAGTACCAGTGGCCCGGGATGACGTGGCCGCTGGAGTCCTTGGTGCCGGCCAGCGCGTCGTAGACGGCCGCCCGCGGCCAGGCGATGTTGAACGCCACGACCGCCCCGTAGACGACGGCGACGACGTTGACCAGCATGCCGAAGCGGCCGAGGTTGAAGTACGGCCGTGTCGGCGCGCGGCCAGTTCCCGGATGCGGCTGACCAGCATCCGACGGTCACCCCGAGATAGGCGATGTAGAACATCACGATCGCCACCGAGGTCAGGGCCAGGAACGCGCTCTGGTTGGCGAGGTTGATCGCCAGGATCACCAGCGCCAGGATACCGACAACCAGCGCCGGCACGATCGGCACCCGCCGCGCGCCCGAGACGCGGGCGATGTGGGTCCCGAACGGCAGCCGCCCGTCACGCGCCATCGCGAACAGCAGCCGGATGCAGGCCGCCATCACGGCCAGCGTGCAGACGGTGATCGCGATCGCCGAGTCGATCAGGAAGACGTTGCCGAGCGTGTTGCCGAGCGCCTGCTTGATGATGTAGGGCAGCCCGAGCAGGCCGATGTTCTTGTCGTGGATGTTCTTGACCTCCATCAGCGCGAACAGGATCAGCAGCCCGCCGATGATCGACGCGGTGATCAGCGCGCGGATGATCGCCGGCGGCGCCGCCCGCCGCGGGTCGTTGGTCTCCTCGGCCAGCGTGCCCGCGGTGTCGAACCCGTACATGACGTACGCGCTCATGATCCCGCCGATGAGGAAGGCGCCGAAGTAGCCCCAGCTGTGGCCGGCGCCGAGCCCGAGGTTGTGGAAGACGACGCCCGGACCGCGGTGAAGTGGAAGATCAGCAGGATCACCAGGATCGACGCGCCGATCAGCTCGGCCATCACGCCGAAGTTGTTGATCCGGGCCATGATCTTGACGCCCAGCATGTTGACGATCGTCCCGAAGATGACGAGGATCGCGCCGAGCATCAGCGCGTTCTGGGCGCCGCCCGGGGTGATGTAAGTGCCGGCGTCGGCCGCCGAGCCGAGGAACTGGAGCTTGGTCGTCACCTGCGGCAGCACGACCTGCCAGGCGACGGCCACCGCCGCGACGGTGACGATCGAGCCGACGACGTAGATCCAGCCGGTCATCCAGGAGGCGAAGTCGCTGCCGATGCGCTTGGACCAGTTGTAGACCGATCCGGCCAGCGGATACTGGCCGGCCAGCTCGGCGAAGCACAGCGCGACCATCATCTGGCCGCCGAGAACGATCAGCCACGTCCACCAGACCGCCGGCCCGGCGAACAGGAAGCCGAACGCGAACAGCTCGAACACGCCGGTCAGGATCGAGATGTAGCTGAAGCCGGCGGCGAACGACGAGAAGTTGCCCAGCGAGCGGTCCAGCTCCTGCTTGTAGCCGAAGCCGGCCAGCTCGTCGCTGTCGCCGGCGTTCGGACTCCGCGGCGCGTCTACGGTAGCCATCGATCACCCTCCCCTTCCGCGGCTGTCGCCGCGGTGGTCGAACCTGGTTGCCCGCCTGGCCAGCGGCGGTCCGGCACTGTCTCAAGACATTGACCCAGTCGGGATCGGGCTGTTATATATCAGTCGTCTGATCTGTCAACGCGCCCGGCCGCCGGGCAGGGGGTGCCGCAGCGATGGTCGCCGAACAGATGTTCTCGCGGGCGAGTGGGGCGACAGCCCGACCGGCGAGACGTTCAACGCGTCCAGCCCCGTGACCGGGGAGACGATCGGGACGGTCCCCCAGGGCGATCGCGACGACGCCGCGCGGGCGATCGCAGCCGCGCGCGAGCGCCGCCGGCGGCTGGGCGCGGCTACGGCGTTCGAGCGCGCGGCCAAGATGCACGCGGTCGGTGACATCATCGAGTCACGACGCGACGAGCTGGCGCGCACCCTGACGCTGGATCAGGGCAAGCCACTGCGTGCCGAGGCCTATGACGAGGTCTACGAGCTGGTCGAGTACTGGCGGATGGCCGCCGAGGACGCCAAGCGCCTCGGCGGTGAGCTGCCGAACTCGTTCTCGCCCGGCAAGCGGGTGCTGCTGACCCGCCGCCCCCGCGGCGTGGTGGGCGTGATCAGCCCGTGGAACTGGCCGTACACGATGCCCGCCGAGCTGATCGCCCCGGCGCTGGCGTGCGGCAACGCCGTCGTCTGGACTCCGGCCCCTCGACCGCCCTGTGCGCGGTGGCGCTCGCGCGCTGCATCGCCGACGCCGACCTGCCGCCGGGCGTGTTCAACCTGGTCACCGGCCCCGGCCCGGTGGTCGGCGATGAGATCGCGCGCAACCCGCTGAGCACGCAGAACTTCCTCGACGTGGCCGAGAGCGACATCCAGCGGTCGATCCAGGACGGAGCCGACATCAACGAGGTCCGGGCCGACGCGTCGACCCTGGGCCGAGATGGGATCACCCGCCGGCTCGATCGGGTGGCGACCGACGCCGATGCCATCCTGCGGGACATTCGCAACGTGAGCGCGCCAGCCAACCTCCGAGACGCCCGCGACCTGCTGCTGGCCGCGCTACCATCCGGTCCCAGTCCGCCGCAGCGTTGCGCAAGGCGTACGCGGACGCCCTCGGGAACGGGCCGGCGACGGCGGTGGTCAACGCCATGGTGGAGGTGGGCAAGAACCTGTCCGCGGCCGACCGCGTCTACAAGCTCTTCGTGGCGGCACTGCCTGCCGGCCTGGCGGCCATGCCCGACTCGCAATGGGTGAACGACGACGGATCGTGGACCGCCCCGATCGTGGCGACGTTCGTCACGTCGTTGCGATCGAGCACCAGCCTGGCGCCCGTGCACGACGTCAAGGTCGTGTTGGTGAGCACCGATCCAGGTCCGGTGGGCCTCGATGCCGGCAACGAGGTCCTACCGATCTCCAAACTCTCAAAGTGCAGATCGTCGTGGCCAATGTCGGCAACGAACCCGAGAAGCACCTGACCGTGACGGCCTCCATCTCGCCTGCGGTGGACGGTCCGGATCCTCGGCGAGAATTTCGTGGATCTTGCCGCCGGCCAGCGGCTCGCACTGACCTTGGGCGACCTGCGGGCCGTGCCCAATACGGTCACCATCCTCGAGGTCCATATCGATGCCGCTCCAGGTCAGCTCAACATGCAGGACACCGTGCAGACCTCTGACTTCGTGATGCGCTAACCCGCTTCGGACCCGTCGGACCCGTCGGACCCGTCGGATCCGGCGGAGCCGTCGGGCCGGTCCGACGTGGGCGGGACCAAGGGCGGCACGAGGTACGGCGCGGCGTGGGGAACATCGGCTTCGGCTCGGCGCAGCACCTCGCGCAACGGCATCCCGGTCTGGCCGCCGCCCTGGCGGCGTCGTCGTGCTCGACCTTGACCCGGCCGGGGCTGACCTTGACCCGCACGGGCTGGCCGTCGACGAGCACGGGATCTCCTGCCGGGTGACCGGCCAGCGCTCGAGCTGTGTCCCCGCACGCCGAGCGTGCCGGTCTCCGCGGTCAGCACGCGTGCACACTGCGGGGCCAGGGCGGGGTCGCACAGGCAGCTGACGGTGTGGGCGGGCCGGCCCTTCTTCATGACGATCGGCGTGACCCAGGCGTCGTGGGCGCCGGCGTCGAGCAGGGCGGCGACGGCGTGGGCCGAGCACCTCGCCGGTGGCGTCGTCGACGTTGGCCTCGAGCAGCACGACCGGCTGGCCGGCTCTGGCCGGGCCGTGACCGCCGCGGCCGGCGCTCGCCCGATCACCACCTGGGTCAGGTTGGGCAGGCCGTCGAGCTCGCCGGTGCCGGCGCCGAACCCGGTCGCGGTCGATCCGCATCGGCGGCAGCGGCCCGCAGCCCGGTGCGCAGTGGCGGCCAGCAGGGCCGCGCCGGTCGGGCGTGGTCAGCTCGACGGGCACGTCGAGGCCGTAGGTGGGCGCGCCCGCGCAGCAGCTCGACCACCGCCGGCGCCGGGTTGGGCAGCATGCCGTGGGCGGTGCGGACCATGCCCGTGCCCGGTGGCCACCGGGCTCGACCCGGACCTCGTCGACGCCGAGCACCTCGAGGGCGGCGCAGGTGCCGACGATGTCGACGATGGCGTCGATGCCGCCGACCTCGTGGAAGTGGACCTGGCGCCGGCGGCCGGCGGTGCAGCCGGCCCTCGGCCTCGGCCAGCAGCGGCGAAGGTGGCCAGGGCCCGGTCGCGGACCCGCTCGGGCAGGCGGGCCTCCTCGACCAGCCCGTCGATGTGGGCGTGGGTGCGGACGACCGTCGGTCTCTCGGCGCGCACCACGTGACCTGGGTGGCGGCGATCCCGCCCCGCAGGACCGGCTCGGCCTCGAGCGCCCAGCCGCCGACCGGCAGGCGCTCGAGCATGGCGCGCACCTCGTCGAGGTCGGCGCCGGCGTCGAGCAGGCGCCGAGGGCCATGTCGCCGGCGATGCCGGCGAAGCAGTGGAACCACGCCGACGGTCGTCATCGGCCCGGCCGTCAGGGTCCGGGCGAGGATGCGGACGCACGGCGCAGGCGGCGCCGAAGCCGTTGTCGATGCCGACCACGGTGAGCCCGGCGGCGCAGGAGGCCAGCATGGCCAGCAGCGCGGTGACGCCCTCGAGGCTGGCGCCGTAGCCGGACGCTGGTCGGCACGGCGACCACCGGCGCGCGGCGGTGAGGCCGCCGACCAGGCTGGCCAGCGCGCCCTCCATGCCGGCCACCACCACGACGGCGTCGGCCGCGGCCAGCTCGTCGGCCGTGGCCAGCAGCCGGTGGACGCCGGCCACCCCGCAGTCGGTGATGCAGCACCGGGCCGGAAGCCGAGGGCCGCGAGGGTGGCGGCGCACTCGTCGGCCACCGGCAGGTCGGCGGTGCCGGCGGTGACGACCACGACCCGCTCCGGGCCGGGCGCCGGCGGCCGCCACACGACGTGGTCGAGCCGGTGCCGATCGCCGCCCGGGATTGGCGCGCCAGGGCCGGCCGCGGCCTGGTCCGCGTCGGCCCGGGTCAGCAGCGACCGGGCCGCCGCCGGCTCGGCCAGCAGCTCGGCCGACGATGGCCGCGCACTGCTCGGGCGTCTTGCCCGGGCCGTAGACCGCCTCGGGCAGGCCCTGGCGCAGCGGCCGGTGGTGGTCGACCTGGCGAAGCCGAGGTCGGCGAACGGCAGCCGCCGCAGCTGGGCCGACGGCGTCGTCGGGCGACACCGCGCCGGAGCGGACGTCGTCGAGCAGCCGTCGCAGGGCGGATCTCGTCCATGCCGTCACTATCCTGCCCGCGCGATGCACTGCCCGCATCCTCGTCGCGTCCGCGATCGGCTTCCTCGGCCCGCCGGGCACCTTCACCGAGGAGGCGCTGCTCACCGCAGCCCGACCTGGCCGAGGCCGAGCTGGTGCGCGATGCCGTCGATGCCCGAGGTGCTGGCCGCGGTCGACGCCGGCGACGTCGACCTCGGCTTCGTGGCCATCGAGAACTCCATCGAGGGCACGGTCACGTCACCTCGACGCGCTGGTCTTCGACCTCGACCTGCTGATCCAGCGCGAGGTCGTGCTCACCATCCACGCAGAACCTGATGGCGCCGCCCGGGGACGGCGCTGGCCGACGTGCGCCGGGTGGTGTCGTTCCCCGATCGCCACCGGCCAGTGCCGGGCGTGGCTGCAGCGCCGACGCTGCCCGGCGTCGAGACGTGGCCGCCAACTCGACCGCCGAGGCGGCCCGGCTCGTCGGCGAGGAGCGCCCGCCCGGCGACGGCGGCCATCGGCACCGGCGCTGGCCGCCAAGCTCTACGGCCTCGAGGTGCTGGCCGCCGACATCGAGGACCACCCGCGACAACCAGACCCGGTTCGTGGTCGTGGCGCCGCCGGACCACGGCATCCCGGCCGCCGACCGGGCACGACAAGACGAGCATCGTGTGCTTCCAGCGCGCCGACCGCCCGGGCAGCCTGCTCGCGATCCTCGGGCAGTTCGCGGCCCGCAACATCAACCTGACCAAGCTGGAGTCCCGCCCGACCAAGCAGGGCCTCGGCGACTACTGCTTCATCATCGACCTCGAGGGCCACGTCGCCGACGAGGTGGTCGCCGACTGCCTGCGCGACCTGCACGCCAAGCTCGCCGGCGTCAAGTTCCTCGGCTCCTACCCGGCCGCCGGCGAGCACGGCCCGGCCGTCCGCCGCGACGCCGAGGCGGCCTGGCGGGCGGCCGACGAGTGGATGTCTGCGCGCTTCGCGGTCGGATCCAACCGCTGAGGCGATAACCTCCGTGGTTCGCAGTCACGGAGGGATGGCAGAGCGGCCGAATGCGAGGCTCTTGAAAAGCCTTGGGATGCAAGCCCCCGTGGGTTCGAATCCCACTCCCTCCGCCAAGTTGGGGCGTGGCCGGCCGGTCGGATCACACAGTTGGCTGCCCCAGCAGCCATTTTCGTCACCGACCGGGCAGGTGTTCACATGACGCCGGTGCCGAAGAGCCGCTTCTCGGTGCGGAGCTCGGTCGGCCACTCGATGCGGTCTGCCTTCGCGAGGCGCAGGTAGGCGCCGAGCGCCTTCGCGCATCGCGTCGACGAACCCCTCGGCACGGAGCGGCTCGAAGCCGTCCTCCCACCAGACGGCCTGCATCTGCACGGAGCCTGCGCACCCACCGCTTCGACCCCGGCACCAAAGGCATGAAGCCCATCCCCAAAGATGGCCCGGACCGCGGCATCGACCCTGGCACCAAATTCCTCATCCTGAACGACGGCCAGATCGTCTTCCACGGCTCCACCGAAGAGCTGGTCCACTCCCAAGATCCTTGGATCAAGAACTACCTGGCCTGATCTCCCACGATGCAGGCCTGACAAGCCGCACAGGATCGGGTAACCATATTTGTTGATTACTTGCGCATATCAAGAAAAACCCTTCCGCAACCGGGCAGGGAGGGTACTCTAAGGCTCCTCCCCAAATCCTCTCCGCACGACAGAGGTTCGCCCATGTTCGCGACCAACTTCCCTGCTTTGCTCAAGGATCTCGCTGAAAGCCGCCTACCGCACGGTTGGCATGGCACACAACGGAGTTGTCCGGGAATCCGCCCACTTGCAGGCCAACCGACACGTGGTCGTCGAGCAGGCCCGCGGCGCGCTGGAAATCCACCGGATCGGGCACGGTGATGTCGTCGTCCAGAAAGGCGATCTTCCGCCAACCTGCCAGCAACGCCACCAACAAGCCCAGATTCCGCTTGCGGCTCAGATCGCCGTACTGACGGAACGGTGTCCAGCTGAGAACGCCGTCCGATCGCATCGACGGCAGGACGTCACGTCGCACCCGGTTCATGTCGATGGCCGCGCATTCGACGCCGGACTTCCCGGCCAGTTCAGCCGCCTGCTCGGCCAGTGACCGCATACTGCAGAGCATGAGCAGAAAACAATTGTTCGCGGCAGCGACCTCGATCGCACCGCACAGTTGCTCGGCCCGACGAGCGGTCGGCACGACAATACCGTCCAGCGCGCCCGATGACACATCCCAACGCGAGTAGTGATGCAACAGCTTCCGATGTGAACCATGCTGGTGAACCTGATCGACGGCACCACATTCGTCCTCACGGGTCACCGCGTTACCGACCATTCGTGCAGGCGATGCTCGGCAACGCGCCAACTCGGCGTGACGACTTCACCGCCGACGACGAGGACCTTGCTGAGGATATTGAAGCCGTTGTCACCGAAACGCGATGTGATGTATTCCTGATTCTCGTCCCGCAGCCGCGCATCGGTAATGGCCCGGACGGCGCCGTACACGCCGCGCCCGTACATGCCGTTGCAGATCGTGACTGTCCGATTCTCGTTGTAAGGGTTCCGCGCCCAGAAGACCTGGGCGACGTCTTCCTCCAGTACGGCCTTCCCGCCCACCGTGCGCAGTTTCGGCGAGAACGTCCGCGTGCGCCCGTTCTCGGCGATCTCGAAGCCACCGACCTCATCTTCCGTTTCTCGCGAGAACTGACGAACCGGAAGATCGCCGAATCGACCAAGAACGTCACGGGTCGCGTCATTGAAGTCCACCCCGCCCAACAGCACGAGGTGCGACGTGTAATCATCCGACACAAGACCCGTGCCGATCCTGAACGTCACCCGATTGAGTGGATTATAGGCCCGAATATGCCCGAAGCATTCGATGAGAGCATCCAGATCGGCGTAGGTGTACGCTTTGACATAGTCCGGGCCGTCCGCATCGGCATACGGCATCTGCCCCAAAAGCCTGTCCGGCAGCCGAGAACAGACAATGATAACCTCTTCGCCCGGCGGGAAATGCATCAGCCCGGCAACTGAACCAGCGCCGCGACCGGCGACTTCCTGTGTACCGGGTGCACATTCGCGCAGGTCGATGAGTTCGCGCAGCAGCCTGTCCCGCTCAAGGTGCTCGTCCGGTTCGAGCTGGTCCAGCGGCAGCACCCGATAGGGCTCGTCGGCGACAGATCGTTCGGTGGCGAAGAACGTCGCATAGGCTTCCAACCGGCCCATCGGCGGTAGCTTCGACCGATGCTTGCTCTCCCACGTCGAGACCGAAGTGGGTCCGACCTCAAGTGCCGCGGCCAGATCCTCCTGCCTGATCCGCCGACTCGGCCAACGCCTCACCCGCAACTCCCACAGCCGTTGGGCCAATGCCGTACGTTCCTGACCAGAAGGTGGCACGGCGGCATCCCTTCGGATGAACTTCACCCAACTTCACTTACGTTAGTTGATCAAACCGGACAACACAATACGGATACTCGCTTAGCTGCAAGTTGCCGGGTGACCGTCCCTTCTACCAGGTGACTTGTTGTCACACAGGCACTTCAGCGAAGCCACTGGTGCTACCGTGAGGTGAGCGAACCTTAGCGAACTTGGCTAGCAAAAGAAACTCGCGAAGGGGGTGGCCATGAGCGGCACGCCGCACGCCACGAGCGGCCCGAAACGGACCTCGGATCCGACCTGTGCCCAGGCGCGTCCCGTTCCCGGCGCGATACCGCACTACCGGTCGATCATCGGCGTGGACATCCGACGGTCGACCGAGCGGACGAACACGCAGCGAGGAACCCTGCGGAAAGTCATGTACGACCTCGTCACAGAGGCCGTCCAGACGAGCGGGATCAGCGACAGGCACACGGACGACCTCATGGACCGGGGCGATGGATTGTTCGTCTACGTACATCCTGTCGACACGGTTCCCAAGCCGCTGCTGATCACTACCGTCATACCCGTCTTGAGTGGGCTGCTGGCGCAGTACAACCACCGCCATCCTCAGGATGCCCTGCGCATGCGGGCGGTCGTGCACGCGGGCGAGATCCATTTCGACGGGCGTGGCTGGTTCGGTGAGGCGGTCGACGTGGCCTGTCGACTGCTGGACGCCCCCGGCCTGCGGAAACAATTCGAAAAGAACGACGCCAACCTGATCCTGGTCGTCTCCGACGAGTTCTATCGGACGGTGGTACGGCATGACTACGACGGCATCAATGGTCACGATTTCGAACGTCTGGTCAGGGTTCGCGTCGGCGACGACACCCACTGGGGATGGGTGAGCATTCCCGAGGCGACAATGATCCCCCAGCAGTTGAGAGGTGTTCCCGACCTGGAATCCAGGCGGTGGCGCAGCGGCGAGATGTCGTAATGTCCGCTGACGGCTGGGTGAACCAGGGCGCACGAGCGAACCGCTGATAGGCGGTTGTGCGTCGGGCACCGCCCATGAGCGAATGTCCCATGGGCACCTGCGCGGCGCGCCCTGTGATCCGGACAGCGACAGATGGTGACCTGGACGAACTGACCAGCTGGAACCCGGCCGACGCCGATTATTTCGCCGATCGGATCGACCGGCAGCGCCGTGGCCTGGGCGCTCTTGTCGTCGCGTGGTACGCCGAACATCCGGTGGGCCACGTCTATGTCTGGTTGGAGCAGGCTGACGAGCCGCCGATTCGCCAGCACCTACCTGGCGTGCCACTACTGCAGCACGCCTGGGTGCCTGAGCAGCTGCGACGCCGACGCATCGGGACGTGGCTGTTTCTGGCCGCCGAGGACATTCTCCGCGACCGCGCATGCCGCCGCGTGGCACTCGCTGTCGAGCAGGACAACGGCGACGCCGTCCGGCTCTATCGACGGCTCGGCTACCGCGAGTGGCGCAACGGACTGGTCGACTGTTGTCGTCGCCGACCCGGTGTCGGCGACGACGACAGCGAGACCGAGTCCTGCCGGGTGCTGGTGAAATCCCTTCGGCATGACAACTTCCTGTCACGCCGAAGAAAACAGCACCACCGCGAACTCCCGTTGCACGGTCGCGACGCCACCGTGCGGCGTTGACCGCACAGCACCGGCCGTCAG
>CAWHOM010000010.1:0-416456 GCA_963831015.1 uncultured Solirubrobacteraceae bacterium | reverse complement strand
GACGCCCTTCAGGTTGGGCTGCTGTCCCTGCGAGAGCGAGTCCCCCAGCGACAGGTAGTAACGCGGCCCCGCCTTGGTCTTGACCGTCTTGGCGGTCGCGGTGCCGGCCAGGGCGGCAACGACCGCCAGTGCCAACACGGGCACGAGAATCCGTCGCAACATCTCTCTCCTATCTTGCAGCACGGTTGCTGCAGTGCTCGGACGGTACGCGCGGACAGTAGCTCAAAGCCGGTCACATAACCGTCACCTCTCGGCTGCCGCGGAATTTCGAATCACGGCACCAGGCCGGCTAGGCGGCGAGAGCCGCGTCAGCGGCGAGGCTCTCCAGCGCGGCGCGGAGGCCGGCAACACGCTCGGGCGAGAGCTGCCCGGGACGCCGGCGTAGCCAGTCGCCCAGCCGCGCTCCGGAGACGAATACGCAGCGGCCGTCCTGGAGGCACCCAGCCGGGAACTCCGACCAGACAACGACAACCGCCTGGACCCAACCGGGCTGGCCGGTCGCATCCTCGATCTCGTGGCGCAGGTTGGCGGCGGCGGAGAGCGCGCGGCGGCGAAGGACCAGCAGCTCGCGCTGGGAGTCCGGATCCTCGGGCCGCCAGGGATGCTCCAGGCGCTGGCTCTGCAGAAGGAGCACTCCGCCGGGACCGACCGCTATGTGCCGGTAGCGGCCGTAGCGGGCCTCGAGGTCGTGGACGGCGCTCCAGCCGCCATCCTCGAGCAGGGTGAGCTGCTCCTGGGTGTCGCCATCGCCGTGGTCGATCGGAGAGGCCGCGAGCGCGGGACGCGGGGCCCGCAGGCCGACCAGCCAGGCAGTCGTGCTCGCGCCGGCGACCATGCCCGCCAGCCACGACACGCCGTGGCCCTCGAGCAGCAGGAGGAGCACGCCGGCGGCGGCCAGCAGTGCGAGCGCCTGGACGAGCGCCGTGCGCGAGCGGAGCCGCCGGAGCGCGAGCGCACGCCGCAGGCGCGCGGGAGCCAATACGTCAGCTTGGTGGGTAGTGCTGGTCATCGTCAAGCTATCGGCGAGAACGCCGGCGCCCATGAACCATCCGTGGCCATTACGGACTTAATCCTACGCAAAGCTGGCCCCGTGTACCAGGGGCTGCTTGTCCGGCTTGCCCGACCGCGCCGGCGGCCGTCTGTTGGACGGGATCAAACGCCAGGTCGACGGCCGGGTCGCCCGCCGGCCGTCGACCGCCAAAGCGGCCGGATCCGTCACGCCAGCGAGAGCTGGCGTCCCGCCCATATGTCCGGCAACGGCTCGCCGCCGCTGACCGCCGCCTCGAGGTCGAGCAGCGCCCGCTTGAGGCCCAGGCCGCCCAGGTATCCGGTGAGACTGCCGTCGGCGCCCACCGCCCGGTGGCAGGGGACGACGATCGGCACCGGGGTGCGCCCGACCGCCGCGCCGACGGCGCGCGCCCGGTCAGGTCGCCCGATCGCGCGGGCCAGCTCACCGTAGGCGCGGGTCTCCCCACACGGGATCGTGGACAGCTGCTCCCATACGCTGCGCTGAAACGGCGTCCCGCCGAGGTCCAGGACCAGCTCGAAGCGCCGGCGGCGCCCGGCGAAGTACTCGTCCAACTGCGCGACCGCGTCCCGGAAGGGGTCGGCATCGCGCTGGGACTCGTCCAGCGGGCCCGCGTGGCCGGGGAAGTGCAGTCGCGCGAGTCCGTCTGCCGACCCGATCAGGGTCAGCGCCCCGAACGGGCTGTCGTAAATGCTCCAGTTGAGGTTCATGCTCATAGAACGACGGTAGGCGGCGGATCGTGAGATCAGCCCGCGTCGGGGAAGATCACGCCCAGGGCGGTGCGCTGACCCCGGTGATCGCCTCGCCCACCGTATCCAGCGCGGTGGTCAGCTGCTCCCAGTCCAAGCCGTCGACGCGCCGCCGGATGTCAGACTCCCGGGCGAGTCAGGCGGGATCCGCGGACGCCGGCGACAAGGCCAGGCCGAATGGGCTGCCCTCCGAGTCTCGGCAGATCGCCCATCGCTCGCCGGGATGGATCACGCTGCCGCCGAGCTCCTTCACTCTCACTAGCGCCTGCGCGACGTCCGCGACCGCAAAATAGGGCAGCGAAACCGTGTCTCCCGGTCCGCGGCCGCGGGGATGGACTCCCACCGCGAAACCTGACTCGGAGGTCTGCCAACCCTCGCCCTGCTCGGCGGTACGGTCGCTCAGTTCAACGTCCAGCAGACCCGACCAGAAGCGCTGGGCGCGCTGCGGATCGTCGGCCGGAAACTCGATCAGCGCCGGACGCGCCGGCTTCACCGCTCTTCAGAACTGTGCCGCGTGGTCTCAGCCTCGGACTCGGTGACGGCGTGGCCATCATCCGCGGGTCCCAGCCGGCCCTCGCCGACCGTTGTCGGGGCCTCGCTGGCCGCCGTTGCCCCGCGGTCGGTGACCAGCGCGTCTCGATCAGCGGCCGTCCGCTCGCGGTCGCGAGTAGCCAGAGGCTCGGTCTCGGCGGCCTGGGTCCGGGTTGCCGGCCCCGCGCTCACCGGTTCCGCCGTCCGCGTTGCCGGCTCGCTGGTCGGCGCGGGAGCCACCGTCCTGGTCCGTGCGACCGGACGATCGCCGGCGACGACCGGCTCCTGCACCGTGCGCCGCCGCCGCGGGATCATCGTGTTGAACAGCAGGATCACGGCGCACGCGCCCCACCCGAGGCGGGTCCAGCCATTGGCAGCGGCCAGTCCGAGAACGTTGCCGCTGATCACGGCGATCACCGCCGCCGCTCCGAGCGCGACCCCGACGATCAGGCTCGTCGTCTTGGCCAGCAGGTGCTGGGCGGCCCCAAAGAGGAGGAGGCCGCCGGCCGCGGCCGTCAACAGGCCGCTCCAGCCGTTGACGCCGAAGATGCCCAGGAACACCTTGCCCTGTACGGGCGCGTCGCCGTTGGGGAAGTTCGAGAGCTTGGGGAAGCCGTGCTGCTTGTAGAGGAAGTACAGGCCCGCGACCTCGAGGATCGTGCCCAGGATAAGGGCCGGTCCGCGGGCGAGGCTGACGCCCTTCTCGGTGCGCTCTTCGGTAGTTATTGCCATCGTCATCTGGGTCTACCCCCGGGAGCGGCGCTCACACAAACTGGTTGCGTCGGCCTGGCACGGGTGGCGCCCTCCAGCGCGCGGACGGCCAGCAACCCGGTCGCCAGGTAGATGCCCGCCTGAAGGTCGAGAATCGCACCGAGCCCCAGCGGACCCGTGAGCACTCCGGCGACGATCATTCCGACCGCCTGGCCGGCGTTCTCGGCCAGGCCGAGCGCGCCGAAGATGCGACCGTGCTCTGCCGAGTCACCCGCCTGCTGCAGGAAGCTGATCAGCCCGGTGACCATCACCACTCCAGGTGCTCCGACGACCGCGAACAACGCCACGTACACGGCCGGAGCGGAAGTCAACGCCGGCAGGTTCCACACCAGCAGCGAGATCGCGCCGAAGGTCAAAGCCGCTGCGGCAATCAGCCGCGCGGGCGTGCCGTGCCGACCCACGGTGGCCAGCATCAGCCCGGCTGCGATCGCCCCCACCGCCTGTACCCCGCGCAGCAGGCCCGTCTCACCCGCTCCGCCGTGCAGGCGCCTGGCAACGAACACGATGAACAGCACCAGGAAGATCCCCTGGGCGATGTCGGCGAAGAAAGTGAGCGCCACGGCGCGGCGCACGGGACGTCGCCGCAGGACGGCGAGAAAACGCACGGGCGACGGGGAAGCTTGACCGCGTCGCGGGGCGCCGCCCGGGCCGCGACGCGGCCCGGCGGACGGGAGACGTCCGATCAGCAGCCCGGCGATCGCATAGCTGGCCGCGTCGGCGAGCACGATCGTCCGCAGGTCCCCGGCCGCCAGCAGCAGGCCGCCCAGCGGACCGCCGACCAGCCGGGCGACGCCCTCGTTGAGCGCCACCAGCGAGTTGGCCGATACCAACTGCTCGGGACCCACCAACATCGGCAGGAGCGCGTTCTTGGCGGGGGCGAACAGCGCGGCCAGCGCCGACTGGACGACGATCACCCCGTAGATGATCGGCAATCCACCGCGGCCGTCGACCGGCAGCAACGCCAGCAGCGACAGCGCCTGCAGACCGGTGACGGCGAGCATCATCCGCCGGCGATCGAAGCGGTCGGCCAGACGCCCCGCCAGCGGTGAGAGCACGATCGCCGGACCCAGCTCGGCCAGGAAGGCGAGCGACGTGCCCAGCGCCGAGCCCGTCAGCCGATAGACGACGATCGGCAGCGCGATGAACAGCAGCCAGTCCCCAGCCTCCGAGACCAGCCCCGCCAGCCATAGCGAGCGGAAGGCCGGCTCGGTCAGCGGCGCGCGCGCTTCCATGGCTCTCCGACACGCGGAAACGCGAACATGTTGACGTGCACCAGCTCAGCCGCCGCCGGCGCCGGGGCGCGGTGGGCGGCGATCAGAGGGCGCAGTAGCGCGTCGATCTTGGCGTTGAGCTCGCTCAGCTCGGTGGGCGTGACGCGCAGCGTGTAGCTGGAGGCGCTGTCGGCCTCGCGCCACGCGTCCGAGACCCGGTCGCGGTTGGCGAGGTACTCGCGTAGCAGACCCTGCTCCAGCGCCACCGAGGCCGACAGCATCGCGGCATTGCTGCGACCCTGAGGCGTGTCCGGATCAACGTTGGGCTCGATGCTGAAGCCGGTGATGGTGGCGCGCCAGGGCCGCTGGCGGCGATCGTCTGACTGCACCGGTTCGACGAGACCGTGACGGGCCAGCGTGCGCAGGTGATAGCTGCAGTTCGACGGCGTGTCCCCGACGGCCCGGGCGCAGGTCGAGGCCGTCGCCGGCCCGGCGGACATCAGATAGGTGAGCAGGTCAAGGCGGACCGGATGCGCGAGCGCCTCCAGAACCTCCGGGTCGGTGAGCAGGGGGCGATGCTCGTCGTGATCTGAAAGCATCTTTCAGATACTACTCCAGGTGAGAAATCGTCTTTCAGAGTCTCCGGCACTCCTGCAGCGCCCCGCCGTCAGGCCTAGCTAGCGGTAGCGATCCAGCGCCTGGCGGCGGGCCTCGGCATGGTCGACGATCGGCTCCGGATAGTCGCGGCCGATGACACACCCGCATCGCTCCTGTACGTCCCCGGGCATCGTCCACGGCTCGGCCACGTGCTGGTCGGGCACGCGCTTGAGTTCGGGGACGTACTCCCGTACGTAGGTGCCGTCGGGATCGAAGCGCCCCTGCTGGCGCGCTGGGTTGAAGATCCGCTGAAACGCCGGCGCGGGATCGACGCCGACGGAGGCGATCCATTGCCAGTTGCCGTTGTTGGACGCCTCATCGCCGTCCAACAGGTAGCGCATGAACCAGCGTTCACCCCAGCGCCAGTCGATCCCCAGATCCTTGGTGAGAAACGAGCCGACGACCAGGCGGGCGCGGTTGTGGATCCACCCCTCACGCCGCAGCTGGCGCATGCCGGCATCGACCGCTGGAAACCCCGTCCGCCCCTCGCACCACGCCGCGAAGCGCTTCTCGGCCCGGCTCCAGCGCATCCCGCGGTGGCGCTCCTGGAACTCGGACTTCGCATTGGCCGGGAAGTGGCCCAGCACGTGGGCGTAGAAGTCGCGCCAGCAGATCTGGCGGCGATAGGCCTGCGCGCCGGCGCCGCGATTCAGGCGCTCCTCGATTTCACGCGGCGAGACGCAGCCGAAGTGCAGATACGGCGACAGGCGGGAGACCGACGTGCCGGTGAGCAGGTTGCGCCCGCCGTCGTAACCGTCGACCGGGCCCGCGAGAAAGCGCCGCAGCGTCTCGCGCCCGGCGGCCTCTCCACCCGGCATCGGCTCGGAGAGCTCCTGCTTCAGGCCGAGGTCCCCCAGCGTCGGCAATTCTCCCGTCGCTACGTCGTCGCCGGGAGCGGGCAGCACGCGCGGAGCGCCCAGCACCTCGCGGCGGGGCTGGCTCAACCAGTTCTTGTAGAACGGCGTGAACACCGTGTAGGGCCGGCCGGCACCTGTGCGGATCGGCCCCAGCGCATCGACCGCGAACAGGCCGGGATGGGCCAGCACCTCTACGTCGTGGTCGGTGAGCGCGCGCTTGACCTCCTCCTGGCGCCGGCGCGCGAACGGCCCGACATCGGCGCTGAGGTGAAGCGAGGACGCCTGCACCTCAAGCGCGAGCTTGGACAGCTCCTGCGCCGGGCTGCCGTGGCGGACGAACAGCCGGCCGCCGCGCTTTCGCAGGCCGGCGTCGAGCTCTGCGAGGCATTCGAGCAGGAACTGCGTGCGCGGGCCGGAGGCGTGGCGGCCGGCCAGCAGGCCGTCATCGAAGCAGAAGACGCAGACCAGCCGGTCGGCCCGGTCACGCGCCGCCTGCAGCGCCGGATGGTCGTGCAGGCGAAGGTCGCGGCGCAGCCAGACGATCGCGGTGCCCATGCGAGGCCCCGGCTAGCGCGTCGGCTGGCCCGCGGCGAGGGTCGCGGGGTTGCTCGCGCTCGCCAGCAACTCGGGCACGGCCCGATGGCGATAGGCGAAGATCCGCTCCAGGTCACGGCGCACGAACAGCAGATGGGCAACGTCGCCGAGCACCCCGAGGGGCAGCGCGTAGTCGACCTCGTCGCGCACCACCGTGCCATGACCCGATTCGGCGAACGTGTGGCGGTGGTGCCACGAACCGTACGGTCCGCGGAGCTGGCGATCCACGAAGCTGCGTCCGGGCTCCCACTCCTCTATCCGCGAGGTCCAGCGAAACGGGAGACCGTGCACTCGCAACCGGTAGTCGATCAGCGTCCCGATCCGCATCTCAATCGGATCGGCCGTCAACACCTCAAAGCTCAGCCAGGGGGGCGTGATGCGCTCCAGGTTGTGGGCCTCGGCGAAGAACGCGAACACGTCCTGGAGCGGGTGATCGAGATATTGCTCGCGCTCGAGGCGACGCACGGTCACGAGAGCACGTCGGCCAGAGCGCCCTGCACCTCGGTGTGGCGAAATTGGTAGCCGAGCTCGCCCAGGCGGGCCGGCAGCGCGCGCTGACCGCTGGTCACGATCTCGGCCATCTCGCCGTAGAGCAGCTTCACGGCCATCCCCGGCACGGGCAGCACCGCGGGACGGCCGAGCACGTGACCGAGCGCGCGCGAGAGCTCGGCGTTGGTCACCGGGTTGGGGGCGCTGAAGTTCACAGGGCCGATGGCTCCCGCCTCGTCCAGACAGTGGATCAGGCCGCCGACCACATCTTCGAGGTGGATCCAGGGCACGTACTGCCTGCCGCCGGCCACCGGACCGCCGACGCCCAGCTTGAAGAACGGCAGCATCTTGGCCAGCGCGCCGCCGCTGGGCGAAAGCACCACCCCGGTGCGCGTGCACGCCACCCGCACCCCGCCATTGACAGCCAGCGCCTCGCGCTCCCACGCGACCACGGTCTCGGCGAGGAAGCCGTGGCCCGCCGAGGCCTGTTCGTCCAGCGGCGCATCGCCCCGGGCGCCGTAGTAGCCCACCGCCGACTGCGAGACGAGTACTCGGGGGCGCTCGGCCTCCGGCAGTGCGTTCAGGCCTTGCACGAGGCACCGGGTGCCGTTGACCCGGGAGTCTCGGATCCGCTGCTTGGCGTCATCGCTCCAGCGCTGAGCGATCGGCTCACCGAGCAGATGCACGACCCCGTCGGCCCCGCGGAGCGCCTCCGCCGGCGGGGGCCCGCCGACCGGATCGGCCCATCCATGGACCTCTACGCCCTCTCCCAGCACGCGCTGCCCGCGCTCGGGATCACGCGACAGCGCGATCACCTGGTCGCCGCGAGCGCGCAGCCCATCGGCCAGTGCCAGCCCGATCGTGCCGGTGGCGCCCGTGATCAGTATCCGCATCGCGTCGCTCCTGATGTCGTTGAGTGCATCGCCGTTTCATACTGCTTGTTGGGAAAACCGCTACAAGTTGTATCGTTACCGCATCACCAGCGCAGCAAACCCCGAACTGAGCACCGCGCAACTGGCGACGCGCACGGGCGTGCCGGCCGGGACGCTGCGCATGTGGGAGAGCCGCTACGGCTTCCCCGCGCCGGCGCGGCTGCCCGGAGGTCATCGGCGCTACTCCGAACGCGATGTGGCCGCCGTAGCGGACGTGGTTCGTCTGCGCGGACAGGGCCTGTCGCTGACGGCCGCGATCGAGCGCACGCGCCGCCAGGAGCGCTCGCTCGTGAACTCGGTGTTCGCCGGCCTGCGCCAACGCCGTCCCGACGTGGCGCCGTCGATCCTCTCCAAGCGGATCGTGCTTCAGCTCACGCGCGCGATCGAGGACCAGTACTGCGCGCACGCCGCGCACGGGACGCTGATCGCCTCGTTCCAGCGCGAACGCTTCTACCGCCGCGCCGAGCGCCGCTGGATCGAGCTGACCCGAACGGCCTCGGCGGCGGTGGTGCTGGGCGACTTCTCCGAGATCTCGGAGCCGGCCGGAGCGCCCACCGAGGTCCCGATCGGCCTGACTCACCCGCTGGCACGCGAATGGATGTTGATCGTCGACGCACCCGACGCCCAGGCCTGCCTGGCGGCCTGGGAGCAGCCCAGCCAGATCGAACTGGCCGACGCCGAGCGCCGGTTCGAGGTCCTGTGGTCGTTCGAGCCGGGGGTCGTGCGCACCGCCGCCGAACTCGCCTCGGACCTGCTGTGGCGGCTGGCGCCGGAGGTGGCGGACCGGCTGCCCGAGTCCGGTGAAGAGGCAGTCGTCAACGGTGGCGAGCGGCAGTTCGCCACCGCCGTGTCGCAGCGCATGATCGCCTACCTGGGAAAGCTGATCGACGGCCGCGAAGAGATGCCACCGGACTCGGTTGGCGAGGCCTGAGCGCCGGTCGCGCGTCAGGGGGTTGCGCAACGACCCGAGCGAGCCGGAGCCGTCCGCACCAGGTCCGCTGGGGCCGGTGGGCTGCCAGGTCCTCGTGGGCCGCCGGGACCGCCGGGGCCGGGGGGCTCACCCGGCTCGCCGCGCGAATCAGGTGTGAGCGCTAACAAGTTGTGGATTGAAAGGGCTGGGAGGCGGGTAACAGCGGCCGAGAATGCACCGCCGAACACCGCCGAACGATACGGCCGGAGCGGCGGCGCACCCAGAGGAGAGAGCGGCCCTACCGCGTGCGACCTGACAACCCAGCGCTCGCCCCAGGCCTGGTCCGCTGTCGGCAAACACGGACGGCGGCAGAACGAAAGGAAGTTTGCGCATGCACAGTGGGTCATCATCATCACGACGGGCGCGCCGGTCCAGGCGGGTCCGCACGTCCATCTCGGCGATCGTCGCGCTGGCGGCGGTTTCCGCCCTGGGCGCCAGCGCCCTGGCGCAGGGCAAGCCCGCCCACGCGGCCGCGGCACCCAAAATCACCTCGAAACCGTGGGGAACCGTGGGCGGCAAGGCCGTCAGGCTGTACACGCTGTCCAACGGCTCGATGAAGGTCAACATCACCAACTTCGGCGGCATCGTCCAGTCGATCTGGGTCCCGGGCAAGAACGGCAAGCTGGCCAACGTCGCGCTCGGCTTCAAGGACCTCAAGGGCTACGTGGCCGATGACGCCACCAAGCAGCCCGCCGGTGGCTCGGGCACCACGTATTTCGGCGCCACGATCGGCCGCTTCGGCAACCGCATCGCCGGCGGCAAGTTCACGCTCAACGGCCAGACCTATCACCTGCCGGTCAACAACGGCCCCAACACCCTGCACGGCGGGACCGATGCCTGGAACAAGCAGGTGTGGACGGCCAAGACGAGCATGACGTCCGCGGGCGCCACGCTGGAGCTGACCTATACCAGCCCGGACGGCCAGGACGGCTTCCCCGGCACGGTGGTCGCCAAGGTCACGTTCACGCTGGGCGCCAAGAACGCGCTGGCGATCCACTACGACGCCACGACCGACAAGCCGACGGTCATCAACCTGACCAACCACACGTACTTCAACCTCGGCGGCGAGGCGTCGGGCACGATCTACAACCAGGAGCTGATGCTCAACGCGGACAAGTACACGCCGACCGACGACACGCAGATCCCGACGGGCAAGATCGTGCCGGTGGCCGGCACGCCGATGGACTTCCGCAAGCTGAAGCCGATCGGCCGCGACATCAACGCCAACTTCCACCAGTTGCTGCTCGCCCATGGCTATGACCACAACTGGGTGCTTAACGGCGCCAGCGGTGGTGCTCCGCGGCTCGCCTCCAAGGCGGTCGATCCGGCGAGCGGCCGGGTGCTCACGACGACCACGACGGAGCCGGGCGTCCAGATGTACACCGGCAACTTCATGCTCGGAGACCTGGTCGGTACGTCGGGACATGCCTACCGGCAGGGCGACGGGTTCACGCTGGAGACCCAGCACTTCCCCAACTCGCCCAACCAGCCGAACTTCCCCTCCACGACCCTGAACCCGGGCAAGCCGTACAGCTCGACGACGGTGTTCGCGTTCTCGGTCAACAAGTGACGCTGTCGCAGGCACGCATCCTTTCCTAGGACGCTCTCACGCCAGTCCGTGGCCCGGGTCGACGATCCGGGCCACGGTCTGGTTTCACCTCCTCCCCCTCCTCACGGCGACGATGCTCGGCGAGCGACTCGGCCCCGCACAGGCCGACCACCAGCCCGGCGACGCCGGCGTCGATAGTCCAGGCCGGCAGGGCGCCGCAGGCGGCGCAGAGCACGAGCAGAGCCACGGCCACGGCGAGCCGTCCGCGGCTGTACTGCGCAAGCATGCGCAGCCGAAACGCCGAGACCCCCACGAGGTACAGCGCCACGCCACCGCAGATAGCCAGCCGCCCGGGACCGGGCATCGGCGACGCCAACGGGGAGTGGACCACCATCCTGATGCCGCCGGCGTAGATGATCACCCCGGCCACGATCAGCAGGTGCAGATAGCTATAGGAGTCGGCCGCCGCCAGGACGGGATCGCCGTGGCTGCGCAGTCGATCCCGGGCCGCGGCGGCGACGCTGTCGAAGTACGTCCACCACATCCCCAGCGCGATCAGCAGGCCCAGTGAGGCGCTCGCCGCCAGGGCGAGGCTCAGCCGGTGCTCGGTGTCGCTCATGCCGACGCCGATCGAGACGATCGACTCACCCAGGCAGATGATGATGAAGTCCCCGTAGCGATCGGCGAAATGCGCCACGGCGACCTGCTGCAGGCCCCGCAGACGCTCGCGCGTCAGCCACGCCGGGCCGGCGTAGTCGATCGCCACCGCCGCCGTCCACAGCGCGTCGCGAGGCCAGCCGCCGATGAGCGCGCCGACGATCAGCAGCAGCATGCCGACCCCCGTGGTGGCGGCGAACCCGAGGATCGCCCTGATTCCCGCCCGGCCGGCATTCGCCGCGTCGATGTAGAGCTTCATGTGCGCGATCCGCACCAGCACGTAGGCCACGGCGAACAGCAGCGCCTCGTCGCCAAACGCGCGCGGGAGCGCCAGCCCGACGATGAAGATGAGGACCGTGGCCACCAGGAGAAACCCGCGCAGGACACGAGACTCGGCCTCCAGCGCGTTGGAGGCCCACACGAACGCCGACCAGGCCCACCAGATCAGCGCGAGCACGAGCATCGCTTGACCGAACCTCCCCCAGGACGGTCGTGCCGCCGCCAGCAGGGTCGTCACCTGGGTGACGGCGAACACGAACACCAGGTCCCACAACAGCTCCACGGAGCTGGTCTCACGCTCGGGCGCCTCGTCCTCGGGAGGCGGCGGAGTCGACGCGCTCATGTGGCAAGTATCGCCCGCGGCGCGCGCCGGCCTGCTTGGATACCGCTCCGATCAAGACCCCGAGGCACCGAGGAGTGGCATGGCACAACGCGCGGCAATCGTGACCGGAGGTTCAAGTGGCATCGGGCTGGAGATCGCCCGCATGTTGCTGGAGGAGGGCTACGGCGTGACGGTCGCCGCGCGCCGCCCGGACAAGCTTCAGCAGGCCGTCGCCGACCTGGCGGGCGACGGTCGCGAGATCGCCTCGGTGGCCGGCAGCATGGCCGACGAGGCCGTCATCCGCGAGGTGGTCACCACCCATCGCGAGCGCTTCGGCCGCCTGGACGTACTGGTCAACAACGCCGGCGTGGGTGTCGGAGCGCCCGCGGGTGAGATCCAGACCAAGCACCTGGACATGCAGCTCGACGTCAACCTGCGCGCGGTCGTGCTCTTCTACCGCGAATGCGTCGAGCTTCTGCGCGCAGCGGCCGCCGAGCACCAGGCGGCGCTGGTGGTCAACACCGCCTCGATCTCCGGCAAGGCGGGCGAGGCGTGGCTGTCGGTCTACTCGGCGACCAAGGCGGGGGTCATCGGCTTCACCGAGGCGATGAACAAGGAGCTGGGGCAGGAGGGAATCAAGTCCTGCGCGCTTTGCCCGGCGTTCGTGGACACGCCGATGACCGATTTCATCAAGGAGAGCGTGGCCGCCCAGGACATGATCCGCCCGCAGGACATCGCCGAGGCGGTCCGGATGCTGCTGCGTGTCTCCCCCGCCTGCGTGATCCCCGAGATCGTGTTCCAGCGGCCGGGTGCGACCGCCTGAGCTACCCCACGCCGGCGGGCTCGGACGTCTTCATGGCGTTCGCCTCCTCGAGGCGGGCGAGCACGCGCTCATAGTCGTCGTAGCGACGCACGACGCGCGTCCACGCCCAGCCGGGGCGCTCGCGCAGCTCGAGCGCGCGGTCGGGGTCGCCCGGGCGCGCCTTCGCGGGGGCCGCGGCGTCACGCGCCGAGGGGGCGGGCAGGCGCTCGTGCGCCTGGGGTGCGCCAGACGGCGTTATGGCCGGGAGCTCGTCGTCGAGCAGACTGGCCTCCAGGTGCGAGCGCAGGATCAGCAGCTCGCGCTCGGTGGCGCGCCGCGTACGCGCGTCGCGGGTCCGGCGGGCATCGCGGAAGGCCACCCGGTCCCATGCCCGTGCGAACGAGATCGCGGCGGTGCGCCCGCCGGCGCGATGGGCCGCCAGCATCGGGCACACGCCGTCACCCGTGGCGTAGGCGCCGACGATGATCGGGTTTGACTCGATGCCCTCCAGCATCGCGACGCGCGTGTGGCGCGGCAGCTGCTCCACCGCCTGCCGCAGGTCCTCCAGGGTCGCTCCGCGTCGCGTTCGCATAGGGTGTGCCGCCTCAGTGAGGCCGGCGGCCGCCAATGTACCGGGCCCCGTCGGCGCGCTCAACCAACCCCCTGGCCACGAAAGGAAGCTTGCAGATGAAGCTTGGATTGAACGTCGCCTACTGGGGCATGGGGATGGGCCCCCAGGACCAGCTGGAGGTGGTCCAGGAGGCCGAGCGGCTTGGCTTTGACTCCGTGTGGGCCGCCGAGGCCTACGGCTCCGATGCGGCCACCGTGCTCGCCTGGCTGGCCGCCGGCACCACTCAGATCAAGCTCGGCTCGGCCATCTTCCAGATGCCCGGACGCTCGCCGGCGCTGACCGCGATGACGGCGGCGACGATCGACGAGCTGTCGGACGGGCGGATGGTGCTGGGAATCGGCTCCTCGGGGCCGCAGGTCGCGGAGGGCTGGCACGGCCAGCGCTTCGGCAAGCAGATCCAGCGCACCCGCGAGTACGTGGCGGTGGTGCGCAAGGCACTGGCTCGTGAGCGCCTCGAGTTCAAGGGCGAGACGCTCGAGCTGCCGCTGCCCGACGGACCGGGCAAGGCGCTGAAGCTGATGATCGCCCCCAAGCAGGAGCGGATCCCGATCTACCTGGCGGCCATCGGCCCCAACAACACGGCGCTGGCGGGCGAGATCGCCGACGGCTGGATTCCGACGTTCTTCTCGCCCGAGTTCGTCGCCGACTTTCGCGAGCTGCTGCAGTCCGGCGCCGACCGGGTCGGACGCTCGCTGGAGGGCTTCGACATCGCGCCCACGGTCCAGACCTACGTGTCCGACGACCGCACGGCCGCCCGCAACCTGATGCGCCCCCTGCTCGCGCTTTACATCGGCGGGATGGGCTCGCGCAAGCAGAACTTCTACAACAACCTCGTGCGGCGGTATGGCTTCGAGGACGCCGCCCGCGACGTGCAGGATCTCTACCTCGATGGCAAGAAGGCGGAGGCCGGCGAGGCCCTCCCCGACGAGCTGATCGACATGGTCTGCCTGTGCGGGCCCCGCGACTTCGTCCGCGAGCGGCTGGCCGCCTATCGCGACGCCGGCGTGGGCACCCTGATGGTCACCCCGATGGCGTTTGACCGCCAGGAGCGGATCGAGCAGTTGCGCGCGGTGGCCGAGCTGGCGGCTTGAGCACGGCCCGGCCGCGGCGCTTCTTCCTAGGGGCGTTCGGCCAGCCCGGCCACGCCTTCCCGATGCTGGCCCTGGGCGCCGAGCTGGCTGAGCGTGGCCACGAGGTGACGTTCGAGACCTGGTCGCGCTGGCGCGACCACGTGGAGGCCCACGGGATGCACTTCGTGCCAGCGCCCGAGCATCCGGTGTTCCCCACCCAGGAGCGGCCGCTAAAGCCCTACGAGGCGGTTGTCCGAGCGGTCGCCCAGACCCGCCCGGCGGTGGCCGCAGCGCAGCCCGACGTGGTGGTGCACGACATCCTCACGCTCGCTCCGGCGCTGGCCGCCGAACTGGAGTCGGTGCCGACGGCGACGCTGATCCCGCACGTCTACCCGGTCGGCGAGCGGGGCTGGCCACCGTATGCGCTCGGCGCCCGCCGGCCGCGCACGGCGCTCGGCGCGACGCTGTGGCGGGCCTTCGACCGTCCGGTGCGCGCGGGCCTGGAGCGGGGCCGCTCCGAGTTGAACGACGCTCGGCGCCAGGTCGGCCTCGGACCGGTGTCCCGCCTGCACGGCGGGCTGAGCGAGGAGCTGTGCCTGGTGGGCACGTTGCCCCAGCTCGAGTATCCACGTCAGTGGCCCCCGCATGTGCACGTGGTCGGGGCGCTGATGTGGGAGCCGCCGTTTGATCGCGTCGATCCGCCGGTCGGCGAGGACCCGCTGGTGCTGGTCGCCCCGTCCACCGCCCAGGACCCGTCGCACCGGTTGGTGCGCGCGGCGCTGGCAGGCTTGGAGGGCGAGCCGGTGCGCGTGCTGGCCACCTGGAACCGCCGGCCGCTGCCCGGGCCCACGCCGGTGCCGTCCAACGTCCGGCTGGTCGAGTGGCTCTCGTACTCGCAGACGATGCCCGGCTGTGACCTCGTCGTCTGCCACGCGGGGCACGGCACCCTGGTGCGCGCGCTGTCCTGCGGGTCGCGCGTGCTGGCCGTGCCGCACGTCGGTGACATGGCCGAGAACGCCGCGCGCCTGGACTGGAGCGGCGCCGGGGTCAGGCTGCCCTGGCCGCTGCTGTCGCCCAGGACGCTGCGGCTGGCAGTGCGCCGCGCGCTGCGTGAGGACGCGCTGGGCGCGCGGGCGGCCCAGTTGGGCGCCTGGGCCGCGGCGCACCCCGGGGCCTCGCGGGCGGCCGATCTGGTGGTGGACCTGGCTAGGCGGCGGCTGAGTGCGCCGGGTGGTCCCGCGCCCAGGCGATGATCTTCTTCGAGCCCTGGATCGCGGTGCCGTCCTCGGTGATCAGCAGCGGCACCCAGTAGTTGCCCGTCAACTCCTTGACCTCGCGCCGCGGGGTCCGGTCGTTGATCACACCGGGGAGCGCACCGAGCCCATAGGAGCGCACGACCTCGGGCGCGTAGCCGGCCTGCCGCAGCGCCTTGTTGGCCTCCCCGCACGGGTGGGCGTGCACCGGCTTGCCGACCGTCCACGTCCCGTAGCAGACGTAGAGCTTCAAATCGCTCGCTGAACCATTGGTAGCTCCGGGGGTGGGACTCGAACCCACAACCTAACGGTTAACAGCCGTTCGCTCTGCCATTGAGCTACCCCGGAGTGTCTATTTGAGCTACCACGGAGGCCGTGGGCGCCGGGCCGTCACTTTACGACAAGCTGTCGCACCCCGCCTTCGACTTCCGCGTGACAGTTCGAACAGAGGAGGACGCACTTCGTCGCCTCTTCGCGCACCGCCTCTATCGACCGGGTCAGGCCATTGGCGCTGATCCCGAGCCTTTTCTCAGCGCGATCAACGTGATGGAATTCCAGTGCGCCCACGAAGCGGTCGTAGCCGCAGAGCCGGCAAGAGCCTGTCAGCGATCTCGGCAATCGTCATGGCCGCGGCCACGAGCTCCTCCAGCCGCTCCCGCGCGATCCCTCCTCTGGCCGCGTGCTTCTCGCGGTTGGGCGCCTCCAGCCGGTACTTGGCCATCCAGTAGGAGACCGTCGAGGGGTGCTTGCCGAACCGCCGAGCAATCTTCTCGACGCTCAGTCCGCGAGCCAGCAGCGTGGTGAGTGAGTCCCTGTCCATCGTGTCCGATCCTCCAATCCGGTACGAACATATGTTCCCATCGCCGCCGGACGGAAAAGCGCTGCTCACGTCCGATTTTTCCGATTCCGCAAGCCACCGGTTAGCGGACCGGCACTCATGGGTACCGAGCGAGTCGGATGCTTGAGCTGGAGCAACTCCACCGCCGCTTCGGCGACGTCGTCGCCCTTGACGGGATGACCTTCACCGTGGAGGCGGGCAAGGTCGTCGGCTTCCTGGGCCCCAACGGAGCGGGCAAGACGACCGCCATGCGCGCGGTGCTCGGGGTCACCGCGCTGGATTCGGGATCGATCAGGTTCGCGGGTGCGACGGTGGATGCCCAGGCTCGGCGCCGCTTCGGCTACATGCCCGAGGAGCGTGGCCTGTATCCGGGAATGCGGGTGCTCGAGCAGCTGGAGTACCTGGGCCGCCTGCACGGCATGGAGGCCGTCGCCGCGCGGAGCTCTGCCCAGGAGCAGTGCGGGCGGCTCGGTCTCGGCGAGCGGACCGACTCCAAGGTCGAGGAGCTGTCGCTGGGCAACCAGCAGCGGGTGCAGCTTGCGGCCGCGCTCGTCCACGATCCCGAGCTGCTGGTCCTCGACGAGCCGTTCTCGGGCCTTGACCCGGTCGGGATCGATGACCTCAGCGTCGTGCTGGCCGAGCACGCCCACAACGGCGCCACGGTGCTGTTCTCCAGCCACCAGCTGGACCTCGTCGAGCACCTGTGCGAGGCGGTGGCGATCGTCGACCAGGGACGCCTGGTGGCCGCCGGCACGGTGGAGGAGCTGACGCGCGGAGGCGCGCCCCGGCTGGCGGTGCGCGTCGCCGGCGACCCCGAGGGCCGGTGGATGGCGCAGCTGCCGCCCGGTGCTCGCGTGGAGGCCGTCGAGCGCGGGACGGTCACCGTCGCGCTGGCCAACGGCGTGGAGCCCGATGCGGTGCTCGACGCCGCGCGCGCGGCGGGGTCGGTGGAGCACTTCGCGTTCGAGCGCCGCCGCCTGTCCGAGGTGTTCCGTGCGGCGGTTCGACGACCCGCCGGGGCTCACGCGTGACTCGCGCCTGGTGGACGCTGACGCTGCTCGTCGCCCGCCGCGAGCTCCGTGAGCGCGTCAGCGCGCGCTCGTATCGGATCTCGACGCTCATCCTCGTGATCGGAGTGGCCTGCGCCGTGGGGATCCCCGCACTGGTCTCCGGGGGCTCGAGCGCCTCCAAGATCGGCGTGGTCGGAGGCAACCAGGCTGCCCTCGAGGCGACGGTGCGACAGGCCGGCGCCGTGCTTGACCAGAAGGTGGAGGCCGTGCCGCTCACCAGTCTGACCGCCGGCCGCGCCCAGCTGCGCAAGGGAAAGCTCGACGCGCTGTACGTCGGCGGGCGCGAGGTGCTGATCGAGCAGGAGCCCGCCGAGGGAGCCAGCGACAGCAAGGCGCGGCTCGCCGGCGCGATCGCGCAGCTGGCCCGCAACCCCTCGACGCAGGCGGCGGGCACCCGGTCCCTGCCCGTGCACGGGCTCAAGGCGGCTCCCACCTCGCTGTCCACGCGGCTGACCGGGCTCGCGGTAGTGGTCCTCATCTACCTGTTGATCTTCGTCTACGGCCAGCGCATCACCAGCGGCGTGGTGGAGGAGAAGTCAAGTCGCGTGGTGGAGGTGCTCCTGGCCAGCGTGCGACCGGCGCAGCTGCTCACCGGCAAGGTGATCGGCATGGGCGCGACGGCCTTCGGCCAGGTCGCCGCACTGGTGGTCACGTTCCTGATCGTGGCCACCGCGACCGGATCGGACCTGTTGCACGGGGCGGCGACCGGCGTGGTGCTGGTCGGCGCGCTGTGGATGGTGCTCGGCTACGCACTTCATTGCACGGCGTTCGCCGCCGCCGGCTCGCTGATCACGCGCGAGTCCGATGCCTCCAATGTCACCTTCCCGGTGGCGCTGCCGTTGCTGTTCTCCTATGCCCTGTCGTTCGGAATCATCTTCGGCGGCTCGAGCAACGGCCTCTTCCAGGTCCTGGCCTATATCCCCCCCACTGCGCCGATCGCGTCCACCACGCTGTACGCGATCGGCAGCATCGGGCTCGGCCAGGTCGCGGTGTCGGCCGTCATCTGCGTGCTTGCCACGGTGGCCACCGCCCGTCTGGCAGCCAAGGTCTACGAGCAGTCGATCCTGCGCACCGGGGCGCGCGTGCGCCTGCGCGAGGCGCTCAGAGGCGCCGCCCAGCACTGACTCAGGCTCTCAGAGCGTCTTCTCCAGCCGGGCAACGACAGCCTGCATCTGCTCGCGCAGCCGCTCGCGGTCGGCAGCCAGTCCGCTGATACCGGTGCCCTCGGTGCGGGCCCGGCTGATCGCGCGTTCCACGCGACCCAGCTCCAGCACGAGGCGAGTGTGCTCCAGGCGCTCCGCGTTCGGATCAGGAACGCGTCCCGCCTGGGTGACGATGTCGGCGACGCTGCGCGCCAGTGCCTCGTCCCCGGGCGGCAGGTCGGCCAGCGGAGTCCGCAGGCGCCCCTGGAGCTGGCGAGCAGCTGAGCGCATCGCCTTGCTGGTCAGCAACTCGTCGATGTCGATGGCCGCCAGCGCAGCCGTGCCAGGCTCGGGAAGCGCCACGCACTGCGCGAGGAACAGCCGCTCCTGGCGGACCGTCTGGCTGATCGGTGGTGGCGAGCCGTTCTGAGGAGGACCACTCTGCGAGACGCCGCCCGAGGGCGCCGGCGGACCCGCCGAGCCGCCTTGGGCGAGCAGCGACCCCAGCCGGCTGTCGGACAGCTCCAGGCTCCCGGCGATGCGGCGCATCAGCTCGTCGCGCAGCACGCTGGCGCCCAGCTCGCCGAGCACCGGGCGCAGCTCGGAGAGCGCGGCGTCTCGCCCCTCGGCGCTGCGGGTGTCAGCCCGTTCGAGGATCCGGTCGACGTTGAAGGAAACGAACGGCACCGAGGCCTGCACGCGCGCCTGGAGCGCCTGCGGCCCTTCGGAGGCGATCAGATCGGCGGGGTCCGAGCCCTCGGGAAGGCCCACCACCCGCAGTTCCAGCTTTCTCCCGGCGGCCGCGGGCAGCCCGTAGCATCGCGTCCTGCCCGGCGCGGTCGGCGTCCAGGCACAGCTCCACCACGTTGACCACCCGCTGCAGCTCGGCGATCTGCTCCTCGGTCAGCGAGGTGCCCATGATCCCCACGGAGTTGCGCATCCCGGCCTGGTGCAGGGCGAGCACGTCGGTGTAGCCCTCGACGAGCAGCATCCTCCCCGCCTTGGCGGCGTGCGCGCGCGCCAGGTCGATCCCGAACAGCACCTCGCGCTTGTGGTACAGCTCGCCGTCGGCGGTGTTGACGTACTTGGCCGGGCGGCCCGGGGCCGATTCGTCCTCTGACAGGCGGCGCGCGCCGAATCCGCGCACCCTGCCACGCGCGTCGGCCGCGGGGAACATGATCCGGGCGCGAAAGCGGTCATACACGCTGCCCGGGCGAGACTTTGACCGCTGCACCAGGCCGGCGGCCAGCAGCTCCTCCTCGGTGAAGCCGGCGCGTCGCGAGCCCATCAGGATCCGGTCCCAGGCGCTGGGCGCGTAGCCGACGCGAAACTCGCGCAGCGTCTCCTCGGTGAGGCCGCGTCCCAGCAGGTAGGCGCGGGCGTCGGCGGCCTCGCGCGCCTCCCACAGATATCGCGAGTAGTAGGCCGCCGTGCGGCTCATCAGCGAGTGCAGCCGCTCGCGCCGCTCGCGCCGGGCGGCCGCCGCCGGGTCCTCGGCCTCGGTCTCCAGCGCCACGCCGAAGCGGTCGGCCAGCGACTCCATCGCCGCCTTGAAGTCAAGGCCCTCGGTCTCCATCACGAACGTGAACGGGTCACCCGAGGACTGGCAGCCGAAGCAGTGGTAGTGCTTCTCATCGGGACGGACGTGGAAGGAGCCGGTGCGCTCGTCGTGGAACGGGCACAGCCCGAAGTAGCTGTTGACCCCGGCGCGGCGCAGGTCGGTTCGCGCCGAGACCAGAGCGATCATGTCGACCGCGTCGAGCACGCGATCGCGGGAGTCAGCGGTGTACCGGCTCACGGGGCGAACGCCACGGGCACGCTGAGCTGCTCGAAGACGCGGATGCAGAAGCGGTCGGTCATTCCCGCCAGGTAGTCGGTGACCCGAGCGGGCAGCTCCCCGGCGGGGATCGAGTCGGGGATCTCCTCGGGGTGGGCGCAGTAGTGATCGAACAGGGAGCCGACCACGACGCCGATCTTGGCGTGCTCGCGGGTGGCCACCGGGCCGAGGTACACGCGCTCGAACATGAAATCGCGCAGCTGCGACATGGCGTCGCCGACCTCTTGTCCCTGGACGATGTCGCCTGCGGCGGCCGACTGCTCGACCAGGTCGTGTACGAGCGCGTCGATCCGCCGCTCGCCGGTCTGTCCGAGCACCGCCAGGGGCCCGGCCGGGAGGTCGTGGCCGGCCAGCACGCCCGCGCGCACGGCGTCGTCGATGTCGTGGTTGATGTAGGCGACGCGGTCGACCAGGCGCACGATCTTGCCCTCCAGGGTGGCCGGCTCCTTGGAGCGCCCGGAGTGGCTGACGATGCCATCGCGGACCGGTTCGGTCAGATTGAGGCCGCGCCCGTCGCGCTCGAGCTCGTCGACGACACGCAGCGACTGCTCGTAGTGTCGAAAGCCGCCGCCGAAGCGTTCGCGCAGACAGCGATCGAGCGCGTCCTCCCCGACGTGGCCGAACGGCGGATGGCCGAGGTCGTGGCCGAGTCCGATCGCCTCGGTCAGGTCCTCGTTGAGCGCCAGCGCCCGAGCCACGGTGCGCGACACCTGGGTGACCTCCAGCGTGTGGGTCAGCCGCGTGCGGTAGTGATCGCCGCTGGGGGCGACGAACACCTGCGTCTTGTGCTTGAGCCGGCGAAACGCCTTGCAGTGCACGATCCGGTCGCGGTCTCGCTGAAACGGCGTGCGCAGGCCGCAGTCGGGCTCGGCGACGGCGCGCAGCGCCGGATAGGAGCGGGTCGCCTGCTTTGCCAGCGCGGCCTCCTCGCGTGCCTGAACACGCGCGGCGAAGCCGTCGGCCACGGGGCCGGCGGGGTGCTCGTATCCAGTCGAGACCGTCATCTCGTTCGATTCTGACAGCGCGCCGGACGGCGAGGCCGGATTTGTCACGAACCGGCCACGAACCGCACCCACCACTCCATGTTTTGGAGTATTCTGCCCGCCGTGATGAGAGCCCTCCGCCTGCTGGGAGCCCTGATCGCCGCCACCGCCGCACTTGCCGCGGCAGCCCCGGCCGCGCTCGCCTGGACCCCCGAGCCCGCCAGCTATGGCGTCGGCAGCCAGACCAACCTGGCGGTGACGATGAGCGACGGCACGGTGCTGCGCGCCAACGTCTACTACCCGACCGACCCCAAGACGGGCCAGGAGGCCGTCGGGCACGTTCCCGGTGATCCTCACCCAGACCCCGTACGGCAAGGACTCCGGCGCGGCGGCCGGCTCCTCCTCGCTGGCCGAGCTCTCGGGCCAAAGCTCGTACCTCGTCCAGCGCGGCTACATCGACGTGCTCGTGGACGTCCGCGGGACCGGGGGCTCGCAGGGCGAGTTGGGCCTGTTTGACCCGTCGCAGGGCCAGGACGGCGCCACCCTGGTCGACTGGGCGGCCAAGCTACCCCACGCCAACGGCGACGTCGGGCTGCTGGGCGCCTCCTACCTGGGCATCAACCAGTTCGCGACCGCGGCGCTGGCGGGCCCCACGCACGTCAAGGCGATGTTCCCGATCATCGCCGGCAACGACCTCTACCGCGACACGGCGTTCGCCGGCGGCTTCCCGGACATCGAGTTCTCGGCCTTCTACCTCGGCCTGACCGCCAGCCTGAACCTGATCGAGCCCGGCGCCGAGGGCAACAACGACCTCGCGACCGCCCTGATCGCAGCACGTCCACGACCTGGCGGACTTCGACGCCAGCCTGCTGGCCAACGTCGAGACCGGCGGCGACCAGGCCTATGACCAGACCTACTGGGGCCAGCGAAACCCCGTGCAGTACATCCAGAAGATCGTCTCCGACCACATTCCGGCGTTCCTGATCGGCGGCTGGTACGACCTCTTCCAGCGCGGCGAGCTGCTCAACTACGCCGGCTTTCAGAACGCCTACGACGGCCGACCGGTGCTGGCCCCGATGGCCCCAGACCAGCCGGTCACCTCGCGATATCAGCTGATCCAGGGTCCGTGGTACCACGTCACCGCCGGGATGGGCCTGAGCTACCACGGCCTTGACCTCGACGGCGTCGAGCTCGCGTGGTTCGATCACTGGCTCAAGGGCGTCGACACCGGGATCACCGACACGACCACGCCGATGCACCTCGAGGACCTCTCCAGCGGCGGCTACACCGACGTCTCGCGCTACCCGCTGGACCAGGCCCGCCCCACCACCTACTACCTGCAGCCCGGCTCGGGCCTGTCGGCCTCCGCGCCTCGCCAGCGCATCAGGAGCCGGACCCGCTGGCCTTCACCGGGTCGCAGATCCCCTGCACGAGCTCCACCGAGCAATGGGCGGCGGGGCTGGGGCCGCTGGCGCTGTCCTACTTCGGTCTCAAGGACCCGTGCACCCAGAGCGCCGGCCTCTCCCAGCTCGGGCCCGGGCACGCAGAACTACACCACCGCCCCGTTCACCACGCCGACCACGCTCGCCGGGCCGATCGGCGCGACCCTGTACGCCAGCTCGACCACCACCGACACCGAGTGGGTGGTGCAGCTCTCAGACGTGGCGCCCGACGGCACCGCGACGGCGCTCACCTCGGGGCTGCTGGAGGGCAACCAGCGCGCGCTGAACTCGGGCATGAGCTGGTACGCGCCCGACGGCAAGCCGCTTGCTGCCCTATCACCCCTACACCAAGGTCACCCAGACGCCGGTCGTCCCAGGACAGGTCACGCGCTACGACGTCGAGGTGTTCCCGACGCTGGACACGCTGGCGCCCGGGTCATCGCCTGCGGGTGACGATCGCGACCTCGGACTTCCCGCACGCGCTGCCGACCGCCACGCAGCTGCCCAACCTGATCGGCGGCGTGTACTCGCTGCAGCACTCGGCCGCCTATCCCTCGAGCGTCGAGCTGCCGCTGGTGCGCCGGCCGGGATCAGCTCGAGCGGCGGACTGCCGGCCGACCCCGTACGACGCCGCTGGGCTGCCCGGCCGCCACGGGCAGCCTGCGGGCCGACGCGCTGGGGCCGGTCCGGCTGGGGATGAGCCGCTCGCGAGCCCGCCGCGCGTTCACGTCCAGCTCCGCCCGCGGGCACCGGTACATGGAGTTCTACTGCCTGACCCCGGTGGGGATCCGGGTCGGCTTCCCCTCCCCCAGGGTGCTGTCGCTCGTGTCCACCAAGCAGCGAGCGCGCATCCGCGGGACGGTCGTGATCGCCCTGACCGCCAACCGTCATTTCGCGCTGCAGGGCGTCCGTCCGGGCACCCGCCTGGCCACGGTGGCGCGCAAGCTGAAGGTCGGCAAGCCGTTCCACGTGGGCAAGAACCTCTGGTACCAGACCCCGGGCAGGCGCAACCGCGGTGTGCTCAAGGTCGTCGGCGGCGAGATCCAGGAGGTCGGCATCGCGCCCGCGCGCCTGCTGAGCACACGCGCGCAGGGCCAGCGCTTCTTCCGCAGCTTCTACTAGCCGCTCAGCGCCCACCCGCCAGCAGCGGGCGCAGGCGCACCTGGGCGTGGTGCTCGGCGGTCTCGCCGATCGCGCGCTCCACCTGGCGCAGCACCAGCTCGGAACCGTCGGGCGCCTGGGCCAGGGGCGAGCCCAGCGCGTCGACCAGGAAGCGGTAGGCGTCCTCGTGCAGGGCGAAGGCCGCCGCCTCGCAGGCGCTGCAGACCACCCCGCCGGCGGCACCGGAGAAGCCCTGCAGGTGCTCGGTCTCGCCGCACACCGCGCATGCCGCCAGCTGGGGCACGATCCCCGCCGCCAGCAGCAGCTTCAGCCGGAACGCCAGGCCGGTTGCCCGGCCGCGCGTGGCGCGACGTCTGACTGCAGCAGGGCCAGCTCGTTGGCGAGCAGGCGGAACACCTCCGGGTGGGGATCGGAGGTCTCGAACAGCCGCGAGACGGCGTCGCAGGCCCGCGAGGCGGCGTCGAGCGTGACGGCATGGTCACGCACGGCGGCATGGACCGCGATCGTGTCGACGCCGGTGACCGTGAGCAGATCGCTGCGGCCCTCGTGCAGCATGGCGCGCACGTGGAAGAACGGCTCCAGCCGGGCGCCGAAGCGGCTGCGCGACCGGCGGGCGCCCTTGGCGATCGCACTCAGCCGACCGTAGCCCGGTGTGTAGAGATGCAGGATCCGATCGGCCTCGCCGTAGCGGATCGAGCGCAGCACGATCGCCTCGGTCTTCAGCGGGCCGGGCATCGCTCGAGCCTGCGCTATATTTTCTGAAGTTATGAAGCCAGTCACCGTTTACACCACCGACTACTGTCCTTTCTGCATCAGCGCCAAGAGGCTTCTGGCCAAGCGCGAGATCGAGTACGACGAGATCAATCTGGCAAGGGACCCGGACGGTCGCACCGAGCTCGCGGAGCGCACCGGGATGATCACCTTCCCGCAGATCGTGATCGACGGCGAGACGCTGGGCGGCTTTCAGGAGCTGCTGGCCGCCGACCGCGCGCGGCAAGCTCCCCGAGCTGCTCGCCGCCTGAGCGACGTCAGGCCCGTGCGGGCCTCCGTGCCGCCGAGCGCGGGCGCGGGCGCGGCTGGCAGCGCTCGCACACGTAGGTCCCGCGCCCGCCGACGACGAGCTTTCGGATCGTGGTTCCGCAGTTGACGCACGGCTCGCCCTCGCGCCGATGGACGAGGAACAGGTCCTGGAAGGACCCCCGGGCGCCGTCGACATGGCGGAAGTCGTCGATCGTCGCGCCCTTGGCCTCGATCCCCGCCTCCAGCGATCGCTCGATCGCCTCGCGCAGCGCCTCCAGCTGAGGTCGCTTGAGCGCTCCCGCGGGGCGCAGAGGATGGATCCCGGCCCGGAACAGGGCCTCGTCGGCGTAGATGTTCCCCACCCCGGCGATCCGCCGCTGGTCGAGCACGAACGCCTTGACCGGCGCCTTGCGGCCGCGGGCGATGGCGCGGAGGTGCTCGGCGGTGAACTCGGGCGTCAGCGGTTCGATGCCCAGCCGCTCGTTCAGATAGGCATCGCGCTCCGGCACACCGTGCACCACGTGACCGGTGCCGAAGCGCCGAGGATCGACGTAGACCAGCCGGTGCCCGCCGTCGAGCCGGATGCGCACGCGGGTGTGAAGCGGCTCGACCGCGGGATCGAACAGCAGCGCTCCGGTCATCCGCAGGTGCACGAGCAGAAAGAGCTCGCCGGAGAGCTCCCACACCAGGTACTTGCCGTTTCGCCCGATGCGCTGCACGCGGCGGCCGGTCAGCTCGTCGGCGACCGCGCCCGGATCCTGCGGCCGGGTCCAGCGGGCGTCGAGGATCTCCACGCGCTCCAGCGTGCGGCCCTCCAGGTGCGGTGCCAGCTGGCGGCGAATGGTCTCGACTTCGGGCAGCTCGGGCACGATCGTGACCCTAGCGGTCAGGACGAGACGCTCACCGGCACCAGCGTCAGCGAACGACGCACCGGGCCGAACACGCTGCGCGCAACCGACGGGAACTGGGCCGGCGGGGCGTACTCGTCGAGGACGAGCTCGGCGCCGTCGACGTACACGTGCGTGGAGGTGACCCGCCGCATCCGGCCGGCGATCCGCTCGCGGGCCTCCAGGCGGATCGCGCGAGCGCCGTCGACCCGCGTGGCGGTGGCGCGCAGCTGTGAGATGGAGGGATCACGCCGGCGCACCGCGGCGATCAGGGCGCGGCTCGTGGACGAGAGCGCCGCTGGACTGGCGGGCGGCGGAGCGGAGCGCGCCAGCCGCCACAGCGCCACGACGGCCGGACCCGAGTTCAGCGTCAGCACGAGCGGCGCCGTCTGGTTCGAGACGGTCCAGTTGCGGGGGGTGATCAGGCTGACGCCGGCCGAGGCGAGGGTCAGCTTGCGAAAGCCCTGCGGCGGGGCGGGGCGGTCGACATCGGGCACGGCGGTCCGGGAGTTGCCGCACCCGGCCGCCAGCAGCAGGCAGCCGCAGAGCGCGACCTTCAGCGGGCGGGGCACCGCGATGATTCTGGCAGCGCCCGCGGCCGGCCGGGTTCAGGCCGCCTCGTCGGTCTGGCGCGCCAGGTGGGCGCGGGGATGCGCGTCGAAGTAGACGTCGCGCAGCCGATCAGCCGACAGGTGCGTGTAGATCTGGGTGGTGCCGATGTCGGCGTGGCCGAGCATCTCCTGCAGCGAGCGCAGGTCGCAGCCACCGGCCAGCAGGTGGGTGGCGAACGTGTGGCGCAGGGTGTGGGGGCTCATCCGGTGCTCCAGGCCGGCGCTGGCGGCATGGCCCTGCACGATCTTGTACAGCCCCTGGCGGGAGAGTCCTCGCCCGCGCAGGTTGACGAACACGTGCGGCTCGTCGCGCAGGCCGACCAGGCGCGGCCGGCCCTGGCCGAGGTAGGCGTGCAGGGTGGCGATCGCCTTGGAGCCGATCGGCACCAGGCGCTCCTTGGAGCCCTTGCCGCGAGCGCGCAGCATGCCCGCCTCCAGATCAAGCTCGGTCAGCTTCAGGGTGATCGCCTCCGAGGCGCGCAGTCCGCAGGCATACATCGTCTCCAGCAGCGCCCGGTCTCGCAGAGCGGCCGGTGAGGCGCCGCGCGGCTGCTCGAGCAGCCGGTTGACCTCGTCGCGACTGAGGACCTTGGGCAGGCGGGCCCGCGAGCGAGGCGGGCGCAGCTCGGAGGTCGGATCGTCGTCGAGCACCTGCTCGCGGCGCAGGTGGCGATAGAAGGAGCGCAGGCAGGCGATCTTTCGCTGCAGCGTGGCCGGCGCCACCGGAGGTCGGCCGTCGAGGCCGGCGGCCACCTCGGAGACGAACGCCGCCAGGTCGGCCGGCGTGACGGCGAGCGGATCCCGGTCGCGGCGCCCGAGGAACGCGCCGTACTGCTGCAGGTCGGAGCGGTAGGCCTCCAGCGTGTTGCGCGACAGACCGCGCTCGAGCTCCAGCGCGGCCAGGAACTCGAGGGTCAGGTCGGTCAGCCGGCGCTGCGCGGCGGGGACTTCGGCGATCGCCATCGCGATCGGTATTCGGGCCGCTCAGAGCCCCTCCTGCGGCTGCCAGCCGCCATGCAGGCTCGGCTGCTGCTAGAGCTCGCCGCGCTCGCGGGCCCGGGCCAGCCAGAGCAAGGCGATCAGCGACTTGGCGTCCTCGCACTCGGCGATCGCGGCGTCCAGCTCGGTCAGCGGCCAGCGGACGATCTCGATGCGCTCGTCCTCGTCCGCCTCGGCCGGGTGGGTCGGATCCGAGTCCGACAGCCGTCGGGCCAGGTAGCAGATGATCCGCTCGTCGCTGAAGCCGGCGCTCGAGTAGAACGCCTTGAGCTCCCGCCAGTCCTCGGCCGCCTGTCCGATCTCCTCGGCCAGCTCGCGCTTGGCGGCGTCGAGCGGCTCCTCTCCCTCGACATCGAGCTTTCCGGCCGGGATCTCCAGCGAATCGGTGAGACCCACCGCCTCGCGCGGCTGACGCGTCAGCCACACGTGGTCGTCGTCGACGGCCAGCACCGCCACCGCTCCAGGGTGCCAGACCTTCTCGCGGGTGACCTCCTCCCCGTCCTCGTGACGAAACCGCTCGGTGCCGACCGTGATGATCTTGCCGCGCCAGATCACCTCGGAGTCGATCCGCTCGTAGCCGCTCATGGGGCGCCCCCGCCCGCGTCGCCGAGCTCCACGGCGGCCTCGTCGACGATCGCGATCGCGATCTCCAACAGCTCCTCCAGCGACTGCGTGCTGATCCGCTCGCCCGGCTCGTGGTTTCGCTCGGTGCCGTCCGCGAGGCACGTGCAGGGCAGGCCGGCGGCCTCGAACGAGTTGGCGTCCGAGGCGCCGCCGGACAGGATCTGCCGGGGCTCGTAGCCGCAGGTGCGCAGGGCGCGCTCAGCGGCCGCCAGCTGGGGCGCGCGCGGCTTGGTGCGATAGCCGCGGAACATCCGCTCGACCTGCAGGTCGAGGTCGCATTCGCCCGCGTCGGCGGCGTCCTGGAGGTGGTCGACCGTCTCGGTGGTCACGGCCGCGGCGCGCTCCTCGTCCAGACTGCGGACCTCGGCGACGACCCGGCAGCGCTCGGGGACCACGTTGATCGCCGAGCCGCCGTCGATCATGCCCACGTTGGCGGTGGTCGCGTCGTCGAGGCGACCGAGGCGCATCGCCGCGATCGCCTTGGCGGCGGCAGCCACGGCGCTACGGCCCTCCTCGGGGCGCACTCCCGCATGGGCGGCACGGCCGCGCAGCTCGGCGATGATGCGGTAGTGGGTGGGTGAGGCGACGACCACCTCGCCGATCGGCGTTGCGTGGTCGAACACGTAGCCGAAGGCGCTGTTCAGCTGGGTGACGTCAAACGCGGCCGAGCCGCTCAACGATGTCTCCTCGCAGACGGTGAACAGCAGCTCGATGCCCACGGGCGGCGGCTCGCTGCCGTTGGTGAAGCGACGCGCGAGCTCCAGGATCACTGCCACCGCGGACTTGTTGTCGGCGCCAAGGATGCCCTCGTGGGCGTTCTCCCAGGCTCCCTCGACGAGCACCGGCTCAACGGGCGCGGCCAGCGGGACGGTGTCCAGGTGCGCACACAGCAGCACGGTCTCCGGAGACGTGCCCCGGATTCTCGCCAGCAGGTTGCCGGCGTCAGAGCCGATCGCCGGGCCGCTGGAGTCCTCCTGCACCTCCAGGCCCATCCCCGACAGCCGAGCGCTCACCCAGTCGGCGCAGGTTCGCTCGCGTCCTGAGGGACTCTCGATCCGGCACAGCTCGACGAACGTCTCGTGCAGACGTTCGCGCTCCGCGGCGCTGGCGCGCCTCACGTCCCGACGGAGCGCGAGATGCTGATGTCTCGCTCCCTGCCGCCACCGTCGGCGACCGGGGACAGCTCGGAGCCGCCACCGTCGGCGACCGGGGGCAGCTCGGAGCGGCCGGCGCTGTGGCCGCGGCCCGACATCTCGGAGCGCTCCAGGGCGGCCCCCACGAACTCGAAGAAAAGCGGGGCCGGGCGCTCGGGCCGGGACTTGAACTCCGGGTGGTATTGCGAGGCCACGTAGAACGGGTGCTCGTCAGCGGCCAGCTCGATCGCCTCGACCAGCCGCTCGTCGGGCGAGGTGCCCGAGCAGATCAGCCCGGCACTCTCCAGCCGGCGGCGCAGGTGGTTGTTGACCTCATAGCGGTGTCGATGGCGCTCGTATACGACCGCCTCCCCGTACAGCGAGCGGATCCGCGTGCTGTCGTGCAGCTTGACCGGATCGGCCCCCAGCCGCATCGTGCCGCCCATGTCGGCGATCTCCTTCTGCTCGGGCAGCAGATCGATCACCGGAAACGGGGTCTCTAGGTCCATCTCGGTGGAGTTGGCGCCGTCCATGCCGGCGACGTGGCGAGCGAACTCGCTGACTGCCACGTGCATGCCGAGACAGATGCCAAGGTAGGGGATCTGCTCCTCACGGGCGATCTGGGCGGCCCGGATCTTGCCCTCCCAGCCGCGGCCGCCGAAGCCGCCGGGGATGAGGATCCCGTCGGCGGTGTGCAGGCGCTGGCGCACCTCCGGATCGCTGACCGACTCGGAGTCGATCCAGTCGACCTCCACCTTGGCGTCGTGATGCATTCCGGCGTGGCGCAGTGCCTCCACGACCGACAGATAGGCGTCCTCGAGTTTCACGTACTTGCCCACGAGAGCGATCCGCACGCGGCGGTCGGCCGCGGCAGCCCGGCGGGTGATCGCCTCCCAGCCGCTCAGGTCGGGCTCGCCGACCTCCAGGCCGAAGTGCTCGCGCAGGATGAAGTCGTCGACGCCCTGAGCGTTGAACGCCAGCGGCACTCTGTAGATGTCGTCGACGTCGTAGGCGGAGACCACCGCCTCCACGGGCAGGGAGGCGAACAGGGCGATCTTGCTGCGGATCTCGGTCGACAGCTCGCCCTCGGAGCGGCACATGACCATGTCCGGCGCGATGCCGATCCGCCGAAGCTCGTTGACGGAGTGCTGGGTGGGCTTGGTCTTCAGCTCGCCGGCGTGGCCGATGTAGGGCACCAACGTCAGATGGATGAACATGCAGCGGCGGCGCCCGACCTCGACGGGGAACTGCCGGATCGACTCCAGGAAGGGCAGGGACTCGATGTCGCCCACCGTGCCACCGATCTCGGTGACCACGAAGTCGACGTCCGAGGAGTCGGCCATCAGCCTGATCCGCTGCTTGATCTCGTTGGTGATGTGGGGCACCACCTGGACGGTGGCGCCCAGATAGTCGCCGCGGCGCTCGCGCCGGATCACCGTGTTGTAGATCCCGCCCGCGGTCACGTTGGACGCCCGGTTCGTGTTGGCGTCGGTGAAGCGCTCGTAGTGCCCGAGGTCGAGGTCGGTCTCGGCTCCGTCCTCGGTGACGAACACCTCGCCGTGCTGGTACGGCGACATCGTGCCGGGGTCGACGTTGATGTACGGATCGAACTTCTGCAGCTGTACGTCGAGCCCGCGCGACACCAGCAGCCGGCCGATCGAGGCGGCGGCGATGCCCTTACCCAACGAGGACACGACCCCGCCGGTGATGAAGATGAACCGCGTTTCGCCTGATGCCATCGGTCGCCTGTGGAGTCTAGACGGCCGCTCGGCGGTTTCCGCCCGGCACGTCCGGCTGTGCGCAAACTGCGACGATCACGCGGCTCGCAGCAGCTCGCGGGCGTGCTCGGCGGCGGCTGTGTCCTGCTCGGAGGCGCCCAGCATGCGCACCAGCTCGCCAACGACGGCGTCGCCCTCCAGCGCGGTCACGGTGGTCGTCGCCGGCGTGACCGCGGCGTCCTTGGCGATCGTGAAGTGACGGTCGGCCAGCGCCGCCACCTGCGGTAGGTGGGTGATGCACAGCACCTGACGGCCGGCGGACAGCGAGCGCAGGTGCTCTCCCACAACCCGGGCGGTATGGCCGCCGATCCCGGCGTCGATCTCGTCGAAGACCAGCATCCCTCCGCCCTCCCCCGGCGCCGCGGCCGCGCCGTGGGCCACGCTCAGCAGCGCCAGCATGACCCGCGAGAGCTCGCCCCCCGAGGCGACCTCTCGCAGCGGAGCCAGCGTGCCGGCACCGTTGGGGGCGATCAGCATCTCGATCGTATCGGCGCCCCGCGGACCGCAGCCCTCCGCGCGCTCCGACAGCGAGATCTCATAGCGCGCCTGCTCCATCGCCAGCTCCGCCAGTCGATCGCGCACGGCGGCGGCCAGCCCGGGCGCCGCGGCACGCCGAGTCTTGGTGAGCCGGCCCGCCTGGCGCCCCAGCTCGCCGCGCGCCCCCGACAACTCCTCCTGCAGGCACTCGAGCGCCTCGTCGGCGTCGGCCAGCTGGTCGCGACGCGCCCGGCAGCGCTCGGCATGGGCCAGCACCTCGGAGATCGAGCCGCCGTGCTTTCGCTCCAGGCGCGCCAGCAGCGCCAGGCGCTCCTGCACCTCCTCCAGCCGAGCGGCCGCCGCAGCGGCGTCGCCGTCGATCCCCAGCGCATAGGCGCGCAGCTCAGCACCGATGTCCGCGGCTTCGTACTGCATCGCCGACAGCCGCTCGGACAGCTCGCTCAGCCCGGGATCGACGCCGGCCGCCGCCTCCAGCCGCTGGGCGGCCAGCGCCAGCAGCTCGGCCGCGCCCGCGATCGACTCGGCCCCACCCTCGCCGGTTATCGTCTCGGCCGCCTCTCCCAGGGCTCTCACCAGCTCGTCCTGGTGGTGCAGGCGATCGCGCTCGATGGCCAGCTCCTCGGGCTCGCCCTCGCTCGGCGCGGCCGCCTCGATCTCGTCGAGCTCGAACGTCAGCAGGTCCAACTCGCGATCACGCGCGCCGGCCAACTCGCGCAGCTCGTCGGCGCGCCGGTCCAGCTCGCGAACGCGCTCGTAGGCGTCCCGCACACCGGCGCGCAGCGTCAGGTGATCTGTGCCGCAGTAGGCGTCCAGCAGCTCCAGCTGGGCGGCGGACAGCATCAGCTTGCGGTGCTCATGCTGGCCGTAGAAGGACAGCAGGCGGCTCCCCAGCTCCTGGAGGTCGGCTTGCGTGGCGGCCCGGCCGCACACGTAGGCACGGGTACGGCCGTCGGGCCACACCCGCCGGGCGAGCACGATCTCCTGCGCTCCGGTGGGCAGGCGCTCATCGCCCGCCAGCGCCGGCGGGAGCGCGAAAACCCCCTCGACGTAGGCCTCGGGCGCGTCGGGGCGCACGATCCCCCGCCGGGCGCGTCCCCCCAGCAGCAGGTCCAGTGCATGGGCGAGCAGCGTCTTGCCGGCGCCCGTCTCGCCGGTGAGGACGTTCAGGCCCTCGGACAGGCGCAGCTCGGCGCGGTCCATCAGCAGCAGGTTCTCGACGCGCAGCTCGTGCAGCACGTCCTTCGGTGTACCACGCGGCCCCGACGGATCGTGGGCGGCGCCACAGTCCGAAGCTGCCCGACTACAGCGGGGTCGCCAGCCGCCCGAACTTCTTGCGCAGCCGCTGGTAGAACGTCGTACCGGGCACCTGGGCGAGGAGCGCCTGGTCGATCGAGAGCCAGGCGTGCAGCCGCTCGGAGGCCTCCAGCACGGCGACCGGCCGGCCGTCGACGATCACGTCGACCGGCTCCTCCTGTGAGCGATTTCCGACCGACACCCGGTCGCCGGGAGCGACCACCAACGGCCGCGAGCTGAACGAGTGGGGGGAGATGAAGGACACCACCATGCCCTGCACCCCCCAGGCCAGCACAGGCCCGCCGTTGGCGAGGTTGTAGCCGGTCGAGCCGGCCGGGGTCGAGACCACCAGGCCGTCACAGCGCACGCGCCCCACCTCGTCGCCGCCGACAGAGTAGTCCAGATCGGCGACCCGCTTGCCCTGCTGGCGCTGGATCGAGATGTCGTTGATGCCCTTCCAGACCTGGTCGCCCGTGGAGAGCTCGATGGCCGGCAGCGACATCACCTCGAAGTCGCCGGCCAGTGCCCGCACCGAGCCGGCCCACGCGTCCTCGCGGTCAACGGTCGCCAGAAAGCCCATCTCGCCGAAATTGATCGCGAACACCGGCACGCCGCTGCCCGCGTAGGCCCGCAGAGCGCCGAGGATCGTGCCGTCGCCGCCCAGTGCGAAGCACAGGTCGACGTTGCGGTCCAGCGGGGCGTTCTCCTGCACCACTGGGTCGGAGGGCAGATCGTGCTTGGCTGTCTCCTCGGCGTCGAAGCGCAGCTGGATTCCGGTCTCACGGGCCAGTGCCACCAGGGCCTCCACCGCGGGCGCGGTCTCCTTGGGGCGGCGGTGGGTGACCACCGTGGCCGAGCGGACCTTCCTCACGGCTCCACGCGGCGGGCCGCCGCCTCCAGATCATCCACGCCACCCCGGCTGTCCTCGCCCAGCCAGGCGAAGCTTTCGAGGTTGCCCTTGGGACCGGGCAGGCCGGAGCTGGCGTACCCCAGCACCGCGACGCCGAGCCGCTGGGCGGCCGCGCCCACGTCGATCAGCGCCGCGCGTCGCAGGGCAGGGTCCCGCACCACCCCCCCCTTGCCCACCCCCGTACGCCCGACCTCGAACTGCGGCTTGACCAGCGCCAGGCAGTCGAACCGCGCCGCGGCACAGCCCAGCGCCGCTTCGAGCACCTTGGTCACCGAGATGAACGACACGTCGATCACGATCAGATCGGGGGCGTAGGGCAGGGCTTCGGCCTCGAGCCGGCGCGCGTTGTGGCGCTCGATGACCGTCACCCGCGGCTCGGAGCGCAGCCGCCAGTCCAGCTGCCCGTAGGCGACGTCGAGAGCCACCACGTGCTCGGCGCCGCGCTGCAGCAGGCAGTCGGTGAAGCCCCCCGTCGAGGCGCCCACGTCCAGCGCTCGGCGGCCGGTCGCGGCGACCCGGAACGCGTCAAGGGCGTTGGCCAGCTTGATCCCGCCGCGGGAGACGAACTGCGGCGTCTGCGCCAGCTCCAGCTGCACGTCTTCGGGGACCAGCTGACCGGGCTTCTCCGCCCGCCGGCGCTCGGGCAAGAGCATCACCTCGCCGGCCAGCACGGAGGCTGCGGCCCGCGTGCGCGACGGGAACACTCCGCGCTCGGAGAGCAGATGATCGAGCCTGACGCGCCGCATCTCAGGCGGAACGGTACGTGATCGGCTGCGCGGCACCGCGCCGGGTCAGCCCGGATGTGGCAGCCGGGCGAGCGGGGACCCAGTCGCGATCAGCCGCTGGTGACCCGACTGCGTTCGGCCACCGCGGCCAGGACCCGCTCGGCGATCCGCTCGCCCGTGAAGCCGACCTCCTCATGCAACAGACCCGGGGCGCCGTGGGTGACATAGCGGTCGGGCAGCCCGACTCGCAGGAATCGGACCCCGCCCAACCCGATCCCCGCATCGCAGAGCGTCTCCCACACCGCCGAGCCGAAGCCCCCGGCCAGAACGCCCTCCTCGATCGTGACCAACAGCTCGTGCTCGGCCGCCAACTGGGCGGCCAGACCGGCGTCGATCGGTTTGGCGAAGCGAGCGTCGGCGACCGTGACCGGGACGCCGTGGGCGGCCAGGATGTCGGCCGCCTCCAGCGCCTTGCCGACACCCGTGCCGTAGCCCAGCAGGGCCACCCGCGGCGCCTCGTCGCCGGCCACGCTGGGCTCCCGCAGGATCTCGCCGGTGCCGATCTCCAGCTGCTCGGGTCGCGCCGGCAGGGCTACGCCCACGCCCGCGCCGCGCGGATAGCGCAGCGCGATCGGGCCGTCGTCGTAGCGCACCGCGGTGTGCAGCATGTGCACCAGCATCGCCTCGTCGCGCGGGGCCATCAGCACGATGTTGGGCAGGCAGCGCAGATAGGCGATGTCGAACACCCCGTGGTGGGTGGGGCCGTCGTCGCCGACCAGGCCGGCCCGATCCATCGCGAAGACGACGTTCAGGCGCTGGAGGCAGACGTCGTGCACGATCTGATCGAAAGCGCGCTGCAGGAACGTCGAGTAGATCGCCGCCACGGGCTTTGCCCCCTGCAGGGCAAGCCCCGAGGCGAACAGGATGGCCTGCTGCTCGGCGATACCCACGTCGTAATAGCGGTCCGGAAGCTCCTGCTGGAGGATGTTCAGGCCCGTTCCGGAATTCATCGCGGCGGTGATCCCGATCACGCGCTCGTCGCGCCGGGCCTCGGCGACCAGGGCCTGTCCGAACACCTGCGTGTAGGCAGGCGGCGCGGGCTTGGGCGCTCGTTTGCCGGTGTGCTGGGGAGCAAGCGTGGCGGGGGCAGGAGCGGTGTTGGGGGTGGTGGTGGGGGTCCGATTCTGGATCGACTTGGGCTTGGCGGCGTGCCATTTCTCCATGCCCTCCAGACCGCCCTCCTCGGCGGGCGCGAAGCCCTTGCCCTTGACCGTCGCGCAGTGCACGACCACCGGGCGCTCGGCCGCCAGCGCCTCGCGCAGCGCGCGCCGCAGCTCGCGGACGTCGTGACCGTCGACCACGCCCATGTAGGCCCAATCGAGCTCTTCCCACCACAGGCCGGGGGCCCAGAACGCCTTGATCGACTCCTTGAAGTGCGGACCGAGGCGCTCGAACGCGTTGCCGATGCCCACCGGCAGCTTGGTCAGCCCGCCCTCGACCTCCTCGCGGGCGTGCCACAGCCGTGGGTTGAGCCGCACGCGGTTGAAGTAGCGCGACATCGCGCCGACGTTGGGCGCGATCGACATGCCGTTGTCGTTGAGCACCACCACGATCGGGGTCCCGTCTCCCCCGGCCTGGTGCACGGCCTCGAAGGCCACGCCACCCGTCAGCGCGCCGTCGCCCGCCACCGCCACCACGTGGCCGTCCTGCCCGTGGCCTCGGCGCATGGCCTCTTTGAGGCCGACCGCGTAGCCGATCGCCGTCGAGGCGTGGCCGGCCCCCATGATGTCGTGCTCGGACTCGGCAATCGAGCAGAACGGCGCCAGGCCGCCGTACTGGCGGATCGTGTCCAGCCGGTCGGCGCGACCGGTGAGGACCTTATGCGGATAGGCCTGATGGCCGACGTCCCAGAGGATCTTGTCGCGCGGGGAATCGAGCAGCGAATGCAGCGCAACCGCGATCTCGCACGTGCCCAGGTTGGCCCCGAAGTGCCCGCCGATCTCGCCCACCGTGTCGATGATGTGCTCGCGTACGTCCTGGGCAACCTGCTGCAGCTGCTCGTCGGTCAGGCCGTGGAGGTCCTGGGGTTTGTTGATCTGCGAGAGGCGATGTGTCATGAGTCAATAGCTCCGGGTCGCGATGAAGTCGGTGATCCGCCCCAGCTCGTCCCCGTCCCTGCCCACGGCGACTTGGAGCGCCGCCCGAGCGCGCTCGTGGGACTCGTCGGCCAGACGGCGGGCGCCGTCAAGGCCGAACTCGGTCACGTACGTGCGCTTGCCCAGCCGCACGTCGGCCCCCTGCTGCTTGCCGAGCGCATCCTCGGATCCGGTCACGTCGAGGATGTCGTCGACGATCTGAAAGAGCACGCCCAGTTCGCCGGCGAAGGCACGCAGCGCCTCGGCGGTGGGCGCCGCGCAGTCGCCGTCGAGCAGCAGCACGCACTCGAGGCTGGAGGCAATCAGCCGGCCGGTCTTGAGCTCGTGCAGCCGGCGCAGGCCCGCGGACCCCGCGGGCGCGGTCTCGGCGACGTCCATGTACTGGCCACCCACCATGCCCTGCACGCCCGTGGCCCCGGCCAGCTGCACGGCGGCCGCCAGCACCCGGCTGGGATCGCCCCGCTGCTCGGTGAGCAGCAGCTTGAACGCCTCGGCGTACAGCGCGTCGCCGGCCAGGATCGCGACGTCCTCGCCGAACGCCTTGTGACAGGTGAGACGCCCCCGGCGCAGGTCGTCGTCATCCATCGCCGGCAGATCGTCGTGGATCAGCGAATAGGTGTGGATCAGCTCGATCGCCGCCGCCAGCGGCAGCACGAAGCTGCGCTGGCGTCCGATCGCCTCGGCGGTGGCGAGCGCCAGGACGGGCCGGATCCGCTTGCCGCCGGCCAGCAGCGAATAGCGCATCGCCTCCTCCAGGCCGGAGGTGGCGTGCTCGGCGGAGAAGCGGATCTCCTCCAGAAACGTCTCGACCTCGACGCGCAGGTGGTCGGGATACGCCGGTCGCAGCGTGGGGGCGGCGGTCAAGATGGCGCTCTAAGCTGCGGGCAGCGGGAGCTGCCCCGGCAGGTCGGGCAGCGGCTCGAGCGCTGCGCGAGCCCGCTGGTCGACCTGGGCGCTGGCGTCCGAGGCCAGCCGCGCGCACTCCTCGACCGCCGCCAGGGTGGCGTCGGGCTCGAGCTCGCCGTTGCGCAGCAGCTCTGCCGTTTGCCGCAGGCGAGCGCTCAGCTCGATGAGAGACTCGGTCACCCGCGTAAGACTATCGGGCCGCGACTCGTGGCCTCCAGGGGTCAGCGTTCGTCGTCCAGCGCGGCGTTCACGAGCTCGTCGGCGCGGGCGTTCTGAGCGCGGGGGACGTTGCGGATCTTCCAGCTGTCAAACCCGGCGAGCGCGGCCAGCGCCCGCGCGTGTAGCGGTTTCATCGCAGGGTGCTTGACCTTGTAGGCGCCGGTCAGCTGACGAGCGACCAGCTCGGAGTCGTTGATGAGCTCCAGGTCCGACGCGCCCAGCTGCGCGGCGCGCTCGATCCCCCGCAGCAGCGCCTGGTACTCGGCGACGTTGTTCGTGGCCACGCCGATGCGCTCGGCGAGCTCGTCGACAACCACGCCGTCGGGGGTCGCGAGGACCACCCCGATCGCCGCCGGACCGGGGTTGCCACGCGCGCCGCCGTCCACGTGCACGATCAGCCTTGCCAGCGGAGAACCGGCCCCTGCGGAACCGGTGCCGGTCAATCGCTTGCGAGCTCGGGAAGCTCGGGGAGCTCGCCGGGCACGCGCGCGCGGCGGCGATCGCGCAGCTCGCGCTTGCCCCCGCCCGATGAACCGCCCTCGCGGCGCGCGGACTTGCGGCGGTCGACGATCACCGTGACATTGGGGTCGTCGGAGTAGTAATCGGTGAGCTTGCCCAGGAGATCTCTGGCCAGAACCTCAGGCACTACGCAATAGATCACCGAGCGCATGCTAATCAACGTCGCTGACGAATCGGTATCGAACGTCCGTCTACTGACCCGCTCGGGGCGCTGTTGCGCCGCGTGCTCGCGAAGAGGGACACTGGCGGTCGGACCGGGGCGACCACGGTCGTCGGCGTCAGGCGCCGAGGTGCAGGCGGCCGCGGTCGTCGGCCGCCGCGTTGTTCTGGCGCTCGAGCACGCTCAGTTCGTCGAGCTCGTAGCCCTGGCCGGCGGAGCGCACGCTCGGGACCTCGTCTGACAGATCGACCTCGAAGCGATACCAGCACAGCTCCCAGGAGACTACGACGTGCACAATGGCGGCCACTGGGTCGGAGGGGTGTACCGACACTTCGGGCAACCCCAGCGAACGGGCGATACCGGCCACAGTGCGGGGATGCTCGGAGTCGTTGAACAGCGATACCGCCGAAGAGATCCGATGCTCGATGCTGGTCGGCACCGCGCGGACGTGGCGGGGCTCGCGGCCGACCGAGTTCTCGCGCTCACGGCGGGCCGCGCGGCCCGCCGGGCGGTCACGCTCGCGCCGCCGCGGCGCCGGCGCGCGGCGCTCGGCGCCGGAAGCACCCATCCAGTCCGGAGTCGGCGCCTGCGGACGCGGCTCGTCGATCTCGGCCTGGTCCTCGGCCTCGGGCTCGACCGCCGGATCCGCCTCGCGACGGCTGCGCAACCGGCTGAGCAGCGAGCGGCGGCGGTCCACCCGGTCGCTCGAGCCCTCGTACTCGGGCACCGTTCCCTCGCGAACCCAGCCGCCGTGCAGCGCCCGAGACGTGCACAGCTCGCACACCGAGCGGCGGCTGCCGCCGCTGACGTAGACCTCGGCATGCTCGCCGCGCAGCAGTGTCCTGCCGCAAACGTCGCAGGCGTCGGCGGACGCCGAGGTTCGGATTGCCCTGGTACTCACGAGATTTGTGAGCCTACTACGCCTTGACCGCCTCTCGCTCGGCGCGGGCCTCGTCGACCACCTTGCCGGCGAGGTGGCTGGGCATCTCCTCATAGCGCTCGAAAACCATGGTGAACTCGCCCTGTCCACCGGTGATCGACCGCAGATCGGGTGCGTAGGAGAGCATCTCGGACATCGGTACCTCGGCCTTGATCTCGGTCATACCCGCCCCCACGGGCTCCATGCCCAGGGGACGTCCGCGGCGGGAGTTCAGGTCGCCGATCACGTCTCCCACCGTGTCCTCGGGAGCACTGACGGAGATCAGCATGATCGGTTCCAGCAGCACCGGCCGGGCGTCCTCGAGCGCCTGCTTCATGGCCTGCGAGCCGGCCACCTTGAACGCCATCTCCGAGGAGTCCACGGTGTGGTACGAGCCGTCGTAGACGCGGACCCGCACGTCCTTGACCGGATAGCCGGCGACGACGCCCTCCTGCATGGCTTCCTGCACACCCTTCTCGACGGCGGGGATGAACGAGGTGGGGATCACGCCGCCCTTGATCGCGTTGACGAACTGAAAGCCCTCGCCGGGTGCCAACGGCTCGATCTCGATGTGGCAGTCACCGAACTGGCCCCGACCGCCGCTCTGCTTCTTGTGGCGGCCGTGCGCCTTGGCCGAGCCGCGGATCGTCTCCTGATAGGGGACGCGCGGCGGCTTGAGCGCCACCTCCGCGCCGAAACGCGAGCGTAGACGCTCGACGATCACCTCGACGTGGACCTGGGAGAGCCCGGCCACGATCTGCTCGCCGGTCTGGGGATCACGATGCAGGTCGATCGTCGGGTCCTCCTCCTGCAGGCGCCGCAGCGCCGTGAATACCTTGTCCTCGTCGCCCTTGGTCTGCGGCTCGATCGAGAACGCCATCACGGGCGCCGGCAATTTGATGCTGGGCATCGAGATCGGCTCGTCGCGTGCGGCCAGCCAATCCCCGGCCCGGGTCTCCTTGAGCTTGGAGACGGCGCCGATGTCTCCGGGGCCGAACTCATCGGCATGCTCGGTCTGGCCGCCCTGGAGCGTGACCAGCTGACCGATCCGCTCCTTGTTGTGGGTGCGCGTGTTGAGCACCTGCGAGTCCTGGCTCATCGTGCCCTGGTAGACGCGGAAGATGTTGATGCGCCCGGCGAACGGGTCGGCGCGCGTCTTGAACACGTATGCGAACAGCGCGTTGTCCTCCACCGGCTCAAGCGTGACCTCGCCGACCTCGAGACCGCCGTGCTTGACCGGGGACGGCAGGTCCTCGACGATCGCGTCGAGCAGCCGGTTGGTGCCCAGGTTGCGGGTGGCCACCCCACAGGTGACGGGGTGAAGCGAGCCGTGGTTGGTGCCATCCTTCAGGGCGGCGACGATCTCGTCGTGGGAGATCTCATCGCCCTCCAGGTAGCGCTCCATCAGCGCGTCGGAGGTCTCGGAGACCTCGTCCATCAGCTTCTCGCGATACTCCTGCGCCTGGGCCTGCAGCTCCGAGGGGATCGGGATCTCGCGGCAGTTCTCGCGCGCGGCGCCGTCGTACTCATAGGCCTTCATGTCGACGAGGTCGATCAGGCCGCGGACCTCCTGCTCGGCGCCGATCGGTATCTCGGTGGCCACCACGTGGGGGCCGAAGGCGGCCTTGAGCGACTCGAGCGTGCGGAAGAAGTCGGCGCGCTCGCGGTCCAGCATGTTGACGAACAACAGGCGCGCCAGGTCAAGCTCGGCGGCCCGCTGCCACAGGCGGCTGGCGTGCACCTCGACGCCCATCACCGCGTTGATCACGAATACCGCCGATTCGCAGACCCGCAGCGCTCCCAGGGCGTCGGCGACGAAGCTGGAGTCGCCGGGGGTGTCGATCAGGTTCACCTTGCGCTGCTGCCACTCGAACGAGCTCAGCGCCAGCGAGATCGACATCTGGCGGGCCTTCTCGTCGGGATCGGAATCCGATGTGGTTGACCCGTCGGTCACATTGCCGAGCCGGTTGACGACGCCGGCCTGGAACAGCAGCGCCTCGTGCAACGAGGTCTTTCCGCTGCCGCGATGACCGACGACGGCCACATTACGGATGCGATCCGCGGCCTTGTGCATGGCTGATCTCCTCTCGCTCGAACGACCGAAAGGCGACCTTACACCCGCCCCGGCGGCGGGTCCACCAGCCTCTTAGTCCAGCTCGCCCGCGAGCTTGGAACGCAGTCGCAGCACGGCCTTTGTGTGCAACTGCGAGACGCGTGACTCGGTCACGCCCAGGACCTCCCCGATCTCCCGCAGGGTGAGGTTCTCGTAGTAGTACAGGGCCACCACGAGCTTCTCGCGCTCGGGCAGGGCGGCGATCGCATCGGCGATCCGGTCGCGCAACTCGGACTCGTCTACCAGCACCTGGGGGTCGGGCGCGCCGCGGTCGGGCAGCGTGTCCAGGAGCGAGACCGAGTCCCCGCTGGAGTCCGACACGTTCCACAGCTCATCCAGGGCCACGATCGTCGAGTTGGAGATCTGCAGCAGCTGGTCCTGGAACTCATCGACGGAGACCTCCAGCTCGGTGGCCATCTCGTCGTCGGAAGGTGCGCGCTGCAGGCGCGCCTCGAGCTTCATATTGGCTCGCTCGAACTGCCGCGCCCGAGCCCGCACCGACCGCGGCACCCAGTCAAGGGTCCGCAGCTCGTCGATGATCGCGCCGCGGATGCGGGTGATCGCGTAGGTCTCGAACTTGATCTCCCGTGACAGGTCGAAGCGCTCGATCGCGGAGATCAGACCGCCCAGACCGTAGGAGATGAGGTCGGCCTCCTCGACGTGCGCGGGCAGGCCCGAGCCCATCCGGCCGGCCACGTACTTGACCAGGGGTGAGTAGGCGACGACAAGCCGCTCGCGGGCCCGCTCGTCACCGGAGGCCTTGTATCGCCTCCACAGGTCCTGCAGCTCGATCGCTTTGACGTTGGTTTCCAGTTCTTTACCCCACTTAACTGGTCAAGCCCGGGGATGGGAGCTCGTATACGCGCTCCGAAGCCGCGCCGACTCTACCCGAGTGTAAACCTGAGTCGTCGAGATACTGGCGTGACCGAGCAGCTCCTGGATCGCGCGAAGGTCCGCGCCGCCCTCCAGCAGATGAGTGGCGAAGGAGTGGCGCAAAGCGTGCGGATGGGCCTCGGCGAGCGCCGGAGCGTGGCGCAGCGCCAGGCGCGACCAGGTCCGCAGCCGGCGACGCACATCCGAGGTGCCCAGCCGTCGCCCCGATTTGGAGAGGAACAGCGCGCGGCTGTCGCTGCTGACCAGCGCGCCCCGCCCGCGCGCCAGGTAGCGCTCCAACGCCTGCAGGGCGTGCTCTCCGGCCGGCACCAGCCGGGTGCGCTCGCCCTTGCCCTCGACGCGCACGGTCTCGGCGTCGAAGTCGACGGCATCGGTGTCCAGCGAGACGAGCTCCTCGGCCCGCAGCCCGGACGCGTAGGCGAGCTCGAACAGCGCCCGGTCGCGTAGCTCCAGCGGCGTGTTGGCTCCGATCCGGTCCAGCAGGACCGCCACCTCATTGGCTTTGAGCACCCGCGGCAGACGCTGCGGACGCTTGGGCGAGCTCAGCAGCTCCGCGGGGTTCTCGGCGCGCGCTCCGACCGCCATCTGCACCGCGAACAGCCCGCGCAGCGAGGCCAGCTTGCGCGCCACCGTGCTGGGCGCCTGGCCGTCGGCCGACAGGCCCGCCACATAACGCCGCAGCGCGCGCACGTCGACGGCCGGCGGCGCCAGCTGGCGAGCAGTGGCCCAGCGGGCGAACTGCAAGCTGTCGATGGCGTAGGCCTTACCGGTCTTGGCGGCCACCGCGCGCCGGCGCAGATCGTCCTCGAACGCGTCCAGGGCCGCCTGCCAGGCCGCCGAGACCGGGCGCGGGACCTCGCCGGACCCGTGGGGGTCACGAGGGGCGTGGACAGGGAGTGCGGACACGATGGTCGCTATTCGGTGCGCCGGCGATCAGCCCTGCCTGCGCGGGCAGCGCGACCGATCTCAGGCGACGTGGACCAGCGTGCCGATCGGCGTGTACGGGAACACCTCGCCGGCGACGCCGAAGGGCATCTCGACGCAGCCCAGACTCTGCGGCGATCCGTACGAGGCGCGCGTGAACCCGTGCAGAGCATCGCCACCGTTGAAGTAGCTGACCCACGGGATGCCGGGATCGCTGTAGTGGCTGCCGTCGGGGTTGGTGCCGCTCATCGTCGTCGACGTCAGGTGCTCGTAGACGGGATAGGTGCCGGTGGCCGTCGGCGCCGAGGAGATGCCCGTATTGACCGGAGTACCGGAGATGACCGTCTTGCCGCTGTGCCAGAGCGTGAGGCTCTGTGAGCCGACACTGACGTCGACGAACGTGTATCCGAACGACGAGTGCTTGCCGGCGAGGACCGCGTTGATCAGTGCCTTCCAGACGACCGGACCGGGCTGTCCGTCCGCGGTCAGGCCGTGGTCGGTCTCGAACGCCATCAGCGCTCCCTGCATCATCACGCCGGAAGCGCCGACCTGCCAGAAGCTCTTGAGCGCGTCGGGCGTGTTCGGGTAGCGCCACGAGAAGGTGCCCTTCGGCGGGTTGACCGCCGCGTTCTCCTGCGCGGCGGGGCTCAGTCCCACGCCCGTCCCGCCGGCGTAATTGAACTTCAGTGGCAGGTACTGCAGGATCGACAGCAGCTGCTGAAGGCGCACGGTCGATCCGCCGGGGACCGTCCATCCGCCGTCGGATCCCGCGCTCGCCTGGCCGCCGACGAGATGCACGCCATTGGGCATCGCGATGCTGACCTTGGCGCCGAGCCCGTAGCCGTAGCCATCGGGCACGAACTCGATCGCGTGGCTGGTCAGGTTGCGCCAGTGACCCGGCGCAGCCGGGGTGAGGACGGGTCGATGCGATCCCAGGGCCTTGGAGACGGGCTTTGAGAAGTTGAGCCTGATCTGTGTATTGGGCTTGATCTGGCTACCGGGGGCCGGGCTGGCCACGGCGCTGGCCGAGCTGCCGGCCGGGAACCAGCTGACCATCGCCTGGCTGGCGTTCTCCCAGCGGCGGGGGGCGGCGGAGACGTAGATGGAGCCCGCGTCCGAGTTGCGAGGCAGCGTGACCACGGTGCGCGCCTTGCCGAGCACGTGGCGCTGGAGGTGCCCGGACGGCCCATAGGCGAAGGCCTCCACCGGCGACTTGAAGTGCAGGCGCAGCCGAGCATTGTGAGCGACGGTGATGTAGTGCGAGCGCAGGCTGGCCGTGGGGGTCGTCAGCGTCAGGTTCAGTCGCTCCTTCCCTCCGGCCAGCCAGGCGATCCACCCGGGACGTTTGATCACCACCTGCACGGAAACCTTTTCGTTGGCGGGGATCTGCTCCGCGAGGATAGATCGTCGGGTCCCCGACCGACCTTGATCGGGATCGGCGTGCTGTGAGGGCCGGTGGTGACGCTGACGCTCTCGATCGTCCCCCCGCCGAGCGGCATCCCGATCTTGGCGAGGCGCCTGCGAATCCGTGGTCAGACTGGCCTTGGCGGAGGCGAAGATGATCGCCCCGACGGCGACCACGGCGAGGGCCACGAGCAGCACGCCCGCGAGCACCCAGCGCCCGCGGCGCATCCGCTTGGGAGTGCTGGTCGTGCCACCGGTAGACGCACTCGAACGACGCGCCCCGATGGGCGTCCGCAAATACGAAACGTTCGCCACGGGAAAAGATGGTACCGGCCAGCCGGGTCGGGGCAAGCGGCAGGAGATTCCGAGCGTCTTTATGCAACCGACATTGCAGCGATTGCAAATGCAGGGGCACGTCGGCGGCCCCGTCCGGTCGCCGGTGGAGGCCCAGCCCGGTCGGCGGGGCCGGCCGCCGACCGGAGGTCAGCCGGCCGCGTCCAGAGGCTCGCTGGAGGCGCTGCGAGCCGCGTCGCGCATCCGCGCCCGCTCCCACTGCGAGAGGCGCCACAGGTCGCGCTTGACCCGGGCCGGATCGAGTTGGCGGCCGGGAAGGTGCATGTTGGCGGTCGAGATCAGCCGCTCCTCGTCGCCCGTCAGCGCCATCCACTTGGCCAGCACGTCATCGGAGTCCGGTAGCCGTTCGAGCCGTAGGGGCGGGTCTCGTCGGGGAAGGCGACGCAGTACTCGTTGAGCAGGCGGTGCGTCTGGGCGAAGTAGGCGACGATCGCCTTGTGGGGGTAAATCAGGTAGGCATAGGCAGCGCCGCCGGTTCCCCCGCCGTCGACCGGTCCATCGGCCTGCGTGCCCCACACCCGGATGAACCCCAGGTCCCGGTACATCCCCCACTCCTCGTCGTTGACGCACGAGCGGCAGCAGCGTGCGGGCACGCTGCTCGGCGCGGCGGTCGCGGCCGGGGTCATAGGCGATCACCGGCGACATGCGCCGGCGCGCCCGGTGACGCGACCAGGCGTCCTCCAGGCGCGGCAGAAGCTCTTCTGAGAGCAGCGCTACGGCCACCAGCGCAGTCGCGACGAGCGCCAGCAGCACGCTTCCGCCTCGGACCTACCGGCCCCCGGCCGCGCGCGGGAAGAAGATCACGCGCTCGGCATCGCGGGGAACCTCGTCAAACGATCTGACCATCTGCGCCTGACGTCGTCCCTCGGCGTCCATGAGCGGTACCGCGGCCCACAGGCCCGCGTCCAGCTGACGGCGGAACTCCTCCACCAGTCGCAGCTCGTCCTCAGCGAGTTCGACATCGCCCTCGGCGATCAGCACCTCACCGTGCCCGGGCTTCATCCTCAGGAAGCGCACCCCGGCATTATGTCACGCCGAGCACGTCGACTGGACCCGTTCCGGCCCCGACCTGGACCAGGCCGTCCCTGACCGCGTCCGATGCCCGTCGCTTGGCGGTCCGGGCGGCCTGGAGCGGCGCGTCGCCCCACGCCAGCCGCGCCGCCAGCACCGACGAGTGCGTGCAACCCGAGCCGTGGGCGGCGCCGTCGGGGTGGCGCTCCCCCGGGATCTCGACGATCTGGCGGCCATCGAAGAACACGTCGATGGCCTGCGCGCGGTGCCCCCCGGTGACGACCACGACCTGCGGACCGAGAGCGTGCGACCGCCCGGGCCAGCGCGGCCGCGTCGGGGTCTGACATCCGCGTGCCGCGCCGGCGGCCGCCAGGGCCATCGCCTCGGGCATGTTCGGCGTGACCACCGTCGCGCGCGGCAACAGCAGCTCCACCAGGGCCCCGCGGGCGTCGCCGGCCAGCAGCTCGGCGCCGGATTCGGAGATCATCACCGGGTCGAGCACGACCGGGACCCGCCCGCCCCGCGTTCGTCTCGTGCCACCAGCTCGTCAAGGGCCTGCGCGACCGCCTCGATCGTGGCCACCGTCCCGAGCATCCCGATCTTGACGGCGTCGACCCCGATGTCCTGCGCGACCGCCCGCACCTGGGCAAGGATCATCTCGGGCTCGATCGCCTGCACGCCGGTTACGCCGACGGTGTTCTGAGCCGTGATCGCCGTGATCGCCGTCATCCCGTGCACGCCGCAGGCGGCGAACGCCTTGAGGTCGGCCTGGATCCCGGCGCCGCCGCCGGAGTCCGAGCCGGCGATCGACAGCACACAGGGATCGGCCGCTGCGGGGACGAGCCGGCCACGCCGGCGAGGTTAGTGGTGTGGGTCAGACCGAGACCGAGAAGCGACCCCCCGGTCCGCGACGCAGCCAGCCGCCGAGCTCCAGCGCGGCCATCCCGGCCAGGCCGGCATCGCGTCCAGACCGGCGCGCTGGAAGCGCCGACCGAGGCCTCGTGCTCCGTCGGCGATCGCCTCCAGCAGCGCTGCCGGCTCGGGCAGCCGAGCTCCGCGCGGCGGCGCGCCGGCACCGAGCGTGCCCGCGGCGCCGAACACGCCGATCCAGGACGTCCTGTGCGCCCTGGACCAGCTCGGCCCCGCCCCGCAGCAGCTCGTGGGGACCCGCCGCCAGCGGCGAGGTGACCTGCCCGGGAACCGCGCCCACCGCCGGCCGAGCTCCGCCGCATGCCGCGCCGTCAGCCAGCGCGCCCGATCCCGGCCGCGCCTGGACGACCACGGTCATGACGCTCAGCGCGGCGATGAGCGGTTGCGAGCCGGGAACATCCAACGGCGGATCTCGCTACCCGGCCCGCAGCTCGGACAGACAGTGCTCCGCGCTGCGGGATCCGACGGTGCAGCGACCGCGACGAGACCGGATACGCCCGCTCCGCGCCGCCGGCAAGCACGGCGACCGTCGCCGCCTCGACGGCGAGGGCGCCCCGGTGAGCGGCCGAGTCGATTCCGCGCGCCATCCCGCTGACCACGGTCACGCCGGCGCTGGCCAGTCCGCGCCCGAGCGACCCGGGCGATCTCCAGCCCGTAGGGCGACGCCTGCGCGAGCGCCGACGACCGCGACCGGCGCAGCGGACGTCGAGCACGCCCAGCCGGTCGACCCCGCCGGCGACGTGCAGCACCGCGGGCGGCGCGGCCAGCTCGCGCAGCCGGTCCGGATACGCCGGCGAGCAGCGGCACACCGTCTCGAGGCCCGCGTCGACGCTGCGGGCGCGGGCCACGCCGGCGTCGAACGCCCGATGTCCGCGGGTCACGTCGTCGGTCAGCCTGCCGGCCAGGGCCGCGATCAGCTCGACGTCTGAGAGCTCCAGCAGGGCGTCGATCCGGTCGCGCGCCAGGTCCAGGTGTCCCGACAGCCGGCCGAGCAGCCAGGTGCGCCGCAGACAGTCCGAGCAGGCGCGCGAAGCGCCCGAGCCGACGCCGGCGGCACGGGGACCGGTCACGAGAGCACCATCGCGTCGGCGGCCGATCGCTGACGGAGACTGAGCGCCAGCAGCACGTCGCCCTGGCGCACGCGATCGTGCGCCTCCAGGTCGGCGATCGTCCGGGCCACGCGGATCACGCGGTGGCGACCGCGGGCGCTGAGCAGTCCGGCCGCGTAGGCCCGTCCCAGCTCGGCCTCGGCGGCCGTGTCCATCCGCACGAGCGCGCGCACGGCGTCGACGTCCATCTCGCCGTTACAGCGCGCGCCGGTCCCCTCCAGCCGCCGCTGCTGGCGCTCGCGGGCCGCCATCACCGCGGTCAGCGCCGTGGCCGAGCTGCAGTGCGGCGGCGAGCGCAGCTCGGCATCGCCCGGCCGGCGAACATCGACGAGCAGGTCCATGCGATCCAGCAGCGGTCCACTCAGCCGCCGTTGATGCCGTCGCAGATCCGCCTCGCCGCACGTGCAGCGCTCGTCGATTCCGGCGAAGCCGCACGGGCAGGGATTGGTGGCCGCGACGAGCATGAACCGCGTGGGGAACTGCAGCGCCCGCTGCCCGCGCACGATCGTCACGCTGCCGTCCTCCAGCGGCTGACGGAGCGCGTCCAGCGCCGGGCGCTGGAATTCCGACAGCTCGTCCAGGAACAGCACGCCATGACTCGCGAGCGTGGCCTCTCCGGGACGCGGCGGCGAGCCGCCGCCCGCCAGGCCCGACGACGAAATGGTGTGGTGCGGGGCGCGAAACGGGCGCGCCTCGATCAGTCCGCCGGCGTGCACGCCGGCGACGCTGTGGATCCGCGTCACCTCGATCGCCTCGGCACGGGACAGCGCCGGCAGGATCGACGGCAGCCGGCGCGCCAGCATCGTCTTGCCCGTCCCCGGCGCCCCCTCCATCAGCAGGTTGTGACCGCCGGCGGCAGCGATCTGCAGCGCTCGCAACGGCGCCTGCGTGCCCCCGAACGTCGGCCAGGTCAGCGGCCCCGCGGCGCGCGCGGGCGGGGGCGGGCTCGCGCGCCGGTGGCAGCGGCGGCGGCTGCCCGCCCGCGAGGACAGCCGCGGCCGCCCGCAAGCTGCCCACGGCGACGATCTCCAGGTCCTCCACCAGCGCCGCCTCCCGAGCGCGCTGGGTGGGCACGATCAGTCGGGCGCATCCGGCGCGACGCGCCCCCTCGGCGACGGCCAGCGCGCCCGGAGAGTCCCGCAGCTCGCCACCCAGCGACAGCTCTCCGAACACGGCATAGCGCTCGAGCCCGTCACGCGGCACCTCGCCGCTGGCGGCCAGCAGCGCCAGCGCCAGCGCGGCGTCGAAGCCCGGACCGGCCTTGCGCAGCGACGCGGGCGCGAGGTTGGCGGTGATCCTGCCCGCCGGGAACTTGAAGCCGGAGTTGAGGATCGCCGCGCGAATCCGGTCGCGCGACTCCCGCACCGCGGTGTCGCCGAGCCCGACGATCGTGAACGTCGGCAGCCCGCTGCGGATGTCGACCTCGACCCACACCTGGCGTGGCTGGACACCGTCGATGGCGAACGTGGTGACCCGCGCGAGCATCTGGAGAACGTACGCTCGATCGCGTGACGCGTGGGTGTCCGAACGTCAAATAAGTGCGTCAATTGCAGGGGCTTTATTGCACTGAATCGGCACGCTTCGACACCCACGCGTCACACGATCGGGCGTAGCGTTGCCGGTGTGGGAAACGACCTCCGCCACCAGCTCGGTGCGACCGGCGAGCAGCTGGCCGCCGAGCACCTGGAGCGCCTCGGCTACCGAATCGTGGAGCGCAACTTCCGGACGCGCTGGGGCGAGCTGGACATCGTCGCCTTCGACGGGCGCACGCTGGCCTTCTGCGAGGTCAAGGCTCGCCGGATCGGGGGCCGGGCGGGAGCGCCGCTGGAGGCGGTCGCCGCGGGCAAGCGGGCGCAGGTGCGCAAGATGGCCGGCCGGTGGCTGGTGGAGCGCCGCGAGCGGCCGTACGCCGAGGTGCTGCGCTTCGATGCGATCGGGGTGAGCTTTGACGCCGCCGGCCGGCTGGTCTCACTCGAGCACGTGGAGGGAGCGTTCTGATGCCCGGCGGGAGCCGTCGGGCGGGCGGTCAGCCAAGCGCGAGGCGTGGCGGGCCGGGTCAGCCGACCGCGAGCCGTCGGGCGGGCGGTCAGCCGAGCGCGAGCTGCTGGTATGCCATCGACTGAAACGACATGCGATGCAGCGGCGAGACGCCGAGGCGCTCGATCGCTTCGCGGTGCTCAGGGGTGGAGTAGCCCACGTGCTGAGCGAACTCCCAGCCGGGATGGGCTGCATCGGCGCGGCGCATGTAGCGGTCGCGGGTCTCCTTGGCGAGCACCGAGGCCGCGGCGATGGCGGCGCTCTTGGCGTCGCCGCCGATCACGGCGCGCTGCTCGTGACCGAGGCCCGCCACCGGGAAGCCGTCGCTGAGGCAGACGCAGCCGTCGCAGGCGACCTGGCGCAGCGCGTCGCGCAGGGCGGCCAGGTTGGTCTTGTGCAGCCCGCGGGCGTCGATTCCGGGGGCGCAGCGCGACACGATGCTTACGCGGGCCGCGACGCTGAGGATCACCGGATACAGCGCCGCGCGCCCCTCCGGCGTCTGCTGCTTGGAGTCGTTCAGCGCGCCCAGCGCCCGTGCCTGCGCGGGCCCGAGCCGTTCGAGGTCGAGCAGCACGGCGGCGGCCACCAGGGGCCCGGCCAGGCAACCGCGGCCGGCTTCGTCGGCGCCGGCCACGAAGCGCACCCCCAGGCCGCGATCGAAGTTCAGCAGGCGCCGACCGGGACGGGTCGGACGCCGCTTGCGAGCCGCCGCCTGCTTGGCCGCGGGCGCCGGACTAGAGGGTGCCGAGACGTCCCGGGGGCCAGTAGGTGAAGAAGGCGCTCCCGATGATCCACTTGGTGGGGACGGGACCCCAGAAACGGCTGTCGTCTGAGACCGCACGGTTGTCTCCCATCATGAAGTACTGGCCGGGCGGAACCGTGAAAGTCTTCGGGAAATTGCAGGAACTGTCGGTGCCGCACGGCCTGATGTAGGAATCCTTCTCCGGCTTGCCGTTGCGGTACACGTGCCCGTGCTGGATCGACAGCCGATCTCCCGGCACGCCCACCACGCGCTTGATGTAGGTCTGGCTGGACGCGGTCGGCGTGTGGACGGCGCACGCCTGCGGATGGCCATTGCCCTGCGAGCTGGAGCCGCACACCGGCACGCTCGGGTCCGCGCCGTGCGGCGGATGAAAGACGACGATGTCGCCGAGGCTCGGCTTCGAGACCAGCCGATTGACGAGCACGCGCTGGCCGATGTCCAAAGTCGGCTCCATCGATGAACTGGGGATCCGGTAGGGCTTGACCACGAAGGCCTGGACCAGGAAGGCCACGCCGATGGCGATCGCGATCGTGACCGCCGTTTCGATCAGCGTGCTCAGGGTGGACTTGCGCTTCGCCATCGCCTCGCTCGCCCTGGCTACAGGACGCCGACGCGATCGGGCGGCCAGTACGTCAAGAACGCCTCACCGATCAACCATGCCTTGGGCACGGGGCCCCAGAAGCGGCTGTCCAGGGAATCGGGCCGGTTGTCGCCCATCATGTAGTAGTCGCCGCGGGGCACGGTGATGGTTTGCGGGAAGTTGCACTCCCCCGATCCGTCGCAGGGGATCGTGTAGGAGTCCTTCTCGGCCTTGCCGTCGCGAAACACATGGCCGTCACGGATCGAGATGCGATCGCCGGGCAGGCCTACGACGCGCTTGACGTACGTCTCGCCGGACTCTTGCGCCTGGGCGACGTCGCAGGCCCGGCCGGCGTTCTGACCGTTTGCGTTCTGACCCTCGCGGGGATCGGCGCAGGTCTCGGAGTTCGGCGGATGGAACACGTAGATGTCGCCCACCTTCGGGTCGCCGAAATGCATTCCCACCCGATCGACGAGGATGCGCTGGCCGAGGTGCAGCGTCGGCAGCATCGAACCTGAAGGGATCTCGTAGGGCTTGACCACGAAGGCTTGGATCGCCAGCGCCAATCCCAGCGCGACGGCGATGATCCCGACCAGCTCCGCCGCCGACCGGGCCAGCGGCTTGCGGGTCTTCGTCACACCGTCTCTTCGCCGGCCGGCGCGTCTGCGCCTGCCGACTCGGGCGCCGAATCGGTGGCCCCGGCGCCGGCTGGCGGCGCCGCGTCCTGCTCCGCTGCCTCCTGCGCCACCTCTTCCACGGGTCCGTCCTGCTCCACGGCCTCCTCGGCCGTCGCCCCGGAGGCGTCGACCGCCTCGTCGGGCCCGTACAGCAGCTCGCGCTCGACGGCGACCTCCGGGCGGGCGGAGCGGCGCTCGCGAACCCGGGCGCGCTTGCCGACGCGGCCGCGCAGGTAGTACAGCTTCGCCCGTCGCACGTCGCCGCGGGCGGCGATCTCGATGCGCTCGATCTTGGGCGAGTGCACAGGGAACGTACGCTCCACGCCGACGCCGAAGGACTGCTTGCGCACCGTGAACGTCTCCCGGGCGCCGTGGCCTTGGCGCTTGATGACCACGCCCTCGAACACCTGGGTGCGCCGGCGCGTCCCCTCGATCACCTGGAAGTGCACGCGCAGCCTGTCACCGGCGTCAAACTCCGGTACGCGGCGGAGCTGAGAACGCTCCAGGCTGTCGATAACTGTGCTCATAAAGATGCCGCCGGCGCATGGACGAGGCGCGTTTGCGGATAAGGCCTGGGCGCAGGCAGCCCCGAAGTGCTGCCCACCCCTTGCGGCGGCCTATGGTAGCGGACCGTCCCCGGGGCGATGTTCGCGGTTGGCTAAGTCCCGGGCCGCTCGGGCGCGGCTCTGCTCCAGCCGCCAGCGCGCGATCCGCTCGTGGTGGCCCGAGAGCAGGATCTCGGGCACGTGCCAGCCGCGCCACTCGGCGGGCCGCGTGTAGTGCGGATACTCGGGACCGCCCTCCAGCGCCGCCGAGAAGGACTCCTCCATGGCCGAGGCCGCATGCCCGAGCGAGCCCGGCAGCTTGCGCAGCACCGCGTCGCACAGCACCATCGCGGCCAGTTCGCCGCCGGCCAGCACATAGCGCCCAATCGACACCCGGTCAGAGGCGAAGTGCTCGACCACGCGCTCGTCGAAGCCCTCGTAGCGTCCGCACAGGATCGTCAACGCCGGCTCGGCGGCCAGCGTGTCGACCAGCGAGTCGTCGAGCAGCCGGCCGCCGGGGTCCAGCGCGATCACCCGGCGCTGCTCGGGCAGCTGCGCGGGATCGAGGCTGTACCGGGCGCGCAGGGCCGCCTCCACCACGTCGACGCGCAGCACCATGCCGGCTCCGCCGCCGAACGGCGTGTCATCCACCTGGCGCCCGCTCAGGGGCGTGTGGTCTCGGTAGTTGACCAGCCCCAGCCGATGGCCGCCGGCGAGCGCATTGGTCACGTGGCGCTGAGCCGCGAACCACGCAAACGACTCCGGAAACAGCGTGAAGACATCGATCTCCATCAGCGCTCGCCGAGGAAACGCAGGTCGACGTCGATCACCCCGCGCTCCAGATCCACCTCCCGCACCGCATCGGTGACCAGCGGCACCAGCAACGCTGGACGGGTGGGATCGTCGCTCCGGGTGACCTCCAGCACCTCGCACGACGGCAGGCCCAGCAGCCGCGACACGACGCCGACCTGCTCGTCGCCGTCGCACACCGCGCAGCCCTCCAGGTCCTCGGCCCACCACTCGTCCTCCTCCAATTCGGGGGCCACGGAGCGCTCGACGAGGATCTCGCGTCCGCGCAGCGCCTCGGCATCGGCCCGGACGCTCGAGCCCTCCAGCCGCAGGATCGGTGCCCCGGCATGGCCGGCGACGCGCACCACGCGATGCGTCTCGTCGCCGACACGGAGCTCCATGTCGTCGACCAGCAGACGAAACGAGGACCCCTCCGTCCCGACGACGTGAAAGCTGCCGTCAAGACCGTGCGGCCGTCCGACGACCCCGGCGCGCAGCCAGCGGTGGTCGCTCAAGAGGTCCTCAGGCGTCGACGATGTCCACGAACACCCGACGGTGCTCCTTGACGGCGGCCGCCTTGATCACGGCTCGCAGGGCCATCGCGGTGCGCCCGCCGCGTCCGATCACGCTGCCGTAGTCGCCGTCGGAGACCGACAGCTCCAGCACGATCGAGCCGTCGTCCTCGGCGACCTCGGTGACGCGCACCTCGTCAGGGTGCTCCACGAGCCCCCTCGCCAGGTACTCCAGCAGCTCCCTCACGAGGAACCTCTAGAAGATGCCCTGCGTGCGCAGGAGCTTGCGAACCGTGTCGGACGGCTGCGCGCCGCGGGCAAGCCAATCGCGGACGCGCTCCTCGTTGAGCACGATCGTCGAGGGCTCGGTCTGGGCGTTGTACTGACCGACCGTTTCGATCACGCGGCCGTCGCGCTTGGAACGCTGATCGGCGACTACCACCCGCCAGATCGGGTTCTTGCGTCCACCGACGCGGGTTAGTCTGAGTCTGACTGCCATAGCGAGCGATGAGGTTAGCGTGCCCGGCGGGCAACCGTTGCGCGGATCAGCCTCAGCGAGCGTTGCGCATCATCGCGCCGAGGTCGGGCATCCGGCCCTGGGAGACCTGGCGCATCACCTTGCGCATCTGCTCGAACTGCTTGATCAGCTGCTTGACGGCCTGCACGTTGGTGCCCGAGCCGCGCGCGATCCGCAGCCGCTGCGAACCCTTGATGAGCTCGGGATGGCGTCGCTCCTGGGGGGTCATGGACAGGATGATGGCCTGCAGGCGATCGAACTCGCGCTCGTCGAGCTTGACGCCGCGCAGCTCCTTGCCGATCCCGGGGATCATCCCCAGCAGCGACTGGAGCGGTCCCAGCTTGCGGATCTGTCGCATCTGATCGAGGAAGTCGTCGAGCCCGAACTCCTGCTTGCGCAGCTTGCGCTCGATCTCGGCCGCCTGCTGTTCGTCGTACTGGGACTCGGCCTTCTCGATCAGGGTCATCACGTCGCCCATGCCGAGGATCCGCTGAGCCATTCGGTCGGGGTGGAAGCGCTCGAACTGGTCGAGCTTCTCGCCCGTGGACGCGAACAGGATCGGCTTGCCGGTGATCGCCTTGACCGACAGCGCGGCGCCGCCGCGGGCATCGCCGTCGAGCTTGGACATGACCACGCCGTCGAAGTCGACCACCTCGGCGAACTGCTCGGCGACGTTGACGGCGTCCTGGCCGGTCATCGCGTCGACGACCAGCAGGACGTCATGAGGGCTGATCGCCTTCTTGATGTCCGCCAGCTCGGCCATCAGCTCGGAGTCGACGTGCAGGCGCCCGCTGGTATCGACGATCAGCACGTCCTTGCCCTCGGCGCGGGCGCGGTCGGCGGCCCATTTCGCGATCGCCACGGGCTTCTGGTCGGTGCCCTGCTCATAGACGTCGACGCCGGCCTGCGCCCCGACCTTGATCAGCTGCTCGACGGCGGCCGGGCGGTAGACGTCACACGCGGCCACGGCCACGGAGGACCCTGACTCCCGCAGGTACCGGGCGAGCTTGCCCGTCGCCGTGGTCTTACCGGAGCCCTGCAGACCCGCCATCAGCACGATCGTCGGCGGGCGGGGAGAGAAGGCCAGTTCCTGCGCGGCTCCGCCCATCAGCTCGGTCAGCTCGTCCGAGACGATCTTGACCACCTGCTGGCCGGGATTGAGCTGACCGATGATGTCGGCTCCCAGCGCGCGCTCCTTGACCGCGTTGGTGAAGCTCTTGACGACCTTGAAGTTGACGTCGGCCTCGAGCAGCGCGAGGCGTATCTCGCGCATCGCGGCATTGACGTCGGCCTCGGTCAGCGTGCCGCGGCCGCGGACGTCGTCCAGCGTGGCCTGGAGCTTCTCGGCGAGGGAGTCGAACATCGTTGCCTCAGTCTATGACTCCGTTCCCACCCATCCACCCCCTCACCCGGCCCGGGTCTTCAGGAGACCAGCGCGCGCGCGAAGTCGGCGGCGTCGAACGGCCGCAGGTCCTCCAGTTGCTCTCCGACGCCGATCAGCTTGACCGGGATGTTCAGGTCGTGCGCGATCGCCAGCGCTATCCCGCCCTTGGCCGTACCGTCAAGCTTGGTCAGCACCAGGCCGGAAATCTCGACGGCCTCGGAGAACAGCTTCGCCTGACGCAGCCCGTTCTGACCGGTGGTGGCGTCGACCGTGAGCAGCGTCTCGTGCGGGGCCTCAGGGATCTGCTTGGCGATCACCCGCCGGACCTTGGCCAGCTCGGCCATCAGGTTGTCCTGGGTGTGCAGCCGGCCGGCGGTATCGATCAGCACCACGTCCGCGCCGTCGCGCCGGGCGGTGGCGATCGCGTCGAAGGCGACCGAGGCCGAATCGGCACCCAGCCCGCCCTTGACGAACCCGACCTCGGCGCGCTGCGCCCACAGCTCCAGCTGCTCGACTGCCGCCGCTCGGAAGGTGTCGCCGGCGGCCAGCACGACCGACAGCCCCAGCTCCTTGCTCAAATGCCAGGCGAGCTTGCCGAGCGTCGTCGTCTTGCCGGTCCCGTTTACGCCTGCGACGAGAATCACCGTCGGCTCGGCGCGCAGGTCGATCTTGTCATCGCCGGTGCGCGCGATCTCGGTCAGCAGTTCGACCAGGCGATCGGACAGCGCCTGGCCGCCGGTGAGCTTCTCCTCGGCCGCCTCCTGCTCCAGCTGGGCCACCACCCGGGCGGTGGTCGCCGCGCCCACGTCGGCGTAGATCAATGCCTCCTCCAGGCGCTCCCAGGTCTCGTCGCTGAGATCCTCGAACAGGGTCGCCTGGATCTCGGTCGTCAGCGCCTGGCGCGTCTTGCGCAGGCTCTCCCGCAGACGCCGGAACCGTCCGATGCGCCGCTCCTGACCGCCCTCTTCGACAGCGGCTGGCGACCCGGCCGGGTGGGCGGGGTCCGATTTCACGATGAACAGATCCCGCCAATCGCGCGCCATGACGGCGGCGACGTTAGCGGACGACGGCTACGCGGCAGCCTCGATGGCGGCCGGCAGCCGGCGCGAGATCACCTTGGAGATCCCGTCGGCCCCCATCGAAACCCCGTACAGCGAGTCGGCGGCTTCCATCGTGCGCTTCTGATGGGTGACGACGATGAACTGGGCGCGCGGGGAGTACTGGCGCAGCAGCCCCAGGAACCGGTCGATATTCAGGTCGTCGAGCGCCGCCTCGACCTCGTCGAGGATGTAGAACGGGCAGGGCCGAGCCAGGAACACGGCAAACAGGAAGGCCAACGCCGTCATCGACTTCTCGCCGCCCGAGAGCAGCGACAGGCGCTTGAGGTCCTTGCCGGACGGGGTGATCTCGATCTCCACCCCCAGCAGGTCCTCGGCGGAGCGCTCGTCCGGATCGAGATCGCCCGAATCGGCCTCGTCGTCGCCGGATTCCCCATCGCCGCCGTCAGCCTGGCCCGGCGCGGACCGGCCACCGAGCACGCGAGCCGGGCGGGCGGATCCGTCTCCCTCGGCAACCAGACGCAGACGTCCTGAGCCGCCGGGGAACAGCTGCGCGGCGAGCTCCTCGAACGCGCTCGCGGTGGCGGCGAAGGTCTGCTCGAATGTGGTCCGGATCTGCTTGTCGGTGTCGGCGATCAGCGTCTGCAGCTCGCGCAATGCGGTCTCCAGGTCGGTGCGCTGGGCCTCCAGTTCCTCGACGTGGGCGACCGCCTCGGCGTACTCCTCCTGGGCGAGCGGATTGACCGGCCCGAGCTGCTCGCGCCGACGTGCCACTCGCTCCAGCCGTCCCAGAAGCGCCCCGCGCGCCTCGGCGTCGAGCGCCTCGGTGGCCGGCTCGGCCTCGAGCTCGAGCGCGCCGGCCAGCCGCTCCAGCTCGGCGCGAGCCTCCGCGGCCTGGTCACGTGCCCGCTGCAGCGCGACCTCGGCCTGCGTCAGCGCATCGTTCTCGGTGCCGATCCGCTGGTGCAGCGTGGCCTCCTGGGCGGCGCAGGCGCGCAGCTCGCCGGCGGCGTGCTCTCCGGCCTCGCGATCGGCGGCCAGCGCCGCATCAAAGCCGTCCAGGCGCGCACGGGCCCCCTCGTGGGCCTCGCGCATCGCCGACAGCAGGTCGGCGATCACCGGGATCAGCTCTCGGTCGCGAGCGGCGGCCGCCCTCAGACCCTCCAGGCGGGTGGCGCGCTCGGCCCGCTCACGCTCGGCCCGCTGGAGAATGCTCCGCTCCGCGGCCAACTCGGCCGTGAGCTGCGAGTGCCGGCTGAATTCTCCCCCACCCGCCCCGTCGTCGGGGGCGGCGCGCCGGCGCTCGATCTGCGTGGCGATCCGCCGGCGCTCCTCGCCGGCCTCGTCGAGCGCTCGCACAGCCGCGCGGTGCTCGGAGGTGGCCCGCTCGCGCCCGGCCTCCGCGCGGGCGACCTCCGAGCCGGCATGCTGGACCGCGTCCCGGGCGCTCACCTCGGCCTGGGCGGCCCGCTCGCTGTCGGCGACCAGCGCCTGCCGACGGTTGCGCTCGGTCAGAATCCGGTCCTCGCCGACTGCCGGAGCCTGGCGCAGCTCGCCCGTGCGGGGCGACCACACCCGGCCAGCTCGAGTGACGGCCACGCCGGAGAAGCCATCGGCCACCGCCGCCAGGTCGTCGACCACCCACGTGTCCTCGAGCAGCGCCTGGGCCAGCCCCAGGGCCGCGCCGTCGCCGTGGACGTGCTCGAGCAATCGCTGAGCTCCCGGCGCCGCCGGGGCGCCTAGGTCGGACGGAGCTCCGTCTTCCCACGTCGCCGAGGACACGCCGATCACCAGCGCGCGCCCACCGTCGGCGCCGGCGGCATCGAGCAGACTCGCTGCACGGTCGCGCTCGGCCACTACCGCAGCGGCCAGGCGACCATCGAGCGCGGCGGCCAACGCCAGCTCATAGCCGGGGTCGACGTCGAGCGCGTCCGCCAGCGGCGGCGCGCCGCGCAGCGCCCCCACCTGGTTTCGCAAGAACTGGTTGACCCCGGCCAGCTCGCCGCCCACGCGCGCGGCCTCGCGCCGGGCCTGCTCGGCGGCGCGTTCGGCCTCGCGTAGCGCCGCGCGCACGGCCTCCAGGACCGCCTCGGCGTCCGCACGCTGTCGCGCCCGCTCGTCCACGACCTCGGTCGCCTCAGTCACCCGCTGCTCGGCGGTGGCCAGCTGCTGGTGAAGGTCGGCCAGCTGCCGGGCCAGCTCGGCTTCGCGATCCCGGTCGAGCGCCGCCAGCTCCTCCTGCAGACGCTCAATGCGCCCTGCCGCCTCCGGGTCAGCGTGATCTGCGTCGGCCTGGGACTGCAGCGCTTGGACGTGCTCCAGCGAACGTTGCAGGCGGCTCTCGATCGAGTTCGCCGAGCGGTCCACCGACTCGATCCGATCAGCGATGCGCTCGGCGCCCGCACGCGCGGCGTACGCGCGGCGCGACAGCTCCTCTCGCTGGGCGCTGCGGGCCGCCAGCGCCTCCTCGGCGGCTTCGCGTCGCTTGCCGACGAGCTCCAGTTCGTCGGTCAGCGCCTGGCGGCGGGCACGCACCTGCGCGGCCACCTGCTGGGCGGCGGTCAGCGCCGCCGCGCGGTCTCGCGCGTCGTCGCGGGCCAGCTCCCAGCGGATCTCCAGGGACTGGCGCTCGAGGCGCTCGTGCAGCTCGGCGGCCTCCGCCTGGCGCTTGAGGGGACGCAGGCGCGAGCGGGCCTCGCGCTCGACGTCCAGCGCGCGGTCGAGGTTGTCCTGGGTACGCGTGAGCTTTAGCTGAGCCCGGCGGCGCCGCTTGCGGTGCTTACCCAGCCCAGCCGCCTCCTCGATCAGCAGCCGGCGGTCGCGGGGCTTGGAGGTGACCAGCGACTCCACCCTGCCCTGGGAGATCACCGAATGCATCTCCTTGCCCAGCCCGGTGTCCGACAGCAGCTCGATCACGTCGACCAGCCGGCAGCGAGCTCCCGCCAGCCGGTACTCCCCCTCGCCCGAGCGGTCCAGGCGCCGGAAGATCGAGATCTCGGGCGTGCCCAGTCCGAGTGTCCCGTCGGAGTCGTCAAGCACGAGCTCGACCTCGGCGTGCGCGGCCGCCTGGCGGCCGGGTGCCCCGCCGAAGATCACGTCCTGCATCGACTGGCCGCGGACGGCAACCGGCGACTGCTCCCCCAGCGCCCACAGCACCGCGTCGGTGACGTTGGACTTGCCCGACCCGTTGGGTCCCACGACCACGCTCACCCCAGGGCCGAACTCCAGCTTCGTCCGGTCGGGGAACGACTTGAAGCCCTTGACGATGACCGATTTCAGGTACATCCCACGCGCCTCATGGCCGCATCGAGGCCAGCGCCGCCCGCGCGGCTTCCTGTTCGGCGTCCTTCTTGGAGCGCCCCGCGCCACTGCCGATCTCGACGCCGTTGATCGTCGCCGAGACGGTGAACGTACGGTCGTGCGGCGGCCCCTGCTCGTCGACGACGGCATAGTCGACCAGCTCGCCTCGACGGGCCAGCCGCTCCTGCAGCTCTGATTTGAAATCGACCGGGTGCTCGAGCGCGTTCTCGATCTCCGGGGCGAAGGCCTCCACCACCGCCCGGGCGGTGGTGTCGTATCCGAACTGCAGGTAGCACGCGCCGATCACCGCCTCGATCACCGAGGCCAGCACCCGCTCGGTGCTGACCAGGGCGCCGACGCCGGGCGCCGCGGCCGCCGGCGCCGCCGCCCGCAGTCGCTCCGGCACCCCCAGGCGCTCGGCGACCGCCCGGCAGGAGCGGCCTGATACCGCCTGGGCCCGAATCTTCGTCAGCCGCCCGGGACCGTAGCGGTCGGCATCCAGGCGCGGGAACAGGTGGGTGGTCACCGCCAGCCCCAGCACGCTGTCTCCCAGGAAGGCCAGCCGCTCGTAGGACTCCGAGCGCTTGGCGGTCCAGGAGGAGTGCATGAACACCGGCGCCGCCAGCGCGGCCGGCAACTGCTCGAGCAGATCGTGCAGCGTCGTCGGCATGCCGTCCGCAGGACGGTTGGATGCCCACGGCTGCGAGCCGGTCGTCACTCAGGGTCGGAGCCTTGGCTGGCGGTCGCCGGGCTCGCGAGCACAAAGTCGACGGCCTGCCCGACCGTCAGGATCCGGGCTGCCTCCTCGTCGGAGATCCGCACGCCGTAGGAGTCCTCAAGCTCCTGCACGAGCGTGTACAGATCCAGCGAATCGGCTTCCAGGTCCTCCTTGAAGCGCGTGGTCTCCTGGATCGCGTCGGGGCTCACTTCGAGCTCGTCGACCAGGTGCGCGCGAATCAACGAGAAAACTTGCTCGCGGGTCATCGGCGCACCACCGTAGAGGCCACCTCGGACGCGCAGCTAATCATCGTTCTCCTCCTCTCCCCCCTTGGCGGGGATTCGCAGGGCGCCGGCGGCCGCCAGGGCGGCGCGCGTGGCGCTGATCACATCTTCCTCGACTCCCCTAGCGGCGACCTCGATCGCTCGCGCGAAGCCACGGCGGGTGAAACGGCCGTGGGCGACCACGCCCAGGCGGCGCAGGCCCAGCATGTAGGCCCCGCCGGGGCCCTCGGGGTCGATCTGATCGCGCAGGGCGCGGAGCGCCGGTCCCAACAGCCAGCCGCCGAGCTTGGACCGCGGGGAGCTGAGCGCCGCGTCGCGGATCGCGCGCAGGGTGCGTCCGGAAACCCCCTCGATCAGCTTCAGCGTGATGTTCCCGGTGAAGCCGTCCATCACGATCACGTCGGCCGCCGCCTCGAACACCTGGGTGCCCTCGATGTTGCCGACGAAGTTCAGCCCGGTTCCCGCCTTGCCGGCCAGCTGCTCGTGCACGGTGACGAGCTCCGGCGTGCCCTTGACCGGCTCGGTGCCGTTGGACAGCAGCGCCACGCGCGGGTTCTGCAGCCCCAGCACCACCTGGGCGAAGGCCGAGCCCATGTGCGCGAATTGGACCAGGTGCTCCGGGCGGCAGGTGACGTTGGCGCCGACGTCGAGCAGCAGCACCGGCGTCCCCCCGGGGACCGGCACGGGCAGCGCCAGGGCCGGGCGGTAGATACCGCGGTCGCGCCGAAGGTTGAACAGGCCGGCGGCCAGCGCCGAGCCGGTGGAGCCGCCCGAGACCAGCGCCTGCGCCCGGCCGTCGGCGACCGCCTTGGCCGCCTGCACGATCGACGCCTCGGGCGTGGAGCGCACCGCATACGCCGGATCGGCCGCTTTGGCGATCGACACCGGAGCGTCGACCACCTCCACCCCGGCCACCTCGCCGATCTCGTGACGGGGGCCGAACAGGATCACCCGGGTGCCATTGGCGGCAGCGCGCGCGGCGCCGGCAGCGACCTCCCCGGGGCCCAGGTCCGCCCCGCCCGCATCAACGGCGACGGTGACCATTGCGGCGTGGGACTCAGCCGGACTGCTGGCCGGTCTCGGCGATGACCTCGCGCCCGCGGTAGCTCCCGCAGACCGGGCACACGCGATGCGGCCGGCGTGGGCTGTGGCACGTCGGACAGGCGTTGTAGACCGGCGCGGAGAGCTTGTGCTGGGCGCGCCGCTGCGCGGTGCGGGCGTGCGCTTGCTTCTGCTTGGGGACGGCCATCGGTCAACGAATGTATCAGCCGCTAATCGAAACGCAGTTCGGACAACTTGGCCCAGCGTGGGTCGGGCTCGCGCTCGTGCTCATGCCCGGGGCCGGCGAGGTTCAGATCGGCGCCGCAGACGGGACACAGGCCGGCGCACTCGGGTTGGCAGAGCAGCTGCGTCGGGAGCATCAGCCCCAGTGCGTCGCGAGCCCAGGCATGCAGGTTAAGCAGGCCGTGATCGACATACGGCGACTGCAGGTCCTCACCCTCGCGTGGCTGGGAGACCTCGCGGGCATCGACGTCAAAGCTCATCTGGGCGGGCTGGAGGCAGCGCATGCAGGGACCGGTCAGCTGCGCGGTGAAGCGTAGGCGCAGCGCGTAGCCCTCGCCGGTCGTCCGCGACACGTCGAGGCGGACGGGCACCCCGGCGGCCGTCGCCTCGTAGCGCTCGCCGCCCAGCTCGAACGGCTCGATCGCCACCTCCAGGTCCAAGCGGCGGCCCTCGCCGGAGCTGAGATGGAGTCCGGAGAGGTCGAAGATATCTGTCCGGAGCGCCATGAATCGAGCTTATCGCCGCCCCAGCGGAGATCATGGCGCTGTGTCGCAGTGGTTTCGCAGCTACGGCTTCGCCGAGGTCTATGACCGCTTGGCGATCGGCGCCTACCCGCTGGACGCCGACGACGTCGGGATGCTCTCCGGCATCTCGGTCGTCCGGGTGCTCAACCTCGTCCAGGACGACGAGTACGAGCCCGGCGAGCGGGAGGCCGTGGCCGCCGCCTATGCCGCGGCCGGAATCGAGGAGCAGCGCATGGACCTAGTCGACTTCGGCCATCTGCCGCCGGAGCTGCTGGAGCGGGCCGTAGGCACGGTGCTCGGCTGGCTGGACGCCGACGACGGCGTCAGCTATGTCCACTGCCGCGCGGGCTGGCAGCGCTCGGCGGCGGTGGCGGCCGGCGTGGTGGCGGTCCGCGCGGGCTTAGAGATCGAGGATGCGCTCGACCACATCAAGCGCCAGAAGCGATCGGCCGATCCCCTGCCCCACCAGATACGTGATCTGCAGGCATGGTGGGACGCCCGGAGCTGACGAGCCCGGAACCCGCGCACAGCCGGCGAGCCCGGGCGAGCGACTACTCGGCGGCGCGTAGCCGGCGCGGGCGGCGTGCCTCGATCGCCGGAGTGGCGTCGCCGTCGAGGTCGAGCTGCAGCTCGGCGGCGTGCACCGCCCGGGCGCTGACGGTGACCGGCTCGAGTTCGGGCAGTTCGCGCCCCTCGGACACCGCGCCGTGGTCGGCGAACCGGCGCGCACCCGGCAGGACGCGAGCCTCGTAGGAGCCGACCGTCTCGTTATAGGCGCGCACCGCCCCGTTGAGCCTCGTTCCCAGGGTGCCCATCAGGGTCGACAGCTTGACCAGCCGGCCGTACAGCTCCCGTCCGAGCTCGGAGATCGCCTGCGCTGACTCGGCGACCCGCTCCTGCTGCCATCCATAGGCGACCGAGTGCAGCAGCGCCAGCAGAGTGGTCGGCGTGGCGATCAGCACGCGCTGGGCCATCGCGTCCTGCAGCAGCGCCGGATCGGCCTCCAAGGCCGCGCCGAGCAGCGACTCGCCGGGCAGGAACATCACCACCATGTCGGGCGTCGTGTCCAATCGAGCCCAATAGGCCTTCTCGGCGAGCGCCTTCACGTGCTTGCGCAGCAGACGGGCGTGATCTCGCAGGTGGCGCTCGCGCTCGGCCTCGTCACGGGCCTGGTAGGCGTCGAGCACGCCCTGCAGCGGCGATTTGGCGTCGACCACCACGCACTTGCCACCGGGCAGGTTGACCACCATGTCCGGCCGCAGCGTCGACTCCTCGCCGGCGTAGGAGTGCTGCTCGGCGAAGTCGCAGTGCTTGAGCATTCCGGCCGCCTCGACCACGTTGCGCAGCTGCATCTGACCCCACTGGCCGCGGGCATTGGGCTTGCGCAGCGCGGTCACCAGCGCTCCGGTCTCCGTGCGCAGCCGATCGCCGGTCTCGGTCAGCGTGCGCAGCTGTGACTCGAGCCGGCCGCGCGACTCACGGCGCTCCTGGTCGAGGCGCAGCAACTGGCCGTCGACCCGTCCGAGCTGCTCCTTGAGCGGCGCGACGAGCTGTTCGACGGCGTGCTGACGCTTATCGAGATCCCCCTTGGCCTCGGTCTGGACGGTGCGCAGCTGCGCCTGGGCCATCTCGCTCAGCTGCGCGATCGAGGCCTGCAGCGCCTCGGCGCTCAGCGCCTTGAACGAGGCCGATAGTCGCTCCTGGGCGTCGTTGACCGTGGCCAGGCGCTCGGCCGCCCGCTCGCGCTCGTGCTCCAGATCGGACCGCGCCTTGACCAGCTCGCGCTCCAGCTCCACGCCGCGGGCGACGTCGGCGCTCAGCGCCCGCAACCGCGGGCGCAGCGCGACGAGAATCAGAGCGGCGCCGATGACCACGCCAAGTGCCAGCCAGAGAGCGTTCATGGGTCGGTCAGCATTGCGCGCCCGGCGGACGGAATCGCGGCGGAGCAGCGACAATGCCGCGAATGAGCGAAGACACGGTCCGCCGCCACCTGATCGTGAACGGCAAGGTCCAGGGCGTCTTCTTCCGCGACTCCACACGGGAGTCCGCGGAGAACGAGGGCGTCAGCGGCTGGGCGGCCAATCGCGACGACGGGACTGTCGAGGTCGTCCTCGAGGGCGCCCCGGAGGCGGTCGACTCCGTGATCGGCTTCTGCCGAACAGGACCGATGAGCGCCGACGTCACCTCGGTCGACGTGACTGAGGAGGAACCCGAGGGGCTGTCGGGGTTCGAGACGCGCTGAGTGGCGCGCCCGGCCGTCGCTGCTCAAGCAGCGAGATCGGATTTGGGTTTCTCGGCGTCGGCGGCGCTGGTTGACATCGCCGTCCGCGCCGCGCGACGGGCTTAGGGTCCCGGGCCTGCCGCCCCGGTTCGGGGGAGGGGGCCGACCCGCAACGTGGGAGCCGAAACCGATCACGATGTTGCACGATCCGGGCGGGTCGCCGTTGCGTGGTCGATACGCGTCGTTTTCCGATGCGTTTGTTGCTCGCTGTCGGTGGGGGCCGACCGGTGCAACGTCACGATCGGCCAAAGGCGCCCGGGGCCCCGGGTTTGTCGCCGATCCGGGGGCGTCAGCCCCCGATCCCCAGCGATCAGCCCGACCACGCGGCGGATGTCAAGCAGCGCCACAAGCGCCAAGACACGCCACACCCTCCGCGGCTGCTTGATCAGACGGCGCGGCTCGCGCTACCCACCCACGCCGGAGTTGACGGCCGCTGAAACGCCCGCGGCGCGAGCTAGGAGACTTCGGCGGGCTCGTCCTTGCCCGCCAGGCGATCGCGACCGCGCTGCACGGCGGCGATGAACTTGCTCAGGTTGACCTCGAGCGTGTTGAGGATGTCGTCGGCGTAGTCCTCGGCACCGAGCCGGATCTCACGCTCGCGACCCCGGGCGTCCTCGATGATGTCCTCGGCGGCGCGCTCGGCCTGCTTGGTGATCTCCTCGTCGGAGACCAGGCGCTCCTGGCGCTCGCGCGCCTCCTTTACGATCCGCTCAGCCTCGCGCTTGGCCTCGGCCAGCATCTCCTGGCGCTCCTTGACGATCCAGCGAGCCTGCTTGATCTCCTCGGGGATCGTGGCCCGCATCTGGTCGAGGATGTCGTAGATCTCCTCCTTGTCCACGCGGACCTGGTCGGTCAGCGGGACCGGCTTGGCGTTGTGGACGAGGTCGTCCAGCTTGTCGATCAGTACCAGGACATCCATCTAGCGCACCTCTGTTTCGTCAGCGCCCGAGCCGTTCCTTCAACTGGCGCGCCACCTCGTCGGGAACTAACTCGTCGATTTCTCCTCCGAATGTGGCGAGCTCCTTGACGCCGCTCGAGCTAATGAAACTGTACTTGGGCGACGCCATCAGGTAAACGGACTCGATCTCGGGCGCCTGCCGGCGGTTCAGCTGGTTCATCTCCAGCTCGTACTCGAAGTCGGAGATCGCGCGCAGCCCCTTGATGATCGCCATCGCCCCGCGTTCGCGCGCGAAGGTCACCAGCAGCGAGCCGAACGTCTCGATCGAGATGTTCGGCAGGTCGCGCGTCGCGCCCTCCAGAAAGGAGATTCGCTCTTCGGCGGTGAACAGCGTGTTGCCCTTGCGCCAGGGGAGGTTGACGACGCCCACGACGACCTCGTCGTACATCTTCGAGGCGCGTCCGATCACGTCGAGATGGCCGTAGGTCACCGGGTCGAACGTGCCCGGGCAGATGGCGATGCGGTTATCGGGTGTCATGGATGCGAATCAAAGTGTCGCCGTACCGGCGCTCGTCGGCCAGTTCGAGATCCAGCTCGAGCGGGTGGCGACGATCGCTCTCAGTCAGCACGCGAGCCCGAGTGGAGAGCACCGGGCCCAGCGCCTCCGTCAACTCCGGTCCAAGGAGCTCGGCCTGGCGATATGGGGGATCGAGGAAGACGAGATCGTATTGACGCGCGCCGTCGCGTGCGGAATGGAGGAACCGGGCCACGGGCCGGCCGACCACCTCGGCCTCGATCTGGAGCGCCCCCAGGTTGCGCCGGATCGCGGCGATCGCGGCGGGGGCCGAGTCCACCAGGGTCGCCTGCGCCGCTCCGCGCGACAGCGCCTCGATACCCAGCGCGCCCGAGCCCGCGTACAGGTCCAGCACCCGCGCGCCGGCGATGTCGCCGAGGATCGAGAACACCGCCTCGCGCACCCGATCAGACGTGGGACGGGTGTCCGATCCCTTCGGCGCGACGAGGGTGCGACCGCCGTACAGACCCGCCACCACCCTCAAAGGGCAACCAATGGGTTGCGTGCGATATTTAGGCACATATGCTGCCCTTTTATCGCACACGGCCGCTCGCCAGCGTGTTGGCAGCCGCCGGTGACGACTACGCGCGGATCGGAGCCAGAGCCTCAGCTCCGAACATCGCAGCCAGCGCGTCACCGAGCAAAGCGTTCTCGGGCAGTTCCAGATCCGGATCCTCGTCGTCGAGAGCCTCGGCCCGCAACCGGGCACGTTCCAGCAGCTCGCGGTCGCGCGGCAGCTCGGCGACGCGGAACTGCGCCAGCCCACTCTGACGGGTGCCGATCAGCTCCCCCTCTCCCCGCAGCTCCAGATCGATCTCGGCCAGACGGAAGCCGTCGGTGTGGTCGGCCAGCGCGCGCAGGCGGGCCGATCCCTTGGGACCGAACAGCAGGCACAGGGAGGCATGCTCGCCACGGCCGATCCGTCCCCGCAGCTGGTGAAGTTGGGAGATCCCGTAGCGGTCGGCGTCCTCGACCAGCATCACGGTGGCGTTGGGAACGTCGATCCCGACCTCGATCACCGAGGTGGCCACCAGCACGTCGGCGTCGCCGGAGGCGAACGTCCGCATCGCGGCGACCTTCTCCGAGCCCGGCAGTTGGCCGTGCATCAAGATCACGCGGAAGTCGCGCAGCTCGCCGGTCCGCAGGCGCTCGAACTCAGCGGTGGCGGCCCGGGCGGCCAGCGCCTCGGACTCCGACACCAGCGGGCAGACGACAAACGCCTGGCGACCGGCGCGCAGCTCCTCGCGGATCCGGTCGTATGCGCGCGAGCGCTCCCGCTCCGTGGAGCACACGAACGTCTGGATCGGCTGGCGCCCCCGGGGCAGCTCGGCGAGCACCGTGAAGTCCAGGTCACCGTAGTGCGACAGCGCCAGCGTGCGCGGGATCGGGGTGGCGGTCATGTGCAGGACATGCGGGCTGCGATCAGAGCCCGACCCGCCAGCCTTGGCATCGAGCGCGGCACGCTGGCGCACCCCGAAGCGGTGCTGCTCGTCGACGACCGCGACCGCCAACGAGGCGAATCGAACCGGCTCCTCGATCAGGGCGTGGGTGCCGATGATCAGCGACAGCTCGCCGGAGGCGAGCTTGCCCAGCAGGTCGGCCCGGCGCCGTCCCGGCGTGGAGCCCGTGAGCAGCCCGATCGGCACCGCCTCGCCCGGCATCAGCGCCTGGATCGTGGCGAAGTGCTGCTCGGCCAGCGGCTCGGTGGGCGCCATCAGCGCTCCCTGGTAGCCCTGCTCGACCGCCCGCAGCAGCGCATACAGGGCGACCACCGTCTTGCCCGACCCGACCTCGCCCATCAGCAGCCGCTGCATCGGGCGCGAGCCGGCGAGGTCGGCATCGACCGCCTCCATCGCCCGCCGCTGGTCACCGGTGAGCGCGAACGGCAGCATTTCCGCCAGCCAGCGCGCGCTCAGCTCAGGCGCGCCGTCGAGCACCGGCGCCACCGCGCCGTGCCTGCGTAGCCGGCGCCGGCGCAGCAGCGCCAGCTGCACCAGCAGCAGCTCCTCGAAGGCGAGCCGCCGTCGGCCCTCGGTCTGCTCGTCGTCGCTCTCGAAATGCATGGCGGCCAGCGCCGCGCGGCGCTCGGGCAGCTGTTCGACGACCCGCATCAGCGCCGGCAGCGGCTCGGCGACGTCACCCACCGCGCCGGCATGGGCGCGCACCAGCGTCAGGATCTGGGTGGAGGACAGGCCCTCGGTGGCCGGATACTGGCCCACCCGCTCCACCGCCTCGCCATCGGCACCGACACCCGAGTCGGTGGTGATGGCGTGACCCTGCACCCGGAACCGGTTGCGAGCCTCGTACTTACCGTGAAGCGCCAGGCGCGTGCCCGCCGGATACTTCTGCGCCAGCCACGGCTGGTTGAAGAACGTCGCCTTCATCGTCCCGCTGGCATCGGCGACGGTCGCCTCCACCAGCGGTCGCATGCCCCGCCGGCGCACGGGACGGGAGGCGATGCTTCGCACCTCCACCAGCACGGTGGCCGTCTCGCCGGCCACCAACTGGCTGACCGAGCGCGCCTCACGATGGTCGCGCGGGAGGTGCTCGAGCAGGTCGCCGACCGTCGCCAGGCCCAGAGTGGCCCCGGCGGCCTGAGCCTTGGCGCCCTCCAGCTTCAGCGGCCGCGCCAGCGACGAGGGCCGCGGATAGCGGATCGGCGCCTCCGACAGCTCGGAGTCCTCTAGGGGACGGGACGTGGCAAATGCGGTGGCCGACATGCGACTGGCGGGATCATGACCACGCCTGCGGTCGGTCTGCGGCGATCACTCAGCCGACAGCAGCCACCAGTAGCTCGGCTGCCCGCCCTCGGACAGCTCGAGCTCGACCCCGTCGTGGACCATCGCGTGGACGGCGGCGTCGTCGAGCGGGGCATCGGCGCCCCGCAGGCAGGTGATCAGCTCGGCGTTCTCGGCCAGCTGCCCGATCACGTCGCGCAGCGTCGTCTCGGCGGGACCCCAGGCGACCAGCTCGTCCTCCACGAAGCCGATCGCGTCGCCGGCGTGGAAACGACCCTGGGCGTCATCCCGCGCCGCGGGGGCGACCGCGCCCGTGCGCACCTGCGCCAACGTGGCGTCCATCGCCGCGGCGTTGACGGCGGCACGGCGGTCGGGCTCCAGGCTCACGACGGCGGCCAGACCAGCCTGGGGCGAGCGCGAGGCGACCACCGAAACCGTCCGATCCGAGAGCTCCGCCGCCCGTTCGGCGGCCATCACCACGTTGGGGCTGTTGGGCAGCACCACGACCTCGTCGGCGGGGACGGCGTGGATCGCCGCCAGCAGGTCATAGGTGGAGGGGTTCATCGTGGGGCCCCCGTCCAGCACGTGCGCGCCGAAGCTCCGATACAGCTGCCGCATCCCGTCGCCGTTGACGACAGCCAGGGCGCCGCACACCGCGGTCGGACGCGGCGGCGCCAGGCGCTCGTCGCGCTCGGCTACCTGGACGCGCATGTCGGCGACGTCAAGGTGCGAGACGATGCCGTGGTCGGCGAAGACCGCGGTGGCCGCGTCGGGATCGTCGGTGTGCACGTGGACCTTGAGCGTGGTCGCGTCGCCGACGACCAGCACCGAATCCCCGAGTCGCTCGAGCGCGGCGATGAAGGCGCGCTGCTCCAGCTCCTCACCGGTGACCGCGAAGTTGGTGCAGTAGCGGAACGTCGAGGAGGCGTGCTGGGGATGAGTGACGCGCGCCGCGCGGTGATGATCCAGGCGGGGCGGCTCGGAGCCGCGCAGCGCGCCCAGGATCCCGGCCAGCAGCACCGTCAAGCCGTAGCCGCCGGCGTCGACGACCCCGGCCTCACGCAGCACCGGCAGCAGGTCTGGGCCCCGCCGGACAGAGTCCTGGCCGGCGTCCAGCGCGCTCTGGATCACGTGCGCGAGCGCCAGGTCCTGCTCGCCGTCGGAGGACTCCTCGTCCAGGCGGGCGTCGGGCATGTGGGCCAGCTCGGAAGCGACTCGGTGGGCCATCTCGCGCACGACCGTGAGGATCGTGCCCTCGGCCGGCTCGCGCACCGAGCCATAGGCCTGGTCGGCGGCACGAGCCAGGGCAGCGCCGATCAACACCGGGTCGACCAGTTCGCCGGGGCGGCTGGCCAGCTCCTCGGCGGCCCCCCGGATCAGCTGCGAGAGGATCACGCCCGAGTTGCCGCGCGCGCCCAGCAGCGCCGCGCGGGCGACCGAGGCGACGATCTCGTCACGGCCGATCGCGTCGATCGTGCGGTCCTCGGAGTCGCCCGACAGGCGGTCGAGCTCGGTCAGCACGGCGCGCAGGGTCAGCACCATGTTGTCGCCGGTGTCGCCGTCGGCGACCGGGAAGACGTTGAGGTCGTTGACCTCCTCGCGCCGATCCTCGAGGGCGGCCAGCCCGGCCTCGATCAGCGCGCGGAAACGGACGATGCTGGGATCAGAGGCCCGCGCCTCGCCGGTCCCGCCAGTCGCTCGACCGGATGCGGACATCTAGTGGTTCATCCCAGACCCCAACGGATTTGCAGGATGGGCCACTGGCGCTTCCCGGCGGTGCTCACGGTGGGGAGCACCCGACGATCAGCGGGCTTTGGTGATCTTGCCGGCCTTGAGACAGCGAGTGCAGACGTACACACGCCGCGGGGTGCCGCCGTCATCGATGCGGACTCGCTGCAGGTTGGGATCAAAGCGCCGGCGGGTGGCCACCATCGAGTGGCTGCGATTGTTCCCAAACGACGGGCCCTTGGCACACACGTGACAGATCTTCGGCATCGCGGGCAGTATAGGAGGTACCGCGGATCGGGCCACGACCGCGAACGCGAGGTCGGCCGCCGGCCGCGTAAGCCGCGTACCATCCCCGACAGCATCGTGGTCAAGGATCGAATGAGCTCACTTCCCACTCGACCTGAGAACCCCGCCAGATGAGCTCGGGAGCGCAAGCCCGGCCCCAGCCCCGGCAGCCTCCACGGCTCCCCGATCGCTACCGTCTGCAGCGTCACATCGCCTCGGGCGGGATGGCGTCGGTGTGGTGCGCCGAGGACCGGGTGCTCGACCGCACGGTGGCGATCAAGATCCTCGCCGAGCGCTTCGCCCACGATCAACTGGCGGTTCGGCGCTTCAAGCGCGAGGCGCGCGCGGCGGCGCGGGCCTGCGGGCACGCCCACGTCGTCACGGTGTTCGACGTCGGCGACACCGAGCCCGCGGAGAACGATCCCGCGGAGGAGGGGCGAGCCTTCATCGTGATGGAGTACCTCGCGGGCGGCACCGTCGCCGACGCGATCCGCGTCGGCGCCGTCCGCCGCCACGAGGCCCTGCGCTGGCTGACCGAGGCCGCCTCCGCACTGGACCACGCTCACGAGCGCGGGATCGTGCACCGCGACATCAAGCCGGCCAACTTCCTGCTGGATCGTGCCCGCGGGCTGCACGTCGCCGACTTCGGGATTGCGCGACTGGTCTCCGAGGACACGATCACCTCATCTGACCAGCTGTTCGGTACCGCCGCCTATCTGGCGCCCGAGCAGGCCCTGGGCCGTCCCGCGTCCAGCGCCTCGGATCGCTACGCGCTGGCGGTCACCGCCTTCGAGCTGCTGGTCGGCGAACGGCCGTTCACCGCCACGCAGTTCGCCGCGCAGGCGCGCCAGCACGTCGAGGACGCGCCGCCGAGCGCCAGCGAGCGCAACCACAGCCTCCCGCCGGCCCTGGACGCGGTCCTGCAGCGCGGGATGGCCAAGGAGCCGGCTACCCGCTTCGACAGCGCCGGCGAGCTGGTGGCCGCCGTCGACGACGCGCTTCGCGAGGTGCCGGCGAGCAGCGTCCGGATCGCGGGCCCGCGGCCCAGCGCCCGCCGGGTCGCCGCCCGAGCGCGCGTCGCATCCACCGGCTCGCGCCGGGGCCTCGGTCACGCCGCCGACGTCGGTGCCGGTCGGTGAGCCCCGCCGCCGGCCGCCGGCAACGCGGGCGGGCGATCGCGCTGGCGGCACTGCTGGTCGTGGTCGCGGGCGTGGTCGCCGTCGGGCTCGCCGCCAACTCGAGCAGCTCGGGCCATCACGCCGCGTCAACGCAGGCGCGCGTCAAGCGCACGGTCGCCAGCACGGCGACGCACACGCGCCCCGCCACCAGACGCCCGGCGTCGGCGACGACCAGCGCGCCGGCGCAGACCTCCTCCACCGCCAGCTCGCCTGAAGCGCTAACCGCCGCCCAGCTGCAGGCCCGTGGCCACCAGCAGATGCTCAGCGGCGAGTACCAGACGGCGATCGGGACGCTGCGACAGGCCGTCTCCTCCTCTGACCCGAGCAGCCTCACCTATGCCTACGCCCTGTATGACCTTGGCCGTTCGCTCGTGCTGGGCGGCGATCCCAGCGGGGCGATCCCAGTGCTCCAGCAGCGCCTGAAGATCCCCAACCAGACGCCCGTCGTCAGGCAGCTGCTCGACCAGGCGCTGCGCGCCGCCGGCCAGCTGCCCGCCCAGTCGCCGACCCCGACGACGCCGGGAGCCACCACGAGGCCCGGCAAATCCGAGGGCCATGGGCGGGGTCACCCGGGTCCGACCGGCGGCGCCGGCCTGCCCGCCCCGTCAGATGGCCAGGGCAACGGTCACGGCAAGCGGCACGTCGTCGAGCACATCAGCGTCAGCTTCGTCGAATAGCCCGGCTCAGACGGCAACCCCGCTTAGACGGCAAACCCCGCCCGTCCGCGCCTACCACTCAGCGCGTCCTTGGCCTCCAGCGAGGCCAGCACGGCCTCCACGGCATGCCGGCCGGTGTCACGCTTGGTGCCGCCGCTGACGCGGTCGCGCGCCTGGTCCATGTTGTCGACGGTGAGCAGACCGAACCCGCAGGGCACGCCGGTCTGCAGCGCGACCTGCATGATCCCATCGGTCGCGGCCGTGCAGACGTACTCGTAGTGGTCGGTCTCGCCGCGGATCACGGCGCCCAGGCAGATCACCGCGTCGAAGCGGCCTGACTCGGCGGCGAACTTGGCGATCAGCGGGAGCTCGAACGCCCCCGGCACCGAATAGGACTCGACCGCCTCGATGCCCGCGTCGCCGAGCGCGGCCCGCGCGCCCCGTTCAAGCGCCTCGGCGAGCTCGCCGTAGAACCGGGCCACGGCGAGTGCGACCCGGCGCTCAGCCGCCGTCATCGGCGCTCCGGCGCTCCCGGTCGTGCTCCATCTCCTCCTCCAGCATCTCGTCGTCCAGTGCCAGGCCCTGGTGATGCAGCGTGTGGCCCAGCTTCTCCGCCTTGGCCCGCAGATACGCCGCGTTGTGGGGATTGGGCGCGTGCTCGATCGGGATCTGATCGCTGACCGACAGCCCGTAGCCGGCCAGCCCGGAGATCTTCTTGGGGTTGTTGGTGAGGATGCGGATGCTGCTCAGGCCCAGGTCGACGAGGATCTGGGCGCCGATGCCGTAGTCGCGCAGGTCGGCGGGCAGGCCGAGCTTGAGGTTGGCGTCGACCGTGTCAAGGCCCTCCTCCTGGAGCTTGTAGGCGCGCAGCTTGTTCAGCAGGCCGATCCCGCGACCCTCCTGGCTGAGATAGAGCACGACGCCGCGGCCCTCGCGCTCGATCATCGCCAGCGCCGATTCCAGCTGCTCGCCGCAGTCGCAGCGCAGCGAGTGAAAGACATCGCCGGTCAGGCATTCGGAGTGGACGCGCACGAGCACGTCGGAGGCTCCGTCGACCTCGCCCTTGAGCAGCGCGACGTGGTGCTTGTTGTCCACCAGCGAGCGGTAGCCGACGGCCACGAAGTTCCCGAACGCGGTGGGCAGGGAGGTGGCCACGACGCGCTCGACGAGCTTCTCGTGACGGCGGCGGTAGGCGACCAGATCGGCGACGGTGACCATCTTCACGCCGTGGCGCTCGCAGTACACCCGCAGGTCGGGCACGCGGGCCATCGTCCCGTCCTCGTTCATGATCTCGCAGATCACGCTGGCGGGGATCAGGCCGGCCAGGCGCGCCAGGTCGACCCCGGCCTCGGTCTGGCCGACGCGCTCCAGCACACCGCCGGCCTTGGCCTTGAGCGGGAACACGTGGCCGGGTTGCACCAGCTCTCGCGGGCTCGTCTTGGGGTCGATCGCCACTTGAATGGTGCGCGCGCGGTCGGCGGCCGAGATGCCGGTGCTGACGCCCGAGCGAGCCTCGATCGAGACCGTGAACGCGGTCTCGAACGCGGACTCGTTCTTGGCCGCCATCAGGTCCAGCCCCAGATCGTCACAGCGTTCCGGGGTCAGCGCCAGGCAGATCAGGCCTCCGCCCTCCTTGCGCATGAAGTTGACCGCCTCGGGGGTGACGAACTGGGCGGCCATCGTCAGATCGCCCTCGTTCTCGCGATTCTCGTCGTCGCAGACGACCACCATCTTGCCCTCGCGGATGTCCTCGATCGCTTCCTCGATCGTGGCGAAGGTCGGCAACGTGTGGCTCATCGGCTCATCAACCTCTCTACGTACTTGGCGAGCACATCGACCTCCAGGTTCACGATCGCCCCGACCTCGGCGGTGCCGAGATTGGTGCGCTCCAAGGTCTCGGGGATCAGGGAAACGGTAAACGATCGGCTTCCGAGCTCGGCCACGGTGAGCGAGATGCCGTCGACTCCTATCGAGCCCTTGTGGACGACGTAGCGCAGGACGCTCCTCGGGGGCCTCGATCTCCACCCGTCGCGCGAAGCCGTCGGGCTCGGTGGCCACGATCGTGCCGGTGGCATCGACGTGTCCCTGGACCACGTGACCGCCCAGGCGGTCGCTCGGCCGCAGCGGCAGCTCGAGGTTGACCGCGGCCCCGGGCCGCGCCTGGACCAGGGAGCTGAGACGCAGGGTCTCGTTCATCACCTCGGCGCTGAACGCGGACCGCTGGACCGAGGTCGCGGTCAGACACACGCCGTTTACGGCCACCGAGTCCCCCTCATGCAGCTCGGAGGCCAGCGAGCTTCTGACCGTCAGGCGCACCCCGTCGGGCGAGCTCTCCAGGTCGGTGATCTCCCCCAGGTCGGCGATCAGGCCGGTGAACATCAGTGGCCTCTCGAGCGGGGGCGGCCGGCCAACGTCACCACTCCCGCAGACGCGCGGAGACGAGCAGGTCGTCGTCGATGCGTTCGCAGTTGAGGGTCAGCGCGCGAACGGCATCGGCGATCTGCTCCACCCCCTCGCCCTCCAGCGGATCGCGAGCGGTGCGCCCACCGAGGATCACCGGTGCCAGGAAGAGGCGGATCTCATCGATCTCGCCGGCGTCGAGGAACGCGCCCGCCAGATGGGGACCGCCCTCCAGCAGGATCGAGGTCACGCCGGCGGTGCCAAGCTGGTCCAGGGCCGAGCAGACGCGGGCCGGCTCGTTCTCCCCCGGCGCCACGATCACCTCGGCGCCATGGGCCTCCAGGGCGTCGGTGGCGCTGCGCGGGGCGGCTCGCGAGACCACGATCGTGAGCGGCACCCGGCGCGCGTCGCGGACCAGCTGGGCGTCGAGCGGCAGGCGCCCCAGGGAGTCGAAGACCACGCGTCGCGGCTGGTGCGAGACGCCTTCCAACCGGGCGGTCAGCAGCGGATCGTCGGCCAGGGCCGTCCCCACGCCGACGGCCACGGCGTCGCACTCGGCGCGCCAACGATGGGCGCGCCGGCGGCTTGACTTCACCGGAGATCCATTTCGAATCGCCGCTGCGCGTGGCCACCTTGCCGTCGAGTGTCATCGCGGACTTGAACAGCACCCATGGACGGCCGGTGCGGGCGTGCTTGCGAAACGGCTGGTTGAGCAGCCGCGCGCGGTCGGCCAGATCGCCGTTGGCGAGCACGATCTCGACGCCGTCGTCACGCAGGATTCCCAGGCCGCGGCCGGAGGCGTGCGCGGAGGGATCGTCGGAGGCGACGACCACGCGGGCGATGCCGGCCTGGCGGATGGCGTCGGTGCAGGGCGGCGTGCGGCCCTGATGACAGCACGGCTCCAGCGAGACGTACAGGGTGGCTCGCGACAGCGCGCGTTCGCCGGCGGCGCGGATCGCCTCGATCTCGGCGTGCGGGCCTCCGAGCTGGCCATGGAAGCCCTCGCCGATCACCCCCTCGGAGTCGGCCAGCACGGCGCCCACGAGCGGGTTGGGGCTGACGTGGCCGCGTCCCTGCTCGGCGATCTCGATCGCGCGGGCGAGGTGGCGGCGATCGGTATCGGTTGGGGCGGTCATCGCTGCCTGTGAGCATAGGATGCCCGCCCCGATCCCCGCTCAGACTCAGCCCGCTCCGGCGTCGGATCCCGGAGCCGCGCAGCGGCCGACGTTGAGGCGGTAGACGCTCATCTCCGGCCCCGGGCGCGAGTACTGGCTGGGGTAGTAGTCGATCGACCAGTCGAAGCTGAACGGCACGGCGCGGGACTGTGCGCGAACGGGCTGATGTGGTACATGAGCCGCGCGTGGTTGGCCAGCTGGGCGTAGTAGGCGATCGCCGTCGGGGCGATCTTCGGCTGGGCGAACGAGCGCCCGGCCTGCAGCGAGCCGATCACCACCCAGCAGTAGCCGGCGTCGGCGTACTCGTTGAGCAGCTCGGGTCGCAGCGTGCGCTCGTACTCGTCCACCGGCACGTAGCGGTGCTGGCCGGCCGGCAGGCGGTTCCCGGAGGAGTCGACGTCGGTGATCGAGCTGTTCCAGATCCTCCATCGCCCACCGTTGGGCGTCACCGTGCAGCGAGCGGCCGATGTCGTGCGCCCAGTCTCCGGACACGACCGGTTCGACGACCACCTTGGCGCCGGCGGGCACATGGCCGACCATCCAGCGGCGGGTGGCGTTGCGGGTGTCCGGGCGCGAGAGCACGACGTCTGAGTGGACCACGCGCGGCCACGCTCTGGCCCAGCATCACCAGGGTTGCCCCGCCGGCGGCCACGAGCGCCGGCACGCGCCGCGATCCGATCAGCCAGCGGACCAGTTCGACGGTGCCGTAGGCGGCCAGCAGGGCGACGATCTCGAACACCGGCAGCAGCCAGCGTCCGAAGAAGCGCTGCTGATCGCCCATGAACACGATGAAGGCGATCGGCGCCGGCACGAGGACGAGGGCCATCGCCAGCCAGCGACGGGCCAGGAGCAGCACCGCGCCGCCCAGCGCGGCGAGCGCCGGAGCCCATCCCAGGCCCCAGGTCAGCGTCCACACGTAATAGGCGGTGCCGCTGCCCGCCGTCGTCCCGAGCTTGATCGGATCCGAGCCGGCGGCCAGTGCCTGCTGCATTGACACTCCGGCGTGGAACGCCGGAAAGTCCAGGACCGCGTATGGATTGGCGGCCAGGAAGGCCAGCAACGCGCAGGCAGTCGCCAGCGCGAGACGGCGCAGCGCCGTGCAGCGGCGCGCCCGCCACGGCGTCGGTGACGAACGCGCCCAGCAGACAGACGATCGTGATCCCGCCGGTGTACTTGGTGGCGGCGGCCAGGCCGATCCCGACCCCGGCGAGCACGTAGTCGCGGCGCGAGCCGTTGCGCAGGACGCCGGCGATCCCGTACAGCGCGAGCGCTACGGGAGCCAGCGTGGGCACGTCATTGAGCGCCAGGTGGCTGTAGAAGATCGGTAGGAAGGCCAGGCCGAAGATGGCCGCCGCGAGCAGGCCGGCGGTGCGGTTGAACAGGCGCGTCCCGGCCAGGTAGGTGAGCCACACCGAGAGGGTGCCGAGCGCCGCGGCGACCACGCGGGCCACCACGAACACGTCGGTCGGGTTGGCGGCGTAGCTGCGACGCACGGCGTCCGCGGAGCCGAACCACAGCTCGAAGACGATGTGCAGCAGATACGAGTAACCGGGTGGGTTGAGGAAGTACTGCGGGTTGTAGTCGTGGCCGAAGAAGGCGATCGCCCGCGGGACGAAGTGAGTCGCCTCGTCGACGTTGTAGCTGTAGGGCAGGCCCTGCTTCACGCCCCATAGCCGCAGGGCGAAGGTCGCCGCCAAGAGCATGATCAGCGCCGGACCGTGCAGGTCCCGGGGCGAGCTGCGCGCGGGCTCCGTGGCCGGCCCGGAGACCGTCGACCGCCGGCGCCTGAGCGTTCGCGGCGACAGCCGCAGCGGGCGGGGCGGCGTCTCCGGCTGGGCGGGATCTCCTACCGTTGTCGGCACCATGTCCATGATGGGCTCCGAGTATCCCGCTACCGTGTGATCGAACGCGCGGGCCCGACCACAGCCCTCCCCGGGGAGCGCCGCGCGCCCGCACAGCTCACTGCGCCTGGCCTCATGAAGCTCATCATCCAGATCCCGTGTTTCAACGAGGAGGGACAGCTGCCCGAGACGCTCGCGCGTCTGCCCCGGGTGATGGAGGGCTTTGACTCGGTGGAGTGGCTGATCATCGATGACGGCTCGACCGACGCAACGATCGAGACCGCGCGTCGGCACGGCGTCGACCATGTCGTGCGCCTGACCAATCACAAGGGCTTGGCCGCCGCATTCCAGGCCGGCCTGGACGCGGGACTCAAACTCGGCGCGGATGTGATCGTAAACACCGACGCCGATAATCAGTACGAGGGCGCCGACATCCCCAAGCTGGTCGCCCCGATTCTCCGCGGCGAGGCCGACATGGTGGTCGGCGACCGCCAGGTCGACTCCAACGTCAACTTCTCGCGCTCCAAGCGGCGGCTGCAGCGGCTGGGCTCCTGGGTGGTGCGCCAGGCGTCGTCCACCGAGGTGCCCGACACGACCTCGGGTTTCCGCGCCTACAACCGCGAGGCGGCCCTGCAGATGCAGGCGGTCTCGAAGTTCACCTACACGCTCGAGACGATCATCCAGGCCGGCAAGCTGCTGGTGGCGATCGACCACGTGCCGATTCGGACCAACGCCAAGACGCGCGACTCGCGGCTGTTTCCCTCGATGTGGGCGTATATCCGGCGAAACGCGCTCTCGATCTTCCGCATCTACTCCCAGTACGAGCCGCTCCGGGTGTTCTGGGGCGGGGCGCTGGTCATGGGCGCGCTGGCGCTGGCGGTTTTCATCCGCTTCCTCGTGTTCTTCATCGAGAGCCCGCACGACGCCGCCAAGGGACACATCCAGTCGCTGATCGCCGGCGCCGTACTGTTCAATGCCGCCATGCTGCTAGGTGCGCTGGGCGTGATCGGGGACCTGCTGGCGGCTCAGCGCACGCTTTCGCAGCGGACGTTCGAGCGGGTGCGGCGGATCGAGCTGCAGCTCGGCGTAAAGCCTTCTCACTACGAGGCCAACCCCGCCGCGCAGAGCGGCCGCCCGGCGGATCCCGGCCACCTCACCGGAGAGGGCGATCGCGAGGCGCTGGAGGTATGACCGCAACCGCCGTCCCCACGGGCAACACGTTTGACAAGTACGGCTCCACCAATCCGGTGGTACGCCGGCTGATGGCCGGCTTCGAGCGCAACGTGGACGAGCTGTTCACGCGTGCCGACCCCGCCTCGGTCCTCGACGTCGGCTGCGGCGAGGGCATCCTCACCGCCCAATGGGCCCGGCGGCTCCCTCCCGCACCCGGGGGACGAATCGTCGGGATCGACCTGGCGGATGCCAAGCTGGCCGCGGAGTGGGAGGCGCGTGACAAGCACGCCAACCTCGAGTTCCGCGCGATGGCCGTCGAGCGCCTGAGCTTCGCCGACGATGAATTCGACCTGGTGGCCGCGACCGAGGTGCTCGAGCACGTCGAGGGGCCCGAACGGGCCGTCGCCGAGATGACCCGCGTGGCGCGCCATTGGCTGCTCGTCTCGGTTCCCCACGAGCCGCTGTGGCGAATGCTGAACATGGCTCGCGGCGCCTACCTGCGCCAGCTGGGCAACACTCCCGGGCATGTGAACCACTGGACCCGGGCGGGCTTTGCCAACCTGCTCTCGGCCCACGGCGAGGTGGTCGAGACCCGCTCGCCGTTTCCGTGGACGATGCTGCTGGTGCGGGTCCGCTAGGTGAGCTCGACCACGGCCGTCGGGGTGGGCGGACCAGGAGAGCCACCGCCCCCTGAGTCCGACGACCACGCGGGCCCGGGAGAGGGACAGTCCTTCGCCTCCGGCGCGCGCATCCTGTCGGTCGGCATCGCCTCCACGGGGATCTTCACCTTCGCCTACTTGGCGACCTCCAGCCACGTGCTGAGCAAGGCCGCCTACAGCCGGATCTCGCTGTGCTGGGCGATCATGTTCGTGATCCTGTCGGTGATCTACCGGCCGATCGAGCAGCTGCTCTCGCGCACGATCGCCGACCGCCGCGCGCGCGGCCTGCATGGTCGTTCGCTGCGGGTACCGGCCTCGATCCAGTTCGGCTTCGCGCTCACCTTCCTGATCGTCGCGCTGGCGCTGCGCCATGAGATCCAGCAGGGCATGTTCGACGGCTCCGCGGCTCTGTACTGGATCCTCGTGGTGGGGGTCATGGCCTACGCCGGAAGCTACTTCGCGCGCGGCTGGCTGGCCGGCAATCAGAAGTTCGCGCTCTACGGAGCCCTGGTGTTCTTGGAGTCGACCAGCCGGTTCCTGTTCCCGCTCGCGGTGGCCGTCGGGATCGGCTCCGGCCAGGGCGCGGTCGGCCTGGGAATGGCGGTGGCGCCCTTCGCCTCCCTGTCGGTGATGCCGTTCGCCTTCTCACGGGTGCGCGTGCGCGCCTCGCCGGAGGTGCCGGTGGCCGACGCGGCGGGCGAGGGTCCCGTCCACGCTCAGCTGGAGGAGGCCAGCGCCGATCTGTCCTTGCGCCACGGAGCCGGCTTCGCGGTCTCGGTCGTGGGGATCATGTTCTCCGAGCAGATGCTGATGAACGCCGGGGTGCTGATCGTCGCCGCGAATGCCGGCGGCAACCTGACCAGCGGACTGACCGGTTTCGTGTTCAACGTGATGCTGATCGTGCGGGCCCCGCTGCAGCTGTTCCAGGCGATCCAGACATCGATCCTCCCCCACCTGGCCGGCCTGGAGGCGCGCGAGTCGGCGGACGAGTTCCACCGGGCGATCCGCACGACGATCCTGGTGATCGCCGCCTTCGGAGCGACAGTCGCCCTGGGCCTGTTGGCGATCGGGCCGCCGGTGATGACGATCTTCCTCGGCGACAAGGGCTTTACCTACGGGCGAGTCGGCCTGGCGATCGTCGGCCTGGGGATGGGCCTGCACCTGATCTCGGGCACGCTCAACCAGGCGGCCCTGGCCCGCGGACGAGCGTCGGCGGCGTGTGGTGCGTGGCTCGTCGCGGCAGCGCTGTTCGTGGCCTTCGTCGCGCTGCCGACGATCCACTCGCAGGTGACGCGCGTGGAGGTGGGCTACTTCATCGCGACGGCAGTGCTGACCGTGCTGCTCTACGGGGTGTACCGGCGCGGCACGGCTCGAGCCCCCGGCGGGGCCGCGGCCATGGATCAGAGCGCGCCGGCGGCCGCCGCGATACGCGAGTAGGTGTCGCCGGGATCCTCGGAGTTGAACACGGCCGAGCCGGCGACCAGGACGTTGGCGCCCGCCTGCACGACCGGAGCGGCGGTTTGCTCGTGGATGCCGCCGTCGACCTCCAGGCCGACCGTGGCGGGTAGCGCCGCTCGCAGCCGCGCGACCTTGTCCAGCGAGTGCGGGATGAACGACTGCGCCCCCCAACCCGGGTTCACCGTCATGCACAGGGCCATGTCCAGAGCGTCGGGCGCGACGTCGGCGAGCGTATCGATCGGCGTCGCCGGACAGATCGCGGCGCACGCTCGGCAGCCGGCTTCGCGGATCGCCTGAAGCGTGTAGTGCACGTGGGGCGTGGCCTCGACGTGAATCGTGATGCTGTCGGCCCCGGCCTGGGCGATGTCCTGCACGTGGCGCTCGGGGCGCTCCACCATCAGGTGCACGTCGATGATGGCGCCGGCCTCGTGGACGAGGTCGGCGAGCGCGGAGACGACGACGGCCCCGAACGTGATCGGGGGGACGAAGTGCCCGTCCATCACGTCGACGTGGATCACGCGCGCCCCGGCCGACAGCACCTCCTGCACCTGCGAGCCCAGGCTGGCGAAATCGGCCGACAGGATCGACGGCGCGACTCGCAGCTCGGTCAGCGCGACCGCCGCACCGGGCGTGGTGGACATCCGGCCCTCAGACCGCCACGAGCATGCTGCCATGGCAGTGGTTGCACTCGACGATCGCCGTGCTGGACATCCGCACGATCGTAGAGTGCTCGCCGCAGTTGGGGCACACCGAGACCATCTCGTAGCGTTGCAGGCAATACACGCAGCGATAGCGGCCCGGTACGGCCGTCGGGCGCAGCCACGGCTCCCCGCAGCCGGGGCACTCGGGCCCGAGCTTGACGGCTGGATCGCTCATTTGCGCAACAGAGGCTAACGCCCCTCACCGACGGCAGAGGTGCGCGATGAAGAACCCGTCGGTGCCGTCGCGGTCGGGCGCGGTCCGCATGGGCGGTCGATCGGCGGCGAACTCCGGGTGCTCGGCGAGGAACGCGTCGATCACGTCATCTGACTCGGCGCGGCTGATCGTGCATACCGAGTAGACGAGCGTCCCACCCGGCCGGGTGCAAGCCGCCCCCGCACGCAGGATCGCGGTCTGCTGGGCCGCCAGCTCAGCTATCTGGCCGGGGTTGACGCGCCAGCGCAGATCCGGGCGCGACTGCAGCGTCCCCAGGCCGCTGCACGGCGGGTCGATCAGGACGCGGTCAAAGCGGCCGGATCCGGCAGGCGTCGCGGCGGCGTCGGCGACCTCGACGGTGGCACAGCTCACGTGCATGCGGCCCAGTGTTCGCTGCAGCGCTCGCGCCCTCCCCGGGTGGCGCTCCACGGCCACCAGCTCGCCCTCGTCAGCCATCAGGGCGGCCAGATGGGTCGTCTTGGCTCCCGGGGCGGCGCACAGGTCGAGCACGCGATCTCCGGCCCGGGGGCTCAGCGCCCGCGCGACGTTCATCGAGGACCGCGCCTGAGGCATGATCGCGCCCTGCGCCCAAAGCGGCGAGGCGTGGGCGTCGAACGGACCGTCGAGGATCAGCCCCTCGGGAACGCCGGGCGCGGGCCGGTTCGCCACCCCCAGCTCAGATGCGACCGCCGCCGGATCGGCCAGCAGTGTGTTGACCCGCAGCGCCGACTCAGCCGGGCGGTTGACGGCGGCCATCAGCTGCCGCGCGCGCTCGGCGCCCAGCTCTGACCACCACAGCTCGGCCAGCCACACCGGCACCGAGTGCCGGACCGCGGCGGCCTGGGGGGTGCGATCGTCCAGCGCCGCCAGGATCCCGGCGCCCTCGCGAGTCGCTCGCCGCAGCACCGCGTTGACGAGTCCTGCTCCGCGAGGCGACGAGCGCTTGGCCAGCTGGACCGACTCATGGACGGCGGCGTGCTCGGCCACCCCGTCCAGGAAGAGCAGCTGAGCCAGGCCGAGGCGCAGGGCGGCCAGCACCGGCGCATCCAGACGCTTGGGCGAACGGTCTGACAGCTGGGCGAGCACGTGGTCCAGGGTGGCCACGCGCTGCACGGTGCCGTAGGCCAGCGCCATCGCGAACGCTCGCTCGCGGCTGTCGAGGTCGCGGGCCTCGGCGTGCAGCGCACGGTCGGCATAGGCCTCCTGCTCGAACACGCGCCGCACCACCGCGAACGCGCAGGCGCGGGCCGGCGACACCTCGGGCGCCGGCCGGGTCGGGGCGCCGCCGCTCATCCGCGCAGGCCGCGCAGGAACGCGTCCGCGGCCATCGCCCGGCGACCCGCGGGCTGGACGACCGTCAGCTGCAGCGCGCCCGGCGAGCAGCCGAGCATGGGGAGCGGCTCGGTAAGCGAGAGCTCGCCAGGTCCAGGGTCCCCGTCGCTCGGCGGCCGGGCGGTCGCCTCCCACACGCCCAGGCGTGCTCCATCGGGCAGGATGACGCCGGCGCCGATATGGGGCGCCAGCGCGCGGACCACGCGGGCCGATTCCTCGGCGGAGCGGCGGCCATCGAGCAGCCGGTCCTCGGCGCCGATCTTCTCGGCGTAGGTCGTCTGTGACTCGTCCTGCTCGATGAAGCGGATCCCACCCGCCCAGTCGTCGAGCGCGCGGACGATGAGCTCGCCGCCGAGTTCCTGCAGGCGACCGGCGAGCGTGCCGTAGGTGTCCTGCGCCGCGATCGGCTCCTCCCCGGACAGGCAAACCGGGCCGGAGTCCAGCCCGGCGGTGACCCGCATGATGCTCACCCCCGTGCGCTCGTCGCCGGCCATGATCGCCCGCTCGATCGGCGCCGCTCCGCGCCAGCGGGGCAACAGCGAGGGGTGCACGTTGAGGATCGCGTGCTCCGACAGCAGCGGCTCGGAGATGAGCGCGCCGAACGCGCACACGATCACGGCCTGGGGCGCGGCGGCGGTGATCCGTTCGCGCGCCTGCACATCGTTGACCGACTCGGGCTGGTCGAGCTCGATGCCCAGCTCGCGGGCGGCGTCGGCGACCGGCGGCGCGGCCAGTCGCCGGCCGCGTCCGCGATGGCGATCCGGCCGGGTGACCACCAGCTGCGGGCGGTGCGGCGAATCGGCGAGCCGCCGGAGCACGGCGGCGGCGAACTGCGAGGTGCCGAGATAGACGGTTCGCACCGGCGGCGGGATCGGTGCCCACCCACCCGCGCCCGTCAGACGGGCAACGCCTCGCGCAGCGCCTTCATCGCCTCCTTGCGCTGCGAGCGTGAGATCCGGTCGAGCACCAGCACGCCGTCGAGATGGTCGACCTCGTGCTGGATCACGCGCGCCTCCAGGCCGGAGGCCTCGATCGAGACCGGCTCGCCGAATTCGTCGAGTGCCTTGACGCGGACATACACCGGACGCTCGACGTCGACGTGCACGTTGGGCAGGCTCAGACAGCCTTCCTCGAGTGTCTCGAGCTCCGAGCCCGCCCACTCGATCTCGGGGTTGACCAGCGCGAAGACGGGTGATTGCTGGTGCACGCGGTAGACGAGCAGGCGATGCAGTACCCCGACCTGGGTGGCGGCCAGGCCGACGCCGATCGCGTCCTTCATCAGCAGCCCCATGCGCTGTACCTCTTCGCGCAGCGCGTCATCGAAGCGGTCCACCGGACGAGCGCGGGTTCGCAGCACCGGATCGCCGAACTTGCGCACGTGGGCGAGCGCGGCGGCACGGCGCGCGGCTACCTCGGGGTCGAGCTCCTCTTCGGGCTCCACTCCCTCCTCGAGCTGCTCGGGATCCTGCGGCTCGGCGACCTCGGTATCGGTGACGTTCTCAGACACGAGATTCATTTTATTCCGGGTCACTGCGGGTCGACGTCGACGCTGACGCTGACCCCGCGCTTGGCCGCGCCCGGCGCGACGGCGTCGACCGCCCGGCCGACCGCCTCGATCGCCGGCTGGCGCATGCTCGCCTTGATCACCAGCTGATGGCGGAAGCGGCCGCGCAGCCGAAACAGCGGCGCCGGACCGAGCACGGCGGCGTCGATCCCCGCCAGCTCCTGATGCAGAGCGGCGGCAGCCTCGCGCGCCAGCCCGTCTTCGGGGGCCGAGCAGACCACGCGGATCAACGAGGCGTATGGCGGATAGCCCAGCGCCTCCCGGCGGGTGAGCTCGTCGGCCACGAAACCGTCGGAGTCGTGGCGGACCGCGTACCCGATCGGCCGGGCGTCCGGCGCCAGGGTCTGCACGAGCACCCGGCTCTGCAGCGCTCCTCGCCCGGTGCGACCCGCCAGCTGGGTGATCAGCGCGAAGGTGCGCTCCTCGGCGCGGAAGTCCGGGAAGCGCAGCGTCTGGTCGGCGTCGAGCACCACCCCCAGGGAGACGTCGGGGAAGTCGTGGCCCTTGGCGACCATCTGGGTGCCCACCAGCACCCCCGCCCCGGCGCGCTCGAACGCCTGCAGGGTCCGCGCGCGGGCATCCAGCGTGGAGGCGTCGGCATCAAGGCGGAAGATCGGGAAGCTGTCCAGACCCAGCGCCTCGCGCAGCTCGTGCTCGATGCGCTCGGTGCCCGCGCCGTGACGGGCCACGGATACCGAGGCGCAGGCGGGGCAGCGCTCAGCCACTGCCTCGCGGTGGCCGCAGTGATGGCAGGCGACGAACCCACCGTGGCGGTGCAGCACCAGCGCCACGTCGCAGTTCGGGCACAGCCACACCCGCCCGCACGCGCGGCAGGAGAGGAAGTTCGACCAGCCACGGCGGTTGAGCAGCAGGATCGCCTTGCCGCCGGCGCGGCGCAGGTCGGCGAGCGCCATCCGGGTCTCGGGATGCAGCGGCTGGTGATGGCCGCGCATGTCCAGCACCTGCACGGGCGGCATCGGCCGGCCGTCCACCCGCGTGGGCAGCCGCAGCCGCCCCATCTCCCGCACGCTCTCCGGCCGCGGCGTGGCCGATCCGAACACCAGCACCGCGCCACTGCGCCGCGCTCGCCACCAGGCGACGCGGCGGGCATCGTAACGGGGATCGCCCTCGTGCTTGTAGGAGCTCTCGTGCTCCTCGTCGACGACCACCAGCCCCAGGTCCGCGACGGGCGCGAACACGGCCGAGCGGGGACCGACGCAGACCCGTGCCTCCCCGGTGCGCAGCCGCATCCACTCATCGTGGCGCTCGCCCTGGCTGAGCGCGGAGTGCAGCACCGCCACCACGTCGCCGAAGCGCGCCTGAAAGCGCCACAGCACCTGAGGGGTGAGGGCGATCTCGGGCACGAGCACGATCGCCGAGCGGCCCGCGCGCAGGGTGGCCTCGACGGCCCCCAGATACACCTCGGTCTTGCCCGAGCCGGTGACGCCTTGCAGCAGGAAGCCGGCGTCGGTGCCCGGCGGGCTCTCCAGTGCGGTCAGCAGGGTCCGCAGCGCGGCGTCCTGATCGGGGGTGAGCGCCGGCGCGATCGCCGATGCGGTCCCGAGGGCGCGCTGGACGGGCCGGCGCGGACGCACGCGGCGCTCGAGCATGACCAGACCCCGGGACTCCAGGCGCCGCAGGCCGCTCGTGCCCAGCTGCGAGGCGATCGTCGGCCCGGTGACGTGCAGCGCGGTGAGCTGCGCTCGCTGGCCGTCGGTCAGCCGGGTGCCGTCGGCGAGCGCGGCTTCGCCCTCCTGTGTGAGCTGCGCGATGAGGACGCGGTGGTGGCCGGGGCCGTTCTTCGAGGCCGCCCCCGGAGCCAGCATCAGCGACAGCGCCCGCCCGGGGGTCGAGCAGTACTCGCCCGCCATCCAATGGGCCAGAGCCACCAGATCGGGGGCGAGCCCGGCGCCGAGCACCGCCTCGGGCTCGGCCAGCCGGGCGGGATCGAGCTCTGAGTGGTCGGTCAGCTCGACGACCACGCCCAACGTGCGCTGGGCGCCGAACGGCACCCGCAGGAGCGAGCCGACCACGACGTCCGCGTGCTCGGCGCCCGAGGCGGTAGTCGAACGGGCCGCGCACGGCACGGGTTCGGGTGAGGGGCTGGACGCGGGCGATCACCGTGGTCACAGTAGGCGGCGGGGCGGCCGGGTACTCTCCCCCGCGTGGACCCGGAGCCCGGCGAGGAGATCTTCTTTCACGGCCACCCGTCCTGGCGCTCGCTCGCCCCGTTCTACTTCAAGGGGCTGGTGCTCAGCCTCGTGGTGGGCGTGATCGTGGGGCTGATCACGCGGGTCGCCGACCACCACGTGGAGGTCGGATGGGTGCTGATAGCCGTGGTCGTGGTGTTCGTGGTGCTGGTGGCGATCGGCCAGGTGCAGCGCCTGCAGACGACCTACTCCATCACCAACCAGCGGCTGGCGATCGAGCAGGGAATTCTCTCCAAGGAGCTTCACCAGACGCGGCTGGAGCGAATCCAGAACGTCAACTCCGAGCAGTCGCTGTGGGACCGGATCCTGAGGATCGGCAAGGTCGACTTCGACACCGCAGCCGAGGCCGACTTCGACTTCTCCTTCCGCGGCGTCGGGAACCCGCGCGGGATCGTGCGGACCGTCGATCAGGCGCTACATGGACTGCGCGGCGAGTCGCCGGGATCGACCTCGGGCTCGGACGTCTAACCGGGCACCTGGATGGTCAGCTGCGCGGTCGAGTCAGACGCTCCCCGCGTCGAGCTCAGCCCCACGGCGCCCACCCGCTTGAGGTCGTCCGTGACGGCGGCCAGGGTGCTCGTCAGGCCGGTGCTTGACCCCACCGGCAGCAGCTTGCCGAGATCGGCGTAGACCAGCGCGGTCACCCGCGAGGGACGGTCGCCCAGCACGGCCCGGAACGCCGTCGTGGCCGCCAGCGTGCTGCGCGTGCGCTGAGCCACCGCCGAGATGCCCTGCTGGCTGGTGGAGATCACGACCAGACCGCGGAACACGGCGTAGTCCAGCTGAAGCCCGGAGGCGAGCGCCAGCTGGTGGGCGGTCACGCCGGCAACCGTGAGATCGTTGAATACCGGCGCTGAGGCCGAGTCCTTGGCGGTCGGCGCGAACAGCTGGGCCAGCGGGGCCTCCAGCGCCGCCAGCTCGGTCCGGGTACGCGCCGGATTCGCCGTGCGGGCGACGATCACCAGCGTCGGTGTCTGGCCGTGCGGGACCACCGCGACGGCCGCCTCGCGATGGAAGATCGAGACGACGTCGGCGACGTTGACTCCCTCGGACGCAAGCGCCGTCCCCAGACGCGAGAGCAGCGGACCGATCCCCCCGGCCACCCCCGCGGAGGAGCCGGCGTTGAGCACCCGGGGTGCGACGCGATCAAGTCCTGAGACATCGAGCATCAGGCTGGCGCGGGCGGGCATCGCCGAGGCCAGCGTGGGCGTGAACGCGGGGTTCGCGGTGCCGTTGAGGTTGACCAGCGTCGGGTCGAGCACGCTGTGGATCCGTACGCCCAGTCCCCGGGAGGCCGGCGACACCGCCAGGGCCACGCCCTGCAGGGCGGGCTCGTAGAGCAGCGAGCCGATCGCGCCGATCGCGCCCCCCTGGTCGGCCAGCAGCCGCCGGACCCCCGCCGCCGAGGCGTAGGCATCGAGAACCCGGCCGGCGGGCTCGCCGGCCGATGCCCGGCGATATGTCCCGTCGGCCGCCAGCGAGCGGCCGGCGCCCGCGGCGACGTCGGCCGCGGCCCGCACGCTGGCGTCCTGGCCGAGCACCAGAAAATGTCCGACGAACGCCAGCTCGTTGCCGTTGGGGTAGCGCTCCAGCGCCGTCCCTCGCTGCGCGCCGGCTCTGACGGCGCCGTTGGAGCGCACGAACGCCCGTGCGCGAGCGGCGTCGGTGACCTGCAGGACCAGCAGCGACCCGGCGGTGGAGGTGGTGGTGTCCAGGAGCGCCAGCGCCGCCTCGCCGCCCAGCCACGGCCTGATCTGGCGCGCATAGTCAGCCGTTCGGCCACCGGCGACCAGGGTCGCCAAGCGGCTGAGCAGCGCGCCCGATGCCAGCGGGAAGTCCGGGAAGCGGGAGGCCAGCTTCAGCGTCTGGCTGACCGCCGGGCGCCCTCGGTCCAGGGACAGGTTCACGTAGGCCAGCGCGTCAGCGGGCACGATCGCCGCCGCCGCGTTGGGCGGAGCGTTTCCCGATCCGCCTCGGAGGGCGAGCACGGCGACCACGACGAGCAGCAGGCCCGCGCCCACCGCGGCCGCGGCCCGGCGCCGACGGACGGGGTTCACCGCAGGCCCGGCCTCCGCGGGGGCCGGCCCCTCAACGACGACGGCTTCGCTCACTCCGAGAAATCAATCACGCGGCCGCGCCGCGTGCGCCACGTCCGCCGCGGCTGCTCACCGGCCGGCGCTCGTTGCGCTCCACGAAGTCGATGATCGCGGGCACGCCCTCCAGGCGATAACGCTCGCGCAGCCGGTTCTCGATGAAGTAGGCATAGTCACGCGTGACGCGCGCCCGGGAGTTGACCTGGATCGAGAAGCGCGGCGGACGCTCGGAGGTCTGGGTCATGAACAGCAGGCGCAGGCGGTGCCCGGAGCCCGCCCCCTTGCCGCCGGCGCCGACGGGCGGCTGGCGCGCGGCGACCACCTCGGAGAGAAAGCGGTTCAGCTGCGGGGTGGAGATGCGCGTCCGGGTGCGATCCGCCAGGGTGACGGCCTCGATCAGCAGGCGTTCCACGTGGCGACCGGTCTTGGCGCTGGCGGTGAGCACCCGGGGTCGCAGACGCAGCTTCTTGTGCACCCGGGCTCGTTCGTATTCGAGGTCCACGTCCTCGGCGATGTCCCACTTGTTGAGCACCAGCGCGGTGGCACAGCCCGAGTGCATCGCCAGCTCGGCGACCCGCAGGTCCTGGGTGGTGACACCGTCGGTCGCGTCGCACACCACCAGGGCAACGTCCGCCCGCTCGGCGGCGCGCTGGGAGCGCAGCGCGGTGTAGTACTCGAGCGACTCGCCCACCTTGGCAGCGCGGCGGATGCCGGCGGTGTCGACCAGGATCAGCTCACGGTCGCCGTAGGTGATCGGCAGGTCGATCGCGTCCCGGGTGGTGCCGGCCACGGGCGAGACGATCACCCGCTCCGCGCCGCTGAAGCGATTGAGCAGCGAGGACTTGCCGACGTTGGGACGGCCGATCAGGGCCAGGCGGACCGCATCGTCATCGCCCTGGTCGTCGAGGGCGTCAGGCGCGAGGGCGGCGATCCGGTCGAGCAGGTCGCCGGTGCCCAACCCCTGGGCGGCGGACACGGCGATCGGCTCGCCCAGGCCGAGCGAGTAGAAGTCGGCCGACAGCGCCAGGTCCTTGGCGGTGTCGATCTTGTTGGCGGCCACCAGCACGGGCAGCGGCGCGCGGCGCAGCAGCTCGGCCATCTCCTGATCTCCGGGGCGCACCCCCGCGCGGGCGTCGACGACCAGCACGGCGGCATCGGCGTCGGCCAGCGCCGCGCGAGCCTGGTCCTGGATCTGGCGAGCCAGGGCGTCGTGATCCTCCAGGTCGATGCCGCCCGTGTCGATCAACGTCAACGGCCGCCCGTTCCACTCGGTCCGCAGCTCCTTGCGGTCGCGGGTGACCCCCGGACGCTCGTGGACGACCGCCTCGCGCGACTCCGTGAGGCGGTTGACCAGCGACGACTTGCCGACGTTGGGGTATCCGACGATCGCGACCTTCATGGGACTCGAGTATGCGTTCAAGCGGCCGTGAACCAGCGCGACGACCTGCGCGACGACCTCGTCGAAGCTCAGGTCGGTCGTGTCAAGGCTCACCGCGTCATCCGCCGCTCGCAACGGGGAGTGCTCGCGCTCGGAGTCGCGCTGGTCGCGGATCACCTGCTCGGACAGGACGGTCGCGGGGTCGACGCCCAGCTCGACGGCCCGGCGCCGGGCGCGGGCCTCGCGGACTGGCGGTGAGGAACACCTTGACCTCGGCCTCGGGCACCACCACGGTGCCGATGTCGCGGCCCTCGGCGACCCAGTCACCGTGACCCAGGAGGCGGCGCTGCTGGACCACCATCGCCGCGCGGACGGCCGGCAGCGACGCGGCCACCGAGGCCGCCTCGGACACCTCGGGCGAACGGATCTCCGCCGTCACATCGCGTCCGTCCAGCAGCACCCGCTCGCCGAGCTCGATCGAGACCGTCTCGGCGATCTGCGCGGGGCCCAGGCCGGACCGCAGCGCGGCCACCGCCACCGCCCGGTACATCGCTCCCGAGTCCAGGTAGGTGAAGCCGAGCCTGGCGGCCACCGCCCGCGCCACGCTGGACTTGCCCGCGCCCGCCGGGCCGTCGATCGCGACGACCGTCATCGCGACAGGCTCGCCAGGTCGTCGATGAACCCGGGATACGACACGTCGGCGGCGTCCATCCCGATCACCTCCACGCCCTCCCGCGAGGCGACGCCCGCCACCGCCCCCAACAGCGCCAGCCGGTGGTCGCCGTGGGCCTCCAGGCGCCCGCCGCGCAGGCCGCCGGTGCCGCGCACGACGAAGCCGTCGGCCAGCGCCTCGATGTCGGCCCCCAGCCCCCGCAGGCCGTCGACCACGGTGGCGATCCGATCCGATTCCTTGACGCGCAGTTCGCCGGCGCCGCGCACGACCGTCTCGCCCTCGGCGAAGCAGCCGAGCAGGGCGACCAGCGGCAGCTCGTCGATCGCCAGCGGCACCTCGTCGGCGTCCACGGTGGTGCCCTCGATCGGCCCGTAGGAGACGTCGAGGTCGCAGACGGGCTCGGCAGCCTCAAATGCTCCCGCCTGCTCCAGGTCGCCCACCACCACCGCACCCATCCGTTGGGCGATCGCCAAGAAGCCCGCGCGCGTCCAGTTGACCCCGACCCCGTCCAGCACCAGCCGCGAGCCGGGCACGAGCACGCCGGCCGCGATCAAGAAGGCGGCGCTCGAGAGGTCCCCGGGCACCGCGATCTGCTCGATCACGAGCTCGTCGCAGTTGCCCACGCTCGACACGTACCCGCCGCCGGGCAGCGCCTCGCGCGCCGACCTGCGCGCCGGCCGACAGCAGCATTCGCTCGGTGTGGTCGCGGGTGGCGACGGCCTCGCGCACGCTGGTGTGGGAGGTGGCCAGGCCGGCCAGCAGCACGCATGCCTTGACCTGTCCCGAGGCCACCGGCAGCTCATAGTCGATGCCGTTGAGGCTCTCGCCGTGCACGGTGAAGGGGGCGAAACGGCCGTCGCGGGCCTCCACATGCGCCCCCATGGAGCGCAGCGGCTCCGCGATCCGGTCCACCGGCCGGCGGCGGATCGAGTCGTCGCCGTCAAGCGTGAACGCCGCCCCCTGCTGGAAGGCCAGCCAGCCGGGCAGCAGCCGCATCAGCGTGCCGGCGTTGCCGACATCGATCGCGCGCTCGGGCACCATCGCGTTGCGCATGCCCACGCCACGGATCAGGAGGTCGTCGGCGCGCTGCTCGACGATCGCCCCCAGATCGCGCACCGCCTGCAACGTTGACCGGGTGTCGGCGGCGTCGAGGTAGTTGGTCACCCGCACCGGCTCGGAGGCCATCGCGCCGACGATCGCCGCGCGGTGGGAGATCGACTTGTCGGCCGGAGGGGCGACCGTGCCCGCGCAGCCGGACCTGATCGGGCCCACCCCCGAAGCGCACGTTCACGGACGCGCCACCGGGAAGCCGAGACCGACCGACCAGCTGCTGCGCCCGCTCGGCGGCCTCGGCGCCGGCGATCCACAGCGCGACCACCCCCTCGCGCATGTCGCTGGCCGGGTACAGCGCCATGTCGGTGATGTTGACCCCGGCGCGGCCCAGCTCCAGCGCGAGCTGCGCGATCACCCCCGGCCGGTTGGGAACCGACGCACGCAGCTCGAACACCTCTCCGCCCGGCCAGCTGGCCCTCCAGCAGCCGCCTGCGGTCGGCAGCGGCCGCCTCGTTCCACTCGGTGACGGCGGCGGCGTCGCCCGCGTCCAGCGCGTCGCGCACCGCCGTGCAGGCGCGCCAGCGCCCCGTCGATCTCGTCGCGCAGGGCGTCGCGGTTGCTCAGGTAGATGTCGGTCCAGATCGCGCTCGGCGCGCCCGCCACGCGGGTGGCGTCGCGAAAGCTCGGGCCGGCAGCCGGCAGGCGCTCGGAGCCGGCGGCCAGCGTACCGGCGGCTTGGGCGACGAGCACGTTGGCCAGCACGTGGGGCAGGTGCGAGACGGCGGCCAGCATCCGGTCGTGGGTCTCGGGGTCGATGGCCGTCGGCCGCGCGCCCAGGCCGTGCAGGAGGCGGTGCAGGCGCTCGTAGAGCACCCCCGACGTCGAGGCGCCGGGCGTCAGGTACCAGGTCGCCCCTTCGAACAGGTCGGCTCGGGCGTGCTCCACGCCCGCGGTCTCGGCACCGGCCATCGGATGCCCGCCGACGAAGCGGGCATCGTCGTGGGCGGCCACGATCGCGCGCTTGGTGGAGCCGACGTCCGAGACCACGCAGTCCCCGCCGGCCGCCGCCAGCGCCTCACCGATCAGCCCCGGCAGGACTCCCACCGGAGCGGCCACGAACACCGCCTGGGCGCCGTCGACGGCGTCGCGCACCGAGCCGGCCGCGCGGTCGATCACCCCGCCGCTCAGCGCCACCTCCAGAGCCTGGGGAGAATCGTCGTATCCGGCCACCGAGGCATGCAGCCTCTCCCGGGCGGCGAGCGCCACCGAGCCGCCGATCAGCCCCACCCCGATGACCGCCATGCGCATGCGGGGTGGCGGGCTCAGCCCGCGTTCGCGGCGGGCCCGGACGGCCGCGGCCGAGCGTGTCAAGCACGTCGACCGTGGTGTCCCAGCCGATGCAGCCGTCGGTGATCGACTGGCCGTAGACGAGTGGACGGGGTGGCGTCGAATCCAGGTCCTGGCGGCCGGCGACGAGGAAGGATTCGAGCATCACACCGCAGATGGCCGACTGCCCGGCGGAGATCTGCTCGGCGACGGCTACGGCCACCGCCGGCTGGCGCCCAGGGTCCTTGCCGCTGTTGTCGTGGCTGAGATCGATCATCAGGCGCTCGGGCAACGAGGCGGCGCGCAGCAGTCCGATCGCCTGGGCCACGGACTCGGCGTCGTAGTTGGGGACTCCCTTGCCGCCGCGCAGGATCACGTGGCTGTCCTCGTTACCGCGGGTGTACAGGATCGCGGAGCTCCCGTTCTCGTCGATGCCCGCGAACGCGTGCGACACGCCCGCGGCGCGGACGGCGTCCACGGCCACCTGCACGTTGCCGTCGGTGCGGTTCTTGAAGCCGACCGGCATCGACAGGCCCGACCCGAGCTGGCGGTGGATCTGGCTCTCCACCGTGCGCGCGCCGATCGCCCCCCAGCAGACGGCGTCGGAGATGTACTGCGGGGTGATCGGGTCCAGGAACTCGCAGCCGACCGGCAGCCCCAGCTCAAGCACCTCCAGCAGCAGCCGCCGCGCCATCCGCAGGCCGGTGTTGACGTCGGAGGAGCCGTCCAGATGTGGGTCGTTGATCAGGCCCTTCCAGCCGAGGCTGGTGCGCGGCTTCTCGAAGTACACCCGCATCGCCAGGCACAGATCATCGCGGCAGCCCCCGACCTGGGCGGAGAGTCGTTCGGCGTACTCCCGGGTGGCCTCAACGTCGTGGATGCTGCAGGGGCCGACGACGACCAGCAGCCGGTCGTCGCGCCCCTTGAGGATCGCCTGCACCTCGGAGCGGCCACGCAGCAGCACCTCGGCGTGATCGTCGGAGAGCGGCAGCTCCTCGATCAGCGCGCGGGGCGACGCCAGCTCGACGAGCCGCTCGATTCGCTGGTCGCGGATCGAGTTCGACCGCGAGAGCCCCGTGAAGGTCATAGGGGCCATCCTAGTTCCTGCTCCACTGCAATCATCGGCAACGGGTCCTTTCCCACGCCCGGAAACTGTAAAGAAACACCTAGACCGACCAGGGAATGAGTCGGCGCCCGACCTCCGAGCAGCCCCGCCGGTCGGTCGGCGGGTGCGGGGGGTATGGCCGAGCGCCTAGCTAAATCGCCAGACGCTGCGCGCGTAGAAGGACCAGCCGGAGGTGCGGGCAGGATCGTTCATGCGCTGCGCGGTGTTCTAGCAGACCGCGCCGCCCTCCGGCAGACTCACGGCTCAGCCACTGGCGCTGTCGACGTTCAGAGCGGCGCAGGCCGCCACCGCAGCGCCGGTCTGGTTGTAGGGCCGCACCCGCCACCCCCGCGGCTGGGGTGTGAGGACGACGATCGGATCGCCGCGAGCGATCGACTTGGCAACGTTGTATCCCACGGTGCCGACGTTGACCCCGATCGTCCAGGCGACCGTGCTCTGCAGGCGGTTGTAGGAGACCGGCTGGCCGCAGCGCAGGATCCGCCCTCCCCCACCCGCCCGGGCGACGACCCTGCTCAGGCCATCGATCACCCTGGCGTCGTCGCGCGCACCGGTGATCTGCGCACGCCAGGTGCGCTCGCGGTTGCGCGCCGCCGGCACCAGCGCCGCGAGCAGCACGAGCACCAGGGCCGGACCGAGCAGCCCGACGGCGAGCCCGCGGCCGGCGGTATCGACCAGCAGCCGGCCGACGAACCCGCCGGCCACGACGACCATCACCGCCGCGGGCTCGAGCAGGTAGCGCGACACCGCCGACCAGCCGTGGTAGGCGAAGGCGACCTCGATGATGACCCACAGCGCCGCGCACGCCGACAGACCGAGCGTCACGGCGTCCCGACGCGCCGCCGCCAGCAGCACCCCGAGCGCCGCCGCGATCTGCATGGGCAGCTCATACAGGCTGCGCCAGCGTTGCAGCACGCCGACGATCTTGTTGCCGTGGATGATCGTCCGCTGGTTGAGCGCCAGGTCCCCCGGCCGCAGCCAGCTCTTGGACGTGAGCGCCGGGACGACGAACCAGGCGGCGGCGATGAGCACGAGTCCCAGCACAGCCCACGGACGCGCCGCGGGCACTCGCACCCACAACCACACGGCGTACAGGCCGGCGAACGGCCACACCTCCGGTCGGCCGAGCGCGGCGAGCACCAGGACCGCGAAGGCCAGGCGCGGCCGCTTTGACAAGTGGGCGTCGATCGCGGCCAGCAGCAGCGTCACGTTGAGCGGGTCGGAGTTGGCGATCAGGGTCCAGTGCGAGTAGGTGTTGATGCCGAGCACGCCGACGCCCGCCACCGCGCCTGCCACGTAGGGCGCCCAGCGAGACCGATCCCCGGCCGCGCCGGTCAGCCGGTAGGCGATGCGGGCGGCGAACACCGCACCTCCCAGCATCCCCGCGACCGCAGTGACCGTCCACAACCAGACCGCCGTGTGGCCGAACAGCGCGTAGGGCACGGCGAATATGAACGTCAGCGGCTTCCAGGAGGGCGCTGCGTCGGTGTTGAGGTGGCCATGGAGGGTCTGGTGGCCCCACACCAGCCACCCATAGGGGTCAAACGACGGCCGGAAGCCAACGATGGCCACGAACGCGATCGACGCCCCGATTACGACGAGCGCCACGACGACCGGCATCGCCCAGGCCGGCCTGTGGACGCGGACGCTCAGCGCGCTCAGACCAATTCGGACATCGCCGCCAGAAACCGGCGGTTCTCGGCGTCGGTGCCGATCGTGACCCGCAGCGAGCGCTCGCGTCCCAGGGCGCGCCCGGCGCGCACCAGTACGCCCCGGTCGCGGAGCCCGGTGACCGTGGCGTCCTCGTCGGCGTCGTCGGCGAGGTGGGTCCAGATGAAGTTGGCGTCGGAGTCGGCAACCCACAGCCCGAGCTCGCGCAGGCCGTCGGTCAGCGCCACGCGAGCGGCGACGGTGTGGGTGACGCGCCGCTCGACCTCGTCCTGGTGAAGCAGCGCCTGCACGGCGGCCGCCTGGGCGGCCATGTTGAGATAGAACGGCTGGCGTACCTGGTCGACGGCAGCGCGCAGTTCCTCGGTGCCGCACAGCCCGTAGCCGGCACGCAGCCCAGCCAGCCCGTACGCCTTGGAGAAGGTCCGCAGCACCACCAGGTTGGGCCAGCGGCGCAGCAGGTCCAGCGAGGCGTAGGTGTCGCCGACGCCCAGCGCGAACTCCACGTACGCCTCGTCCAGGATCACGCACACGTGGCGCGGGACGCGGGCGAGGAAGTCCTCCACCTCCTCCAGCCCGAGCGAGGTGGAGGTCGGATTGTTGGGATTGCAGATCAGGACCAGCCGGGTGGCCACCGTGATCTCGGCGGCCATCGCGTCCAGGTCGTGGCGATCCTCGGCATCCAGGGGCACCTCGATCGCCCGCGCTCCCGACGCGGCCGCCAGGTGCGGATACACGCTGAACGCCGGCCAGGCGTACACCAGTTCGGCCCCCGGCTCCAGCAGCGCCTCTCCGAACGACAGCAGGATGTCGCACGAGCCGTTGCCCAAGGCGATCCGCTCGCGGGGCACGCCGTAACGGTCAGACAGGGCCTGGCGCAGCGGAGCGTAGGCGGGATCGGGATAGCGGTGCACGCCCGCCAGCGCCCGGTGAGCGGCGGCGATCGCCTGGGGGTGCGGCGCGAAGCAGGACTCGTTGGAGGCCAGCATCGCCACGTCGTCGCCCAGGTCGTAGCCGGCGGCCAGCGGGTAGGCCGGGATCCGGCGGATGCGCTCTCCGAATTCGACGGTCATACATCGTTATTGTGCCGATTCGAGATCGCGCCGGAGGACTCGTGCCTCGCCCAGGTAGACGTGGCGCGGCTGGTGGTCCTCGGGTGCGTAGTAGTGGACCATCGTGCGGATCACCCGCGGCAGCGAGCCGGGGACGGGGATCTCCCGCGTGCACAGCAGCGGCACCCGGTCGAGACCCAGCTGGCGGGCGGCCACCGCGGGGAACTCGGCATTGAGGTCGTCGGTGAGCGTGAGGATGCAGCTGACCATCGCCTCCGGGGTCAGCGAGTTGCGCTCCATCAGCTCACGGAGCAGCTCCGCCGTGGCGTCGAGGATCGCGCTCGCCTCGTTTCGCTCGACGCTATTGGCGCCTCGAAGCGCGAACAGCCGCATCGGGCGGGCATTCTGCCAGAGGTGGCCGGGCAGGGCCCGCCGGCGGCCGCGTCAGGCAGGCTCTCAGGCGCGGTGACGCCGGGAGGTCGAAACGAACGGTCCTGACGGCTTGGCGGGCTCGCGCAGCTCCCACACCGCCGCGCAGCCGAAGCGCCGCGTGTCGACGATCAGTGTCCCGAGCTGGCGGCGCAGATCGATGTGCCGGTTGCAGCTGGCCAGCACGAACCTCGCGCCCGTCTGGAGCGCAAAGCGTCGCGCCGCCGCCGCTGACATCCGTCCCTGGAAGAACCGGTCAGCGGTCACGGAGCGCGGGATGCAGTTGGGCTCGGTCCACAGGCAGTCACCCACGAACACCTGGCGGCCGGTGAACCCGGGCACCAGGTCGCCGAGGTAGAACTGGCTGAGCACCCCGCCGGGCTCCGGGTTGCCGGCCAGATAGCGGATCGCCCGGCGCTCGTCGGGCCGGATGTAGTTGCCGTTGTTGTACGTCGGCTGCGTGTAGTTGTGGGCATACGCCATCGCATAGACGTTGGCGGGCACAGTGCCCAGCAGGACCGCCACGCCGGCCAGCAGCCGTCCCCGCGGGATCCGAGCCAGCCCCGTGCCCCGCACCCCCTTGACCGCCAGCACGGCCAGCGGGATCGTGATCCCATTGAAGGCGTGCAGCGGCGTGGCGCTCAGCGCGGTCGCCGACAGGAAGTAGATCACCAGCGCCGCCGGCGCCCACACCCGCAGCGACAGCTCCAGGAAGTCCGCCGGCCGGCCGCGGTAGCCCAGCGCCGCGAACACCGCCAGTGGCGCGGCGGCGATCGCGATTGCCCAGAACGAGAACGCGTGCTTGGAGTTCTCGCGCGCCATCTGCCAGTTGATGTCCAGGTGGCCGAGCGCCAGGTAGTAGACCAGCGGCGCGAGCGTCAGCGCGATCGTCAACAGCGCAAGCGCCAGCCGGCGGTCCGCCGGCCAGCGCCACAGCGCTCGGGGCGGGCCGGCCGATCTCAGTCTCCGCCGGGTCTCGGGGGCGCGCACCAGTTCGGCGCCGACGACGACGAGGATCATCAGCTCGCCCTGCCAGGGGTGCACGCTGCTCGCCAGCGCGCCCAGCACGCCCGGCGTCCAGGCGAGCCGTCCGGCCGCGCGGGCGCGGTCGTAGCGCAGCAGGGCGAACACGATCAGCGCGACGGCGAGCAGCCCGAACGGGTACCCCCACGAGGACCAGGTCGGCATCATGTCGCCGACGATCCCGAGCGAGCCATAGACGGCGCTCAATGAGCCGAACAGCAGCCCGAGGGCGAGTGCGACCCAGCGATCGATGCGCCGTGCGAACACCCGGTGAACCACGGCGCGGGTGGCCAGAAAGAAGCTCACCACCGCCACCGGCTTCCACAGCAACAGCGTCAGCCAGGGGGCGACGCCGAGCTTGAGAAGGCCCGCGGAGACAATGACCGCGGGTTGTAGGTAGTCGGCCGGCGAGGACCGCAGCACGTACAGGTTGGAGATCAGGCCGTGGTGGGAGGCGGCCGACTGGATCCACGCCAGGTACTGCATCTGATCGACGATGAAGAAGCCATCGGTGCGGGTCCACACGAGGTGATGCTGCGCCGCCTGCACGATGTCCGAGCCCACCACCCACAGTGAGATCAGGGCCAGCACCGCCAGCAGGCCCAGCTCGACCGGATCGATCCGCCGCCGCGTGGTCGGCGTCTGCACGGTCGATATCGGGCCGGCGGCGACCGGCGCAGGTGAGGGAATGCGCACGGCGCGAAGCTAACAGGACACGCGTCTAACGCCCGTCAGCGCGCCAGCTTGGACTGCAGGTTCTGCGACGCGTGACCGGCCCGCGTGTTGAGCGGGTTGATGCTGCCGTGCTTCTTGATGAAGTTGGACGTCACCGGCACGAACGCGAAGATCAGAAACACCGTCAGCACCATGCATACCCGTCGCAGGCGGACACTCGTGCCCAGCGCCGCCAGCGGCAACAGCCAGACGATGTACCAGGGGACCAGCCAGGCGAGGCTGGCGATCAGGGCCAGCGTCGACCAGCCGGCGCCGTTGAGCCAGTCACGCTTGCCGAAGAACTCATAGGCGACGACCACCACGACGGCCACCGTGAAGATCTTGAGCAACAACGGCGTGCCCCCGCCGACATCCAGCAGCAGGCCGACCACGTTGGGGATGCTGAAGTCGGTCAGAAGCGAGCTCTGCTGCTGCAGGTTGGGCAGCGAGACGCCGAACATCACGAAGCTCAGCACGGCCAGCGGGATCCCCGCCAGCGCCGCGCCCAGCAGCACCCGCAGCTGTCGCGGACGCTCGCGGACGGCCAGCAGCAGGAACGGCAGCAGCAGCACGGCGGTGAACTTGACGGCGATCGCCACCATCAGGGCCGCGCCGGCCGCCCGGTCGCGGCGCGCCAGCAGCAGCGCGATCGCGCCCATGGAGGGCGCCAGCATGAAGAAGTCGTTGTGAAAGCCCGCCAGCTCGTAGATGAGGAAGATCGGGTTGAAGGCCACGAACGCGACGACGAACCGTGGATCGCGGCCCAGGCGTCGCGCGCAGTGCCAGACCAGGCCGACGAAGACGAGGCTGAGCGCCACGGTGGCGACCTTCAGCGTCCAGTAGGCGGCCGGGAGCGAGACGAACGCCAGCGGGTAGGTGAAGGCGGAGAACAGCTGGCCGTAGGGGCTGCGCAGGCTATGCCAGCTGGTGAACCGGTAGACCGGATCGAACATCTCCTGTTTGATCAGGTGCGTGTAGGGATTGAGGTGGTGAAGCGCTCCCAGCCGCGCATAACCGAGGTAGTTGAAGAGGTCGGTCAGCTGCAGGGGCGGGCTCAGCAGCACGATCACGTGCAGGACCACGACGACGATCGCGACCGTCCGCATCGAGAGCGTCCGCACCGCGGCCACCACCACTACGTAGGCGGCGATCATCACGGCCAGCAGGAGGCTGAAGGCCACCCCCAGGGTGTTTGGGTTGGTGAGCAGCCGCGTGCTCACCAGGTGCAGCGGCCCGGCCTCCCAGTTGGGAAACGTCTCGGCGCTGCGCGGCACGAGCACCGACGGATCGGCCGCGGCGCACGCCACCACCAACAGCGTGCCCAGCATGAGCGCGACGAGGCCGATGCGCCCCGCTCGCGGACCGAACGTGATCGGCGTCGCCGGCCGGTTCCAGCGCACACGGCTTGCGTTGAGTCCCAGCGTCGGAAGCTCGATCGAGCGCTCGGCGCTCGGCGCAGCGGACCCGGAGACCGGAGCGGTCGCCAGGCGGATCGACGGCTCGGCCTGGCCCGCGTCTTCACGCATACGGTGAAGATAGTGGCGATTGCCGCTGACTCGTTGCCGCTGCACTGGTTGTGATTCGGTTAACGCTCACCCTCCGTGCCGGCCCCGGCCTCGAGCGAGCGCAGCTCCTCGGCGGTCAGCGGGCGGTGCCGGCCGGGCTCCAGCTGGCCCAACGTCAGCGACCCGAAGGCGACGCGGGTGAGGCTGCGCACCCGGTGCCCGACGTGCTCGCACATGCGCTTGATCTGGCGGTTGCGGCCCTCACGGATGGTCAGCTCGATCGTGTCCCACGCTATGCGCCGGACGCGCGCCGGGGCGGTCAGCCCGTCGTCCAGCTGCACTCCGGCGCGTAGAGCCGCGACCGCCCGCTGCGACACCGGCGCGTTCCAGAGCACGACGCGATACGTCTTGGGGACCTCGTAGCGGGGATGGGTGAGCCGGTTGGCCAGCTCGCCGTCGTTGGTGAGCAGGATCAGACCCGTGGCGTCGATGTCCAGGCGGCCGACCGGGTACAGGCGCAGCCCGGAGGGCACCAGCGAGACGACCGTTCGGCGGTGCTGCGGATCGTGCGCCGTGGAGACCACGCCGGCCGGCTTGTTGAGCGCGTAGACGACCCGCTCGGCGGTGGCCTGGACGGGCGCGCCGTCCAGCGCGACGGCGTGCTGCGGTCCGACGTCGCGCGCCGGGTCGGTGACCTGCGCACCGTCGATCGTCACCCGCCCGTCGCGGATCAGCTGCTCGGAGGCGCGGCGAGAGGCCACTCCCGCCGTGGCCAGGAACTTCGCCAGACGCATCGAGGCTGCCACCATAGAGCGCATGGACATGCAGTTGCTCGAGCAGACGCTGGCCGACCTGGGCGAGCCCGGCTACCGGGCGCGCCAGGTGTGGCGCTGGACGGCTCACGGCACCGAGGGGTTCGACGCGATGACCGACCTGCCGCGCGGCCTGCGCGCGGCGCTCTCTGAGCGGGTGCCGTTCTCCAGCCTGACGCTCGACCGCGAGGCGCATGCCCGCGACGGCACTGTCAAGGCGCTGCTGCACACGCACGACGGCCGGCCGGTGGAGGCGGTGGTGATGCGCTATCGCGACGGACGGCGATCGCTGTGCCTCTCCTCGCAGTCGGGATGCCCGCTGACCTGCAGCTTCTGCGCCACCGGGCAGATGCGCTTCGGCCGCAACCTCACGGCGTCGGAGATCCTTGACCAGGCGCTCCATTTTCGCCGCTCGGAGACCATCGACCACGCCGTGTTCATGGGAATGGGCGAGCCGATGATGAACCTCGACGCCGTCTTGGAGGCCTGCCGGCGGCTCCCCGAGTTGGGGATCAGCCACCGCCACACGGCCGTCTCCACGGTCGGCTGGATTCCGGGGATCCGGCGCCTGGCCGACGATCCGATGCCGCTGCGCCTGGCGCTCTCGCTGCACGCCGCCGACGAGGCGCTGCGCTCCGAGCTGATGCCCGTCAACGACCGCTATCCGCTGGCCGACGTGCTGGCGGCCTGCCGGGACTACTACGCCGCCAAGCGTCGGATGGTGTTCGTGGAGTACGTGATGCTGGCCGGGGTCAATGACTCCTACGTCCAGGCGCGCCAGCTGGCAGAGCTGCTGGACCCGCGCATGTTCAAGGTCAACCTGATCCCCTTCAACCCGACCGACGCCTCCTACGAGGGCTCGAGCCCAAAGGCGATCGAGGCGTTCCGCGGAGAGCTCGAGCGCCACGGGCTGACCGCCACGGTCCGGCTGACCCGCGGACGCGACATCGCGGCGGCCTGCGGACAGCTGGCGGCCCGCGGAGGGTGAGCGACCCGGCGGCCGGCGGGCCGATGCTCCTGCGCCGGCGGCTGACCGCGCAGCTGCTCACCGGGGCGCCGGCTCGCGATCCGGTGCAGGTCGCCCGGCGGCTGCTGGCCGTTCAAGCTCAGGATCCCCGCGGCGCACGGCTGGCGATCCGCGCTCGCACCCGGGGTGTCGCCGGCGTCGATGTCGATCGGGAGCTGACCGAACGGCGCTCGCTCGTCATCACCTGGCTGAACCGCGGCACGCTGCACCTGGTGGCCAGCGAGGACTACCCGTGGCTGCAGGCGCTGACCACGCCGCCGCTGATCACCAGCAGCACCCGCCGGCTGTCGGAGGTGGGCATCGATCCCGCGATGACCGAACGGGCGCTGCGCGTGGTCGAGCACTCGCTTGCCGCGGAGGGCGCACTGACCCGCTCGCAGCTGCGCGAGCGCCTGCTGCGCGCCGGCGTTCCCGTGCAGGGTCAGGCGCTCGTGCAGGTGCTGTTCCGGGCGGCGGTGGCGGGCCTGGTGGTGCGCGGCCCGATGCTGGGCGGCCAGCACGCCTACGTGCTCGTGCGCGATTGGCTCCCCCCGGCCGGGCGCGCGGGGCTCGCGTCCCGCGAGCCCGCGCTGGCCGAGCTGGCCCGCCGCTATCTGACCGGACACGGACCGGCCCACGAGCGCGACCTGGCCCGCTGGGCGGGGCTGCCGTTGCGCGACGCCCGCGCGGGCCTGCAGGCGATCGCGGGCGAGCTGCGCACCGAGCCGGAAGGGCTCATCGACCTCGCGCGCCGCGCGGGAGCCCGGCGGGCGCCACCGTTGCCTCCGCCTCGCCTGCTCGGCGCCTTCGAGCCGCTGCTGGTGGGCTGGACCTCGCGGACCCACGTGCTGGGCGAGCACGACGCCAAGGTGGTCACCGGCGGGATGTTTCGCAACTTCGCGTTGGTCCGGGGTCGTCCGGTCGCCAGCTGGCGGTTTCAAGGCGCCGGCATCCAGCTCGAACGCTTCGCCGACGTGTCGGTGCAGGACGCGCAGGCGCTCGACGACGACGCCCGGGCGCTGCTGGAATTCCTGGGGCGCAGCCAATAGCCGGCGGCCCGGCGCCCGCGCTAGACGTCCTCGTCGGGGCGCGGCTGGGCCGCGACGGTCGGCCCGCCGCCGGTGACCCCGGCCACGCCCGCCCGCGCCTCCCCGGCCCGCAGCAGCCGCTCGCGCAGCTCCTGCTCGAACTCGGGGGAGGGATCGAAACCGGCGATCGCCGGCAGGTCGGCCACCTGGTGCAGGCCGAAGAGCTTGAGGAAGAGATCGGTGCTGCGATACAGGACCGCCCCGAACGGCGAGCGGCCGGACTCCTCGATCAGCCCGCGCTCCAGCAGGGTGCCGGCCGCCGACTCGGCGCTGACACCCCGGATGCGTGCGATCTCGGGACGCGAGACGGGCTGCAGGTAGGCGACGATCGCCAGCGTCTCCGCCTGAGCCGCGGTCAGCGGCGGGGTGCGCGGCTTGGCCAACAGCCGCCGTGCGGCGGCCTCGGCCTCGGGGTGGCTGCTCAGCGCCCAACCGCCGGCCAGCTCGCGCACGACGAATCCGCGGCGCTCGAACTCGTAGTGCTCGCGCAGCCGCTCCAGGGCGGTCACCACCTCGTGCAGCTCGGCGCCGGTGGCGTCGGCCAGCGCCGGCGCCGGCACGGGGTCGGTGCTCAAGAAGAGCAGCGACTCCAGGGTGCGCTCCAGCTCCGAGGTCACGCCGTCAACCGGTGCCCGGGAAATCCGGCGCCGCTGATCGTTATCTCGGCGAACGGCTCGTCCTGCTCCCACGTGGCCTCGCCCTGCTTGTAGAGCTCCAGCAGCGCGTACAGGGTCACGGCGACCGTCACCCGGTCGGCCCGTCCCACGGCGTCCGAGAACGTGAACCGCCCGGCGGCCAGCAGCTTTCGCAGGTGCGCCAGGCGCTCGGCGACCGTCACCTTGGCGACGGTCATGTGGCCCACGTCGACGGGCGGCGGAACCTGCAGCAGATCGCCGATCGACGACGCCAGGATCCGCGGGTCATAGACGGCGCCGGCGTCCCGCAGCGCGGTCTTGCGCAACCAGGCGGGCAGCGGTGCCGAGCGAAAGCGGTAGCCGGACTCATCGTCGGACCGGGCCCGCAGATACTCGGCGGCGCTGCGATAGCGCTGGGCGGCCAGCAGCCGCGCGAGCAGCTCCTCGGCGGCCTCGCCGGGATCGAGCTCGAGCTCCTCCGCCTCCTCGCCGGGCAGCAGCAGCCGTGACTTGAGCTCCAGCAGGGCCGCGATCAGGACCAGGAACTCGGTCGCCGCCTCCAGATCCAGCTCTCCCCGCCGCTCCAGATGGTCGATGTAGGCGATCACGACCTCCGCCAGGTCGACTTCCAGCAGGTCGACCTCCTCGCGCAGGATCAGGGTGAGCAGAAGGTCGAACGGCCCCGCGAAGACGTCGAGGTCCAGGTCCAGGTAGGCGAGCGTCACGGGGTAGACCTTAACCGCGAGGCCGGACCCCTCCCACCCCCATCGCCGCGCGCACGTCGAGCATCGTGTCGGCGATGATCGTCCGGGCCTTGTCGGCGCCGGTCGCAAGCGTCCGCTCCAGCTCATCCTCGTCGGCGCGCAGCGCCTCGTAGCGCTCGCGCACCGGCGTCAGGTATTCGACCACGGCATCCGCGACGGCCTGCTTGAAGCCGCCGTAGCCCGACCCGTCGAACTCGGACTCGATCGTCTCGGGCGTCGTGCCGCGCACGGCCGCCAAGATGTCGATGAGGTTGGAGACGCCGGGCTTGTCCGGTGAGCGGCGCACCTCCGAGCCGGTGTCGGTGACCGCCGCGCGGATTTTCTTGGCGATCGTCTTGGCGTCGTCGAGCACCAGCACGGTGCCCTGCGGGGTGCCGCCGGTCGTCGACATCTTGCGCTCGGGGGCCTGCAGGTCCATGATGCGCGCGCCCACCGCGGGTATCCGGTGCTCGGGGACGACCAGGATGTCGCCGTAGCGGGCGTTGAACCGCCGCGCCACATCGCGCATCAGCTCGAGATGCTCCCGCTGGTCCTCGCCGACCGGGACCTCGTCGGCGCGATACCCGAGCACGTCGGCGGCCTGCAGGACCGGATAGAACAGCAGCCCGGCGGAGACGAGCTCTCGCTGGACGACAGACTTGTCTCGGAACTGGTGCATCCGCTGGAGCTTGCCCAGTTCGGTGAGGCCCGCCAGCAGCCAGGTGAGCTCGGTGTGCTCCTGCACGTCGGACTGGCGAAAGAGGATGCAGCGCGCCGGGTCCAGACCGGCGGCCAGCAGGGTGGCCGCCGTGTCGTAGACCGACTCGCGCAGCGCGCCGGGCTCGTAGGCGACCGTGGTGGCATGCAGGTCGACCACGCAGTAGATGGCCTCGCCGCGGTCCTGGCCGGCCACGTACTGGGTGATCGCGCCGATGTAGTTGCCGAGGTGCTTTCGCCCCGTCGGCTGGATGCCGGAGAAGATCCGCACCGTCCGCAGGCTACTGCCGGACGGCCGGCAACGTCAGCGTCGCCCGATGACCGATTCGCGCCCTGCCCGGGTGACCTCTAGGACGCCAGGGCGCGGGCCAGCGCGTCCTCGTGCGCGCGCCCGCCCGGCGACGGCGGAGAGCCCGGGCCGGTCCCGGAGCGCGCCCGCCTGGAGGCCAGCACCCAGGCGGCGACCACGCCGCCGACCGCGCCGCAGGCGTGCCCCTGCCAGGAGATCCCCTGCTGGGGGACGATGCTGGAGAGCAGCGCCCCACCCCATACCACGCCGACCACCAGACCGATCACGATCTCCACCCAGCTGCGGTCGAACAGGCCGCGCGTGAACAGATACGTGGCATAGCCGAACACAAGGCCGCTGGCACCCACCGTCTCGGTGCCCGAGGGGGCGATCAGCCACGTCCCCAGCCCTCCGATCACGAGCACGATCAGGGTCACCAGCGCCAGCCGGGCGGCCCCCCTCACGGCGATGAACACCCCCATGAACACAAACGGGATCGTGTTGTCGATCAGGTGCTGCCAGCCGAAATGCAGAAACGGGGCCGTGAAGATGCTCCAGACGTGACCGAAGTTGCGCGGGTAGATCGCGCCGTCGGCATCCAGGGCGCGGCCGTGCGCGGTCAGGGAGTTGATGCCCTCGACGAGCCACATCAGGACCACGATCGCCAGCAGCAGCACCAGGCCCTCGGCGGGGTACCGGCTGCGTGAGGGAAGTTTCTTCATCACGCCACAAGCATGCCACGTGCCACCCCGCAGCTGACGCGATCCTTAGACGACACTTATGCCGATGGGCACGCCAGCGCGGCCCGGGCCACCGCCAGCGCCACTTCGGCGCGTCTGGCCAGGACATCGCTCAGCACGAATTCCTCGGGGGTGTGGGCGCCGCCGCCCCGGGGGCCGAGCCCGTCGACGGTCAGCGCGATCGTGTCGGCGAAGTGGCTGGCGTCCGAAGCGCCGCCACGGGCCATGCCGACGACCGGTCGGCCGGCCAGCCGGGACGCGTCGGCCAGCAGCTGCGCCGTCGCCGCCTCGGAGTCCATTGCCGGCCACTTTCGATCCATCCGCGCCTCCAGCGCGACCTCGTCGAGCTCGGGCGCGACCGCGGCCATCACGTCGTCGAAGGCGGCCAGCCGCCGTGAGCGCAGGTCGAAGAGCAGCTCGCCGGCGGCGGGCACGACGTTGAAGGCCTCACCGGAGCGCATCACGGTGGGCACAACGCTGAGCTGGTCGGCGCCGGTGGGGTCGTGCAGGCGGGCGACCGCGTCGGCGGTGCGGGCGAGCGCAAGCAGGGCGTTGCGGCCCCGGTCGGGGGCGCTGCCCGAATGCGACGCGCGCCCCGTGGCCAGCACGCGCAGCGTCCCCGCGGCCTTGCGCCGGATGACGACGGCCTCCTCCCCCTCGGGCGTCAGCTGCCCGGCCTCGAAGCAGAGGCAGGCGTCATAGCCGGCAAATCGGCCCGCCGGCCCGGCGTGCACGAACGGCGCCACCCGCCACTCCTCGTCGGTCACCAGCAGGACGGTCAGCTCGGCGAAGTCCTCCGGGTGGCGCGCGAGCGCTCGCGCCACCCCCAGCGCCAGGATGTCGCCGCCCTTCATGTCGGCCGTGCCGGTCCCGTACAGGCGATCGCCGTCGGCGCGCAGCGGCTGGTGGGCGTCGTGGCCGATCACCGTGTCGACGTGTCCCAGCAGCAGTACGCGCCGGTTCCCGGTTCCGGTGACGGTGGCGATCAGGTCGGGCGCCGACCCAGCGGTCGAGCACGCGGGTCGCTCGGTGACGGCCCCCGGCGGCAGCAGCGAGGCGCACACTTCGAGCGCGGCCTCCGCCCCGGGCACGTCGCCCGAGGGCGAGGAGATGTCCACCAGCCGGGCCAGCTCGGCCGGCGCTCGCTCGGCGATGTCGGCCGCCTCGCGAGCGGTCTGCGTATCGATCGAGCTCACGCCGCCGCCAGCGCCAGCACGTCGTCGACCGACAGCTCGCCCGGCGACGCGTGGCGACGGGCCTGCTCGGCCGCCAGCCGGCAGAGCGCCGCGTTGACGGGTGTCGGCACACCGTGCAGCCGCCCCACGAGCACGATCTCCCCGTTGAGGTAGTCGGTCTCGATCCGCGGGCGGGCGGGATCGAGTCCTCGCGCCAGGCTCTGCCATGTCGAGGATCCGGCGCGCTCGCGCCCGGCGACCTCCGAGACCCCGATCCGCGCCCAGCGTCCGGCGAGGTCGTCGACACCCTCGTCGGAATGATCGATGCCGGCGGCGTCCAGGGCGGCCCGGCCCTCGTCGGACGCGCGCTGCACCAGCTCCTCGCGGCGCTCGTCCTCGGCACACAGGGCGTCGACCGCGTTGCCCAGGTTGAGGATCAGCTTGGCGTACTTGAGACGCATCACGTCGGGCCAGGTGCGGGAGTGAAACTGCGATTCCGACAGTGCGGCCGCCACGCGCTCGCACAGCTCGTCGGTGCCGTCCGGGTAGCGCCCGAGGTCGATCATCCCGCTGGCCAGCGCGCCGTAGGCCTCGACGGCGCCGGGATGCAGATGGGCTGTGGGGGCCATGATCACCGCACCGTAGACGTCGGCGAACCGACGCAGCGCCAGGCGCTCGTTCTCGACCCCGTTCTGCAGGCAGACGATCGGCACCTCCCAGGCGCCGCCACGCTGCAGCGCATCCAGGGCGCCGGCTGTGTCCTGGCTCTTGGTGGCCAGCAGCACCACGTCCTCCGGGCCACCCACGCCCAGCTCGGCCGGCTCGCCGGCCGCGGGTATCGACAGCACCGCTCGCTCGGTGGGCGTCTCCAGGGTGAGGCCGGAGCGCTTGATCTCTGCCAGGTGGGCGCCGCGAGCGATCAGCGCGACATCGTGTCCGGCCTGATGCAGGCGGGCACCGACCACCCCGCCGACCGCGCCGGCGCCGAAGACCACGAAGCGCATCAGAGCGCTTGGCGCAGCACCGGGCGCCGCGCGGCGCCGGCCTCGTCCAGACGTCGCACCGGCGTCGTGTAGGGCGCGCCGCGCGCCACCTCGGGATCGCGGCCCGCCTCCTGCAGCAGCTCCACGACGATCGCGGCGAACCGGTCGAGCGTCTCCTTGGTCTCCGTCTCGGTGGGCTCGATCAGCAGCGCCTCGTCGACCAGCAGCGGGAAATAGACCGTCGGCGGGTGAACGCCGTGGTCGAGCAGGCGCTTGGCCAGGTCCAGCGTCCTGATCTGCAGCTCGCGCTTCATCGGGGCCCCGGAGAGCACGAACTCGTGCATGCAGATGCGGTCGTAGGCGACCGGCAGATGCTCCAGCACCCCGGCGGCCCGAAGGCGGGCCAGCAGGTAGTTGGCGTTGAGCACCGCCACCTCGGAGACGTCGCGCAGGCCGGCCGCCCCCAACGAGCGGATGTAGGCATAGGAGCGCACGAACACCCCGTAGTTGCCCTGGAAGCCGCGCAGGCGCCCGATCGACTTGGGCCGGTCGAAGTCCAGGTCGTAGAACGGTGCGTGGCCGTTGTCAGCTTCGCGGCGGACCACCTGGGGGCGCGGCAGGTAGGGCTCGATCCGATCCGAGACGGCGATCGGACCGGCGCCCGGCCCGCCGCCGCCATGGGGCTGCGTGAACGACTTGTGCAGGTTGAAGTGCACGATGTCGAAGCCCATGTCCCCCGGCCGGCAGATGCCCATGATCGCGTTGAGGTTGGCGCCGTCGTAGTACAGCGTCGCGCCGACCTCGTGCACGATCCGGCTGATCTCCTCGATGTTGGTCTCGAACAGGCCCAGCGTGGAGGGATTGGTGAGCATCAGGCACGCCACGTCCTCGTTGGCCTTGGCCCGGAGGTCTCGAGAGGTCGACGTTGCCCTGCTCGTCGGTGCCCACCTTGACCACCTCATAGCCGGCCATCGTGACGGTCGCCGGGTTGGTGCCGTGCGCGGTGTCGGGGGTCAGCACCTTGGTGCGACCGTCGTCACGGTCCTCGTGGTAGGCGCGGGTGAGCAGCACGCCGGCCAGTTCCCCGTGCGACCCCGCCGAGGGCTGCAGCGACACGTGCGGCAGCCCGGCTATCTCCCCCAGCGCGTGCTGCAGCCGCCACATCAACTCGAGCGCTCCCTGCGCGCGCTCCGGTCGCTGCAGCGGGTGCAGCTTGGCGTGACCGGGCAGCGCGGCAACCCGTTCGTGGAGCTTTGGGTTGTGCTTCATCGTGCAGGAGCCGAGCGGATAGAAGCCGGTGTCGAGATCGAAGTTGCGCTTCGACAGGCGGTTGTAGTGACGGACGATCTCGGGCTCTGAGACCTCGGGCAGCCGCGGCGGTTGCTCGCGGCGCAGCTCGGGCGCGAGGAGCGCGTCGCAGCGATCGCCGCGGGACGTCGAGCGCAGGCGCGACGAATGCCCGGCGTCCGGGCACCGAGCGCTCGTAGATCGTCAGCTGGTCATCGGCCGCGCTCACGCTCATCGCCTCCGCTCGGCATCCGCCCTCGCCTGTATGTCGGCGGCGTGAGTCATCCGGCTACTCATGCGCCTGTCCCCGCGTGGCGCGGGTGCCCTCCGGCGCTCGGCGGCGACCGCCTCTCCCAGCACGTCGGCGAGCCGATCTATCTCGGCCCGCGTACGTCGCTCGGTGATCGCCACCAGCAGCCCGTCGTGGTGCTCGGGGTAATCGTCGCCCAGCGGATAGCCGGGGTTGACGCCCCGCTCCAGGCAGCGCGCGATCACGTTCTGCACAGGCGCGTCGAGGGCCACCGCGAACTCTCTGACCACCGGCTGGTCGTGCACCGCGCGGACGCCGTCCAGCGCCAGCAGCCGCTCCCGCGCATAGGCGGTGCGCTGGAGCATCAGCTCGCCCAACTCGACGATTCCCTGACGGCCCAGCCAGCTCAGGTAGATCACACCGGCGAGCGCGTTGAGCGCCTGCGCGGTGCAGATATTCGAGGTCGCCTTCTCGCGGCGGATGTGCTGCTCGCGCGTCTGCAGGGTGAGCACGAATCCCCGCTTGCCGTCGAGGTCGCGGGTCTCGCCGGCGATGCGGCCCGGGACACGCCGGATCAGGGCCTCGGTGGCGGCGAAGAAGCCGAACGAGGGACCGCCGAAGTCCAGCCGGTTGCCGACCGTCTGGCCCTCCCCCACGGCGATGTCGACTCCGCATTCGCCGGGGGCGCGCAGCAGCGCCAGCGGCAGCGGGTCGCAGCTGGCGATGCACAGCGCGCCGGCGGCATGGGCGGCGGCGGCGATCTCGGCCAGGTCCTCGACGGCCCCCAGGAAGTTCGGCTGAGCCACGATCACCGCGCTGGTGTCGCCGTCGAGCTGCGGCAACTCGGTCCGCCCGTGTTCGAGGCCGACCTCGACCACCTCCATGTCCCACGCGTGGGCGTGGGTGCGCAGCGCCTCGCGGGCATGCGGGTGGACCCCCCGGGACACGATGAAGCGCCGGCGACCGTTGTGGTGCTTGGCCACATAGCCGGCGGCGGCCACCGCGCTGGGACCCTCGTACACCGAAGCGTTCGATACCGGCAGGCCGGTGAGCTCGCAGATGGCCGTCTGGTACTCGAACATCGCCTGCAGCCCGCCCTGGGAGACCTCGGGCTGATACGGCGTGTAGGGCGTCAGGAACTCCGAGCGGCTGGTGATCGAGTCGATCAGCGCGGGCACGTAGTGGTCGTACATGCCGCCCCCCAGAAACGAGACCTCGTCCTCCGTACAGACGTTGCGGGCGGCCAGCGCGCGCAGCTCGTCGTAAACCTCCTGCTCGGACAGCCCGTCGTCGAGCGCCAGGGCCTCTGTCAGCCGCAGCCCCGCCGGAATGTCGGCGAACAGCTCCTCGATCGAGCCGACGCCGATCTGCGCGAGCATCGCGGCGCGGTCATCGTCGGTGGCGGGCGTGTACCTAGTCAAGCGTGGCCTCGTAGGCCGCCGCATCCAGCAGCGACTCCTGCTCCGCCGGATCGGACAGCTTGACCTTGACCAGCCAGCCCTCCCCGTAGGGGTCCTCGTTGATCTGCTCGGGCTGATCGGCGAGCGCATCGTTGATCTCGACGATCTCGCCCGACAGCGGGCTGATCACGTCCGAGACTGCCTTGACGGACTCGACCTCGGTGTAGGGGGCGTCCTTGCTCACCTGAGCGCCGACCTTGGGCGGATCGAAGAACACGACCTCGCCGAGCGAGTCCTGGGCGTACCAGGTGATCCCGAACGTGGCCTGGTCGCCATCGATCCGAGCCCAGTCGTGCTCGGGGTGATACAGCAGGTCGTCGGGATAGCTGGCGTCAGCCACGGGTGTTAGTGCTCCTTGTGGTAGATGGGCTTGGTCTGGACGACGGCCGCCCGCGGCGTTCCGCGCACATCGATCTCCAGCCGCGTGCCGGGCTGCGCCTGGTCGGCGGGGACGTAGGCCATGCCGATTCCGCGCTCCAGACTCGGCGAGAAGGTACCGCTGGTCACGGTGCCACCTCCGGCCACCGGGTTGCCCTGGCGGGGAATCCCCGATCCCTCGATCGTGAACGCGGCCAGCTTCTCGCGCGGTCCGGCGGCACGCACGGCCGCCACCGCGTCGGAGCCGATGAAACCCGTCGGCTCGGCGCAGCACCAGCCAAGGCCCGCTTCGATCGGCCCCCGCTCGATCGACAGGTCGTTGCCGTAGAGGGGGAAGCACACCTCGAGGCGCAGCGTGTCGCGCGCCCCCAACCCGGCGGGGGTGGCACCGGCGGCCAGCAGCGCGTCCCACACCGTCGGCGCTTCGGCGGGGTCCATCAGCAACTCGGCGCCGCTCTCGCCCGTGTAGCCGGTGGCGCAGATGAGCATCGGGACGCCGGCCAGGGAGCGCTGGCAGAAATGCATCCGAGGCGGTAGGTGCCCGTCGGCCAGACCGGCGAGTAGGCCGCGCGCATCCGGACCCTGCACCGCGAGCATCGCGAAGTCCGAGATGCGATCGGTGACGTCGGCGTCGAAGTCCCGCGCCTTGGACACGAACCAGTCCAGGTCGCGCTGATGGTTGGCGGCGTTGGTGACCGTGAGGTAGTGACGCTCGGCGAGCCGGTAGGTGATGAGGTCGTCAAGCACCCCTCCGTCGTCGCGGCACAGCAGGCTGTACTGGGCGCCGCCCTCGGCGATGCGGCGCACGTCGTTGGTGAGCAGATGCTGCAGCAGCTCGGTCGCCTGAGGCCCGCGCGTCTCGATCTCGCCCATGTGCGACACATCGAAGACGCCGACGCGCCGACGCACGGCGAGGTGCTCATCCTTGATCCCGGAGTACCGGACGGGCATCTCCCAGCCCGCGAACGGGATCAGCTTGGCACCGGCCGCCAGATGGCGGTCATGGAGCGGGCTGTGGCGCTGGGCCTCCACCACCGGGGGCATTCCTGGCAGGCTAGTACAACCCGGTGCCAGCCCCGGGCGGGCCTATGGCCAAGGCTATGGCGCCTTACCGCTGCCGGCCCCCGGCGGTCCTATGGCCGAAGCTATGGGGTCGTATCGGCAAGCGCGCGGAGATCCGAATCGACCATGCGGGCCACGAGCTGCTCGAAGCTGCAATTGGGCGTCCAGCCGAGCACGCGCCGGGCGCGGCTGGGATCGCCGATCGCCAGGGTTCGCTCGGGCGCGCGCGTCAGCTCCGTGTCGATCCGCACGTACTCCTCCGGTGCCAGTTCGAGGTGAGCGAACGCGGTTCTGAGGAGGTCCTCGACGGTGTGCGGGATACCTGAGGCGAAGATGTAGTCGCCGGGCTGATCGTGCTGCAGCGCCATCCAGGCCCCCTGCATGACATCGCCGGCAAACGACCAGTCGCGCACCGCCGAGAGGTCGCCCAGCATGACCTCGTCGGTCAGGCCGAGCTTGATCTGAGCGGCGGCGCGGGTGATCTTGCGCGAGACGAACCGATCCGGGCGCCGTTCTGACTCGTGGTTGTAGAGGATCCCCGAGCAGACGTGAAGGCCGCTGCGCTCACGCAGTTGCGCGGCGAGTTGGTGAGCGAGCAGCTTGGCGGCCGCATAGGGATTCCGCGGGCGGCACACGCGTGTCCTCTCGCTGAGGACTGACGCCGGCGTCGCCGAACATCTCGCCGGAGGACGCGAGGAAGATCCTCGTCGGGGCACCGAGCGCGATGGCGGCCTCCAGCAGAGTCGCGGTTCCGCCGGCGATCGCCGCGATGGTCCGACTTGGCTCCCGCCACGAGTCGGGCACGAACGTCGGCGCCGCGAGATGGTAGATCTCATCCGCGGCGACGTCGCGGACCGCCTTGTTCAGCGACTCGGGGTCCAGCAGGTCGCCCGCGACGACTCCGATCCGGTCGCGCAGATGCTCGGACAGGGCCAGCGAGTGCCCGCCGCCGTGCCGAGTCAGGCCGATGACCTCGTAGCCCCGGTCGAGCAACAGCTCAGCGAGAAAGGAACCGTCCTGGCCGGTGATGCCGGTGATCAGCGCGCGCCTGAGCGCCGCGGTCACGACGAGGCACGCGCTGCGAGCAGCTTGTGGTCGGCATCGACCATCAACCGGATGAGCTGCTCGAAGCTCGTGTGCGGCTCCCAACCGAGGATGCGGGTGGCCTTCGACGAGTCGCCGATCAGATGATCGACCTCAGCCGGGCGCTGCAAACCCGGGTCGATCTCAACGTGCTCATCGATCGCGACCCCCGCCTGGTCAAACGCGATCTCCAGACAGCGCCGCACCGGATGAGAGACACCGGTCGCGATCACGAAATCCTCGGGCTCGTCCTGCTGGAGCATCAGCCACATCGCCTCCACGTAATCCTTGGCGTATCCCCAGTCGCGCTGGGCATCCAGGTTGCCGAGCTTGAGCTTGTCGGCCAGACCGAGACGGATCGCCGCTGCGTGCCAGGTGATCTTGCGGGTGACGAATTCGAGCCCCCGCCGCGGGCTCTCGTGGTTGAAGAGGATCCCGCTGGTGGCATGCAACCCATAGGACTCCCGGTAGTTGACGGTGATGAAGTGCCCGTAGACCTTGGCCACCCCGTAGGGCGACCGTGGATAGAAGGCCGTCATCTCCGTCTGCGGGACCTCCTTCACCTTGCCGAACATCTCGCTGGAGGAGGCCTGGTAGAAGCGCGCCTCGGGACACACCTCACGCACAGCTTCGAGCAGCCTCGTGACCCCGACCCCCGTGAACTCGGCTGTCAACGTCGGCTGAATCCACGACACGGCCACGAACGACATCGCCGCCAGGTTGTAGATCTCGCTCGGCTGGGCCGCCCGCAACGCATCGACCATTGAGCGATGATCGAGCAGGTCGGCCTGGTGCAACGTGATCCGATCGCGCAGATGCTCGATCCGGTCAAACCGCTCCGTCGAGGACCGCCGCACCATCCCGTGAACCACGTAGCCCTTCTCCAGGAGCAACTCGGCGAGGTAGGACCCGTCCTGACCCGTGATCCCCGTGATGAGGGCTGACTTTGGCACGAGCAGCAGGAAATCAGGAATCGCGCGCCGGGGTTCTGCGGGTCCCGACGCCCTGGGTCTGGCGCAGCGGCGCTAGCGGTCCTTCAAGAACGAAGGGATGTCGATGTCGTCGTCGGAGATCTCCAGCGAGGAGCGCTGTCGGTCGTCCATCGTGACGTCGCGATCGCGGCGTTCGCGCCGGGTCGTCTCCCGGGCCGTGCTCGGACTCCCCCGGCCGTGGTCAAAGCCGGTGGCGATCACCGTCACGCGCACCTCGTCGCCGAGCTGATCGTCGATCACGGCGCCGAAGATGATGTTGGAATTGGAGTCGGCGGCGCCCTGGACGATCTCGGCCGCCTCGTTGACCTCGAACAGGCCGAGGTCGTGGCCGCCGGTGATGTTGAGCAGGATGCCCATCGCCCCCTCCACGGACTCCTCCAGCAGCGGTGAGGAGATGGCGATCTTGGCCGCCTCAGCCGCTCGGTTCTCGCCCGCGGCGGTGCCGATGCCCATCAGCGCGCTACCCGCCTCGTGCATGATCGTCCGCACGTCGGCGAAGTCCAGGTTGATCAGGCCGGGGATCGTGATCAGGTCAGTGATCCCCTGCACGCCCTGACGCAGGACGTTGTCGGCCTCGCGGAATGCGTCGAGGATCGTGGTCCGGCGCTCGACGATCGTCAGCAGCTTCTCGTTGGGAATCACGATCAGCGTGTCGACGTTCTCGCGCAGCCGCTGGATGCCCTCCTGCGCCTGGCGAGCGCGCTGGGTCCCCTCAAACGAGAACGGCCGGGTGACCACGCCCACGGTCAGCGCGCCGATCTCGTTCTTGGCGATCTCGGCGATCACCGGCGCGGCACCCGTGCCGGTGCCACCGCCCTCGCCCGCGGTGACGAAGACCATGTCGGCGCCCTTGAGCGCCTCTTTGATGTCATCGCGTGACTCGGCCGCCGCCCCGTGGCCGGTGTCCGGGTTGGCGCCCGCGCCCAGGCCCTTGGTCAGCTCGTGGCCGATGTTGAGCTTGATGTCGGCATCGCACATCGCCAGGGCCTGCGCATCCGTGTTGCAGGCGACGAACTCGACACCTCGCAGTCCGGCGTCGACCATCCGGTTGACGGCGTTCGTCCCACCGCCGCCGACGCCGACGACCTTGATGACTGCCAGATAACTTCCGCTTTCCATGAGTGTTCGTCCGACCCTCTAGTTAGGGTTAAGTGTTTCGGGCACCAATGGGCCCAACGCGCAGTTTGGCACGTTATGCCCTGTTACTGCGCGAAGTCAACGCTAGGCGCCCGGCCGCAACGATCGTTGCAGAAAGCGGAAGTCTCGATTATCGCGGAGAGTTTGCCTAACGTCTAGGGTAACCCTCGACCAGAGGGTTAGCCTCCCACGGTTGTGGCCTGGCCTCCCGTCGTCGAGCCCCCGAACTGGTCGGTGGTCGCCGCCCCGGATTGGTCGGTAGCCGTACCCCCGGCCTGGCCCGTGGACTGGCCGGAGGCCGTGCCGCTGGACCCGCCTGAGGCCACGCTGCTGGACCTGCCTGAGGCCGTGCCGGAGCTCGTGGTGCCGGCGCCGTCGGAACCGGTTCCCGCCGCGGGCCGGCTCGGGTCGGTGACATCGACGTAGTCAGCACCCGCGGAGCCCGGGGCGGCCAGCACCTCGGTGACCGCATCCCACTTGGCCACCAGTTCATTAGCACCACCGAAGTACAGGCGCGGCCCGTTGCGCAGCTGCGCGACGAGACCGTGCGTACCGTCGCTGGAGGCCAGCTGCACCCTGGCCAGCAGCCGGTACGGCGCGGCGGCGAGCATCTCCACCTCGCTGCGCGCGATGCCGGTCAGCTGGGTGCCGCCCGGAGCCACCGACAGGCTGATCGAGGGCAGCTGAGCATCGGCCGTCACGTCGCGCAGCAGCGTCCCGTCGCCGGCCACGGGCGTGCGCCGGCCGTCGACTTGCACGATCGCCACCGGCACCTGCTCGACCACGCGGATGTGCATCCCGTGCGGAAACTGCGTGGAGACCCGCAATCCTTTGACCACGGGGTACGGGCTGACGGCGGTGCGCAGGTGGCTCATCTGGACGTCCAGCGTGGTCATGTCCCGCGCGGCCGAGACCAGCGCCGAGCGGATCTGGCCGGCATCGGGCCCGCTGGCGCCGGCCACGCTGACGCGCTTGACTGCCACCAGCGACGACTGGCGTACCCACAGCCACGCACCGCCGAGGAGCGCAAGAACGGCGACGATCGCCACCACCACTCGAGGACCGGGTCGCGGGAGGCGAACGCGGATTCGCGGCGGACGTCGGCTGCGTCCCCGACGCCGGCCCGAGAGCACCGCGCCCGAACCGCGCCCGGAGCTCATCGCCGGCGCCGCCCGCAGCTCATCGCCTCAGCCGATCGCCGGGGCCGCCCGCAGCTCATCGCCGGGACCAATCGCCGGGGAACGCCACCGGCCCCAACGACTGGACCTCGGGCTCGAGCTCGATCCCGAAGCGCTCCTTGACACGGCGTCGCCCTTCGGCCATGACCGCGATCACGTCGGCCGTGGTGGCTGCGCCGTGGTTCTCGACGAAGTTGGCGTGCTTGGCGGAGAACCCGGCACCCCCGATACGCAGCCCGCGGCACCCCGCCGCCTCCAACAGCTGTCCCGCGGTGCGGCCCTGGGCGGCCGGGCCGGTCGGGTTCTTGAACGTGGAGCCGAATGTCTTGATCCCCCCGGGCTGAGCCTCCTTTCGCAGGCGACGCATCTCGGCGAGGGTCGCCTTGACCCGCTCGGAAGCGGCCGGCGCCAGCGCGAACGCCGCCCGCGCCACCACTTCCCCCGCGCGCAGAGCCGAGCGCCGGTAGGCGAAGCCGAGCTGCTCGGGCCTGCGCCGGTCACGCCCCGAGGCGCTCACGACGTCCACCCACTCCAGGATGCGGGCCAGCTCGCCGCCATAGGCATTGGCGTTCATCCGCACGGCGCCACCGACCGTCCCCGGGATGTTGACGCCGAACTCGATTCCGCTGAGCCCCGCGCGCGCCGCCTGGGCCGAAACCGCGGGCAGGCGCGCGCCGCCGCCGCACTCGATGCGCGTGCCATCCAGCTCGATCTGCGTGAGCTCGTCGTCAAGTTTCAGGACCAGTCCGCGGACGCCGGCGTCCGCTACCAGGAGGTTCGACCCCGAGCCGACGACCCCTACCTCCAGCCCCTCCCGGCCGGCCCAGGCGAGCAGCCGCTCCAGCGCGTCCGCGGTCCCGGGACGGGCGAACCACTCCGCCGGGCCGCCGGTCCGGATCGTGGTCAGCCGGGCGAGGGGGAAATCAGGCGTGACGCCCTGAGGCAGCTCGGAAAGCACCGTCGCCAGGGTAGATGCCGGGTCGGCGTCCCGAGGGGTTGGCGGGATCCGGCTACCCGGCCACCAGCGAGCGCGCAAGCGAGTCGATGTCGCCGGCTCCCATCGCCAGGCACAGGTCGCCGGCACGCAGCGTCGCCTGCAGCCATGTCCGGGCCTCATCGAAGCCGGGCAGCCAGGCGACCGGCCGGGCGCCCGGCGCGTCGGCGGTGGCCATGGCGACCAGCCGCCCATCGATTCCCGGAAAGTCCGCAGCTCGCTCGCGTGCGGGATACACCGGCAGCACCGCGACCGCGTCCGCCGCGGCCAGCGCCGCCCCGAACGCCTGCGCCAGCTCGCGCGTGCGCGAGTAGAGGTGAGGCTGGAAGACCGCCACCAGGCGCCGCGGCGCGAGCGTGCGGGCGGCGGCGATCGTCGCCGCCACCTCGGTTGGATGATGGGCGTAGTCGTCGTATACCGTCGCGCCGGCGGCTGTCTCCCCCAGCCGCTCCAGCCGCCGCCGCGCGCCGCGGAAGTCGGCCAGGGCCGTCGCGCAGGTCCGCGCGGGAGCGCCCGCCAGAGAGCACGCCGTGAGCGCTCCGGCAGCGTTGATCGCGTTGTGCGCGCCAGGGACCGATAGCGCCACCTCGATCCCGCCCCAGGTAAAGCGCGAGCCGGCGGCATCCAGCCGGGCATCGGGAGCGTCGTAGGGCACGGCATCGGGCGGGCACAGCGCGCGGAGCCCGGGGCGGTCCCATACCGCTGCGCCCCGGCCGGCCCGGGCCATGAACGTGGCGAACGTCTGGTCCAGCTCGAGGCGGGAGCCGTAGGTGGAGTGGTGGTCGAGCTCGGCGTTGGTGAGCACGGCGATCTCAGGGTCGAGCTTGAGCAGTGAGCGGTCGGACTCGTCGGCCTCTACGACGATCCACTCCCCCGTCCCCCAGCCGGCGTTGGCGCCGGTGGACCGCAGCTCGCCGCCCACCACGTACGCCGGATCCATGCCCGCGCCACGGAGGGCATGCACGACCATCGCCGAGGTGGTCGTCTTGCCGTGCGTGCCGGTGACCGCCAGGCAGCGACGCAGACGGGAGATCTCGGCGAGCAGGTCGGCGCGATGCAGCTCTCGTCCGGCCGCGCGGCGCTCGGGGTTCTCGGGCCCGACCGCCGTGGAGTAGACGACCTCGGCGCCGGCGGGCACGTTCTCCGCGCGGTGGCCGACAATCGGGGTGATCCCCTGCCGGATGAGCTGCTCGGAGTAGCTGGATGTCGCGCGGTCCGAGCCGGTCACCTCGGCGCCGAGCGTGCGGGCGATGAGGGCCAGGCCGCTCATCCCGGCGCCGCCGATGCCGACGAAGTGCAGCCTGCGCCCGGACCAGTCGGCCTCGGCCGACGGATCAGCCGCCACGTACGTGCGCGGCTGGGTTTGCCCACTTAAGGGTCTGACAAGAAACGGGAGGCGTGGACATCGTGGTCGCTCGGCGGCTGAGCATCGCGTATGTTACGGCTGTGCTTCGGGGCCTCGGTGCGCGAACGCGCGTCCACATCAAGCGCCTGACGGCGTCGACCGCGCTTGTCCTGCTGGCGCTGGGGGCCATGGTCGCGATTCTTGCCTCGGGCGCTTCCGCGCACCGGGGCGCCGCCCGCAGCGCCGACGCGCAACGGTGCCGGGACCCATTTCCGGCCACGCGAGACCCGGCAAATCCGCTCGACCTCGCCCAGGCGCCCGGGACAGACCCGCTCACGGGAGCGAAGTTCTTCGTTCCAGGCCCGGCTCACAGCGCGGCCGGAAGGGCGATCGCGGAGATGGTCGGAGCATCCCCGGCCAACGACGAGACCTGGGACCAGTTCAGCGACCAGCTCCAGCACGGCGCTCTGGCGCGCAAGCTGGCCGCCGACAAGGGGCTCGCCCACCGGGTCGCCGAGCTGTCGAAGATCGCCGGCCAGCCGGAGGCCCAGCGCTTCTCCAGCTTCATCGGCGGCGGCGCGCCAGGGGCCGTCTTCGCCCAGGTGCAGAAGATCTTCTGCGACAGCCTGCCCTCGGACCCGGGCTCGATTCCGATCATCAGCACCCTCTTCATGCACGGCGATCTCGGAGGCTGCCCGACGCCCGGCCAGGTGCGCGCCGACGAGCCCGTCTTCCATCGCCGCATCGACGAGATGGCGGCGGCCACCGAGCGTCGTCCGGCCGTCTACCTGCTGGAGATCGACGCGCTGGGCTCCTCCGGCTGCCTCGCCAGGAAGGGAGCACTGCCGGAATGGGAGGCCGATCTGCGCTACGAGATCGACGCCATCTCGGCTCTGCCGCACACCGTTGTGTATGTCGAGGCCGGCTACTCGGACACCAACTCGGTGGGCTACGCGGCGAAGGTCCTCAATGCGATCGGGATTGGCAAGATCCGCGGCTTCTACACCAACGACACCCATCTCAACTGGACGATCAACGAGGTCCGCTGGGCCACGAAGATCTCCAGGCTCACCGACGGCGCACACTTCATCGTCAACACCGCTGATAACGGGCGGGGACCGCTGCTCAACCCCCATCCCCGGACGCAGGGGATTGAGAATCAGTGCAATCCGCCGGGTCGTGGCCTGGGACCGAAGGACACGACTCAGACCGGGTACGCGCTCGCCGATGCCTGGCTCTGGACGCATCCTCCAGGTAACAGCAGCGGCTGCGGCGGCGGTCCCCCCGCCGGGACATTCTGGCCGCAGAGGGCCATCGGCCTGGCCGAGCGCGCCAACCAGCGCCTCGGTCCGGGGTTCCCCAGCCGGCCCTACTGACCGGCGGCGTTCAGCACCTCGGCCGCGATCTCCCGGGCCGCGTAAGGCTTGGCCAGCGCCGCGGAGGCGCGGCCCATCAGGGTCAGCCGCCCGGGATCGGCCAGCAGCCCGCCCACTTCGGAGGCCAGCCGCGCGGCCGTCAGCTCGCTATCGAGGATCACCACGGCAGCGCCCGCCCGCTCGAAGAACCGGGCGTTCTCGGTCTGATGGTCGGCGGCGGCGTGCGGATAGGGGATCAGCACCATCGGGCGGCCGTGGGCGGCTATCTCGAAGACCGAGCCGCCCGAGCGCGCCACCACGAGGTCACACGCCAGCAGCGCCTCGCCGAAGTCCGAGATATAGCCGCGGAGGTCGTAATGAGGGCCGGGAGCCTCCAGGTCCGCTAGGTCGCGCATGCCGGCAGCGTGCAGGACGTGGAAGCGCGCCCCGGCGAACGCCTCGATCGCCGCGTGGTTGATGGAGCGCGCCCCCTGCGAGCCCCCGAACACCAACACGCACGGCTCGTCAGCGCCGATCCCGAAGCGCTCTCGCGCGGCGGCTCGGTCAGTGGCCGGCTCAGGCACCGGGCGCCCGGTGACGCGGTAGCGCTGGCCGCTGCGCCCCTCGATCGGGAACGCCAGGCACACCCGTCGCGCGGCGGGCGCCAGCCAGCGGTTGGTCAGCCCGAGGTGGCTATCGGCCTCCATCAACACCAACGGCACACGTCGTATGGCCGCCGCCAGCCCCAGTGGACCGGCGACGTAGCCGCCGGCGCCGAGCACGGCGGCCGGTCGCAGGTGTGAGATCAGACGTCCAGCGGCCCGGACGGCGCCCGCGGCGATCGCTGCCGCGCGCAGTGCCTGCGCGGGACCGCGACCCGCCAGCGGCGCCACCCGCAGACGGGTGAGCTCATATCCAGCCGCCGGCACGAGCTCTGACTCGGCGCGCTCGCCACCGACGAACACCACCTGGGCCCCGTCAGCCCGCAGAGCGTCGGCCACCGCCAGCGCCGGCACGACGTGCCCGGCGGTCCCGCCGGCGCCGATCACGATCAGCGGCGCTCTCACCCGGCGAGGCGAGCGGGTCCGACACGGCCTTCAACCGCCGCGCGCCGGGTCGGGAGATGTTGAGGAGCACGCCCACCGAGGCCAGCATCACGCAGAGATTCGTCGGGGCATAGGAGATGAACGGCAGCGGGACGCCGGTGAGCGGCGCCAGTCCGAGCACGACGAAGATGTTGAGAATGCCCTGGCACAGGATCAAGGAGGTGAGGCCGGTCGCCAGCAGCTTCGCATACCGGGTGCCCGCCCGGCGGGCGGTACGCAGGCCCGCGTAGGCGATCATTGCGTAGAGGGCAACCACCCCGAGGATGCCCAGCACCCCCAGCTCCTCGCCGACCACCGCGAGGATGAAGTCGGTCTGGGCCTCCGGCAGATAGAAGATCTTCTGCACCGACTTGCCCAACCCAACGCCCACCAGGCCGCCTGAGCCGAGCGCGATCTGCCCCTGCACGGCCTGGTAGCCGGGCCCCGACTTCGTCTCGGCCGCCCACGGGTGAAGGAACGACGCCAGGCGCGCTCGCTGATAGGGCTGGGCGATCGCCAGCACCACCACTAAGCAGACGGCCATCGCCGCCAGCAGGAGAAGGTGGCGGCGCGGGGTCCCGGTGGCGATCAGCAGCGCGGTGATCGTGAACGCAACGACCAGCGCCGTCCCCAGGTCCGGCTCGACGACGATCAGCAGCAGCGCCGGCCCGGCGACGATGCCAATCGGGGCCATCGCCTGCCGGAAGCCGCGGGGACGCTTCGGGTGGTCGGCGAGATAGCGCGCCACGTAAAGCACGAGCGCGATCTTCATCAGCTCCGACGGCTGGAACTGGATCGGTCCGGCCGCGAACCACCGGCGTGCCCCGTTGACCTGCCGGCCCACGTGCGGGAGGAGCACCAGAACCAACAGCGCGAACGACCCCAGGAGCAGCAGCCGCACGATTCGCGCGTCGAGCAGGGACAGCCCGCGACGCTCGAACAGGTGCATCGCGCCCAGGCCAATCGATCCGAACGCCAGGTAGCGGATAAAGGTGCCCGTGCCGCTGCCGCCGGCGCCACCGAGCACACCCAGCGGCGAGGAGGCGCTGTACACCATCACCGCCCCGAAGGCCAACAGGCACAGCGTGGCCGTCATCAGGATCCGATGCTCAAGCGGCGGGGCGACCCGCCTGCCCGAAGCGCGTCGGCGCGCGGAGGCGTTCGGCACCTGCGCCGCGCGAGGGCCCGAGGCGGCGGCGGCCACCTACAACCCCTCTACCAGCTCGCGGAAATGGTCCCCGCGGGCCTCGAAGTCGGCGTACTGGTCATAGCTCGCGCAAGCCGGCGAGAGCAGCACGGTGTCGCCGGAGCGGGCGGCAGCGGCGGCAGCCGCGACCGCTGACGCAAGCTGGCCACACCGGTGCAGCGGCACGCCGGCGTCGCCCATGGCAACCGGCCCGAGGCTCTCGGCCAGCTCCTCGGTCGCCTCTCCGATCAGGTACACCGCCCGGCAGCGCTCGGCCACCGGGGCGGCCAGCGGCGAGAAGTCCTGGCGCTTGCCCCGCCCTCCGGCGATCAGATGCACGCCGCCGGGGTAGCTGTTCAGCGCAACCAGGGTGCTGGCGACGTTGGTGGCCTTGGAGTCGTTGACGAACGCCACCCCGTCGCGCTCGGCGATCCGCTCCAGGCGGTGCGCGACCCCCCCGAAGGTGCGCAGACCGTCGGCCACGGCGGCGGAGTCGATGCCCCGCGCCAGACAGACGGCGGCAGCCGCCATCGCGTTGGCGCGGTTGTGCGCGCCGGGCAGCGAGACCTCGTCGAATCTCAGTAGCGGGCGCTCGTCCCACCACAGCTGCCCGGCGCGTTCCGAGACGTCGGCCCCCGGGCCGCCGAACAGCACCCGCCGGGCGCAGCCGCCGAGGTCCTCGATCTGGAGATCGACGGGCGCAACGGCCACGTCGTCGTTGCCCTGATTGGCGAAGATCCGCAGCTTCGAGGCGACGTATTGCTCGAAGCTGTCGTGGCGATCGAGGTGGTCGGGTTGCAGGTTGAGCAGCACAGCCGCCTCCGGAGCGAAAGCGATGGTGTCCTCCAGTTGGAAGGAGGACGCCTCGCAGACCACCGTCGTGTCAGCCGAGACAGCGCCCGCCAGCGAACTGGCGGCGGTGCCGACGTTGCCCACGACGGCCACCGGCAGCGCCGCCTCCCGGTGGATGTGGCCGATCCACTCAGTGGTGGTCGTCTTGCCGTTGGTGCCGGTCACCGCGACGAACTCGTTATCGACCAGCCGCCAGGCCAGCTCCAGCTCGCCCAGCACGGAAACGCCACGGGCCCGAGCCGTCGCCACGGCAGGGGCGTCTTGGGGTACGCCGGGGCTCTTGATGAGCGTTCCGGCCCTGGCGGCAAGGGCGGCGCCTGACACATCGAGGTGGACTTCGACGCCCGCCTGCGAAAGCCTGCGCGCCGCCGCGTCCATCGCCGGCGTTCCCGCAGCGCCCGCGTCGCATCCGATCACCTCCTCTCCGCGGGCGCGCAAGGCCAGCGCGGCGGCCACCCCGGAGCGAGCGAGCCCGACGACCAGGTAGGGCCCGCCGGGCAGCGGCGGTCGCGGCCTGGCCGAGCGACCGGGGGCGCGAGGGCCGACCGACACCCGTGCCTAGCCCTTGAGGCCCTGCTGGAAGACGACGAAGCCGATCGCTCCGAAGGCGGCGGCCACGATCCAGAAGCGCAGGATGATCTTCGTCTCAGACCAGGCCTGCAGCTCGAAGTGGTGGTGGATCGGCGCCATCAGGAACACGCGCTTGCGAAACACCTGAAACGAGAAGACCTGGATCACCACCGACAGGACCTCGATCACGAAGATCCCGCCCAGCAGGATCAACAGCACCTCGGTCCTGGTCATGATCGCCAGGCCGGCGATCGCTCCGCCGAGCCCCAGCGAGCCGGTGTCGCCCATGAAGATGCTGGCTGGAAAGCTGTTGAACCACAGAAAGCCCACGCACGCTCCCACCAGACAGGCGGCCAGCAGAGTAAGGCCGTGATCGCCGGTGACGATGAACGTGATCCCGATGTAGGCCAGCAGCGTGATCGCCGCGCAACCTGCGGCCAGGCCATCCAGGCCGTCGGTGAAGTTGACCGCCGTCGTCGTTCCCGCCACCACCAGGTAGATGAACACCGGAAACAGCGGTCCCACCTCGATCGAGGCGTCGAACGGACGCAGCGATATGGCAGCCGGAATATTCGCCTCATGGGTGGCGACCCACCACAACCCGAGCGAGATCGCGATTGTCACCACCAGCTTGGTCCGGGCCCTCAGTCCCAGCGAGCGGCGTTTGACGATCTTCGTGTAATCGTCGGCGAAGCCCAGCAGCGCGCAGGCGAGGGCCACCCCGAACACACCGATCGACTGCCAGTCGTGCTTGGACAGCAACAGGTAGGGGATCGCGATCGCCGTGAAGATGATGACGCCGCCCATCGTGGGGGTGCCCGCCTTGGTCAGGTGGCCCTGGGGACCCTCCGCGCGGATGTTCTGGCCGAACTCCCGCCGGCGCAGGAACTCGATGAACTTGGGGCTGAGGAACAGGCAGATCAGCAGCGAGGCGGTCCCGGCCAGCAGGATCACGCCCGAGGCCGAGCCCGTGGTCACCGTGCGAGTCTCCCGGAAGGGGTCGACGGCGGCGGACGCGGCGGTCATCAAGGCGGGACCCGTCAGGCCGATGCTCATGAGACGGCGCCGACGGGGTGTCCGCGCAGGATCTTGCGCGCCACCGTCACGTCGTCGAACGGGATCTTGCGCCCGTCGGCGAACTCCTGCCCCTGCTCGTGACCCTTGCCGGCAATCACGAGCACGTCGCCGGGTGCGGCGTCGGCGATCGCCCGGGCGATCGCAGCGTGCCGGTCGGCTTCGTGGATCACGTCACGCCCGGACCCCTCAAGGATCTCGGCGATGATCGCCTCCGGGTCCTCGGAGCGAGGGTTGTCGGAGGTGACGATCACCCGGTCGGCCAGCCGGCGGGCGATCTGGCCCATCACAGGTCGCTTTCCGCGGTCCCGGTCCCCGCCGCAGCCGAACACGACGTGCAGGCGCGCGTCGGTGAGGCGGCGTGCGGCCCGCAACACGTTCTCCAACGAGTCCGGCGTGTGGGCGTAATCGACGAGGACCGCGAACGACTGCCCCTCGTCGACGGTCTCAAAGCGCCCGGGCACCTGGCCGGCGGTGGCGATTGCCTCCACGCATGTCTGCACCGGGACATCGAGCGCGCGCGCCGTCGCCAGCGCGCCCAGAACGTTGTACACGTTGAACTCGCCCCGCAATGGCGAGTGCAGCGCCAGTCGCCCGTCGTGCGGCGTGTCCACTGAGAAGCGCGAGCCGTCCAGGTCGGTCTGGACGTCGGTGGCTCGGTAGCCGGCGTCGGCACGCAGCGCGAAGGTGATCGCACCGTCCAGGTCGGCGGCCAATCGCGCGCCGTAGGGGTCGTCGGCGTTGACGACCGAGGCCCCGGGAGGCTCGGCCCCGCAGAACAGCGACCGCTTGGCGCTGAAGTAGTCCTCCATCGTGGGATGGAAGTCGAGGTGGTCCTGGGTGAGGTTGGTGAAGATCGCCGCGGCGAAGTGGATCGAGTCGGCGCGGCGCAGCGCGAGGGCATGCGACGAGACCTCCATCACGCACGCCCGGTCTCCGGCATCGACCATCGTCCGGAACGTGCGCTGGAGGTCGATCGCCTCCGGTGTCGTCCGCTCGACGTCGTGCTCGACGCCGCCGATCACGCTCTTGACAGTACCCAGCAGGCCGGTGCGACGACCGCTGGCCTCCAGCAGCGCCCGTACGAGGAAGGCGCTGGTCGTCTTGCCGTTGGTGCCGGTGACTCCGACGGTCTGCAGCCGGCTGGTGGGGTCTCCGTAAAACGCGGCGGCCGCCGGTGCCATCGCGGCTCGCACCGACTCGACCACGACCTGCGTCACGTCGAGTGCCAGCGGACGCTCGACGACGAGTGCGACCGCCCCGCGGGCGATGGCGTCGGGCGCGAAATCGTGCCCATCGCGGGTGAAGCCGGGCACGCAGAAGAACAACGCCCCGGGCTGCACGAGCCGGTGGTCGTACGCGAGAGCGCTGATCTGAAGGTCGCGTGCGCCCGCCGGCGCCGCGCCGGGCAGAACCTGATCCAGCCGCATCGGTTCGACAGCGTAGCGACGGCGTCGGCCGCTGACGGCGGCCCGATTGGACGGACCGGCGAGGAGAAGGCGGGGAAGCGACGCCCGCTCAGGACGCGGCCGGTTAGGCCGTGTGGGTCAGAAGACGGCGCTGGTGACGCTCGCGGAGAACGTGAGTCATCAGCAGTCCGTCGGCGTAGGCAATCGGATGCCCGTGCCCCGTCACCATCATCGAGCGGACGTTCTTGTGAGTCGATCGCGGCCTGCGAGCGCCGTGGCGGCCCACAGTGAGCGTGCCGTCGGCGTAGGCCACCGGACCGTGGTCTACGGCGGTCGTGCCCTGCGGGACCACCGAACACGGCGCCGCCGCGAGCGCCTGGCCGGCGCCGGCGAACAGCAGCGCGGTGACGGCGATCAACAGCCAGAGGAGCATCCGGCGGGGCATGAGCGTGATGGTCATAACCCCTACATCGGCTACCCCCGGACCGCCCACAGCAAAGGGCCCGTCTCTGGACGGTTGTTCGACCGAGGCCGAGGAAGCGTCCAGGGACAGATAGACGCCGAGCGCACGGACGGGCCCTAGCGCTGACCGAAGCCTCGCGCGCCGTTGGTGGTCTGGCGGTGGTCGATCACACGGTCGACGAGCCCGTAGGCGAGCGCCTCCTCGCCATTGAAGAAGCGGTCGCGCTCCATGTCGGCGTGCACCCGTTCCACCGACTGCCCGGTGTGCTTGGCGTAGATCTGATCAACGCGGGCGCGCAGTTCCATGATCTCCTTGGCGTGGATCTCGACGTCGGTGCTCTGCCCTTCGTAGCCCCCTGAGGGCTGGTGGATCAGGATCCGGCTGTTGGGCAGCGCCATCCGCTTGCCGACCGCGCCGCCGGCCAAGAGGAGCGAACCCATCGACATCGCGATCCCGTAGCAGATCGTCTGCACGTCGGGCTTGATGAACTGCATCGTGTCGTAGATCGCCAGGCCGGCATAGATCGAGCCGCCGGGCGAATTTATGTACAGGTGGATGTCCTTGTCGGGATCATCGGACTCCAGGTGCACGAGCTGGGCGACGATCAGGTTGGCGGTCTCCTCCACCACCTGGCCACCCAGGAACACGACACGGTCGTTGAGCAGCCGGGAGTAGATGTCAAACGAGCGCTCGCCGCGCGCGGTCTGCTCCACGACCATCGGGACCAGGGTCATTCGGGCCTCCTTTACGACGCTGATAAGGTGCAACTGATTGGTTGCAGGCAACCGTAGCAGACACGCAACCCGATGGTTGCTCATCTTATTCCAGGAGTGACGCCATGACCGAACTGATCGAACGCGAGCTCGAGCTTCCCGCCTCTCCCGACGCCGTCTGGACCGCGCTGACCGACCCAACGTGGCTTGCGGAGTGGTTTGCCGACAGCGCCGAGCTCGAACTCTGGCCCGGCGGCGAGGTGCGGTTCACGATCGAGGAACAGACCCGCACCGGTTGGGTGGAAGAGGCAACGCCGCCCCCCACCGACCTCGGCGAGGGCGCAACCGGACGGCTGGCCTTCTGGTGGGAGCCCGACGATCGGCTCGGCGGCTCCCCGTCCCGAGTCGAGCTGGAGCTGGTCGGCACGGCGAGCGGCACGCGCCTGCGGGTGGTCGAGACCCGACCGCTCGACGTTCTGGATGTGATCGGTATCCCACTGGGGGACGCCAGCGCTCTGGGTGGCAAGCGGTTCGGCCCCGCGCTCGTGGCCGCCTGAACGATGTCCGCCGACTCCGCGGACGCCGTGTTCGCGGCACTCGCTGACCCCATGCGACGCCAGCTGCTCAGCCGGCTCTCCGCTGCACCGTCGACTGCGACCGAGCTGGCCTCGCAGCTGCCGATCACCCGCCAGGCCGTCTCCAAGCATCTGAGCTCGCTCTCCCGCGCGGGATTGCTGGAGCGCGAGCGCAGCGGACGTGACGTCCGCTACCGCGTGACCTTGGCGCCCCTGTCGGACGCGGTGGACTGGATGGTGGAGATCGGCGGTCAATGGGACGACCGACTCGACCGACTGGCGCAGACGCTGCAGGTGCTGCCGAGGACCTGAGAGGCGCTGCGAGCTCCAGCGCCTCGCCGGCCCGACTCCGTCCGGCTAGCTGCCTTGGGGCTGGCCGTAGTTCCAGGCCACTGCCTGCATCTTGTTCCACGGGATGGCGGTCAGATGGACATCATTTCCCGGGAAGAGGCGGTCGTAGACTGCCTGTGCGCCGGGAATCGGCGTCGGGTCCTGGGCTTGGACGTCGACCACGCCAGACGTGTCGGTGACGATCGCACCGTATTTCTGAAGCGCGACGGCGATCATCCGCTCTCCCGGAGGCATCGTCGAGGTGTCAACGCTCGGGTCGAGGCGGAAGCGCTCGCCCTCGGCCGGATCGCTCGGATTGCTGTCAACGCCGTCGGTGCGGTTCGCAGGCCATGAGTAGGTGTTGCGCGGTGTCGGGATGTTGAGGTCGATCGCATGGTTGATCTGCCCCGACTGCAGCTCGTTGACCCGGATCAGGTCGGCGAGCATCGGCAGGCCGGAGGCGCTTGTCCCGAAGGGGAAGGGGAAGATGCCCGCGCTCTGGGAGACGTGGTCGATTCGGCCGCCATAGCAGGCGGACCACCCACCCGTATTCGGATCCTTGGCCATCTTCCAGAACTCCCACTCCGTGTCCGTGCTCGGCTGCCAGATCACGATGTCGGCGTCCGTTCCTACCGAGGAAGCGGCGTCTGTCGGCACCGGCACGTCCTGGAACTGGGCGGCGAGTCCCGACTCCATCGACTGACCCTGGCAGTTGTTCCAGGTGAGGTCGACTTTGGGCTGATTGGCGGGAACCGTGTAGATCGGCGCGGAATATGACGTCGTGTTCAGCGCTGCGTGTCCGTAGTTGTTCTGGATCTGGCTGTTGAGATTGGAGACGATCGCCGCAGAGTTCGGATCCAGCGGCGCGTTGAAGGGCAGCTGCGTGAGCCATGGGCTGCTTGCGGCGAAGGGGATGTCGGTGGACGGCGTAGGTGGCGTCGGCGAGGGGGTCGGCGAGGGCGTGACCGGATTGGGCGCCGGGGGCCCCGGGGCTCCTGGCGGTGTCGGGCCGGGCCAATTTAGGATGAGCAAGCGCGGGTAATCGGTCAGCTGGACATCAAGTCTGACGACCGTGCCGGAGCGCCGGATAATTCGAACCGGTACGGCGTGCCCGGTGAGGGGATCGGTGGCGGAGGCGCGAAGCCCGGTCGCCTTTAGTCCCTTGACCGTGAGCTCGTAACGGTCATGGACGCTCGCCTTGGAGGAAGTCTTGACGTACGCCAGGAGAACGAATCGCCTGGTGTTGGTCTGCCAGGCGAGAAGCCGTGTCCCGGAGTCCGCGGCGGTGCTTGAATGCCCGAGGCTCACGGCCGTCAGGTGCGGCTTCACAATCCGGCCCATCGGTCCGCTGATCGCGCGACTGAAACGGCGCGCAGCACGGGCCGTCTGGGGGTTGACGCTCGCTGCGACACCACGCGCACCGTTCTTCGCGCCCAGGTTGCCGGCGAGAGCGCGCAGCGCAGCCTCGGCGTCGAGGCGGCGCTGGGCAGCTGGCGTGGTCGCACGGGAAGTGCTGGTGTGGGCGGCCGGCTGGATGGTCGCCGCAAGGCCCGTACTGGCAGTGCCGAGCGTCGCGATGGCGGTGCTGGCTGCCAGCACGAAACCTAGGGTGGAAGTCCTCGAAAGCATCATGCGGCAGCCATCGGCGGGCCGCATGCCCGGCTCCACGCTCGTCAGCCAGCGTGGACAAATGTCCCTTCACGAGGGCGGTTGCCCTGATCAGCTGCCGATATCTGTCAGCCGGCTACAGGCGGACGACGTTGGCGTCGCTGCGGGCGCGGGTGATCCCGCGCAGATCGACGAACAGCTTGGCCGACTCCACGATCGAGGGGTAGTCGAGGCCGGGGTGAGCGGTGACGAGCACGACGACGTCCGCATCGAGCACCTCGTCCAGCGGGGTGCTCTTCAGTCCCTCGGTGGGGAGCTCGGGAACGTAGGGGTCGTGGTAGACGATCTCCGCGCCGCGCTGGGCGAGAACCCCGATGATCTGCAGCGCCGGGGACTCCCGGACATCGCCGATCCCCCCCTTGTAGCTCACGCCGAGGACGGCGATGCGAGAGCCACGAACAGGCTTTGAGACATCATTGAGCGCGCGCTCGATCCGCTCCACGCAGTAGTAGGGCATCTGCTGGTTGACCTTGCCGGCGAGCTCGATGAATTCGGTCGACATATGGAACTCCCGAGCGCGCCAGGTCAGATAGAACGGGTCGACCGGCAGGCAGTGCCCGCCCATGCCCGGCCCCGGCTCGAACCGCATGAAGCCATAGGGCTTGGTCGCGGCGGCGTCAACCACCTCCCAGATGTTCAAGCCCATCCGCTCAGACAGCATCGCCAGCTCATTGACCAGCGCGATGTTGACCGAGCGGAAGATGTTCTCCAGCAGCTTGGCCATCTCTGCGGCCTCCGGGTTGGAGACGCAGACGATCTCGTCGCACACGAGCCGGTAGAGCTCGGCGGCGCGCTCGGTGCACTCCGGGGTGATCCCGCCAACGATCTTGGGCGTATTGCGCATCGTGTAATCCGTCCGTCCGGGATCAACGCGCTCAGGCGAAAACGCAACGTTAAGATCGCTATTGACCTTCAAGCCACCACGCTCCAACAACGGCAGCAGCTGCTCACGCGTGGTCCCCGGATATGTCGTCGATTCGAGCACGATCAGCTGCCCGCGCCGAACCACCGATGCCAGCGACTCAACCGCGGCCAGAAGCGGACCCAGTTCAGGCTCGCGGTTGGCAGTCAGCGGCGTGGGCACGCAGATCAGGACCGCATCACAGCGCGCCAGCGGCGCGTACAGGCAAGTCGCCTCGATCTGTGCGGACACCGCCCGCAACCGCTCCGATGCAATGTCCTCGATGTAAGACTCGCCTGCGGCGATTGCCGCCACCTTGCGCTCGTCGATATCGACCGCGATCACAGACTGGCCCGCCTCCGCGAATACGACGGCGAGTGGGAGGCCTACGTATCCGAGACCGATGACACCGACGGACATGGCGGGCCTCAACATACCGAGCCGAGAATCGAGCCGTCGCAGCGAGCCTCGCAGCCTGAACGACCTGGGATCTCTGCCCATGCCCTCATCACTCCAGAACATGTCATGCTGATTGGTCGCCCCTGAGAAGCTCGCCCAGAGTCGCTTCACCCTGTTCGTCCGCCTCAGACAGCTCGCTCCGCAGACATGTGACGGAATTGATACCGAGGATCCACCTCGGGATCAGCCCAGGAGGATCGATCGGCTCATCGCAAGTCAGACCGGGTACCCGACACGTACTGGTTGCACTCAGCTAAACGCGCACGCTGAGTAATGTTCAGCTTGTGGACCAATTCCTCTCCGTCTCTGCACTAGCCAGACTCTCACCGCACGCACCAATCGACCCTCATCATTCTCACTCTAAAATCCGACAAATAGCCACTCTTGGCGTGTCATGGGCGTCCCGATCGAGGACATCCCCGCAATCGACGCCTCGCAAACCCGACTGCTGCGCCCGCCACACGTCGCCGGAAGGGCTCTCGCCCAAAGGACAAGGCGGGCGATCGAGCGGCACGCTCGGCTAGTCTGGCAACCAAATGCGAATCCTCTACGTCCTTGGGGCTCGACCCAACTTCATCAAGATGGCTCCCGTGATCGCCGCGTTCCGGCGCCGGCTCCCGGACTCACGCCACTCGATCGTCGACACTGGACAGCACTACGATCGCATGATGTCCTCGGTCTTCATCGAGGAGCTCGGGGTGCCTGCTCCCGATCACGTGCTGGGGGTCGGATCGGGAAGCCACGCGACTCAGACTGCTCGCGTGATGGAACGGGTCGAGCCTGTGCTGATCGAAGAGCAGCCGGACCTCGTCATTGTGCCGGGGGACGTCAACTCGACCCTGGCGGTAGCGCTCGTCGCCGTCAAGCTCGGATGCCGGCTCGCGCATCTCGAGGCTGGGCTACGGAGCTTCGACAGAAGCATGCCGGAGGAGATCAACCGGATCGTCGCCGACGAGTTCAGTGACTATCTATTCACCCATAGCTACGAGGCGGAGCAGAACCTGCAGGCGGAGGGGATCGATGGCGACCGCATCCACTTCGTCGGCAACACGATGATCGACAGCCTGGTCCGCATGGAGACGCGGTTTCGTCAGCTTCACGCCGCCGCGGATCTCGGTTTGATCTCTGGAGATTATCTGCTCGTGACGCTGCACCGTCCAGCGCTCGTCGACGGGATACTGCTCGGTGAAGTACTTACTCAATTGGGCGCGATCGCACGTGAACTCCCGGTCATCTTCCCTGCTCACCCACGGACCCGCAAGATGATGCAGAGCCTGACCGTCGCCCCCGGTATCCGAGTGCTCGAACCACTCGGATATCTTGAGTTCCTCTCCCTGCAAGCCGACGCCGCCGCGGTTCTCACCGATTCCGGCGGCGTCCAGGAAGAAACCACTTATCTGGGCGTGCCGTGTTTCACCTTGCGGGATAACACGGAGCGCCCGGTCACGGTCCGGATCGGGACAAACACGATGCTCGGCCTCGCGCCGGAGCGGATCGCCGACATTCTGCCTGCACTCGCGGCGTCGGGCCGTCCGGACCGCTCTCCGCCACCGGGGTGGGACGGGCACGCGGCCGAACGGGTGGCAGACGTCGTGCTGGCTGGACGAACCGCCCGCGCTGACACCCCCGCGCTGAGTCAGAGCACGCCGGCTGCGGCGAGGTGAACCAGCGGGGCGGGTGTCAGCCGCAACCGATAGAGGCGGCGGCCCATCGCGAGTCCCTCTGGCGTACCGACGTCGACGACGGGACTTGAAAGGCGGTAGGCCCTGATCCCCTGGGCGGCCTTGAGCAGCGCCGGAAAGTAGTCAAAGCCGAAGTCGAACGCCACTCCCGATGGCCACTGCTCAAGCGACCGCCGGGCTGATGACGTAGAGGCCCGCGTTGATCAGACCGGGCGCCGCTGCCCGAGAGCCCTTCTCGACGAACCGACTCACGAAATCGTGGGCGTCGACCTCTACGAGACCTTTTCCGACCACGTCATGGCTCTCGTAGACGGTGATGGTGGCGCTCGCTCCTGAGTGGAGATGAGCATCGAGCAGGCGTCTGAGTGGCTCATCGACGAGCACGTCTCCGTACAGCACGAAAAAGGGCTCTGAACCCAACTGGGCCAGAGCGTTTCGCACCCCGCCGGCGGTGCCCAGGAGCTCGCGCTCCACGATGACACAGAGATCGAGCGGGCCCTCGTAGTCGCCGGCAAATTCCTCCACGGCCTGGGAGAGGTGGAAGGCATTTACGACTGCGCGCTCAACCCCCTCCTGCGCCAAGTACTGAAGCTGCCTATCCAGCAGCGGGCGTCCGCAGATGTCGACCAGCACCTTCGGCAGACCTGCACCGAGGTGGCCGAGCCGCGTTCCCCGCCCCGCCCCGAGAACCATGGCGTTCACGAGAACGAGCTCCTTATGGAAGCGCGCAAATCGCACCCGGCAACGCCGCTTCAGCACTGAGCCCGTCAGAGCCGTACCGCCGAGGCGGTCGCTAGCAGGCGACGACTCGCTTCAAGCAATGTCGGTGCCCGGACGTCGGCATCCGTCGCAGCATCGCCAGGGCCGATCAGCGCTGTGTGACATCCGGCGCTTGCGCCTGCCTGGACATCGCTGGCGCTGTCGCCGATCATCCATGACTGCCGTAGATCCAGATCGAGTTCTCGGGCCGCGTCAAGCAACATGCCCGGCCTCGGCTTGCGGCAGTCGCAGTGGACATCATGGTCGTGACGACAGTATCTGAACGACTCGACGTGACACCCGCGTTCACCGAGTCTCGCCTGGATCTGTGACTCGATCTCACGCAGTGTGGACTCGGTCACCAAGCCGCGGGCGACCCCGCGCTGGTTTGATACGACGACGAGGACGAACCCGGCCTCTGCCAGCATGACGGCGCCGTCCACCGCACCCGGAAGCCAGGCGAAGGCCTCCGGCGCCTCGACATATCGGTGCAGAGGCGGACGAGTGTTGATCGTTCCGTCTCGGTCGAGGAACGCTGCAGGTCGGCTCATACGATCCAGGGACGTGAGCTCCGCCAAGTGAGCGCGGAAGTATTCGACCAGCATGTGGTTGATCATCAGATGGACGTCCTCGACGATCCCATAGTTGTCCGAGGGGACGATGATTGCGTTGTCTGCCAGCTTCGCGGCCTCCCCCCCATCGAAGCCGAGGACGCCAACGACCTCCGCGCTCTCGCCCCGGGCATACCGAATTGCCTCAATTACGTTTGGCGAGTTCCCACTCGCGGACACGGCGATGAGGACATCACCGGGACCGATCAGGTCGATCAATTGCTCGGAAAACACATGCTCGTAGCCGAGGTCGTTCGCCAGCGCGGTCACGATCGCCGCGTTCTCGTTCAGGCTCACGATGCGAAATCGGCGCATATTCGGACCGATCGTGTTCTTGGCGAGATCAGCGGCCATGTGACTCGCAGTCGACGAGCTCCCGCCGTTGCCGAGCGTGAATACCCGTTTGTCGTTGCGGTATGCACGGAGAAGTGCCGCTCCGAGCCGGCAGATGGGTTCCGTCGGAAGCCTGGCGATCGTGTCGGTCAGGCTCGCTATGTAGGAATCGATGTAGCTCTGCATAGGTTCAATGCCGATTCGGATCCAGGAACTCCACCTGCGCCCCACGAGCCGCAAAGCTGAACGGAACTTCGCGAAGTTCCCGCAGGGCGCTGCGCACGCTGGCCTGCCGGTCCTCCGGAACGACCAGGAGGAGAAATCCGCCCGAACCCGCCCCGAGCAGCTTTCCGCCACGCGCTCCCGCCTCCATCGCCTGCTTATACCACGCGTCGATCTCCGCGTCGGTGACACCCTCGGAAAGATTGCGCTTGAGTTGCCAATTCCGATCGAGGATCGGACCAAGCGCCTCGGATTCCCCCCGGCCGAGTGCAGCTCTGAGCTCGTAAGCCAGGTCTCGCATCTGTCCCAGCGCGTCGAGGGCTGACCCGTCCTGGATAGCCGCACGCTGCCCTGCCAACACCCCGGCCGCGAAGCGCTGCCGCGCCGTGTAGAACAACATCAATGACCGATGAAGACGCTCAAGCGTCCCCGCGGGGGTAATCAGGGGCTCGACTCGTACCCCATCGCTGCCCTTTAAGAACTCGATCATGTTGAAACCGCCGACGGCGGCCGCGTATTGATCCTGTCGGCCGATCGGCTTGCCGAGCGTCGAGATCTCAATCTCGGCTGCCTCCTCCGCGAGCTCGAATGAAGACTTGTACACGCCCTGGTAGCCGTAGAGCGCGAGCAACAAGCCGACGGTCACGGCGCTTGACGAACCGAGGCCGGTGCCCTGGGACGGCACATCCGCCAGCGTCAGGATGTCCAGACCCCTCGGGATCCCGGTGACGCGTAAGGCCTCGCGGACGAGTTCATGCTCGAGCTCGTTGACCGACTCGACGATCTCCGTTCGCGAATAGCCCACCCGCAGATCACCCTCGAAGCGGCGCCTGACGATCACGTAGATCCACTTGTCGATGCTCGTGGAGACGACCGCGCCGCCAAACCGCTGGTAGAAGTCGGGAAGGTCGGTGCCACCGCCAACGAAGCTGATCCGCAGAGGGGTCTTGGAGATGATCATGCGTTATAGGCCGCTCAAGAGCCGCCGTTCCCGCGGCTCGGCACTGGTGCTGCTCCGGTTGCTCAGGCCGTCGTGAGCATGGCCGCGACGGGCTCGGACGTGCTCTCGTCCTTCTCCCAGCCCGTAGCCGTAACGCTAGCATCTTCCCGTCTGCCGGACCACGCGAACTCGCCGGCGACGACGTCCCGGAGGGCATGCGCCGATTGACTTCAGGCGAGTCCAAGGGAGCCACGCGCTGCCCGCGCTCGTTCGACCGCTCCGGTCGAATCGCCTCCTGCGCGCCCTTCGAAAGTGCATCATCTGGAGCATTTGACGCGCGGCAAGCATTTCGCAAGGTCTCGGCTCACGCGCTAGGATTGGCGATTACTTAGGGCGAACGGGCGTGCGGCTCCCGCGGGCGTGGGGCCCAGAGCTGACGGATGATCGAGGGCGGATGTCAGAGAACAGACCAACCACATATCGTGGAGTTCAGGTCGGTAGGCGAGTCAAACCGAAGATGAACACTCCGCAAGCGGCATGGTGGATGATGGTTAGCAATTGGCGCTTCGCTATCCGGACGCCACTCCGATTTGCCGAACCGATGCTTTCTTCTCAATCTTTACCTTAATCTCGCAGCGACGTAGTATCCTTTTTCCAGAGTTTCGACGGCGCACGGCTGCGCTTGAACTCCTTGGGAGGCGCAAATGAGAACACCGAACTCAGGGAAGTGGCCGGACACGGTGGATCAGGGGGATACGGTGAATCAGGGGTATAACGGCGCACGCGCCGAACCAGCTTTGTCCGACACTACGGGTGCTCGGCCGCGAAGGCCCGCGCGTGCCCGGGTGGGCAGATTGCCGGCCACGGCGGACGCGGTGGTCGCAAGTCGGCATTCACGCCGCGACTACGTTTCGCGACGCCTGCTCGCCGCCGGCGATCTGACCGCGGTCGCGGCTGCCGCGGCTCTGTGGTTCGCGTCCACCGGCACCTCGATGGCCCTTGATGAATTCGCCCTCAGCTTGGTCATGCTGCCCGTTTCGTTACTGGTCTTTCGTGCCTACGGACTGTACGAACGTGATGCCAAGCGCGTGAGCCACCGTACGATCGACGATCTACCGTGGGTACTCAATGGCGCGCTGGTGTGCTCGGTCCTCTTCTGGGGCCTCTTCAGGCTGTTTCACACGAAGGGGCTAGGCGGCCGCGACTTCGCGATCATCGGAGCCTTGGCGGTCGTCCTGGTCCTACTCGGCAGGACGATGATGCGAGCGATCATTCGAACCATGCTCGGACCGGAACGAGTCCTGGTCATCGGCGATGCTCGGCTGACCGCGCTGCTGGCACGCAAACTGCGCAATCATCCGGAGTACGGCCTCGATCCCGTGGGCGTGATATCCGCATCTGATGAGTCGGCGACGACGTCGGTGCTGCCGATGCTGGGCCACCTGCGCCGGTTCAACCTGGAGGAGATCGTCGCGCGGCACAAGATTGAGCGAGTCTTGGTCTCGCACATGGAGATCGAAGAGGCGTCCCTACTTGACGTTCTGCACCGCTGCCGGAGGCTTGGTCTCAAGATGAGCGTGGTGCCGCGATTGTTCGATGCGCTCGGTTCAGCGATCGCGATCGACGACGTGGAGGGCATCACGGTTCTGGGCGTCAACCCGCCCATCCTGTCGCCCTCCGCGCGGGCCATCAAGCGCGCAATGGACGTCATCGGAGCGGGCGTCGCTCTGTTGCTAACGGCGCCGCTCCTGCTCGCGATCGCGGTCGCGATCAAGCTCGACTCACCGGGTCCCATACTGTTTCGTCAGCACCGCATCGGCCGTGGCGGAGAGCGTTTCAGGCTGCTGAAGTTCAGAACCATGCTTCCCAACGCTGAGCAGATGACCGCTGAGTTGCTCAGCCAGAGTTCGGATCCGAACTGGCTCAAGCTCGAGAACGATCCACGCATTACGCGCATCGGCCAATGGCTGAGACGGTTAAGCCTCGACGAGCTTCCGCAACTGTGGAACGTGCTCAAGGGAGAGATGAGCTTGGTGGGTCCTCGCCCGCTGATCGAGCGCGAGGACCTTCAACTCGAGGACTGGGCACGGGCGAGGATCGACCTCACGCCGGGCATCACTGGGCTGTGGCAGGTACTGGGACGCACAAACATCCCGTTCGCAGAGATGGCCAAGCTCGATTACGTCTACGTGACAAGCTGGACCCTGTGGGGCGACGTCCGGCTGCTCGCCCGGACACTTCCGGTCGTCCTCAGTCGGCGCGGAGCAAACTGACAGTGCCTTTGCGTTACCCTCTGAGCCTGTGCCACAGCTAACGACAGGACCGCGTACCCCCGCGGATCCGCAGGGCTTTCCGGCGGCTTGGTCGGAGCGAACCTACGGCCTGCCGATGTTGCTGGCGCTCCGCCGGCATTTCGTCCTCCTGCTGATTCCCGTCGTGATACTGACCGCCGTCGGAATCGAGGTCGGCAGGTCCCGCGCTCCGGTCTACACGGCGCGAGCGAGCCTCATCATCGGCACGTGCGGATCCCGCTTCGGCCAACTTCGGCGGCGACGTCGTCGCCGCTTCGAGTCTGGCCACCGCCTACAGCCGGGCGATCGTCGCCGCGTCGGTGGTCAACACCGTGAGCCGCCAGATGCACCTCAGCGGCAGCGTCGTCACCTCCAGCTTGACATCCGCGCCCATACCGAACAGCCCGGAGTTCGACATCGTCGGGACCGGCAATTCGTCCAGCCAGGCGGTCGCGATCACCAACAGCGCGACCAACGCGGTCCTCAATTACGTGAACGCACTCGGCTCACACGCCTCCGGCGGCGGCCAGCTGCTGTCGTCCTACCAGGCTGCGGCGGCCAAGCTCAGCAGAGACACCGCCGCCTACAATGCCGCGGCCGCCAGGGGCGACCGAGCAGGAGTTGCCGCCGCCACGGCCCTCAAGAGCCGCGACCAGCTGGTCGCGACCTCGATCGGCCAGTCCTACACCGCGGCGCTGCAGGCCAATCCTCCCACCACGGGCGTGCACAAGCTGACGACCGCCTTTGCCGCGACCAACGACCGCAAGTCGAAGATCGAGCTCCTCGGGTTCATCGGGTTCGTGGTCGGACTCGTCGTCGGGGCGGCCATGGCGATGCTGCGAGGCACGCAGGAGGTGCGGCGGGCCCGAAGACTGAGCGTGAGCGACGCTTGATCAAGCGCTTGATCGGGCGGGTGCGCGGCGTCGCCATCGTGGCTGCTGCCGGCGCTGCTGCTGACGGTCGTGATCTACAAGAAGACGGGGAACGGCGGGTCCGCCTCGCTGGCACTCTCGGCGGCGGCGGCGCTGGTGGTCGTCGCTGCGGCTCGCCTGTTCTGGCAGCTCCCGACCGCCTACGCGTTCTCGGTAGCCCTCGTGCTGAGCATCTTCTCGGGCAACTGGACGGCCATGGGCCTCCCTGGCTTTCCCTACGTGCCCGATCGCATCCTGCTCATCGGGGCCGTGTTTCTGCTGGTCGTCCGCGAAGGAGCTCAGCTGATGCGCATGCGGGTGTCCGCCGCTCACGTGCTGCTGCTGCTCACCGTGCTCTACGGGGCCGTGTCCGCGGCGGCTGACGGATCGCTCGGCAAGCAACTCGGACTATTCTCCTTCCTCGATCAGCTGGGGGCAATCCCCTTCCTGGTCTTCTTTATCGCTCCGTTTATCTTCCGCACCGCGAAGGACCGCCGGGTGCTGCTGTTCGCGCTCGTCGGCCTCGGGCTCTATCTCGGCCTCGAGGCGATCCTCGAATTCGCGAAGGTCCACTCGCTGGTGTTTCCCCGATACATCCTCAGTGCTGGCGTTCAGGACGGCCGACGGCCGGGTCCGAGGCCCGTTCGCCTCGGCGGTGACGGAGGGGTTCGGGTTGTTCGGATGCGCGACCGCCGCGTGGGTGGCCCTAACCGTCCGCCCGCCGCGCTTCATCCGAATCCTGGCCCCGGTGGTGATCGTTCTATGTCTGGTCGGCTGCCTGTTGACGCTCGAGCGTGGCGTCTGGATCGGGACCGTCGCGAGTATGCTCGTCGTCGGTCTCCTCACGCGCGAGCTTCGACCCGCCGTGCTGCCGGTGGTTGTGGTCGCAGCGATTGCCGTCTTCGGCGCGTTCGCCTTCGTCCCCGGCTTGCAGCACCGCGTGGTGGTGCGATCGCAGTCGACGGCATCGCGTCTATGACCGGCAGAACCAGGACGCGGCCGCGTTCCGCATGATCCAGGCCAAGCCCCTGTTCGGCTTCGGGTGGGACACGTTCGCGGCCGACAGCCTCCCCTACTTCCGCCAAGCCCGCACATATCCGATGAGCGGCAACGACCTCCAGCTCCACGACGTCTACCTCTCCAACGCCGTCGAGCTGGGGCTGGTCGGGTTCTCGCTGTGGCTCCTCGCCCAGGTCGCGGCGTTGGGCGGCGTCCTGATCGCCCGGGGCCGTCCGCAGGCTCGGGCGTGGAAGATCGGCCTCGCGGGCTTGATCGTGTTCAACCTCGCGGTGGGCCTGTTCGATCCACTCCAGCAGACCTTCGCCGAGCTGCTGCTCTGGACCTGGGCCGGCGCGACGGTCGCCGCCGCCGGCAGACTGCCGTCACGAATCCGGCCCCCGGCGCCCCGCGCAGTCAGCCGCGAAGCCCCCAGCCCCGTGCCAATTTACAGCGGGACAATTTGATCATCGAGAAACGGAACTCGAGTTCGGAACTTGGCTGCGGCGCTAACGTCGTACACGATCCGGCCAGTCGCTGAAGCCCCGTCACGACCGCCGGCAGCGGCGGCAACGCGAGCCCGACACTGGACCATCGACACTTACGCGCATATCCGCCCTGCATCAGCGAGTGACAACGATGAGAAGGGACGGCATGCTAGACCCTGTCGGTTGCCTGAGGTTTCATTTTCTGCGGGAGGACGCCGGGGTGTGCATTCGCGGTGCAAGACACCAACCGCCCGCGCGGACCGGGTTTCCGAAGTCGCGTGCGGTGCCTAGTCGGCAACGCACGCCAGGTTCACGCCAAGCCTTGAGAGCTCGCTCGTGAAGCAGGTGATGCAGAACCCCACAGGGACGGTCATCCGCGACGTCCCACCGCCGCCGTGTCGGCCCGGGACCGTCCTGGTTCGAAACGAGTTCTCCGTGATCAGCTCGGGCACCGAGCGCTCGTGGGTCCAAGCGGCGCGACGGTCCGCAGTCTCCCGTGTGCTCGACCAGCCGCAGCTTGTTCTCAAACTAGTTGAGCGCCTGCGTCGCGACGGAATCGGCAAGACGCGCGCGCTCGTTCGTGAGACGATGTCAGAGGAGATCGGAACCGGCTACAGCTCCGCCGGGAGGGTCATCGAGGTCGGAGCGGCAGTCCGTGGCTTGTCGGTCGGGGACCGCGTCGCGTGCGCCGGTCACGGTTACGCAAGCCACGCCGAGCTGGTCGCGGTGCCGCGTAACCTCTGCGCGGCCGTACCGGCCGAGGTCCCGATGCCCGCGGCGGCGCTTACCACGCTGGGATCGATTGCGCTGCACGGGATCCGGCTCGCCGACGTTCGGCTCGGAGATCGCGTGGCGGTCATCGGCTGCGGCCTGGTCGGGCAGATCGCTTGCCGGCTGCTCACAACGGCAGGCGCTGACGTGTTCGCACTTGATCTCGATTCCGACCGAGTCGCACAATCGACGGCTGCCGGTGCCCACCGTGGTTTCGTCGTGGATGACCATGTGGCCGCGAAGGTCCGAAAGGCGGCGGGAGGAGCCGGCGTCGACCAGGTAATCGTGTGCGCGGCCACGACCTCGCCAGAGCCGCTGCTGCTAGCCGCGGATCTCGCGCGCGACCGAGCGACGGTCATCCTTGTCGGCGATGTACCGGTGGAGCTCCCGCGCAGCGTCCTGTACGCCAAGGAGCTCAGCTTCCGCGTCTCGCGCTCCTACGGTCCCGGCCGCGACGACGCTAACTACGAGGAACGAGGCCTTGACTATCCGATCGGGTACGTGCGTTGGACCGAGCAGCGCAACATGGAATGCGTGCTTGAACTGCAGGCACGAGGCGCGCTCGTGTTATCAGACCTGGTCGACGACATCATCCCGGTAACGCAAGCCGAGGAGGCCTACGCGCGCCTCGCGGGTCCACCTGAGCACCGCCCTCGGGGCGCGCTTGCGCTGGCGTATCCCCCGGTCGATGGTGCGGACCCCGATGCCCCCAGTCCATTGCCCTCGATCTCGCTCGTTCCGGTCGCGTCCCAAGTCCAAGGCGCTGTCAAAGTTGGCCTGGTCGGGCCCGGCAACTTCGCACGGGCCGTCCTGATCCCGGCCCTGCTCAGCGCAAACGCGACGCTCGCGGTCGTCGCCGGTGGCTCAGGTCCGTCGGCCGAGGCCCTCGCGCGAACCGCCGGTTTCCCTCGAGTTGCTGCCAGCGAAGCCGACCTCATCGCTGACCAGGGCGTCGACGCAATCGTGATCGCCACCCGCCACGGCGCCCACGCACGACTCGCGCAGATGGGTCTCGAGGGTGGAAAGCACGTGTTCTGTGAGAAACCCCTCGCCCTCAATGCAGCTCAGCTTCACGGAGTGCTGGAGACCGCTCGAGCGAGCGGGCGTGTGCTCACCGTCGGCTTCAACCGCAGGTTCGCTGCACAGGCCGTCGAGATGCGCGAGTTCCTGTCCGGATCACGAGGTCCAATGACGCTCGTCTACCGAGTCAGCGCCGGCCGCGTCCCGGTCAGCAGCTGGCTCAACGACCTCGACGAAGGCGGTGGGAGGCTACTCGGCGAGTGCTGTCATTTCATCGACCTGGCAGCGTTCCTCACCGGCAGCCAGATTACGCAGGTCCATGCGTCCGGCTTCGGAAGGCCCGACCAGCCGCTGCAGACGGTCGACAATGTCGTGGTGACGCTCTCGTTCGGCGACGGGTCCGTGTGCACGCTCGCCTACGTGGCCGAAGGCGCGACAGCAGTGCCGAAGGAGCGGCTGGAGGCATTCGCGGGCGACCGGACCGCGATCCTGGACGATTACCAGACGCTTGAGCTGTTCGACGGCGAGCACAGAAAAACCGACCGCCTGCGATCCCAGGACAAGGGTCACCGCGAGGAGATGAAGCACTTCATCTCCGGCGTCCGCTCCGGGCAGTACCCGATCGCACTCGACGTGATCGAGAACGTTCATCTGGCGTGCTTCGCTGCGGTCGAGTCGTTGCGAACCGGACACACGGTGGCCCTCCCGCATCTCGAAGCTCGCGCACCAGCGAGCGCCAACTGAGTGCCGCAAGCTCGTCGTAGCCCCACGCCGCCGGCGCTCCAGCTGCAATCTCGTCGTAGCCCTACGCCGCCGCCGCTCCAGCTGCGGGGCCCACCGAAACGGGCACCGCGTATGAGGAATCCATTGCGTCTCGCGTTCATCCGCGACGTGGCGCTCATCGGCGGGACGCAACTCCTGCAGGCTCTGTGCGCGATGGTGGCAGGGATCCTGATCGCGCGTCAGCTCGGGCCTTCCGGAACAGGCACGATCTCGGTGCTCGTCGCGACCGGCTCGCTTGCCGTTCTGCTGACCACGTTCGGCGTCCACCAGTCGAGCATCTACTTCATCGGGAGGGTGAAAGCAGACCGCGATGCCGTGATCAGCAACATGCTTGCTTGTAGTGCGGCAGGGGGCGTGCTGGTGACGATTGCGCTTGCTGTGGTCGGCACCCTACTGCGCGGTCCACTTCTGCACGGCATCAGCCTGGGGCTGTTCCTCCTGTATCTGCCGGTCGTGCCCGCGAACTACTTCAATGAGTTCACCCGCCGCGTCATGCTCGGCACCGGTCACGTGAAGATGTACAACCTCCCCGACCTGATAGCCGGTACCGGACTCCTACTGGGCACGGTCACCGTGCTGGTCGTCCTCGGGGCGCACCTCGGGGCGCTAGTGGGGGTGAGGATCGCAACTGAGGTCTTGACCGCGATCATCCTGGCGACGTACCTCAACCGCATCGTGCGCTATCGCTTTCGGCCATCCAGGAGCCTGCTGCGCGTCCAGATAGGCTACGGCGTCAAGATATACGCCTCCTCTCTGCTCTGGCTCTTCCTCCTACAGAGTGACCTCCTTCTCTGCAATCACTTTCTCGGCACTGCCCGCACGGGCGTGTATGCAATCGCCGCAGCGCTTGGCGTCCCGCTGACGATACTCGGAGCGGTGTTCGGAACCATCATCTTCCAGCGAGCTTCAAGAGACGACGATCGCTCGGCGCGCGCTGCCAACACCAACCGCGTTCTACGTCTGCTCGTACCGCTGGTACTCGCAGCTGCAGCGTCACTGGCGCTCCTGGCCGGCCTTATCGTTCACGTTCTCTACGGCTCGAAATTCAGCGGCGCCGCAACCGCGTTGATTCTGCTGCTCCCTGGTTTGGCAGCGCTGGCGCTCGAGACAGTGATCATGAACTTCATGGCGGCCGAGGGAAGTCCGCCGATTGTCTACCGAGCGCCGCTGGTCGGCGTAGCGGTGAATCTGATCGCCAACCTGTTCGCGATCCCGCAATGGGGAATCAACGGAGCAGCGGTGACCTCATCCGTCGGATATTTTGTCGTCTTCTCGCTGGTTCTGCGCTCGTACCTACGCTTGACCGACGGCAGGCTCCGTAACGTCTTGATCCTCCAGATCGCTGACGTCGACGCTGCTCTCTCGCGTCGGTGACGCCAACTCACACGCGCTGCATGTAGAAGCTGCTTGTCGGCCGGTGGATGCTCGGCTGCCAGGACGGAAATAGCTCAGCGAAGCGACCGGCATGGTCACGCTGGAGGTAGTGGCCGGCGAGCAGCACCTTGAACTCGCGGTTGTAGCTCAAGAAGCTCTGGAGCAGATACTGCTCGGTCCAGTAGAGCGGCGCCGAGCCCGTACCCGCCGCATACGCCCGCGGGTACTCGTACGGCAACTGAATGTCGTGAATGTGAACCACCACCCCGCTCGCCAGCCGAGGAAGTACGTCGAGGTATAGAAAGCTTACGTCGCCACCGGTGCGCAGAACATGGGATGAGTCGATAAACAGAAGATCGCCGACGCCGAGCTCGGCGAACTCCGTCAGTGGGGTCTGCTGGACCTCCGAGCTGATCAGCCGATGGTTGGCGGAGCGGACGTCCGCAACCGCCTCGGTCGGATACGGATCGATACTCGTCAGTTTTCCCTGACGGCCCGACTTGGCGGCGTTTTCGGAGAGCGCGCCGAGCAAGACCAGCGTTGACATTCCGGCCCCGACCTCGATGATGCGCGACGGCCCGAAGTGACGCACGACCGTGTGGAGCAAACAGGCCGATGAGAAGCCGAAGCTCGCGTTCTGAGAGTAGTAGCGCGTTCGATCGCCTTGGCGAGCCTGCTCCGGCCATACGCACTCAGAGCTAAAGCGGCTTATGGACTGGAGGAACTCCAGTTGTGCATCGGGATCAAAGTCGACTCCGGGCAGTTCATGTTTTCGCTCCCAGACAGCCGCTGGGACCGAGCCCGCGTCGAATACGGGCTGATAGTAGTGAAGAGGCACAGGCAAAACGCCGCGGCGGAGGTAGACATCGGCGGCCAAACCGCGCTCCGCCATGAGCCGCATAAGCCGCGCAGTCGCAAGCGCGAACAGGCGCAGCGGCCACTGAGCCATGCGGCGGATCAACGGCTGCAACCGTTTGGCTTAGACATACCTGCTGCCTATTCAAACACAGCATGCGCGACGGGCAGTCGCCGAGCCCAAGTCTGAGCCGAGCGCCGAGCGATTCTGACGTCGGTCCGTCGAGCAGGTAGCCGATCGGGCATCCCCGCGACGACATCAGCGATCGTGTGCAAAACCCGTGCGCGGACCGGCTCGCCCGGCAACGGGCCGTTGATCAGGTCTTAGCTCTCAGACACCAAGCGATTGCATCGGTGAAGAACTCGGCCGTGGCGTGGATCGTCGAGTGCCCGCCGTCCGCGCCATACTCGGTCCGACACTCTCCTCCGCCCTCTCGCCAGGTCCTGTGCTAGGGGCATAACCTGTTCGGAATGCACTCCATGGTCATCGAGATTCGACTGCATGACCAAGCGTGGCAGTGGCCGTACGCGATCCGCCAAGCCTCTGATCTCCCGTGTGATTGGGCGAAGCTCTGGGTGTTCGACATCGTTACGTCCGAGCACTGCCGTCACGTGCGGTAGGCGCCCCTGCCGAAGGGCAGAAATGTCCAAGTCGATGTGAGGTTTAACGGCGACAGCGCCGGCGTAGCCGTGACGCAGGGCAAAGCGTAAAGCCGCCGTGGCTCCCATCGACGAGCCAATCGTGACGGTCCGCCTGGGGTCGACGCCGAGCTTGGCGGCGACCTCCTCCTGAATGCGATCGATCGCGCGCTCGACGAAAAAGTCCTGGTTGACGCCCTTGTAATAGGTCCCGTTCTGCTCCGCTCCGTAGGTGTCGCAGAGAAACAAGAAGTGGTAATCGACGAGCGGCCAAAACATCCGCAGCCGATGAAACCAGCCCTGGTATTGCGATCGCGCGCGACGACGCTCGCCCCACTCACCGAAGAATGCTGAGTAGTTGATGCACAAGGCGTTGCCCTGCCCTGGGAGCAGCACATATGGATAGCTGCGGTCCTCGATCGTTGCGGTCCGTCCGAAGGCATGCAGGACCGCCTCACGCTCGAACGGGCGCGCCACGCGGTCTTGCGCTCCGAGCGAGGACGGCGAGCCGGCACCGCGCAGGATCTCGGCATCGCGCACGGCGCCCGGTACATGGCCTCGGGTTCGTCGGTCGTCGAGACGGTCTCTAACCACCTCAATGGCGTAGCGAACGCGTCTCATCGGGAAGCACGATAGCCGGGCCCGGTATTCTATGTCGACGGCCTCGCAGCAGCCGTATTGGAGGACGAAGAGGGGTCTGCCGACTTCCCTCCGCTCGAATTCCTCGCCGGACTCGAGCCGAGTCGGGTCGCGCCCGTTCGCGAGCGTCAGCAAGCACCTCGAGCGACGCCAGCCCGCGCGAAGAGGTCGGGTCCCCTTCCTGTCGCGCTCCGCAGGACGACGGATATTGCTCTCCGCATATGACGCGCAGGTGGCTACAGAGTCTCGGGACTGCGGGCCGCGGCTGGTTGACGCTACGATCGCTCGGTGTCAGGAAGCGCTCCGACTTCGGACTCCGAACGAGACCAGCTCGTTGAGACTTTCTTTGCGGAGCCCAACCGTTACCTCGACAATAATCCGAGCATTGTCGTGCGCACGGAGATTCTTCGGCATCTCTTGGGGGAATGCCACGGACTGGACATTCTCGATGTTGGCTGCGGCGATGGCCGACTCAGTCTCCAGTGGGCCCAAACGGCGCGGTCGATCACACTTCTCGACCGCTCTTCGTCAATGCTGTCGGTCGCTCGGCAAAATGCACCAAGCCGATCCACCGCGCGCCTTGAGTACCTCCAGACCGATCTTCGAGAGCTCCCCAATGTGGGGTGCCACGATGTAGTCATATGCGTCGGTGTGTTGGCGCATACGTCGAGCGTATCCGTCCTACTTGATGATATTGGCGCCAAGGTTCGGCCGGGCGGACGATGCGCCATCCAGCTCACCGACGCCGCTCGTCCGCTAGCTAGGATGACGGACGCGATCATCGGTCGCAGGGCATATCGTACGACTCGGCCTGCCTATAAGACCGTTCGAATGACCACCTCCGATGTGACACATCAACTAGGTGGTAGCGGGTTTCGACTTACTGGTACGCAGCGCTACTCACTGATGCTCCCTGGTACCGGTTATCTTCCGTTCACCGCGGCGCTCGCCCTCCAGCGGGCATCGTGGAAGTTCGCACCTCTCAGACGTCTGGCGCTTGAGGTGATCATGGTGTTCGAGCGCATGACCAGCAGCTCGGAAAACGTCGCGGCTCATGCTCCTGCGCAGAGCAGCGATAAGCGGTAGTCGGGCCGGCGCTCAGAACCACGGATCGCGCTCGAGCACCATTTTGGGCGACCAGTTCCGACCATCCGAATCACGCCTGCTGCTCTACCTGATCACGCTAGCGGGTCGCGATGCTCCACGGCTGTGCGATACACCGTGAGTAACTGACGCGCCACACGCTCAAGGCTGATGGCGGAGACAGCTGCGCGTGCTGCGGGGGCGCGACCATGGGCGATGGCAGATACGACAGCCCCGCTCATCAGTTCGACTTCCGGAGCGGTCACAAAGCAGCCGTCGACACCACGCAATCGCTCCGCGACATCTCCAACGGGAGAAGCGACGACTGGGAGCTCGCATGCCATCGCCTCCTTGACGACGTTGGGAGAGCCCTCCCACAGGGAGGTGAGCAGTAACACGTCAGCGGCACCCATCAACACCGGGATTTCGGCCGGCGGGACTCCGCTGGCAACCCGCAGACGAAGCTCCGGCACGCGTTTGACCGCGTCTCGACACACCAGGCTTGCAAGGGCGTGGTTTTTCCTCCGGATTGCGGGGTCCCCTACGAAGAGGACAGTTCGCTCATCCTGGCTCCACCCCAGCTGGGCACGCGCCTCGTCTTGGCGAAGCGGTCGGAACAGCTCTAGGTCGACCCCGTTGGGGATCACGTGGTTGCGCTCGCGCCATCGCGCTGGGAGGGCTCGCTGCATCTCCTCCGACTTTGTGATCGTCGCAGTGCTCACTCGCGCCAGCTGACGAAACACGGCTGCCTCGAGACGACTGCGCCGGGTGATCGAGCCGACTCTCATTCGGAGTACCGAGCAGATCGTCGCCGCAGTATGAGACGACGAGCGGTATCGAGCGCTGGAGCCGTGCGACTACCCCCGCATGGCCGTAATGGGCGTGCACGAGGTCGAATTCGTCGGCCCCCATGCGCAGCATCCGAGCTCCGGCTTCGAGGTATGCCCGGCGGCTGGCATAGCCGCGGATCGGCAGAACGTCCAACTCGACCCCGAGCCGTCGGAGCGACTCGGCCTGTGTTTCGATGAAGTCCCGTACCAGGGTCGCACCGCGTCGGGCCACATGTTGGTGACGAACAGCACCCGCACGGACTTAGCCGCTCCTCGGCAAGAAGCGACGACCCCAGATCTCCAACGAGAGCAGGCAGAAAAGCTGCCGCGTATGGTCGGCTCGGCCGTCTCGATGATCGTCGAGCAAGCAGGAAACGTAGGACGCATTCAACAGCGATCCGCACAGTCCCGCTGGATCGAGCAACATCTCGCGCGCTGGTTCCCCCAAACCCTGCCCGGAGCCATCCGTCACCGGCGTGGCGAAGCCTCGCTCCTTACGATGGATGATTGAGTCGGGTAGCAGCTTGCCGAGCGCCCGCTTCTCCAATAGCTTCCGCGTACCTCGGCGGAGTTTGTAGCTGCTCGGCAGCGCCTCGACGAACTCGACGAGGTCGCGGTCCAGGAACGGCACGCGCATCTCGACGGATTCGGCCATCGACATCTTGTCCCCGACGAGCAGCAGATCGTCCGGCAGCCAGAGGCGGGTGTCGACGTACATCATCTGGCTCAGCGAGTCGCGTTCCAGAGACCTCGCGCCACAGCTGCGCGACCGGCTCCGCTGCAGCGTCGAGCCTCATCGACAAGCGATGCGCTGTCAGCTCGGGACCGTATAGCTCGAGCTTCTGATCCGCCGTGAACACCGAGTAGATGTCGATGAAGCGCGCGAGTGCGTCCGGTTGACCCAGCGCGCGGAGCCCACGTTCCAGACGGGCAGAGTGGACGCGACCCGACGCGCGGCCAGCAGCGGAAAAACCCGCCGCAGTGGCTCCGGCAATCGGAAGGCGAGGCCCGCCATCCACTCGCCGATGTAGCGCCAGTACCCGGCCAGCAGCTCGTCCGCACCCTGTCCGCTGAGCAGCACCGGCACGTGCTCGCGCGCCAGCCTGGCCACCTGGCGGAAGCCGAGCGCGGAGGTCGTAGCCGACCGGCTCCTCGAGCATCTCGACCACCCCGGCAAGCTCAGAGGCAAAGTCTCCAGCGACCGACCAGGAGCTCGTGGTGCTCGGTCCCGAAGAGCTCGGCCGTCTCCCTGGCCAGAGCGGTCTCATCCGCGTCGCCGCCGCCTTCGAAGCCGACGGTGAACGTCTTTACCTGGGAGCTGCTCTCAGCCATCAGTGCCACGATCGCCGCGGAATCGACGCCGCCGCTCAGCATCGCGCCGATTGGGCGGTCGCTCATCATCTGACGGTGCACGGCGGCGCGCAGCTGCTCGCGCAGACCGGCTGCCGCTTCGCCGAACGAGATGTCGGCGCGGCGCGGTCGGATCCGGACGCCAGTAGCGCTGCCTGTGCGCCGATCCGTCCCGCCACACCAGGACGGTCGCCGGCTCGAGCTTCTCCATTCCCGCCAGCAGCGTGCGTGGCGCCGGCGTGAACCGATAAGTCAGATGCTGATCGAGCGCCGCCAAGTCGAGCTCGTCGAGGCACGACTGGATCGTGAAGGAGCGCCTTGAGCTCCGATGCGAAAGCGCAGTTCAGATCCCGAACGGTGCAGGTACAGCGGCTTTACGCCGAGATGATCTCGCGCGAGGACGAGGGTCCGTGAGCGCTCGTCCCACATCGCGACCGCGAAGATTCCGTTCAACCGCTTGCGAAGTCCGGTCCCCACTCCTCGTAGAGATGCGGGAGCACCTCCCCGTCGGTGCGCGATCGAAACCGATGGCCCCGGGAGCGAGCTCAGCTCGAAGCTCTCCGTGGTTGTAGATCTCACCGTTGAAGACGACATGGACGTCCCGTCTCGTTGCGGAGCGGCTGCGTCCCCCCCGCGACGTCGACGATCGCCAACCGCCGCATCCCGAGCGCGACGTCCTCGTGGATCCAGATCCTCTCGCCGTCGGGCCCGCGGTGATCATCTGGGCAAGCATCGCCGCGAGCACCTCTCGGTCGACCGCCCGGCCGGGCGCATAGATGCCTGCGATCCCGCACACGGCTAGTGCGACGGGCGGCGGTAGCCGGCGCGTTGTGCAATCGGGGTTTCGATCGCCTCGACGAAGCGGTCGAGAACATGACGGCTCAGTGAAGCCGCCGTTTGCGGCGGTGCGCCACGCATCAGGCCGAGGAGCCGCGCGACGGGCTCGTCGCCGTCGCTCAGAAGATGTAGGCGTCCCTCGTAGATCAGGCGTCGATCGAGCGCGGCAGGCTTGCCTGCGTAGAGGCTGAACACCGGCGTCCCGAGCAGCGCCGCCTCCCGGTTCATGGTTCCGCCGGCACCAATCAGGCCGGCGGAATAGGACAACAGCGACCGGGTATCGACGGGCGCACCCGGTATCACCTTATACGCATCGATTTCAGCGTATGGAGCCAGATCCTCAGGTCGGCGCGGGAGCAGCACGACCTTGATCTCCTGGCGCTGCAGCAACTGGCGCACGACACGCTCGAACAGGGGATTGCCGAACTGGTGATAGGTGGCGCCTTCGGGGCTCGGACGCGCCATGAGAAAGGGCTCGTCGCGTCTCAGCCCGAGTTGCTCGAGAACCGAGGCATCGGGCGAAAACCCGTAGAGGTAAGCCTCTTCTTTGAAGCCGCTGTAACGCCATACCTTGCCGTCCGTTCCGCCCTGCCCACGGAGCGCTCTCCGTGGGAAGTCAGAAGGCACGAGGATTCTGTGGGCCGCGCGAAACGCCAGGTGGTTAGCCGGGTGATGCTCGTAGTCCATCGCGGTGAGGCAGGGAATGCCCGTGGCCCGCGCCGCCACCACCTGCGCGTAGGAGTTATGGGACACAGCAACATCGAAATGGCTCGCCCTGGCAAAACGAGCCAGCGTGCCGGCACGGTCGACGATTGTGCGCAGCTTCTCGATTCGGCCCCCTGGGTTCTTGGCGCCGATGACGTGGACGTCGGACCACCGCTGACGGGCCAGCGCAACGGTCTGAGCATGGTCGCGCGCGGTCAGAACCACCGTGTGACCACGGCCACGGAGCTCCTCGACGATCGGCTCAAAGAGCACCGGGTGCGGGGAATTGGCCAAGTCGATCCAGACGCTCAGGGCAGATCCTGGCAGCGCGCGATTCCTGTTCGTTGTCTTTGCCATTTCTGCGGCTCCCGCCGAGCCTCGCCGGTCCCCCAGGCCCGGCCGCCAGCCGCGAGGCTCCACGGACGGCCTCGCTGTTACTTCTAACCCGTCGCCCTGAACCCTGACGGACACGCACTATAGCCCCAACTCGGTGTGCCCCGGGCGGTCAGATCGACGTCCAATTACGCCGGCCAGCAACCGAAAATCGGTGCTGCGGGCTTGATACGATGCCGCGCCGCTCCACAACGCGACCGAGGGGGTTAGGGTGGGCGACGCGCGGGAGTCTGATGTGGAGGAGATTCCGCTGCACATGATGCGCAGCCAGCGGTGGCTGGCGGCGCCGGTCGAGCGGATCGTCAACGCCGCGCTCTCCCGAGGTCCGGGCTACGAGCCGACTCCGATCGGCGCCGCATTCGATGACCGCTCAGTGCGGGGCTATTACCTCGACTTCAGCGCGAAAACGAGGTCTGAGACAGCTCGCGACCTGACCCGGCTTCCGTCGATTCCCTTGATCCAGCTGGCCCTCGGCTGGTGGGAGGTCGGGCTCGCGGAAGGGGCCAACGTCGTCCCGGACGAGTTCTTCTCGATTTGCGCTGCAATCGAGCGCCGTGCCCAGCGCACAGGCGACGCGTGGCTGTGGCCAATCAACGTGCGGGTAGCGAAATACCGCCTCGCGTCGCGGTGGTGCTCCGCGCTGGCTCAGGGACAGGCCGCATCGGTATTCGTGCGCGCGTACCTGTCAACGCGTGAAGACCGATACGCGGAACTCGCCCGCGGAGCTGCGCAGCCGCTTCTAACCGAGACCGGCTCGGACCTCGTCACCCACACGGCTAGCGGCCCGATCCTCGAGGAGGTGCCAAGTGCCCCGCCCGCCCACATCCTGAACGGCTGGATCAGCGCGCTGTGGGGCCTTTGGGACATCGGCCTCGGCCTCGATGACGCACGTGCAACGGGCTTCTTCCAGAGAAGCCTCGGCGCCCTCAGTGCGCTTGTTCCCGCTTACGACACGGGGCGTTGGACGCTCTACAGCCTTTATCCTCACGTGATAGCTGACCTCGCAAAGCCGATCTACCATCGCGTTCATGTCGACCAGCTCGACGTGCTTCACCGTCTTACCGGGAAGCCGGATTTCGCCGAGACAGCTGCACGGTGGCGCACATACGACACTGCCGTAAACCGAACCCGGGCAATCGTTCAGAAGGGGGTGTTCTACGCGTCCGAGACTCGTCGGCGCGGCACCTGGGAGGCCCACAACCGATAGACGGCCGCAGGTTTGGCGTATCTTCGTCCGCGGATGGATCCGGGGAACGCAAAACGGTCGCTAAGCTTGCGAGGGAGCACGTCACGATCGAGTCGTGCGTTCGATACACCTATCCCCGTCTGCGGCGGGACGACATGCCACTATCGGATTGCACAGCAGCTGGTTGGCCGGCCTTGAACGCGTCCGTCGCGCCTGGCGCTGACACCTGGCTGGGCTCTGCGCCAGGTCACATCCCTTAGGACGACGCAAGTGACCGACGCCACACGATCAATCGCCCGTCCGAGTGACGCAATTGCCGTCTCCCCGAGGCACCACGACTCATGCAGTCGGCTTCGCGGCCCCGTGCTCAGCTCTAGCTCGGAATAAACCTTCCCCGTGCGCAAAGTGTCTCGGATCGCAAACATCCCGCATGCCGTCGCGCGGCGCGCGTCGCACCAGATGCTCAGATATCGGCAGGCCATGCGCCCTGTTCTACCAGCACCGGAGGTGCTCAGACGAGCCTTGGCACCCGGTTACGACCTCACCGAGCTACCAACCGCCCTCCGTGGCCGCGGGCGACCTCAGTTCTTTTTCACTTCTCATGATGCCGCCGAAATCGCACATTTTCTGGGCGCAAATGTCGACGGATGGACACGACGGACAGTTGCCGACGCAGATCGCATCCTTGACCATCGCGTCCGCCTCCTGGGTGCCGACGAGATCGATCTGATGGCGGTCAATCGTCGCCGGCAGCGTCCAAACGATCCCGTGGCACACAGACGTGCTCCATGGATATCAGTGGAACCCACGTACGTTCTATAAGCAGGTCCCAGTCCCCTACGGCCGGGCCGACATCAAGGTTCCGTGGGAGTTGTCGCGATGCCAACACCTGCCGCATCTCGGAATGGCGTGGCGCCTCACGGGCGATCTGAGATACGCGGCGGGGGTCGTTGCCCAGCTCGAAGATTGGCTCGCGTCCAATCCGCCGGGCTACGGAGTCAACTGGTCCTGCGCGATGGAAGTCGCAATCCGTGCCGTCAACTGGCTCTGGGCCTACCATCTGATCGCCGACGCTCCGGCGGTCTCCGACCAGTTCATCATCAGCCTCCTGGCCGGCCTCAGCGCCCACGGCTCGCACATCACAGCCAACATCGAGCGCTATCGCGATGGCATCACGACGAACCACACGCTCGCCGATTATGTGGGCCTACTGTTCTTAGGCACCCTGTTGCCCGAGCTCCGAATCGCGCCAGTCTGGGTGCAAACCGGACGCGAGGGGGTCGAGGCGTGCATGAGGTTCCAGGTCAATGCAGATGGGTCTCGTTCGAGAACTCGATCCCATACCACCGTTTGGTGCTGGAGATGTTCCTGGCCAGTCGGGTGCTGCTCGAACGCAATGGCTCCTCCTTCTCCGCCGAGTTCGACATCTCTCTTTGAGCGAATGTGCGACTTCGTCCTGTATTACACACGTCCCGACGGGCTTGCCCCGCTTGTAGGCGACAGTGACGACGGACGACTTCAGATCCTCAGTCGATACTTCGACTGGCAGCCGCAGGATCATCGCTATCTCCTGGCTGTCAGAGCCGGTCCGCTGTTCGACCGTGCCGACTTCACCGCCGCTGGCGCGCCCGGTCATCGGGCGCTCTGGAGGAGGCCGCCTGGCTTCTTGGCGTCAAAGCGTCGCAGAAGGTCCGGCGACGCGACCCAATCGCCTACTCCGCCGCCTGAGTCTCAAAGGCCTTCCGTGCCTCCGGCCGGTACGTGATGCGCCATAACGATCACTACGCGCTTGTGTGCGCCGATGAGGTTGGAACAGCCGGGCTGGGCAACCATAAGCACAACGACATCTTCGGCTACGAGCTCGTAGTCGATCGTGTGCCTGTCGCTGTCGACTCTGGTTCGTACCTATACACCAGCGATCCCGTGTGGCGGAATCGGTTCCGGGCCAACGAGCAGCCACAGCACGCTCGTGGTCGACGGATTGGAGCAGAACAATATGATCGAGCTCTTCGTGGTAGCGCCGGGTGTGGACGTACGAGTAACTCGATGGACTCAGAGGGGCGGGTCGCCTTATTCGAGGGTACTCACAGCGCATATCAGCGACTTCCGCAGCCTGTGCTCCATCGACGGCGGATCGCGTTCGCCAAGGATCCATTCGCGTGGCTCGTGCTCGACGACCTGGTGGGAGTCGGCGACCATTCTGTCGACAGTTACGTATCGCTATCCCGACGGCAAGCCTCGTCGAGGTTGAGCAGATAACCGAACCGGCGTACTCGAAACTCCTTCGCGAGACTGGCCGCCTGGCGCTTCTGCTCGGCGTTGAGGTGCCCTTGACCGTCTGTCCTGAGGAATCCCTGGTCTACGAAGTCGACACAGTACGGATTGCCGTCGTCCCCGTCGGACGGTGGTGCGCAACTCCGATCAGCTCGTGGTTCGCCCCGCGCTACGGCCAGCGCGTGACCTCCCCAGCCATCCGGTTTTCTACGCGCTTGCCTTGCGACCAGACCGTTGGTTATGCGGTGATTCCCATATGAGCCTGCCTTTCCCGGGCTGCGGTGCGCTGACTCGCCGTCGCCAACCTCGGCTGGGCCACAAGGCATCTCACGAGGCTGGGCCGCCGACGCAACACGAGCTATCGCGTCGCAAAGTCCGAGTCGTCGCCGTCCTTGCTTCCATGATGGGAGGGGGCGCCGAGCAGCAGATGCTTCACCTTCTTAAGCATCTCGATCGCACCCGCTTTGAGACCATTCTCTGCCTGGTCAGCAAGCACGGCGAGCTGCTGCCACAGGTCCCGCGAGATATCCCGGTGATCGGATTGGGGCGGCGATCGCGCCTCGATGCGCCTCTTGTCGCGCTCCGCCTGGCACGCGTTCTCCGGCACCTCAGGCCTGATGTAATCCTGCCCAAGGTCGACTATGCGAGCGAGATCGCCGCGGCGGCGGCCACCCTCGCCCGCACCGACGCGGCCCTGGTGTGTGGGGAGGAGTCCGTGCAGTCCGGCGTGCTTCGCGCACTCAATCACTCCAACCTGCGACGTTGGTCGCTGCTCTGGGCCTACCGGCGCGCCGCCTACGTGGTCACACCGTCGCCCGGAGTCGCCGAGGACTTGCAGCGCAACGTAGGAGTAACACGCACTCGTTTGCGCGTGATTCCAACATGATTGATCTGGACGAGATCCTGTGCCGGGGCAACCGCTGTGGCCCATCACCGCTTCGAAGAAAGCGACCTTCCGTTGATCGTGGCGGCGGGTCGACTCTACCCCGGCAAGGGCCAGGACGATCTCCTCCGGGCCCTGCGTATCCTCAACCAGAGCCGGCCGTGCAACCTGCTGGTGGCTCGGGGACGGCATGGAGCGGGAGCGGCTGCACGCCCTTGCCCGGGAGTTGGATCTGGAGAGCCGGGTGTCGTTCATGGGTTTCGTGTCTAACCCGTTTGGTCTGATGGCGCAAGCCGATGTCTTCGTATCTCCTTCGCACCTCGAGAGTTTCGGAAACGTGATAGTGGAAGCGATGGCGGTAGGCGTGCCGGTCGTGTCCACGCGGGTCCCGTGCGGCCCTGGCTGGCTAGTCGACGACCGTCGAACGGGCGTCTTCGCCGAGGCTCACAGTCCGTCAGATCTGGCCAACAAGATCGGACTTGTCCTCGACGACGCGTCACTTCGGCGGGTCATCGTCGCGCAGGCCGGCGACCTCGCGGCGCGACATGACGTAATCATCTGGTGGGCCGATACGAGTCGCTCCTGACCGCGGCGGCGGGTGAAGGTTTGACGCCGACTGACCTCGCAGTCTGGACCCACACGTAGGAAACTCTGGCGGGCGCTTGGCCTATGATGCCCAGGATGGACGCCATCGCCCTTCACAGGCTCGCCCATCGGCTCTACCGTGCCGGCATACCACTTCTCCCGCGTGCGCTCGACTACCTGATCTTCGCACTCTTCAATTCCGTGATCCACCACACGACGTCCATCGGCCACGGCACAAAATGTGGATATAAGGGGATGAGCGTCCTCATCCACCGCGATACCGTTATCGGCAATGACGTCATGGTCGGCGCGCACGTAGTGATCGGCGGCAGATCCGGTCACCTGCAGGCTCCAATCATCGAAGACGGCGCATATCTCGGCGCGAATTCATGATTCTCGGGCCGGTACGTGTTGGCAGTGGCGCGACCGTAGGCGCTGGTGCTGTCGTGCTCACCGACGTGCCTGTCGGCGCCACGGCCGTTGGCAACCCGGCACGTATCCTACCTTCAGGCGCCTCCACTTAGTGAGCCTGGTCCGTCTCAGTAGACGCCCTGCGCTGAGTCTCATTCGGTACATGCGTAAGCGTCCCAGGCGAGCAACGGATCCCCGCCGGGTCTCGCGCCCGTCTCCCCCATCTCACCCCATTGAAAGTCGTCTCGCCCACACCTGATCCGGCCGCTTAGCGCGCAGACGGTCGGGCTGCACGGCCGACTCACCCGGCCGCTGGCGCTTGCGTCGTGTGCGCGGCACCGATAGCCACATCGATCGATCGCTAGCATGCGACCAATGGCGACCGAGGCTGACGTCTTTCAGTACTGGCAGGCGGGACCCAACGGCTCGTGCGGTGTTTGGCAAGTCGACGCCTGGAACCAAGGATTACTATGACGAGATCGACGACACGGTCCCGAATCGAGCCATTTATCCCTGGTTTTGCTGAGTTTCAGTCCTGGCAGGGCAAGCGCGTGCTCGAGATCGGTATCGGCGTCGGGACCGACTTCAGCGACTGGGTTCGCCGCCCGTGCCGGCGCGATGCTCACTGGCGTTGACCTCACTCCAGCCGCGGTCGACCATGTCCGCCAACGCCTGGCCTTGGAGAATCTCAGTGCCGACCTCGTGGTCAGCAGCGCCGAGTCTCTGCCGTTCGAGAACGGCGCGTTTGACTTGGTGTACTCCTGGGCGTCATCCATCATGCCGAGCACCCTGAACGCATCGTAAGGAGATCCGGAGGCTTGTAGCGCCGGGAGGTCAGGTACGGGCGATGCTCTACGGGAGGCACTCATGGGCCGCCTACCGGCTCTGGCTTCGCCACGCTCTGCTGTGTGGTCGCCCAGCACGCTCACTGTCGGATGTCGTCTCAGCTCACATGGAGAGTCCTGGCACCGAGGGCATACACCCGCCGAGAGCCCGAGTGCCTGTTTGGCGGAGCAGGCTTCGATGAGATTCGCGTGCAGGGGTTCAAGACGGTATATGACCGGCGTGCGGCCGGTCCGCTCACCACCTGGACAAGGCTTGACTGGTTCCTCGGTGTGACGGCTAACGCAACTGGCAACGTCTGAGGCACTGTCACCCATCTACTGTGCGGCCGCCGCCTCGACGGTGACTTACGCGGATCCTCGCAATGCTCTGATCATGACCCACCGAGGCCGGAGGGGACAGGGTCCGCCCGCAGAGCCTCGTCCAGCCGCTGCACCAGCGCTCCCAGGAATGCTCCATCACGCTTGCGCGCCGCTCCTGCACCTTGGCCAGCCGTGTCCTCCGTGAGACTCCGGTCGATGCTGCGCCGCGAATTCGTCCGCGTCAGCGGCAAACGCCACCGTGCTGCCGGCCCTTTCCGCCTGCAGCGCATCGGACCGGAAACTACCGGCTTGCCCATGGCGAGATACTCGTACACCTTGAGCGGGCTGACGCTATCTGCAACCCGGCCGGCGCGAAAGAAACTCAAGCATACGTCGAATGCTGCAACAAACGACGGGATCTCCGAGGCCGGCTGAGCGCCAAGGTGGAACACATTGGGCTCGGCAGCTAAGGCGACGAACTGGCTCGCGAGCGCTGGCAACGGTAGGACCAACGAGGACGAACGATTTGTCCCGGTGGTCCGTACGACAGACCGCAGCAGTTCGAAATCGAGGAACGGAAACAGTGTTCCGACGAACCCAATCAAGGGGCGTGGGTTCCCCAGTGCGGGGCAGGAGATCCGTCCGACGTGTCCGGCGAAAACCGCTTCGCATCGAAACCGTTGGGGACATACCAGACCTGCTTGGCTGCAGGTCCGTAGCGCCCCTGCAGTTCGGCGGCGGTGACCACCAAGAGATCGCATCGCTTGACAAGACCCTCGAGAGGGCGCACCACGGCCCGGTCCTCGGCTCGTGCTTCGCCGCCATATGCGGCCAGATCGTCCACGAGGTCAAATACGAGCTGACGATGCGGAACGTGCCTGAGTCCCAAAATAATAGCTCGGACGATAGATCCACGCGATCGCATTGCGGAACCTCAAACGCTCTGCAGCACGACCGACGAGCTCTCCGAACCAGCGATAGTTGAGCTTGCTCAACACGCGGATTGGTCCACATCGGCAGACCTCGCGGCGGCTTGAGCAGATAGAGATTTAGTCCGTCGCTCAAGGCGGAGTGCCAGCAGCCGGTTGGTGGCGAGCGATCCGAGATAGCGCTCGGGCCACGCGCCATCGAGAACGATGGCTCGACGTACAAGAACCCGGTTCTCGCGCGCGAATGCGACATGAACACCTGCTTACGAAACGACTGCTCGTCCCAGTAGTGCGTCGAGAAGCAAATTATGTCCCGGCCGCGAAGGCTCATGCCCTGCCCCTTCCATCATCTCGGTCTTCCGCCCCACCGGCGACACCGCCCCGGTCATGCTAACGGCCCGTGCTCGTCCCCGCGTTGCGACAACCGCGCCGCGAGTCAGCCTCGCAGTGCACCGTCTTGCGGCGCTTCGGCCAGTTCCTGGAAAGCCTGAACGAGCAAGTAAACCTCACGGTATGGTCGCGCCGCGAGGTAGTCGAGCGTTGCCTGCGCTAGCTCGCGCGAGATCACGTAGGCTTTGGGGCCTCGAGGTTGGGCCCCACGTGGGTGGGCTCGACGGGGTCGCGTGTCCGGGCTTGGATGCGCCAGCGAATTCCTCCGGCGAGTCCCTTGACGAAACTGGCCGGCATCTGGCTATGCCGTGGTCGAGTCGTAGAACAGACCGAGACCCGCCAATGCGGTCAAGAGGTGCGCCAGAGCCGCGTTTGCGCCTCGAGAGCCGGCGATCCTGGGCTGCGTTACCGGCTTGGCGCCAAAGAAGCCGACGCCGCTGCCATCAACCCGGAGCCTCTCGGTCATGCGATTCTGCTCGCGGAGTCGCGCACACTGAATGACAGAGCGCCAGCGTTTCGCTAGTCGTGAAGATGCCCTGGATCGCCGCGAAGTCTCGGTTACCATCGGTCATCTCGATTTGCACAGCGTCACCATCGGCCTGATGATAGTTCTGAAGCATAGCGACAACGCTGTTCCCGGATAGCTCGTACCAATCTGTAGCTGACGGCTGCCAAATGGCGTGATCCCGCCGATCGCGACGCCTCCGTCAGAGGTGAGTCGTATCCGCTCCGTGCCGCTGGTGAGAAGTGAGAGGACGTTAGGCGCTGGGCTGACGAGCCGAGCCCAGGATTCGCTCCGCCTGCGCCGGGTCAAGCTCCAACCGCGCCCTGTATCTGCAGCACTCCCCGGGCGGATCGTTCGAGTCTGACGTCGGACGGGTTTCCGGCGCTCGCCCATCTAACCGCGCCGCCATCGTCTATTGATACGTTCGCTTCGCCCGGGGTCCCTATTACCAAGACCGTACCTGGCTGGCCGCTGTTGTTGGATAACTTGAGCAGCGGACTGGCCTGCGGTTGGCGGTACCCATTTGGCCAGCGTCACGGCCGGGCTCGTGCGAGCCGTGGTCGTCAATTCTTAGGCCACCACCCGTGCCCTGAGGGTGAGCCGGATTCTGATTGTCAATGTAGATTGCCGGCGAGTTCGCCCAGTTCTGGAGATAGACGCACTAGGTCCTATCGTTATTGGGTTGCGCCTGGACGAACAGACCCTTCATCCCCTGGTGAGTGTTCGGAACGACCCGTTCCAGCCGGTAGCCGAGTCGTCGATGTACGACGGTATGAGGCAGTTGAACCCCGCGTCGCCGCCGGCGGTTCCAGTGAACCCGGGAGGCTCTCCTCCCTGATGGGCGACAAAGATGGCGTCTCCGGTCGACTCGTGAAAAGGCCGACGAGGTCATAGACCGAACCATTCCAGTCAACGGTGTGGCCGATTCTCAGGCCGTTGCCATCACCTCCATTACGGCTGCTGGGTCTGTCGTCGTGGTGGCCAGATGGAATGGATGCTGGGGCGCAGTGCCGATTCCTAGCCCAGCCTGGACTGTCTGGTTGGCCGTGAAGGTGTTAGGCGAACCGATAAGCGCCGGGGTGTCACTGGCTGCTTGGGCCTGCGATGCACCAACCAACGGTGCAGCAACCGCTCCGCCTAGAGCAGCTACGCCAGCGCTCTTGATGAAGGACCGCCTATCGGCTTGGGCCGGTGCTGGTTCGTCCGAACTGCCTGGCATCGACGCGGCTTGAATGCCCGAGGCCGTGTCAGATGCGGAATGCATAATCGTCCTCCGAGGCTAGCCGACCCCGACCAGACGTCTCTGACGCCGGACGAATATGTAACTTCGCAACGCTGTGCCTGTGAATGGCCACGCTTTCTCCGGAACTGCCTCAGTCATCTCTGCCCATTCGCGGCCATATCTATACTCCCGGTTCTGAGTGTGTTGTGGGAAAGGCTGGGACATGCCCGGAGCGGTCGCTTGGCAACGGCAGCGGTCGGCCAGTCCCCCTCGGCGTCTGACCGAGGCACACGGTGCGCGGCACGTACAACGGGGGTCTTCGGCCAACCTCTCAATCGGCGGCTCCTGCGTAACGCAACTGTGCGGGTTGCGAGCGCTATTCCGCACACAAGCTCCACGCGAAGCCCCGGTTCAGAGCCAGCGCTAGCTCGCTCGGGATCGACTGAACGCTGGAGAGAGGACGACCGCCATGGGGCCTGATGATCCTGAGCGGGGTCCTTGGATGCCGCCACCGGCGGCTTCCGATGGCCACCGACAGCACTTGCGTTGGCAAGACGGTGAGCGTGCATGGTCAGACGCCGACGGCGACGGCTTGCGTACAACCGGGCCCGTCGCCGGCACTGACACCCGCCTCTCTGCCATGCGACCAGCGGCCGCGCCCAGCACCAACGCCAAGACAACTGTGGCCTCGGGGTAGTAGATCTCGACGAGGGTCATGGAGATGAGGAAGTAGCCGATCGCTGCCGCGAGCACCATCGTGCTAAAGAGTTGTTCCTCCTCTGTGATCGCCCACCGACGACACGCCCGGATGAGCGCGACGATCGCGTAGACCAGGAATAAGAGCGGCAGAAAACCGAACAGCCCTGCCTCGGCAAGGACGCTGATAAAGGTGTTATGTGCGCTCGGAGTGGCGGCGATCCCACCGATCGTGACGGGGTGAACGAGTGCCTGAGCAGGGATGAATTGCTGGATGCCCGCCCCAAACCAAGGCCAGTGCTGCCAGATCAGCAGTCCTTGGGCGTAGTCGCCGACCCGCGTTACCACGTTGGCGTTCGAGCCGGTCACTCGTTCCGCCACGGCATGCTGATTCTGGAGCAGGGCATACAGCACTCCGACGACAATCGCGCCGTAGATCCCGACGAAAGCGGCGCGCGATGACCGGCCTCGGCGAATTCCAAGCACGACGACGAGTGCGACGAACGCGGCGCCCCATATCGTCTTCGTAAAACTTGGAGCGAGCCCGAGAACCTCGACCGCGAGCGCAGCGCCGCCGATTAAATACGCACGACGAGCCTGCATCCAGTATGCCGTTACGACCGTGCAAACCGTCAGCACGCCGCCGTACGTTGAGGGATCTGGATAGGGACCGCCAACTCGAACCACGCCGGCGAACGGATCGAGGAACGGTACGAATCCAGATTCGGTGGAGAGGTTGAAACCGAACAACCATTCAAGGATGCCGAGTACAGCTACGGTCACGCCCAGGAAAACGATGGCGGAACAGAGTCGCTGCCAACGTGCGCCCGTCGTTGTCTGGGCGGCAACGCAAAACACGATGAAGGGAATCGCAGCTTGATCGAGCCAATCGGACTCCGGCGTGTATGAGGCGAAGGGGCCATAGCCGGGGGGCGACGGGAGGGAGTGGGTTAGAAAAGCTCGTAGACCGTAGGCGACCACGAACAGTGCAAACGCCTTCACGACCATATCCCCGCGCGACGTGAGCTCACGCCGCGCGGTGAACAGCATCCCGACGCCCAGCGCTGGAACGATAAACCGATCGAACGTCAGAACGTCGTGGTTGAGCGGATAGCGCAGAAATGGAAACGCCAGGCCCTCCACGGCGATCCATGCTGCGAAAACCACAGCTAGATGCTTGGCAAAGTAGTTGCCGGCGACCCAGAGACCGAGCGCGCCCGCGACCAAGTACAGCGGCAGGCCGCCTCGGACCACGATGACAGCAAGAATGAGCGCGACCGGAATGAGAAGCAGCCGGAGACCGATCCCGTCGCCGCGCAATGACCGTACCCAACTCGGTCGTCCGAAGTCGCCGATATCGGACGGCCGAGTCAGCCTCAAGCGTCGTTTCGAAGAGATATTCACCGAATTGGTGCGGCTAGGTTCGTAGGACCGCTGCTCCCGGCCTTGTCAGACCCGCGTCTGTGCTGCCCCGCCATAGCACGATCTGCCACGGCCACTCGATTAATGCTTCTCCAGCGTGCGGGCAACTATAGCCAGCAAACCGGGCTGGCCCGCATACGTCTCCTAGCCGGGACGCCGGCTGCGCGCCGCGGCGACTCAGAGCTACCGACTGACTATGCTCGGGCTCGGTCGATCTGAAGCACCTCGGTCGCGGTGACGCCGCCGTCGGGTGCAAGGACGTCGGGCTTTCGACCACATTCGATCAGGAGACGGCCAGTCGATGTGCGGAATCGTCGGCGTATATGAGCATGGGCGAACCGCCGGTGGGGTCATCGAACGGCTCCTCGTCGCCATGCGCGACACGCTGGCCCACCGCGGGCCCGACGGCGAAGGCCTCTTCCTGAGCGACGACCGCCGGTGGGCCTCGGTCATCGCCGGCTGGCGATCGTCGACATCCACGGCGGCGCACAGCCGATGGCAGGGACAGGACGGAGCGATCCTGGTCTTCAACGGAGAGATCTACAACTATCCCGAGCTGCGCAGCTCGCTTGAGGCGGACGGCGCGCAATTTCGCACCAACTGCGACACCGAGGTCATCCTGCATCTGTATCGCCGCTACGGGGAGCGCTGCGTCGAGCACATGACGGGCATGTTCGCGTTCGCCCTCTGGGATCCGAGCCTGCGGCGGATCTTCTTCGCACGCGACCACGTCGGCGAAAAGCCCCTCTATTGGGCCGATCGAGACGGCGTCTTCGTGTTTGCCTCGGAGATCAAGGCCCTGCTTGAGCATCCGACGGTCCCTCGCCGAGGTCAATGAGGACGTTCTCGGCCCTATCTGACGAACCTCGTGACGCCCGGGCCCGAGACGATGTACCAGGGCATCCACAAGCTGCCGGCCGGCCACCGGGGCAGGTGCGATCGCGACGGCGTGTCCATCGAGCGCTACTGGTCGCCGACCTCTCCACGCAGCTTCGTACCCGCCGGGGACGACGAGGTACGTCACCGGCTCCGCGAGCTGCTCGACGCCTCGATTCACTCTCGGCTGATGAGCGACGTGCCCGTCGGCGTGCTGCTGAGCGGGGGTCTCGACTCATCGACGATCGTGGCGCTCTTGAGTGAGCAGGCCCGCGGCATGACGAGCTTTACCGTCGCGTTCCCCGGCCAGGACGGGTTCGACGAGCGCGAGGAGGCGAGGTGGGTCGCCCAGACACTTCGGCACCGAGCACCATGAGATCGAGATGACCGAGCGGGACGCCCTCGAAGCCCTCACGCCGCTGGTCCACCACCAAGACGAGCCGCTCGCGGATCCGGTTTGCGTGCCGCTGCACGCCGTATGCCGCCTCGCGCACGAAACCGGGATCAAGGTCGTGCTCGCCGGCGAGGGCGCCGACGAGCTGTTCTGGGGGTACAGCGGCTACCGCGCGGCGATCGAACGCTGGCCGCGTCTGCGCATCATGCTTGCATTACCTCGTCCTGTACGACGCCTGGCGGCTCTCGCCACGTCGCCGCGGCGTCGCCCTCGCCGCCGAGAGCAGCTGGATTCGGTCGCGGCCGGGCGTCTGAACCCGGTGCACATGCCGGTCGGAATGACCGGATATCAGCGCGAGCACGTGCTCCGATCACGATTGAGCGGGGCCGGATGGTCGCCGTCGACGCTGACCGCTGGCGAAGATCCGCTCACCACCCTGGCATTCGACACCCAGGAATACGAATTCGAGGTGAGGCTCCCGGAGTTGCTGCTGATGCGAATCGACCGGTTCTCGATGGCCAACAGCGTCGAAGCCAGCGTCCCGTTTCTCGATCGGGAGCTCGTCGACTTCGCGTATCGGCTCCCGCTCGAGCACAAGGTGCGCGACGGCATCACGAAATATGCGCTCAAGCAGGCGGTCGCCGATGTCGTCCCATCACGCATCTCCGGACGGGTGAAACAGGGGTTTGCCGCTCCGACCTCGCGCTGGTTCGCCACTCTTCACGGTGGCCTCTTCGCGAGTACTGCTTGAACAGGACACGTTGCGTCGGTACTTCCGTACGGACTATCTCGCACACATTCTCGCCACGGCCGATCACTCGTCATGGGAGACGGGTCAGATGCTCTGGCCCGTGCTCAACTTCGGGCTCTGGCATAAGTACTGGATCGAGAACGAGTCCGTGGACGATCTCGTGGCACGATCCGAACTGCGCAACGACCGGCCGCCAAGCGCCAGGCGCCATGTCCTCCGTGCGGCCCACAGCCAAGCGGCCTCGGCACCGATGCGCAGTCGTCCAAAATGAGCTTTGACGCGCGTTGGTCGAGTTGATGCTCTATATTTTCTGGGCACCAGCGTGGGGCCGTAGGGATCGGACAAGATGTCCGGTGATTCGGACCGCTGGACACGGAGGGCACGTCGCCATCCATACTGCATTGTGAGCTAGTCCACATCATGCACGCCACCGAGGATCTCACCAACGCCGGTTCGCTAAGTGCAGCCGGCCGCCGCGAGCTTGATCAGATTCCGCGTATCCTGCGGCGCCGGAGTTGGGCGATCATCAGCTGCATCGTGATCGTGGCCGGAGCTGCATTTGGGTTATCGCGTCTTCAGCAGACGAAATACGCGGCGACGTCAGCGCTCTACTTCGCGACGAACAATCTCGATTCCACCTATCTCGGCGGTACGGTGCTGCCCCCGTCGGCCGACCCCACCCGCGAGGCCGCAACGAATCTCAGCTTGGTTGAGCTCCCGAGTGTTGCCACCCAGACCGCCACTGCTCTCAGGGTGCCCCGCTCGCGTGTGGCGGCCGACATCTCTGCGGCCTCCGCCGGGCACTCGGACATCGTCGATGTCACCGCCACCGACCACGACCCGGTGTTCGCGGCGAAGCTGGCTAGCGCTTACGCCGACCAGTTCGTCATCTTCCGGCGCGACTCCGACCGTGCGAAGGTCGCTACTGCCCGGCAGCTCGTCAACGCGCAGTTGGCGCAACTGACTCCGGCTGAGCGTTCCAGTGCGCAGGGACGCTCGCTGCAGAGCCAGGCTGAGCGCCTCTCGATCGTCGCCTCGCTGCAAACCGGGAACGCAGAGGTGGTTCAGCGCGCAGGAGTTCCCACCGCTCCGTCGTCACCCAGGACGCCGCGCAACGTCGAACTGGGGCTCGTTGTGGGTCTGCTACTTGGAATCGCTGCCGCGTTTCTCCTTGACCGCGTCGACCAGCGAATGCGGACCCCCGACGAACTCGAAGCGGTGTTCGGGCTACCCGTCCTCGCCGCGATACCCGAATCCCCCGACCTCGGGTCCCGACAGACCGGCAAAGCGATGGAACCGGCGGCCGCGGAGTCCTTTCGACTGCTCCGAGCGCGCCTGCGCTACTTCAACATCGATCAAGCTATCCGCACGCTGGTCATCACGTCGGTCGCGCCCGGCGAGGGCAAGACGACCGTCGCAGAGTATCTCGCGGAGGCTGCCGCGACGGCGGTGTCAGGGAACCGCGTCCTGCTGCTCGAAGCCGACCTTCGCCGGCCACGACTCGGGCGAGAGTTCGGCTTGAATACGTTTCCGGGGCTTGCCGAGGTGCTCACGCACGACGCACCGCTGGCCGAGGTCGTGCAGCGAGTCAACCGCACGGACGGGGCGGGCAACAACTCCGTTGGATCGTTCGACGTGATCGTCGCCGGCGCGAACCCGCCCAACCATGCGGAGTTGCTGGAGAGCGAACGGATGGGGGCTCTGCTGGAATTCCTCGCCGAGAGATACGACATGGTCGTGATCGACACGCCTCCGAGCGGAGTCGTCTCCGACGGAATCCCGCTCATGTCGCACGCCGACGGAGTCATCATCGTGTCAGCCATCGGACAGAGCACCAGAACGGGAGCCGAGCATTTGCGTGCGCAACTCGCCCGTCTCGAAGCCCCGGTGCTCGGAGTGGTGGCCAACCGCGTCAAGACCGGCCGGGGACGCACCGGCTACTACAACAGCTACTACGACGACGCCAGCGCAGACAGGTCCCGGCCGTCCGTTCGCCGCGGCTCGGCAAACGGCGGCGCCCGACCACTATCTCGGACGGCGACGAGTGGGCCATGAGAGCACGCGTGCCTGAATCACCTCGGATTCAGATCCATATTCGTAGCGACGGCCCCATGCCTCAGCGCCCAGCCAGTGGCAGCCCTCAGGCCACCAGCTCACGCACGGCCGCGACCACATAGTCCTGCTCACTCGCCGTCAGGCCCGGGTAGCAGGGGATCGACATGCACTCCGCGTAGTACCGCTCGGCCTCCGGGCACAAACCCTCCTGGTAGCCGTATGTCGTCTCGTAGTACGGGTGTCGGTAGACCGGTAGGTAATGCACCTGCACGTGCACTCCCCGCTCGCGCAGCCCCTCGAACAGGCGCTTTCGCGCCTGCGCGCCATCCCGGTGGCGGATGATGAAGAGATGGTAGGCATGGCGCGTGCCGGACGGTGCCGCGGGCGCCAGTTCCAGCTGCTCCAGATCGCCAAGCGTCTCTCGATAGCGGTCCGCGATCCTCGTCCGGGCCGCGATGAACCGATCCAGCTTCTGCAGCTGGGAGCGACCCAGCGCGCTGTGGATGTCACTCAGGCGGTAGTTGAATCCCAGCAGCTGCTGCTCTTGATACCAGGGCCCCTCCACGCGTGAGAGCTTGGCCGGGTCGCTGGTGATCCCATGAGTTCGAAACGACCGCAGGAGCTCATACAGCTCGGGATCCCTTGTCGTCACCATCCCACCCTCACCGGCCGCGATCGCCTTGACCGGATGGAAGGAGAACACCGCCATGTCCGAGTGCCGGCACGCGCCGATCGGCTCGTCAGGCGTGGCGGCCCCGAGGGCGTGAGCGGCATCCTCGATGATTCGGATATCCGGGCCCAGGGCGGCCCGCAGCTCGGACGTCGGAGCCGGGAGACCCGCGAAGTGCACCGGCACGACGACTCGGGTGCGGTCCGACATCGCGGCCATCATCGTCTCGGTAGTCACGTTGAGTGTCGCGGGATCGATGTCGGCAAACCGCGGGAGCGCACCCATGTACGCACCACAGTTGGCACTGGCACTGAAGGTGAGTGCGCTCGTGAGCAGCTCGTCGCCGGGGCCGACACCGGCGGCAAACGCGGCAGCATGCAGGGCGGCCGTACCCGAGGAGTACGCCACCGCGAACGGCGCGTCACACGTCCGGGCGATCTCCTGCTCGAAGTCGGCGACGGCGGGGCCTTGCGTCAGCCAATCTCCTCGCAGGACGTCGACGACGGCCTGGATGTCGCTCTCGTCGAGCTGCTGTCGACCGTAGGGAATCGTCATCGGGCGGCCAGGCTACAGGACCCCGGACGCCGGACGCCGCGTTCAGGGATGAGCTGCGGCTCGGGCGGGGTCGCCCGGACGCTACGCTCCCGGTCATGAGGGCAACCAGCGCCACCGGGGCCTCGGCGGTCGCGGACCGAAGCGCGACCAAGCCGCTGCTCGTCTGCATGTTCCACCTGAACCTGGCGTTCTCGTCGCTGGAGGAAGCCGACCAGCCGCGCATCATCGAGCGCTGTTACTGGCCGATGCTCGGACTCGCCGAGAGTCACTGCTACCCGATCGGGATCGAGATGTCGGGATGGACGCTGGAGCGGATCGACGAGCATGACCCGAGCTGGACGGCGGCGGCGCGACGGCTGATCGACGCCGGCAGACTTGAGCTCGTCGGCAGCGGCTACGCCCAGTGCGCGGCCCCCCTTCTCCCCGCCGAGGTCAACCGCTGGAACCTGCGACTCGGTTTGGATGCATACCGCGATCGGCTCGGGGTCACGCCACGGCTCGCGCTCGTTGGCGAGCAGGCCTACGCCCCGGGTCTCGTCGGCCTCTACTCCGACGCGGGTTACGCCGGGATCATCGCCGATTGGGATAACGCCTATCGCTCGCACATGGAATGGAACCCGCGACTGCGCCGTTACCCCCAGCTCGCGCGCGGCGCGGGGACGACGATCCCGGTGGTGTGGAGCGAGTCGATCGCATTTCAGAAGTTCCAGCGCTTCGCGCACGGTGAGATGACGCATGCCGAGTACCGCGCCTTCATCACCACAATGGTGAGCGAAGGCGGCGCGCTGCTCCTCTATGCCAACGACGCCGAGGTCTTCGATCATCGCCCGGGACGCTTCGCCGCCGAGCCCGCCCTCCAGGAAGGCGAGTGGGACCGGATCGCCGAGGGCCTGGAGGAGCTGCGGAGCGCCGGCCTGGGCAGCCCGACACTGCCCTCGGCCGTTCTGGAACTGTTGGAGCATCCGCTCGGCGGAAACGAGCTGGCACTGGAATCGGCGGCGCATCCGATTCCAGTCAAGAAGCAGGCGAAGTACAACATCGGACGATGGGCGATCACGGGCCGCGACGATGTCGGCATCAACACACGCTGCTGGAGGATCTTCCAGTGCCTTCGCGAGCGCGACGTCACGGATCCGAGCGCCTGGCGTGAGCTGTGCTCCCTTTGGGCGTCGGACTTCCGAACCCACATCACCGAGTCGCGCTGGGTGGCGCACACGCAGGCGCTGGAGCAGATGGAGCAGCGCGTAGGCGTTCGTCCGCCTTCTGCACCTCCCCCGCCGCCTCCGGCGCTGGCGGGGCGGGAACCACCGAGCGGCGTCGTCCGCGATGGCGTGCTCGTGCGCATCACCTCTGGACCGCTCGAGGTCACGCTGAACACCCGTCGCGGCCTGGCGATACACGCGTTTCGCGATCGCCGGCTCGGCGAGGCGTCGCTGTTCGGCACGCTCGAGCACGGTTACTTCGCCACCATCGATCTGGGGGCAGACTGGTACTCGGGGAACCTGGTCCAGGAGGCGCCCCTGATCCACAAGGTCACCGACCTCGAACGCACCGACCCCGTGTTCGAGCGAACCGACGACGGCTCGATCCGTGCCTGGGCGGAGGTGCCGACGACGCTGGGCCCCGTCGAGAAGCTGGTCACGGTCCGCGGCGAGGCGGGGGTCGTGGAGCTGGAGTACGTCATTCGATGGCCGGAACTGCCTGCCGGCTCGCTGCGAGCAGGGTTCGTGACCCTGAACCCCGAGGCCTTCGACCCAGCGACCCTGTGGTACGCGACCCACAACGGGAGCGACGAGCTGGAGCGGCACGCGCTTGCGGGTCCGGGGTTTGACCACGGCGAGCCTGTCTCGGCACTCGTGTCGACCCGGGATGGACTGGGGGTGACCAAAGGCATCGTGCTGATCGGCGACGCGAGCACCCAGTTGGCCGTCGAAGTCGACGGCGCCGTCGCCAAGCCGATGGGGTTGATCGCCTTCCGTCCGGCAGGAGACCAGTACTTCATGCGCCTCTCGTTCAGCATCACCGAGTCCGACGACACGCGTCGCGGTGCCGTTACACGCGAGCCGACCGCGCCGCAGCGGTTGCGCCTGGTGATCGGTGCGGCGGCCGGCGGGTGAAGACCGCGGCCTTCATCCAGGCGCGCATGGGCTCGACCAGACTCCCCGGCAAGGTTCTCGTCGACATCGCCGGACAACCCGCTCTGCTGCGAATCGTCAACCGTGTGCGAGCTGCCGAACTCGTGGACACGGTCGTCGTGCTCACCTCCACCTCCCCGGACGATGACCAGATCGCCGAGCTCTGCGCGGCGGCCGGCGTCGAGTTCCTGCGCGGCAGCGAACAGGACGTGCTTGGGCGATTTGCGCTCGCGGCCCGCGCCTATGACCCGGATCGAGTGGTTCGGATCACCGGCGATTGCCCACTGATCGATCCGGCGGTCATCGACGACATGGTGGCGCTCCTGGAGCAACAGCCCGAGCTTCGGTTCGCGTCGGTCGCCACCGGTGCCGTGAGCGCCGAGGCCGGCTACCGGCGGTACCCTGACGGCCTCGATGCAGAGGCCTTTCCCGCGTCAGTGCTGCTGGTGGCGGCAGCCGAAGCCAGCGACCCGTTCGAGCGTGAGCACGTCACGCCTTTCATCTGGACACGCCCCGAGCGCTTCCCGGCTGCGGTCCTGGAGGCCGACCGTGATATGGGCAACGAGCGCTGGACTGTCGATCATCCCTCCGACCTGGCGCTCATCCGGGCGATCTACGAACGGCTCGATCGACCCGAGTCATTTGGCCATCGGGAGATCAGCGCACTGCTGGAGCGAGAGCCGGCGCTGCGGACGATCAACGAGCAGCACAACGTGCACCCTCGGCGCTAGGGCGAAATTGTCACGTCCACCACTTTTCTGATGTCGTCACCGAGCGATGTCGTAGGCCAGGCTTGGCACAAGCTCCGCCGTGACCGGGACGCGCCGCTGAGCGTGCTCGCCCGCAAGGGAGCCAGCTACGCGCTCGGCCTGGCCTCGGCTCCGGTATGGCTTCACTCGGCGCAGCGCGGACGAGGGCTCCGCACAACCGGCAGACCACGGATCGAGAACTTCGGTGAGATGATCATCGGCGATCACGTGATCCTCCGTAGCGTGCCGCTCCCCGTCGAGCTCACCACCTCGGTCGGAGCCGTCCTGGAGATCGGCGATGACACGTTCATCAACTACGCCGCCTCGATCGGCGCCACGGGCGAGGTTCGCATCGGAAGGCGGGTGGAGATCGGCCCCTTTGTGATGGTCATCGACACCACCTACCACAGTGACTACGATCGATCGCAGGTCCCGCCACCGCAGCCCGTGTTCATCCGCGACGACGTCTTTCTGGGAGCCAAAAGCTCGGTGATGCCAGGAGTAACGATCGGTGAAGGTGCAATCGTCGGAACGAGCGCAGTCGTCACTCGCGATGTCGCGCCGTTTACGGTCGTCGCCGGAGTGCCCGCGCGTGAGATCAAGAAGCTCGATCCCGCAAAGTTCGTTCGCGCGCACAGGTGAGGCGAGACGGCAAAATCGCCTGAGGTTGGTCTGCCGACCCTTCGACCACCTCGTTTCGCTAGGCTGAGGACGAGCCGGGTTGTGGGCGAATTCGTTTGGGGTGCGTAATTGCGAGAAGGCGCGACGGACTTCATCGCTCCGGCGGGGATCTCAACCGGAAGTAGGCGATGATCACGATGATCAGCAGCAGCGCACACGGATCGGTCGGGGGCGACCAGGTCGACGTCGGCGAGGCCGGCGAAGCCCACGCACGCCTCTCCCCCACCGTCGTGTTCCGGGCCGACGGCGGTCACCGGGCAGGCTTCGGGCACCTGGGTCGGTGCGTTGCCGTTGCGCAGGAATTGGGCGACGAAGCCGCGTTTGAGGTCGGCGAGGGCGCCACGGCCGCGTGGCTGGCCGAGCAAGGAACGCGAACCGTGCCGGAGTCGACCGGCGGTTCTGTGGTGGTGCTTGATCGCGTTGCCCCGGTGCCGGCGGCGGAGGTGCGTCTCCTCCAGGCGACCGGATCTCGCGTCTGCCTGGTCGATGATCCTGGCGACGGCCGGTCGCTGGCCGAGCTCGTGATCGACCCGCCCACCGGACCTCGCTGGCCACCGGCCACGGGGCGCCGCCTGGACGGCTTTGCCCATGCCTTGCTGCGCCGCGAGATCCGAGCGGCCGCGGCCGATCCGATGCCCGAGGTCGGCGTCATGCTGGTGCTCGGCGGCAGTGACCCCAACAACGCGACGCCCCGCGTGGCCGACGCGATGATCCGCCGCGGAACAGCCGTGCTCAGTGTCCTCGGGCCCGGCTATTCGGGGCCATTGCCGGCCGGCCGCACGCTGTCGGATCCGGCTGACTTCGCGCGGGCTCTGGCCGGAGCCGACCTGGTCGTCTGCGGGTTCGGGCATACGCTGTTGGAGGCCGCCCATCTCGGTGTTCCGGCGATTGCGCTGGCGCTGCGACCGAATGACCCGGCGGACGCGGCGGCCTTTGCCAGGTACGCAACGATGCGTTGGCTCGACGCCGCGGACTGCATCGATGCCGACGCGGTCAGCGCCGAGGCGGCCGATCTCCACGCCGACGAGGGGTTGCGGGCCGCGATGAGCGCACGCGGACGAGAGCTCATCGACGGACGCGGAGCCGAGCGCGTTGCGACTGCGCTCCGGGAGCTCGTATGAGCGACGTGCTGACGGGACGTGTCGCGCTGGTGACCGGCGGGAGCCGCGGCATTGGACAGGCGATCGCCGTCGCGCTGGCGGGCGCCGGGGCAGACATCGCCCTGAGCTACCGTCAACGGGAGGATCTCGCGGGCGAGGTCGTGGCGCTGATCGAGCGGACCGGCAGGCGCGCGATCGCCATCCAGGCCGATGTCAGCCGGCGTGCCGATGTCCGCAGGATGGTGGCGACGGCTCGGGACTCGCTCGGACACCTCGACATCCTGGTCAACAATGCCGGCCTGCTACAGCAAAAGCCGTTTCACGAGATCACCGACGAGGACTTCGACGCGATCGTCGCCGTCAACCTCAGAGGCACGTTCGCCTGTGTCCAAGAGGCCGCGGTCGCGCTGCGCGAGCGAGGGGACGGCCGCATTATCAATCTCGCGTCCTCGGGCGGTCAGCTTGGTGGACCGCTGGCGGTGCACTACTCGGCGAGCAAGGCCGGCGTGATCAGCCTCACGCGTTCGTTCGCTCGCGTCCTGGCCCCCGAGATCGCTGTCAACTGCATCAGTCCGGGCCTGATCGAGACCGAGATGTCCACCCGAGAGCTCGCATCACCCGAAGGGCAGGCTAAGCTCTCCCAGATCCCCTCGCGTCGGCCGGGCACACCCGAGGAGATCGGACAGGCCGCAGTCTTCCTGGCGTCCTCGACGCCGTACGTCACCGGACACACCCTGAACGTGAACGGAGGTCTCTACCTTGGTTAGTCATCCGGTGCAGAAGCCGCCGCGACCCGATCGATAGGACAGCTGCGGCATGGAACACATACGCCCTCATCAGGTCTTTGCGATGGTCGATCCCGGCGACCGGGAGTTCACCGCCCAATTGCCGCGACCGATCGGCGGGAGCGTCACCGCGCTGGAGGCGTGCCTGGTGATCGCCTTGCTCAAGGCAGTCAGGCCCACCACCGCATTTGAATTCGGCACGTACCTCGGCGATACGACCCGCTTGATCGCCAGCAACCTTCCGAGCGACGGCGGCGTTGTCTACACGCTCGACCTCGATTCGACGGAGGGCGTCGACTTCCTGGACGTGGACGAAACCCTGGCGAAACGCGCGCTGGCGGCCGAGCGGGACCTCAGTGGCTCCGGCGCGGAGGTCGTGCAACTGCTTGGCGACTCCTACGATCTCGACCCCACGCCCTACGAGGGACGAATGGAGTTCGTGTTCATCGACGCCAATCACACCCGTAAATACGTGGAGAAGGACACGTCGAACGGCCTGCGCATGGTGTCGCCGTCCGGTCCGGCAGCGGTGATCTGGCACGATTACGACAATCCGGTAACGCCCGATGTGACGGAGTATCTCGACTCCGTTTCGGATGGAGCACCGCTGTATCACATCGAGGAGACGTTTCTCGTCTTCAGGCTCCAGGAACTGTCAGTCACCGAGCGTCAGGTGCCCGAGTGATGCCGCCTCAGGGGCATGCCAACGAGATTCGTCTCGGGGCATTGGAGATGATCCACTACGCGGGCTCCGGTCATCCCGGAGGTGCCCTCTCGTGCGCCGACATCCTCGATGTTCTGTACTTCGAGGTGATGCGGTGTCGTCCGCAGGAGCCGCTGTGGGAAGACCGCGACCGGCTCGTGCTCTCAAAGGGTCACTCGTGCCCCGCCCTCTATGCTGCGCTCGCGCTCCGCGGGTATTTCGATCGCTCCGAGTTCCGTCGCTTTCGAACGCTCGGCGGCTTGCTGCAGGGCCATCCGGATGTCGGCACTCCCGGCGTCGATGCGCCGTCGGGCTCGCTGGGAATGGGTCTTTCGCAAGGCCTCGGCATGGCCCTGGGGTGCCGCTACCGTGGCCTCGGATTTCGTACCTTCGTGATTCTTGGAGATGGCGACATGCAGGAAGGCAATACCTGGGAGGCGGTCATGGCCGCCGGCGTCAAGCGGCCGGGTTCGCTGACGGCGATCCTCGACGCCAATGGCCTCCAGGGTGACGATCGCGTCGCCAGCCAGATGAACTACGAGCCGATCGTCGACAAACTGGCGGCCTTCGGTTGGGAGGTCGACGAGATCGACGGGCACGACCGCGAAGCGATCCTGCGGGCGTTGGAGCACGCGCCGGCAGACGAGGCGCGCCCGCATTTCATCGTCGCTCGCACGATCAAGGGCAAGGGTGTCTCCTACATGGAGGATCAGCAGTATTGGCACGGCAGCGTGCCAATCTCGGTGCAAGAGCTCGATCGCGCGCGCGACGAGCTCGCCGGGGAGAGCTCCTCGTGAGCACGGCCGACCTGCAGCGCGGGTGGGCACCGGGCGAGGACGTCTCGCTCAGAACCGCCTTCGGCCAAGCGCTGTGCGACACGGCCCTGCTCAGGGAGGACTTCGTGCTCATGGACGCCGATGTCGCCAGCGGCACCGGTGCCAAGCCCTTCGTCGAGCGCTTCCCCGAGCGTGTGATCCAGTTTGGTATCGCCGAGCAGAACCTGATGGCGGCCGCCGCGGGGTTGGCGTCAACCGGACTGATACCCGTTGTTTCCACCTTCGCCGTGTTCGGAGTGATGCGGGCACACGAGCAGTTTCGGACGGCGGTCGCCTACCCCCGCCGATCGGTGAAGCTCTGCTGCAGCCATCTCGGCGTCGACGTGGGACCCGATGGCGCCACCGCCCAGATGTTCGAGGACCTCGCCGTCACCCGCTCGATCCCCAATGTCACGGTGCTGGTTCCGGCCGACGCCAACGCCATGTTGCGCGCGTTTCCGCTGGTTCTCGACACGGACGGACCGGTCTACCTCCGGATCGGTCGCAGCCCCGCCCCCGTGATCTACGACAGCTCGGTGTCCTTCTCGGTTGGAGCGGCGATCCACCTACGGGAGGGGTCCGACGTCACGATCGTCGCCGCCGGGGTGACCGTCGCCCGTGCCCTGCTCGCTGCCGAGCACCTGGCTGCTGAGGGCATCTCGTGCGAGGTCATCGACGCCTTCAGCATCAAGCCGCTCGACGAGCAGTCGATTGCCGAGTCCGCCGCGCGCACCGGGCGCGTCGTCACCGCCGAGGACCACAGCGTCATCGGCGGACTCGGAGGAGCGGTGGCCGAATGCCTCGTGCGCCGGCATCCGGTTCCGGTCGAGATGGTCGGCATCCAGGATCGCTTCGGTAGCTCGGGTACGCCCGAGGAGCTCGCGGCACACTACGGTGTCGACACGCCGTCGATCGTCGCGGCTGTTCGTCGCGTGCTCGCCCGTCCATCGTGAGCTTCATCCTGCACCGCTCTTGAGCGCTCGAACGATCCTCATAGTGAGCGGCGGAACCGAAGCCGTGCCGGGCATCGTCCGTGCGCGGGAGATGGGCCTGCACGTGGTTGTCAGCGACGGCTCGGCGGACGCGCCGGGGCTGGCGATCGCCGACGACGCGCTGATCGAGAGCACGTATGACGTCGACGGGACGGTTCGAGCGGCGCGACACTACCACGAGACTGTCAGGCCTATCGATGGCGTCATCTGCATCGCCTCGGACGTTCCGCTGACGGTCGCCGCGGTCGCCGCGGACCTGGGTCTGGTCGGCGTCGCGCCCGAGAGCGCGCGGTTAAGCATGGACAAGCTGGCGATGAAGGATCGCTTCGCCGCCGACGGCATCCGTATCCCCTGGTATGCCGCCGTCGGCAGCCCAGCTGAGCTGGCGACGGCCGTCGGCGAACACGGCCTTCCGCTCGTCATCAAGCCGGTTGACAGCCGCGGGGCCCGCGGCGTACTGCGCCTGGGTGACGACACGGATCTCGATTGGGCCTATGCGCACGCGGCGTCGAACTCGCCGACCGGACGCGTGATGATCGAGCGATACCTGGAAGGTCGTCAGCTGAGCACCGAATCGATTGTTGTCGGTGGCGTCGCTTACACACCGGGGTTCGCCGATCGCAACTATGAGTACCTTGACCGGTTCGCGCCGTTCATGATCGAGAACGGCGGAGACCTCCCCACCCAGCTCGACGCGGAAATGCGCACCGCGGTCTGCGAGACCGTTCAGGGCACCGTTGACAGCCTCAAGATGGACAGCGGCGTGATCAAAGGCGACATCGTCGTCCACGACGGCGCTCCGCACGTGATCGAGATGGCGCTCAGGCTGAGCGGCGGATACCTTTGCTCACACGAGATTCCGCTCAGCACGGGGGTTGACTTCCTCGGCCAGGCGATTCGCGTCGTGCTCGGCGAGAAGCCCGATCCCTCCGAACTCGAGGCGACGCTCCATAGAGGCGTTTCGCAGCGTTGGTTGTTTCCCGACCCCGGACGGGTGACGGCGATCTCCGGTGTCGCCGAAGTCGCGGCCCGACCTGAGATCGCGTTCTGCGAGATCCGCGTCCAGGAGGGAAGCCTGATCAGCGAGGTGCAGGATCATCCGGGACGCGCCGGGGTCGTGATCACGGTCGCCGATTCTCGCGAGGAGGCGACCAGATCGGCCGAGAGCGCGGTGGCGTCGATTCGCATCGAGACCGAAGCGACAGTAAGTGAAACGAACGTGAGAGCTGGCTGAACTCGCGGGCGGCGACGCGCCTACGGGCGGCGACAGACGAAGAAGCTGTTGTTCCCGACAGGATCGCCCTCGAACCAGATGGTGCCGGCCTTGAGTCCGATCCGCGACAAGACCTCGAAGCGTGGCGCGACAAGCTCGGTGAGCTCCTCGAGCGAAAATTCATGATGATGGGCGGGCATCAGCGGGATATGGCCCAGCCGGTTCTGAGGTGTGCTGAGAATCAGTAAGCCTCCCGGCGCAAGCACGCGCCGGACTTCGTCAAGGAACGGCTCCGGCGACAGATGCTCGAGAGTCTCCATACTCAACACCGCATCGAAGGCGGCGTCGGCGAACGGCATATCGAGGGCATCGGCGTTCAGGTATTCGGTCGAATCATCGGCTGCTGCGTCCCGCGCTAACGCAATGCTCTCGTCGTCACGATCGACGCCAACGGCCGCGGCGCAGCGCTCGGCGATCATCCGCGTCCCGAAACCGTTGCCACAGGCGACGTCGAGAACCCGGTCCGGCGAGGTGAGCCAGCGCAGCGCGAGTACATAGTGGTAACGCAGCTGATCTCCGTGAGGAATTTGCCCGTTCTCGCCCACCTCTGATCGCTCGTCGTCGCTCAGCATCTCGAGGTAGCGCGATCTGATACCGGACAGGTGTGAATCCGAATACTCCGGCAGTTCGCTCTGGTCGAGACGAGCAAATCGGAAGCCGGGCTCGGAGGCGATGAGGAACTTCGGATGGACCAGGAACGGGTCGTCGGTGGCGGTGATCAGAGCTCTGGCTCTCCGCAGTGCACCGACCCGCAGAACGTCTGGCGTGATCTGAGGCGGAAAGTCGTCGGGGGCTTTGGTCCCGTCCAGGCTGGCGACGGCGGCCTTGTCGACCATTCTGCTGGCGAGTGTGAAGTCGGTGCAAAAGTGCAGACCGTCGACGCGGAGTACGAGGGCCTCATCAGGCAGAGACTCGACGGCCATCAGGATGCGATCAAGCGGCGACGCGTCAAAGCCATACACCGCCTGCGCATCATTCCCATTCTGTGCCGCAATGGCATCGAACGGTCCGTCGCGGTCAAACGCCGGCGCGACCAGTCGCAGCGGCGTATCCGGAAAGTTCCGGCGCGCGGCGCGTACGGTATGGGCGACCGCAGGCACTCCGTCGAACTGGCGCATGCAGAGGTCTTCGCCACCCGCCCAGGAACGCGAGCTCGCCTGGACGACGATCATGTCCGGGCAGCCTAAACCTGGCACTCGCTTCTCACGATAGACAAGTTGTATTTCGCTGTGGCCGGAGGTTCACGATCGGACTTAATGTCTCTATCATCTTTCGTCCTCGCAAAGTGAGAACAAGAGCGGTTGATAGCTCGGTCTTACCGTCGAGCAGCGCCACTCCATCGCATCTCAACTCTACTCGACGAGGAGCACGCCAATGCCTACCGGAACCCCAATCTACGCGGATCCTCGCACCACCGCCGAGTCAGATCGCCTGTGGGAGCGCGCCCAGCGCGTCATACCCGGCGGCACGCAGACCCTCAGCAAGGCACCGTCGCAGTTCGTGGACGGCGTGTCGCCCAAGTTCCTGCAGCGGGGCCACGGCTGCCGGGTCTGGGACCCCGACGGAAACGAGTACATCGACTATCCGATGGCGCTGGGTCCGATCCTCCTCGGCTACGACTATCCCGCGGTGACGCAGGCGGTGGTGGCCCAGATCCGCGAAGGCACCACCTTCACGCTCATGCACCCGTCCGAGGTCGAGCTCGCCGAGCGGATGGTTGCCATGATCCCGTGTGCCGAGCAGGTGCGATTCGCCAAGAACGGTGGCGACGCCACCGCCGGCGCGGTGCGGGCGGCCCGGGCGCTCACCGGCCGCGAACACGTGATCGCAACCGGCTACCACGGCTTCCACGACTGGTACATCGCGTCAACCGAGCGCCACGCCGGCGTGCCCGAGTTCAACTCGGGTCTGATCCACTCGGTCACGTTCGACGATCTCGCCGAGCTTGAATCGGCTCTCGGCGAGCATGACGTCGCCGCCGTGATCATGGAGATACCAGGCGTTGACCCTAGCCCCGGGTACCTGCAACGGGCGATCGACGTCGTGCACGCACATGGGGCGTTGTTCATTCTCGATGAGATGGTCACCGGCTTTCGATATGCGCTTGGCGGCGCCCAGGAGATGTTCGGCGTCAAACCGGACCTGGCGTGCTTTGGTAAGGGAATGTCGAACGGATTCCCACTCTCTGCCGTCGTCGGGAGCACCGAGGCGATGCGTGCGTTCGAGCGGATCTTCTTCTCCACCACGTTCGGTGGCGAGACGATCTCCATCGCGGCCGCGATCGCGACTATCGATACGCTCCAGTCCGAACCGGTGCTTGAGCACATCTGGGATCGCGGCGCCCAGTTACGGGCAGGGATCGAGCGGCTCGCGTCGTCCGCCGGCTTCAACGTGAGCTTGGCCGGCAATCCGCCGCGCTCATCGGTGTCGTTCGCCGATGATGCCGGTGAATCGTCGATCACGCTGCGAGCTCTCTTCCTGCAGGAGTGTCACAAGCGCGGAGTGCTGTTCGGCGGCCCGATCTTCACTACCTACAGCCATACCAGTGAGGACATCGAACAGACTCTGCAGGCGATCGCAGATGCGTTCGAAGTGATGGATTCCGCGCTCGCCTCGGGCGCGCCCGAAAAGCGGCTAGAAGGACTACCGCCGGGCGTCGTTTTTCGATCGCACGACTGACCGCGCGCGAGGCGATCAGCCAGGCGTGGCTGCCCGCGATTCTCCGGGATCGCTCGGCGGCTTCGTTCCCGACGCTGTGGTGAACTCGGCGATCAGAGCATGGTACGTCGATTCCAACCCGTCGCTTAGCGCGACTTGCGCGCGCCAGCCAAGAACCTTTTCGGCGCGGGCCGGATCCATGCAGCTGCGTTCCAGCTCACCCCGGCGCAGCGGGCCCAGCGCCGGCTCCAGCGAGGAGCCGGCGACTGCTCGGAGGGTCTCGAACAGAGAGCTCACGGCGGTTTCAGTTCCGGTCGCAATGTTGAAGACACCCGGGTTGCCGACCGCCATCGTCATCCCCCGCACGACGTCCTGCACGTGCACATAGTCTCGTGTGGGTCGTCCGTAGCCAAACAGGGTCGGTTGCTCGCCGACATGAAGCTTGTAGGTGAAGATCGACACCACGCCCGCCTCACCGTGCGGGCTCTGACGGGGGCCGTACACATTTCCCAGCCGGCAGATTGCGTGTGGGACCCCGCCCGCTCGCGACCACGTGAGAATGTAAGCCTCGCCGGCCCATTTTGACGCGCCATACGGAGCCAGCGGAGCCGGTATTCGGTCCTCCGGGGTGGGCAGCGGCGCTTCGTTGCCGTACAACGCGCCCCCAGTGGAGGTGAACACGACCGGAGCCCGGTGGCGGTCAGCGGCCGCCAGCACGTTCAGCGTCCCCTGCACGTTGACGGCGCAGTCGCGAACCGGATCAGTGACGGAAACGGTCACGCTCGACTGCGCCCCGAGATGAAATATGGCCTCCGGAGCGGCGGCGTCGATGACCTTGTCAAGCGCGGCACGATCCACGATGTCCACGACCTCGAGATTCGCGCCTGACGCGACGCGGTTGGGGTCACCGCTGGAAAGGTCGTCGATGACCACCACCTCACGCCCGTCTGCGAGCATCGCGTCGACCACGTGAGAGCCGATGAAGCCGGCCCCCCCGGTCACGATGACGGTACGACTCACGTGACCTGAGCTCCGCAAGACGGACGAGCAGTCTCATCCTCACAACCGTGAACCCGGCGCGCGTGCTCCAGCTGATGAATGTGCGTGAGTGGATCAGGCAACTGAACGATCGGTGCGTGAGTATAGGGACGGCGCAGGCTCGATGGCTACCGTGCGCGGTGCCCCCGACGCAGCGCGCCGGTTTGATCTATAATCGCGAGCGATGGAGACCACCTCTCCCATTGACGGGAAGGTTGTCCTCGTGACGGGTGGCACCGGGTCGTTTGGCAAGGCATTCATTCGCAGGCTGCTTGCCGATCACAGACCAGCCGCCGTGCGCGTGTACAGCCGCGACGAGCTCAAGCAGTACGACCTGCAGCGCGAGCTCGGCGCTGATGACCGACTGCGCTTCCTGATCGGGGATGTCCGTGACCAGGAGCGCCTGCGCATGGCCACCCGCGGCGTCCACGTGATCGTGCACGCCGCCGCCCTGAAGCAGGTCCCGGCGTGCGAGTACAACCCGTTCGAGGCGGTGCAGACCAACATCCTCGGGGCCCAGAATGTCGTCGCCGCGGCAATCGCCAACGATGTCGGCCAGGTGATGGCACTCAGCACCGACAAGGCAGTCAACCCGGTGAATCTGTACGGCGCGACGAAGCTGTGCGCCGAGAAGATCGTCACGCAGGGCAACGCCTACGTCGGGACTTCAAACGTGCGTTTCGCGACCGTGCGCTACGGCAATGTCGTCGGCAGTCGCGGAAGTGTCATCCCGCTGTTCAAGCGTCAGGCGGAGACGGGCGAGCTGACCATCACCGACGAGACGATGACACGGTTCTGGATCACGCTTGAGCAGGCCGTGGAGTTCGTGGTCAGCTGCCTGGGGCGCATGCGCGGTGGTGAGGTCTTCATTCCAAAGATTCCCAGCATGCGGGTAACCGACATAGCCGAGGCGATTGCGCCAGGGGCACGCCGCAGGATCGTCGGAATCCGCCCCGGTGAGAAGATCCATGAGGTCCTGCTGACCGAGGACGAGTCGCGACACGCGGTTGGCTTCGAGGACCGGTTCGCCATCTATCCGAGCTTCAAGTTCTGGGACGACGAGGCCTATCCGCAGGGCGCCGAGCTGGCCCCTGGGTTTCGCTTCTCGAGCGACACCAACGATTCCTGGATCGACGCGAGCGACCTCCGTGCGATGGTCGATCTCGTCGCGGCCGTCGACTGATTTCAGCCGCGCTCGCCCGCCGCCAGCGGGCGCTCATTCTCAGTGGTGGTGTCATCCTCAGTGGAGTTGGCGTAGTCCGGCGCCGCCAGGCTGATTCGAGAGAGAGCCTCGTGCTCGGACGATCGGTGCGCCGCCAGCGCACGGACGATCTCAAGGTAGCGCGCTTCCTGGCGCGGCCAGCGATACGGCTCGCTGATCTCCGCCGCTCGCTGCACCATGCGCTCTCCTCGCTCAGGGTCATTGGCCAGCTCCTCGATCGCCCGCGCGAGATCCTCGTGGTCGTCGGATTCGAAGTAAGAGAAACAGGAGTCCGGGAAATACCTCATCACTGACCGGGTGCGGGAGCAGAGCACCGGACGGCGCATGCTGATCAGATCAAACATCTTGTTGCAATGGGTGAGATCGCGGAACCGATCGCGTTTGATCGCGACGACGCCGGCGTCGCAGGAGGCGAGCGCCTCGACAAGCTCGTCAAGTGGCACGAAGCCGTCACTGAACGAGACCTCGCGCTCGACCCCCAACTCGGCGACGAGTTGCATCAGTTCGTCGCGTTGAGACCCAGCGCCATAGATCATCAGACGCACAGCCGGCACACGGCCGCGGACGGACGCCACCGCGCGGATCGCGGTGTCGATCCCGTAGCGTGGCTCGATCGACCCGTGCTGGAGCAACCTCAGCTCGTTGTCATCCCGCCGGCGCGGAGAGCGTCCGTTGACGCTGAACACGGTCTCGTCGGCACTGTTCATGATGATCGCGATCTTCTCCTGCTGCGCACCACGCGCGACGAAGACATCACGCATGTCCTCCGTGCAGGTAATCGCGAAGTCCGCGAAGCGGATGCTCGCCTGCTCGCACGCAGCAATCGCTCTGACCGCTGGATGACCTTGGTCGAGCTCGAAGGTCGTGGCGAGAAACTCAGGCATGCATTCATGCAGATCAAGCAGCACCGGGACGCCGAGTAGCTTCGGGATCACCGCAGCGAAGACGAGCGTGTCGGGCACCGTGTTGACCTGGACGAGATCGAAGCGCCGCCGCACGCACAGCGCCCCCGCCAGCAATCCAGCCATGATCGTAAAGGCCGCATATTCGTATAGCCAACGCGCCAGGCTACCCCGGCGATGACGCATCGGGAGGCGCCAAACGGTGACCCGTCCAAGACGCTCCCGCCGGCGCTCACCCGGCTGGCGCAGGCATATGACGTCGACTGAGTGCCCCGCAGACGACAGGGCCTCGACCTCGCGTCGCACGCGAGGGTCGAGCGGAAAGTAGTAGTGCCTGATCACACAGATTCGCACGGGCTAATCCGATCTCGGTAACGCCATCGAAGGCCGGACAAGCGGCTGCGCTGGCGGACCAGCTTCGGCGTCCGCGCTTCCCCGCACGCGAAAGACGAACAGCACAAAGCCCGGTGGCAGGCGCCGCTGTCGGACCGACCAGTCCTGTCGCAGGCGCTGTCTGATCGAGCCTCCGACCTCGGGCAGACGAAGGATCGTGTCCGTTTTGACCTCGAGCAGATCTTCGAACTCCTCGGCCGAGAGCTGGGCTCCCTCGACGACCCTCACGCCGGTGAGACTGCGCCACCATCCGACCCAGCCGGGAGCGTGCGTCGAGGGAGCGACGGCGACGATCGCCCCGACGGTGGCCCCCGGAGTCCGCGAGAGAAGGTCCAACCGCGCGAGCACAGCCGGACTTGGAGCTGTATCCGCGAGCCCCGCCTCTATCCCGTCGATCACGTCCCTGTGGGCGCGATTCAGGACCCAAGCGACGCCGGCATCCCGGTCAGCCACGACGACGGGATCTCCTTCTCCCAGATGCCGCAGGACAATCGGCGGCAGTTCGGGGATCCGCCAGGGGAGTACGCGCCGGCGCCACGAGCCAACGGGATTCCACGTGATCGGACGAGTCAACCGGCTCATGACGCGTTCGACGAAGCGGACCGGCAGCGGTGGCACCGTAATCGGCACCGGAGACCGCCCGTCCCAATGCTCCAACGACTCAACCGTGCGCATCACCTCGCGCATCCCTTGCGCCGCACGCTTGCGTTCCCGAGGCAGCAGCGCGCGCTGAACCCGTCGATCGGACAACGGCGCGGCGGGATGCACGTCATACAGGTAGCTGAGCGAGATCGCCGACGAGGAGCCCTGGAACTGGATGCTGTGGACGGCTCGAACCAGGCCTTCGAAGACCTCGATCGGATAGTGGCCAAACTCAAACTGCCCCATGATCCGCACCGGATGGCCTTCCGCCCGCAGCCGGCGAGCCAGCGCGGCGGCCTGGCCCAGCGACGACCTCGGGTGGGGCTTGATCACAATCGGATCTCCCCCACGTGCGACCTCCCTGACACCATCGAGCGCCAGGTCGATCTCGCCCTTCAAGGTCGAGAGGTAAGACTCTGTCAAGTAGTTGACCAAGAGTAGGATCCCGCCCGCCGCAAAGTCAGCCAGCGCCGCGTCCAATTCGCGGATTCGAGGACTGCGCTCACGGGTCGCCGCGATCATCTCCAGCAGCGTGTCGCGAGGGACGACCTCCAGGTCGGTCTGGTCCAACGAATCCTTGTTCAACGGCTGGGGAATAACCGGCATCGCCACATCAAATCCCGGCTGGCCGGGAACAAGGCCGGTGTCGATCACCCCCAACCCATCGCCCACGACAATCCGGCGTGCGGCTGGAAAGGCGCTGAGGGCGGTCTCGTTAACGGGCTGCCAGTTACGGCCGCACACGATCTCCGCGACCTCCCCATACTTATCTACAGCCGAACGGAGCGACTGCACATCCGGAACGTCGATGAATTCGACGATGGCGGCCCAATCGATCGCACCGACACAGTCAACCGCTGCTTGGCGCACGACCTCGTAGTGAGTCGATTCATCGTCGGCGAGGACACCGCCGAACAACATCACGTTGGTGTATCCAGCTTCCCAGAGTCGCTCGGCGTGACAGATCGCAGCGCAGGCAGCCAATGCCTGGACGGGGCCCTGGACGACCGCCAGCCGAACCCTGCCAGCACCACCAGGACTGTCAATCGAAGCGACCAGGTCGTTCATTCGGTCATCCTAGGGACGGGATAGGGACACGCGCCGCGCAAGCGCTGAGCCCAAGCCTTTGAGTAAACGGTTGATCTCTTGTTGCTCGGGCTGGGTCCAGAAGCGCACCAGCCACAGGCCGAGCGGGAACCCGACGCCCATCACGAACGCCCTCAGGACGATGCTTCCGATCGTCGCCGCGTCGCCGATCACCAGTCCCACCCCCAGGCACACGCCGGCCACGACGAACATCTTGAACCAGCGCCTGTACTCCCACGGAATCGGGTACAGCCGGTCGGCGATCAAGCCCTGGATCAGCGCCAGGAAGGCATATCCGATGAGCGTGCTTATTCCCGCGCCCACGATCCCGAACCAGTACCCGAACAGGAACGTAGCGCCCACGTTGACGATCGCCGCCAGGATCGTGCCGACGGCTATCTGCATGGTGCGCATCACGTACCACGATGGGATCGTGAGCAGGATGTACGCGGAAACGAAGACGTAGGACGACGCGACCCACGGCACGATCACGGTGGCCCCGTGGTATGACGCTGGTGTGATGAGCTGGATCGCCGTGCCCCCGAACAACGCCAGCAGAACACACATGAAGGTGAGTCCGAGCAGCAGGTAGCTGCCGAGCGGCGGGACCTGCGTATGGGCGTGCTCGTCGCGTAGCCGCCAATAGAACATCGGAGCCATCGCAGCGGCAGCCGCGTTTGTAAACAGTGTCGCTGCCCCACCGACCAGATACCCGAGTTGATAGAGACCGAGTTGCGTGTCATTGACGTAGTGCTGCAGCACGACGCGGTCCGAAAGCTGGAGGACCCAGTTGGCAATCGAGTGAGGGATGATCGGCAGGCAGAGAGCGAACGAAGCCATCAGCAGCTTGCGGGAGAAGTGGAAGGCGGCATGACGGACCATCAGCGCGACCGAAACGACGGCTGACACGGCGGCGCCGGCGAGGATTGCGCGCAGCGCTCCAAGCACGCCCTGGTGGAAGATGACGATCAGCGTGACGCCGACGGCGATCTGCACCCCGATCGTCAGGTAGCGGAGCCGAAGAACCTTCTTCGCCTCCCCGCGTACCGTGTAAAGGGCGATCGGGAGGAATGGGAACACCGATAGGTATCCGATCCACAGGGCGTAACGCAGGTAGGGCGCGTAGGGGATCGAGCGGAACAGGTTGAGATATCCCAGGCTCCCCAAGACCTCCAGGATCCCGGCCGCCAGCAGCGGGACCGTGAGCAGGAACATGAGAATCGTTCCCACCAAGTGCCGCCGTTCCTCGTCGGTCTTGGCTTCGACCGTCAGGCGGCCGATGGCGTTGTCGAGCTGGAGGCTCAGGACGAGCGTCACCACCATGGCGGCGGTCGCCGCTACGGCCAGGATGCCGTAGTCCTTGGGTGTCATCGCGCGGGTGTACAGCGGGGTCACGAGCAGCGTGGCCGCCCGGACGCCCCCCTCCGCGATGAAGTAGACAGCCGAGTTGCCCGAGATGGTCCTCAGGCTGCTGCGCAATCCGGTGATCGCGCTGCCGGGCAGAGGCGTTGCCGTGTTGGTCGGGTCTGGGGCGCCGGCGGCAGCCTCGGCGGGGGGCCGCTCGACTTCTGTCTGGGTGTTCATGCGTCGCGTCCCCGACCGTTCCGCACCCTCACGGCGCGATCGGGAAGCCGAGTCGCCCCGCGGGATCGCAGACGTAGGACCCCGTCACGCGGATGTGGTTCGGCTGGCAAATTCATCGGTATCGCTTCCGTACGCCCAACGCCTGCTGCGACGCAACCCGGACCAGCATCAGTCCGGATCCTGGTACGTGCCCCGCACCACAGGCCAATCGTAGCAATGAACGCTGGGACGCTCGTCATCTCGGCGCAAAACTGTTAAAAGCTCTTCGCTCGATGGCGCGAGGCGGTTCTTGACCCGGCCCGGGCTTAGTATCGATCTGCGCAGAGCACGACGCTCAACCCTCACCAATGCCCGCACCATCGTCAGAAAAGCCATCGGCTCCGCCCCGGTCCGCCGGACTCAGCTTGGAGCGCCGCCGAGTCGGACGATCGTCAATTGAGGTCTCGGCGCTCGGGCTCGGAACCGCCGCACTGGCGACGCCCTATGGCGCCCCCGGGGGCGAGCGATCGGCTCCCGACGAGCTGATGGCGACACGCACGATCGAGCGTGCACTCCAAGCCGGCATCACGTTCATCGATACCGCTCCGGCCTACGGGAACGCGGAGGCGATCGTCGGCCGGGCATGCGCCGGAGCTGACTGTGAGATCGCGACCAAGATTGCCATACCTCCAGAGGGCTGGGATCGGCTCTCCTCCATTGACGTGCCCGGTCACATCCGACGCTCGCTGGAGCGCAGCCTGGACAGGCTGCGGAGACCGCGGATAGAGCTGCTCCAGATTCACAACGCCGACGCGCCGCTGATCGCGCGGGACGAGGTCGTTGCCGAGCTTGAAGCGCTGCGCGGCGAAGGGCTGGTGCTGGCCTGCGGAGCCACCGTCTATGGGGAGCAGAACGCGCTCGCGGCGATCGCCAGTCCCACATTCGATTCGGTGCAGATCGCCTACAGCGCGCTTGATCGCCGCCCGGAGCGCGTATTGGTCTCGACCGCGGCGCAGGCATCCACCTCAGTGATCGCGCGCTCGCTCCTGCTGCGCGGAGTGCTCAGCCCTGCGGGACGTGGTCTCCGGGGGCCGTTCGCTGCCCTGAGTGACGCTGCCGACGAGTTTCGGACCGCCGCCGGCGTTTCCTGGGAGGAGCTTCCCGCGGCGGCCGTCGCGTTCGCTTTGACGCGACCGGGAATCACGTGCTCGGTCATCGGTCCGCGCGACGAGCCCGAGCTCGAGCAATTGCTCTCGGGTGCGGCATACTTCGCCGGAGAGATCGGTCAGCTTGCCGGCGACTGGGATCGGGGCCTCACTGAAGACCTGCTGGACCCCAGCCGCTGGTCCACGCCCCAGTGAGACCATGACACCGCTACCATCCGCCACCGCGACTTTCGCGCCTCTGACCCGCTTACCTTGAGCACAGCTCTCATAACCGGCGTTGCCGGATTCATCGGATCTAACCTGTGCGAGAGGCTGCTGGCTGACGGTTTCACAGTCCGTGGAATCGACTCCTTCTCCCCTCATTACGATCGCCGGCTGAAGCAGTTGAACCTCGCGCAGTTCGAGGATTCCGAAGCGTTCACCCTGTTCGAAGGCGACCTGAACGCCCTCCCCCTGGCCGAATGCGTGGCCGATGTCGACGTGGTCTTTCACCTCGCCGCGCGACCGGGGGTCCGTGACTCGTGGCAGGACTTCGACGAGTACGTGCGGTCCAACATCCTCGGCACCAAGGCAGTCCTCGATGCCTGCGCGGGTACCGGGGCGCGTCTGGTCTACGCGTCGTCCTCCAGCGTGTACGGCGATGCTCGCGAACTGCCCGTGCGTGAGAGCACTCCCACGCGGCCGATTTCGCCCTATGGCGCCTCGAAGGTCACCACGGAGATGATCGTCGGTGCATACGCGGCGTCCTACGGCCTGCACGCGGTGGGCATGCGTTACTTCACCGTCTACGGACCTCGACAGCGTCCCGATATGGCCCTCTCGCGGTTTATCGAAGCGGGAAGCGCCGGCGCGCCGATTTCCATCTACGGCGACGGCCTGCAGAAGCGAGACATGACGTATGTCGGAGATGTCGTTGAGGCAACCGTCGCCGCCGCACACCACGGCACTCCGGGAGCGGTCTACAACGTGGGCTCGAACCGGCCCTTGGCGCTGATCGAGATCCTGAAGCGACTGAGCGAGGTGATGGATCGCGAGCTCGACCTGCACTATGAGGAAGCCCAGGTCGGCGACGTCAGGGACACCTGGGCGAGCGTTGAGCTCGCGCAGGCCGATCTCGGGTATGAGCCCGCCACGTCACTCGTCGACGGGCTCAGCCAGCAGGTCCAGGAGGCGGCCCGACGACGCAGCACAGCTCGGGTCTGATCACCGTGACCCGCTTCATCGCGGAGATCGGCAGCAACCACAACCAAGACGAGTCGCGCTGCCTGCAATTGATCGACAGGGCGGCCGAGGCGGGCTGCGAGGCGGTCAAGCTGCAGATCTTCCGGGTCGAGGACCTGTTCTCTCCGATCGCGCTGGAGCGCGATCCCGCGCTGCGCCGACGCTCGGCGTGGGAGTTTCCGCTGAAGCTGTTGCCTGCCGCTCGCTCGCGCTGCACAGAGCGCGGAGTAGCCCTGGGCGCCACCCCGTTCGCGTTGTGGGCCGTGGATGAGCTTGAGGCGTACGTCGACTTCTTCAAGATCGCCTCCTACGAGCTGCTGTGGCATGAGCTCCTGCAGGCCTGTGCGGCCACGGGCAAGCCCGTGGTCGTCTCCACCGGGATGGCCACCGAGGCCGAGATCGCCGGCGCCGTCGAAGCGGTGGACGGGAAGCTGACCCTGCTGCACTGCGTCTCCGGCTATCCCACCCCCCCAGAACAGAGCAATCTGGCCGCGATCGACACCCTTCGCCGGCGTTTTGACTGCGAGGTTGGCTGGTCCGACCACACGGGCGTGAACGACGTCGTTCTCCGCGCGGCCGTGCGGTGGTCCGCATCGGACATCGAGGTGCATATCGACCTGGACGACGACGGCAACGAGGCCGGCCCGCACAATTGGACTGGGGCCTCGATCGCCAGCGCGATCAGCAGTATCGAGGCATTGCGCGAGTCCCCCGAAGGACTGGCCGACTCGGACCTGGCGCGCGCGATCGACGGCGACGGCGTCAAGCGGCCGATGCCGGTGGAACTACCCGATGTCCCCTGGCGAGCCGATCCGAGCGACGGACTGCGGCCGATGACGGCGATGCGCGAGCAGTTGGCTGGACAACGGTGACGGACGGCGATGGCAGCACCATGAACAGTGCCACGGCTCGCTACCACGCCCGCAATGTGATTCGCTCGGCTTCCGCGATCCTGTATCGCGGAGGCGAGTTCTACTGTCCATGTTGCCAGCGCCAGTTGCGGCGGTTCATGTCATCCCACGCCGGTCCTCACACCACCTGCCCGGCGTGCGGCTCTTTTCAGCGACAACGGCTGCTCATCCTGTACCTGACCGAGCACACCGACGTGCTCGTGTCCCCTCTGCGCATGCTTCACCTTGCGCCCGAGAAGTGCCTTTACGATCGCTTCCGAGCGGCGCCACAACTGGATTACGTAACCGCCGACCTGTTGGATCTGCCGATGGTGGATGTGACACTCGACATCACAAACATGCAGCTTGACAGCGCGTCGTTCGACGTGATCGTGTGCAGCCATGTGCTGGAGCACGTGATCGACGACGGCGCGGCGATGCGCGAGATGAGACGGATCCTCCGGCCGCACGGCCGGGCGATCCTGCAACATCCGATCGATCACGCGTTGGCCGAGACGTACGAGGACGAGTCGATCATTGACCCGGCGGACCGCGCGCGGGCCTTCGAACAAAGCGATCACGTGCGCATCTACGGACGAGACTTCATTGATCGACTTCGGGCCTCCGGCTTCACCGTCGACTGTGTCCCCTACCGAGATCAGGTGTCATCTGAGGAGACACGGCGCTTGGCGCTTGAAGACACGAATCGCAAGCGAGCCGACGACCTGTATATCTGCACTCCCTAGCTGACGGGGAGAGAGAGACTAGCCTTGGTCGCGGGACACCGACGGAACCTCATCATCGGACTTTTGATCGCCGGTCTTGTCTTGGCCGGGGTGGCGATTGTGATCCTGGCCACCCGCACGGCTCCGGGGCCGTTCCGGTTCTTCTCCTCAGACAGCGTTTGGAACCGTTCGCTTGCCAGTGACCCGCAGCTGGATCCCCGCTCGGCGCCGCTCGTCTCCCACCTCGTCGGCATCGTCAAACAGGAGGAAACGGCCGGCAACGGTCCCAACATCAACACCAACGCCTTCAGCGTCCCGGTCTATACGGTCGGGAGCGATCAGGCCACCGTCCGAGTCTCGCTGCGCATTCACAACGCGCAGCTGGCGGCGGCCTTCGGCGCGGTCCCACTGCCCACCGATGCTCGGCCGGCCACCGGATCTGACGGTCTCTTGGTCGTGTGGCAGCCGAGCGCCGACAAGCTCTGGGAGTTCTGGCAGCTTCATCGGGTGGCAGGTGGCTGGCGTGCGAGCTGGGGCGGAGCGATGCGCGATGTGCAGCACAGCAATGGCATCTTCAGCTCGAACTCCTGGCGGGGCGCCGCGTACTACTGGGGCGCGTCGGCGACATCGCTTCCGGAGGTCGGTGGCCTGATGCGGGTCGCCGAGCTCAAGCGACATCAGATCGATCACGCGCTGGCTCTGGCAATCCCGGATTCGCAGGCGCACGTATGGTCGTGGCCCGCTCAGCGAACCGACGGGGCGACCACGGATCCGGACGCATTGCCACTGGGAGCGCGGCTCAGACTCGACCCGAGTCTCGATCTCAAGACCCTGCACCTGTCCCCCATGACGCTGGCGATGGCCCGGGCGGCCCAGCGTTACGGAATCATCGTGCGCGACACATCGCCGGTGATCACGTTCTACGCCCAGGATCCGACTCCGACCGGCACGGAGCCCTATTACGGGAAAGACGCGCTCTTTGGCGGATTGAATCCCCGCGAGCTACTCGCTTCGTTTCCTTGGTCCCACCTTCAGGTGCTGAAGCTCGACCTCCACACGGCGCCCAAGGGCTGACGGGAATGAGGGCGGCACGGGCTCATCACCGCCGGGAGCGACAGCTACGGCCTCGCTGACGCGACCGCCGGCAGAGGCGTGATGGCCCCCGCCTGTGCGCGGGCCGTGACCGTCGGGAGAGCCGATGACCGTGCTTGGGGAGAGCCCGACGGCCATTGACAGCGGAATGCGAACGGGAGGGCGAAGGGGAAGGGGAAACGGAAGCGAAGGCGAAGGCGAAGGCGGAGCCGCCGGGAGCAATGTCGGCAAGGTGGGGTTCAGCAACAGGGCATGGCGCGCGGATCGACGTGAAGCGGAAGCCTGGCCACGCTCGGCCAGGATGCGGGCGAGCATTAACGGCGGGCGCCAGTTGTCGGGCTCGTTGGCCTGGGCACGTCGAGCGGCGCCTTCCGCCCGGCGCAGGTCGCCGTCCAGCTCGAGCGCCAGCGCCGCCTGCAGCCAGGGAGTCGCGCCGTACGGCTCGATCCGCTCGGCGGTCCGGGCGAAGCCAACGGCCGAGCGAAAGGCTCCGCGAGCGACGGCGGCTTGGCTGTCTTGGACTTCCAGCGCAGCCGCCAACGGGATCGCGATGCTGACGAGACAGGCGACGGACGCCAGTATGGCCAGGAGCCGCACTGCGATCGCAGTCGGGCGGTGCTCACGTTCGTCTTCGCTGCCCAGCGCCGCTCCCATCAGGGCCAGGAAACTGATCGATACGACCGGTACCTGCCACGCCCAATCGCTCAGAGCGGCCACGACGAACGCAGCGCACGCCGCGGCGATGGCAGCGAACGACGTCTTGTCGATGCCGTAGCAGCGAGCACGACGGACCACGCCGATGATCGCCGCCCCCAGGAAGACGACGATCAGGACTCCGCCGGGGATCCCGTCCTCCGCCAGGGTTTCGAAGAACAGCGAGTGGGCGTTCGCCGCATAGCCGGCGGCCTCGTTACCGGTTCGCGTCCACCAGAACTCCCAGGATCCGGTGCCGAGACCTCGGGGGTGCCTCTCCACCGCCAAGAGCGACGCCCGCCAGAACTGATCCCGGCCGTTGCCGTTGAGCGTCGCGAGACGACCGGGATTCAGGTTCTCCGCGACCGGCGGGTGCTCGAATCTGTTCCAGGCGCCGGCCAGTCGATGGGGGATCCCGAGGAGAACGAGCGCCGCCACCGCTCCGAGCAGCAGCGGGACCACAATGCTTCGCCAACGCAGCCACATGCTGCCGCGCTGCACCGCATCCCCAAGACGGATCAAGGTCTGGCGCTGAAAAGCCACGCCGACGACGAACTGCACGGCGGCGGCCCCGGCGCACACGACCACGGTCACGATCAGAAGCGTGACGCCGTCATGCCGGGCGGCGTTCGTGGCAAGCCCTTGCCGAAGGGCAGGCAGGTGGTAGGCGACCAGCGTCAGCAGCCCGCCGCCAACGGCGGCGTTGAGCGCCGTGGCAAGCTGAAGCCAGCGGTTGGGCGCCAGCAGCAGATACGTCAGCGCGGCCAGAGCGAGGGCCAGCAAGCCGCCCCGGGAGAGCGTCAGCGTCAGCGTCAAGACGAGCAACGGCAGGACCGACGCTGTTGCTGCCTGTCGAAGGGGCGTTCGTGCCTGGGTCGCCAATCCCCACACCAACGGGATCCCGATGGCGATGAGCTCGGCGAGCGCGTTCCAGTAGCTCAGCGGGTAGCTCAACCGAGTCGGCGCGCTGGATAGCAGCGAGTAGGTCGGGATCTTTCCGAACGAGCCCGGGAACATCCGTGACAACAGTGCGACGACGGCGATCACGACGATGCCCGTCGCCACGCCGGCGACCAGGTGGCGGGCGTACCGAGCGCGGACCCCGCCAACCGCGATCGCCAGGACCCCGAGATAGGTTGCGTCCCGTGCGACCCCGGTCAGCGTCCGCTCAGCACTCTCGGACCAGATCAGGCCAACCGCCGACCACACGGTCAAGGCCGCAAGGGCACAGATCATCACCCATCCCGCCGGCGTGGGCCGGCATGCGCGACCGAGCGCCAGGAGGGCTCCGACCAGGGCGCCCCAGCAGAAGATGACCCCCACGCTGGCCCACACGGTCGTGGCGTAGCCGCCCCCGTCCAGACCGATATAGGTGATGCTGACAGCGGCGATGAGCCACGTTGCCGCGGCTCGGCGATCCATCTTGCGCACACCAGCCCCCGGGGCCGCGACCGAAGCTGTCACCGGCTCATCGTGTCCACCATCTGAAACCGCAGATGGAAAGGGCCGCGGCTGACCATTGCTAGGATCGGCCGGCCGCGATGAGACTCATCCGCCCGCTGACCTTGAGCGTCGTCGCAGTGTTGTCTGTGGCCTCACCGGCTGTCGCCGCGACCCCGGTTTCCCGGGCGGCGATCCCCGTCAAACGCGGAGGCGGTGCGACTATCCCCAAGCTGACGGGCAGCCGGGTACTCGTCTCAGCTCCCGTTCGGTACATCCCGTTCGTCTCCAGCCTCAACAGCGTGATGCCCGGGAAAGGGGCCACGCGCGCTTCGCCGCCGGCAACGGCGGTCATCGAGCTATTGATCGGAACCGGGTCCGCCGGGATGGGACTGGCGCTACCGGCGATCCTCGCCGGCATCGTCGTTGTCGCCCTGGTCACCCGCCTGCGCCGATGAACAGCGACTCCAGCCGGCGCGCCAGATTCTCCGGGTTGTACTCGCGCAGGACCTTCTCCCGCCCGGCACGGCCCATGGCAACGCGCAGCTCCGGATCGCCGATCAGGCGCTCGAGCGCGTCCGCGAGCTCGTCCGCCCGCCCGGGCGTCACGAGAAGGCCGGTTTGCTCCTCCACGACGAGCTCGGGAATCGCCGTGATGTGGGTCGAGACGACCGGCAGCTCCATCGCCATCGCCTCGAAGATGACCCCCGGAAGCCCCTCGGCGAAGCTGGGCACGCAGAAGATCGAGGCCGCGGAGTAATAGGAGCGGATCTCGTCCTGTCCCACTGGCCCGGGGAAGCTCACCTGGTCTTTCAGGCCGAGCTCACGCGCGCGTTGGGCAAGTGCGTCGGCGCTTGGGCCCCCTCCGGCGATAACCCCTCGGTAGGGAATCCCTCGGTCGCGCAGCAGCGCGAGCGCCTCGAGCAGAACCGCCTGGCCCTTCTCGGGGACGAGCCGCCCAATGGACAGGATCTCTGGCGGGTCGCCACGGTCGCGCTCGGCCGGAGGCCGGAACTCGTCGGCGTCCACGCTGCAGCGGACGACGTGCAGCTTGCTCCATTGTTCGAGCTCGGTCAAGGCCATCAGCTGGCTCCGCGTGTAGTGACTGATACAGACGACGAAGCGAGCGTGAACAACCTTTTCGACGAGGTTGAATCGGTCGACGTTGGAGAACTCGATCGGCCCGTGGATCGTGAAGCTCCACGACCAGCGACCGCGTCGTCCGTCAACGGCATCGCCGAGGCGGGCTGTCAGCATCGCGGCGTCGGATGCGTTAGTCGCCACATGAGCATGAATGTGCCGCACACCCCGCACGCGGCACACGTCCCACATGAGCGTGGCCTCGAAGAAGTAGAACAGCTGCCAGAGGCGTCCGCGAACCCCCTTTCCGAGTCCGATCGCGAACGCCAGCGTCGAGCCGTAGGCGTGCGGAGCGGTCACGAGCAGCCGTGCGTTGATGCGAAGGAGTGCGACCCAGTCCGGGGGCAGCAGCGAATGCGTGGTCTTGAACTCCGCCCGATCGACGCGCGAGAGCAGTTTCTCAGGGTCGGCACGATGGATCGAGAACGTCGAGATCTCGACGCCTCGCGGCCGCAGGGCGAGGACCTCACGCGAGACGAACGTGTGCGATAAGGCCGGGTACATGTTGCACACATAAGCCAGCCGAAGCGGCGCCGGCTCGGGCTGGGCGCCGTTGGCAGCGCCGCTCGCCGGGCGCGAACGTTCGCCGCTCACGACGCCCAGCCGTGCGGACGAGAGCAGCGCCCGCAGGAGCCCATGGATGGTGTTCGCCGGTCTGCCCACGGAGGGGAATGCAAGCAGGTCGGCTCTGACAGCGCGCAAGTGACCCCGACCGGGGCCGAGATCTAATCGCGCCGAGCGGGTTCGACGACAGCGCGGCTCGGCTCGGCGCCGTCGTGCTCTCCCAGCGGACCGCGGCCGTCCATCCAGAAGGCGGGACCGCCCCCGACCAAAGGCGGCGTCAGCGTCGCCGGGCGCTTGCGGCTCAGCAGGCCCCGGAGGCGCGCGCGCTGTTCGTTTCGCAGAATCGCACGAGCCTCGGGATCGGGAACCTGGGCACGGCGGGTGACGCGTGACCAGGCGAACCCCGCGCCGAGGACAAGGCCGCTCAGTACGCGCGGACGCTCCACCAACCCGCGATAGACCGCACGCAGCGCGAGGAAGTCCGGCCGGTAGCCCATGAACGCGTTGCCCAGGCCCTCCTCCCAGCGGGCGCGCCACCAGTCCTGCTCCGAGCCTCGCTGCTTGAAGTGCAGAATCGACAGCTCCGGCAGGACATGGATGCTCCATCCGCGGGCCCGGGCGCTGTACTCGTCGATCCCATCCCATCCCATCGAGGACCGCAGGCCGCCGATGTCGTCCAGGCAGGCAGCGCGGTAAGCCTTGGCGTAGCCCACGACATTGTGGAGCGCCCCCTTCTCAGGCGTCCAGCGCCGGCCGTCCCACACGAGTCCCACGCCGCCGACGACGCCCGCCGACGGCACGCGTCCGAAGACCTCGCTGACCCACGCGAAATAGTGCGGCGGAAGGTAGAGATCCCCGTCGAGCTTGACGATCACGTCGGGATTTCCCCGCAGCTCGGCGCGTCCGCGCTGGAAGGCCTCCACGATCGGCGACCCCCGGGCGCGTCGCCCGCGCCGATCTGTCCGGATCAGGCGGATCCATGAGTAGGCAGCGGCATACTCGGCGACGATCTCGCAGGTCCCATCGGTGGAGCCGTCGTCGACGACCACCCACTCACAGGGCCGGTGCGCCTGGGCAATGACGGCCTCGAGCGTCCTGCGCACGTGCCGCCCCTCGTCGCGAACGGGGGAAATGAGCGCATACGATGGGATTGGGCGCTCAGCCATCGCTGACCCGATCGGCGCCCGGATATACCACTCGTCCATGCGGGGACGGACGGGTCACGATCCCGCTAGGCTCAACGTTTGTGTGCGGGATCGCCGGACAGACTCGCGCTGGAGGCGAGCCGGTGGATCCCCTCCTGCTAGCGCGCATGTGCGCCGCCATTGAGCACCGTGGTCCGGATTCGCGCGGGACCCACCACTCGCCAGGGGCCGGCTTGGGCATCCAGCGCTTGCGGATCATCGACCTCGTCACCGGTGATCAGCCTATCTCGAACGAAACCGGGACCGTCACGGTCGTCCTCAACGGCGAGATCTACAACTACCGCGAGCTCCGTGAACGGTTGGAGCGTGACGGGCACCGGTTTGCTACCCACACCGACACCGAGGTCATCGTTCACCTCTACGAGGAGAAGGGCATCGACCTCGTTCACGATCTGCACGGCATGTTCGCCTTTGCCGTGTGGGACGCCGAGCGTCGGCGACTCTTGCTGGCACGTGACCGTGTCGGCAAGAAGCCTCTGTTCTATGCACTTCGGTCAGACACGGTTTCGTTCGCCTCCGAGCTCAATGCGCTCATGGAGGATCCCGATATCCCACGCGATCTTGACCTCCACGCCGTCGATGCGTTCCTTGCGCTTCGATACGTCCCCCATCCGCTGAGCATCTACCGCGCGGTGCGGAAGCTACCCCCCGGTTCACGGCTGGTGTGGGACGACGGCAGCGCCCGGGTCGACCGTTGGTGGCGTCTCTCCTACCGCCCCAAGATGGGGCCCACCAGCATCGAAGAGGTCGGCGAGGCCGTCCGCGCAGCGCTGCGCCGTGCTACCCGTCGCCGGCTCATGTCCGATGTGCCGCTCGGTGCCTTCCTCTCCGGCGGAATCGACTCGTCAGCCGTCGTAGCCGCGATGGCCGAGGCATCACCTGAGCCGGTCAAGACGTTCTCGCTCGGCTTTGCCACGAGTCGGCCGGAGTTCAATGAGCTCCCGTATGCCCGCCTCGTCGCCAAGACGTTTGGAACAGACCATCACGAGGACATCGTGGAACCTGACGCCGTCGGCATGCTGCCGCGCGTCGCACGGGCATTCGGCGAGCCGTTTGCTGACCCGACCGCCCTTCCGACCTTCCAGCTCGCCGAGATGACACGTCGTCATGTCACAGTGGCACTCAACGGTGACGGCGGGGATGAGAGCTTCGCCGGCTACGACCGGTACGCCGCCAACGTCTTGCTCGGCCGGCTCGACGCAATCCCCGCGGTGGCGCGTCGGCCCGTCGCCCGCCTGAGCGCCCGGATCGCTCCCGATCCCACGATCAACTCCAGGCGCAGCCAGCTGCGCCGCCTGGGCACTGTCCTGCCGCTTGACGCCGCCGGACGCTATCTCGCCTACAGCACCCGGCTGGACGCGGTTGACCGGACGCGCGTATATACCGCCGAAGGCAGGACGCAAATTGACCAGACCCAGATTGACCGGACATTCCGAGACGTGTGGGATGAGGTTGAGGCCGACGAACTCGTCGATCGCATGCTGGGCACCGATGTTGAGCTGTATCTACCCGGCGACCTGCTGGCCAAGGTCGACATCGCCTCTATGCACTACTCGCTGGAGGCGCGTTCGCCGCTGCTCGACCACGAGCTGATGGAGCTCGCAGCCGGCGTCCAGCCCAAGCACAAGCTTCAGGGCCGGGACAAGAAACTGGGCTTGCGATCCGCCCTGCGCGGCTGGATCCCGGACGAGATCCTCGATCGTCCCAAGCGAGGGTTCGAGCTGCCCGTCGCCGATTGGCTGCATGGTGACCTCGGCACTTTTGCTCGCGACGTGCTGCTGGATCCGATGACGCGCGAGCGCGGGCTGCTCGACGCAGGCTACGCTCAGGAGCTGCTCGAGCGCCACACGGCACGACGGGAGGATCACTCGCGACAGATCTGGACTCTGCTGGTGTTCGAGCTCTGGCAGCGAGAGCGAGGCAATGGACGCTGAGCTCCTATCCTCCCTCCAGTACATGTTGCCGACATCTTTCGCATAATCTGCTTCTATTGAGATCTCGGGGGAGATTGAGGGCGATCTCCTCAGGCCAGCCTGATGGCGTGCTGGGCGAAAAGTCGCTCTTGATTGCCCTAACTGAGCCCGAACCAGCTTGCCGTCATGACCCGATGATCACGGATGATTCCCGCAGTAGAGGATGTCGAGAATTGATTCACGTTAGCCCGGCTAGGAATTCGCGCTGAGATGCTGTTCAGGAGATCGCCCAACGCGGGCGAGCCCAGGCTCAGTCGCAAGGCCCAGGGATTGATCAAGTCCCTTCAGTTTCGAGACATGGTCGCGGATGAGAACGGCGAACTGGTCGACCTGGGGACATCGAGACGACGGGCCGCGGTGGTCAAACTGGGGTACCTCGACGGGCGGCAGATCGCCGATGCGCTGACCGATTCGGCCCTGAAGGATGGCGATCCCCTGGTGCGACAGCTCGCTGGAACAGCGCTGGCGCGCATTCTCAGCCGGTCCTACCAGCGCACCCTGACGATGGGGAGCGCCGATCCCAGGCCCAGCGTTCCCGAAGCTGAAGAGAACCTGATCGGCCCGGGCGAGGTCGGGCGGCGCTTTCTGCTCGTCGCCGACGACGATCTGATCGATGAGCACCAGCAACTCCTGCACAGCGTCTTCGGTGGTGCTTCGGAGGATGGTCTCGGGCCGGTTATCGTCGCGGAGCTGGCCGAAACCCTGGATGACCCGAGTCCGGCGGTTGTCGATCGCGCGATTGGCCTGATCGCCAGGTATGCGAGCGGACCCCTGGACCCGCTCATCGCTGCGCTCGAGGATCCTGCGCGGACCGTGGCGGCCGCGCGGGCTCTCGGAGAGGTCAGGGATAACCGGGCGCTCGGCGTGCTGATCTCGCATCTCAGCGCACCGGACGTAGCGGTGCGGCGCGCCTGCGTCTGGGCGCTTGGCGAGATCTCCGATTCCCGCGCGGTGGCGGCTCTCGTGTCGGCGACGAGCGACGACGCCTACGACGTTCGATCCGAAGCGCTGCGCGCGCTCGAGAAGCTCGGCGCGGTCGGTGTCATCGGCGGCGTCGCCACCGCCCTCTCGGCCGGGGCCGAGATGTCGGCCAACAGCCGGCGGCCGTGGACGCCGGACGACTACCTGGCAGCGATGGAAAGGATTCCTCCCGGGCAACCCGAGTCCGAAAGCCCCGAAGCACAATCCGAGCCGACGGTGGCTGACCTGTTCGGCGCGGGTTCGGCCGCGGACGGCGATGCGGCCTTCGCGCAGGACGCGGGGATGGATGATCCCCCGCTCTCCACGCTTCCGCCCAGCCAAACGGTTGTCGTCTCGGCATCGGATGGCACTCTGCTGCACGCCGAGGTGTACGGCTCAACCGGGCCGACGCTCGTGTTGATCCACGGGTGGAGTACCGCCCTTCGGCTGTGGACACCGGTGCTCGCGGGCCTGACTGAACAGTTTCGGGTCGTCGCGTATGACCTCAGGGGTCACGGGCGCAGCTCAACCGCCCAATCGGGCGGGTACTCGCTGGATACGCTGGGCGACGACCTCGAGGCCGTGCTGGCGGCCTGCGTGGAGGAAGGCAATCGTGTGATCCTCGTCGGTCACTCGATGGGAGCCAGTTCGATCGTGGCCTGGGCCCGTCGCCGGGACGTCGCTCAAAAGGTGAGTGCCGCGATGCTGATGCATGTGGGATTTGGCGATCTTGTGGCGGAGACGTTGCTCGCCCGCTTGGCCCCTCCAGACCCGATGGATCGACTCCAAGCCAGCCCACCGGAGGCATCTTCCGTCCGCGAGGCGGTCATCCGCCAACTGGTGTTCGGATCGAACGTCCGCCAGGCCCAATTGGTGTTCTACGAGCAGATGATGCTCGAGTGCTCTCGCGAGGCGCTGTCGCAGTGCGACATCGCCTTCCCCGAGACGGAATCCAGGGATGCGCTATCCCGGCTTGTCGTTCCTACCGTCGTCGTCTCCGGTGAGCTCGACAAGCTGGCCCCGCCCGACAAAGCGCGCTCCATAGCCGGCATGCTGCCCAACCTCCAGGCGCTCGTCGAGCTGCCTCAGGTCGGACACGCGGGCCCGCTCGAACGCCCGGATCAGATTATCCGACTGGTAAGGAAACTCGCTGCGGACGTGGGCCAGTCGGCGCCAACTTGACCTCCCGTCCGCCGTTTCGGAGCGATTGGTCGGCGGCGTCGGCGATCCGCACGACGTCACGCGCGAGGTCGCTCATACGTTCGTCGAGGCGACCTTCGCCGGTCACGGCGGCGACGAAGTCGGCCAGCTGACGGCTGAGCGGCTCGTAGTTGTCAAGGCTCGGGGAGACGATGCTCCCGGTGCGATAGGACAGATGGTATTCGCCGAACGTCTCCGGATCGCGATAGACCACGCCGCGGTCGAAGATCCTGATCGGCTCCGGCCCGCCGTCCTCATAGACCACCATCTTGTCGCTGCCGACGACGACGGTGCGCCTGAGCTTCGTCGGCGCCAACCAGCTGAGCTCGACGCTCGCGACCAGCCCAGATCCGTAGCTCAGAGTCACGAACGCGACATCGTGAATCCCCGCCACGATCGATGCCCGACCGACTGCCCGGACAGAGTTCGGAAGCTCGTCGAACCAGTGCAGCAGGATCGAGAAATCGTGCGGGCCGAGGTCCCACACGACGCTGATATCACGCTGATGGAGCCCGAGGTTCACACGACTCGCTGAGACGAAGAAGACATCTCCGAGCTCCTTGCGGTCAAGCAATTGCCTGACATTACGAACCGCCGGCGAGTACAGGAACGTATGGCCGCACATCAGCTGCAGTTCACGCTTGCGGGCCAGTTCGGTCAGACGATCCGCATCGGCACCGGACAGAGCCAGCGGCTTCTCGACGAACGTGTGCTTGTCAGCCTCGAGACTCCGGACAGCCAACTCATAGTGCGTCGGCACGGGCGTGGCCAGCGCAACCGCGTCGAGATGCTCGTCGTCCAGCAGATCGTCCATGTCGGTTGTCGTGAGCACGGACGGATAACGTGAGCCAAGCCGGCGCAGACGATCCTCATCGGAATCACACATCCACTTGACGTTCACACCGTCGAGCTCGAACAGCACCCGGAGCAAGATCGGCCCCCAGTATCCGAGACCGACGATTCCAATCGTGATGTCTTCGCTGCCCGGCGTGCGCGGCATGGTCAAACCTCCGGTTCGAAAGATCGGCAGGCGTCGACGACTGCGGTTAACTCGCCCTCCGTCATCGCCGGGTATAGCGGCAACGAGCAAATGGTTTCGGCAAGCCGCTCGGCGACCGGCAAGCTCTGCTGAGCGGGATCGGAATAAGCGTCCGTGCGGTGGATCGGAACCGGATAGTGGATCGCCGAAGCAATCCCGTGCGCCGCGAGATGAGTTCGCAGCGAATCTCTGTTCGGGGTCGACACGACGTACTGGTGAAATACGTGGTCACAGTCCGGCTTCGGCGGCGAGGGCACCACGACCCGATCATTCAGGGCCGAACTGAGGCGCTCTGAACGGTCGCGACGGGCCTCGTTTGCGGCATCCAGCCGCTGAAGCTTGATCCGGAGGATCGCGGCCTGGAGAGTGTCCAAGCGCGCGGTGGTGCCCGGCTCGTGATGGAAGTACCGTGGCTCCTCGCCATGCGAACGCAGCAGGCGGATTCGTCTCGCAAGGCCCGGATCTGACGTGGTCACGGCCCCCGCGTCACCCCACGCACCGAGATTCTTCGACGGATAGAAGCTGAAGCAGCCGCAGTCGCTTAACGAACCCACGCGCCGTCCACCATAGGTGGCGCCATGCGCTTGAGAGGCGTCCTCGAGCAATCGCAGCGAATGCTGACGCGCAAGCTGCACGAGAGGCTGCATTTCGACGGTGCGACCGAAGAGATGAACCGGAATGATCGCTCTGACCCGCGGACCGAGAGCCGGCTCGACCGTCTCCGCCGTCAGCAGCTGGGTTTCGGCCTCAACGTCGACGAAACGGGGCGTCGCACCAACGAGTGAAACGGCTTCCGCCGTGGCGATGAAGGAGTTTGCCGGCACGATGACCTCGTCGCCCGGTCCTATGTCCATGGCCCGCAGGCACAGCGCCAAGGCGTCGGTGCCGGACGAAACCCCGACCGCGTAGTCGCAGTCGCAGTAGTCGGCGAACTCAGACTCGAACGCGTCCAGCTCGTCCCCCAGGGTGAAGGCGGCACTGCGCGCGACGCGCGCGACTGCCTCCAGAAGCTCCTCCATCAGCTCAGGATCAGAGTTGTCGAGTCTGGTCAGAGGCACACCGAGCTTCGCTTTCGGCTCCCCGTCCCCCTCGCGCAACAGCGCGCGATCGTTGGTGTGCGTGCGTATTGGCGTTGACGTCCGTGACTCCATACGTACCCCCTTGAAACCATGCCGGCCCACTTCTAGCCCTCGTGGCACAGCCATTAAAGCAAAACCCTCAGGCCGTCGGCCGAGGCACCGGCCGCTGGATCGCAGATAGCCGGGGCTCGCCAGTGGTCCGGTGATCGGCGCTGGGGTGCTCGGAGGATCAGAGAATCGCTGCTGAGAGCGTCACCGTGGCGGGATGCCGAGGTACGGCACGGCCCAGCCAACGATCTTCTGGAAAGCCGGCGCGGCGACCGCGCCGCCGTAGATCGAGCCATGCGGCTCGTCGACCATCACGGCCACGACCAGCTTGGGGTCCGAGGCGGGGACCATGCCGATGAACGAGGCGATGTAATCGCTGTCGGAGTACTTCCCGTTGACGACCACGTTGGCGGTCCCCGTCTTGCCGGCCAGGTCGTAGCCCGGGATATCGGCGCCGGACGCGGTGCCGCCGTCCGCCAGCACGCCGCGGAGCATGTCGCGTAGCTGCGTGGCGGTGGTGGCCGAGATCACGCGGTGCCCGGCGGGCAGCGGCTGCGGCTTGTCGCCGATGGCCGCGACGATGTGTGGAGGCCGCAGATAGCCGCCGTTGGCTATCGCCGAGTACGCCGTGGCCATCTGGATCGGGGTCACCGACTCGCCCTGGCCCATCGGCAGATTGCCCATCGAGGAGCCCGAGTACTGGGACTCGTGCAGCACGATGCCGGTCTGCTCGCCCGGTAGGTCGACGCCGGTCCTGGCTCCAAACCCGAAGCGGTGCACCCAGTAGTCGAAGCGCTTAGCGCCCAGCCGCGCGCCGATCAGGTCCGCCCCGATGTTGCTGGAGACCTTCAGTATCTGGGCAACCGACAGCGTCTCGTCACCATGGGACTCCGCATCGTTGATACGCCGGTCGGCGACCTGCAGCACCGAAGGGATGTTGATCTCCGTCGCGGGGCTGACGACGCCGTCCTGCAGCGCGCCGGCGACGGTGATCGCCTTGAACGTCGAGCCCGGCTCGTAGTTGAACTGCACGGCCTCGTTCTGATCGGCCGACGGCGGCGCGCCGGCGGGGTCGTTGGCATTGACCCGCGGCCAGTTGGCCAGGGCCAGGATCGCGCCCGAGTCCGGGTTCATCACGATCGCGGTGGCGCCCTTGGGCGAGTACTGGGCACCTACACCCGCCAGCACCTGCTCCACCTGGTCCTGGAGGGCGGCGTCAAGCGTCAGCTTCAACGTCTGCCCGCTCTGCATCGGCTTGACCTCGTCGATCGAGATCGGCTGGTTGCGGGCGTCGTAGACCACCCGACGCTCGCCGGCGGCGCCCTGCAGCTGGCGGTTGTACAAGTACTCCAGCCCGCTGTCGCCACCGTTGTCGTTGACGCCGCCCAGCACCTGCGAGGCCGCCCACGCGCGGGGGTAAATTCGCTTGATGTCCGGCGTGGTGCTGATGCCGTCGATCCGGAGCTGGGCGATCTGCTTTGCCTGGGCGGTGGAGATCTGACGCGCCAGTGGCTGCCAGCCGGTGTGGCGCGTCAGCAGCGCGAGCACCGTCAGCACCGGCTTGTGCAGCAGCGGGGCCAGCTTCTGCGCGGCCGGGAGCGGATGCTTGATCAGGAACGGATCGGCGATCACGTCGGCGGCGGACTGCGAGATCGCTAGCTGCACGCCCTCGCGATCGGTGATCGTGCCCCGCGTGGCCGGGATCTGAGTCTGGACGATCTGCTGGTGTGACGCCGCCTGCTGCAGCGCGTCGGCCTTGAACGCACCCAGATAGGTAGCTCGCGTGAGCGCGAGCCCCAGCAACAGCATGAACCCCAGGAAGAGGAAGCCGACGCGTCGGTCGATCGCGGCCATGGCGGGGACTCAGGTGCCCGTTGCGGTGGTGCCCGTGTCCGTGCTGGGAGACGCCGCGCCGGTGGTGGCCCCGCTGGTCGAGCTGGCGCTCCCCGTGGCCCCGGTGGTCGCGCTGGTGCTCCCGGTGGCCCCGGTGGCAACGCCGGTGCCGGCGACCACGGCGGGGCTCGTCGTGCTGTTTGTTGACGCCGATGTCGGTGTGCTCGCTGTCAGAGCGGTCTGGAAGCCCGTGGCATCGGGCGCGTGGATGTTGGCGATCGCCTTGCCGACATCGGCGATCGGGTGGCGCTGCAGGAACCGGATCGCGGCCGGCTGGGGCATCACCATCCCCATGTGGGCGGCCATGCTCTCGATCCGCTGATCGTCGGCTTCGCGGGCGACGGCCGCCCGCAACTGCTCGTTGCGATTCTGCAGTGACGTGCTCTGCTCCAGCGCGCGTCCGATTCCGGCGTTGAGCTTGAGGACCTCCACCTGCATGGCCACGATCCCGACCAGCAGCACCCCCAGCAAGGGGATCCAGTACCGACCACGGATGATGCGGTCGAGCAGCGCGTGATCGGGCAGCGCCCGGATGGAGGCCGCCCACCGCCCGGCCAATGGCGCGCGAACGACGGGCTGGTCCCGAGCGGGGCGCGCGGTGCCGAATCTGGGCCGGGCGGGGCCTGATACACGCCGGGGGGAGCGCGGCGCGGTGGAGCGCCGGACCGGGGTGCGGTGCCCTGTGCCCCGGCCGCCGGCGGGTCCGGAGGCAGTCTGGGTGCGACGAGCGCCGTTGGCCACGGTACGTGCCCCCTCGGCGGCGATCCTGGCACCCTCGGCCATCGCTCGGGTTCCCTGCGCCGCCGTTCGCGCGCCCTGCACCGCTGTGCGAGTCCCCTCCGCGGCCGTGCGCGCCCCCGCGGCGGCCGTGCGCGCCCCCCGGGCGGCGGTACGCGCCCCGTGTGCGGCGGTCCGGGCCCCCTGAGCGACCGCGGCGGCTCCGGCCGGCGCGGCCGGCTGTCGCTTGGCGGCGCTAGCGCGTGGCTTTGAGCGTGTCCCGCGACCGGCAGGGGTGAGCGCGGAGGGTGTCATGCGTTGCTGACCTCCAGCTTGCGGGCCGCGCGGAGATGCGCAGACCGTGATCGGGGATTGCCGGCGATCTCGCCCGGTGTCGGAGCCACGGCGCGACGGGTCAGCAATTCGCCCTCGGGCTCTCGGCCGCAGACGCAGATCGGTAGCTCGGGCGGGCAGATGCAGCCCCGCGCGCGTGCCACCAGGAAGCGCTTGACCATCCGGTCCTCCAGTGAGTGGAAGGAGATCGCCGCCAGGCGGCCGCCGGGGGCGAGCAGCTCCCACGCCGAGGGCAGCGCCTGCTCCAGTTGGGTCAGCTCGTCGTTGACGGCGATCCGCAGCGCCTGGAAGGTCCGCTTGGCGGGGTGCCCTCCGGCGAACTGGGCGGGCACCGGGACGGCGGTCTTGATCGTCTCCACCAACTGCTGGGTGGTCGACAGCTCCTCACGCCGACGGGCGCGCACGATCGCGCGGCCGATCTGCGTCGCGTAGCGCTCCTCGCCGTACTCACGCAGCAGCCGGGCCAGTCGCCGCTCGTCCCAGGTGTTGACGATCTCCTCCGCCGTCAACGGCTGCTCGGGGTCCATCCGCATGTCCAGCGGCGCGTCGTAGGCATACGAGAAGCCCCGCGCCCACGTGTCGACCTGCATCGAGGACATGCCCAGGTCCAGGTAGACGACGTCAGCCCGCAGGCGCTCGTCCGCCAGTTCGGCCAGGGCGGTCACGAAGTCGGCTCGGATGAAGCGGGTGTGGCACGGCACCTCGGCGGCCAGCGCGGCGAAGCGCTCCTCCGCAGCGGGATCCCGATCGATCCCGATCAGGGTGCCCGCGGGGCCAAGCCGCTCCGCCAGCAGCCGGGCGTGCCCGCCGCCGCCGACCGTGCAGTCCACCGCGACCTCGCCCGGACGCGGATCGACCAGGTCGATCAGCTCACCGGCGAGGACCGGGATGTGCGTCTTGGTCATGTCAAGCAGTGTCGCCAAGGCTCGCTGCGAGTTCGGGGATCCGGGTCAGGACTTCCTGGAAGTTGTGCTCGTAGCGCTCGCGGTCCCAAACTTCCACGCATTCGCCCGAGCCGGTCACTACGACCTCTTTCTCGAGGCCGGCGTAGCGCATCAGGTTGGTGGGGATCATCACGCGGTTAGCGGAGTCGAGCTCGGTATCAAGGGAGGCGTTGAAGAAGAAGCGCTTGAGCTCGCGCGCCTTGGGCGACGCTGGATTGAGTCCGGCCAGCGTCTGCGAGGTGTACGCGTCGTAGCTCTCGGGGGTCCAGATGCCGACCGTGCGAGGCGATCCGGGCTCGGTCTCGTGCGTTGCGGCCAGCACCACGCCGTTGGCCAGCGCACCGCGGAACTTGGCCGGGATCGTCAGCCGGTGCTTCGCGTCGAGCGCGTGTTCGAAGGTTCCGCGGAAGGTCAAGAGACTCCATGAACTGGTGCAAGAAGCTCAAAACCCGGGTGGCTGGGTGGGAGGAGCCCTGCCACCCGGGTTCCGGAAGCGGCGCCCACAGTAACCCACTTTCCCCCACAATGCAACCCAAATCGCATCCTGCCTCCCACTAGCGGCGCGTAACGCCGCTCGCAGGCCGCGGACGCAGGCCTGGCGGGAGCTTTCTCCGCCCGCACCAACCTCGAGCGACCGCCGCGATCTGCAAGATTCGGCCCAGAGCGATCCTTTGCGGCGCTGCTTGCATTTTCATGCCGGTTCCGTCCGCCCCCTGTGCCTATGCGCACCAGCGGCCTCCGGTCTTATGCTCGTCGCTGCGATGCCGGACTTGGACCAGCCGTGATCCCGTCCTCAGGAGCAATCTCCGGCGCCGCTCGGACGAGCGATAGCGGGAAGAGCATTCGAGCTCGTCTCTCGCCCCACCTTCCGGCGCTCCTGCCCGGACTCCTGATCGTCGGGCTGTGGCTGACGTGGGCAGCCGGCGATGGCGGATATGACCCCGAAGCCTGGTACCGGGGAGCCCTCTTCATCCTCGCCCTGCTGTCGGCGGTCTCTATCGGCTTCTGGGGACGGCGACCGCAACGCTCCCGAGCGTGCACTGCGGCTCTGATCCTGTTCGGGTCTTACGTCGCATGGTCCTACGCCTCGATCCTGTGGGCCCAGTCCCCAGGGGACGCCCTCCAGGGAAGCAACCGCGCGCTGCTCTATCTGCTGACGTTTGCGCTGTTCACCTTGCTGCCATGGACCACGCGGGCGGCACTTGCGGTCCTACTCACCTTCGCGATCGGGATCGGCGTGATCGCGGTCGTCTTTCTCGTTCGATTCGCCGGCGCAGACCACGTTGCCCCGCTGTTCATCTTGGGCCGCTTGGCGGCGCCGACGGGCTACTTCAACTCCAGTGCCGCCCTGTTCACGATGGCGGCACTCGTAGGCATCATGCTCGCCGCCAACCCGCGGCTTCCGAGCCTCCTCCGAGGGGTCTTGATTGCGCTTTCGTGCGCCGACCTGCAGCTGGCTGTCACCAGCCAGAGCCGCGGTTGGCTGCTCACGTTGCCGTTGGTCGCGATCATCGCGATCATCGTCACGCCGGACCGCCTTCGCCTGGTGATGTGGATGCTCATCCCGGTGGCCGCGGCACTGATCCCGCTTCGGCGACTGCTCGCCATCTACGGCGTTCACCGGCAGGTCGCTTTCAACCACGCCGCAAGTCATGCCGGCTCCACCTCGTTACTCGTGTGCGCGATCGCCCTGGTCGTGTCGAGCGCAGTGGCCATGGGTGGCACGGCGATTCCGTTTCCCCGCCTCAGCCGAAAGCGGCGACGGCTCGTCGACGCAACGGTGCTGATCGCCGCAATCCTCGCCATGGCCGCAGGTAGCCTGGTTGCTACTCATGGGCATCCCCTGCGGTTCGCTGAGGCGCAGTGGCGAGGCTTCGCTCGGCCGGAGGCGAACTCGTCCGGCTCCGGATCGCATTTCGCGGCCGTAGGTGCGAGCCGCCTGGACATTTGGCGAGTCTCGCTCGACGCGTTCCGGGCTCACCCACTCGGCGGCCTCGGACAGGACAACTTCGCCAACTACTACGTCAAGCATCGCCATGAGAACGAAGATCCCCAATGGACCCACAGCCTCGAGATGCGTCTGCTCGCCCATACCGGACTCGTCGGCTTCTCGCTGTTCGCCGGCTTCCTGATCGCCGCGTTCGTGGCGGCGCGGCAGGTTCGACGGGGAGCGGACCCGGAAGCGCGCTGGATCCGCGCCGCGGCATTACTTCCCGTGGTCATCTGGCTGTTAGCGGGATCGCTCGACTGGTTCTGGGAGATGCCGGCGCTCAGCGGCCCGGTTCTCGGCTTCCTGGGTCTAGCGGCAGGACTTCGAGAGCGTGACCGAACGGCCGGCGAGATCGCTGAATCGCGACGGCTCGTACGGGCACCCCGCGGGGGGAGGGGATCGCTGGCCATCGTCGGGCTTGCGTTCGCGGTGGTCGCGGGCGTCGTGGCGTTGGGATTGCCGTACCTATCGGCCCGTGAGGTGTCGATTGCCACCCACGTGGCCGGCCGCGATCCGGCGGCCTCGCTGCGGGACCTCTCCCGCGCCGCGAGCCTGAATCCGCTCAGCGCTGAACCCGGAGAGGTCGCCGGCCTGATCGCGCTCGGAAGCGGTGACCCGGCGACTGCGGAGCGCCGCTTCGCGCAAGCGACCTCGCGAGACCCCGGAAGCTGGCTTCCGTGGGCGGGGAGGGCGCTCGCCGCCTCGGCGCTCGGCCACACCCGAGCGGCTTACCACGACTTCGTCACCGCGAGCTCCATCGATCCGAAGCAGGCCGCAGTCCAGGCCGGGCTTGGTCGCGTGCGCTCACGCCATCCGCTACGGCCGCCAGAAGGACTCCAACTGCTCGAGCGCGCGGAAGCGTCCTCGTCTCCATTTCAGTAGCGCGGCCGCGACTCTCGGCTCCGTCACCAATAGACCTTCATTCGGGAATATGCGGCTTTAGTCGGGAATATGAGCGTTTAACTGTTGGGCCGTTGATCTAGACAGCCGCCGCGGACTGGAGTAAGATTTCCGTTATGAGGTCGCTACGGGGTGCGCGCTGGGCCATGTGCCTGGCCACAATTGGGGTAAGCCTGGCGATCGCCTTCTCGGCGCCCGCGCTGGCCGACACGTCGAACTGCCAGGGTTACAGCGACCCTGCGCTTTGTGTCCCGCATTCGACATTCGACCCGGGCCATGTGGAGGGGCTGAGCGCCAGCAGGGGATCGACGGTATCGACGACTACCACTTCGAGCAGTTCCCTCGCGTTCACCGGCTTGGACCTGCTCCTACTCGTCGCCGCGGGCGCGGGAATCCTGGGAACCGGCCTAGTGCTCCGGCGCTCCACCCACCCGAATCGCTGATCGCGCTATCTGACGGCTGACCGGCGTTCTCGCGGCGCCAGTCGTTGACGGTGGCAAGCTCGAGTACCAGACGTGCGCCGCGGTCAGCCGCGGCGGTTGTCAGCCGTCCGCCGTGATCCTCGGCGATCGCAGCCGTTATCGCCAACCCGCGTCCCCGCGCACCGGGGCCGCGCCGCGGAGGACGAATCAGCTCCTCGATCGGCGCCGGCAGGCCGGATCCTTCGTCGGCGATCTCAATCCGCGCGACGCCGCCACATATTGACCCGACGACCTGCACGGGTCCCGCGCCGTGCTCGATGGCGTTGGCGATGAGGTTGCCGGTCGCCTGAGCCAGGCGCAGTCTGTGTCCCCGCACGGGAGCCGTTTCTCCATCCCACCGCATTTGCAACAACGTCCGGGCTGCTTGGGCGTACCCCTGCCACGCCTCGACGGATTGACTGAGGAGGCCAGCCGGATCGACCTCCTTGAGGTCATCAGTGAATCGGGGGACACGCTCCCCGACGCCGGCCAGGTCGTCAAGCGCCAGCGTCGCCCGATCGAGCTCAGCGTCGATCGCCCGTAGCCGCGCCGCTGACAGCTCCCCCGACCGCTCGCCGAGCGAGAGTCCCAGGCGAGCCGCGGTGATCGGTCCACGCAGCTCGTGACAAGCGCGCGCGACGGCCTCCATCCGGCTGCCCAGCATCCGGCGGACCGCGATCATCGTCGCGGCCGCGATCCCCGCCGCGACCCAGCCGGCCAGCGCCGCGGCCGAGCTCATCCTCCGGCCTCGCCGTCGAGCAGCCGGTAGCCCACGCCCCACACGTTGACCACGTACGCCGTCCGCCCCACCGCCAGCTTGCGGCGCAGGCGGGAGGCGTGCGAGTCAAGCGTACGCGTGGCGCCCATCGACCGATAACCCCACACGTCGCGCAGCAGTTCCTCGCGCGTGTATGTACGCGTGGGCGCCGCGACGAGCGCCCGCAGCAGAGCGAACTCCTTCTTCGAGAGGTGAATCCTCTCGCCCTGCACCCACACCTCGCGTGACAGCGGGTCAAGCTCCAGCGTCCCCACGCGCATCCGCGCCACGGGCGAGCGCATGCTGGAGCGGCGCAGCAGCGCCGCCATCCGGGCCCGCAGCTCCCCGTAGGAGAACGGCTTTGGGAGGTAGTCGTCGCAGCCGCGCTCAAAGCCCCGGATGCGGTCGAGCTCCGTCGCCCGCCCGGAGAGGATCAGGACCGGCAGATGCCTGTCGAGCTCCCCGGAGTCGTCGTCAGGCCGGCGCAGCTCGCGCAGCAGATCGAGCCCGTCGCGATCTGGCAGACCGAGGTCGAGGATCGCCAGCTGGGGCAGCTCTGAGACCATCAGCGCCCGGCCTGCCTGGGCAGAGTCGGCCTCCAGCGGCGCGTAGCCGTCGGCGGCCAGGTTGTCGGCGAGAAAGCGGCGCGTCGGGAGGTGGTCCTCTACGATCAGGACCTTCGGTGGTGAGCTCGGCGGCATGCTGGTAAGAGCCGCTGAGAGACAGTGGTTCACCCCCTGCAAATTCACATTCAGGTCCCCGCCCGAGAAGGATTCGCACATATGATGCCGACGCCTATGTACCGCCGCGGGAACTACAGCTCGGGAGACGACTTCGTCCTCGAGTACGGAGAGCTGCGTTTCACGTTCAACGAGCGTGATTTCCGCGAGCGCTGCGAGCAGGCGGCTCGCAAGCTCGGCTTTCTCGGCAGCGCCGTCGAGGAGGACGAGGCCGAGGACCTGATCAACCTGGTCGTCAACGGTGAGGTCACCGATCCCGCCTCGGCTCTCGGCGAGCACGTCAACGAGTGCTGGCCCGAGCTCGTCGGGCCCTCGGAGCGCTCGCTCGTGCACTGGCTGCGGCGGCTGATCTTCCGGGGCGCGTGGCTGGACCAGCGCGTCAAGGAGGGCGAGCTGGACATCGCCTTCAACGAGGACGCCTCGTCCTTCGTCTACGTCCAGCCCGATCGGGGCGGCGAGCCGATCGAGCTCGCCCCCGAGCCGAGCTGGAACCGCGTCGCCTACGTCCGCCGGTAGAGCGGACCGCGACCGGGGCCCGCGGCGCCCCCAGACTCACCCCGAGCCGGACAGCAGGTTCACGTTCTGCTGCTTGGGCGCCGGGTTGTCGAGCAGCAGGCGCGGGATCGTGACCAGCTTGTAGCCCCGCTTGCGAAGCTGGCGGATGATCGTCGGCAGCGCTGCCACGGTCTGTGAGCGATCGCCGCCGGCGTCGTGCATCAGGATGATCGCACCCGGGCGCGCGCCGCGAACCGCGGAGTTGACGATCGCCGGCACCCCTGGGCGCTCGTAGTCATCTGTGTCCACCGTCCACAGGACCATGAGCATCCGGTAGCGCTTGAGCAGCTTCAGTGTCTGCTTGTCCCACAGGCCGTACGGCGGACGGAACATCCGCGGGAACGGTGCCCCCTCGTTCCCGATCGCCACCGTCTCCTGCAGGAGCTGGGACTGCTGCTGCTTGGGGCTGAGCTGGCCCATGTTCGCGTGGGTCTCGGTGTGGTCTGCGATCGGATAGCCGCGGGCTACGATCGCGCTCGTGGAGGCATGGAAGTACTTCTCCTCCACGCCGACCTCGAAGAACGTGGCCGGGACGTGCAGGCGCTCCAGCACCGAGAGGATCTGGGGGGTGTATGGCCCCGGACCGTCGTCGAAGGTGAGCGCGACTTCCCTGTGCTGGTTCCCCGCCCGGCGGACGTACGGCGTGTAGGCCAGGGTGCGTGTGATCGCCTCGTTCTCGGCGGCCCGCTGGGCCACGGCGAATGATCCCGCGCCGTTGCCGGCCAGCACCTTGATCCGCCGCAGGTAGCCGCCGGTGGCCGCCACCTTGGCAGCGGGGTGCGAGCCACCGCCCGCCGAGGCCCCCGCCACGGCGCCGACCACCAGCGCGATGGCGGCCACCGCGGCCAGCGCCGCAGCGCGACGGCGGCGATGATGCGGCGCCACCGGGGGGCGTGCCTGGTCGCGCTCCAGGCGCGTGCGCAGGCGCAGGCATCAGGGCGTGACGGAATGCGGAGAAGCCTTCATCCATGAGCAGAGGTACGGGGAGATGACCAGGAGCCCCTTCCTCATGATGGCGACTCACGCGGCGACGTGCCGCCCGCATAGCCGTTTAGGCTGGATCCGTGTCGGCGGCCATCTGGTTGATCATCCCCACCTACAACGAGGCCGTGAACGTGGAGCGGATCGTGGCCGCGGCCCGTTCCGAGCTCATGCGAGTGGCGCCCGGCATCTACTCGATCCTCGTCGTCGACGACAACTCGCCGGACGGCACCGGCGCGATCGCCGCCTCCCTGGCCGCCGCCCACGATGACGTCGAGGTGCTGCACCGGCCCGGCAAGGCCGGACTGGGGCAGGCATACCTGGCGGGCTTTGACCACGCCCTGCAGCGCGGCGCGGAGATGGTGATCGAGATGGACGCCGATTTCTCACACGACCCGCGTTACCTGCCGGCGATGCTGGAGGCGGCGGGGAGCGCCGACCTGGTACTCGGGTCCCGTTACGTGTCCGGCGGCGGTGTACGCGATTGGGGCCTGGCGCGCCAGCTGATCAGCCGCGGCGGCGGCCTCTACGCGCGGCTGATCCTGGGCGTCGGCGTGCGCGACCTGACCGGCGGCTTCAAGTGCATCCACCGCAGGGTGCTGGAGGCGATCGATCTTCCCAGCCTGCGTGCCGAGGGCTACGTTTTCCAGATCGAGGTGACCTACCGGGCCGTGCTGGCCGGCTTCACCGTCAAGGAGGTGCCTATCGTTTTCGCCGACCGAACCGCCGGGAAGTCGAAGATGTCGGCCCGGATCGCCATCGAGGCGATGCTGCTGGTGCCGACGATCCGGCGCGACGCCGCTTCTGCGTTGCACCGCGCGGGTAGAAATCAGTCGTCAACGCGCGGGTAGGAATCAGTCGTCACCGCGTGGGTAGGAATCGATCACCGCCGTGAGATCTGCTAACCCCACGTCAACCTTGCTCAAACCACCAGCCCAGGAAACGAGGGCATCCTCATCTGAGATGAGCGTCCAGGGTTCATTGAGTGCCGACGTTCCCCGCGGCTTCGCCCGGCTGCCCGTGGGCGTCTCTCCCGTAGGGGTCACGTCCAGCGGCCGCCGCGGACTGATCGCGCTTGGCGGGCTGCTGGTCTGCGGCTGCCTGCTCGCGGTCGCGGCCTCCCACACCGAGTCGCTGCTGCCCGAGACGATCCGGCCGGTCCCTCCATCGCTCGCCGGAGCGTTCGGCGACACCGGCCTGAACCTCCACGTCGGCGGCGCGATCGCGGCCCTGAGCCTGATGTTCGTCTCCTACGCGGTGGTGGTCGCCGCGTCCACGCGGCTTTCGGCCCGGGCGGTGTTGATCGCCGTGGCGCTCCTGCACGTCGTCGTGCTGCTGGGGCCGCCGCTGGTCTCGACCGACGTGTTCAGCTACCAGGCCTACGCACGGATGGGCTCGCTGTATGCCTACAACCCGTATCTCAACGGCCCCCATGCGATCGCCCTCGATCACCTGTACCCCTACATCGAATCCAAGTGGGTCCACACCCCGAGCGTGTACGGACCGGTGTTCACGGCGTTCAGCTACCTGCTGGCGTCGCTGACAATCGCCACCAGCGTCTTCGCCTACAAGTCCATCGCGGCGGTCGCCAGCCTCGCGCTGGTCGCGGTGGTGTGGCGCTGCGCGCGCCTGCGCGGCATCGATCCCGTGCGGGCGGCGGCGCTCGTCGGACTGAATCCGCTGCTCGTGCTCTACGGGGTCGGCGGCGGCCACAACGATCTGCTGATGCTGCTGGCAGTGGCCGGCGCGATCTATGCGGTGCTGGCCTCGCGCCCGCGCACCGGCGGTGCCCTGACGATGGTCGCGATCGGGGTCAAGCTGACCGCCGGGTTGCTGCTGCCGTTCGTTATCGCCGCGGGCGGCCCGCGGCACGGCCGTAGACGGCGCAACCTCCTGGTCGGCGCCGGCGTGGGCTTCGCGCTGGTCGCCGCGTTGAGCTTCACGGTGTTCGGCTCGGGGGCGTTCCATCTGCTGGCGACGGTCCGCCAGAGCCAGAGCGAGGGTGACTGGAAGAGCATCCCCGGGGTGATCTCCTCGCGGCTGGGCATGCCGACCGTCGGACACATCTCCACCTACGTGCTGGCGGCCGCGTTCGTGATCGCCTGCGCGTGGCTGGTGTGGCGGGTGTGGCAGGGAGCGACCGACTGGATCGACGGCGCCGGCTGGGCGATGCTGGCCCTGCTGATCGCCTCGAGCTCGCTGCTGCCCTGGTACGTCGGCTGGATGCTGCCGCTGGCGGCCCTCGGTCGGGACCGTCGCCTGTGGCGCATGGCGATCGTGATGACCGGAGTCGTGCAGGCGATCCAACTGCTCGGCTACATCCCCCACAACGCTCTGTGGTAGGGAAATCGAGTGGCGCGCCGTACGATGAGTCCATGAGCGACCTGCCTCCGGTCCCCAATGACGGCCCGCGGGCGTTGGATCTGATGAGCGTCGTGGCGCCGATCTTCAACGAGGAGGCGTTGATCGACGAGTTCTACGCGCGCACCTGCGCGGCGCTCGAAGGCGTGCCGTTCGAGCTCGTGCTGGTCGACGATGGCTCCACCGATGGCACCCCGCTGCGCCTCGAGCGGCTGGCGGCCTCCGATCCCCGCGTGCGGGTCGTCTTCCTGTCCCGAAACTTCGGTCATCAGACGGCGCTCACGGCCGGCCTGGACCATGCCCGCGGGGATGCCGTGGTGATGCTCGACGCCGACCTGCAGGACCCTCCGGAGCTGATCGCCACGATGCTTGACCACTGGCGCGCCGGCTGCGACGTCGTCTACGCGGTCCGCGAGCACCGCCAGGGCGAATCGCGCTTCAAGCTGAGCACCGCCCGCTGGTTCTACAAGCTGTTCGACAAGCTCGCCCAGGTCGAGCTGCAAGCGAACTCGGGCGACTTCCGGCTGCTCGATCGGCGCCCCCTCGACGCGCTGCTCTCGATGCGCGAGCGCAACCGCTTCCTGCGCGGGATGACCGTGTGGGTCGGCTACACCCAGGCCGCCGTCCTATATCACCGCGATCCGCGCTACGCCGGCGAGACCAAATACACGGTCTCCAAGATGCTGCGCTTCTCGCTGGACGCGATCTCGTCGTTCTCGCACCGACCGCTGCAGCTGGCGACGCTGCTGGGCTTCATCATCTCGACGCTGGCCTTCATCGCGATCCCGATCGTGGTCGTGCTGCGGATTCTCGGCTCCTACCTGCCGGGGTTCAGCGCGCTGACGATCGTGGTGCTGCTGCTGGGCGGAATCGAGCTGATCGCGATCGGGATCATCGGCGAGTACGTAGGCCGGATCTACGATGAGGTCAAGGGCCGGCCCCTGTATCTGGTCCGCGCGCGCCACAACATGCCCGACGTCGGCCAGAGCGCGCTGCCCCCGATCGCCGCCGACCAGCAGAACGGCCCGGTCGCCGACGGCGCCTCGATAGCTAGCCGCCGGCTGGATTAGGCCCGACGGAGGGGTTGGCGCGTCCGTCGGGCTCGGCCGATCCGCCGGTCTCGGAGGCGGTCCGTCTCGGGCCGCCTGCGCCTCCGTTCGCGGGTGACGGCGCGGCGGCATCGGCCTCGAGCGCGGCGATCCGGCTCGAGAGCCCCTTGATCGCCTCGGCCACCGGATCGGGCAGATGGATCCAGTCGGCGTCGGGGCCCTCGGGCCGGCGGCCCTCCACCCGGACCGGATGTCCGGGATTGCCCACCACGGTGGCGTTGGGCGGCACGTCGTGGATGACGACGCTGTTGGCGCCGATCTTGGCGCCATGGCCCACGGTGATCGGTCCCAGCAACTTGGCGCCCGAGCCGATCGTGACGTTGTCCTGCACGGTCGGATGGCGCTTGCCGGTGGCAAAGCCGGTGCCGCCGAGCGTCACGCCCTGATACAGGGTGACGTTGTCGCCGATCTCAGCCGTCTCGCCGACCACCACCCCCATCCCGTGGTCGACGAAGAAGCCGTCGCCGATGCACGCCGCCGGATGGATCTCGATCCCCGTGATCGACCGCGCGACCGCCGCGATCGCGCGGGCGGCGCCGGTCGCACCGGCGCCGTAGAGCGCGTGGGCGACGCGATGGGCCAGCAGCGCGTGCACGCCGGGCCAGGAGGCGAGGATCTGCGCGGTTCCGACGTCCTGCGCGGCGGGATCACGAGCCTTGACGGCGGCAGACATCGCGCCTGATCTCCGCGCCGGTGCGGGCGATCAGCCTGAGGCCGGGCATCGATCAAGCCTAGCGAGACGGTCCCGCGTCCCGGGACGGCTCACGGCGCGAAGAACGGCGTCGACACATAGCGCTCGCCGGAGTCGGGCAGGATCGTGGCGATCCGGGCGCCGCGCGACTGCGGGCGCGCCCCGATCTGCAGCGCCGCCCACACGGCCGCCCCGCATGAGATACCCGCCAGCACCCCCTCGCGCCGCGCCAGCAGACGCGCGGTCTCGATCGCGTCCTCGTCGTCGACGGCGATCACCTCATCGAGCAGCTCGCGGTTGAGCACGGCCGGCACGAAGCCGGCGCCGATCCCCTGGATCTTGTGCGGCCCGGGGCGCCCACCGGTGAGGACCGGCGAGCTGCGCGGCTCAACCGCCACCACGCGACAGTCCGGGTTTCGCTCCTTGAGGAACTCCCCCACTCCGGTGATCGTGCCGCCGGTCCCCACGCCCGCGACGAATACGTCGATGCGGCCGTCGAGCGCCTCCCACAGCTCGGGTCCGGTGGTGCGACGGTGGATCTCCGGGTTGGCCGGATTGGAGAACTGGTCGGGCAGAAAGACATCGCTGCGTGTCGCCAGCGCGCGGGCGGCGTCGACGGCCTCGGTCATCCCGCCCAGCGACTCGGTGACCTGGACGGTGGCGCCGTACAGACGCAGCAGGCTCTCACGCTCCCGGCTCATGCCCTCGGGCAGCGTGAGGATCAGGTCATAGCCCTTGGCCGCGCACACGAACGCCAGCGCGATGCCGGTGTTGCCGCTGGTGGCCTCGACGATCGTGGTGCGCCCGGGCTCGATCCGTCCCTCGCGCTCGGCCGCGTCGATCATCGCCACGCCGATCCTGTCCTTGACGCTGCCCCCTGGGTTGAACATCTCCAGCTTGGCGAACAGCTCGATCTCCAGCTCCCCGGTCAACCGGGTGAGCTGCACGATCGGCGTGTCGCCGACGAGGTCGGCGATGTTGCTGGAGGAGCGGGTCATCTGCGGCTACCAGCCTAGACAGGACCCAAGGAGACGGTCAGATGTGGTACATCGTCTGCATTGCCCGTGGATACTGACGACCCAGCAACCATGGGATTTCCGCTCCGATGGCGTCCGATTGAATCCGACCCGATCGGGGCGCGCGCGGGGCGGACGCATCATGGCGATCCGCATCGCGATCAGTCACGGCTGCGCCTCCGGGCCGTCGCAGCCATCCTGGCTGCGACGACCCCAGCGCTGTCCGCGCAGATCAGGGTGCAGCGCAGATGACGTACGCGTACACGGTGATGTTGCTCGTGCCGTCCTTGTTCGAGACCCACACGCGCCAACCGGTTGGCACCTGCCCGTTGCCGGTCGGAGGGGGCGAGGTCGGGTTCGGCGTCGGGTAGCTGGACGTGATCCTCGGCAGGAAGACCTGATCCTCGTTGTACAGGCCCCCGCCCGTCGCCCGCTCGCCAGCGTTGCAGCTGGCCTCCGCCTTCGCGAAGGACCCAGCGGACACGACGACTGCCGCGCCCTGCCTCATGATGACGTTGGTGGCGCCGTTCGCGCCCGCAGGACCCGTCGCGCCAGTCGGACCCGTCGCGCCCTTGGGGCCCGCCGGGCCTTGGAATCCTCGCGGGCCTCGCGGGCCCTTGGCCGCGGGGTGCGCGGTCGTGTGGCTCGGTGCGATGTGCGAGGCCGCGTAGCCCGTCCCACCGAGCGCGACGAACAGTGCGGTGAGCGCGACGGCCATCGCCGCCGATGGCGGCCGTGGAGCGAATTTCTTCTGCCTCATGCGTGCCCTCCTGTTAAGGGTGCCTGTCCCCGGGCTGCGGCCGGTCAATCGACAGACCCCCAGATCCCCAGCCCCCGTTTGGTGATCTACGCACGCAAGCATAATCGAGCGAGCCGGCGCCATGTGCCGCCCCAGCCCGTGCCGAAAACGGACGGGGATCTACATGCTCGCGTTGCCGCACGCAGGATTCGAGTGTGCACCCGTGAGGGCCCCGCCGACGATGCCCTTGGTGAGTGAGATCAGCTGCGCACACGAGGACGAGGCGCAGAAGGGCTTGTCGACGCCGGCGGCCCTTCTGTTAGGTGGTCAGGTTGCAGGGCCTTCGTTTTAGATGTGGTACATCGGCGCACCCGCCGCTTGGATCTCCTGCTCGGCCACCGAGGCCACGGTCGCGCCGGCGAGCACGGCCGCGGCGGCCTGCGCGGCCTCGGTGAACACGCCGGTCGTCTGGGTGCCGAGCGGGCCGTCGAGCAGCTCCACGAGCTCCAGCACGGTCACCTCGGTGGCCGGACGCGCGAAGGTGTAGCCGCCCTTGACGCCGCGCTGGGAACGCAGGATCCCGGCGCGGCGCAGCGTGGCGAACAGCTGCTCCAGGAACTGGACGGGGATCTCGCGGCGACGCGCGAGCTCGGCGATCGGCACGGGCCCCGCCGATCCCTGGCGGTGAAGCTCGATCAGAGCGCTGAGAGCGTACGGCGACTTGGTCGTGATCGAGATCATCGCGACCCCGATCCTAGGGGACGGGCACGACGGACCGGCTGAGACGTTCCGACGCTCAGATCCAGCCGCGCTCGGTGGCGATCAGCACTGCCTGGGCGCGGTCCATCGCGCCCAGCTTCCCGTAGACGTTGTGCAGATGGGTGCGGATCGTGCTCGTCGACAGGCCCAGCTCGGAGGCGATCTGCTTGTAGACCATGCCCTTGGCCAGTCGGCGCAGGACATCCACCTCCCGCGCCGACATCGGGCACGGCTCCATCTGGCGCGGACGCTCGCCGGCGGCCGGCAACGGCAGCTCGTAGAGCACGGTGCGCAGCTGTGCGGGGCTGAGGTCCATCGTGCGGGCCGCGGCCAGCATCTCCGACGGAGAGATCGCGCTGCCCATGACGTAGTGGGCGAGCATGTCGGCGAGGCGGACGATCGCGGCCTCGTCGCTGGCGTCCTCGGCGTGGTGGCGCTCGATCACGCTCGCCAGCGAGCGCGGCAGCGCCCACCGGCGCGCCAGCACGCCGCCGACCAGCGCGTGGTCGACCCCGAGCTCGCGCCGCTCGCGCTGCAGTCGCTCCTCGGGCGTGCGGGCGTCACCGTGCACCTGGCCGGGGTAGCCGGGATAGGCGTGCACGAGCACGAGCTTGCCGATGTCGTGCAGCAGCGAGGTCACCATCAAGCGGTCGCGGAAGTCGTAGCCGACCTCGCGGGCCAGCCGGTCGGCGGCGCGCTGGGTGGCCACTGCGTGCAGCCGAAAGCGCTCGGGAACCCCCGCCCAAACGGCGGTGCGCTCGAAGAAATCAAACGTGCGGGCGCGCCGGGCGATCGCGTGCACGGTCCCGGCCGAGAGGGCCTCGACGCCCGCGACCACGCTCTCCACGCGGCCCCGGGTGGGTCCCTCCACCTGGTTGGCCAGACGCACGACGGTGACGGCGAGCGCGACGTCGGCCTCGACGGCCGAGATGACGTCGCCCACCTGTGGCTCTCCGTTCTCGAACAGCCGCAGGACCCGGTTGCGGGACTCCACCAGCACCGGGTAGGCCTCCAACGCCTCGAAGGCCGTGGTTAGACGCCGGCCATGGCCCTCGTTGTGATGGCGTTCCCGCGCCGCGTATGGATCGGTAGGTCCTGGATTCACTGCAGCCACTGCCACCGTTTATTCACTCATCCCTCGGGGCCCGGAGGGCCGTCAGTAATTGTGACTCGATATGCGACCACCCAACTCATCGGCTGCTTTATCGGCAGATGTTCGATGGTTGTTTAGCTCCAGAGCGCGAAAGCCTCAGGCCTCGCGGCCGGCGCGGCGCAGGGCGGCGTCGATGCGCGCCAGCGTCGCCTCGCGGCCCAGCAGGGCCACGGTTTCGAAGATTCCCGGAGAGACCGTCGAGCCGGCGATCGCGACCCGCACCGGTTGGAACACCTTGCCCGGCTTGACATCGCGAGCCTCGACCACCCCGCGCAGCGCCGCCTCGACCGTCGCGGGGGTGAACGGCTCGGCCTGCGCCAGCGCCTCGCGGGCCGCGGCCAGGGTGTCGGCGCCCCCGTCTGAGCCGATCGTCTTCGCAAAGGCGCTCGGATCGTCGACCGGGCCGTCGAACAGAAACGACACCAGCGGCCAGAAGTCGGCGAGCGTCTGGATCTTCTCCGCGGAGATCTCGACGGCGCCCCGTAGGCCGCTGCGGCCGGTGTAGTTCTCCAGGCGCTCGGTGAGCTCGTCCAGCGAGAGCTCGCGCAGGTGGCGGCCGTTGAGGTGACGCAGCTTGCGCTCGTCGAACACCGCCGGGTTCTTGGATACGCGCTCCAGCCGGAAGCGCTCGGCCAGCTGCGGGAGGGTGAAGAACTCCTCGTCGGAGGCAAAGCCGGCTCCCAGCAAGGCGATGTAGTTGTCCACAGCCTCGGGCAGGTAGCCGGCATCGCGCAGCTCCTGCACGGACGCCGCGCCGTGGCGCTTGGAAAGCTTCTTGCCGTCGGGTCCGTAGAGCAGTGACAGGTGCGCATAGGCGGGGATCGGCGCTCCCATGGCCTCCAGGACCCACATCTGCTTGGGCGTGTTGGAGATGTGGTCCTCCCCGCGCACGACGTGCGTGATGCCCGCGTCGAGGTCGTCGACTGCGACCGCCAGGTTGTAGACCGGCGTCCCGTCGGCGCGGGCGATGACCGGGTCGTCCTGCGAGGCGTTGGGGAACCCCACCTCACCGCGGACGATGTCGCGGACGATCGTCTCTCCGGTATCGGGAACCCGCAGGCGGACAGCTCCGCTCGCCTCGGCGTCGCCGCGGAAGCCGCGCTCGGAACCATGGCGATCCTTGAACGCGCGGACATCCTCCGCGGTGGCGTTGCTGAAGTAGGCGTGACCGCTCTCCAGCAGCCGGTCGACGACCTCGGCATGGCGCTCGGCGCGCTCTGACTGGAGAATCGGCCCTTCGTCGAAGTCGAGGTTGAGCCAACGCAGGGCGTCGAAGATCTGCTCGACGTTCTCCGGCGTGGAGCGCGTCCGGTCTGTATCTTCGATGCGCAGCACGAGCGTGCCGTTCTGGCCGCGGGCCAACAGCCAGTTGTAGAGCGCGGTGCGCGCCCCGCCGATGTGCAGCGCGCCCGTCGGAGAAGGAGCAAAGCGAACTCGCATGGACATCGTCACAGCATGCTAATCGGCGCGCACGTATCACCGGCGGGCGGCCTGCCCAAGGCGGTCGAGCGCGGCATCGAGCGCGACTGCCAGGCGATCCAGATCTTCAACCAATCGCCGCGCATGTGGCGCCCCACCGCCTACGGCGAGGACGACTTCAAGGCGTTCCGCGAGGCGATGAAGCCGAGCCCGATCAAGGCCGTCCTGATCCACGCCGTTTACCTGCTCAACTGCGCCTCCGAGGACGCGGAGATCCGCGACAAGTCCCGCGCCTCGCTCATCCACTCGCTGCGCGTGGGCGCGGGGATCGGAGCCGCCGGGGTGGTGCTGCATCCCGGCTCGGCCAAGCAGGGCGACGTCGGTGAGGCGATCAAGCGCGCCGGCAAGGTGATCGCCGAGGCGCTGTCGGAGACCGAGCGCTGCCCGCTTCACCTGGAGGACACCGCCGGCGCCGGGGGAACCCTGGGGCGCTCGTTCGGCGAGCTCGCCGATCTCCTGGACGCCGGCGGCGGCGACAAGCGGCTGGGGGTATGTCTGGACTCCTGCCATCTGCTGGCCTCCGGCTACGACATCCGCACCCCCTCGGGGCTCAGCGACGTGCTGGATCGGTTCAAGCGCGAGGTCGGCCTCAAGCGGCTCGGCTCGCTGCACCTCAACGACTCGCAGACGCCGCTGGGGTCCAACCGCGACCGTCACGCCAACATCGGCACCGGCGAGCTCGGCGAGAGTGGCTGTGCGGCGTTCCTTTCGGAGCCGCGCTTCGACAAACTGCCGCTGGTGATCGAGACCCAGGGTCCCGAGCGCCAGGGACCCACGCGCGAGGAGGTCGAGCTTTGCTTCACGCTGCGCAAGCGCGGCCAGGCCACGCGCAAGCGGACCGCGACCCGCCGCCAGAAGAGCGCGAGCTGAGACGGTGCCCGCCACCCCTCGCAACCTGACCCGGCCCGGCGACGCGCTCGTGGTGTTCGGCATCACGGGCGACCTGGCGCGCAAGATGACGTTTCGGTCCCTGTACCGGCTCGAGCGGCGCGGACTGCTCGACGTTCCGGTGGTCGGGGTGGCGGTCGAGGACTGGTCTGACGAGCAGCTGCGCGAGCATGCCCGTCAGGCGATCGAGGCCTCCGGCGAGCCGGTCGACGACGCCGTCTTTCACCGTTTCGCCAAGCGCCTGTCCTACGTGAGCGGCGACTTCGGTGAGGCCGCGACCTACCATGCGGTCGCCCGAGCGCTCGGCGACGCCGCCAACCCGGTGTTCTACCTGGAGATCCCGCCCTCGCTGTTCGCCACCGTGGTCGCCGGACTGGCCGACGCCCGGCTGGTGCAGGGCGGGCGGCGCGTCGCGGTCGAGAAGCCGTTCGGCCACGACCTGGCATCGGCGCGTGCGCTGGCCGCCGACCTGCACAAGCACCTCGACGAGGCCCAGCTGTACAGGATCGACCACTTCCTGGGCAAGATGGGCCTGGACGAGATCCTCTATCTGCGCTTCGCCAACGCGATCCTCGAGCCGGTGTGGAACCGCAGCTACGTAGCCGCGGTGCAGATCACGATGGCCGAGAGCTTTGGCGTCCAGGACCGCGGCCACTTCTACGACCCCGTGGGGGCGCTGCGCGACGTGGTCGTCAACCACCTGATGCAGATGGTCGCGGCGGCTGCGATGGATCCCCCGGGGGCCGGCGATCCTGACAGCTTCAAGGACGCCAAGGTGGCGGTGCTGCGCTCGGTCGTAGCCGCGGACCCCAAGCGCGCCGTACGCGGGCAGTACGAGGGCTACCGCAAGATCGACGGCGTGCGCCGCAACTCCGACACCGAGACCTACGTCGCGCTGCGGCTAGAGGTCGACAGCTGGCGATGGTCCGGGGTGCCGTTCTTCATCCGCGCGGGCAAGCGCATGCCAACGAGCCAGACCGAGCTGCGGCTCGTCTTTCGCAACGCACCGCGCCTGCCCTTCATCCCCCAGTCGCGCCGCCGCCCGCAGCCCAGCCAGCTGATCTTCCGCATCGACCCCCACTCGGGGATCCGCATGGTGCTCGACGCTCAGCGAGCCGACCGGCGCGGCGCTGCCGAGATCGATCTCGAGATGGAGTTCGCCAAGGAGGGCGGCGAGGGCGCCACGCCCTACGAGGTGCTGCTCCATGCCGCTCTGATCGGCGACGCCAGCCACTTCACTCGCCAGGACAGCGTCGAAGAGTGCTGGCGGATCGTGCAGCCGCTGCTCGACGCACCCCCTAAGGCGATCCGGTACGCCCAGGGCTCGTGGGGTCCCCCTGAGGCCGAGAAGCTGACCTCTCGCTTCGGCGGTTGGCGCGGCCCCTGGCTGCCCGGTTAGCCGGAAGGAATTTCGGGCAGGACCAGCGAACTAGGCGGCACGATGCGCATCAGTCTCCCCAGCATCCTGTGGTTGGTCGTCGGCGCTTTGGTCGCGTCGGCTCATCACTACCTGGCGAACCTCGACGCGATCCGGCCGGTGGTCGCAGCCGTGCTGGCGGTCGTCCTCTGGCCACTGTTGCTGCTGGGCATCGACCTGCACGTGCGCTGAGCCCGCGGGCTCGGCGGCTGCTCAGGCGACGCTGGCGGCCCGCTGTTCCGGCTCGGCCTGAGCGGCGCTCCCCGAGATCAGCGCGGAGCCGAGGAGCTGGTCGAGCTCGGCATGCAGGTTCGCGCTGCGCGCCACGCGGTAGCTCGGCCCGAGCCTCAGACGGCGCCGGCCGACGGTGGTGGACAGCTCGATCAGCACGTCGGACTCGCCGGGGAAGCCGGCCAGCACCTCCTTGAGCTCTCCCAGCGCGGTTGCGGGCAGGGCCGTAGCGTCGAGGCGCAGGCGCAGGGCCGCGGGCGGCAGTACGGGCTTGGCGGCCTGGACCTGGGCCTTGCGCAGCTCTTCCTCGCTGGGCTCGAAGCGCTCGACCTGCTGAGCGATCAGGCAGGTCTTGTCCCGGTCCTTGTGGTCGACCTTGCCGCGCACGAGCACGATCGAGTCGGTGTCCAGCGCGTCGCCGCACGCGTCGAGGACCTTGCCGAAGACGACGATCTCCACCGATGCCTCGAGGTCGTAGATCGTGGCAAACGCCATCAGATCGCCCTTCTTGGTCTTGATCTTCTTGAACTGGGTGACCATCCCGCCGATCGTCACCCAGTCGCCGTCGCGGCGGTCGGCGAGCTCGGCCAGGGTGCTGTCGGCCTTAGCCCGCAGCGCCGGTCCCACATCCTTGAGCGGATGAGCGGAGATGAACAGGCCCAGCGACTCCTTCTCGGCGGCCAGCATCTCGGTGCGATCGAACTCCTCACCGGGGATCGGCGCGTGGCTGGGACCAGCGAAGGCGGCCGCCGAACCGCCGGCGCCCGTGGCTCCGCCCGGTGCCGAACTGGGCGGAGCCAGGTCGAAGATCGAGCCCTGACCGATGAGAGCGTCCTGCTGGGCTTTGGAGCCCGCCGCCTGGGCCTGCTCGAGCACCGCCAGCATGCCCTTGCGGGGAGCGTTGGTCGAGCCGAACGCGCCGCACTTGATCAGCGCCTCGATCGCCTTCTTGTTGACGGCTCGGTTGTCTACTCGCTCGCAGAAGTCGAACAGGCTGGTGAACGGCTGGCGGGGCGCTGGGTGAGTGGGGTCGGATTCCCGCGCGCGCTTGATCGCCTCCACCGCCTGGTAGCCGACGCCCTTGACGGCGTCCAGCCCGAAGCGGATGTTGCCCTCGACGACGACGAACTCGTGGTCGGAGAGGTTGACGTCGGGCGGCAGGATCGCGATCCCCATCTGCTCGGCCTGCGCCACGAAGAACGGGACCTTGTCTTTGGTGTCCATCACCGAGGAGATGAGCGCCGCCATGTACTCCGCCGGGTAGCTGGCCTTCAGCCAGGCGGTGCGATAGGAGATCAGGGCATAACAGGCAGCGTGGGACTTGTTCAAGCTGTAGTCAGCGCTCTTCTCGTTGGTCGTCCAGAGCAGCTCGGTGACCGCGTCGCTGGTGCCCGAGGCCCGGCATCCGGCGAAGAACTCAGGCTTGAGCTTGGCCATCGCCTCGCGGTTCTTCTTGCCGATCGCCTTACGCAGGTCGTCGGCCTTGGCGCCGCTGAACCCCGCGAGGTCCTTGGCGATCTGCATCGCCTGCTCCTGGTAGATGATCACGCCCTTGGTCGACTCGAGGATCGGACGCAACCGTTCGTCGGGATAGACGATCGACTCGGCGTCGCGCTTGCCGCGCGCGTAGGCGGGGATCTGGTCCATGGCGCCCGGCCGATAGAGCGCTCCGAGGGCGACGAGATCGTCGAACTCGGTGGGGCGCACCTTCTTCAGAGCCTCGCGCATCCCCTCGGACTCGAACTGAAATACCCCGATCGCATCGCCGGCGGCCAGCATCTCGTAGGTCGGCGCGTGGTCGAGCGGCAGCGTGCTCATGTCCGGCCGGTCGCCCGTGGAGCGCTCCACGATGTCCAGCGCGTCCTCGATCACGTCCAGGTTGCGCAGGCCCAGGAAGTCCATCTTGAGCAGGCCGAGCTGCTCCACGGGTTTCATCGAGAACTGGGTGACCGTACGGAACACCCGCTCGCCGTTCGCATCGGCGCCGGCGTCGGCGATCTGCAGCGGCAGGATGTCGGTCAGCGGACGGTCGGAGATGACCACCGCGGCGGCATGGATCGAGGAGTTGCGGACGATCCCCTCCAGGCCCTGTGCGACGTCGACGATCGACTTGGCGGTTCCGTCGCGATCGACCTCGAGGCGCAGCGGCTGGCCGGGCGCCAGGCACTCCTTGAAGCTCGGCGGCCTGCCCTGCTGTGGGTCGGGGATCAGCTTCGCCAGCCGGTCGCCGACCCCGTAGTCGTGGCCCAGGACGCGGGCGGCGTCGCGGGTGGCGGCGCGCGGGAACATCTTGCCGAAGGTGACGATCTGGGCGACCGCCTCCTTGCCGTACTTCTCGGTCACGTAGCGGATCACGCGCTCGCGGCCGCGCACGGAGAAGTCCATGTCGATGTCGGGCATCGAAACCCGCTCGGGATTGAGGAAGCGCTCGAACAGCAGGTCGTAGCGCAGCGGGTCGACGTCGGTGATCGCCAAGCAGTAGGCGACGATCGAGCCGGCCGCCGAGCCGCGGCCCGGACCGACGGCGATCCCGGCGTCCTTGGCGTACTTGACGAAGTCCCACACGATCAAGAAGTACGCGTTGAAGCCCATCCGATCGATCACGCCGAGCTCGTAGTCGGCGCGCTCCCGTGCGCCGGCGGGAACCGGGTCCCCGTAGCGCTCGCGTAGACCGCGGTTGACGAGCTCACGCAGGAAGTCGCCCTCCGCGACCCCGTCCGGCGTCGGGTAGCTGGGGATCAGCTGACGCCCGAGCTCGATCTCGACGTCGCAGCGCTCGGCGATCTCCATGGTCGAGGCGATCGCCTCCGGCCACTCGGCGAACGAGTCGGCCATCTCCTGGCTGGAGCGCAGGTAGAACTCGTTGGTGTCGAAGCTGATCTTTGGCTGGGAGAGCATCGACTTGGTCTGCACGCACAGCAGCGCCGCGTGGTGGTGGTAGTCCTCGCGGCGCAGGTAGTGGACGTCGCCGGTGCCGACCAGCGGACGGCCGAGCTCGCCGGCGATGCGGATGATCTCCTCGTTGCACTTGTCCTGGACAGCCAGCCCGTTCTTCTGCACCTCGAAGTACACGTTGTCGGTGCCGACCGCGGCCATCAGCTCGTGCGCGTGGGCGCGGGCATCGTCGGGGCGATCTTCGATCAGGTACTGGCAGAAGCGCGACTGCAGGCAGCCGCTGAGCGCGATCAGGCCCTCTCCGTGGGCGGCGAGCTGGGCCATGTCGACCGAGGGCTTGCCGCGCTGGTAACCCTCGAGGAACCCCGCCGAGGACAGCTTGACGAGGTTGCGGTAACCGGTCGGCGTGGCCGCCAGCAGCGTCAGATGGAAGCGTTCGAGCTTGCCCGGGGCGCGGCGCAGGTGGTCTTCGACGACGTAGATCTCGCAGCCGATGATCGGCTTGACGCCGTGCTTGCGACAGGCCGTGAAAAGCTCCACCGCGCCGTTCATCACGCCATGGTCGGTGAGCCCGAGCGCCGGCTGCTCGAACTCGGCCGCGCGAGCCGCCAGGGCCTCGATCTTGCACGCTCCGTCGAGCAGCGAGTACTCGGAGTGGACGTGAAGATGGGCGCAGGTCGGGGTCATTGGCGGCGGCTTTTCAGCTTAGGCATCGCGGCGGACGCCGTGACCGGCAAGCGGAGCCGCGGCGGCGGAATCACCCGCTCTGTGCGCGTTTGATCCACGTGCGCAGGCTCGTCAGCGGACCCTGGTCGCCCCTGATCTCGGCCTCGGAGGTCTCGCCACCGGTCAGCACGATGACCAGCGCATCGACCGGGCCGGCGATCGTCGTCGAGACCCGGCCTGCAGGAGCCGTCCACGCCACCTCGGGCGCTCGGCCGTCACGTACCGCCAGGTAGACGGTCTGGCCCTCCGGGTCTCGATGGGCGATCACGAACTGCTCGCCGGCGGTCCATGCGGGCTCGACCATAGCCGCCACCAGCGCCAGCGCCGCCCCCGGGCGCAGGCGCACGCCGGCCGCCAGCAGCGAGCCGAGGTCCAGCGGCACCGAGAGCAGCGCCTGGAGCGCGGCCAGGCCGTCGCGGCGGCCTTGGACGCGAGCGACCCGCGGCCCCAGCCGGCGCCAGATGCGGCGCGCGGTCAGCAACCGCGCGATCCGAGCCGGCTCACCCTTGACGCGGAAGTCGACCTCCTCGCGCGTGCGCGCGGCGCCGTGCAGCTCCACGCTGGGTGGCCCCTCCCCCACGGTGACGCGCAGACAGCCGCGCCCGGGCCCGAGCACCAGGTCATAGGCGATCGGATGCGGAAAGACGGCGCGCTGGAGCGCCAGCAGGTCCAGCAGCAGTTCTCCGGCGGCCCCGGCATCCCGTTTGACCAGGCGCCGGAAGGCTGCCTCGAGCGTGCGCGCCCCGGTCGCCGGGGACACGGCCGTGGGCTCCGCAGAGGCGTCGGGCGGCTCGACGGATTGTCTCAAGCGCGTCAGCGCATCGCTGAGGCGAGCGACGTGCACCGGTCCGGACTCGGTAGCCGGTACGGACTCGGACGGCTCGGTCGCCGGATCGTCGGGCGTCTGCCGGCCGGACAGAGGCGATGCACCCGGGCCCGGGCTCCTCAAGCGCTCCAGCGCGCCTCGCAGCTCCCCGATCGCATCGTAGGCGTCGCGCGAACGCTCCCGCTGGCCACCCAGCTCACGCTCCAGCTGCGCGGCGCGGCGTTCGGCCTGCTCCTGTGCGGCCGCCGCCCGCTCGAGCTCGGCAGCTCTGGCTTCGGCCGCCCGGCGCCGCGCGCGCTCCCGCTGCAGTGCAGCACCCAAGCCGTCCAGCTCGTCGCGCAGTTGGCGCAGCGTCTCCGTCGTCCGCTGGTCCAGCAGCACGCGCGCGGCCAGGCGGGTCTCGGCGGCGACCAGCCGGGCCCGCAGGGCACCGTCGCTCGCGGCGCGCGCGTCAAGCTCGCGGCGTAGCGTGTCGACCAGGCCGGGGGGCGCGATCGTCGGCGGCTCGGCGTACACCCGCGGCTGGGCAGCGGGCACCCGTGGCGGCTCGGCGGGCACCCGCGGCGGCTCGGGCTCGGCCGTTTGGGGCTCGGAGTCGACGCGCGCCGCCTCCCCCGGGGCCGGGGCCGGGGCCGCCGGCGCCGCCCGGAATGACGGCTCGGCGGGCACGCGTTCGCCGTTCTGCACCTGGTGGAGGCGCAGTCGGCGTTCCAGGCGCACGCGCGCGGCCTCGGCCTCTCGCGCGGAGACGGGCGGCCGCGGCGTCCGCCGGGCGCGCGCGCGGGCGGTGGCGGCGGCGGCCAGCTGCTCGGCTTCATCGCCGCGGCGGCGAGCGTCGCGCAGCTGGCGCTCGAGCGTGCGGATCCGGTCCTCGGCGGCGGCCAGGTCACCCATCGCCTCGCGGGCACGCCGCGCCTCGTGCTCCCGGGAGGACAGCTGGCGTGCCAGGTCGCGGCGCAGCGCCTGCTCGGCGTGGGCCCGCTGCTCGGCGATCCGCCGGGTGCGTTCGCCCTCGGCCAGCGAGGCCGTCAGCTGGTCGCGGGCCGCCTGGGCGTCGGCGAGCCTGCGCTCCAGCTCCTCGACGCGCAGCTCCGGCTCAGGGACCGGCGGCGGCTCAGCCGAGGAGGGGACCTCGGCGGCCCGGATCGGCTGATCGCTCGGCGACTCGGCGCCGGGCGACCCCGCGCTCGGGGTGTCGCGGCCGGGCGGCTGGGAGAAGGCTCGCTCGCGCTCCGAGCCGGCCCCGCCGGGCGCCGGCAGGGGAACCGTGACCGTTCCCAGCGACAGCCACGCCTGGCCCCCCAGGCCGGGCGCCAACCGCCCGGGCACGGAGAAGCTCAGCCGCCACATCCCCGGGCCTGCGCCGCCCAGGCTCGGCGGCTCGGGCATCGCCGGGAAGCGGTGGCGGTGCCCGTCGGACTCGATCACGAGCGTCACCTGACCGCTCGACGCGGGCCGGCGACGGCGCCAGCGCCCGGTCACACGCACGGTCAGGTTCCCGCCGCCGGCGTCGAGCCATTCGACGGTTTCGATCCCCACCCCGGCGGTCGAAGACAGCTCGCTCATACGGGTCGACGGTACGCAGCCGCGCGGATGGATGACGCGCGCGATCCCGCTCGCAGCGGAGGTTTGCGACGTACTAGTCGGACTGGCCGCGCAGCTGCTCGGTGAGCGCCCGGGCGTCGGCCAGCAGACGCTGGGCCTCGCCGAGGTCGCCCCCGTGCGCGGTGACCTGCTCGCGCATCACCGTCAGCTCGGCGCCGAGGCGCTCCAGCTCGGCGCGCAGTCCCCCGGCCTCGCTGATCGCCGCATCGCGGGAGACCTGGGCGGCGGCGAGCTGCTCGCCCAGCGCGGCGACGTCCTGGGCCTGGCGGCGCTCGGCATCGCCGTGGGCCCGCAGCTGTTCCTCGAAGGAGCTTGTCCGCTCACGGGTCTGGGCCAGCTGGGCCACGGCGTCGTCGCGAGCGGCAGCGGCCATCGCGGCCTGCTCACGCGCCCGGTCGAGCTCCTCGTGAACGGCGCCGAGGCGCTCGTCGAACTCCTGGCGCTGGCCCGCGACCGCGTCCATCAGCTGCTCGAGCTCGTGGCGAAGCTCCGCATCGGCCAACTCCACGCTGGCCTGACGGGCGGCGCGGGCATCCAGCTCGGATTGGGCGTCGGCCAGCGCGCCCCGCAGCTGGGCGACCTCGCCCGAGCGCCGCTCGAGCTCTGCGTGAAGCGCCGAGACACTCTCCTTGAACAGCAGGTCGGCAAGCGGCCCGGCCCGGCCCGGATCGAGCAGACCTCCGCCGGGCGCAGGGACAGGCGCGGTCGGGACTGTGGCCGCCGCAGCTGCGTGCGGGGCCGGCGGGGTGGCCTGCGGGGCCGGCGCGGCCTCGGGCGGCCTCGAGGACGCGCCGGGCGCGCCGGGCTCCGACGTTGGCGGGAGGTCGGGCGGCGGCTGCGACGGCCGGGCTCCCGGGGGTCCGACGCCGATCACCGCGTTGCCCACCCACACGGCCGCCTGACCTGGACGGCTGGGCACGGCCCACGACGGGATCGTGAACTCGGCCCGCCAGGTTCCCGGCGGCGGTGAAGCGCCGGGCGGCCGGCGGGCGGCCGGAAAGCGATGCCGGCGACCCTCCAACTGGATGACCAGCAGCGCCTCGTGCTCGTCGGAACGGCTCTCGACCAGCCAGCGACCGCTGACCCGCAGCCGGACATTGTCGCCCTCGCCGCCCACACGCTCGACCCGCTGGATGGCGATCGGAGGCTCGACGTGAGCGGAGTCGGTCATGCTGGTCACAGCTTGCGCCTCAGTCCGGTCCAGATATCAGGCATCCTTGCTTTCGGCGGGGAAGCCGCCTAACCCTGCCTAAACCTATCTAAGATTTGGCAGAGCGCCAGTGGCCGATCCCGCGATGAACCACTAATCGCTGGCGGTGGCCTGGCGGCCCGCGACCAGCACCCCGGCTACGACCGCCGCCCCGATTCCGGCGATCGCCAGCTTCGCGCGAGCGCCGCTCATGCGACGGCGGACATACCACTTGCTGCCCTGCCAGACGGCGAAGCCAAGAACCTTGTAACCCATGGGAGCGATCCTAGCTTAGTGGCCGCGTCGCAGGTACGACACGAACCAGTTAGACGAACGCCCGCATGAACGCGGCGCGACGTGAATCGTCGCTCAGCTCGCTAAAGCGCTCGCCGAATTCCCGCCGCGCGGCTCGCTTGTCGTCGTCCAGGCGATCGACGAGCACGCCCATCGCCATGCAGGCGGCCGGCCCGCCGGGCAGCGTGGCCACCTCGCCGGCGACCGAACGCAGCATCGCGATCTGCACCTCGCGATCCTGGTGGCGGCCGAGCACGTCCTGAACCGACTTGAGCGCGACGATCGCCGTGGCGACCACGTCCTCGTCGAACAGGTTGGTGGCGAACAGCTCCAGCAGGTAGCGCAGCTCCTTGCCCTGCTTACGCAGCTCGTGGTAATCGGCGGCGGGGCTGTCGGGGCCGATCGCCGTCCCCATCGCGACCATGCGCCCATAGACCTTGCGGATCCGCCGGCCGACCGCCGCGCCGAGCAGATGGGCGGCCACGGGCCGGTCATCCAACGGCAGGTCGACCAGCGACTCCAGCAGTTGCTCCCAATCGGCCACCAGCGCCTCGGCGCGCGGTGAGCGGAGCGCCAGTGCCATCTCGGCGCGCGCCGCCAGACGTCCATGGACCAGTACGGGGCGGATCGGATCGAGGTCTGAGCGGATCGCTGCCGGCAGCATTTCCGCCAGCTTGTCGAGCTCCTCGACGTAGACATCGAGGTCCCGGGCGTCGCCGGTGGCGCGCTGCAGCCACCGGAACTCGCTGCGATAGCCCGGGAGCTCCAGTGCCGGAAAGGCTCCGCGCAGCTGACGTTGCACGGTGCGCGAGCGCCGCACGGCGATCCGCAGCTGGTGCAGGTACTCGGGGTCCGATCCGTCGAGTGCGCCGGGAAGGTTCTCGACGATCACCGCCAGCAACCGCCGCAACACGGCGGCCGCGCCGGCGTCGGCGCGCTGGTCGTAGGCCAGGGCGACCCCGACCTTCGCCTTGGCCGCCCTCGGGCTCATGCCAGCAGTGCGCCGACGCGCCCCAGCGCGTCGTCGATCTCCTCCTCGGAGACGATCAAGGGTGGCTCGAAGCGGATCGTGGCCGGACCGGTGGCGTTGATGACCAGCCGCTGCTCGGACAGGGCACGTTGCGCCAGCAGCGGCGCCGACACGCCCTCCAGCAGGTCGACGCCCACCATCAGGCCGCGACCGCGTACCCGGGCCACCCCCGGCAGCTCGGCCAGCCCGGCGCGCAGGCGCTCGCCGAGGGACACCACGCGCGCCAGCAGGTCGGGATCCGAGCACACGTCGAGCGCTGCCAGCGCGGCCCGGCAGATGAGCGGCCCTCCGGCGAACGTCGAACCGTGATCGCCGGGCTGCAGTACGTCGGCGAGCCGCTGCCCGGTGATCAGAGCTCCGATCGGCAGGCCCCCGCCGAGAGCCTTGGCGCTGGTCATCGCGTCGGGCACCACCGGCGTCTGCTCGTAGGCCCACAGCGTGCCGGTCCTCCCCATGCCGGTCTGGACCTCGTCGAAGATCAGCGCCGCACCGGTGCGATCACACGCCCGCCGGGCGGCGAGCAGCAGCTCGTCGGAGAGCGCGTGGATGCCGGTCTCACCCTGGATCGGCTCGAGCAGCACAGCGGCGGTGTCGGCGTCGACCGCGGCGCTCAGCGTCTCCGGATCCTTGGCGACGACTTGAAAGCCGGGAACCAGGGGCGCGAACGGTGCCTGCTTGGATTCCTGGGGCGTCGCCGAGAGTGCTCCGTACGTGCGCCCGTGAAACGCCTCCTGGAGCACGATCAGCTTGCCGCCGGGGCGGGCGCGGCGGGCGAGCTTGATCGCCGCCTCGTTGGCCTCGGCGCCCGAGTTGCACAGGAACACCTTGCCGCCCAGCGAGCTCTGCGCCAGCCTCGCCGAGAGCTCCAGCGCCGGCGCTGTGTAGTACAGGTTGGTGGCGTGGGTGAGCAACCCGGCCTGTTCGCGCACGGCGCTCACGACCCGCGGGTGGCAGTGGCCGACGTTGAGCACCGAGATTCCCGCCAGGAAGTCCAGGTACTCGTTGTCGTCCTCGTCCCACAGCCGACAGCCCGAGCCACGCACGAAATGCACCGGGTTGCGCACGTAGGTCCCGATCGCATGGGCATGCTCGAACTCCTGCAGCTCCGACAGCCTCGGCGGGCTCACTGGCCGCCCCCTGGCCCGATCTTCGTGCCCTGGCCGGCATCGGTGAACAGCTCCATCAGCAGCGAGTGCGGCACCCGGCCGTCGACGATCGCCGCCGACGAGACGCCACCGTGGATCGCGTCCACGCATGCCGCCAGCTTCGGCCGCATACCGCCGCCGATCGCCGGCAGCGCCGCTTGGACCTCGTCGACGTCGACCTCGGAGACCAGGCTGTCGGGGTCCGGCGGGTCGCTCAGCCAGCCCGGGACGTCGGTCAGGAACATCACCTTGTAGGCGCCCATCGCCCGGGCGACCGCCCCGGCCGCCTCGTCGGCGTTGATGTTGTAGGAGTTGCCCTCGCGGTCGGCACCCACGGAGGCCACCACGGGGATGTAGTCCTGGGCCACATGGGTGAGCACGTCAACGTCGACGCGCTCGATCCGCCCCACGAAGCCGATGTCCTGCCCTGAGGGAGATGCCTGGCGCGAGGCGCGAAACAGCAGTCCGTCGTCGCCGCACAGGCCGACGGCCGGCTGGCCATGGCGGTTGATCAGCAGCACGATGTCCTTGTTGACCTTGCCCACCAGCACCATCTTGGCCACCTCGACCGTCGCCGCGTTGGAGACGCGCAGCCCGTCGACGAACTCGATCGGCAGGTTCAGACGGCGCATGTAGCTCGAGATCTCCGGACCGCCGCCGTGGATCACGATCGGATTCATGCCCACGTACTTGAGCAGGACCACGTCGCGGGCGAAGTCCTCCTTGAGCGCCGGGTCGGTCATCGCCGCGCCGCCGTACTTGATGACCACCGTCTTGCCGTGAAACTCCCGGATGTAGGGCAGGGCCTCCAGCAGTGTGGCGACGTCGCGCATCAGCGTCCTACGTCGTGTAGTCGGCGTTGATCGTGACGTACTCGTGCCCGAGGTCTGAGAAGTAGACCTCGCTCTCGGCGCCCTCGCCGGGCAGGAAGATCTCGTACTCCACCTCGTCGCGCTTGACCGCCAGGGCAAGCGCGTCGTCATCGTGGGGCACGTGCGAACCGCCGGCGCACACCTGCACGCCCTCGATCCGGACGTCGACCGGCAGTGGCGCGGTCCCCGGCATGGCGCCGCCGACGGCCTGGATGATGCGCCCCCAATTGGGGTCGCCTCCGTAGAGCGCGGTCTTGACCAGCGGGGAGTTGGCCACCGCGCGCCCGACGCGGTCCACCGCGTCCGGATCGCCGCCGTGCACCACCACCCGGCCGACGCGGCGCGCGCCCTCGCCGTCGGCCACCACCAACAGCGACAGCTGGCGCATCAGCGCGTCCAGCGCCTCCCCGAAGCGCAGCTCGTCCTCGCTCTCGGGCGCCACCGTGATCCCGGACTGGCCGCTGGCCTGCAGCAGCACCATGTCATTGGTCGACAGCTGCCCGTCGACCGAAACGCGCTCGAACGACCGTTTGATGCATACCCCGAGGAGCAGATCGCAGGTCTCGGCGGCCAGCAGCGCGTCGGTCTGCACGAAGCACAGCAGCGTGGCGAAGCCCGGTGAGATCATGCCGGCGCCCTTGGCCTGGGCGGTCACCTTCACCGTGCCCGACGGCAGCTGCACGCTCAGCCGGGCACGCTTCTCGAACGCGTCGGTGGTCTGGATCGCGTCCGAGAAGGCGACGTCGCCGTCAGGCGAGAGGGAGTGCGCGGCGGCCACGATCCCCTGGTTGACCTTTGCCATCGGCAGGGGCACGCCGATGACGCCCGTGGAGGCAACCGCCACCTGGTCCTCGGGCACGCCGGCGATCAGCGCCCCGGCGCCCTGCATCTTGGCGGCGTTCTCGAAGCCCATCCGGCCGGTGGCGGCGTTGGCGTTGCCGGCATTGACGACCACCGCGCGGACAGCGTCCAGCCGGCAGCGCTCGCGGCACAGCAGCACGGGGGGCGCCTGGGTGCCCGAGTCGGTGAAGCGCGCCGCGCTGGTCGCCTCGGTGGCATCGCAGACCATCAGGCCCACGTCGGGCGCGCCGGACTCCTTGATGCCGGCCGCTGCCCCCGCGGCGCGGAAGCCCAGTGGCAGCCCGCCGTCGCCGACCTCGGTCAGGTGCGGCAGCGACTGCACCCAGCGGCTGCGGAAGAAGGGACTCATATCCCCTCTCCCTCGGGCCGTCCGAACATCAGGTTGAGGTTCTGCACGGCCTGCGAGGCGGCGCCCTTCCACAGGTTGTCCAGCGCCGAGAACACGATCACGCGGCCCGTGCGCTCGTCGCGGTGCACCGAGATGCGGCAGATGTTGGTCTCACGCACGTCGCGCACCCCGGGCGGCTGGTCGGTCAGTTCCACGAACGTCTCGTCGGCGTAGGCCTCTCGGTAGAGCGCTCTAGCGTCCTTCAGCGACGGAGAGTCGGCGTCGTCCGGGGTCACGTAGCAGGAGACGAGCTCTCCCTGGTCCAGGGGGATGAGGTGCGGAGTGAAGGTGACGCGCAGTTCCGCGCCGAGCGCTGCCAGCTCCTGCTCGATCTCCGGGGTGTGACGGTGACGGGGCACCCCGTAGGGACTGAGGTTCTCATCCACGCTGACGAAGTGCGTCTTGTCGGTAGCGGCCCGGCCGGCGCCCGACACCCCCGACTTGGCGTCGATCACCACGTCCTTGAGCAGGCCGGCCCGGGCCAGCGGCGCCAGCGCCAGCACGGTGGCGGTCGGATAGCAGCCCGGGTTGGCGACGATCTTGGCCTCGGATATCCGGTCGCGGTAGAGCTCGGGCAGGCCGTACACCGCGTAGGCGATCAGGCCGGGCTCGGGGTGCGGGCGATACCACTCGGCGTACACGCCCGGGTCGCGCAGGCGAAAGTCGGCGCTCAGGTCGACGACACGCACGCCTCGCTCCACCAGCGCGGAGACCACCTCGGCGGCCGCGCCGTGCGGATAGGCGACGATCGCCGCGTCCACGTCGCCGTGCACCTCGAGGTCGAGTTGCTCCAGCACCAGCGGCACCCGGTGGTGGGGATAGAGCTCATCCAGCCGGCGCCCCACATCCGAGCGCGCGGTGATCGTCCGCAGCTCGAACGCCGGGTGGCGGTGCAACAGCCGGGCGCTGAGGGCGCCCGCGTAGCCCGCGGCGCCGAACACGGCAACCTTAGGAGTCACGGACCCTCCCCTGCAGCTGCTCAGCCAGCGCGGCGGCGATCTTGCGCCGCCGCGCGGCCACCTCCTCATCGGTCAGCGTGCGATCGGGGGCGCGGAACTGCAGCCGCAGCGCCAGGGAGACGTTGCCGGCGCCGATCCGCTCGGCGTCGCGGTAGACGTCGAACACCTCGGCCCCCGTCAGCAGCGAGCCGCCGGCGCGCCGCGCCACGGCCAGCACCTCGGCCGCCGAGATCCGGTCGGCGACGATCACCGCCAGGTCCTCCCGGACCTCGGGGAAGCTCGTCAGGTCACGGTATTGCGGAGTGCCGACGCGCGCGGCGACGGCGTCGAGGTCGAGCTCGAACGCGGCCACCGGGCCGTCGTCCAGGTCCCACAGCGCCGCCACCAGGGGATGGATCTCCCCCAGCCAGCCGGCGGGCGCCCCGTCGAGCAGGATCCGCGCCGCGCGACCCGGGTGCAGGAACGGCTCCGGCTGGTCGACGGCCTCCAGGCTCCACGGGACGCGCACGGCGTCAAGCATCCCCAAGAGCGCGCCCTTGACGGCGAAGAAGTCAGCCGGCGGCGGGCTGCCTTCACGCCAGGTGGCCGGGCGCACCGGCCCGGAGAGCAGGACGGCCGCGTGGTGAGGCTCGTCGGTTGCTCGATCGCCGACGGGAAGATAGACCGCCCCGGCCTCGAACAGGCGCAGCGTCCCGATGCCGCGAGCGCGGTTGCGCTGGGCAACCTCCAGCAGCGAGCCCAGAAGCGTGGTCCGCAGGCGCGACTGGTCGCCGGACATCGGGTTGACCAGCTGCACGGTGGGCCGATCCCCGATCCGCAGGCGGTCTGGCAAGTCGGGCCCCTCGAAGCTCCAGCCGACGATCTCGTGCAGCCCCTGGGCGGTCAGCGCGTCGGCCGCCTGGCGGCGCAACCGCTGACGCTCGGTCAGTCGGCCCCAGGCGGCGTGGCGCGAGGGCAGCGTGGCCGGCAACGTCGCAAGCGCGCCGAGCCGCGCCACCTCCTCGATCAGGTCCGCCTCGCGGGTGACGTCGCCGCGGCGGAAGGCCGGCACCGTCACATCCAAGCCGTCGGGCGCGTCGGCGGTGGTGAACTCCAGCGCCTCCAGGATCTCCCGCGAGCGCTCGCGCGGCACCTCGATGCCCAGCAGGCCGCTGACGCGCGCGTCTCTCAGGCGGACCGTCCGCAGCGGCGGGCCGGGCCCGCCGACGTCGATCGTGCCGGGGACCACCGCGGCGCCGCACACCTCGATCATCAGCTGGGTGGCCAGCACTTCGGCGTCCATCGCCTGCTCGGGTTGCAGCTGCTTCTCGAAGCGGCCGGATGCCTCGGAGCGCAGGCCGAGCTTGAGCGACGTGCGGTGGATGTTGGCGCCGTTCCAGTTGGCGGCCTCCATCAGCACCCGGGTGGTGGTGTCGCTGACCTCCGAGCGGGCGCCACCCATGACGCCGGCGATCGACGTGGGGCCCTCGGCGTCGGCGATCAGCACCATGTCGGAGTCGAGCGTGCGCGTGTGCCCGTCGAGGGTCTCGATCGTCTCGCCGTCAGCGGCGCGGCGAACCGTCAGCTGAGCGCCCCCCACCCGGTCGAGATCGAAGGCGTGCATCGGTTGGCCGGTGAGCAGCATCACGTAGTTGGTGACGTCGACGACGTTGGAGATCGGCCGCTGGCCGGCGGCCATCAGCCGGGCCTTGAGCCAGCGCGGCGACTCGCCGAGCTTGACGTCCTCGAAGGCGCGGGCGATGAACCGCGGACACAGGTCGGGCGACTCCACGGTCACCGTGGCGCTCGTCAGCTCGCCGGCGCTACCGGGATCGTGGATCCAGGGCGGTGGCTGGAGCGCGGCGCCGGTGGCGGCGTGGGTCTCACGGGCGATGCCGTACACGCCCAGGCAGTCGGGACGGTTGGGGGTGATCTCCAGCACCAGCACGTCGGTGGCGATCGGCAGCACCTCGGCCAACGGGGTACCGGCGGCCAGGCCGTCGGGCAGGACCATGATCCCGTCGTGGTCGGTGCCGATCGACACCTCGTCCTCGGCGAGGATCATCCCGTGGGAGCCCTGGCCGCGAAGCTTGGCGACCTTCAGCCTGGTGCCGTCGGGCATCACCGCGCCCGGCTTGGCGACGGCCACCGTCTGACCACCCGCGACATTGGGCGCGCCGCACACGATCTGGCTTGGCTCGCCATCGCCGGTGTCGACCAGACACACGCTGAGTCGATCGGCGTCCGGGTGGCGATGGGCGTCGAGCACCTTGCCGACGACGAAGTTGTCCAGCGCCGCCACGCCGTGGGTCTCCACGCGCTCCACCTCGGTGCCGGTCATCGCCAGGCGATCGGCCAGCTCAAACGGCGTGAGCTCAGGGGCGCAGTACTCGTTGAGCCATTCGATCGGCGCCCGCATCAGAACTGCTCCAGGAAGCGGACGTCGTTCTCGTAGAACAGCCGCAGGTCGGGGACGCCGTGCTTGAGCATCGCGATGCGCTCGATCCCCAACCCGAACGCGAACCCCTGGACCCTCTCGGGGTCATAGCCGTGCTCGGCGACGTGAGCGAACACGTTGGGATCGACCATCCCCGAGCCGAGGATCTCGATCCAGGCGGTGCCCTTGCACAGCGGACAGCGCTGACCGTCGGCCGTGATCCCCTGCGTGCAGTTGAAGCAGGAGACGTCGACCTCGACGCTCGGCTCGGTGAACGGGAAAAAGTGCGGGCGCAGGCGCACCTCGCGCTCGGGGCCGAAGATCGCCCGCGCGAACGTGAGCAGCGTGCCCTTCAGGTCGGCCAGGGTGATGTCCTCGTCCACGGCCAGCCCCTCGATCTGATGAAACTGTGGGGTGTGGGTGGCGTCGGAGTCGGGGCGGTAGACACGGCCGGGGACGATGATGTAGATCGGCGGCGGCTGGCTCTCCATGGCATGGATCTGCGCGGGCGAGGTGTGGACCCGCAGCAGCCGCGTGTTGGCGTCGAAGATGTCGACCGGATCGGACCCGTCGTCGATGTAGAAGGTGTCGGTTTCCAGCCGCGCCGGGTGGGTGGAGGCGTGGTTGAGCGCGTCGAAGTTGTAGTAGACGGTCTCCACCTCGGGCCCCTCGGCGACGTTGAATCCGAGCCCGACGAACACGTCCTCGATCTCGCGCCGGGTGCGCGTCATCAGGTGCAGGCGGCCGATCGCCGGCAGCGGGTCGGGCGGGAGCGTGACGTCGATCCGGTCCTCTCTGAGGCGCTCGTCGAGCTCCGCGCCCGCCAGCTCGCCGGCCTTTCGCTCCAGCTCTGACTCCAGCTTCTGGCGGGCCTGGTTGGCGGCCTTGCCGGTGGCGGCGCGCTCCTCGGGCGGGAGCTGGGCGACGCCGCGCAGCAGGTTGGGCAGCTCGGCCTTGCGCCCCAGATATTGGATGCGAACGTCCTCCAGCGCCGGCGTGCTGGCCGCGGCGGCGATCGCGGCCGTCGCCTCCCGCTCGATCTCGGCGATTCTCTCCGTGGCACTGTCGATCATTCGCGGGCCATCCTAGTTACCTCATAGAGGGCGACCGTGGCCGCCATGGCGGCGTTCAGGGAGTGGTTGACGATCGGGATCTGGGCGGTGTGGTCGGCGGCGGCCAGGAGGTCTTCGGGCAGCCCGTCCCGTTCGGAGCCGATCATCAGTGTGACCTCGTCCTTCAGTTCGAGACTGGCCAGAGCGGGACCACGACCGGCGACGAGAGCGACGGTGGCCCCCGGGCAGCGGATCAGTGCTGCTCACCTGGACGAGCGGCACGGTGAACACGGCGCCCATGCTCGCACGGACCGCCTTGGGTGCGTAGGGGTCGGCCGTACCGGGCCCGAACGCGACGCTGCCGGCTCCGAAGGCCTCCGCGGAGCGGAGAATCGTGCCCACGTTTCCCGGATCCCCAACGCCCTCCAGGTACACGCACAGTGGCCCCTGCGCGCGGCGCCGGAAGCGTTGCTCGTAGACGGCCAACGTCCGAGTACCGGACCCCAGTTCCGAGACGGCGGCCAGCAGCTCCGGCTCGACCTCGATCCCGGGCAGGCCGCTGCCGGTGGTGCAGAGGCGCTCGACGGGCTCCCAGCCAGCCGCGTCGGCGGCGGCCAGCAGGTCCTCGCCCTCGGCCACAAAGCGGCCCGCGTGGGAACGGGCCCGCCGCCGCTGGTTGAGCTTGCGGATCTCCTTGAGCTTGGCGTTATCGGGGCTGGTGATGGTCACGGGATCACGAAACGAAAACGGGCGCCCTTCCTGTCAGGAAGCGGCGCCCGGGTGGCGGTGCTGGTGTTCGGCTGGGTCGTCGCTCAGCCGGCAGCCAGCGCCTCACGGGCGCGCTCGGCAAAACGTCGGAAGGTGTCGGCGTCGTGGACGGCCATATCGGCCAGGATCTTGCGATCCAGCTCGACCTCGGCGATCTGCAGGCCGTGCATGAACTGCGAGTAGGACAGGCCGTTCTGCCGGGCGGCAGCGTTGATGCGGGTGATCCACAGGCGGCGGAAATCACGCTTGCGGTTGCGGCGGTCGCGGTAGCGGTACTGGTCGGCCTTGAGCACCGCCTCCTTGGCGGTCCGGTAATGCCGGCTGGCATCGCCCCGGTAGCCCTTAGCGAGCTTCAGCGTCGCGCGGCGCTTCTTGCGCGCGTGGACTGAGCGCTTGACGCGGGTCACTTGTGCTTGGCTCCCAGCAGCGTCTTGACCCGCTTGACGTCATGCTCGGAGATGACGGCCGGCTGGCCGTGGTGGCGCTTGCGCTTGGGCGACTTCTTCTCCAGGATGTGGCTCGTGAAGGAGTGACGGCCCCTGACCTTGCCGTTGGCGGTGATCTTGAAGCGCTTCTTGGCGCCCGAGTGGGTCTTCATCTTCGGCATGACGGCGTCCGAGTAAAGCAGATCGCGGCTTCAGAGCGCCGGCGAGGACAGCAGGCGCCGGGAGCCGCTGGGCTACGCTGTGGCGTCGCTGGGAGCCGGCGCCGGCGCTGGGCTGGAGGCGGATGCCTCGCTGGGCGAGGGCGCTTCGCTGGGAGCCTGCTCCTCGCTGGCGGCCTGCTCCTCGCTGGCGGCCTGCGCCTCGCCGGCGGCCTGCGCAGCCACGTCGCCGGCGACCCGCGCTGCCGCGGGAGCTTCGCCGTCCGCCGATTCGGCCGCCGGAGCCTCACGGGCAGCGGGCGCGGGCGCGTCGGCGCCGTTGCGGTGCCCGTTGTCGGCACCGTCGGCGCCGTCCTTCTCGGTGGCCAGCACGTTCTTGGAGGGGGCCAGCATCATCGTCATGTTGCGACCGTCCTGAAGGGGGGTCTGCTCGACCACCGCGATGTCCGCAAGCTCGCCGGCCAGCTTGTCCAGCAAGGCGGTGCCACGCTCGGGATGGGTGACCTCACGCCCGCGGAACATGATCGTCACCTTGACCCGATCCTTGCCCAGCAGGAAGCGCCGCACGTGGCCCTTCTTGGTGTCGTAGTCGTTCTGGGCGATCTTCGGGCGGAACTTGATCTCGCGGATCGTGATCTGCTGCTGGTGCTTACGGGCGGCCTTCTGCTTCTGGGCCTGCTCGTACTTGTACTTGGAGTAATCGAGCACCCGGCAGACCGGTGGGCGAGCGTCGGGGGCGACCTCGACGAGGTCGAGATCCCGTTCCTGGGCATAGGCGAGCGCCTCCGACGTCTTGACGACGCCGATCTGCTTGCCGTCCTCTCCGACGAGCCGAACTTCGGGCACGCGGATGCGGTCGTTGGTCCGAGTCAGGTCCCGCTCGGGCGGGCGCCGGTCAAATCTGCGTGGGACCGGCACTAGCTGGTTGGCGCGACCGGTTGCTTCAAGCGGGCCGGCACCGTACGAGGTGAAGAGAAATCAACGCCAGGAAGTATAGCGGCGAACTCAGTGCCCCGAGCGAGGATTTGATTCATCCGCGAGGCGCTGGACGAACGTCCGCACCGGCACCGCCCCGGCGTCGCCGCCGCGGTGTTCGCGGACGGAAACCTCGTCGTGTTCGGCCTCGCGATCGCCTACGACCAGCATGTACGGGATCTTGCGCAACTCGCCGTCGCGGATCTTGCGCCCCACCGACTCGGTCCGGGCGTCGCACTCGGCGCGCAGGCCGGCGTCGCCCAGCCGGGCTTGAACCGCCGCGGCGAACTGGAGGTGACGATCGGCGATCGGCAGAACGATCGCCTGCACGGGGGTCAGCCACACCGGCAGCTCGCCGCCGACGTGCTCCAGCAGGATCCCGATGAAGCGCTCGTAGGAGCCCATCAGCGCGCGATGGATCATCACCGGCTGGTGCTCGGCGTTGTCGGCGCCGGTGTAGGTCAGGCCGAAGCGTTGCGGAAAGTTGTAGTCCAGCTGGCAGGTCCCCAGCTGCCACGAGCGGCCCAGCGAATCGGTCATGTGCATGTCGATCTTCGGACCGTAGAACGCGCCGTCGCCCTCGTTGAGCTCGTACTCAAGCCCCTGGCTGTCAAGCGCGGCCTTGAGCGCCGCCTCGCTGTGATCCCACAGCTCGTCAGAGCCGATCCGGTCCTCCGGGCGGGTCGAGAGCTCCAGGCGCACATCGAGGCCGAACACCGCATAGGTGGCGAACGCGAACTCCAGCACGCCGGCGACCTCGTCCTGGATCTGGTCCTCGGTGCAGAAGATGTGCCCGTCGTCCTGGGCGAAGTGGCGAACCCGCAGCAGGCCGTGCAGCGTGCCGCTGGGCTCGTTGCGGTGCAGCAGGCCCGGCTCGGAGTAGCGCACCGGCAGGTCTCGATAGGAGTGCGGGCGCATCGAGTAAAGCTGGCAGTGGCCGGGGCAGTTCATCGGCTTGAGCGCCATGGCCCGGTCCTCGGACTCGGTGGTGAACATGTGCTCGCGGTACTTCTCCCAGTGGCCGGAGATCTCCCACAGCGAGCGGTCGAACAGCTGGGGCGTCTTGACCTCGGTGTAGCCCCGCGGGCGGCCCATCTCTCGGCTGAGCGCGACCAGCGAATTGAAGACCTCGGTGCCGGCCGGGTACCAGAAGGCCGATCCGGGCGCAGTCTCCGAGAAGCCGAACAGGCCCAGCTGGGGTCCCAGCCGCCGGTGATCGTTGGCCCGTGCTCGCTCCATCAGCTCCTCGAAGGCGGCCAGGTCCTTGGCCGCGAAGAAGGCCGTCCCATACACGCGCGTGAGCATCTGGCGGCTGGAGTCCCCGCGCCAGTAGGAGCCGGCCACCGACTGCAGCTTGAACGCCTTGATCCGCTTCGTGCTGGGGGCGTGGGGTCCGCGGCAGAGGTCGGTGAACGGGCCGTTGGTGTACAGCGACACGGTGTCCACGCCTTCGTTGCGGATCAGGTCCTCGATCAGCTCGACCTTGTAGGGCTGGTCCTCGGCGCGAAAGCGTTCGAGCGCATCCTGCACGGGAACGTCCTCGCGCACGAACGGCTCGTCGGCGTCCACGTGGCGCTGCATCGCCGCCTCGATCGCGGCGAAGTCGGAGTCGTTGACGATCGTCCCCTGCGGGAACTCGAAGTCGTAATAGAAGCCGTTGTCGATCGCCGGCCCGATCGAGATCTTCACGCCCGGATACAGCTCCAGCACGGCAGCCGCCAGCACATGGGCAGCGTCGTGGCGGATGAGCGCCAGGGCGTCGTCGCCGCTGCGGTCGGTGAGGATCTCCAGCCCGGGGTGATGGGCGGGTGGGGTCTGATTTGTCGGCAGCGGGCGCGAGAGGTCGCGCAGCTCGCCGTCTACGCGGATCGCCAGCGCTGCCCGTGCCAGTCCGGCGCCGATCGCCGCCGCCGCGTCGGCGCCCGTGGCGCCGTCGTCGAGGCTCAGCGTCGTTCCGTCGGGAAGCTCGTAGTCCATGATGACGGATCGTAGTGGCGGCCAGCGGCCCGTCGCCCGACCCCGCCTACCGGGTCTTGGTCGCCTTCTCGGGCTGCGTGACTCGGAATGCGAAGCGGCCGATCACCCGCGGCGCGAGCACGTACAGCGGGCACACGATCTGCTGCGGCCCCGGCGGAGGCGCGCAGATCGTCGTATGGCGCTCGAGCAACGTGCCCGTGAACCTCCCGGCGCACCAATGGCTGTTCAGCCGCGACGGGTTGAGAGTGATCTTGAAAGCCGTATCGGCGGCCGCCGAGCGCATCGGGATCTCTGCCTGGCCGACGCAACCCTTGTGGCTGGGCCCGCTGACGGAGATCGAGTCCGAGACGCTGACGTTGCCGGTGGTCCCCGTGGCGTCGGGAATCGAGAAGCGCAACACGAACCGGGTGTGGATCCCGCCCTCGCCCGGACTCACGCGTATCGGAACACCGCCGGCCGTGCCCGCGCCGAGCGCGGCCGACGCCGAGAACGCCAACCCCAGCGGCAGAAGACTGATGCCCCGCAGCAGGCGCCTCATGCCCGGCGAGTCTACCCGTGACGGCGGGCGCCAGTCACGCTACATTTACGACTTCCCGGACGATTAGCTCAGCTGGGAGAGCGCTGCCTCGACAAGGCAGAGGTCGCTGGTTCGAGCCCAGCATCGTCCATGGTCAGCCGCCGACGGTCTGCTGAAGCTGGGGCTGGACCTCGGTGACGAACAGGTCGAGCGTCCGGCGTGACTCCTCGATGGTCATGTCTCCGGCCGGGAACATGAGGCAGATGTAATCGGCCATGCCGTCCGCCAGCAGCACCGCCAGGTTCTCGGCGATCCGTCCTGGGGTGCCGGCGCCGAACTCGATCGCGACGTCCATGTTGGCGATGATCGCCCGTAGCGGTCCCTGGGCTGCCTCGCACTCGTCTTGCGGCAGCACGAGATGGTCAAAGCGGTGGCATTCGCGGGTGCGGCGGATCAGGCCCTCCATTCCCCGCCGGGCGATGTCCCGCGCCTCCTGGTCGGTGGGCGCGATCGCCAGCAGCATGCTGTAGCCCACCCGCGGCCGGTCGTCGGGGCCGTCCATCCGGATGCCGTCGTCCTTGTGGTCGTGCCAGGCGCCCAGGTACTGCTCGTAGGCGGCCTGGTCGATCTTGCCCGGCCACATCAGGCTCATGCCGTGGCGGCCGGCGGTCTGCGGGCTGCCCGGGTACCAGAACGGGATCCGCTCCTGATAGCGCTTGGTCTGGAGCGGCATCGGCGGGAAGTCGTAGAAGCGGCTGTCCTCGGTCGAGATCTCACCGGTGCGCAGCGCCCGCTCGATCATTCCCAGCACGTCGGTGAAGCGCTCGCGCGACTCATGCCAGTCGTCTCCGAACCAGGCGTGCTCGATCGGCACCGCGCCTCGGCCCACGCCGAACTCCAGACGCCCCTCGGTGAGCTGGTCCAGGACGCACATGTCCTCGATGATGCGAACGGGGTTGTGCATCGGCAGCAGCTTGACCATGGGCCCCAGCCGGATCTGCTCGGTGATCTGCGAGGCAGCGGCGATGAACACCTCCTGGCTGGGGGCCATGCAAAGGCCACCGCCGTGGTGCTCCGCGAGGTGATAGCCGGCGAATCCGGCTTCGTCGGCCGTTCGGATCAGTGCCAGCCGGTCCTTGAACAGCTGACTGGTCGGCGTGCCCGGGATGTCCTCGATGTGGTCGAAGATCGCGAACTGCGGTGTGGTCATGTGAGCTCCGGTCGTCGCGTGGCTCGGAGGGTGGGGTTATACCGGGGCAACCCGGAAGTGCGCCGCCGCCACCGTGCCGACGAGCCGTATGTACTGCGCGCACATCTGACCCGGCTTGCAGAACGGCCGGGCGAACTCCTGTATGCGGGCGGAGTAGGCGCCGGGGCACCAGTGGGGTCCCAGACCGACGCTGGCCGTCCGCCCTTTGACCGCTTCCGGGACGGTCGCCGTCCGCGGGCCGACGCAGCCGGCGTGACGGGGTCCGGCGACCGTCAGCGCGAACGACAGCAGCGACGGGCCGTGGCGCCCGGCGGTGGCGGGCGACCTGAAGGCGAAGGTGATGCGAGAGCTCGTTGTGGGGGCCGCCGGGTGAATCGACAGCCGGGCGGGAGCGGAGCTTGCCGACGAGGTGCCGGTGGGCGTCGCACGATGCGTGGCGCCGCAGGCCGCCAGCAGCAGGACGATCGCCAGCGCCGCCGGGCCGAGGGGTCTCATGACGCCGTCAGCCTTCGAGGAAGGCGCGCAGCTCGCGCCGGGCGTCGGCGAGGACCGGATCGCCGTGGGCGAGCAGCAGGAGCTCGAAGTCGAGCGCCAGCAGCCCCCGGTAGGCGTCGCGCAGCCCCTGCTTGGTCTGCTCGGGCTCGTCCATCAGGGAGTCGGGCACGAACGTGAGACCGTCCTGCGCACCCCAGCGCACGATTCCGTCGGCGACCGCCAGCGCACCATGGGCGGGGATGTGGAGCGCGGTCTCGTCGGGGCAGATCGCGTCGACCTCGTGAGCGATGATCCCGCCCGGCAGCTCGGCGCCGAACTGAAACGGGGTCACCGGACCGCGGCCCTCCAGCTCATGGATGCCATTGGCCGCACAGTGGACCTCAGTACCGAACGCCTCGTGCAGGCGCCAGGCATCGCGGTCGTGGTGGCGGTTGGTGAGCAGCACGTGCTCGGGTTCGGCCCCCTTGAACCACTCGATTCCCTCGGCGGGCAGCAGCGGGTCCAGGGCGACGCGTTCCGGCTGCAGGTAATAGGAGCTGACCTGGGAGCCGATGTGCGGGTGGCGGGCCGTCCAGTGCCACAATCCGGGGGCGATCTCTTGCATGCCTGGTCGCAGGTTAGCCCTCACCCTATGGTTGCCCAAGCCCGAAACGGCCGAGGCTGCGGCGGATGACCGTTGATCCGTCAACTAGACTAAAAGAGAATGGACACCGTTACCTCATCGACGCTTGACGGCGCAGCGCTGGAGGCGTGGCGAAGCTACCTGCAGAGCCACGCATCGATCGTGCGCATGCTCGACGCCGAACTGGTCGCCGAGCACGGGATGACCACGCGCGACTACGAGGTGCTCCTGTATCTGGCGCAGGCGGATGAGCGCCACCTGCCGATGTCGGCCCTGGCGGAGCGCACGATGCTCACCCGCTCGGGAATCACCAGGCTCGTCGACGGGCTCGTCGAGGCCGGGTGGATCCAGCGAGTGGCCTGCCCCAACGACGCGCGAGTCTCCTATGCCCAGCTGACCGAGACGGGCTACGAGAAGTTGCGTGAGGCCGGTTGCTCGCACGTCACCAGCATTCGCCGCCTGTTCCTGGAGCACTTCACGCTTCAGGAGATCGACCAGCTCGCCTCGCTGCTGCGCCGCCTCCCCGGCGCGCACCTCGACGGCTCCTGCACCGTCGAGTAGCTCCCGCCTTCTCCTGCCGGCTCCCACAGCCGGTCCTCGCGATGGCGGTTGACCTCTCAATACTTGACCCCGCAAACAAAATTGCTATGGTTGTTGTTGACTCAACCATCCCCTTTCGTCAAGGAGCCTCATGTCAGTCACAAGCCTCACTGCCGATCGCATTCCGACCGGCGTCTACAACGTAGATCCCGCCCACTCCAACGTCGGTTTCGCCGTCAAGCACATGGGCATTGCCACCGTACGCGGCAGCTTCCGCGGCTTCGAAGGGACAGTCGACGCGTCCGGCGATACCCCCGTGCTTCAGGGCAGCGTTGACGTGGCAACCGTCGACACCGGCGAGGAGAACCGCGACGGCCATCTCAAGGCCCCGGACTTCTTCGACGTCGACCAGCATCCTCAGATCACGTTTCAGTCGACCGGCACCGACGCGACGGCTGACGGCGAGGTCCGCCTCAACGGCGAGATCACCATCAAGGGCGTGACCCAGCCGATTGAGCTCACCGGCGCGATCGCTGAGAACGGCCAGGACCCGTGGGGCAACGAGCGGATCGGGCTGGAGCTGGAGGGATCCATCGACCGGCGCGAGTTCGACCTGGCCTGGAACCAGACGCTCCCCAACGGCAACCTGCTCGTCGCCAACGAGGTCAAGCTGCAGATCAACGTCTCGGCCGTGAAGAGCGACTAATGAGGATCCTCGCGATCTCCGGCAGCCTGCGCGCAGCGTCGTACAACACGGCGCTGCTGCGGGCCGCCGCCGAACTGGTGCCGGACGGCACAGCGCTGGACATCTACGAGGACCTGGACCGGCTGCCCCCGTACAACGAGGATCGCGACACCGATCAGCCGCCGGCCGAGGTGGCGCGGCTGCGGGCCGAGATCGAGTCCGCCGACGCGGTGCTGTTCGCCACCCCCGAGTACAACACCACGATGCCGGGCCAGATCAAGCAGGTCGTCGACTGGGCGTCTCGCCCACACGGGCCGGACGCCGCGCTGTGGGGCAAGCCGGTGGCTGCCGTCGGCGCCAGCGTCACGGCCTACGGCTCGATGTGGGCCCAGGATCACCTCCGGAGGGCGCTGGGCGTGGCCGGCGCACGGGTGCTGCCAACCGAGCTGGCTGTCGCCGACGCCCCCGAGCTGTTCAGCGCCGACGGCGAGCTCACGGACCCCGAGACGCGCGAGCGCCTCGCGGAGCTCGTGGCCGGTCTCGTCGAGCACCACCACCAGTTCGCGGCGGCGTAGTCTTGCTCGACAGGTCCATGAGCGCCACCTCCACCCCCTCGATCGCCCCCGCCACCACCGTGGGGGCGGTCGCCCTGACCGTCACTGAGCTCGACCGCTCGCGCGCGTTCTATGAGAACGCGCTTGGGTTGCACGCGCGTGAGCTCGACGACGGGCGGCTGGCCCTGGGCGTCGCCGACGAGCCGGACCTGGTGACCCTGCGCGGCGATTCCGCGGCGCCCGCACTGAACCCCCGCGCGACCGGTCTCTTTCACCTTGCGGTGCTGACGCCGTCGCGGCGCGAGCTGGCCTATGCGCTGGGCCGCCTGGCCCGGACACGTTGGCCGCTCAGCGGGGCGTCCGACCATCTGGTCTCCGAGGCCCTGTACCTGAACGACCCCGACGGCAACGGGATCGAGATCTACCGTGACCGTGAGCGCAGCGAGTGGCGCACGGACGAGAACGGCCAGCTGGCGATGGCCACGCTGCCGCTCGACCTGCAGTCGCTCGCCGACGAGCTGACCGGCGCGCCGCCCGTGCCCGACGGCCTTCCCGCGGGTACGCGCATGGGTCACGTCCACCTGCAGGTCGCGGACATCGCCGACGCCGAGGACTTCTACCGCGGCGTTTTGGGCTTCGACGTGACCGTGCGCGGTTATCCGGGCGCGCTGTTCGTCTCGGCGGGCGGCTATCACCACCACATCGGCCTGAACACCTGGAACAGCGCCGGCGCCGCCCCGCCCCCTGCCGGGGCCGTCGGGCTGCGCTCGTTCGCCGTGCGGCTGCCCGATCGCGCCGAACTCGAGCGCGTGCTCGCCCGGGTCAGCGCCGCCGGCCTGGCCGCCGACCCGTCCGACGGCGCGACCGTCGTGCGTGACCCGTCCGGCAACGCCGTCGTACTCCGTTCGGCCTGACCAACGCTACCCTTGGGGCCGTCGGCGACGTGGCGGAGTGGCTACGCAGCGGCCTGCAAAGCCGTCTACACCGGTTCGATTCCGGTCGTCGCCTTCAGGGAATGACCTGTAGACGGCGCGCTCTCAGGCTCGGCGCTGGATTGGTTGTCCGGACGTGTACGGCCTTCGCCCCCGGACGGTGCTCGCGATAGGGTTGGCGCTGCGCGTCCGCGGCTCCGCGCCCGGGCGGGTAAGGAAACGTCGCCGAGCCGGGCAAGCGCCGATGGACGGGGCCATGAGCGGGGAAGCAGCACGAGACCAAGCGCCGAGCGAACCCGCCACCGAGCGGCCCGCGCCCGTGGCCGCGCCGGCCGACGCTGCGGTGGCGTGGAGAGGCTCCGCGGGCCTGCTCTCGCTCCAGCGCGCGATCGGCAACCGCGCGACAGGCCGTCTGCTCCGCGATCCGGGGCCCTCTGACCTGCTGAGGTCGTCGCTCGCGGGGCGCGATCCCGCCGCGGTGGCCGCGATGGGGATGCGAGTGCTGCATCGCGACGCGACCGACACCGTCGCCGCGAGCGCATCGGCCGCTTCGACCGCGCCTGACTGGCGCCCCGCGCTGGCGACGTGGCTGGCGGTCAACAAGATCGCCCCCCGGGATGCCGACTCCGAGAAGGCCTACACCAAGAACAGCGTGGAGCCGATCCCGATCCAGTGCTCGTGGAACGGCAAGCCGAACTACGCGACGGGCGCCGCGTTCGCCTTCGAGCGCGAGGTCGCCGCGCAGGGGCTCGCGGCGCCGCACAATGACGTTCTGGGTGCGATCCTCGACGATCTGTCGCGCCAGAAGCTCGACCGAGCCAGCGACATCGACTTCGTGACGCGGGATGCCCCGGACGCGAGCACGGGGGGCTCGGCGTCGTTTCCGTGGCCCGCCTACGAGGGAAGTGCCGACCAGTTCTCCGACGGTCAAGGCAAGCCCGGCCAGCGCGCCGCGGGCCCGATCGTCGACTGGCTGGACTGGTATGAGTTCGATGCGCCCTGGCCGGCTTCCAAGGACGGAGACGCCTGCAGCCTCCGGATCAACGGAAGCACCGATGCGAAGGTCTCAGACGTGGTCCGCCTGTACAACTGCGACGCGATCCGGGCCGGATTCCTCGGGGTCGATCACGCGGTGGTCGAACGGTTCGTGCGCGCCGATCTCGAGACTCGCAAGCAGGAGAAGACGGCTGCCGCGAGCGCTGACAAGCCGAGCCGGGACCAGGCCAACGAGGCGGCAGCGCGCGGCGAGGGCTACAAGACGAGCCCGACGATCCGCCACCAACAGTGGGACGGTCGCGGGATCCGGGACGACCGGCGCGCCGCGGCGTTCGGATCGGCCCCGACCGTCGCCCCCGAGCCCGAGCCCAAGGATCCGGGCGACATCCAGCTGCAGTATCAGCTCAACTTCGCGAGCCACAAGACTGTGAAGGGCGGCAAGAAGTCCACCGACCCGCCCAACGAGCAGGTCACATTGGCGGCCGTCGCCTTCGAGATCGATGCGCCCATCGCGGGGAAGCTGCAGCTCGTCTTCCAGGGTTCGGCAACGTACAACATGGCGAAGGGCGAGGGCGGTCTACCGAAGTTGGTCGACGTCACGCTCTCGAACTTCCAGGCCGCCGCACAGGTCGACTACGCAATTGACATCGTCAAGGATCTGCTTCAGTTCCAGGCGATCGTCCAGGCCGTGGCCGGCATGAACACGACCCCGGACCCAAAGGGCACGCTGGGCGTCAAGGCCGAGAGAATGGGTCAAGCCGTGGCCGGCGCCCAATTGGCATTCACCGTCCCCCACACCGGCAAGCACGTCCAGATCTTCTTGCAGGAGCAACGCTCGATCACCGGCGCTCCCGGCCACGACGCCGCCACCTGGGACAAGCAGCACACGGTCGGCGTCAGCTGGAGCTTCTAGCGCCCCGATCGATCGGTGAGCCGGCACCGCGCATGGTGCAGGCTGCACACGCCGCGGCTATCTCAGGACGGTCCTGCGCGGTCAGGCCGCGTACGGCTCGGGCGCGACCTCCAGCTGCCCGTCGGCCCGCCAGCGGACGCGATCATCGGTGCGCACGGCCAGCCCGGCGCCCGCCGGGTCGTCGATGACCTGAGCGACTCCGATCCGCGGGTCGGAGGGATCCGCGGCAGACGGCAACATCGTGCAGCCGTTGCGCTGGCGAGGCGCCGCGGCCTCCATGAGCACCGAGGCCACGCCGTCGCCGGCCACCACCAGATCACCGGTGACGCCCACGGGCGCGTGTTGGTCGTGGGCGTCGAGCACGTACACGCGAGTGTTGGCGATCGGGCGTCCCAGGGCAACCGGTCCGGGCCGCTGCACGCGGGCCAGCGTGCAGTAGCCGCCAGTCGCCTGGCTACCGTGGGCGTTCCACAGCACCCGGCAGCGCTCGAGGATCGCGTCCGCCAGGTCGGCCGAGAGCCGGCCGCCGCCGCTCAGCGCCCGCAGGCCGCGTGCGGCCCGCAGACCGGTGTCGATCAGGGCCTGCCACTGGCTCGGCGCGGCGTGCATGAAGGTGACCTTCTCGTCGGCTATCAGGCGGCTGATCGCAGCTCCATCGTCGGCAATCTCGGCAGGTGCGAGCACGATCCGCGCCCCGGCGATCAGCGGCATCCAGAGCGCGACCACCGACGCGTGCCACGCCGTCAGCGGCAGGACGAGCGCCGTGTCGTCCGGACTGAGGTCGACCTCGGAGGTCACGGCGGCGGCCAGGTTGACCGCGCCGGCGTGGCGCAGCGCGAGACTGCCAAGGTCACCCCGCTCCACCCCGAACCGCACCCCGTCGGCACCCTCAACGGTGATAAGCGACCCCTGCCCGGCCGGCGCGCCGGGGTGCAACGACACCCCCGCGCCAGCCGCGAGTGCTCCCAGCGACGCGACGACCAGCTCGGCCGACAGCTCGCCGCAGACCGCGACCGCGTCGCCGGCCGTCACCCCCGCCCTGGCCAGTTGCGCGGCGATGCCATGCGCACGACGAACCAGTTCCTCATACTGGAGCGTGCACTCACCGATCGAGACCGCGGGAGCGTCAGGCTGGCGCTCGGAGCGCGCATCGATGAGCTCGTGGACCGGACGCTGGGGTCGCTCGATCGCGGTGGCGTTCCATTCCGCCAGCTGGCGCTGCTGCTCAGCGGGGGTGAGGATGGGGAGCTGCGATACCGGCAGCTCGGGATCGGCCGCGGCGGCATCAACCAGACGCAGCCAGTGGTCGACGATCCTCATCGCTGTCGTACGCTCGAACAGCTCAGCGTCGTAGATCAGCCGGCCGGCGATGTGCCCGTCCGGGCGCTCATCCAGCTCCAGCTCGAGGTCGAGCTTTGAGCTCCCCACAGCGTCGCCGACCTCGCTCTGGTCGATCGACCACGACGAGTCGGGCACGACGGCAAACGGTTCATGGACCAGCATCGTCTGATAGATCGGATTGGCGCTCGAGGCACCATCGTGGGGAACTTCGCGAACCACCCGCTCGAAGGGCACGAGATGATCGAGGCCGTCGAGCAGTTCGTTGCGGCAGCGCACCACCAGCTCGTTGAACGGAGGATCGCCGCTCAGGTCGATTCGCAACGCCACCGGCGTCAGGCAGTAGCCCACGACTGATTCGAACTCCGGTCGCTGGCGAAGGTCCGCAGCAGTCCCGAAGACCACTTCGGCCTGGCCCGAGTAACGGCCGAGCAACACCGACCAGGTAGCCGCAAACACCTGAAACAGGGTCGCCCTGAGGCTCTGGCCGACGGCTCTGAGGCGGTCTGCGCTCTGGCTGCTCACCGAAAGCGTCAGCACGCCGCCGCGAAACAGTGGCGCCGCCGGCCTCGGATGGTCAAGGGGAAGCTGGAGGGTCGGACACTCGACCAGGTGTTCGCGCCAGTACCGCAAGCGCCGGGCGAGGCGCGGCTCGGTTATCCATTGCTGCTCCCAGCGGGCGTAATCCTCATACCGAGCCCGCGGCTCGGAAAGCGGCGATGGTCGGCCGGCACTGAATGCCTCGTAGAGCGCGATGAGCTCGGGCAGCACCACGCGAGAGACGCTCACGCCGTCGAAGATGAGATGGTGCATCGCCAGGTAGAGCCGGTGGTGATCCTCGGCAAACCGAATCAACCGCGGACGCAGCAGCGGGCCGAGGCGAATGTCGTAGGGGACGCTCGCGGTATCGCCGACGAGACGGATGCATCGGCGCTCGGCCTGTTCCCTTGTCAGATGACTTAGATCGATCACCGGCAGATCGAAGTGCGGCGCCGGTGCGACGATCTGGACCGGTTCACCCCCCACGGTGTCGAACGTGGTGCGCCACGCCTCGTGGCGGTGAACGATCTCGTTGAAGGCGCGACGAATGGCGCCAACATCGAACGGACCGTCCTTGCGGAAGGAGACCGTTTCGTTATAGGGAGTCTGTGCTGGGGCGAGGAGTGCCACGTACCAGAGCGCCTCCTGGGCCACCGAGAGGGGTGGCGGCGCCCTCTGGCTGACATCGGCCAGCGTCACGCGGCCAGGACCCTCAGCGAGGTCAGGCCGCGCAGCCCGAGGTGGGGACGCCAGCGAATCTCCTGGTCGGGAGCCAGAGACAGCTCGGTGAACCTCGTCAGCAGCGTCTCGAACGCCAGCTGACCCTCGATCCGCGCCAGGGGCGCGCCGAAGCAGAAGTGCGCGGCCCAGCCAAAGGCAAGGTGACGGTTGTCCTCGCGGCCGAGGTCGAGCCGATCGGGATCGGGAAAGCGCTCGGGGTCGCGGTTGCCGGCCCCCATCACGGCGAGCACCGCGTCCCCCTCCGGGATCTCGGTATCGCCGAGCACCGCCCCGGCAAGCGCCATCCGAGCGGTGTACTGGCTGGGGCTCTCGTAGCGCAGCAGCTCCTCCACCGCACTGGGCAGCAGGCCCGGATCGGCCCGCAGCCGCGCGAGTTGGTCGGGCTGGCGCAGCAGGGTGAGAAGTCCGTTGCCGATCAGGTTGGTGGTGGTCTCCTGGCCCCCGACCATGGTGAGGATCACGTTGGCGACTATCTCCTCCTCGCTCAGGCGGTCGCCGTCTACCTCGGCGCTGACCAGCGCGTTGATCAGGCCCTCCGTCGGATCGCCGCTCTCGCGCCTCACCGCGGCGACGAAGTAGGCGACCATCTCCTCGACGCTCTGGAGCGTCTTTCGCGTCCGGCCGGGTTGTGCTGGAAGTTGCCGAGCATCTCGCCGAATTCCTGAGACCAGGCCTTCAGCTTCTCATGGTCGGTCGTGGGCACCCCGAGCATCTCGGCGGACACGATCGCCGGCAACGGATTGGCCAAGCCGGCCATCAACTCGAATTCGCCGTCTGCGAGCCCGTCGATGAGCGTCTCGGTGACCTGACGAATGTGCTCGCGCAGCCGGGCGACACGTCGGGGCGTGAATGCCGCCGAGGCCAGCCGGCGCACCCGGCCGTGCTCGGGCGGGTCGAGGAACAGCATCTGGCGGACCAGCAGGGCGGCGACCGGGCTGAGCTCGCCCAGGCCGAGATCGGCCAGCCGCTCCGGAGTTTGCGTCGCCGCGGCGCTGAACCGCTGCAGCACGGTGACCACGTCGGTGTAACGGGTGACCACCCAGGCATGCAGGTACGGGTCCCAGTGCACCGGGCTCTCCTCCCGCAGCCGCCGGTACAGCGGATATGGATCGGCCAGCACCTCGGGATCGAGCAGGTGGTAGAGACTGAGCGGCGCGGATCCGTCCTCCAGCGCCGGGGTACTCACCCGGCCACCGCCGCGGCATCCTCGTTCTCGGCGATCTGGCGTCTCACCTCGCGCGCTATCTCGGCCATCGTCGGATGGTCGAACACGAATCGCAGGCTGACCTCCGCGCCGAACAGGTCCTCCAGGCGGACAATCAGCTGGGCCCCCAGCATCGAGTGGCCGCCAAGCAGAAAGAAGTTCTTGTTCATCCCGATCTCCTCGATGCCGAGCAGTTCGGCGACCAAGGCGGCAACCGTCGTTTCAACGTCGGCGCCGGGGGGTGGACCGGCGACGGGCAGCCGGGCCGGCTCCAGCGGCTCTTCCAGGGCCTGGCGATCCAGCTTGCCGTGGATGGTGAGCGGCAGCCGGTCGAGCCACACGTAGCGGGCCGGCACCATGTACTCGGGGAGCCGTTCGCCGACGAAGTCGCTCAGATCGACATTGGTCGGGCGCTCATTTCCGCCGGCCACAACGTAGGCGATCAACTCGCGGTCGGTGCCCGAGCGACCGACCCCGAGCACGGCGCACGTGCTGATGGCCGAGTGCGAGCTCAGCGCGGCCACGATCTCGGCCGGCTCGACCCGAAAGCCGCGAAGGCTCAGCTGGTCGTCGGCGCGCCCCAGGAATTCCAGCTCGCCGTCGAGACCCAGCCGAACGTGGTCGCCGGTCCGATACCACCGGCCCTCCCCGTTCTGGAGGAAGCACGCGGCGGTCAGGTCGTCGCGGTGAAGGTAGCCGCGGGCAACGGCGACCCCGCCGACCAGGAGCTCGCCGACCTCGCCGGTCGCCACCGGTACCAGGTCGTCGTCGACGATCTCAAGCCTCACTCCGGCGATTGCCCTCCCGATCGACGGCGTTCCACGACCATCGGGGGCGACAGGACCGGAGGTAGCGACCACCGCGGTCTCGCTGGGCCCGTAGTTGTTGATCACCTCGAAGCCGAGATCCGGGCGAGGCCTGCGAGTGAGGGCGTCGCCTCCGGTCAACAGGTATCGCAGCCTCGCCGTCCGCGGCCACGGCACCGCGATGAGCGTCTCGGCGATGGCGGTCGGCACAAAGCTGACGGTGATGTCCTCGGCTACGAGCCAGTCACGCAGGCCCAGCGGGTCGCGCCGGAGCTGCTCGGGAACAACGTGGAGCGCGGCCCCGCAGGCGAGGCTCGGCCAAATCTCCCATACGGCGGCGTCGAAACCGGGACTGGCCAGCTGGGTGCAGCGATCGGCGCTCGTGAGTGAAAAGGCGGCGTGATGCCACGCGATCAGGTTGGCCAGGCTGCCGTGCTCGACCATCACTCCCTTGGGATGGCCCGTGGAGCCCGATGTGTAGACCACATACGCCAGGTCCGTGGAGTGCGGCGGTGCGGGCAGAGGCTCGTCCCCGTCCGCGATCGCGTCGGCAGGAAGCTGGCCGCCGGGTCCGAGTACGACCGTCGCTCCCCGGCCTAGAGGCCTGCTGGCATTCTGCTCGTCGGTCACGAGCGCCGCTACATCGGCGTCGTCGAGCATCCAGCGAATGCGGTCGTCCGGGTAGGCAGGGTCGATGGCCACGTAAGCCGCCCCGAGGCTGAACGCCGCCAGCGCGCCGACCACCAGGGAGGCGGAGCGCTCCAGGCACTGGCCGATCAGATCGCCCCTCTTGACCCCGCGCTGGCGCAGATGTCTCGCCAGGCGTTCAGCGCGCTCTGAGACGTCGCCGTAGCTGAGGATGCCGCCCTCATCACGAACAGCCACACTGGCGCGCGCATTGCGCACCGCTTCCTCGAAAAGGTCAAGCGCTGTGGAATGGTTCATCTGCCCTCGTCGCATAAGACCGCCTTCCTAGCGAATCCTTCCCGTATCTGAAGAAGCTTATCTATCGTCAGCCAGATCGTCGGACATGGTCAGGTTCGGCTTATGCGGACCCGACGGAGTCCAAGTCGGCGGCCCCGAGCCGGAGACGGCGGCGGTGAAACCAGGGCCAACAACCACTGAATGCACCGACCATCCGGACACCGTTACCGGCCGGTCGTCTCCCGCCCACACCTCGACCGTGGCCGGCGGAACAGAGAGCCCGGCACCCGTGGCCTTGAGGTAGGCCTCCTTTCTCACCCAGCAGGCGAACAGGGCCGTGCGGCGCTGCCCTACCGCTCGCCTCGCGAGCGCGCGTTGCTCGGACGGCGAGAGAAACCTGGCCGCGAAGCCCTCGACGTCGATGCCGGAACTGATCGCCTCGACGTCCACCCCGACCTCCATGTGCCGGCTACAGGCGACCAGGGCGAGGTCCTGGCTGCGTGACGTGCTGAAGCGCAAGCCGGCGTCGTCTCCACCCAGCCGCGGCTTGCCACGTTCGTCGACCACGATCGTCAGGGTGCGCGGATCGCTGCTCAGATGGGTGGCCAGAAGCTGGCGCCGCCAGGCCCGTGCGGTCAACCAGCGCCTGCGATCGAGCGGGTCTCGACGTTGCTCTGCCTCGCGGCGCTCGGACTCAGGCAGGCAAGCGTCCAGCTCGAGCCGGGCTGACTCGGGCAGGTCCAGAGGGCAGGACCAGACCATGACCGCAACATCCATGAGACTCGGGACAGCAGGCGTGGCGGAGAGCGTACCGGCGAGCCGCCGGACCGCTGAAGCATTGACCGCCAGGGCTATACTCGCCGACGCGCGGCTGTAGCTCAGTTGGCTAGAGCGTCTGCTTGCCATGCAGAAGGTCGAGGGTTCGAGTCCCTTCAGCCGCTTCGTACAAAAGCCCCGCTGGTTATCGGCTGTCGCGCAAAGAGTTCGGCTTGTACAGGATCGACAAGCGCGTGCCCGTCGGCCGTGCGGGGCTGGGCATTTAAACGCCGGCGGCGTCAGGCGATCAACGCGACACCTGTGGTGAGTTTGTCATTGAAGGTGCCCGGTTGGGTGAGCGGCAATGGCTCGCCGCGGCGTCGATCCCGCTGAGACGTTTACCTCGACGGGTGGTATCCGGACAGTCGTCATCATGTCGGTGTGAGATCCGCGAACGGTACGTCGCTGAGTTTCGCAGCCTACGGCGCAGTCGTGTCGCTCGATTTCGTCGACGCCGGGTTGTGCCGTGAGGCTCTGTCGGTCTTGCCGACGGGCGCGCGGTTGATCGCGGATGGGCCGACTCACGTGCGTCTGGCCGTGGACTCGCAGGGCCGGGTGAGCCCGACGGCGTCGCCTGAGCCCGATTCGGTGACGGCGGCGGGGACCGGGCCGCGCGCGCGGCTGGCTGCGGGCCTGCGTCATCACGTCGCGCTGCACTCATCCGATCTCTTCGTCCATGCCGGCGGGGTGGCGGTGAATGGGAGGGCGCTGCTCATTCCCGGCAGATCCCACAGCGGCAAGAGCACGCTCGTCGCGGCGCTGTTGCGCATGGGTGCTGCGTACCTCTCGGATGAGTACGCGGTGATCGACGAGCGCGGGACGATCCTCCCGTTCCCGATGGCGCTGTCGATTCGTGACGGCGCCGGCGTGGCTCGCATAGTCGATCCAGAGGGGCTCGGAGCGTCGGTCATCACCGTCCCGACCCCGGCCCGCCTGGTCGTCGCGACCAGTTTTCGACCGGGCGACCGGTGGGATCCTCGGCCGGTGTCGCGCGGGGAGGCAATGTTGCATCTGCTCGAGAACACGGTCGCGGCCCGCTCGCAGTCGGTGATGGCGATGCGCCGGATCCGGCTCGCATGCGAGCGCGTGGACGGACTGGCCGGGCCTCGCGGCGAGTCCGAGGCGACGGCGCGCGACCTGATGATGCGGATGCGAATGGCTGACTGACCCCGACCGCTCGACGAAAATGAGACTCAACCCTGGTGCACCGGCGGGCTGACGCTGGGTTACCTATCGTGCAGCGTGTCAGGCGGATTCGCCGGCGAGGATGGAGTCGATCAGGTCGCCGACGAGCGCAGCTCCGGGATGGCTGAGCAGCTGCTCAGCCAGCTCTCTGGCCGTCTGACGCGCGTCGTCCGATACGAGGAGACGTCCGATCGCCTGGCGGATCAGGCGCGGCTCGTACTCGGCGATCTCGCCGGCGCCGCAGGCGACCACGCGACGCGCCCAATCCCGCTGGTCGGAGCCCAACGGCAGGCACACCATCGGCACCCCGGCAACCAACGACTCGTGGACGGAGCTGCCACCGCCGTGGGTGACATGGACTGCCGCCCGGGCGAGGATCTCGCCCGAGTCCACGAAGCGACGTGCGCTCACGTTGGCCGGCAACGGCCCGAGCGCTTCCGGCGTGCACATCCCGCCGGTGGACAGCAGTGCGTCGACGTCGAGCTCGCCGAGCGCCTCGATGATCACGGGGAATGCTGCGTCGGCGCCAGGCGACGCGGTCCCCAGCGCCGCATAGACGAGCGGCCGGCCACTCTCCACCGCGCCTCTCCGTCGGTTCATCAAGGGTCCAGCCATACACCAGCCAGCGGCTGGCGATGCCGCGCCGAGCACCGCCGCGGTGGTGTAGCTGACCGTCCACTCGCCCGTGCTGAGGGCGGTCCCGGCGGAGTCGCCCAGATCGATGCCATACCGCGCGAGGACGCTGCCACGCTCGGCCGCGTGCGCGAGGATCGATTCGGCGATACGGCCACTGACCTGCGAGCTCACGGCCGTTGTGCGCGGGGAGTCCGGTGGGCGCGCCCACAACGGATAGAGCGGGTTGGAAACGATCCTCGGCAGCCCGAGATAGTCCGCGGCGACGCGGCCCCATGGAGCTTGCACGTCGTGGACGACGATGTCGACGCCCTCGGCCAGGAATCCGTCCAGCAGATCGGGAAGGCACTCGGTGGTTGCCCGGGCCTGGCACACCGCCAACTCCGACACGTCGCTCCAGGGAGCTCCCAACGAAGACGGCCGGTGCTCGACCAGCTCACAACCGAGCGATTGTGCCTGCACTCGCCGATCCTCGGGCGCCCACACGATGACCCGGTGCCCGAGCCCGGCGAGCGTAGCGGCGAGGCGCAGCCCCGGGCCGAGGTGGCCGTGGAGCGCGATGTTTACGACCGCGATTGTCGCCACCGCGCAAGGGTAATCGGCCTGGTCCCGCCGGTCGCAAGATCGATGGGCAGTAGTATCCGGTGACTCGGCGGTCGCAGAGCGATCGCGAACCGGGGGCATCTAGGGGAGATCGAGATGGGGCAAACCGCGCCAAGAGCCCGTTCTGACGGTCTGATCTGCGAGGAGGTCGACGGTGAGTTCGTCATTTACGACCAGCGCACCGATCGGATGACACGGCTCAACCACTCGGCAGCCGTCGTCTGGACGGCATGTGACGGGAACCGCTCCCTGGCCGAGTTGCTGTCGTTCGTCCGACCCACGTTGGGCGAAATGGCCGATGAGAACCTCGTCCAGGTCGCGCTCGACTACCTGACTGACAGCGACCTGCTCGAGGCAGGTGTCCCTGTGCGCGCACCGTCGGCGAGGCGACAGAGCCGCCGTCGGTTCATCCAGCGGGCGGGCACCGTCGGGATCGCCGGCACGCTCCTCCCTGTGGTGTACAGCCTTGTCGCTCCCACGCCGGCCGAGGCAGGTTCTAACCCGGTTATCACCGTTCCCGGCGGCGGCGGCGGAACGACCGCCACCTTTACGTTCGGCCCCTAGAGTCGACTCGACGCACCGCGTCGCGATCCTGCGTGCGGCCGGGCATCACGGGCGCGCATGAGGGAGCGGGCGGGTGACGAGCGCTCGGAGCCGTAGATCGAGAAAGAGGGGATCGTTCCCGGCGCTTTCGGCAGGAAGGCTGGGAACGTCGAAGCTGGTACTGGTCGCGGGCAACGCGCCGAGAATCTCTGCCAGCTCGAGGCGAGCGGGATTCAGCTCGACCGCGCGGGCGAGATCGCCCGGTGCGCTCACCTGAGAGCGCAGCTCAGCGGTGACGACCCCGCAGATCTGCTCGAGCCGGGGACGGCCGATCCCCGAACGGAGGACTCGCGAGACTCAGGCCCCGCAGCCGAGGTGGTGCCAATAGGTGATGCCGGTTCCGATCCGGGAAAAGCCCTCGGCGGAGTAGAGCCGCTCGCCGTCCGGCGTGGCGTTGAGGACCGCAACCCGCGCCCCCGCGGCGCGCGCTGGCGCGCACACCAACCGCAGCAAGGCGCGCCCCAGCCCTCGGCGCTGAAAACCGGGCCAGACGTCCATGTCGTAGATGCCGGCAATCCCGTCCGGGGCGAAGGCCCAAGCACGGCCGGCGAACCGGCCATCGATTCGCGCGACCGCGTGCCACGCTCGTGACGCTGGACCCTCGGCGAGCGAGAGCAACCGCCGCCCGCCATCGCCGTACTCAGGCACGTCGCGGGTGATCATGACGCGCACGTCGTCAGGCTGCGCGATCGCCGCCAGCGGTGCGGCCATCCACCACGGTTCCCACCCGCGCTCGAACCCGACGCGATCAAGCGGTGAAGCGTCAACGTCCGCCCCGAGCCACGCACCCACGATGTCCGCCCCGCGACGGCGCGCCTCCTCGACGCCGCGACGAGCCGCGGCGACCGGGATGCTCTGCGGGAAGTTGAGCATCAATTGCCCATCGTGAGCCTGCCATGACCACCGCAGTCCACCGTCGTCCCAGACCTCTCCGCCCCCGGCGAGTGCGATCGCGGCATTCCACGCCGCCTGATTTCTCTCGCAGTCAGCGACACTCGCGAGCATCCAGTGGCGAGCCTACCGCCCTATGGCGAGACCACAGCGAGATGCGGGTCCCTCGGTCGGCCGGCTCGTCCTGGTCGTCATCTACCTTCCGGAAATGTCATGGAGCGCCGAGGCCAGTCGCTACGGCGAGGTCTTCAACGAGGTCGCCGGGGAATATGACCGTCACCGGCCTAGTTATCCGGACGCGCTGATCGACCGGGCGTGCGAGGTGGGACATCTCGGTCCCGGCGCAGAGGTGCTCGAGATCGGCTGTGGCACGGGCCAGCTGACGCGCAGCCTGCTCGCCCGCGGCCTGCGGGTGACGGCGATCGAGCCTGGCGAACGGCTGATCGCGCGGGCGCGCGAGCAGCTCCCCAACGCCGGCGAGGTGGAGTTCGTCAATCGGCGCCTCGAGGATGCGCCGCTGCCGCGCGCGCGTTACTCGGCCGTGTTGTCGGGATCGGCGATTCACTGGGTTGATCCGGATGTCAGCTGGCGAAAGACCGCCGACGCGCTCATCGACGGCGGCACGCTCGCGCTGATCTCCTACTTCGGATTGCAGGAGCCGCGCAGCGCCGGCGATCAGCAGGCGCTCCGCGCCGCGATGGCGACGGTGGCGCCGGAGATCGCCACCGACTGGCCGACGTACCGCGACCTTGTCGGCGCGCTCGAGGGCGCGGGTGAGCGGCGCGGCAACGTGTCGGAGGTATGGGCATGGCTGGGGAGCTACGAGCTCGCTCGGGGGTATGCCGCCCACCTGTTCGACGACACGCAGCTCGCCGCGGTGCCGGCACGCCTGGAGCACACGGCCGACGCGCTCAACGCTCTGCTCGGCACGATGTCGTTCTGGGCGCGGCTCTCGGCCCGGCAGCGCGACGCTCTGTGCGCCGAGAACTTCGCCCTCCACCGAGAGCTCGGCCGACCGATCCGCTCCAGCACCGTGGCCTGTCTGGTGACGGCGCGACGCGTTGCGCGCATCTGACCGTTCCTGGGTCGTAGCCCCCGGACCAGTAGCCAAGCGGCGGTCGCCGCTTGGGACGTCACTCCCTGTCGGGCGAGGCGGGTTTCGGACTGATGTGCTGGAAGCCGAAGCGGCCCTTGATGCACAGGTTGCCGCGCGTGATGTCGTGATCGTCGGGCGAGCTGACCTTGACGATCTGGTTGTCCTGGACGTGCAACGTGAGATTGCAGCCCACACCGCAGTAGGGGCAGATCGTTTCGGTCTGGCTCTGGCGGGATTCGTCCCACGCCGCCTCCTCGCGGAGCTCATGCTCCGAGCTGAACATCAAGGCGCCCGTCGGGCACACGGCGATGCAGTTGCCGCAGTAGACGCAGGCGGACTCGGGCAGCGGGTTGGCGTACTCGGTGGAGATGCGGGCGTCGAAGCCGCGCCCCGCCACGGTGATCGCGAACGTGTTCTGGTACTGCTCGCCGCAGGCGTCGACGCACTTGTAGCAGAGAATGCACTTGGAGTAGTCGCGGACGTAGAGCTCGTTGTCGATCTTCGTGGGCGCGTGCACGGTGGCGGCGGTCTGGCCGTCGGGTGTCTCGTGATGGCCGGTCCGCTTGTGGTCGCGCTCGGTGTCGGGGGGCGCCGGCGGGCCGTAGCGCTCCGGGTGGGCGTCGTAGCGCTCGAGGTAGGCGGGCGCGTCGCGGGTGATCGAGAGGTCGACCGAGGAGGCCAGGAACTCGATCACCATCTTGCGGCTGCGGCGCACCCGCGGCGAATCGGTGTGGATGACCATGTCCGGCTCGACCTTGCGCGAGCACGCGGGTATCAGAGTGCGGGCGCCTTCCATCTCCACCACGCAGATCCGACAGGCGTTGGCGGGAGTCAGGGTCTCGCCGTAGCAGAGGGTGGGAGTGTCGATCCCCAGCTTGGCGCACGCGTCGAGCACGGTCGAGCCCTCGGGTACCTCCACCTCGTTCCCGTCGATCTTGAGCGTCACCAGGCGCGCGGGCGCTTGGGTGGGGGCCATCGGCAGTTCGATCATCAACGCGTTCCTTTAGTTGAAGACTCCGAGGCGATCGATCGCTGACTCGATCGCGGCTGACGCGGTTTGTCCCAGGCCGCAGATCGAGGCGTCTCGCATCGCCTCGCCGATCTCCCCGATCAGGGCCAGCTCGTCCTGCACCGTTCCCCGGGGGCGACCAGACACAAGTCGGGCCAGAGCCTCCTCTTGGCGCACGGTCCCGACCCGGCAGGGCACGCATTGCCCGCAGCTCTCATCGCGAAAGAACGCGGCGATCACCATCAGCAGACGACCGATGTCGACCTGTTCGTCGATCGCGACCACGACCCCCGAGCCGAGGGTCGTCTTCGCGGCGCGAGTGTCCTCGAACGTGAGCGGTAGATCCAGATCCTTGGGGGTGATGAAGCTGCCGGCGGCGCCTCCGAGCAGCACCGCGCTCAGGCTCCGCCCGGGCCGCACGCCGCCCGCCAGTTCGAGCAGTTCGCGCAGCGTCGTCCCGAACGGCACCTCGTAGGTGCCCGGTTGCTCGACCGCCCCCGAGACGCAGAAGAGCTTCGGTCCGGTCGAACGCTCGGTGCCGATGCCGGCGAACGCCGGACCGCCTTCGAGCACGATCGGCAGCGTATTGACGAGGGTCTCGACGTTGTTGACGACCGTGGGCTGGCCGAACAGCCCGCGCTCAACCGGAAACGGTGGTTTGTTGCGCGGCTCGCCCCGGAAGCCCTCGATCGAGCCGAAGATCGCGGTCTCCTCCCCGCAGATGTAGGCTCCGGCGCCCTTCCGCAGTTCGACGTCGAACCTCAGGCCGTGCCCCAAGATGTCCTCGCCGAGCAATCCGCGCTCGCGGGCCTGCTCGACAGCGTGCTCCACCCGGCGCTGGGCAAGGGGGTACTCGCCGCGGAGGTAGATGTAGCCCCGCTCGCACCCGGTGGCGTAGGCGGCGATCGTCATCGACTCAATGACCGAGAACGGGTCGCCCTCGAGGATCACGCGGTCCTTGAACGTGCCGGGCTCGGACTCATCCGCGTTGCAGATCAGGTAGTGCGGCCGTCGGGGCTGGCGGGCCACCGCGTCCCACTTGCGCCCGGTCGGGAACGCTGCGCCGCCGCGGCCCATGAGCTTGGAGTCAAGGACCTCGCGGATCACGCCTTCCGGGCCGATGTCAAAGGCGCGCCGCAGTGCCGCGTACCCGCCGTGAGCGCGATAATCATCAAGGCTCTCCGGGTCGGCCCGCCCAATCCGGGCGAGCAGTCGCAGGCTGGGCTGGCCGGCCTGCGGCGGCACCGCCGACGGCGGGGGCGACGGTGTCGTTCCGTCCATGACCGCAAGCAGACCGACGGCGTCGACCGCCGTCAGCTCGCGCTCCGCCGGAGAGTCGCCGGACTCGATCACCAGCGCGGCGGGCGCCCGGTCACACTGTCCGAGACACGGGCTGGGCAGCCAGGTGCTGCCATCGAGATCGGTTCCCGCGGGGCCGAGCTGTTCGGTCAGCCTGGCGATCAGCGCTTCCGAGCCGGCGCAGCGGCACACGACGTCGTCACAGACGTGCAACACGCGGGGCGCTTGGGGCTCGACCGAGAACAGCGCATAGAACGTGGCCACCCCATAGACGTCAGCGGGCGGGATCGTCAGGCGCCGCGCGATGTAGTTCAGGCCGCCCGGACTGATCCAGCCGGCATGCTCCTGCAGCGCGTGCAACGTCGGCAGAAGCTGGTGGCGCTCCGCGCGCGCCGAGTGCCCGCCATGCGCCGAATGGCCATCGTCAACCCGATCGGCTCCGACCCAGCTCGACAACGGCGGCCCGAGAAACGCGTCCACGGCGTCGCGCTCAGCCGCGGTCGGCTCGGCGTCAAGCAGATGGACGTCCACGCTACCGACCGGCCTCGCCGCTCGCCACGCCGGCTGCCTCCCGCTCTCCGCCACCGCGTTTCTCGATGCGGATGGCGGTGGCCTTGAACTCCGCCGTGCCGGACTTCGCATCGTTGGAGTCGGTCGTCAGCACGTTGACGTCGATGTCATCTCCGAAATGGATCGTCATGAACGCCAGCCCGGGACGCAGCCCCTCATCCAGGCGGACGGGCGCCTCGATCGAACCACGGCGAGAGCTGATCTGAACGACCTCACCCGGCTCGAGGCCCAGGCTCGCGGCATCCTCCGGGCATAGGTCCAGCGTCTCGCCGCGGCGCAGCGGTGAGCTGTAGAGATTCGACTGCACCCCCGTGTTATAGGAGTCCAGCCGTCGGCCGGTCGTGAGCCGGATCGGGAACTCCTCGCTGAGCTCGTCGATCGGCGGTGCCCACGCGGTGATCGAAAACGGCGCCGGCGGGCCCCCAGCCGGCTCCTCCCACAGCCGCCCGTGCAGGAACAGAGAGCCGGGATGGTCCTCGCTCGGACATGGCCACTGCAGGCCACCGGTCTCCTCCAGCCGGGCGTAGCTCATACCCCGGTGCATCGGGCTCAGCTCCCGCAGTTCCTCCCAGGCCTGCTCCAGCGAGGGATGGCCCCAGTCATGTCCCAGGCGGCGAGCCAGCTCGCAGATGATCCAATGATCGTCGCGGGCGAGCCCGGGTGGATCAAGCGCCTTGCGCATCCGTTGCACCCGACGTTCGCTGTTGGTCACCGTTCCTCCGTCAGCCTCGCACCACGAGGCCGAGGACGGCAACACCACGTCGGCCATGTCACAGGTCTTGGTCATGATGATGTCCTGGGCGATGAGGAAGTCAAGGCCCTCCAGCAACGCGAGTGACTTCTTGGAGTCGGCCTCGGACTGGGCCGGGTTCTCGCCCAGCACGTAGAGCGTGTTCAGCTCGCCATGCTCCATCGCCTCGAACATCTGCGACAGGTGCCAGCCATGCTTCGGAGGCAGCTCCGTCCCCCAGGCCGCCTCGAAGCGTGCCCGGACTTCCTGATCGTCCTGCACATCCTGAAATCCGGGAAGCTTGTTCGGGATCGCGCCCATGTCCCCACCGCCCTGAACGTTGTTCTGACCGCGCAACGGGTTCAAGCCCGACCCATAGCGTCCGACATGCCCGGTCAACAGCGCGAGGTTGATCAGCGACAGAACGTTGTCCACTCCGGTGACGTGCTCGGTGATCCCCAGCGTCCAGCAGAGAATCGCCCGTTCGGCTCGTCCGTAGGCATGCGCCAGCTCACGGATCGTCTGCGCCGGGACGCCGGTCACCCGCTCACCCTCCTCGAGCGTCCAGTGCTCGACCGAGGCGCGATACTCGGCAAACCCCGACGTGGCGCGTTTGATGAATGCCTCGTTGGCCAGCCCGGCGTGGATGATCTCGCGGGCGATCGTATTGGCGAGCGCGATGTCCGAGCCGACGTCAAGACCCAACCAGCCATCGGCCCACTGAGCCGAGCCCGTGCGGCGCGGATCGACGGCGTACAGCAAAGCGCCGCGATGAACGGCCTTGAGCACGTGGTGGAAGAAGATCGGATGCGTCTCGCGGGCGTTCGAGCCCCACAGGATCAGCAGATCCGTTTCCTCGACCTCTCTATAGGACGACGTACCGCCGCCCGCACCGAACACCGTCGCCAGACCGACGACGCTAGGAGCGTGTCAGGTGCGGTTGCACGAGTCGATGTTGTTCGACCCCATCACAGAACGCACGAACTTCTGCGCCAGAAAATTGACCTCGTTTGACGCCTTCGAGCAGCTGAACATGCCAAACGAGCGCGTCGCGTCCTGCGCTCGGGCGCGGGCGAGGCCCGTCGTCGCGACATCGAGCGCCTCATCCCAACTCGCAGGGCGAAGCTTCCCGTTCTCGCGCACCAAGGGCTCCGTCACCCGGCCACGTTGCTTTCGCATCCGATCACCTCCTTTCGCTGATCCAGGCCCGCAGGCCGTGTACTGACTCGTCGGAGGCTAGAAAAAACCAGCGAGCCACGCAAACCTCCCAGTCGGTTCTCAGACCGGTCGGGTGGCGGCGGTGCCAGCGGAGCCAGGATCAGGCCCCCAGCCCCTGCACGGCCTCCCAGTTCTCGAACGCCGTGATCACCACGCTCGCGATGCTGCGAAGGTCGTCCGGGGCTTCGACGAACTTGGGCACGGTGAACTCCGCCGACTCGCCATCATCCCGGACCACTGGGATGGTGATCGTCTCGGATTCGTGATCCTGGCGGAAGGCGCCGTAGCTCCAATGCTCGACGCCGGGTACCGGGCTGACCTCGTGAGCCTCCATGTTCCACAGGGTACCCGGACGAGCCGCGGGCCAACACGGCGGCGCGCCGGGCGGCGGTCCCGGCGGCGGGTAAGCTCCAGCCAGCTTTACAAAGCCCGACGAGGAGAGGGATCCGTGAAGAGCAAAGCCGCCGTGCTGACCGGGCTCAACGAGCCATGGCAGATCCTGGACGTCGACGTCCGGGACCCCAAGGACAACGAGATCCTGATCCGCTACGTGGCGGCAGGCCTATGCCATTCCGACATGCACCTGATGACCGGAGATCTGCCGGCCGAGCTGCCCTACATCGGCGGCCACGAGGGAGCGGGGATCGTCGAGGCGGTTGGCCCCGGCGTCTCTCGCGTCAAGACCGGCGACCACGTGGTGTGTGCGTTCATTCCATCGTGCGGGCACTGTCGCTGGTGCGCCTCGGGCCAGCAGAGCATCTGCGACCTGGGCGCGACGATCCTCGAGGGGTGCCTGCCCGATGGAAGCTTCCCCTTCAGCCTCGACGGCAAGAGCCTGGGGGCGATGTGCATGCTGGGCACGTTCTCCCAGTACGCCACGATCTCCGAGACGTCGGCCGTCAAGATCGACGACGATCTGCCGCTCGAGGTTGCCGTGCTGTGCGGCTGCGGCGTGCCGACCGGCTACGGCTCGGCGGTCAACACCGGCAACGCGCAGGTCGGCGACACCATCATCGTCTTCGGCATCGGCGGGATCGGCTCCAACGCCGTGCAGGGCGCCGCCCTGGCCGGGGCGACGAACGTGATCGCGGTCGACCCGCTGGCGTTCAAGCGCGAGTTCGCTCAGGAGATGGGCGCCACTCACTCCGTCGCGGACGGTGGCGAGGCGGTCGCGCTGGCCCAGGAGCTGACCGGCGGGGTGGGCGCCGACGCCGCGATCGTCACCGTCGACGTCGTCGACGAGGGTGTCGTCCAGCAGGCCGCTCAGGCGATCCGCAAGGGCGGAACGGTCGTGCTCACCGGGCTGGCCCATCCCGAGGCGCTCACCGTCCACTGGTCGGGAGCCGACATGACCCTGTACCGCAAGCGGATCGTGGGATCGCTGTTCGGCGATTGCAATCCCACCCAGGACATCAAGAAGATGCTCACCCTGTACCGCTCGGGCAAGCTCAAGCTCGACGAGCTCGTCACCAAGCAGTACAAGCTTACGGAGATCAACGACGGCTACGCCGACCTCGAGGCCGGCAAGAACATCCGCGGCGTGATCCTCCACGAGCACTAGTCCCACCCCGCTGCTGGTCGAAGAACAGGTCGTCGGCCTCCGCCGCCAGGCGGAGGTCGTCACCGTGGCGCTCCAGGAGGGCTGCCACGTGGTGCTCGACGGGCCCCCCGGAACCGGCAAGTCGACGCTGCTCCGCGCGATCGCCGCGGCCTCGGGGCGCGGAATGGAGTTCGTGGAGGGCAATGCCGAATTGACCCCGGCGAGGCTGCTCGGGCACCACGATCCGGCGCTCGTGCTCGACGGCGGCTACCGGCCGGAGGCATGGACCGACGGACCTCTGGCCACGGCGATGCGGGCCGGGTCGCTGCTTTACCTCGAGGAGCTCAACCGGATCCCCGAGGAGACGCTCAACGTGCTGATCACGGCGATGGCCGAGCGCGAGGTCGTAATCCCGCGACTGGGCCGGGTCGCGGCCGCCGACGGGTTCGTGCTCGTCGCCGCCATGAACCCGTTCGACGCGATCGGCACCGCCCGCGTGAGCCAGGCGATCGCCGACCGCATGTGCCGGGTCGCCATCGGCTATCTCGACGAGGCCGGCGAGCGCGAGGTCGTGCGCCGCCAGACGGGGTCCGACGGGCCTGTCGTGGCGGTCGCGGTCACGGTCACCCGCGGAACGCGCAGCCACCCGGCGGTGCGCAGCGGGTCGTCGGTGCGCGGCGCGATCGACATGGTCCGCCTGGCGCGCGGCCTGGAGCAGCTGCGCGGCACCGGGGAGCTGGACCGTGCCGACCTGCTCGACGCCGCCGTGGCAGCGCTCTCGGGCCGGATCCGCGTCCACGAGGACCAGGACCGCAGCGCCGAGGAGGTGATCGCCGAGCTGCTCGAGCAGGCGCTGACCGCCCCGCCCGAGCCGGCGCCGGAAAGACCCGGCGTCCAGCCGGCCGGTCACCCGGCGGCGGACGCGGCGCGCTGAGCAACGCCCAGACGCGCCAGCGCGTCGACGAGCGCGCGCGTCGCACCGTCGCCCGCGAGCAGCTATCCCGCGCCCATGCCGGCTTCGCCGAGGTCTCGCCAGAGGTCGGGAGACTGGACGAGACGGCGTTCGCCGCCCAGCTGGACCGTGACGGCGACGCCGCCGTCGCACTGCTGGCCGACCTGGCGGTGGCGACGGATCCCGCTCTGCGCCGAGCCGCCCGGCGGCTGGCCGAGCGCCTGCTGGCGCCGCTGGGACGCGCCGGCCAGCCCCGCCGGCGCGGGACGCGGCGAATGGTGGCCCGGGTGGCGGCCACCGAGGGCGACCTGGACCTCGAACGCACGCTGGAACGCAGCCTCGGACGGCGGCCGCGGGATCCCCGGGAGCTGGTCGCCCGCCAGTTCGCGGCCGCGCCGCGAGCGGTATGCCTGCTGGTCGATCGCAGCGGCTCGATGAGCGGCCACGCGGTGGGGCTGGCCGCGGTCGCCGCCGCCGCGGTCGTGAGCGCCGCCTCCGATCGTCTGTGCTGCAGCGTCGTGGCGTTCGCGGCCGAGCCGCTGGTGCTGCTCGAGCGCGGCCGAGCGCGGCCGGCGGCGGCGGTCGTCGATGACCTGCTGTCACTGCGCGGGCACGGGGTCACCGACCTCGCGCGGGCGCTGCGGGTCGCCGAGGAGTTGCTGGAGAGCGTGCCCCCGGACGGGCGGACCGCGCTGCTGATGTCCGACGCGCTGCACACCGCCGGCGGCGACCCGCTGCGCGCCGTGGCCGGCCTAGATTGCCTGCACGTTCTGGGCACCAGCGAGGCACCGGATGCCGTGGCCGCCGGCCGCGCCCTGGCCCGGCGCGGGAACGGGCGTTACCTGCCGGCCTCGCGCCTGGCGCTGCTCACCCAGTCACTGCGCGACGCTCTGGCCTGATTCGATGCCCGATGACGCCGTGCAGACCGTTCTCATCCCCACTCCGATCGGTGACGCGCGCGCCCATGTGACAACGCCCGGAGACAGCCGCTCGGCGAGGGCGGCGCTGGTGCTCGGCCACGGCGCGGGCGGTGGAGTCAGCGCTCCCGACCTGCTCGCCGCCCAGCGGGCGGCGCTCGGCGAGGGGTTGGCCGTGGTGCTGGTGGAGCAGCCCTATCGGGTAGCCGGGCGACGCTCCCCGCCACCCGCGGCCCGTCTGGACCTCGCGTGGACGGCGATCCTGGAGTGGCTGGGCGCCCATCAGCTAAGCGGTTGCCCGGTCGTCGTCGGGGGCCGCTCCTCGGGGGCCCGCATCGCCTGCCGAACCGCTCAGGCCACCGCGGCGCACGGCGTGCTCTGTCTGGCATTCCCCCTCCAGCCCCCGGCGCGCGTGGGAAGCCAACGGATTGCGCCCAGCCGCCAGCCCGAGTTGGACCGCGTCGGCGTGCCCGTGCTCGTCGTCCAAGGGCGCAACGACCGCTTCGGGATGCCCGCGGCCGGACCCGGACGAGAGGTCGTGACCGTGGAGGGCGATCACGGCCTCAAGCGTGAGCCGCACCGCATCGGGGAGGCCGTCGCCCCCTGGCTGCGCGAGCTCCCGCTGGCCTGAAGGCGATCGAGGAAGACGGGGTGCCGGCAGCGGGCCTTACGACCCACTGGGGAACTTGCCGGCAACCCCAGCGACTGATCGACGTTCGCCGCGCCGCCCGCCAGCCCACGGGGCCTATGCTCGACGATCGTTGGATGATCGAGCGCACCGCACCCAGGGGACGACCCCGCTGGCGGGCCGCTAGGTTGACCGACATGACCTCGTCGACGTTCTCCCCCGGCTCTCGCCCTCCCGTGTCGAACCCGTGGCGAGAGCCGGTCCGCGGCGGCCACCCCGAGGCGCGCCATCTGATGCTGAGCGGCGCCGAGCAGCTGCGCGCGATGCTCAGCGGTGATGTGCCTTTGCCCCCGATGACGCGGCTGATCGGCGTACGGCTGATCGACACCGCGCCGGGGACGGCGACGTTCGAGCTGCCGCTGAGCCCATGGCTGCGGGGCGTCGACGGCCGCGCCCCCTCGGGCCTGCTGACGATGCCCGTCGACGCCGCCATGGCCTGCTCGATCATGACCGGGCTGCCTGCGCGGGTCGGTCTGACCACCACCGACCTGGCCCTGCGCCAGGTGCGCCCCGCCCCGCTCGACGGCAGATTGCTTGCCCGGGGGCGGGTCATCCATCCCGACGGTCCACTCGCTCTGGCCGAGGCCTGGCTGTGCGACGAGGCCGGGATGTTGATCGCCCACGCCAGCTCGAGTTGCTTCATCATGGAGGGGGATTCACCGGATCAGGCAGCACCCGGCGAGCCCGCGCAGGAAACCGGTTCCCCGGACCCGTGGCAGCGGGTGGCGCCCGCGTGGGAGCCGGGCGATGATGCCGCGCCCCCACTGGGCCTGCTCACGGGCCTGCACGACTTGATGGCGCAGGACGGCCAGGCGACCTACGCCCTGCCCGCCACCGGCTGGCTGTGCGCCCCGCCGCCGGGACGGGTGCAGGGCGGAGCCGTGGCGATCCTCGCCGAAGCCGCGATGACCGCCGCGGTCCGGACGGCCGCCCCGCCCGACACGCACTTCTCGCCCGTCGAGCTCAAGCTCAATTACCTACGCCCGCTGGCCGCCGACGGCCGCGAGGCACGGGCCCAGGCCCGCGTGGTCAACGCGGGGCGGCGGTTCATGCTCACCGGCGCCGAGGTGCGCGACGCCGACGAGCGGCTGATCGCCGTGGCCAGCGGGTCGGCGATGGCGACCGGCCCAGCTAACGGCTGACGGCGTCGGCCATCGGATCGCCGGCCGGGACGGTCGCCGGCCCGAACCCGATCCGCAGCAGCGCGCCCGTGTCCGGGGCGTTGGCGGCGGTCACGAACCCCCCGTGCGCCTCGGCCGCCTGGCGCACGATCGCCAGTCCCAGCCCCGAGCCCGGCTGGGCGCGCGCCGCACTGGCCCGGTGAAAGCGGTCGAACACGAACGGCAGGTCCTCCTCGGCGAAACCGGGCCCGTGATCTCGGACGGTCAGCTCGCCATCGCGCAGCCCGACCTCGATCGTGCCGCCGTCGGGACTCCATTTAACGGCGTTGTCGAGCAGGTTGGCGACCGCCCGGGCGATCCGGTCCCCCTCTCCGCGCACCAGTGTCGGCGCCAGCTCCGCGTCCACCGTAAGCCGAGGCGCGCGGCGGCGCGTGCGGTCCACGGCGGCCCGCACGATCTGATCGACGCGCACGTCGCTCAGGTCGCTGCTCGGCTTGGAGCCTCGCGCTAGCTCGACCACGTCTGAGACCAGCGCGGTCAGCTCATCGAGCTCCTCGATCACATCACGGCGCAGCGCCGCGCGCTCCTCCGGTGGCAGCTGCTGCTCGTCGGCCATCAGCTGCAGGTTGGCGCGGATCGTGGCGATCGGGGTGCGCAGCTCGTGCGAGGCGTCGGCGACCAGGTTGCGCTGTGCCTGCACCGAGCGCTCCAGGGCGTCGAGCGTCCGGTTGAACGTCTGGGCCAGCCGGCCCAGCTCGTCGCCGCCGTGGACGTCGAGCCGCTCGGAGTCCAGTCGGTCGGGGGCAGCGGCGATCGCCTCGGTCTGGCGGGTGAAGCGCGCGATCGGCGCCAGCGCGGTCCGGGCCACCAGCACTCCCAGGAGCGCGGCCAGCGCGATTCCCCCGGCGGCTATCAGGACCAGCAGGAGCAGCTGGTCAGACAGGGCGCGGTTGACGTCCTTGAGCGGCAGGGCGGCCAGCAGCGCGCCGCGCGCCCCCACGCCGGTGGCCAGGACGCGCAGCGAGGTGGCGCGAACCGACAGGTCGGTGAAATAGCTCCCCCGGCCTCGTTTGGCCAGCGCTCTGAACCCTGCGGTCACCGGAATCGCGCTGACCCGCGTCCCGCGCAGGACGGAGCTGGAGCCGTTCGGGTGGACGATCGTCAGCACGCCCGCCGCAGCGCCGAACGCCGGGGCCCGGTGGCCGAAGTCCGGCAGTGCCGCATGCGGGCGGCCACTCGGCGGCGTGCCGCTGTCGGCGCCCCTGTCGGCGCCCTGAGGGCTGTCGGCGGGCCCACCGCGGTCCGGGGGGCCGTGAATCGCCTGGCTGGTGAGGTTGCGCAGTGACTGGTCGAGCTGACCGTGCAGCTCGGAGCTGGTGCCCGCGTACGCCGAGACGGCGACCGCGATCACGGCCAGCGCGACGGCCACTCCGCCGGCCATGCCCATCCGCGCGCGCAGGCTCACGCTCGCGCCGTCATTCGGGCTCCCGCAGCGCGTAACCCACTCCGCGGACGGTGTGGATCAACGACCGCGCGCCCGCATCCTCGAGCTTGCGCCGCAGATACCCCACGTAGACACGCAGCGCGTTGGACGCCGGCCCGAAGTCATAGCCCCACACTCGGTCATAGATCAGGCTGTGCGGAAGCACGCGGCGCGGGTTGAGCATCAACAGCTCCAGCAGCTGGTACTCGGTGCGCGTGAGCTCGATGAACCTCTCGGCGACGCTCACGCCGTGGCGGGCCGGGTCCAGCCGCAGCTCGGCGAACGACAGCCCGCCGTCAACGTCGCCGTGGCCTCCGGCACGTCGCAGGAGTGCGCGCAGACGAGCCCGCAGCTCGTCGACGTCGAAGGGCTTGACCAGGTAGTCGTCGGCGCCCGCGTCCAGACCGTCGATGCGGTCAGAGACGGCGTCGCGGGCGGTCAGCATCAGCACCGGCACGCGGTTGCGCTCGCGGCGTAGCAGCCGGCACACGTCCAGGCCGTCGATGTCGGGCAGGCCGATGTCGAGCACCAGCGCGTCGGGTACTCCGGAGGCGACTTCGGCGAGCGCCTCCGAGCCCGAACCGGCGAGACGCACCTCGTAGCCCGAGAGCGTCAGCGCCCGGCGCAGGACGTCGCGCAGTCCTCGGTCATCGTCGACGACGAGCAGCTTCATGCGTCAGATTGTCGTCCCTGAACGGGCGGACCCGCGGTCTTTCCTACGTTTCGCTTACGCGCTCTCGCAGGACCGCGCCGAGGATTCCGTTGATGAAGGCCGGAGCGCCCGACCCGCAGAAGCGCTTGGCGGTATCGATCGCCTCGTTGATCGCTCCCTCGGGCGGGATCGGCTGATCGCCGGGGAGCACGCGCGGATAGAGCAGCTCCAGCAGGCCGACGCGCAGGATCGACCGCTCCAGCGGCGCGATCCGCTCCAGCGACCAGTCGGTGGCGTGGCGGCGGATGAGCTCGTCGAGCTCGGGTTGGTGCTCGCGGACCTGCTCGGCAAGCGCGAACGTGAACCCGTGAACATCGCGCGGCAGGGTCTCGCCCAGGGGCAGATCGAGCAGATCGCTCTGATAGAGCGCCCACACGGCGGCGCGGCGCTGCTCGGTTCGACGCGCCATGCCTATTCGACGGTGAGGAGCTCTTTGGGCACTCCGGTGAGGATCTCGCAGCCCAGCTCGGTGACGACCACCAGGTCCTCGATCCGCACCCCGAGACGCCCGGGCAGGTACACGCCCGGCTCCACCGTCACCATGTTGCCGCTGGCCAGCACCGAGTCCGAGCGCTGCGACAGGCGCGGCGCCTCGTGGACCTCCAGGCCGACGCCGTGCCCCAGCCCGTGGCCGAAGTGCTCGGCGTGGCCGCCGGCGTCGATCACCGCGCGGGCGGTGCCGTCGGCGTCACGCCCGCTGACCCCTGGGCGCACGGCGCCGAGGCCGGCCAGTTGCGCCTCAAGGACCAGCTGATAGACCGCATGGGCCTCGTCGTCGAGCTCGCCGGTGGCCAGCGTGCGCGTGCAGTCCGAGCAGTAGCCATCGAGCACGGCCCCCCAGTCGATCACCACCAGCTCACCCGCGGAGATCTCCACGTCCCGCGGGCGCGCGTGGGGCAGCGCGCCGTGCGGACCGGCGGCGACGATCGACGGAAACGACACCCCGGTGGCGCCGTAAGCGCCCATCGCCCGCTCCAGCGAATCGGCCACCGCGGCCTCGGTGCGTCCCACCAGCCCCTCGGCCATGAGCTGGCGAAACCCGGCGTCGGCGAGCTGCGAGGCGGCGCGGATACGCTCGATCTCCGCCGGGTCCTTGACCGCCCGCAGCTCCTCGACGGGGTCGCCCGCGGCAACCAGCTCGACCTTCTGGGACAGCAGCTCGCGCAGGTGCGCGCGGGCGCGGACGGTCATGTGGCCGTCCTCGAACGCCAGCCGCCCAACACCGGCGGGCAGGACCTCGGGCACGCCGGCGAGCAGGTCAAGCGCCGAGATGCGACGGTCGAAGCTGGGATCGACCTCGGCCGCCGACTGCTCCTGATAGCGAAAGTCGGTGAGGAACGAACGGGTCTGGGGACCGACCACGGCCAGGCCGTTGCTGCCCGTATAGCCGGTCAGGTAGCGGACGTTGACCAGGTTGGTGACAAGGATCGCGTCGGCCTCCATGGCCGGCAGGCGCTCGACGAGCCGCGCGGCACGATCAGCCACCTGACAGCTCCTCTCCGAGCCGTGTCAGCGCCTCGCGATAGCCGTCCGGGCCCCGGCCGGCGACCCGGGCAAAGCACAGGTCCGAGATCACCGAGTGGCGCCGGAACTCCTCGCGTGAGTCGACATCTGACAGGTGGACCTCGACCGCCGGCAGCCCCGCCAGCTCCAGCGCGTCGCGGATCGCATAGGAATAGTGCGTCCACGCCCCGGGATTGATCACGATCCCGTCGGCCAGTCCGTCGAGGCTATGCAGGTGCTCGACGAACTCGCCTTCGTGGTTGGTCTGAAAGAAGCGGGTGGCCAGCCCCAGCTCTCCTCCCGCAGTGGAGATCTCCAGCTCCAGCTGGGTGAACGTGAGCTGACCGTAGTGTGTCCGGTCGCGGCGCCCCAGCTGGTCCAGGTTGACCCCGTGCATGATCTCGATGCGATTGCGGACGGCGGGCATCTCGATCTAGCTTGCCAGTTCTCGGACGGCGGCGATCAGCTCGCGCGGCGCCACGGTGGTCCCCGGCCGGGGTGCGCCCGGCTCGGGCAGCAGGACGAACGGGACGGGGCCCTCCCCGACCCGCTTCTTGTCGCGGGCCGTGGCCATCACCACGGCGTCGGGGTCGACGTCGGTGAGCACCGTCGGCAGGCCGCGGGCACGCAGGAGCTCCGCGACCTCCGCACGCAGGTCGTCCGAGCCCGACAGGCGCAGCGCGGCCAGCAGCCCCAGAGCGACCGCCTCGCCGTGGCGGTAGGTGGCATAGCCGGTGACGGTCTCGATCGCGTGACCCACGGTGTGGCCGAGGTTCAGCGTCTGCCGCACGCCCTCGTCGCGCTCATCGCGCGCGACGATCCGCAGCTTGGTGTGCGCGCAGGCCCTCACCACCTCGGGCGCGTCCGGCTCGGCGCCGCGGCGCACCATCTCCCACAGCGAGCCCCCGGCGATCAACGCGGTCTTGACCACCTCGGCGTAGCCGGCGGCCAGCTCGGCCGCGGGCAGGGTGGCCAGGGCGTCGGTGTCGGCGAGCACCGCCTGCGGCTGGTGATAGGCCCCTACGTAGTTCTTGGCCTCTGACAGGTCGACGCCCGTCTTGCCGCCGTAGGCGGAGTCGACCTGGGCGACCAGGGTGGTCGGAACCTGGACGAAGCGCACGCCGCGCTGGTAGGTGGCCGCGCAGAACCCCGCCAGATCGCCGACCACGCCCCCGCCGAGCGCGACCACGACGTCGGCACGGGTCATCCCCGCGCGGGCCAGCTCGGACCATACGATCTCGGCATGGGCGATCGTCTTTGACTGCTCGCCGGGCATGATCGCCACGCGGCCGTCCAGCGGGGGCAGGCCGTCGGCGTAGAGGCGCCCGGCCGTGCCGTCGGTGACCAGGAAGCGCCGGCCCGGCACGGTCGCGGGCCAGAACGGCCGATCGGCGTCCAGCAGGTGGGGGCCGATGTAGGCCGGGTAGTCGCCGGAGCTGCTCATCGCCCACAGGAGGCTCACCCCGTCCGGCAGCCCCTGGAGGGCAGCCAGCACCTGGGCCATCCGCACCGAGCGCTCCTGGGGGACGATCACATCCGCCGCGGCCGCATACACCGGCTCGCGCGCGGCGTGCAGCTCGGCGAAGCGCCCGCGATCGGCCGCCAGCGGGCGAGCCGTGCCGCGACAGCGCTCCCAGGCGGTGTCCACGTCGACGTCGATCCAGACGACGAGATGGTCTGCCAGCGCCTCGCGCACCCGCGCCGATTGCAGAGCTCCGCCGCCAAGGGCGAGCACGCGCACTTGGTGCGCGTCTAGCAGCTCCAGGATCAGCCGTTCCTCGGCCGCGCGAAAGGCGCCCTCGCCGTCCTGCGCGAAGATCTGCGCGATCGACCTTCGCTCACGGCGCTCGAGCTCCTCGTCGACATCGACGACCCCGGCCGGCGGTGTCAGGGTCTCACCGGCGCTGCGCGCGGCGGTCGACTTGCCGGCTCCCATGAAGCCGACGATTGCCACCGCCCGATTTAGCCCGCCCGCCCGCCCGCCCATCCGATCCGCTCTCGATAGGCGGCCACGGCCGCGTGCACGTCGTCGATGTGGTCGCCGCCGAACTTGCGCCGGTAGGCGTCGGCGAGCACGAAGGCGACCATCGCCTCGCCGACCACCCCCGCGGCGGGCACCGTGCACGAGTCGGTGCGCTCACGCAGGGCCTCGGCCGGCTCGTGGGTGGCGATGTCCACCGAGCGCAGCGGCTTGGTCAGGGTCGGCAAGGGCTTCATCGAGCCGCGTACGACGAGCGGATCGCCCGTGGTCATGCCGCCCTCCACCCCACCCGCTCGATTGGTGTGACGGTGGAAGCTGCGCTCCTCGTCGTAGAAGATCTCGTCATGGGCCTGGGACCCCGGCAGGCCGGCGACCTCGACGCCGTCGCCGATCGAGACCGCCTTCACGGCCTGGATCGACAGGATCGCCTGGCCGAGCGCGCCGTCCAGGCGCTCGCGCCATGACACATGCGACCCCAGACCCGGCACCAGGCCGAAGGCTCGAACCTCGAACACTCCCCCGAGCGACTCGTTCGCCTTGCGCAGGGTGTTGATCTCGGCGACCATCGCGCGTCCTGCCTCGGGATCCAGGCAGCGCACGGGCGACTCGTCCACCTCAGCGAAGTCCCGAGGAGCGAGATCGTCGCGGCGCGGCGCGGTGACCGAGGTGATCTGGATCACGTGCGAGAAGACCTGCACGCCGACCGCGCGCAAGAACGACTTGGCCAGTGCACCGCCGGCCACCCGGGCGGCGGTCTCGCGGGCGCTGGCGCGCTCCAGGATGTCGCGCACGTCGCTCAGCCCGTACTTCTGGGTGCCCACCAGGTCGGCATGACCGGGGCGGGGCAGATGGACCTCCGCCAGCTCGGCCGACACCGGCCACGGGTTCATTCGCTCCTCCCAGTTGGCGAAGTCGCGATTGGCGACCTGCAGGGCGATCGGGCCGCCCAGCGTCCGACCGTGGCGCACGCCACCGGTGACCGTCACCTTGTCGCGCTCGATCTTCATTCGGCCGCCTCGTCCGTAGCCCAGCTGCCGGCGGGCCAGATCGCGGTCCAGCGCCTCTCGCTCCAGCGCAAGGCCGGCGGGAAGCCCCTGCACGATGCAGGTGAGACCGGGGCCGTGCGACTCGCCGGCGGTTGTGAGCTCCAGCTGCATCGGCGTGAGCCAGCCTAGGACGCTGGGTCGGGGCCAGCCGGTCGGCCGGCGCCGGGCTCGGCGATGTGCTCCTGGGCGTCAATGCCGGGGATGCGGTGCCCGGTGCCCTCGCACCACGGGCAGGTCACCTGGTGCGGGGTGCCGCCCAGGCCCGACGTCACCTTTCCGGTCCCCCGGCAGGCCAGGCAAGGTGCGCTGGGCGCGCCGTCCGGCTGCGCCTCGCCGTTGGCGCTCACCGCTTCACCGCCACGAGGACGCCGTCGCCGACCGGGGTCAGCGTGCCGGTCAGCTCGGGATGGGTGAGCAGCCGCTCGTTGAACGCCCGCGCCACCGAGATCCGCTCGCCGCCGTCGGCCTCGGCCACCCGGCCGCCGATCAGGACGTTGTCCACCACGAGCACGGCCCCGTCGTCGAGCAGCGGGAGCACGGCATCGAAGTAATCGCCGTACTGCGCCTTGACGCCGTCCAGGAACGCGAAGTCGAACTTGCCCTCCAGCTCGGTCAGGCCCTGGCGGGCATCCTGGAGGCGCAGCTGGACGCGGTCGGCAACGCCGGCGCGCTCCAGGTACTCGCTGGCGGCGGCATGACGCTCAGGGTCCACCTCGAAGGAGACGACGTGGCCTCCCTCGGCCAGGCCGCGGGCGATGTACAGCGTGGAGACACCGATCGCGGTACCGACCTCCAGCGCGCGATCGGCGCCCCGGGCCAGGGCGAGCACCTGCAGCAGCCGGCCGGTGGCGGGGACGACGATCGGGATCCCATCCCGGTCGGCGTGGGTCTCCATCTCGGCGAGCACGCGGTCGGGCGTGCTGCGCAGGTGGTCGATGTAGTCGCTGACGCGGGCGGTGACGATCACGACCGCCCACGATAGCTAGAAGCCGTTTCAGCGCACGGCCGCGCGCATCGCCGCCACGGGCGCAGGTCTTTGCGTGAAGCGCTCAAAGCTGAGCGCGCCCTGGCCGAGCAGCAACTCCAGCCCGTCCACGACCTCCACCCCACGCCCGCGCGCCGCCGCGACCAGCGCAGTCCCGCCCGCCGTGTAGACCAGATCGACCACGCAGCCGTAGCGTTCCAGGTCGGCGGCGCCGACGGGTAGGCGGTCGAACGGATCAGAGCCGTCCAGCCCGACCGCGGTGCAGTTGACCAGCACGTCGGCGTCCAGCGCGGTCGCCGCCGGCGAAGCCGGGAGCGGAATCCCGCCGAGCTCCTCGCACAACGCCCGGGCCCGCACGGGGTTGCGATTCCACACCGACACCTCGCGGGCGCCCGAGTGCAGCAGCGCCCACACCGCGGCGCGCGCGCTGCCCCCCGCGCCGAGGACCAGCGCACTGCGACCGGCGATCGGGAACCGCAGCGCCGCCACCAGAGCCGGAGCATCGGTGTTGTCGGCGACGATCTCGCCCCCCGGTTCAAACGTCAGTGTGTTGGCGGCCCCGATCGCCCGCGCGCGGTCGGTCGGCGCGGTGGCCAGCGCCAGGGCCGCCTCCTTGTGGGGGATCGTCACGTTGGCGCCTCGAAAGCCGGCCCCCGGGAGCGCTCTGACCAGCTCGCCGAACAGCTCTGGGCCGGCCGGCAGCAGCTGGTAACGCCAGCGCGTCAGTCCGGCGGCGGCCAGCGCGGCGTTGTGCATCGCCGGCGAGCGGCTGTGGGCCACCGGCCAGCCGAGCACCCCCAGGCGCGTGACCTCAGTGGCAGTGCGGACGCCGGTCACGCTGCAGCAGACCGGTGAACTGCGCGTAGTTGGTGGCGAACACCGTGTCGTTGGTGCACGGCTTGGCGAAGAAGTACAGGTACCGGCTGCGAGCCGGGTGGGCGGCCGCCTGAATCGACGCCATGCTGGGACTGTCGATCGGCGTGGGCGGCAGGCCGAAGTGGGTGCGGGTGTTGTACGGCGACGACGAGTTCAGCTGAGACACCTTCAGTGGCCGGGTGAAGTTGCCGGTGGCATAGCGGGTGGTCGAGTCGAACTGCAGCATCATGTGGTCCTTGAGGCGGTTGTAGATCACCGAAGCCACCAGCGGCCGGGCGCGGTTGCTCGACGCCTCGGCCTCGATCAGGGAGGCGACCGTGAGCACCTGGTAGGGGGTGAGGTGCATGCGGCGTGCGGCGCCGAGGCTGACCTTGGCAAAGCGCTGCTTGAAGTCCTTCAGCTGATCGGCGACCAGGGTCGAGGCCTTGACCGGGTCCACGAGCGCGAACGTGTCCGGGAACAGGAAGCCCTCCAGCGAGGGCACGTGCCGGGGCGCCCCGTACTTGTGGGGATCCAGCAGCGGCGAATGGCGGGTCTCGGCCAGGTAGCTGCCCTTGATCTTCTGGCGGCGCAGCAGCTGGGCGACGTACTGGCGGGTATGCCCCTCGCTGATCGTCAGCTGACTGGTCTTGGCGGCCTTGGGGACCTTGGTCAGGGCGACAAGCACGTCGTGATAGCTCATCCCCAGCTGGAAGTGATAGGTGCCCGAGCGCAGTTGCGACCGGTCGCCGGCAAGCGTCGCACGCAACCCGAAGAAGAAGCTCGAGGCGATCACCTTGTCGGCGGCCAGCTGCTTGCCGACCTGGCTGGCGCTGGAGTGCGGCGCGATCCTCACGGTGATGCGGCCGTGGGGCGAGGTGCCCAGCGGCTGGAACAGCTGCACCAGGAACCACACCAGCCCACCCGCGAGCACGAGCGCGACCAGCGAGGCGATCCGCCCCAGCCACGAGGCACGCTTGCCGGGCGGACGTCGACGGCGCTTGACCGGCCGCGCCCTGGCCTTCCTCGGCTTGGACTTGGACGGTCCGGTGAGCCGATTGACTCGGCGGGTACCCGAGGCGACGTCCGGGTCGTCGAGCTCCTCCTCTGCATAGAAATCGGGATCCGGGGGCGAGGGCAGGGTCTTGACCGGGCGCGCCGACACGCCGGCGACCTCAGGCGCAACCGGCCCCGTGGGCTCCTGCAACGGCAGCGGCTGTGGCGACCGCTCGGATCCCTGGCTCTCGGCCCGTGCCGCCACGGGCTCGGGCTGGGGCCCGAACTCACGCTCGTGCTCGGAGCCGGGTGCGAGCTCGGCGCCCGAGGGCGGCGAGGACTCGACTCCGAGCGGTGACGCGCCGCGCTCGGGCGTGGGCCCGGTCCGTCCGGCCCGCCGGCGAGCGCGCTCAAGCCGGGCGGCGTCTCGCTCCCGGCGCGCCGCCTCGCGCTCCGCGGCGGTTCGCTTGCGCCCGTCAGCCACGGGCGGCTCCGGGGTGGATCGGGCTGGCCTGGTGGACGAGCCAGCTCTGCAGCAGATGGGCGGCGGCGCGCGAATCCTCGTCGGCGCGCCCCTGACTGCGCTCGGCCATACGCGTGGTGAAGCGCTCGTCGTAGAGCTCGACGGGGATCGGCAGCGCCCGCTCAAGCCCGGCCGCGAACGCTCGCGCCTCGGCGGTCTGGGCCGAGTCGCCGCCGGCCAGCGACAGCGGCAGCCCGACGACGATCCGCTCGGCCCCCAGCTCGGCCACCAGCTCGCGGAGGCGCGCGCGGCCGCGACGGGTGTCGGGGGCTCGGATGGACTGCAGAGGAGTGGCCAGCACCCCGGTGGGGTCGCTCACCGCGCATCCACAGCGCGCGCTGCCGTAGTCGAGCGCCAGCACCCTCACACGTCTACCCGGAGAGCGCCGCTTCGATCGCCGTGCGGGCGGCTGTGATCGCATCGGGCAGTCGCTCGGGCTCGCGGCCCCCGGCCCGCGCCAGGGTGTCGCGTCCCCCGCCGCCGCCGCCCACGACCGCCGCGGCCACCTTGACGATCTCGCCGGCGCGCACGCCGCGCTCCACGAGCGCGGGAGCGACCGACGCCACCAGGTCGACTCGGCCCTCGCCGCCGCGACCGAGCACGATCGCGGCGTCGCCGAGCTTGCCCTTGAGCCGATCGACCAGCCGTAGCAGCGCGTCGCCGTCGGCCACCGGCACGGCCGCGACCAGCACGTTGACGCCCTCGGTCTCGGTGGCGCCGGCGGCCAGCTGGTCGAGGTCGACGCTGCCGTTGCCGTCCCCGCCCTCCCGGGCGGCGCGCTCCCGCTGGCGCAGCTGCTCGCGCAGCTGGCCGATCGATTCGGCGACGCGCTCGGGGGGCACGCGCAGCAGCTCGGCGGCATGCTGGAGCTCCCGATCGCGCTCGCGCACGAAGGTCACCGCCACCGGCCCGCTGATCGCCTCGATGCGACGAACGTTGGCGGCGCTGGAGGTCTCGTTCAGAATGCGGAACAGGCCGATCTCGGCGGTGTTGCGCACGTGCGTGCCGCCGCACAGCTCGCGGGAGACCGGATCCCGCCCCCCGCCCCCGACACCGCCGTCGCCGACCTCGACCATGCGCACGATCTCGCCGTACTTCTCGTTGAAGAGCGCCATCGCGCCCAGACGCTTGGCCTCGTCCAGGGTGGTTGAGATCGCGCGCACGGGATGGCTCTCCAGGGTCCACCGGTTGACGTCGTCCTCGACCGCGCGCAACTCCTCGGCGCTCAGCGACGAGCCGTGGGTGAAGTCGAAGCGCAGTTTGTCGGGCCCGACATAGGAACCGGCCTGGCGCACATGGTCGCCGAGATGACGTCGCAGCGCGGCGTGCAGCAGGTGCGTGCCGGTGTGGTTGCAGGCGGTGGCATGGCGGGCGGCCCGGTCGACGTGCGCCGCCACCCGCTCACCGGGCTCGAACGTGCCATGCTCGGGGTCGACCTCCACCACCTGGTCGTTGCCCAGGCGGATCACGTCCGTGACGCGCGCGCGGCACCCCCCGCCGGCACATTCCAGCACGCCGACGTCGGCGACCTGACCGCCGCCGGTGGCGTAGAACGGCGATTCCAGCAGCTTGAGCAGCAGCCGACCTTCCGCGGGCTCTGATTGGACGACGCCGATCGTAGTCTCGGCGTCGGTCGTCTCATAGCCGACGAACTCGGTGGCGAAGCCCGCCCCGCCCGAGAGCGCGGCCGCGCGGTCGCGCAGACCGGAGGTGGCGCTGCGACTTGACCCCTGGCGGGCGCGGGTCCGCTGGTCGTCCATCAGGGCCTCGAAGCCCTCCTCGTCGACGCCGAGGCCGTGCTCGGCCACGATCTCCAGCGTCATGTCGATCGGGAAGCCGTAGGTGTCGTGCAGCAGGAAGGCGTCAGCGCCGGCGATCCCCTCGGCGCCCGACTCCCGGGCACGGGCGATCAACTCGTCCAGGCGCTTGAGACCCTGTTCGAGCGTGCGACCGAAGCTCTCCTCCTCGGAGGACAGCCAGCGCTGCACCTGGTCACGCTGCTCGCTGCAGTTCGGGATATTCGGCCCCCATGAGCTCGGTCACGCGGTCGGCGTAGCGCTGCAGGAAGCCGGGGTCCAGGCCGAGCCCGCGACCGTGCTGGATCGCACGTCGCATCACTCGGCGCAGCACGTAGCCGCGGTCCTCGTTGGAGGGGACGACCCCGTCAGCGAGCAGGAACGTCACCGCGCGGCTGTGGTCGGCGAGCACGCGCAGGGCCTTGTCGGTCGGGAACTCCGCACCGTAGGAGCGGCCCGACAGCTCCTCACCCAGTTCGATCAGCGGGGCGAACTGGTCGGTCTCGAACACGGTGGCCTTGTTCTGCAGCACGGCGGCCATACGGTTGAGCCCGAGTCCGGTGTCGATGTTCTTGGCCGGCAGCGGCGCCAGTACGTTGACCGGGTTCTGGTCCAGCTGCATGAACACCAGGTTCCAGTACTCGAGGAAGCGCTCGTTCTCGCCGCCGGGCAGGTCGTCGGGCTTGCCGTACTGCACTCCGCGATCGAGGTACAGCTCCGAGCACGGCCCGCAGGGACCCGTCGGGCCGGCCTGCCAGAAGTTCTCCTCACGGGGGCACTCGACGATCCGCTCGCGCGGCACGCCGATGTCCAGCCAGGCCTGGATCGCCTCCTCGTCGGGCCCGAGGCCGAGCTCGTCGTCGCCGGCGAACACCGTGATCCAGATGTCCTGCTCGGGAAAGCCGAACCCGTCGCGCGACAGCGACCACGCGAACTGGGCCGCCTCGCGCTTGAAGTAGTCGCCGAACGAGAAGTTGCCCAGCATCTCGAAGAACGTCAGGTGCCGCGTGGTCGTTCCGATGATCTCGATGTCCGGCGTGCGAAACGTCTTCTGGCAGGTCGTGACCCGCTTGCGGGGCGGCTCCTCGATCCCCTGGAAGTACGGCTTGAGCGGATGCATGCCGGCGACCGTGAACAGCGCCGAGGGATCGAACTCGGCCGGAACCAGCGGCCCCGAGGGCAGCCGCAGATGCCCGTGGGACTCGAAGAACTCCAGGAACGTGCGGCGGATCTCGTCGGAGGTCATGGAAGACCCCAGTGTAGGCACCGGGTCCGGCCGCGCTCAGCGCGAGGCTAGCCCTCCGCGCGGGTGATCGTGCCCCACCCCACGACCAGCTCGCCGTCCATCAGGCAGGCGAGCTGACCGGGGGCGGCGCCGTCGGCCGGCTCGGCCAGCTCGATCGCCAGCCTCCGGTGGCGTCCGGCGTCGGGCGCGCCCGCCAGCCGCGCCGGCATCGGGCGCGACCGGTAGCGCAGCTTGACCCGGTTCACGCGCGCGCCGGCGCGATGCAGCCGCGCGCCGCGGACGGCGATTCGCGAGGTCTGCAGCGCCTCGCGCGGTCCGAGCGTGACCCGGCCGGTCGCGGCGTCCTTGTCCAGCACGTACAACGGCGCGGGGTGGGCGGGATTCGATTCGACGCCGAGGCCGCGGCGCTGGCCGACGGTGAACCGGTGCTGTCCCTGATGGCGTCCGACCACGGTGCCGGCAGCGTCGACCAGCTCGCCCGGCCGATCGCCGATCCCGCCGTGGCGCGCGAGAAAGCGAGCGCGGTCGGTTCCGGCCAGAAAGCACAGATCCTGGGAGTCGATCTTGTCGGCGACGGCCAGCCCGGCCCGGGCGGCGATCTCACGTACCTCGGGCTTGCGCATCTCGCCCAGCGGAAAGCGCATCCGGGCGAGTGTGGCCGGATCCAGAGCGGCCAGCATGTAGGTCTGATCCTTCGCCGGGTCGGCGGCGGCGCGCAGCAGCGGTCCGTGCGCATCGCCAGCCTCGGCGGTCCGCGCGTAATGGCCTGTGGCGAGGTGAGCGCAACCGAGTCGATCGGCCAGTTCGAGCATCGCATCGATGCGCACGTGACCGTTGCAGCCGACGCACGGGTTGGGCGTCTCCCCGCCGGCGTACCCGGCGATGAACGGCTGCACCACGCCGGCGCGAAACGGCTCGCGGAGGTCCAGCGTGAAGTGCGCGAGACCCATCGAATGAGCGAGCGAGCGAGCCTGGGCGACCGCCGAGGCCGAGCAGCAGCTGCGCTCGCCATCGTTCTCCGGATCGGCCCACAGCTCCAGCGTGACCGCCATCGTGGGCGTGCTCGTGGCGCTGACGAGGTGCGCGGCCACCGTGCTGTCCACGCCGCTGCTCATCGCCACCAGCGTCGCGTCGCCCGAGGCGGCGAGCCGGGCCTCGGCGCTCACGGCCATGCCCAGCGCCCGCGCAAGGGCGTCGGATGCCAGCTCGGCGGCGTGCAGCTTGGCCAGGCTGAGGCCGCCCAGCTCGGCGGCTATCTGACGGGGTCCGATCCTGGCGACGTCGAGGATCGGCGCGCCTCGGACGAGCGTGACGGCGGCGCTGGCCGCGGCGGTGGCGGCCCCGCAGCCGCGGGCGGTGAAGCCGGCGTCGGTGACGCGCGTGCCGTCGATGGCCACCGAGAAGGTCAGCTCATCGCAGCAGGAGCCGCCGCGCGTCGTGATCGTGTGGGCGCCCGGCGGCACGTGATCCAGGCCCTGCGCCGAGGTCAGGTGGTGCTCGAAGGCGAGCGCATCCATGGTGCGCTCTAGGTTAGGCGCAGGCCGAGCTCACGCAGCTGGCCCGGCTCGACGGGAGCGGGCGCACCGGTAAGCGGATCGCCGCCGCTGGTCGCCTTGGGGAAGGCGATCACCTCGCGGATGTTGTCGCGCCCGGCCAGCAGTGCGACGATCCGGTCCAGGCCCATCGCGATCCCGCCGTGGGGTGGCGCGCCGTAGCGCAGCGCGTCCAGCAGGAAGCCGAACCGCGCCTGGGCGTCGGCCTCGTCGATCCCGATCAGCTCGAACACGCGCGACTGCACGTCCAGGCGATGGTTGCGGATCGAGCCCCCGCCGATCTCGTTGCCGTCGAGCACCAGGTCATAGGAACGCGAGAGCAGGGCCGCCGGATCGCCGAGGTCCTGAAGGCCGGCCGGCTCGCCGGTGGCGGTGGCCGGCGCCGTGAAGGGGTGATGCTCGGCGTCCCAGCGCTGCTCCTCGGGCTTGTAGGCGAACATCGGGAAGCGCACGATCCAGCGGATGTCGTGCGTGCCGGCGGACACCAGGTCAAATCGTCGGGCCAGCTCCAGCCGCAGGGCGCCCAGCGCCTGGGAGGCGATCGCCGCGTCGTCGGCGACGATCAGCAGCAGGTCGCCGGTCTTGGCCTGCAGGCGCTCGCTGAGCGCGGAGATCTCGGCGGGGGCCAGGAACTTGGCCACAGGAGAGCGCCAGCCCGGCTCCTCGTCCTGCACGAACGCCCACACCAGGCCCTTTGCCCCGTGCTGCTTGGCCAGCTCGGTGAGCGCGTCCAGATCCGAGCGAGCGAGAGCGTGCGCGCCCGCGTTGATCCCGCGGACGGATCCGCCACTCGACAGTGCCCCGGCGAAGACCTTGAATTCGGTGCCGGCGAGGGCATCGCCGAGGTCTGAGAGCTCCAGGCCGAAGCGGGTGTCCGGACGGTCTGAGCCGAACCGGCTCATCGCCTCGGCGTGGGTCATCCGCGGCCACGGCGCCGGCGGCAGCTGGAGGTCGGCATCGGCGAACACCGCGCCCATGACCTCCTCGGACAGCTCGAGCACGTCGTCCTCCTCGACGAAGCCCATCTCGATGTCCAGCTGGGTGAACTCCGGCAGGCGGTCCGCGCGCGCGTCCTCGTCGCGAAAGCACCGGACGATCTGGTAGTAGCGCTCGAAGCCGCCGATCATCAGCAGCTGCTTGAACAGCTGCGGGGACTGGGGCAGCGCGTAGAACGAGCCCGGCGCCATCCGCGCCGGCACCAGGAAGTCACGCGCGCCCTCGGGGGTGGAGCGGGTGAGGAACGGGGTCTCGATCTCCAGGAAGTCGCGCGCATCCAGGACCTCGCGCATCGTCCGCACCACTCGGTGGCGCAGCGCGAGCGCCTCTTGCATCGGCCCTCGTCGCAGGTCCAGCGAACGGTGACGCAGCCGCAGATCCTCGTTGACGGCGGTGTCCTCGTCCAGCGGGAACGGAGGCGTGTCGGCGTCGGCGAGGATCTCCAGGGTGGCGGCGGTCACCTCGATCTCACCGGTCGCGAGGTTGGGATTGACGTTCTCGGGCGCACGTGGCGTGACCGTGCCCGAGACGGTGATGACGTCCTCGGAGCGCAGCGCGTGGGCAGCCGCATGCGCCTCGCCCGCGGTCTCGGGGTGCAACACGAGCTGCACGATCCCGGAGCGCTCGCGCAGGTCGATGAAGATCAGCCCGCCATGGTCGCGGCGACGGTGGACCCAGCCGCTGACGCGCACCGCCTCGCCGGCGCGCGAGGCGTCGAGCTGCCCGGCCCACGCGTCCCGATAGCGGTTGGGCCGCGGGGGGTTAGCCATCCCGAAGCTCACAGCCGACTGCCCCGCAGGATCGTGGGGATCACGGCCTGGTTTTCGATTTCCACCTGCTCACCGGACTCCATGTTCTTCAAGCTCACGCGCTCCTCGTCGCCGAGGATCGCAACGTAGCGTGCGCTGATCCGGTCGGCGTGCTTGAGCTGACCCTTGAGCGAGCGCCCGGCCAACTCCATCTGAGCGCTCAGGCCTGCCTGGCGGGCCTCGTTGGCCAGCTCGAACGCCGCGCGTCCGCTGGTCTGCAACCGCGAGCGCCACGAACAGGTCGACGAGATCGGGCGCGATCGGCAGCTCGCCGGCGCCCAGCAGCATCCGCTCCACGCCGGCCGCCCACCCGGAGGCGGGCGTGGGCCGGCCGCCGAGCAGCTCGATCAGCCCGTCGTAGCGACCGCCGCCGCCGACCGTCGACTGTGCCGCTCCCAGCGCTTCGGACGTGAACTCGAACACGGTGCGCGCGTAGTAGTCCAGGCCGCGCACCAGCGTGGGATCGAGCTCGTAGCGCACGCCGGCGTCGTCGAGCAGCTCGCGCACGCGCGCGAAGTGATCGGCATCGTCGGGCGCCAGACGGTCGAGCAGCTTCGGCGCTCGCTGCATCGTCTCCCGAGTGACTCGATCCTTGGCGTCGAAGGCCCGCATCGGGTTGAGGTCGATCCGCGCCGCGACCTCCGGAGACAGCCGATCCTCGTGCGCGTGCAGGTAGGCGGTGAGCTCCTCGCGGTACTCGGCACGCGTGGCCGGCGTGCCGAGGCTGGAGAGCAGGAGGCGACTCTGTCGCACACCGAGCGCCTGCTGCAGGTCGGACAGCAACACGATCAGCTCGGCGTCGGTCTCGGGCGACGGCGACCCGATCGCCTCCGCCCCCACCTGCCAGAACTGACGGTAGCGCCCGCGCTGCGGCGCCTCGGCGCGATAGAAGCTGCCCAGGTACCAGAGCTTGACCGGCTGGGGCAGCTTGTGCATGCCGTGCTCCATGTAGGCGCGGCACACGGGGGCGGTGCCCTCCGGCCGCAGCGTCAACGAGCGTCCGCCGCCGTCGTCGAAGGTGTACATCTCCTTCTGGACGATGTCGGTGGCCTCCCCCACCCCGCGCGCGAACAGCTCGGTGGCCTCGAACGTCGGCGTCTCGATCCGCTGATAGCCGGCGGCGCCGAGGATCCGCCGGGCGTGGTCCTCGAGCAGCGCGCGCCGGGCCATGTCGGCCGGCAGCACATCGAACGTCCCCCGGGGGGCCTGGATCGTGCTCATCGGCGAGCTCGCGGCTAGCGGTCGTGCGCGAGTTCGCGCAAGAACGGATTCGAGTCGCGCTCGGCGCCGAGCGTGGTCAGGCCCATGTGGCCCGGGTGCACGGTCGTCTCCGGTGCGTAGGCGGTCATCAGCGACTCGATCGACGCCAGCAGCGTCGGCCAGTCGCCGCCGGGCAGGTCGACGCGGCCGACCGAGCCCTGGAAGAGGACGTCGCCGGAGAACAGCGCCCCGTGCTCGGGCAGCGCGTAGCTGACGTGACCGGGACTATGCCCGGGGGTGAAGCTCACCTCGAAGGTCATGCCGGCCAGATCGAGCGTCTCGCCGCCCGCGACCGTGTGGTCGGCGTCATAGCTCTCGAACGGACCGAAGCCGGGGAAACGCACGTAGTCGTTGAGGTTGGCCAGGATCTCGGCCTCGAGCTCGGGGCAGTACACGGGTGCGCCCGTGGCCCGCGCGACCGCGGGCACGGCGCCCACATGGTCGAAGTGGGTGTGGGTCAGCAGGATCGCCTCGACTGTGGTTATGCCGAGCGCCTGGAGCGCACCGAGAATCCGCTCGGACTCCTCCCCCGGATCGACGATCACCGCCCGATCGGAACCGGGGGCGCGCACGATGTAGCAGTTCTCCTGCAGCGGACCGACGGTGAACATCCGCGCGTCGATCATCCCGAGAGCTCCTTCTTGCGCATCCGGCGGCGGTACAGGTACGTCTCCAGGTAATACCCACCCGGGACGTACAGCGCCAGCGCGAACACCGCGAACGCCAGTGCCGCCAGCACCTTGCCCTTGGTGACCACCAGCAGGAAGATCAGCATGAAGCCGCTGGCCAGCAAAGCCCGGGTGAGCGAGCTCCGCCACGTGGGCGCCCTGTCGAGGCGCGCTTGACGGGCCTCCTCGCGCGCCTGCTTCTTGCGCTCCGCGGGGCTGGCCGGCCGACTGGTGCGCCCGCGCGACTGCACGACGCCCGCGGCGGTCCCGCGGTGCTTGGTGCGGCGTTTGCGCTTGGTCTGGGCCATCAGCTACGGAGCTTACGCGGTGCGGCCGTGGCGGTGAAGGGCATCTTCGATCGTCTCGTACCCGCGCAGGGCGACGTCGTCCGGGAAGTCGGCGAACGCGGCCCGCGGCGCCAGCCCCACCAGCTCTGCCCCGACCACCGGCGCGCGGCGGGCGACGGCGGCCACCACGGCGGCCGGGGAGGCCCGCCGGTGGTCCTCGACGTTGGTCGAGACCTGCGCCAGCCCGAGCTGCGTCAGCCACAGGCCGATCGCGCGCACTCCGGGCAGCCCCTCCTCGCCGCCCTCGCGGATCGCCGCCGCGATCGCCCGGGCGTCCTGGAGCGTCGCCGACGGACCGAGCTCGACATTGAAGGCGATCAGCGGTGGGCGAGCGCCGACCAGCACGGCGCCGGCCGTCGGGTGAAGCGCCTCGGGCCCGAAGTCGGGCGCCAGCTCCGCGGCGGCGATGCGTCGCGCAAGCTCGGCCGGGCCGCCGCGACGCAGCTGGGCGCGCGAGCGACCGCCGGCGAGCACGCCGTACAGGAAGACCGGCAATCGAAGCTCGGCGCCCAGCCGGTCGGCGAGGACCAACGCCTCGGCGCACGCGGCGCCGCGGTCGTGTCGGTGAGGTGGATGATCGGAGCGACATCGATCGCCCCGACGCGTGGGTGAATGCCGTCGTGGGTGTCGATCTGGATCCGGCGCACCGCCTCGGCGGCGCCGTGGACGACGGCATCGGCCAGCCTTCCCGGCTCGCCCGCGAGCGTGTAGGCACTGCGATGGTGGTCGGGATCGGAATGGACGTCGATCAGGCCGGCGCCGAATGCTGTCGCGACCGCCGCGATCGTGGTCTGATCGCGGCCCTCGGAGACGTTGGGGTACGCCAGCAGGGTTGCCACGTCAGGCGATCAGCGGGGCGATCAGGCGGTCGGCGGATGACCGAAACTGCTCAAGTCCGCCGTGCGTGCGGGCGACGAGCATCGCCCCCTCGAGTCCGCTCACGATCATCTGTGCGGTGTCGCGGGGCGGTCCGTCGATCGACACGCTGCCGTCTGCCTGACCACGGGCCAGAACATCGGTCAGCCAGCCTCTCGTTGTCCTCGAAGAAGCCGGTGATGGCCTCGCGCATCGCGCCCGGCAGGGTCTGGTACTCGGCAGCGAGGATGCCGCACAGGCACATGCGGTTGCGCTCCAACACGGTTTTGTACAAGCCGACATAGGCGTGAAGCATCTGAGGTGCGGTGGGGATCTCGCGGTCGATCTCCCGCAGAGCGTCGGCAAAGCGGGCCGCGTATCGAGTGATGAGGGCGTGGCCGAGCTCGGCCTTGCTGCGGAAGTGGTAATGCAGGGTGGCCTTGGTGACGTGCAGCTCGTCGGCGACGTCGGCGTAGCTGAACCCGTTGAAGCCCCTCACCTGGACGAGGGCCTCGGCGGTATCGAGCATCCGCTGCGCGGTGTTCGTCCTGGTTGTCGAGCTGGTGGACATCGCGGGTTACCTGTGAGCCATCGGCGAGGATGGATTGCCTTGACACTGACCTACTAGTAGATAGATTACTCGTTGCGCCGGTTGTCAGCGGACAACCGGAGGGACCACCAACAAGAGGTGAGGTAGATGGCACGCATGATGGCTGACTGCCGTCGCTTTGAGAGCGACAGCAACTGCTCGCTGACGATCATCGGCGAGGAGAACGAGGTGGTCGCCGCCGCCGCGCAGCACGCTGCAGCGGTTCACGGCCACGAGGACACGCCCGAGTTCCGCGAGCAGTTGCACGGGATGCTCGAGCCCGAGGGCAGCTACCGCCCCGGGGTCAGGGAGACCGAGCCGCTCCCCAGCTGACTCGAGCAGCCAGACGAGCGTGGTGCGGCCGCCCCGGTGCGGTCGCTCCACTCCGAACGGATAACGTTTTCATTCGTGCCCTCGTCGTGGCCGCCACTCTCCTACGGGGCCTGGAGCGCCACGTGCGACACGCTGCACGCGCACACCCAGCTGCTGGGCAAGCTCGCCGTGGCGCTGGCGCCGCCCGAGCCACAGCTTCAGCACGCGGCACTGCGGCTCAGCGCGCGCGGGTGGGAGACCGCGCCACTACCGGCACCCGACGGCTCGGGCGCGCTGGTGATCACCCTGGACCTGCGAGCTCACGAGGCGGTCGTCGAACACAACGATGGCCGCTCCCGGCGGGTCAAGCTGATGCCCGATCGAGCGGTGGGCAGCGTGACCGCGGAGGTTCTGGAGGCGGTCGGCCGCCTCGGCGGTCCGGTCGAGATCAACCCGGCACCGCAGGAGGTCGCGTGGAGCGTGCCCCTGGACGAGGATCAGGAGCACCGCACCTACAACGCCCCCCAGGTAGAGGCCTATTTCTCCGCTGCGACCCAGGCCGCTCTGGCTCTGGCGCGGTTCCGGGCGCCCTACCGCGGTCGCTCGACGCCCGTCAACGCATGGTGGGGCTCCTTCGATCTCGCCGTGAACCTGTTCTCCGGCCAACCGGCCGACCCGCCGGCGACCGACTTCATCATGCGTAACGCGATGGACGCGCAGGAGGTGGCGATCGGCTGGTGGCCCGGCGATGCCCGTTATGACCAGGCTGCGTTCTATGCCTATGCGCACCCGGCACCGGACGGATTCGAGACCGCGACGCTTTCCCCGCCACAGGCCCGCTGGGAGCCAACGCTCGGGGAGTACATCCTTGACTCGGAAGACGCCCGCCGGGCGCCGGATCCACGTACGGCCGTCGTCCAATTCGCCCATTCCGCGTTTCGCCACGCCTGCGCCGTGTGCGAATGGGATCCGGCGCTGCCCGCGAGCGCGGAGGGCAGGCCGCCTCCCGTCCGGTAGCAGTCTGAGCGCGCCGCGGACGCCGTCGAGAGACGGGGGGCGTAGCATCGTGTTCTCCAGGGCCACTTCACCGCTCCTGCAAAATCATTCGCGCAGCCCGCCGACCGACAGGCAACGGCGCCCTCACGGACGGTTTCGTCCCCAGCGACGGAAGAGCCGCTCTCAACGAAGCATCGGACGTCACTCGCATCCGCGAGCCGTCAAAGGAGCAGGCACATGCCGACCCACAGCGTCAACGCAGCGTCCCCCCGCGAAAGCCATCCACCGCCGGTGGAAGGGGTCTGATGATGGACGACAAGGCGATCCGCGCCGTGGTCACGCGTCTATCGCGCCAGCACGCCTCTGGCGGACAGGTGATCGAACGGGCTGCCGTCCTCGCCGAGGGCGTTGACTCCAGCGCGATCCTGGCTTGGATCACATCTCACGACGGGCTGCCCGAGTCGCGGGTCGGCGTCGCCCCGGCGCGCGGGCTTCACCAGGGAAGGCTCGACGCCGGCCCCGGCACGAGCTCCACGGCCCCGCGCCGTTACGTGCTCCCTCCGGGCGCGCTGTCCTGACGCCGCCCGCCGGCGCCTGCAGCGGATCACGCCGAGCCTCGGCGGGGTCAGATTCCGACCGGGCGCGTGGTAAGCTCAAAAAGCGCTCAGCGAGCATTAGGCCCTTCTCGCTTACCGGGCGATTCTTTGGTCAGAGGGGCAGAGAGGCGGTCGGCCATGGTCACCGCAACCAGGACGACGGTGCTCACAGGGCAACGCGCGGTTGGTGTGCCGGCGGCAACCGCCTTGCCCGGGTACACCGTCCAGCAGCGATGCGCCTCTCCCGAATGGCACGCACTCCGAGTCTTTGGTAGCGGGCGTCACCGCGACTTCGACGAGGGCAACGAGCGCCGCGCGGGCAACCTGTGAGCAACCGGCGCCGTCCACTCGCGCTCCTGACCACGAGCCAGTCATGAGTTATCTCTGCTGCCGTCCGTGTCGGCTGCGCTTCACGCCGGCCAACGCCATCTACCTGACCAGTTGTCCCGCGTGCGGACTGCCACCCGCGCGAATCGACGATATGCAGAGCATCGTCGGCTACCGGCTGTTCACCGACCACGCAGCCAAAGACACGCTGGCCGGGGCCATAGCGGTCGCGCTTCGCAAGCCGGAGCTCAGCTGAGCGCGGTGAACGCGGTGTCGCAACGATCACGCGAGGCGCGACTGGACGAGCTGCAGGCGCAGGCTCGCCACGCGCGTCAGCGCTTTGACCTGTACAAGGCCAAGGCTTACGGTCCTCGCCTCACGAGCCCCTCGCGGATGCGCGAGCTGGAGCGCGAGAGCGCACGCGCCGAGGCCAATCTCCGCTTCGCCGAAGACGAGGCCAAGGAATCACGCCGCGGCGATCGGCCGGACGTGTAATGCCGGCGAAGAGCGCTCGTGAGCGAGCCGAGGAGAAGCGCCAGGCCAAGCTCGAGAACGTCCGTGACGAGGTCGAGAAGGGCTCGCTGATCATCCGGCAGATGACCGACGAGGAGCGACGCCTGTACCCGCCTCGCCCCGAGGCCCCTCCTCGCCGGCCGAGAACGCGATGAGCCAGCAGCCCCACGGACTGGTGGCGCGAATGAGGCAGATGCGCCGGGCGCTCGTCACACCGGACGCTCTGTCACAGCTGCGCGGTGCGTCGGTCGGGGATCCGGGCACCGCGCTTCCGGAGGACCTGCAACCACGGGTCGTCCATCTCGAGCAGCTGGTCCAGGGACTTCAGGACTCGGTATACCGTGAATCACAGCGCCAGGACCGGCGGATCACCGAGCTCGAGTCCCGCGTGGAGCCGGCAGCGCTGGCCGCCGCGCTCGACCAGGACGCTCGCGAACGAGGCCTGTAGCGGCCAGGTGACCACATTCTTCATGCCCACTAGCCCCGGACGGGCGAGTGAGGCGGCATACCAGGAGCTGCGCAGGCAGACCGAGGAGACGATGGGCCGCGCCCCCAGCAGGCGAAGGATCATGGAGCTGTGGACCCGCCGCGGGAACCTGGACTGCATCACGACGGTCGGAGCCCCGGATCCCGTCTGGGGGGATATCGTGACCGCGATCTTCGACATGGGCCCCCACCAGCCGTTCGTCGTCTACCGCCAGCTCGCCGACCCGGCGGCCGGCCACCATTGCGAGGTGCTCGGCTGCAACGCCTACTCGGTATCGGAGTTCGCCCCGTGACCTCCGCCAGCGGCGACGAGAGGCTCCAGCCTCGGCTCGACCTCCGGCCGTGACGTCGGTCACCGAGATCATCCTCGTCGGCGGCGACCGCCTCCGGGTGCACGGGGACACCAAGGAGATCGAGAAGCTGATCCTGTCCGCGGCTCGCGGCTCCATCATGGAGTTCGCCTGGGTGACCGACGTGCAGACCGGCCAGCTTGTAGGCCTGATCCCGGACCATGTCGTGCTTCTGCGCGCCGGCACCGACACCGACGACACCTGACGCCGTCGGCCTGATTTAACGCCCCGGCTGGCCGTCGCCGCAGCCGCGGTCGCCCCGGGCGTCAACTAAACTCCGCCGCCCTCGCCGGAGTAGCTCAGTCGGTTAGAGCAGCGGAATCATAATCCGCGTGTCGGGGGTTCGAGTCCCTCCTCCGGCATCCCGTTGTTTGCAGGCTTTTGTGCTGAATTGCAGGAGATTCGGCGGATCACGTTGGAGGCCACGCGACCGCGACGAACCGCCACGAACCGCTCCCTGGCTGACACAACAGTCCAACGAGCGAAGGCGAGTTAGCGATTTCGACTTTCGCTAAGTGGGCTTCCCGCTCGTCGGCTCGACCGCTTACAAGCCTTCCCTCGCCGAGCCACAGAGGTGATGACCGGACGGCCCGCCGCCGACCCCGTCTCAGGCTCGACGTTCAGCCAACGCCGATGGCTACTCCGGCCCGCCTCGGAGCTCGGCTCTGAAGAGGGGCAATGTCCCGGCTGCACCCTCCGGGGCCGCACGAAGTCTCAAACAGGAACCTTGACCTGCGACGGTTCAATTGACCGAGATCGCGTGGTTCCCGCCAGATAGCGCCTCGTGCGGGTCCGCGACGTCGCCGGTCTCGGCCCTAGGCCGCTTCTTCCTCGGAGGTCAGTCGAGGGCGTATCGATGATCGCCGCCGCCATGCAGCCAGGGCACCGCGGCCCCGGTTCCGCATCGAGAGCATAACTAGGTAGTCCCGATGGCAAACTAGGCTTCCCGATGGATAGCCACCATCGCCTTCGGGTCTCGACCGCCGGGTGCGCGTCGCTGGTGCGACGATCGGGTCGTGCGCGTTGACTGTGCCGCCGACGTCCGGTGAGCAGCCGCGGGCTCAGCTGGGCCTGGTCGCAACTGGGGCGCTAGTCGTGGGTGGGATCATCGGCACCGGGATCTTCGCGGTCCCCGCTGCGGCAGCGAAGTTCGGCTGGATGGCCTACCCGGCGTTCGCCGTCGTCACGATCGGTTCGGTCATGCTCGCCGTGGCGTTCGCCGCCCTGGCGCGCGATGATCCGCGCAACGGCGGCCCGGCCTATGTCTATGCCCAGCAGGCCTTCGGTCCCTTCACGGGGTTCCTGTCGGCGTGGAGCTACTGGATCCAGGGATGGACCGGGCAGGCGACGATCTCGGTCGCCGGCGCGGGGTACCTGATCGCGCTGCTCGGGGTCAGCGGGTCAGGCTGGGTGTTGGCCATGTCCTTGGTCTTCGTGTGGCTGCCGGCGGTCGTCAACGTCGCGCGCCCGGGCGCCGTGGGGGGCGTCCAGGTGATCGCCACGCTCCTCAAGCTCGTCCCGCTGATCGTGATCGGGGTGGCCGGCATCGTCCTGTTGCATACCGGTGACATCGGGCGCCCGCGCGCCACCGGCACGGCACTCGCCTCCCTTGGTCCGGCGTGTGCGGTCCTCCTCTTCAGCTTCTTGGGCATGGAGGGCGCCGCGGTCGCCGCCGGACGCGTCCGCGACGCGGCGCGCACGATCCCGCGGGCTACCGTCCTTGGGGTCCTCGTGTGTGCCGGGGTGTATTTGATTGGGTTGCTCGGCGTCCAGGGCAGCGTGCCCCAGGCCACGCTGATGACATCCCCCGCGCCGTTCGCGGCCGCCGCGCAGGCGATCACCGGTGCGGGCTGGCCGGCGCATGTCGTCGAGGTGGTGGCGTGCGTATCTGCCTTCGGCGCGCTCAACGGCTGGACGATGGTCAACGGAGAGATGGCCGAGGCAGCCGCGCGCGACCGCCTGTTCCCCGACGCCGTCGCCCGGCGCGACGCCCGTGGAATCCCCGTCCTGGCGATCGTCATCAACACGGTGCTGGCCACGCTGCTGCTGATCGCAAACGCCGCGGGAAACGTCGTCGATCTGTTCACGACGCTCGCGCTTCTGAGCACGTTCGTCTACGTCCTGACCTACGTCCTGGCGATGGCTGCTTTGATCATGCGCATCATCCGCGGGCAGACGACGCAGACCGGCCGACCGCTCGCTCGCGAAACGCTCGCTGCCGGCGTGGCTCTGGCCTTCAGCATCTGGATGATCGGCGCGACGGGCAAGCACACCGTGTTCGACGGCGTACTGCTCGTGCTGATCGGGATTCCCGTCTACCTCGCCGACCAGTGGCGCCGAGCGCGAGCAGGGACGCCCCAGCCCGCCTCGGCCGATTCGCCGTCTGAAACCTCGAGCGCGACCACGCGCGAGCGCGGCTGACTCACCAAGCGTGAGACCAACACCAAACAAGCTGCGATCTGGCCGTCCCAACCGTCGAAGGCACTCTTAGACTCGGCTGTGGTGGAAAGAGTTCTGCAACGCGTCGCGGTGTTCTGTGGATCGAGTGCCGGGACTAGCCCGCAACTCTCCCGCTACTCCTACGAAACCGGTCGCGGACTTGCCGACCGCGGCATCGGGCTTGTATACGGTGCCGGTGGCTTCGGTCTGATGGGCGATGTCTCACAGGGCGCCCTGGATGCCGGGGGTGAGGTGATCGGAGTGATGCCCCGCTCGATGCTCGAGCGCGAGTGGGGTCGCCGCGACCTGACCGAGTTACACGTCGTCGAGACCATGCATGAGCGCAAGGCGATGATGGTTAAGTATGCCGACGCGTTTCTCTGTTTACCGGGCGGTCTAGGAACCTTGGATGAGATTATGGAGGTCTGGAGTTGGCGGCAGATCGGCTTCAACGACGATCCCGTCGGCTTCTTGAACGTCGACGGATTCTGGACGTCGCTGCTCGGCGCGCTGGACGGTCTGGTCGATGCTGGATTCGTGCGCCGAGAAGTGATGGATGACCTCGTTGTCGCCGACAACCTCGATGATGCCCTGACCGGCCTTGCCAACCGCGCAGGCGCCACGCTGCCGAAGTCGCGCGAGAGTAGGTGACGCGACACGTCGCATTCGATCGAGCCGATCACGTAGGCAATGTAGCCGCGAGTTCGGCGGCGCGTGCCGCGCCCCATGGTGCCCATTCCCGTCACCAGGGCTGTCCGCAGGGGAACGATCACTGCGACGCGTGGATTGGACCGCAACGCGTCGCTTCCACCGTGATCGGTCTGCCGCCCTGGGACGATGGCGTGGACAACGACCACCCGAGCGAGGAGTACCAATGAGGTATCTGATGCTGGTCTGCCGCGACGAGTTGATCGCATTCAGTCCGGCCGACCGCGGAAAAATCGGCTTCCAGGTCCAGGCCTGGGTATCGGAGATGCAGCAGCGTGGCGTGCGTTTGCAAGGGGATGTGCTCGAGGATGTCGATGCCACCACGAACGTGCGCGTGCGAGGGGGCAAGACCGAGCTCGCCACCGGTCCGCGTGTCGAGATGACTGCTCCAGCCTCGGGGTTTAACCTCCTCGAGTGTGCGGATCTCGACGAAGCCATCGAAGTGTCCGCCAAGCATCCCATCGCCCGATACGGGGTCATCGAGCTGCGGCCGATCGTCGAAGGCTGAGTGACAGCGGTCCTAGCGCGCTCTCCATGGTCGCTGCGAATGCCGGGCGGGCTCCTCGGAGCGATCAACGGCGACGCTCGGACCCGGGCGCCGGGGCCCGCGGCCAGCAACCCCCAGTCGGCGCGGGCCCCGGCTCGCGCGTGCTGATGAGCAAGCATGAGCACGGCGTACGCGTCCGTGCTCAATGAGGGTTTAACGCCGGAACCTAGGCATTCCCTAAGACCGTTCTAGTCCGGCCGAGGTGTCGCACAACGCAACGCCTACTGCGACGCGGACCACATGTCCCCCGCCCGCCGCAGCGACGACGGCCAGCCGCCGCATCCTCAAATGTGTCTTCGTCTGTCCCGTATTTGATAAGCTAGACGCTACGTTGCGTCTAGTAAGATCCGCTAGCGAGACGGACCGTGGAGCTACGATCAGCCCGATGACCGACCCGACGACCACCGCCAGCTCGTGGCGCGAAGGGACGCGCGCCCCACCGACGTAACGAGAACGCGCGCCTCGCAGTCCTGCACGCCGCCGACGACCTGCTCGTCGAGCGAGGCTTCGGTGGCGTCACCGTCGAGGGGATCGCCGCCCGCGCCGGTGTCGCCAAGCAGACGATCTACCGGTGGTGGCCGTCGAAGACTGACATCCTGCTCGACACCCTGATCGACGACGCTAGCCGCCAACTCGCTATCCCGGACACCGGTTCAGCTGTCGAGGACGTCCGCCGGTATCTCCGTCGCGTCGCGAGCTTTCTCACCAAAGAGCCCGCTGGCAAAGTGCTACTGGCGCTCATCGGCCAGGCGCAACACGACCCCGAGATGGGCCGCATCTTCCACCAGCGCTACCTCGACCCGCAGCGCCACCAGGAACGCGAGATGTTCAAGCGCGGCATCGCCACCGGCGAGCTGTCTGACGAGCTCGACGTCGACGCTGCGCTCGACGCGCTTTGCGGACCGATCTTCTACCGCGCGCTCACCGGAGCTCGCATCCCGCGACGCTTCATCGACACGCTCATCGCCGACACCTTCCGGCGACCTGCAGCACCCGCGCAAGCGCCTGGCCCGTGACCTGATGACCCGTCGCTTCGGCGGCCGAGCCTCAACGCGCCGCCCGCTGGACGCGCAACGAAGTTCTGAGATGACCGTCGCGGATCACCTCGAGGCTCCTCTCCCTCAGCTGGACCAAGACACGTGAGCGCATCAGTGCCGCTTCGCGTCGTGAAAGCGCGTCTATCCGATTCCAGCGTTGTTGATCGGGTCTGGGGGACGTCCTCACCGGGCTGCGGGGGCGAGCACGGTCTCGCACCATTTCCGAAACCTCGTGGGTGTGGGATTGGCGTGGGTCCAGTCTTCGTCGTAGATCCCGTCCTGCTGGGCCAGGTACATTGCCGCGAAGTCGCGCGCCATGCCTTCGGGGACCCCGCGCTCGATCGTGGACGCGGTGAGTCGCTCGAGGTCGGCCTGCTCGAAGGTGACCTGTGACCCGAGCACGTCGCTGACGGTCGCCGCCATCTGGTTGGGAGTGAGGTGGTCAGGGCCGAAGACCGGGATCTGATCGGTGCCCTCCCAGCCACGATCCAGCAGGAGGCTGGCGGCGGTGGCCGCGATGTCCTGGGTCGCGATGGTGGCCAGCGGGCGGTCGGGGTTCAGCGGCAGGGATAGAACTCCCTGGGAGGTCATTTGGGGGAGCGGCCTGAGCAAATTCTCCATGTAGAACCCCATGCCGAGCGACCGGTAGGCAGCGCCGCAGCGTTCCAGCTCGGCGTCCATCGCGTGCGCTGCGGAGAGCAACCCGGCGGGGTGAGGCCAGTTCCAACCCGCACTGGAGACTCCGACCACATGACCGACGTGGTGGCGACGGATCGCCTCAGCCGCTGGCCGTGTGAAGGAGAGGTAGTACTCCTCGGCAGAGGTCGCCCGCATGCTCGGCGGCACCAGCCAGAACAGGCCCTGGGCGCCATCGAGCGCCTGATCAAGAACCGCCGGATCGTCATGACTGCCGACGATCACCTGCACCTGCTCGCGAACCGTCTCGTCGATCCGAGACGGATCTCGAACGATGACCCGCAGCGACTCGGTGCCGGCGTTGAGAAGCTCAGTCAGGAGTTGGCTGCCGACATTGCCAGTGGGGGTGGTGAGAACGATCATGAAGGCTCCTTGAGAAGGGGAACTCCCCTTGCGGTCAGGTAATTGAGTTCGATGGCAACCGCGGTGACCTGGGCGAGGGAGTCGGCGAACGCAGCGTCGATGTCGTAGAAGTACCCGGCGGTCCTCAAGAACGCCTTGGACTTCCTCTATGACGAATGGGCCGACAACCCCGGCGGTCTGGTGAGCTACGGCAGCCGCGGCGGCGGGCTGGTGTGAGCATCGCCTCATCGGTGTTGAGCTCGATGTTCGTCTCGCTGCTGCGCATGTGCAGGCCCCAGTTGTATTGCGGGAACACGAACACGAATCCGTCGTAGGACCGGACAAGCTCACTCCACCGGGCCGTGTGCTCGTGCGCGTAGCGCCCCCGTGAGGCCATGATCGGCTCATCGAGAAACGGCAGGTCGATCTCCTGGAGGTCGCCCAGCTCAACCTCGTGTAGCGCGGCGGCGCGTAGCGCTCGCTGGACCCACGCCGCGATCTCTGGATAGATCCGCTGAGGACGGTTGCTGCCGATCACGACGGCTATTCTTGGCAACCCAACAGACCGATATGTGCATGGTACATACATTATCATGAGCAGCCTAATGAACGAGCTCGACCCGATGAAGGCGCTCCACGAGGCCCTGTTGCAGATCGTCAACGTTCTCAACCGCCCACAGGGCGACAACCTGATCCTGAACCGCGCCGGCGTCTCGCTGGACACCGCGCTGTTCCCGCTGCTCGTCCGCGTCTCGATACAGCGCAACCCCACGATCGGCGAACTCGCCGATCAGGTCGGGCGCGACTACTCCACAGTCAGCCGCCAGATCACCCGCCTACAAGCGCTCGGACTCGTCCACGCTGAACCCTCCGAGACCGACCGCCGCCAGCGGCTGCTCACCGTGACCGCCGCGGGCCGAAACACCGTCAAGAAGCTCGACCGTGCCCGCAACTCGGTGATGAGCGAAGCGCTCGACGGGTTCAGCCAAGCCGAGATCGCAGAGCTCGCCCGACTGACCACCCGGCTGGCGGCCGCCATGCAACCACGCGCCTGACAAACAGCATGACCAAACGCTCCCGTGCGCTGCCTAGGTATCTCCTGAACGGGCATGTGAACGATGCCAGGCCACCGTACGCGCCCGACGCAACACCGAGAACGTCACCTGCTTCGTCGCCGCTCCGGCAGTCTCGACCCTCGATCACGTCTCACGATGGATCGCTGAACGAACAGCTCGGAGCCGGTCGGCTGGCCCCGGATAGGCGGCTTGTGCTTATTCGGCGAGAGAGGACTGACGATTGGGGTGCGGTGGATGCGGTGGTCTCTGCTGCGTTTGCCGGACCGCGAGCCGACCAAGAGCCGCCGGAGACGCTCTTGGTCCGAGCGTTGCGGCGGGACGCCGGATGGATTCCGACTCTTTCCATGGTGGCGGTCCACGACGTTCGGATCGTCGGGCATGTCGTGTGCACGCGCGGATGGATCGGTGAGATCAGCGCGCTTGGGCTGGGTCCGATCAGTGTTCTGCCGGACTACCAGCGCCAGGGAATCGGTCAGGCGCTGATGCGCGCCATCATCGGCGCCGCCGATGCCGCAGGTGAATCACTGATTGCGCTGCTTGGGGATCACCACTTTTACGGTCGCTTCGGGTTCGTGGCTGCATCCCAGCTCGGAATCGTCGCTCCTGACCCGGGATGGCGTGATCATTTTCAAGTCCGGGCGCTATCGGGCTGTCCGACGCGGTTTACCGGCACATTCCGATACGCAGAACCGTTCGCCGACGTATAGCACCAGCCGATCAGCCGCGCCCAGCCGCCCAGCCCTAAGGTAGGCCGTCCCCCCTTTTCGGACAGGCAGAACTCTTGCGCACGCCGAAGCGGGTACAGCAGGTTCTCGTGTCGGCCAGATCCGGCGAGCGCGGCGCGGTCCTGCCTTCGGTTCGCGGTCGAGCATCTCAGGGCGGACGGATACGGTCCCTCCTTCGCGCGGAATGCGCGCACCGCGCGACGAGCTTGGACGGGGTTCGGTCGCCGGCGGTGTCTGATCCGCTCGTGGGTGAACGCCCGGTGCGTCGCGTGCGCGGAACGTGCATTCATGTGGCGTGCTCCGCTCTGGTGTGCGCTGGCACGGCGGCGAGATCTGGCTGTTTCCGCCCGCTGCGCGAGGGCGGCAATACGACTTTTGGATGAGTCGCGATTTCGCCCGAACGGTCGATGTGGCCGGGGCTGGATCGCCGTAGCTTCGGTGTCATGAGAACCCTCAATGACACCAACCAGCTCAGGCCGTTCGCGCTGGAGACGGATGGGCTCACGAAGCGGTTCGGGGAGCGGGTCGTCGTCGATGACGTCACGGTGGAGGTTCCGCGTGCCACGGCGTTCGGATTCCTCGGTCACAACGGGGCCGGCAAGACGACGCTGATCCGCATGCTGCTCGGGCTGACGGCCGCGACGGCGGGCAGTGCCCGCGTGCTCGGGCTGCCGGTTCCGGCTTGCCGACGGGAGGCGCTCGCCCGGGTCGGGGCGATCGTTGAGCAGCCGTCGTTCTATCCGGAGCTGAGCGGAGTTGAGAACCTTCGCGTTGCCGCCGCGGTCCGCGGACCCGAGGCCCGCGCACGGATTGCGGGCGCGCTGGCGAGGGTCGGGCTCGAGGCCAGGGCACACGACCGCGTCGGCGCGTACTCGCTCGGGATGTGTCAGCGCCTCGGCCTCGCCCGGTGCCTGTTGTCGGACCCCGAGCTGCTGATCCTCGATGAGCCGATGAACGGTCTCGATCCCGGCGGGATGCTCGAGATGCGCCAGATGATCCGCGAGCTGGTGGACGAGGAGGAGCGGACCGTGTTCATCTCTTCGCACCTGCTCGACGAGATCGAGAAGACCTGCGATCAGGCGGCGATCATCGACAAGGGCAGGGTGATCGCCCAGGGCACGATCGCGGAGCTGGTCTCCGACGAGCGGCGCCAGCTGGTGATCGGCGCTGAGGACGAGGATCGCGCCCGCCGTGTGCTGGCCGCGCATCCGGCGGTCATCCGGGTCGAGGATGGCAACGGCACCGGGCTGCTCGTGACCGTAGTCGACGGCGGGCACGCCGGCGAGATCAACTCCTGGCTCGTGACCGCCGGCGTGACCGTGAGCCGGCTCGAACCACGGCGCCACAGCCTGGAAGAGCGGTTCCTGGAGATGACGACCCGCCTCGAGGAGGTAAACGGATGACCGAGCAGCTCACCGTAGCGCGGCAGATGGTCGGCGCCGAGTTCTTGCGCGTGTGGCGCAAGCGGAGCCTGATTGCGATCGGGCTGTTCGTGATGGTCGGTGTGATCGCGATCGATCTCGGCTATTCCGTGATTGGGCACGCCGCCAATCCACGCGCCTACCTTCCTGCGGGAGGCCTGCACAACTTCGGTGACACCTTCCAGTTCCTGGGTGTGTTCCTTGGGCCGATAGCGGCGACGCTGATCGGCGCCGAGTTGGGCGCCGGCGATCTCGCCGCCGGAGTGTTCCGTGAGCAGGTCGTGACGGGCCGCTCGCGACTGGCTCTGTTTCTGGCCAAGGTTCCGGCGGCCGTGGGGGTGACACTCGTTCTGGCTGGCCTCGGCTTCGTGCTGCTGACCGGCTCAGCGTTCGCGTTCGCCGGCAACCTGAAGACCCCGTCGTTGACGCTCGTGGTCCAGGCCGCTGGGTGGGTGGCTCTCACCACCTCGCTCGCCGCCCTCATCGCCCTCGGCCTGGCGTCCCTGTTGGGGTCGAGGCCGGCGACGATCACGGCGCTGTTGGCCTGGGAGCTGGTGATCGGCCGTGAGTTGGTCGGGGCAAGCGGGCTTGGTCATGTGCGCTATGTGCTGCTCAACAGCGCGTTCTCGGACCTGACGCCCGGTGCGCAAGCCGGGGGAATCGAGTCGAGGATCTCGATGTCGGCGATCATGGCCGTGATCGTGCTCGTTGGTTGGGCGCTGGTGTGGCCGGCTCTGGGCGCCTGGCGGACCCGGACGCGGGACGCGTGAGGCGGTCGCGTTCGATGCTGGCGGTGGGCTTCCGGCGGAGCGCCGTCAGGTGGCGCTCCGCGGGCGGCCGGGGCTACGCTCACGGGGTGGGCGCGGCCCGAGCGGTGAGTGCGGCCTTCCGTCGCCACCCCTGGTGGAGCGACGGGCTGCTGGCCGCCGTGCTGACGCTGGAGTGGTTCACACCTTTCATCGCGGGCGTGCTGACGCACCCGCACCCGTGGTGGGACTGGGTGCTACTGCCGCTGACGACGGTCCCGCTGGTCGCCCGCCGCTACCGGCCGGCGGAGGTGTTCGTCGTGGTCGGCTGCGCATACGCGCTGGCCCTGGCGCTCCCTTCGCACCATCATGACATCCCGTTCTCGCTGAGCGTCGCGATTGCGACCTACACGCTCGCCTGGCGATGCGGGCGACCATTGTCGGTGTCGCTCGGCCTCCGCGTCGGCCTCGTGGTCGCGATCGCCGAGCTTTACTACGACCGCGCCAGCCCAGCCGACGCGCTCGCCCCGCTTGCGTTCTTCGGGATCGCTTGGGCGCTCGGCGACAACATCGGCACCCGGCGGGCCTACCTCGCCGAGCTCGAGGACAGGGCAGCACGACTCGAGCGAGAACGCGAGGAGCAGGCCGCGCGGGCGACTCTCGAGGAGCGGGCCCGGATCGCTCGCGAGCTCCACGACGTGATCGCGCACAACGTCAGCGTGATGGTCGTCCAGGCCTCGGCCGGAGAGGAAGTGTTCGACGCCAACCCGCAACGCGCTCGCGAGGCGCTGAGCGCCGTCGCGTCTATCGGCCGCGATGCCCTGGGCGAGCTCCGACGACTGCTCGGCGTGATCCGCCCGGACCCGGCCGGCGATGAGCCTCCTTCGTACGATCCCCAGCCAGGACTCGCGGCGCTTTTCGAACTGCTGGACCAGGTCCGCGACACCGGACTCGCCGTCACGCTGGCGATCGACGGCGAATCGCCCGAGGTCCCCGAAGCGGCAGCGCTCTGCGCATACCGAATCGTTCAGGAGGCCCTAACTAACACAATCAAGCACGCCGACGCCACCCGCGCAGACATCAAGCTTCGCTACGGCGCCGACGCGTTGGTGATCTCGATCCGCGACGACGGCGTTGGCCATGGCGCAGGCGGCCAGATCAACGAAACTGGCGGCGGCCGTGGCCTGATCGGGATGCGTGAGCGGGTCGCACTATTCGGCGGCCACATCGACACCGGCCCGACACACGGCGGCGGCTATCAGGTCACCGCACGACTCCCGCTGCTCACGATCAGCGCAAATACGGAGCGGTAGGTGCCGATCCGAGTTCTGATCTGCGACGACCAGGCTCTTGTCCGCGGAGGGTTCCGGGCGATCCTCGAAAACCAGCCGGAGATCGAGGTCGTCGGCGAGGCCGAGAACGGCGCGCAGGCGCTTGCACTGACCGACCGCCGCCAGCCCGACGTGATCCTGATGGACATCCGAATGCCAGTCCTCGACGGCGTACAGACCACGCGCCAACTAATCGAGAACGGCAGCGATGCCAAGGTGCTGATCCTGACCACGTTCGATCTCGACGAATACGTCCATGCGGCAATCCGGGCCGGGGCCAGCGGCTTCCTACTCAAGGACGTGCGCCCCGCCGATCTCGTGCACGCGATCGAGATCATCGCCGCGGGCGACGCCCTCCTGGCGCCGTCAGTGACTCGCCGACTGCTGACCCGGTTCGCAACCACGCTGCCCGCGGGCGCGCAGGACCACAAGGCGCTCTCAGAACTGACCGCGCGCGAGACCGAAATCCTGCGGCTGCTCGCCGGCGGCCTCTCAAACGCAGAGATCGCCATTTCGCTCGTGATCAGCGAAGCGACCGTCAAGACGCACATCTCGAGCATCCTGCGCAAGCTCCGACTCCGCGACCGCGTGCAGGCAGTGATCCTCGCCTACGAGACCGGCCTGGTCGGCCGCGTCCCGCCATGACATGACGACTGCCCAGTTGGTGATGGTGCGTCGCGCCAGCAGCGAAAGCTCGAGAACCACGGAACAGCTCAAGACCACGAATCCCGGTCGACACAGCATGATGCGATCGTCCTCCCAATCAGAGCACACCGGGTCGCTGAGCTCCACGGTCGCGGATCAGCACTGCCGGATACACCTGCATCCATGATTCCGCGAGCAGCTTGCCGCCGACGCTGCCCAGTCGCGCTTTGCGCGGAAAGCGAGTCTCGCTCGTCGCACAAGCCGATCCTGGTGCGAACATGTCGATCGGCGCGGGACACGCCTCGTCCCGTGGGCGGAGTTCGGAATCCTTGCTACTTCGACGGGTTGCTTGGCACGGCGTTCCCGTGCCGTTGCGGGCGTCTTCGAGCGGTCCAGGGGATGGCTCCGGCAATGAGGGAGCTCCCAAGCGTTCGAACAGGCGGCTTTGTCGCCCGGATCTTCGCCTCGGAGTCAAACTCGCTGCGACCTTCCGGCCGGACTCGCAGCGACACACGCTCGCCGATCGGCGTGCGCCCGCCACCGGAATACGAGTTCCCGTCGAGGATGATCTTCAGATCGTGTACCGCGACGATTCTCGCCACCGCTCGTTCAGTGCGTGCTCGGCCAAACACAGTCACGCCCGCAAATATCGCACCGACTCCACGGATCCAATAGACGATGCGTCAGCTCGCCGCCGCTCTGCCCATAGCTGACCAAGCGCTGCCCACCAGCGCCATCGCGAGTGCAGGACAGAAGCGACGCGGCCACGCTGGCTTTGGCCAGCAATCACGACGACGCTACGGTCTCAGATGGGATCCCCTGGCGAGTCGACTGCTACTCGGCGCTGAGCTCGTCGGCGAAGGCGCGCAGGTCCTTGATGTGCTGAGCGTTGAGGGCGACCGCGCAGGTAGCCGCCACGACCGGCGCCTCCGTTCCCCCGGGAGCGACATCGGAGCGGCTGGCGCAGTACGCGCGGCGGTAGGTGAGCCACGCGTTGTGCGCGGCGATGAACCGATGTTTGGCTGCCGCACTGCCGAGGTCGCCGAGGACCGCGCGGTCCAGCGCGTCGATCCGCTTGTCGCTCTTGAGGATCTGCTGCTCGGCGCAGCCTTCCTGCTCGGTGGTCGTGCGCTGCGCAGGCTTCCCCGTGCACGGCAGCGGGGTGAACGGCTCGTGGATGGGCGGGATGGTGAGGGCAGCGGCAGCGCCGGCCGGCACCGCGAGGGCGACGGCTACGGCTACGGCTACGGCGGCCATTGTTCGAGTGTGGGTCACGGGCCGCACAGTACCGGCGGCTCGACGGCGACGGTCGTGAGAGGGCAGGGCGAGTGCCTGCGACCATCAGCCTCATCTGCGCGACCTGCACAACACCCCAAGCATCGCTCACCGGACGCCTCGAGGCCACGGCTAGAGCCCCGAACGGCGTCTCAGTCTCCAACGCTCAACGAACAAATCTAGGGTCAGGACACGTCGCGGCGTCCGCACGGCTGAGTCGTTACCCGGCTCGGTAGTGACCGCTGCGGGGACCCGAAACGCCGACACGCTACTCAAGGTCCGAAAGCTCACCGAGAGTACTCTGGTGCTCCCTCACCATGACCCTTCTCGTCCGGTCGCAGACTGACAACCGACGCGGCGTCAGAAGCCAACGATCTTGGCCAAGGCCGGGCGGGTAGACGATCCCTTAGCTGATGAGGCGGCCCTGTTGCTGGTGCTGCATCGGCGCATCAAAGACGCCGACGACGCACGCGTCGCCAGCTGTGCGGGAGCTAACGCGAAAACGTTGCTGTCGAAGGCACCATCGGGGTGACGTACCGCTCCTTTTGTTCGATCATTGGGGAAGCCTTCGGCTGTGCGCCTGGCTGAAGATCAGTCCGGTGAGTGCTAGCGCCATCCAGGCGGCGACGTAGATGAACGCGGCGGTGGGTGAGATCGCGCTCCAGAGGATTCCGGCGATAGCGCTGGCGGCGAGGTTGCCCACGGCTTGGAGGGCGGCCAGTAATCCGAAAGCTGAGCCGCGGAGCCGCTCTGGGGCGAGTTGGGCGACAGCGGCGTGTTCGGCGGTCTCGGCGCAGCCGATTCCGATCCCGGCCAGCAGGAAACATCCAGCGAGCAGCGCCACGCTGGCGCCAGTGGCAGCGAACCCGACGTAGGCGAGCAGGAATGTGGCGCTGCCGATGGCGAGGACGCGCGGCATCCCGATCCGGTCGCCGAGGTGCCCAGCGGGGATGCTTGCGAGCGTCGCGGCGAGGTTGTAGCCGGTGTAGAGCACAAGCGCGAGTTGCGTGGCGGCGGTGTGCGAGCGGCCGGACTCCAACAGTTCGGTCGCGCGGAGGATCAGCAGCGTCGCGGCGAGGTTTCCGAACTCGAACGCGGCCGCTGCCGCGAGCAGCTTCCCGAGCGGCCCTTTGAGCACGGGGCGCACGCGCAGGCGGATCGGTTGGTGCTCCCGCGCGCTCATGGCGGGAGCGCGCCGGATCGCGTAGACGATCGCAACCGCCGCAAGCAGCCCAGGGATGATCGAGAACAAGATCGCACCCCGCACGCCAACCAGCCCGACCAACGCGATCGCCAGCAGCGGACCACCGATTGCGCCGAGATTGTCCATCGCCCGCTCGAACCCGTAGGCGCGACCGTACGCCGCCGCCGGAACCACATCAGCAAGCAGCGCATTACGAGCGGGAACGCGCAGCCCCCGAGCCACCCACGCGCCCGCCCGCAGCACCCCAACCTGCCAGGCCGCACCGGCAACGCCGATCAACCCAGACAACACCGCCGTACTGGCATAGCCACCGACCGCCAGCGACCGCCGCCGCGCAGGATCGTCGGCCAACGCACCGCCGCCCAACCGGGCGGCACCGGCCAGACCATCCGCGACACCCTCAATCACACCAAGCGCAACGGCGGGCGCGCCCAGCGTAGAGGTCAAGAAGCTCGGCAGCAGCGCTGTCGGGACCTCATGTCCGAGGTCCGAGAGCAGGCTTGCGATCCCGATCCCGCCAACTCCCGGAGTAAGCCATCGCTGCGCACCCGGCTCGGAGCTGACCGGCGGCTGCGCGCTCACGCCCGGCATCCTCGCACTATCGCGCCCCCTGTGGAGTGTCGCAACGGGCTAGACGCAGCACTGTCGCAAACCGCTCCACTGGTCTCAGTTGGGATCGACCACCGGACGGCTCCCGGGCCGCTCGCCGAGGTCATCCGACGCCGGGAGACCGGCCGTCTAGCGCCCGATGTCGGACGTCGTCGAGGCTGGCGACCCTTTGTGGACCGAGAAGCCCAAGGCGACCGCGCATCGATCCAAGTGGTTGACTTCAGCCGCGCATGGAGCACCGCATCTGCGAGTTCGGGTTTCCGGGCCCACTCCGCGACCGGTTGGTCGACGCGGTGCTGTCTGGCACTAAGACGGCGACCTCATCGCTGCTTGCCGATTGGCAGCGAGACAGAGAGCAGCCACCAGCCGCGGGCGAGTTGCAGACGGTTATCGACTCCGTCGGCACTGCGGTTGCGATTATCGAGATCCTGAGGTCCGAGGTGGTGGCGCTGGGCGCGGTCGATGACCGTGTGGCCGTTGCGGAAGGGGAGTCGTATAAGACGGCGGCCGGCTGGAGGTATGCGCACGAGCGGTTCTGGCGCGAGGAGGTCTTCCCCGACTGGGAGGGGGAGGCACCGGTCCTCGACGACTCAACTCCGGTTGTGGTGGAGTGGTTCCGTCTTCGAGAGCGAGTCTGACCCGGTCGTCCCCCCGAGCTGCTTCGGTGAAGCTTCTAGAGCGAAGGAGTTTCGGACGATGTCGGTGCTGATCGGCGGGGCACGCCTCTACGCGCTCAATCGGACCTCTGGATCCAGGCGTGACGGCGTCTCGGTCCCGAACCTCTGGCGAACAGATGCAGGGACGTGCATCTGCGACGAACAGCTCGACCTCGATCTCGAGCTGCCGGCCGACTTCGATCACGTCCGTCGCGGCCACGCCATCGATCCCGATAAGACGGCAAACGTCATCCCGCATCCGCTGTTTCTCCTGGTCTGCGTCTTCGACAACGCGAAGCCTGCGAGGAGCACCGGATGCCTTCGCTATCCGAGCCTCAACCCCGCTAGATCAGCGAGACGCCACTCTTCGACCGGCCTTGACAGGCACAGGGATCGCTCAGGCCAATTTCGCCGCCGGATCGTGCGGCGAGCACCCGCCTCTCGAGGGTCGGCCGAGCAACAGAGCGACGGTCATTCGTGCCCGCCGGCCAGCTCGTTCCCAGATCAAGTCGAATGGCAGTCCGAGACGGGGCGGTGGCTGGGGTGGCGGAGTTCGCTCATGAGCGTCGAACTGGTGGCGTGGGAGAAAACGACGCGCCTGATTGGGTCGTGCCTCGTGTCCGCGCGGGGTGCGTGGACGGTTAATCTGCGGTCTGGGCCAGTCGCTGGGCGGAAACGCGACCGCGTTCGGGTACTCGGTGACGATCACCGGCAGCTTCGGCGCCGTCGAGCTTGGTCGTGGTGCTCCGAGGTTTGGTGATCTGATCGTCTTCGGGCTGAGCGCCGTCGTTGCGTTTGGTGGCTTGGAAGGTGTGGGCATGGTTTGGCGCCGCGGCGGTTCGGTACCTCTGGCTGGCCGTCACCCCGCGGTTAGCACCGCGAACCACCGACCCCCTTCACACCAACAGCGCGACACGAAGAGACCTGCTTCGTCGGCCAGCGGCTCGATCGAGGCGGCGGACACCTCGGCCCATGGGAACCAGTCGCTGATCGAGAACCGCGTCTCGAGTCGTGCCAGGCTCTCGACGCTCGACGAATGAGGTCCTGCCACCTCGACGAGGACCGTTCCGGCGGGCGCGAGGAGCTCTCCGACGCGGTTGAGCAGCCGCGCCGGGCAGCCGCCGATCCCGATGTTGCCGTCCAGCAAGAGAGCGCTGCGCCACTGTCCGTCACCCGGGACGTCGCCGAATATCGACCCGACCATGGCGTTCGCTCCACCACCTCTCGCCAGGTCGACCGCGACGTCGCATATGTCAACGCCGAGCCCGAAGACTCCGCGGCGCGCCAGCGCGTGCAGGTGGCGTCCGGGACCGCAGCCGACGTCGAGCACTGGCCCCGGTAGCTGCGCGAGGATTCGCTCGTCCACAGCGTCGGCCCCCTGCACCCATCGGTCCAGAGTGGCAGGGCGCGTCGTGCCGTCGCGAAAGCGGATTACGGTCTCCCCGCCGGTGCCGCCGACCTGGCCGCGCAGCGCCTCGGCGTAGACCACGAGTGGCGGGCTCACAGTATTTCCGCCAGCGCCTGGGCGAACCGCGAGCCGGGGGCTTGGGCTGCAACCGCTCGAGCATCGGCGATTGTGTCGACGTCACACATTCGCATCTGGCGGTGCGTGCGCAGTCCCAATCCGGAGAACCGCTCGCTCTGGCAGTCCAGGGTTCGGTCTGAGCTCATTGGGATGCCCACGAACGCTTGATGGTGACTGCGCCGGAGTCCGACGCTCCAGTAACCGCCGTCGAATGCCGGCCCCAGCACCGCGTCGTGGTCATCTAGGGCGCGTTGGCCGTCGCGCAGCAGCTCGGGAGTGAGCTGCGGGGTGTCCATGCCAATGAGCAGGGCCGGCTCGTCGACGTCGGCAAAGGCATTGGAAAGCCGCTCGGCGAGTCCGTTCCCCCGCTGGGCGATGACCTCCCAGCCCCGCCGTCGCCACCGCTTAGCCGCGCCATCCAGGATCAGGATCTTGCGAGCAGCGTCCACCGCATCGACGACATCGAGCGTGTCGAGCAGCGCGGCTGCGGCCAGCGTGGCGGCCTGCCCCGGGCTACAGGGCGGGCACAGGCGAGTCTTGCAGCGACCTGGCTGCGGATCCTTGGCGATGACCAGCAGGGCGGCGCCGGTCACGCCGACGACCGCAGCGGAGCATGGGCGAACTCCGCCATTCCAGCGGTGAACTCCTCTTCGGCGGCGAAGCCGAGGCCCTGAAGGGCCTTCTCGGCGGAGGCGAAGACATGGCGGACGTCACCTAGGCGGTACTGGCCGGTGACCACCGGGTGTGGCGCTCTGTCGCCGTGGGCGCCAGCCAGCGCCTGTGCCATGTCCAGGATGGAGCGTGGCTGCCCGCTGGCTACGTTGAAGGCCCCGGCCGTCACATCGCCGGCACACAGCGCTTGGACGTTTGCCCGCGCCACGTCCCGGACGTGGACGAAGTCGCGCAGCTGGGCGCCATCCTCGAACACGCGGGGAGCGTCTCCGGCCGACAACGAGCTAGCGAAGATGGAGGCGACGCCGGCGTAGGGAGTGTCGCGAGGCATCCTCGGTCCATATACGTTGTGGTAACGCAACGAGATCACTGTGGCTGCGGACTCGCGTGCGAAGGCGGCGCACAGGTGCTCCTGATGGAGCTTGGTGGCGGCGTACACGTTGCGGGGGTCCAGCCGCCCTGACTCGCTGATCGCCTCGGGGATAAGTGGTCCATCGCAGACGGCGCAGCGCGCCTCGAAGCGCCCCGCCTCGAGATCCTCCGCGAGCCGTGGTCCGGGGCTCACCTCGCCGTGCTCGGAGCAGCGGTAGCGGCCCTCGCCGTAGACGACCATGCTGCTAGCCAGCACGAGCCGGCCGTCGAAGCGCCGGCTGGCCAGCTCACCGAGGAGGACGGCGGTGCCGAGATCGTTATGGCGCACGTAGTCGGGTGCGTCGCCGACGTCGACGCCGAGCCCCACCATCGCCGCCTGGTGGCTGACGGCATCGACGCCTTGGAGCGCGGTCGCCACCGCGTCCTGATCGGCCACGTCGGCGCGGATGAACTCGGCGCTGGGATTGAGGTAGTCCGGGGGTGACGCGTGGGCCAGCGGGAGCAGCAGGTCGAGCACGCGGACGTCGTGTCCCTCGTCGACGAGCTGGTCGACGATGTGGGAGCCGATGAATCCCGCGCCTCCGGTGACGAGCACCTTCATGCACCGCAACCTATGTGAATTCGCCGGGCTTCCAGCACGAATCGAGGCCGCGTTTCCCGACCTGTAAGAACCTGACCCTAGATTCCGGCGGGTGGTGGAGGTGATTCTTCCGGTGCTAAACGAGGCACGGGCGATCCCGGTTGTGCTCGCGGGATTCCCTGCCGGGTTCGTGCCCCTGGTCGTGGACAACGGGTCCGCCGACGGGTCGGCCGAGGTCGCGCGGCGGCTCGGAGCGCACGTCGTCTCCGAACCGCGCCGCGGGTTCGGCGCTGCCTGCTGGGCTGGGCTGTCGGCGGCGCGCTCCGAGCTGGTCTGCTTCATGGACTGCGACGGGTCCCTGGATGCCGGCGAGCTACCTGGCGTCACCGATCCCGTGCGGGACGGGGCGCTGGACTTGTGCCTCGGTACCCGCCAGGCGGATCCCGGCGCGTGGCCTCCTCACGCGCGGCTGGCCAACCGCGCGCTCGCCTGGCAGCTGCAACGGCGAGCCGGGGTCACGGTCACCGACTTGGGGCCGATGCGGTGCGCCGCGCGCCAGCCGCTGCTCGAGCTCGGCCTGGACGATCGCGCGTTCGGATGGCCGCTGGAGATGGTCCTGCGCGCGGCCAAGGCTGGCTGGCGGATCGGCGAGACGCCGGTCGCCTACCGCTCTCGTGCCGGCGGGCAGTCCAAGGTCTCCGGCAGCCTGCGGGGAAGTCTGCGCGCCGTCCGCGACATGAGCGCCATCCTGCGCAAGCTCGGATGAAGCTGCTCGGCAAGCCACGGCGCCCGGGCCTGCCCGCCAAGCCCCGCATCCCGAGCCTGCCCGGACCGCCGCCCGGACCGTTCCGTCCGAGATTCTGGCGCAGCCCCCTGAGAGGAACGTGGCTGACCTCGTTCCTGGGGTCGATCCTGTTCGTGCTGATCGCCGTGGTGGCGGTCACCGGGCTGATCTCGCATTCGAACTACCAACCCGACCTCGTCACGGGCTTCAACGCGACCGTCCCCCCCGGCGGTGACATCGGCCCGCTGATCTCGCTGCCGTCGTGGAGCCCGGCCTGGGCCTACGCGGTCAGCCAGGGCGCCCACATCACGATCGGCCTGATCGCGATCCCCGTTCTGCTGGCCAAGCTGTGGTCGGTCATCCCGCGACTGTTCGCCTATCCGCCAGCGCGCAGCCCCGCCCAGGCGATCGAGCGCCTCTCGATCCTGCTGCTCGTCGGCAGCGGGCTGTTCGAATTCGCCACCGGAGTCCTCAACATCCAGGTCTTCTACCCATGGCACTTCAGCTTCGTGCTCGCCCACTACTACGGCGCCTGGGTGTTCATCTCGGCACTGGCCCTGCACATCTGCGTCAAGCTCCCGACCGTCCGCCAGGCCTATCGCGAGCATGGCGTGCTCAAGCCGCTCAAGGACGACCTGGCGCACACTCGCTCGCAGCGCTACGAGCCCGGCGGTCTGGCTCCGCTGAGCCCCGCCGCGCCGACGATCAGCCGCCGCGGCCTGCTCGGTGTCGTGGGGGCCGGTTCGCTGGCGCTGCTGATCGCCAACCTCGGCGAATCCGCCGGCGGACCGCTGCGGCGGATCGCCCTGTTGGCGCCGCGCGGTCGCGTGTTCGGCACCGGCCCGAACGACTTCCAGGTCAACAAGACCGCCGATTTCGTCAAGGTCACCAAGCTGGCGGCCGACCCACGCTGGAAGCTCACCCTCAAGGGGACAAAGGCGACGAAGAAGCTCAGTCGCGCCGCGCTGATGCGCATGCCCCAGCACACCTATGAGCTGCCGATCGCCTGCGTCGAGGGATGGTCGACGACCCAGCACTGGACCGGGGTGCGGCTCTCGGACCTCGCTGCCCTCGTCGGCGCCGGCCCGAACGCGATTCTGGAGGTCCAGTCGCTGCAGCCGTCCGGGCCCTATCGCCACACCGCATATACCGCCGAGCAGGTCGGTGACGACCAGGCGCTGCTCGCTTTGGGCGTGAACGGGGCCGACCTGTCGCTCGACCACGGGTACCCGGCCCGGATCATCATCCCGGCCCTCCCAGGCGTTCACTGCACCAAATGGCTGGCCTCAATGAAATTCGTGGAGGCCTGATGAGGGGCTTTCGCCGCCTCTACGGCGCCAACCCGCTGCATCTCATCGGCCACCTGGCGCAGTTCGTCGTCGCCGGGTGGGCGATCAACCAGATTCTCGGCGGAGGCACGGTCGTGAACTGGATCGCGTGGTTCCTCGGCGCCGCGCTCCTGCACGACCTCGTACTGCTCCCGCTCTACTCCCTCGCCGACCGGCGATTGGTGAACAACGGGGGCAACCGCGCGGCGCGCGCCGCGCGGCGGCGCACGTGGGTCAACTACATCCGCGTGCCGGCCGCCGTCGCGGGCATCCTGCTGCTCGTCTATTTCCCGGTGATCCTCGGCTACTCGAGCACCAACTACCGTAACGACACCGGGCATTCGCTGGCCGGCTATACCCGCAACTGGCTCCTGATCACCGCTGGCCTGTTTTTCGGATCGGCGCTCACCTACGTAGTACGGAGCATGAGACGTCGTCGTCCCTCCTCATCGCGGCCCGCCCGTGAGCAGTCCGGCGGTTAGCGCGCCGCCTTCGCCGTTCGCTGTTCGCCGTTCGCTTCCGGCCGTCATCCTGGCGGTGGCCGCGGCGACGATCGCGGCCGGGCTGCTCATTCGCTGGCGGACGCACACGCCGCTCGGCACCCCGCTGCCGCCGTTCCTCATCAGCTGGTCGCCGCACGTGCGCTGGCTGGCCCTCGTCAGCCTGGTCGTGGCCGGCGGCGTGGCTGCCGTGGCTCCGCGGGCGATCGACCGGGTGCGTTCCGGGGCAGGCTTCGCGGTGCTCGCCTACGCCGGCACGCTCGCCGTCGGGCTGTCGGTCAACGCCGCTCGGCGCGGCACGGGCGGCTGGAGCCATGTCTTCGATCTCAGCGGCCACGGCTCGTTCGAGGCCAGCCGCGAGTACCTTCCCGCGCTCAAGTGGCTGGACTCGGGGGTCGCGCACTATGTGCGCCACTACCCGGACATCCTGGCCTACCTGCCGACCCACACAAAAGGCAACCCGCCGGGTCCCCTGGTGGCGATGCACTTGCTGTCGATCAATAGCGCGGGACGACTGACCGCCGCGTGCATCCTGGTCGGGGCGCTCGTGGCGCCGCTTACCTATGTGCTCGGCCGCGAGCTCGGCGACGAGCGGCGCGGGCGTCAGGCCGCCGCCCTGGCCGCGCTCTCCCCCTCGGTCGTGCTGTTCGGCGTCACCTCGGTCGATTTCATCTTCGCGGCGTTCGCGGCCGCCGTCGCCTGCCTCCTGCTCGCGCGCCGTCCGGCGGTCGTGGCCGCGGGCTGCGTGGCGGCGGGGATCGCCGCTTTCTTCTCGTGGGTGCTGCTGGCGATCCCGGTGTGGGCGGCGCTGACGATTGTGCGCCGCGACGGACCGCGAGCGGGCGTCGTCCTGGGCGCGGCCGGGTTGGCCGGGGTGGTGCTGGTCACGCTCGCGCTGTCCGCCGTGTGGGGTTATGACCCGGTGTCGATTCTGCGCACGGTGAGCCGCATCTACGGCCGGGGTGCCGCCGCGCATCGCCCGTACGCGTTCTGGGTCTTCGGCTCGCCGGCGGCGTGGCTGGCGATGCTGGGCGCGCCGATCGCGTGGCTGGCGCTGCGCGCCCTGGCCCGCGGAGAGCCCGCCGCGGTGGGCCTGGCCGTCGTGGTCGCGATCAGCGCGCTGGCCGGGTTCACCAAGGCCGAGACCGAGAGGATCTGGCTGCCCTTCGTTCCCTTGGCCTGCGTCGCCGCCGCCGCGCTGCCGATCCGGCGGCTGAGCTTGGTCCTGGGCGCAATGGCGTTACAGGCGGTGGTGATAGAAGTGCTGTTCGGGACCGTCTGGTGATGGTCCCACGGGCCCGGCTGTCGACCGCCATCCCGGCCCTCGCCGCCCTCCTGTTGGGATGTAGCGGATCTCAGCCCGCGCGCCACCGCGCCGGAGCCGAGCCCGCGGCCGCGCCGGCCCCCGCAGGCACCCCGATCGGACATGTCGTGCGGGTTGGCGCGCAGGCCGAGGGGATCGTCGTAGACGCGCCGGCCGGACTCGTTGCCGTGGCGGTGCGCATGCCGACGCGGATCGCACTGCTGAGCGCAGGCGGCGGCCGCCTGCTCCGCCACCTGCGGATCGCCGGTCCGGCGCGCCACCTGCAACTCGACGGCGCCTCCCTGTTGCTCGTGCCTGAGGCGCCGATCAACCGCCTGCTCGAGCTGCCGCTCAGCACCACCCGCCACCCGCCACCCCGGCGCTCGATCGTCACCGCCTCCTTGCCCCACGACGCCGCCGCCGCCGACGGGCGGGTGTTCGTCGCCGACGAATTCGGCCGCGCCGTCTCGGTGTTGGCCGGCGGGCGAGAGATCCGGCAGATCACCGGCTTCACCCAACCGGGGGGCATGACGCCCGTCGGGAAGGATGTCGCCCTCGTCGACGTCGGAGCAGATGTGGTCACGCTCATCGATGGACGCTCGCTGCGCGTTCTCGGGCACGTGGCCACCGGGTCCGGGATCTCCCACGACGTCGTCGGGCCCGCCGGACGGCTGTATGTAGTTGACACGCGCGGCGGCGCCCTGTTCACGCTCACGACTCGCCCGCGGCTGCATCTGCTCTCGCGTCTGGCGCTGTCGGGCACGCCCTACGGCATCGCGTCCGATCCACTCCGCCGCCGGGTGTGGGTGACCGAGACCGCCACCAACACCGTCGCCGAACTCGACGTCAGGCGGCCGCGCCCGCGGGTGATCGCCACGTTCCCGACGGTCCGCCAGCCCAACACCGTCGCCGTCGATACCGCATCAGGCCGTGTGTTCATCGCCGGCGCATCGGCCGGCGTCGTGCAGTTCTTCGACCCGCCTCACATGCACCCGCTACGTTGACCGAGGTGGATCCGGTCCTGCGTGCCCGCGGCCTGACCAAGACAGTGGGCACCGGCCGCGCCCGGCGCCTGGTGCTCGACGGGGTCTCACTGGACGTGCGGGCCGGGGAGATCGTCGCCGTGCTCGGTCGTTCCGGAAGCGGCAAGTCGACGCTTCTCAACTTGCTAGGCGGCATCGACAGCCCCAGCGGGGGTCAGATCGAACTGGCCGGTGAACGGCTCACGGGCCGCAGCTCGCGCGCGCTGGCGCGGATGCGCCTGCGCCACATCGGATTTGTCTTTCAGCAGTTCCAGCTGATTGAGGAGTGCTCGGGTCTGGAGAACGTGCTGCTCCCCACGCGCTTGCCCGGCGCGCCCCGGGGTGGTGCACAGCGGGCCGCGGAGCTGATCGAGGAGCTCTCGGTCGGGGATGTCGCCGAGCACCTTCCGCATGAGCTTTCCGGCGGCGAACAGCAGCGCTTCGCGCTGGCCCGTGCTCTGGTCAACGACCCCGAGCTCGTCCTCGCCGACGAGCCGACCGGCAGTCTTGACTCGGATAATGGCGCGTCGGTGCTCGAGCTGTTGCGTGGGTTGCGCGGCCGGGCGGTGGTGCTGGTCACCCACGAGCCCGACGCGGCCGCGATCGCCGATCGCGTGCTCCATCTGCGTGACGGGCGGCTGCAGGACTCCCCGATCGCGGTTACGCGGTGAGCGGGCGCCTGGCCGGGGCGCGCTCTGCGTTGGGCGAGGCGCGGCGGGGACTGGCGCCGCGGCGACGGCGCGCCGTGCTCACCGCGGTCGGGATCGCCCTCGCGGCGGCGATGCTGTCGGCCGCGGTGGTCGTCGCCGACGGACTCGGACGCGGTTTTGACCGGGCCGCGCACGCCGCCGACCTCCCCGACGTGATCGTCCGTTTTGACGACGAGCCGCGGTCGCTCGTCACCCAGCGCCTCCGGTCCCTGCCCGACGTGGCCGGCTACGCCACCCGGACGGAGGTGACCAACGTCGGGATCGGCGCCGCCGGAGCGGGGCACCGTCGCGGTGACGCCATAGCCGAAGTGGTCGGGTCAGGCACGCGTCGCGGTTACGCGGTCGTGGACGGTCGCGACCTGCGCCCGACCGGCAACGAGGTGCTGGTCGAGAAGGCGTTCGCGCAGGCCTGGGGCCTGCGGCCGGGCGACACGATGTACGTCAGCGAGCTGGGGCCCGAACAAGTCGTCGGACTAGTCGAGGCGCCCGACAACGTCGGGTTTCCGCTCGCCAAGCCGCGCTTCTACCTGGCCCGCAGCGCGCTGAGCCCACGCTTCGGCACCCAACGCGACCCACGGGTCAACTACGCCGAGATCTGGGCCCGTGACCCGCGCTATCTCAACGAGCTGCTCGTCCAGGCCCGCTCGTCCAGCTTCGGGATCCACAACATCCGCTTCGCCACGCGCTCGGGGGTGCGGGTCCTGCTCGACCAGGCTGCCGGCATCGTGATCGACCTGCTGGTGGCGCTGTCGCTGATCGCGCTGGCAACCGCAGGGGCGATGCTCGCCGCCTCCGCCCGCGCCGAGGTCCAGCGCCGCCTGGGCACGATCGGCGTGCAGCGCGCCGTCGGCGCTTCCGGGGGGTACGTCACCCTGATCCACTGCCTGGAGGCGGGGCTCGTCGCCGCGCCCGCTGCGGCGGTTGGTTGCGCGGCCGGGGTGCTCGCCGTCAACGGGCCCGCCGGCCGGCTGCTGACGTTGCTCAACGAGCCTGCGCCTGGGTGGGGGCTCGTGCTCCCGGTCCTGGCCGGCTGGCTGGCGGCGGTGGCGATCGCGGTCGCCGGAGCGGCATGGCCCGCGTGGCGGGCGGCATCGCGCCCGGTCGTCTCGCTCCTGCGCGGCGCTGACGTCGCCAAGCGGGCCGGTCGGCGGATTCCCGGCCTGCGCGCGCTGCGCCCGACCGGGCTGGCCGCGCTCGGCGTGCGGCTCGTCGCCGCGCGCCGCGCCCGGCTGATCACCACCGTCGTCACCCTCGGCTTGTCGGCGGCGTTCGTGCTGCTGATGCTGTCGCTCGCCTCCGAGCTGAGCACGCTGCAGACCGACCCCGGGGCGCTGGGCAAGCGCTACCAGCTCACTGCCGCGCTGCCCGCAGGCGCCGCGCCGTCGGTGCGACGGATCGCCGGTGTGCAGGCGGTCGCCGCACGCTACGACGTCCAGGCGGTCGACTCATTCTCGCTGGGCGAGACGATCGATGTGATCGCCTACCCGGGCGACCACACGACCTTCGAGGCGCCGCCGCTGACGGCCGGCCGGCGCCTGCGGGGATCCGGCCAGGCCGAGATCGGCCAGGGCCTGGCCGAGTCGCTCGGGCTCAGCCCCGGGCAGACGCTCGCGCTCGCGCTCGGGTCGGGCAAGGAGCTTCGTCTTCGGGTCGCCGGCGTCGTCAGCTCGCTGGATCACGACGGTCGCGTGGCCTACATCCCCGCCGCCGCGCTGCTGCGCGCCGACCCGACGGCGTCGCCGTTGCTGGCGATCCGACTGAGACCCAACGCCGACCCGAGCCACGTCACGTCGGCGCTGCGAGCGCTCGGCGTCGCACCGGCCACCGCCGGCGGCGCCACCGCCCGGGGAGTCCCGCTCGTTGCCATCCTGCGCGCGATCATCGAGGCGGTCGCAATCGTCGATGGGCTCGTCTGCCTGTATGCGCTGATCCAGGCGTGCGCGTTGACCACCCAGGAGCGTCGGCGGACGATCGCTGTGCTGCGTGCCTGCGGCGCCGGCCCGGGTGCCGTCCGGCGGCTGCTGTTCGGCGCCGCGCTGACGCTGCTGGTTCCGGCGGCGGTCGTCGGCATCCTGCTCGAGCGCTTTGTGCTCGGCCCGGCGCTGTCGGGGCTGGCCGCCAACTACGTCACCCTGCCGCTGCAGGCCACCGGCGCCGAGGTCGCCCTCACCGTGGCCGGCCTGCTCGCGGCGGCCGGGGTGGCCGTTTTGTGGGTCGCGCGCCAGGCCTCGCGCGAATCCGTCCAGAGCGGACTGGCAGCGTGAGTGGCCCCCGGCGGATCACCCGTCGCCGGATGCTGGCCGAGGGATTCGCCGGCGCCGGGGCGCTGACCCTCGGTGTCGCCGGCTGCGGCGCGGGCGGCGACCGGCGGGCCGCCAGCTCGGGCTCCACGCTTCAGACGACCTGGCGCGATCCGGTCGGCGACGGGCAGCTGCGGGTGGCGGCGGGCGAGGCGATGCTGGCACGCACCGAACTCGGGCCAGCGGCAGCTGACGTCCGGACGTTGACCACGTTTGCCCACCTCACCGACGCCCACGTGCTCGACGCCTCGTCTCCGGCGCGCGTCAGCTTCCTCGATCCGCTCGGCTCGCCGTTTCAATCGACGTTCCGTCCGCAGGAGACGCTGACCGCCCAGGTGCTCGCGGGCGCCGCTGCCGCCGTTCGCGACCTAGGGCCGGACGCCGTCGTTCAGGGCGGCGACCTGATCGACAACGACCAGCTCAACGAGCTCGTCCACGGACTGGCCGCGCTCACCGGCGGACGTGTCAGCCCCGGCAGCGGAAGCCGCGATTACTACGGCGTACAGCTCGGCTCCGACACCAACCCCTTCTATTACCGCCCGGCCGTCGACGCCCCGCGCCACCCCGACCTGCTCGCCGCGGCGGTGGCGCCGTTCTCCAGCCCCGGCGTCGGCGCGCCCGTGCTGCCCGTGTTCGGCGACCACGACGGGCTGGTCGCCGGGACGCTGCTGCCGACCCCGCTGACCCGGTCGCTGGCGGTGGGCGAGCGCGCTCTGTGGGATCTTCCGCGGGGCTTGACCCTGCCCGCCGAGCTGCGTGCGCGGAGCGCCGGCTCGCCCGACGGACCGCCCGACCCCGGCGCCGTCGACGAGCTGCTGCGCCGGGCGCTGAAGGGGCCGACGGTGCGCGTGCCCGCCGACCCTGACCGTCGCCAGCTCACGTTCGCCGAATCGCTCGCTGGCCTGGCCCAGCACGCCGGCCGCGGAGTCGCCGTCCGGTCCGGTCCGCGCCTGGACTACGTGATCGATCTCGGCGACGCGGTTCGGCTCGTGGTGCTGGACATCGTCCGCCGCGGCGGGGGGTCCGGCGGGGAAGTGGGCCCGACCCAACCGGCATGGCTGGCACGGCAGCTGGACTCCGCCGGTGACCGCTGGGTGGTCGTGATCACCCACCAGCCACTGCTCAGCTCGGTCGCCGGCGACCGCCTGCTCGCGGTGATGGATCGCGCGCCCCGCGTGATCGCCGCGATCAACGGACACACCCATCGCAACGAGGTCACTCCCCGCCCGACCGCTGCCGGCGGCTACTGGTTGATCGCAACCGCCTCACTGATCGACTACCCCCAACAGGCGCGCGCCCTGAGCATCCGCACCACCACCGGCGGCGGCGTGGCGATCCACAGCTGGATGCTCGATCACGCCGGCGACGGGACACTCGGCCCGATCGCTCGTCAGCTGTCCTACCTCGACGCGCAGGGCGGACGGCCGCACGGGTTCGCCGGCTCGGCGACCGACCGCAACGTTGTCATGTACCGCCGCGCCATCACCTGAACTCGGCTGGAGCGGCGATGAGATCAAGCGGCTTATCACTACCCGCACTCCTACACGACAGGCCTGATTCTCGGACCTACGCGGCGCAAATCGCTGCTTCGCTGGCTACCTCCTTCGACCTTCGTAGTAAGACCCGAGGCGGTAGTCAATAACACTGAGCAGCGAAGGTGGTGTCCCGTTGCCAACGTGTGTCCCTACTGGCGCGCGGACTGATGCTGCGTTGGTTCGTGAGGCGCCGTCGGCGCCGCCACACCGCGTCCGCTCAACGATCGACAATCGGACGTTCAAAGGCAGTCGCGCAGGGCCTCCGGCGCCGTCGAATAGCCGGCATCCTCGAGTCCCTTAGTGCTCAGCAGCAAGCACGCAGTCTTCCCATCTCCTACGGCCGCGGCGTGGATGTAGCGCACGGCAACCCGGCGTATGTCCTTCTTAGGGGTGATTGCCGTGCCACCGCAACCGAGGACTGCGGCTGTCGTTACAGCGACTGGGATCACCCGCCACATCCGAAATACCATAAACCAGGCGCCGAGGCGCGAGACATGCGCTTGCCGACGACCACCAAGCATTCAGAAGCAAGGTGGCGTCGTTTCCAACGGGAACGCTCTGTGAGATTTCGATCGCTCGAGAGGGTGCCGAGCCCGGCGACGCTGTGCTCTCAGCTAAGCGATGGCGAGTTCTGGTTCTCGGCTGCGGCGGTGACGTTCCAGGAGGATCGGCCGTGCGGCTGCAGGAGCGCGAGCGCGCGTCCGGCCTCGGCGCGCAACCAGACGGCCTCAGCGGCGGGCAGCCCGCCGTCATAGCTGCTCTGCGCCGGTGGCCTGCCGGTCAGCTCCTGCGCGAACACGCAAGCGGTCAGGTATGACCCGACCGCACTGGGATGGACGCCGTCGGCGAGCCACAGATCCAGCCCGGGTCGATCATGCAGAGCCTGCGCCCAGACATCGCCCACCGGAGCGACGTCGGCGTGCAGCGCCTGTGCCAGTTGCAGCTCACCGAACTGGATGCGGCGCTGCATGAGCAGGTAGGAGTCACCGGCCGAGTATCCGTCCTCATACCCCCAGGTCTCAAAGACCAGTGGCCGGGCCCGCGGCGCCCAGCTCATGATCTGACGCGCCGCCGCCAGCGTGGTGCTGGCCAGATACGCGGGATCGTTCGCACCGTTGCTGTCCTCCTGGAGCACGACCGAGTCCCACGGCGCGCTGTGCAGCAACCGCGCCAGCCGCGGATCGGCGATGGACTGCGACAGAAACGCGCCCCCAACGGCGAACTGGGCGAAGAACAGCGACACGGCGTGTGGGTAACCCTCGACGAGTCGCTGCACCGTCGCGGGCATCCCATTGGTGTAAGTGAGGCTGTTGCCGACAAACAGCGGCCGGACTCCCGTCTGAGGGCTCCGCGCGTCGCGCAGATCTCCCTGGATCGCCTCTGCCCGTGCCTGCGCGACCTGCGCAGGGCGCAGAACCCGGACATAGACGATCAGTCCGGTGACGACACCGATCACCACGCACAGACACATCCGCAACACGCGACCCAGCGGGGGTCGGATCGGGGTGCGGCCAGCGCCATCCATCCCAGTGATATCGACACCTACACCGGCGCGCTGAAGGCCCGGTTATCTCGCTCGAAGGCACGAACCCTGACGACCGCGGCGTCTCAGAAGCGATGGAAATCGGACGCCCAGAGGGGGCGCGGAGACCTCCGCACAAGCAAAGGCCTTGCGTCCACTGTCTTGTCGGCATAGGTTGGCGCGCGGCCGAAGAACTGCAAAACAGGGAGCACAGCGGGTGACCCCAACGGCAATATCAAGCGACCAGGCCCCCGATGCGCTTGGGCCCTACAGCCAGGCGATCGTCGCCGGTGGCCTGGTCTTCTGCTCCGGGATGGCGGGCATCGACCCAGCGACCGGCACGATCGCCGAAGGGATCGAAGCCCAGACCGAGCAAGCACTGCTGAACCTGGCCGCTGTGCTCAGGGCCGCCGGATCGTCGATGAAGGATGTGGTCAAGACGACGATCTTCTACGCCAACGTCGAAGACTTCCGTCTCCTCAACGAGGTCTACGCCCGGCACATGCCCGATCCGCCGCCAGCGCGCTCAGCCCCGGCCAACGTGCGGCTGCCTCGCGGCCTGCTCGTCTCGATCGAGGCGATCGCGGCGCTACCGGCCTCCTCGACCTAAGTCTCGCGGTGGTGGTGACACCCGCCCACCGAGTCGCCGGCGCGTCTGAGTAGAGCCTGCGGGGCCGGCCGCTGACCGTCTCAGTTCCCAACGGTGAGCGGACAGCTCAGCCCGCGCCCGCCGCGCACGTCATGACGCGGGAGAGAGCGCCGGAACCGCGGACGCTTGCCAGAGCCGCTCCCACGTTCGCCGGTCCTGGCGGTTGCAGGGGCGCTGGGGAGGCGGTTACGACGAGCCCGCGGTGAGCACGCGCGGTGCGTCGGTCGCGCCCAGCGCCCAGGCGACGAGCAGCGGCTGGAAGAGCAGGCGGATTGCACGCTTGGTGTCGGTGTCCAGACCGAAGGCGTCGCGGTGGCCGGTGAGCTGGGCGACGTTGCCGGGGAACACCGCGACGAAGAGCGCGGCGGTCGCGACGCCGACGACGGCGCGGCGCGGTTGCTTCCAGACGCTCACCAGCGCCGTGCCGAAGGCCATCTCGACGACGCCGGACAGCAGAACGACCGTGTCCTTGTCCAGGAGCGGCACCCAGTCGGGGACCTGGGCCTGAAACTCCTTGCGCGCAAAGGTCATGTGGCCGATGCCTGCGGTGAGCAGGAGGCCGCCCAGCGTGATCTGTGCCGCGCCGCGCCGGCGCCCTTTGATCTTGCCGCTCATCCCGTCAGGCTAGCCGACGACCCGGATCCGGCTAGGGGAAGAAGCAGCGACCTGCCGCGCGACGCCGCCCCCGTCTCGGCGCTCGGGATCGGAACTTCCAGGGCGGCGACGGTCGTCTATTCGGACGGGATCAAGACCATCGTCAGCCTGATGGGGCGGAACGGCTCCAAGTCGCTTGCCGTGATCTCCGCAACCCCGGTCGGCCCGCGCCCGGAGCACCCGTTCATCGACCGGCGCATCGCGATGCCGATCCTGGAGTCGTTCCTCCACGCGACCTACGAGGACATGCGACGGATGGAAGCCGTGTTGCAGGACGGCGACGTCGACTGGATTTCGGTCCGCCCGCCCGGCTCGTCAACCACGCCGCTACCGGTTCCTACCGTCTGAGCACTGAGCCACTTCCTCGCGGTCGAAAGATCACCTACGCGGACCTCGGGGCGGCGCTGCTCGACGCCATCGGCCAGACGGACCTCTACCGGAAGGGTGGCGTTCGTGGCCAACCAGAGTCCGCGCGCTCGCAAAGTCAATGGCCCGGCGCCGGCCCGATCGGTCCAGATGCTGAAGTGACGCGCCCCGGAGCGTCACATCTAGCTAGACGTCATACCAACTGCATACAGCCGTGCGGCGCGGCCGGCCTCGCGATCGGCGACCGTTCCGGGCGCGCATCCTGTTTTGGTGCTGGTGGAGGCTCGTGCTCGCTGCTTCGCCCGGGAGGCCGTCGGCCCGACCGGCGCGCACAACTCGCCGGCACTGTCCAAACCGGCTGGTGTACGGCGACGTAGGGGTAGTGGCCGCGTATCGTGCGGCCGTACCGATAGGAGGCGACCGTGCCGGAGTACATGCTGTTGCTTTATGGGTCGGAGTCTGTTGATGAGGCCGAGCGGGCGCAGCGGTGGGCGCAGATGCCGCTGTGGGATCAGGTGAACGCGAGTCTGCGTGAGGCGGGTGTGTTGGTTTCGCACGCGCCGCTTCATTCGGTCGAGACCGCGACGACCGTCCGGGTCCGTCGTGATGAGACGGAGTTGACCGATGGTCCGTTCTCGGTGACCAAGGAGGTGCTGGCCGGCTATTACGTGCTGGATTGCGCCGATCTGGATGAGGCAATCAGGCACGCTGCGAGGCTGCCGTGGGCGCGATATGGGTCGGTCGAGGTGCGGCCGATCTTGGCCGATGACGGGATCCCGCCGCTCGATCGGAGCGCCGGCGCGTCTTGAGCTCTCCCGAGCCGCCAGATCGCGCGAGCCCGGATCCGGTCGACGTCGCGATCGCGGCGGCGTTCCGCGCGGAGCGGGCGGCGGTGCTGGCGACGTTGATCCGACATGTGGGCGACTTTCAGCTGGCGGAGGATGCCGTGCAGGACGCGTTCGTCGACGCGGTCAGCGCGTGGCGGCGCGATGGCGTGCCGGCCCGACCGGGCGCGTGGCTCACGGTCGCCGCGCGGAGGCGGGCGATCGATCGGATGCGCCGGAGCAGGTCGGTGGCGGATCGAGCAGATCGGGTGGCGGAGCTGATGCGGCTCGATCGCCAGGAGCACCCCGACGAGGACAAGGACAGCGCGATCGTCGATGACCGCCTGCGGCTGATCTTCACCTGCTGCCATCCGGCGCTCGACCTGCCGGCGCGCGTGGGTTTGACGCTGCGCGCCGTCGGCGGACTCACGACAGGCGAGATCGCGCGCGCGTTCTTGGTCGCGGAGCCGACGATGGGCAAGCGGATCGTTCGCGCCAAGCGCAAGATCGCCGACGCGCGAATCCCTTACCGGGTGCCTCAGGACGAGGAGCTGCCCGACCGGCTGCGCGGTGTTCTCCGGGTGCTGTATCTGATCTTTAACGAGGGCTACTCGGCGACCGAGGGCGAGCGGTTGGTGCGAGCCGAGCTGTGCGGCGAGGCGATCCGCCTCGGCCGCCTGCTGTGCGAGCTGATGCCCGACGAGGCCGAGGTTTGGGGCCTGGTGGCCCTGATGCTCTTGCACGACTCTCGTCGCGATGCGCGCGTGGCGCCTGACGGACGCTACCTCGCGCTCGACCAGCAGGACCGCGCTCGGTGGGATCGCGAGCGGCTCGGCGAGGGGCTCGAGGCGCTGGACCGGGCCGCGCGCTTCCGCAGCCCGGGCCAGTACCAGCTGCAAGCCGCGATCACCGCTGTACACGTCCGTGGAGGGGACACTGGTACAACGGACTGGGAGCAGATCGCGGAGCTTTACCGCGCACTCGGTCAGATCGCCCCTTCCGCGGTCGTCGAGCTGAACCGTGCGGTCGCGGTCGGATTTGCCGTGGGACCGCAGGCTGGGCTGGAGCTGCTCGAGCCGCTGCTGGCCGCGCCAGCACTGGAGCGTTACCAGCCGCTGTACGCAGCGCACGCCGACCTGCTCCGGAGAGCCGGCGACCCAGTGGCCGCCAAGCGTGCCTACGAGATGGCGATCAGGCTGAGTGCCAACGCCGTCGAGCGTGCGGAGCTTGAGCGGCGCCTGACCGCTCTTTGACGAGCCTGTCCAAATCGCCGCTCGCGCTGCGTCGGAGTAGTGAGGCCGCCTCTGCGAGGCGGCGAACTCCGACTCAGACGAGGTCAGATGACGTCTCCAACCCCGAATATTCATCACTGGCGTGCGTTTTCGCTGCTCGCTGTTGCCGCGTTCATGACGATCATGGATTTGACGATCGTCAACACGGCGCTGCCTACGATTGGACGAGATCTGCATTTCTCGCAGACGAGCCTGTTGTGGGTGGTGACCGCATACGGGCTCGCCTACGGCGGCTTTCTGCTGCTCGGCGGCCGCGCCGCTGATCTGCTTGGTCGACGACGGATGATCATGGTCGGCCTGGGCGTGTTCACGGCTGCTTCGCTCGGTGCGTCGCTCGCCGGTAGTGAGGCGGTCCTGATCTCGATGCGGGCTGTGCAGGGTCTCGGCGCTGCGTTCTTCCTTCCGGCCGCGCTCTCGACCGTTCGCAACATGTTCACCGAGGGCGCGGAGCGCAACAAGGCTTTGGGGATCTGGGGAGCCCTCGCTGCGCTCGGCGCGACTGCGGGCCTGGTGTTCGGCGGCCTGCTCACGCGTTTCGCCGGATGGCAGTACGTGTTCTGGCTGAATGTCCCGGTCGGGGTGGTCGCGCTGCTGTTGATGCGGCGTGTGGTCCCAGAGAGCGTGGTCGAGGTCGCACGGCGGCGCTATGACCCGTTCGGCGCCGTGACCGTGACGGGCGCAATCGTGCTGCTCGCGTACGCCATCGCCGAAGCTCCGAAGGTCGGTTGGGGTGTTGGGCGGACGATCGGCGAGCTCGCGGCCAGCGTGATCCTGCTCGGAGCTTTCCTGACGATCGAGCGCCGTAGCGATGCGCCGCTGATGCCGCTGCGAATCTTCCGCCTGCAGACGCTCGCCGGAGCGAATGCCGTCGGGCTCCTGCTCGGAGCGAGCTTCTACTCGTTCATCTTCATCGGCACCCTCTACATGCAGCAGGTGCTCGGCTTCTCCGCCTTGCAGGGCGGCTTCGCGTGGGCCACGTCCGGAGTCGTCTCGATGATGTGCGCCGGGATCGCCCAGCTGCTCGTCACGAAGGGATCAGCAAAGCTGGTGATGGCGTTCGGAATGACGTGCGTCGGCGCGGGCACCCTGTGGCTCACCCAAGCCCCGGTCCACGGTCACTTCTGGGCGAACCTGTCCGGGCCGATCCTCGTGGGTTGCGGAATGGGCACCGCGTTCTCGTTCATCCCCATTTCGATCGCTGCGCTCGCCGGCGTCGCCGACGCCGAGGCCGGGGTCGCTTCCGGGCTGATCTACACGAGCCAGGAGCTCGGCGGGGCGCTCGGGATCGCGATCGCGTCGAGCATCGCCGCCAGCCACTACGCCACGCTCTCGCGCGGTGGGGACACCGTCCGAGCTGCGCTCACCGGCGGTTTTCACTCCGCTCTGTGGGTATCCGGCGCGATCGCGCTGCTCGCGATACCAGTCACGTTCCTCTTGATCCGCAAGGACGAGATGGAGGCGGCCGTCGCCGCAACAGCCATCGGCACAGCACATCTCGAGCTCGAGCCCGCCGTCTAACTCTTATCCCGAGCCAGGAGTCAACGATGCAACACACAATGGTCACCTACACCGTCAAGCCCGGACGTGAGGAGGAGAACGCAGCCCTCGTGCGCGCGGTATTCGAGGAGCTCGCAGAGACACGACCGGCCGGTTTTCGGTACGCGGCGTTCTATCTCCCGGACAAGCGCCAGTTCATACACCTCTACACCGATGAGTGCAGCACAACCGGCGTGCAAGTCCTGGACTCATTCAAGGCTTTCGTAGCCGAGGCAGCGGATCGCCACGAGCAGCCGGCCACCTTCACACAGCCCGAACTGCTCGGCGACTACCGCACGTTCGACGCTCCCAACGATCCAACGGCCACGGGCGACTGACCTCCGGCGCGCCGGTTCAACGCAGCAGCCATACGACCACAGGAGGACAGAAGTCATGCGCAAGCTCGTCGAATCCACGCTCGTTTCCCTCGACGGCGTGATCGCATCGCCCGAGCGCTGGTCGCTCTTTGACGAGGAGTCCAGCCGCTGGACCCTCCAGGAGCTGGACAACTACGAAGCGTTTCTCATGGGTCGCGTAACCTACGAGTACTTCCAGAATACCTGGGGATCCGCCACCGGGGGACCTCTCAGCGAGCGGATCAATGCGATGCCCAAACACGTCGCCTCCCGGACACTGAGCGACGCGACGTGGAACGCCACCCTCCTCGGGCCGGACCTCGTCGGCGCCATCGAGCAGCTCAAGGCCCAGCCAGGGAAGGACCTCATCAAGTGGGGGACCAGTCGCCTCGACGACACACTCGTGCGTGCTCGGCTCATCGACGAGCTCCAAGTTTGGTTCATGCCCGCCGTGGTTGGCGCCGGCCAGGGCCTGTTCGAAGACGTTGACACCTCCTCCGTCGAATTCGCGCTCACCCACGTCCGCGAGTTCGCTAACGGCTCAGTCATCCACACATATACGCTCAACTACAGTGGCGAGTCGCATACAGAAGCCGTGAGCGTCTGATGAGGGACGGTCCCGGCAATCTGCCTCATGTCGAGCGGCGGTCCAGCTCGCAGGACACCCTGGCAGACAGTCACCCCAGACCTAACGGGCCCGCAGGCCCAGCGTCGCATCTCGTTCACGCAACGCCGGCCACGCGCACCGACGCTCTGCACGGCTTTGCTCTGGTTCTAGGTGCCGGTGGCGCCGCCGGAAATGCGTGGACGATCGGGTGTCGTCGCGGGCTTGGCCGAAGCAGGCCTCGACATGACCGAGGCGGCCGATGTGGTGATTGGTACCTCATCCGGTGCCATCGCGGCAGCGCAGGTGCGCAGCGGCATAAAGCCGGACGAACTGCTCGCCTCGGTGTTGTCGCCCCGGGTTCAATCGGCCGCACAGAACCAGAGCGACCGCCGGCCCTGCCCTTGGCCACGGTGTTCGAGCGCATGCGGGCCATCGCCGCCGCCGCCGCTTCGGCGGCCGATCTTCAACGTGCGATGGGCGCATTCGGATTGGAGTGCGACGCCATACTCGGACGCACGGCCCGTCAACACCGCGCCGTGGTTGCCGGCAGGTTGCCTAGTCATGACTGGCCGGCCCCGGCCGCTGATCGTCCTGGCCGTCGACGCTTATACCGGCGATTTGGTCACTTTCGACAGAGATTCCGGCGTTGATTTGGTGGACGCGGTCACTGCCGGCACTGCGCTGCCGGGCTCGTCCCCCACGATCAGCATCAACGGGACTCGCTACATCAACGGCGGCGTGCGCTCCGCCGAAACGCCGACGTGGCGTCAGGCTATGCAAACGTCGTGGTGCGCTCGCCGTTCGGCGGACGGAGCCGGACACTGCCTGAAGGACAGCTCGAGGGCCTGCGCAGACCGCAGGAATGGGGAATGGACCTGGAGGCCTAGGTCGAGACCCTAAGCAGGAAGCGGCGCGCGCGAGATTCGTCTAACGATTACAAAGCTGCGTATCAAGCCGACCCGCGTGGCCAGCATCGCGACCCGAGTTCAGTCTGAGGTCGGCGCAAAGCGGCAGCCACGCCGAGACGTCCCGGTCGCGCAGTGGCGTTCGGTCCTCCGCGGGGGACGGCCCCGGCGTGTGGTCCCGTCGCGAGCGGCGCTCCACGTGCACGAGCTGACAGCAAAGCAGGACCGACCTCAGTTGAGGGAGCGCCCTCCTATTCGCCAAATCCGTGCATCCCGATGTTGGGTAAGCCGAGTCGTAATTACCGCCGGCTCGCCTCGTCCGCCCTTTAGCGCTTGCTATTTCGCTCCGTCGCAGCAAGACACCGGCCTCGGACGTCCTTGCTAGCTGACCATCACGTCAGGGGGGAGCTGCAAGCGGTAACACGGTCGCTTCTCACGTGCGCATTGCGCGACGAGCACTCGTCCGCAGCGCGAGGGCGCGAACAGCTCCCGGCTCTTCGTGTTCGAGGAGATCACGGCGAGGGAAGGAAGCGCCGTCGGCTGAGGCTTGTGCTGGCCTGCGTTGACCCGCGCTGGCCTGAAGTCAGACCGGTGCGTTCGGAGCGGCTGAGCGTCGCCGACTTCTGACGGCCGACGTGGCCCCGGCTGACTGGGATGAGCGCCCTCGTAAGCGTCCCGCCGGTGCCGCGGGGCCTACGCTGGCTCGCGTTGACCTCGTCAACGGCCGTACACGTCGCACTCGGTCGCCGGCGACGATGGGGGTCAGGCGCTAAACGGAGAGGGAGGGATTCGAACCCTCGTACGACCGAAAGGCCGTAACCGGTTTTCGAGACCGGAACGTACACCCCCTTTCGCCCGTATCGACAGGGTTTGACGCTTCAGGGGAATGAAAAAGGGAATGAAACCCGGGCCAAGCCTCCACGACCGGGATCTGACGGGCTGCGGCGCGCGAGGTGCTGCCGCCTGTGCTTGGTGCGCGAACAGCTGCCGCTGCGGAGTGCCTGAGCGAGCGGCTTCCATCACCAAAGGGGCGCTGATGATTTATAGATGGCCGTATGCCTCGGCCAGGCCGATTCAGACCGGCGACTATTAGCTGATGGCTGGCAGAGAGGTGGATTCAGGTGAGATCGCCGACGCCGACCTCGTCATGAGGATGATCGGCGGACGCGCGGTCGCGAAGGACATCGCAGTTGCGCCGGGTGGGCACATCTGCGAAATCGGTCACTAACATCGCCAGCCGTGCCAGAAGGTCCGGGCCGGCTGATCTTCGACAGCTTCGGCGTCACCGCGGAGGTTGCGTGCGAGGTCCCGGGAATGCGGCGCCTCGCGGTCGCCGCCCTGCCGCCCGGATGGCGTGCCCATCCGGACGGTACGCCGACAGTTCGATTCATGCTGCATGCCGACGGTCGGGTCACATGTGACGGGAGCGTGGCGGACGGTCCCGACGCTGGGCCGACCGGCACTCTTGCGCGCGAGTTGCGGCATCACATCGCACTGCATGCTCCGTCTCACATCTTCATTCATGCCGCGGTGGCGGCGGTTGGCGAGGCGGCCATCATCATGCCCGGCCGGGCGCTGAGCGGAAAGACAACGCTCGTGGCCAGCCTGGTCGATGCCGGAGCTCTGTACTACTCAGACGAGTATGCGGTTGTCGATGGCGTCGGCATGGTCCACCCCTTCGCCAAGCCGCTGTCGGTGCGCAAGCCGGGACGGCCGAGCGGGGTCCCGGTGACAGTGCCTAGCGATCGGACCGGAACCGTCCCCTTGCGGGCCGGACTGATCGTCCTGACCGCCCATCAGCACGGCATACGGTGGCGTCCGCGGGCCCTGACCGCGTCGGCGGGCGCGCTCGCCCTGCTGGACAATGCCGTCGCCGCCCGCACCCGCCCCGCAGAGGTCCTGGCGGCGGCGGCGCAACTCGCGGCCGGGGCGCGCATTTTGTCCGGCGCCCGCGGCGAGGCGAGGGAGGTGGCCGCCGAAATCTTGGACGTTGCCGCCCAGACAGAAGGCTCGCCCGCCGCCTCCTAGCCTAGCGGTTGGCTCATCTCAGGCCGCGCGGCCGACGGGCTGGTTCGGCTCCTCCAGGCTTCCGAGCGCGAACTCTCCCACGGACGGCTCCGCCGCGGAGTCGATGCCGGTGGCGCGGGCGAACTGATCCGAGTCGCCGCGGCCCAGCGCACAGGGCGCCAGCCCCATCGCGGTCGCCGCCAGGTACATCGTCTGCATGATCACGCCGACGTGCTTGAGCACGAGCGAGTAGGCAATCGCCTCGTACTTCCACGCGATGCGGCCCATCCGCGCGGTGATGACGATGACCGCCTGCATCTGCGATGAGGGGACGCCCATGGCGGCCGCGGCATGGTCGATCAGGCGGACCGTGTCTGGACCGTCGCGCGCCACCTCCTCGAGCACGTGGCGGTCGGCCGCGTAGTGGTACACCCCCGGCGCGACCCCGTCGCAGGAGCGGATGACCGGGTAGAGCTCCAACTCGTACAAAGCCCCTCCCGACGGATACGGGCGCGCGGCGAACTCCGTGGCCTCCCCCGGATGGCCGCTCGGCTCGATCCAGTAATCGTCGACGCGGGCCACCCGGTACAGAAACTCGGCGAGCTGGGGCAACGACACCGGCCGGTCCCCGTAGCGGCGGCGCGACATCCGAGCCGACTGCACCGCCGCCAGTGGCGGGTCATCGCGCTCGATCTGCTCCCAGTCAGGCGCCGGAAGGGCAACGGCGTCGGGCCAGCACCGGGGCGCGAGAGCGGGCGGCTGTGGAAACCTGTCCACGAACCGGTAGGTCGCGCCGGCCGGAGCGGACAGGTACCCGTCTCGGCTGCTCCGATGAAACAACATGTCATGGAGCTCCCAGACGGCCAGCGGCGGGGCCTCCTCGGCCTCGGCCTGGCTCGCAGTGACGAGCACACCTGCGGCGCGAAACAGCGTGATGATCCCCGCCGCGGCTGACGGCGGCAGCGCAGCTGCGCGAGCGGCCTCGCCGTCCGCGCGACGAGCCGACGAGAAGGTCAGCAACAGCGCGGCGGCGCGTGGATCCGCCAGCACGACAGCACCGCCACCACGCGCGCTCTCGGCGATCAGCCCGTCGGGGTGGCGCCGCAGCGAGGCGAACCGCGACATCACGATCAGCGACTCGGTCTCAGGCAGTGTCGATGCCTCCGCTGGTCCGCGGATGAGAAACGCCGCCGGTACCCCGTCGATCAGCACCCGGTCGGTGGAGGTGTCCATCGGCGAACCGTAGCCGGATCGGACCAGTAGTCGTCAGACCACTGGAGATCGCTCGACCCTTCGGTCCAGCCCCGGTAGATTGTCGAGGCAACGCAAGCTCAGGCTCAAGGAGGACTGGCATGGATGTGGGGCGTCCCGTAGCGCGGCGTGAGGGGTTGCTGGAGCAGGCGGTGGGCGATGACATCGTCGTCTACGACGCGACGAAGTCGGTGGCGTGCGGGTTGAACGCGACGGCCGCGGCGGTGTGGCGTCTGGCCGACGGGACCCGGACGGTGCCCGAGTTGGCCGAGGCGCTGCGGGCCCAGATCGGTGATGTGGCCGATGAGGACCTGGTGATGATCACGCTCGATCGACTGGACGAGCAGGGACTCATCGCCGAGGGATTCGCCCGGCGTGATGTCGAGGTCACACGGTTCGATCGCCGGCGGTTCATTCGCCGGGCTGGTGTCGTGGGCGCGGCGGCGCTGGCGTTGCCGGTGGTGCAGAGCATGGTCGCCCCCACGGCCGCGATGGCCAACAGCTGCGCCGAGTGCACCAAGGGTCTATGCAGCATCTGTCATGAACTGGGGCCCAACAAGATCGACACCTGAGGCGACGGCATGGACGACGTCGCCGCGGCGGACGGCGCCGCATGGTGGTCCAGCCAGCGCATCGCTCCGGAGATCGCCCGGGCGCGCCTGAGCGACGGGCGGTCCAGCGTCCTGGCCCTCGGCCCACTGGACGCCGGGCCGCTGAGCAGCCTGCTCGCGGCCACGGGCGTCTCGGTCGTCGCCGCCGACGCGTCGCCGCAGCTGCGCGTGGTGCTGGCCGCCGACTATCTGGATCGGGATCTCCGCGCTCTCAACGCGCGGGCTCTGGAGGACGGATGCCCCTGGATGCTCGCCCGGCCGGCCGCGGCGGAGGTCCTCGTCGGTCCCGTTTTCACTCCGGACCGCGGCCCATGCTGGGAATGCCTGGCCCAGCGGCTGCGCATCCACCGCCAAGCGGAGCGGGTCCCGGCGGCAGGCGCGCCCCCGGCATCCCCGGCGCCGGTGGATGTGCCGTCCTCGCTCGCTGGCATCGGCACCGGCCTCGTCGCCAGCGCGGTCATCCGGTGGCTGGCCGGCCAGCGCCTCGGCAGCGAGTCGCTCATCGCCAGTCTCGACACCCGCACCCTGCGCGGCGGCCACCACACGGTCGTTTGGCGGCCCCAGTGTCCGGCGTGCGGCGTCGCTGAGGGCGACGGCGAACCCGTCAGCGCGCCCATGTGGCTCCGCGCGCGTGCCGCGGACCGCCTCGAGGCAGGCGGTCTGCGCAGCGTCGCGCCCGAGATCACGATCCGGCGGCTGGAGCACCACGTGAGCCCGCTCACCGGTGTGGTGGCGACCCTGGCGGAGGTGGAGACCTCGGCCGAGGTCCACGTTCACGTCGCCGGTCCCGAGCTTCATCAACACCATGGCGAGCATGCCGGGGCCGACGCCGACGGCGTGTCCGGCGGCAAGGGCAGGACGGGCTCCCAGGCCCGGGCGGGCGCGCTGTGCGAAGCGCTGGAGCGATACTCGGGCCGCTTCGTGCCGCAACGGTCGCGGAGGTCGGGCCGGTACGCGGATCTCGCCGATGTCGCGATCGCGCCGCCCGACCTGCTGCACTTCAGCGCGGCGCAGTACGACGAGCGCGACAAGGGCAATGCGGCGGCGGTGACGATGAAGACGCATGTACCGGAGCCGTTCGATCCCCACGATCAGATCGACTGGACCCCGGTGTGGTCGCTCACCGGCGACCGCGAGCGTCTCCTGCCGACCGCGTTCTGTTGGTATGGCGCCCGCGTTCCGGGGTCGCGCTACTGCACGGGAGATTCCAACGGCAACGCCAGCGGCAACACCGTGGAGGAGGCGGTGCTGCACGGACTGCTCGAGCTGGTGGAACGTGACCACGCTGCCGTGTGGTGGTACAACCGCCTGCGCGCCGCACCGGTCGCGCTCCGCTCCGCCGACGCGGAGTGGCTCGAGCGGCTCCGCGCCCGGTTGGCGCGCGACGGGCAGCAGCTCTGGGTCCTTGACCTGACGGCGGATCTCGGCATTCCGGTGGCGGCCGCCGTCATCGCCGACGAGGGTCGCGACACGCTGGAGCTGGGGTTCGGAGCGCATCCGGAGCGCGACCGGGCAGCCGTTCGGGCGGTCACCGAGGTCTTCCAGATGACGGCCGGCGCGCCGTCCCGTGGCCTGGGTGGCGGCGCCGCTGGACGGGTGAGGCTGAGCGAGCACCGGTTCGTCGCGCCGGACGCGGCGTGCTCGCCGGTCGCCGACGACAGCGACCGCGCATTCCGCGGGGGCGTCGACGAAGCGCTGTCCCGCTGCCGGGCCGCCGTCGAAGCGCAGGGGATCGAGCTGCTCGTGCTCGACCAGACCCAGCCCGACATTGGGCTGCCGGTGGTCAAGGTGGTCGCGCCGGGCCTGCGGCATTTCTGGCCACGGCTGGGCCCGGGACGCCTGTACGACGTGCCCGTCGCCCTCGGCCGCCTGGACCGTCCTCGCGCCGAGGCCGAGCTGTCGCGCACCTGCCCGGTGTCGTGAGCGGCTTGTCGCGGGTCGCACCGACCACGGGCATGCTCGATCGTCTGGAGCTGGCGGCGGGATTGGCGCTGGGATTGGACGATGAGGGAACAGACCTCGCGGGCCTCGCCGACGGGCTGTCGGTGCGGGAGGTGTTGGAGGCTGAGCTGCGGGGGGCGCTGCGGCGGCCGCCGTGTGTGGTCAGCTTCTCCGGGGGGCGGGATTCCTCGGCGCTGCTGGCGTTGGCGGTCCGGGTGGCGCGGCGTGAGGGCCTGCCGGATCCGGTGCCGGTGACGTTCCGGTTTCCGGGGGATCGGTGGGCGGATGAGTCGGACTGGCAGGAGATGGTGATCGCCTATCTGGGGGTCGAAAATTGGGAGGTCGTGAGCTTCGGCCCCGAGCGGGAGGTACTGGGGGAGCTGGCCACCGGCGCGCTGCGTCGGCACGGGCTCCTGTGGCCGCCCAATCTCTATCTCTACCTGCCTCTCATCGAGCGTGCCCGCGGCGGTTCGCTGATCAACGGCTGGGACGGCGACGTCCTCTTCGGTGGTTGGCCGTTCGCGCGAGTTCAGGCCGTGCTGAACGGTCGCGCCCGTCCCGAGCGGGGTGACCTGCTGCGCCTCGTGCGCGCGTTCACGCCGACTGCTCTCCGGCGCGAGATCGGTGTGCGGCGCGACCCGGTGGCAGCTCAGTTCCCCTGGCTGACACCCACCGCGCGGCACGCAGCGGCGCGGCGCTTCACGACCCCGGCTCCTCGCCGTTGGGATGAATTTGTGGCGTGGTACACCCGTCAACGTCACCAGCGTGTTGCCGCTCGCAGCCTGGCGATCCTGGGCCATGACCACGAGGTCGAGGTCTTCCACCCGCTCAACGCCCCGCCGGTGCTGGCCGGGTTGGCGCGAGATGGCGGTGCGATCGGGCTGGCGATGACCCGGACCGACATCATGCGGCTCCTGTTCGGCGACGTCCTCCCGCAGGCCGTCCTGGACCGGACGACCAAGGCCAACTTCGCAGCCGCGCAGTGGAGTGAGCGTTGCCGTGCGTTCGCGGCCGGGTGGGATGGCCAGGGCCTCGACGCCGAGCTGATCGACGCGGAGCGTCTCAGAGCCGTCTGGCTCAGCGACCGTCTCACCCTCGGGAGCTGGACGCTCGCTCAAGCCGCCTGGCTGGCGAACGTCACGCCCCAGCGCGCCGGCCGTGACTGATCTCGGACCGGCACGAGGGCCTCTCCTCCCGGCGGTCTCTTTGGACCGGCTCGAGCTGGCCGCGGGCACGCCCCTGGGGGTCGATGGCGACGCTCGCGACGTGGGCGCGGCGGACGTGGCCGAGCGGCGGGTGTCCGTGCGGGAGGCGTTGGAGGCCGAGCTGGTGGTGGCGTTGCGGCGGGCGCCGTGCGTGGTCAGCTTCTCCGGGGGGCGGGATTCGTCGGCGCTGCTGGCGTTGGCGGTGCGGGTGGCGCGCCGTGAGGGGTTGCCGGATCCGGTGCCGTTGACGTGGCGGTTTCCGAGGGAGCGGTGGACGGATGAGTCTGACTGGCAGGAGATGGTGATCGCCTATCTGGGGGTGCAGGACTGGGAGGTGCGCGAGTTCGCAGAGGAGCTGGAGGTCCTCGGCGACGTCGCCACGGACGCGCTGCGTCGCCACGGGCTGCTCTGGCCAGCCTCCATCCACCTCCAGATCCCCGCCCTGGAGCGGTCCCGCGGCGGGTCGCTGCTCGTCGCCATGGACGCGCCGCACCTCTTCGACGGCTGGCGGCTTGCCCAGGCGAGGGGTCGTCTGTCGGGTCGCCGGTTGGCGCCGCCGCGGGACGCTGCGTGGCTCGTCGCCTCGGCGCTGCCCCGGCCGGGACGAGACCAGCTGAACCGCCGCGACCGGCGCTCCCACTTCCCCTGGTTGCGCCCAGCCGCGCTGCGGGCACTCGTGGCGCGCGGCGAGGGGCCGCTGGCTCAGCCCCGCCGCTGGGATCGCTTCATCGACCACTACGTCGGGCGCCGGCGGACGACAGCGACGTCCCGAAGCCTTCGTGCCCTCGCCCAGCCCTACGACGCGCTGGTGGTCCAGCCGTTCCTCAGCCGGAGCGTGACGGCGGCTCTGGCCCGCGAGGGCGAAGCGGCCGGACTCGGCGGGGGCGAGGCGATCCGGCGCTGGTTGTACGGCGACATCGTGCCGGACGTCGTGCTCCGGCGGCCGCACACCACGACTGAGTTCGGCTCGGTCCTGTGGGCGACACGGTGTCGAGCGTTCGCCGAGAGCTGGAATGGGGCCGGCGTCGATCCGGACCTGGTCGACGCCGCCCGGCTGCGCGAGATATGGCGAGGACCGCCCTACCTCTATGCCTCCACGATCGCTCAGGCGATCTGGCTGGCGTCGGCGAGACCTCGCGCATAGGCAAAACGCCCCAGAGCAACTGCCCAGCGGCGACGAATCTCACGATCGAGATGCGCGAGAAGCGCTCGCGGCGAGGGCGGTCGGCCGAGCACCACGCCGACGAGCGGATGCACGCGAAAGGACAAGCCCGGACCGGCGGCCAGCCGGCGCGTGGATGCGTATGCTGAGCGGGCAGCGGCACCTGATCGTTCGCCCTCACCTTCCGCGCATGCGATGGGAGCGAGTCGTTGACCCCAGATGCGCTCCGTGCCGGGGAAGCAGGAGCGGGACGAGCGGGCGGTCAGCTCTCGAGTCTCCCCCACGAGCACAAGCCAGGTCGTCGGCGTGCGCCTTCCGGTTCCAGCGGAACGACGTCCGTGAGTTTGTCGCCCTGACAGCTGCGGGACTCGCGAGCGCAGCCGCGTCCGCGCTCGCGTCTCGACCAGTGGTCCTGGATCCGCCAGAGGGGGAACGGGACCAGCCAGCCTCCGACGAACGATCGTCGTTGTCGAACTCGACTCGCTGAGCTGCCTCGGGAGTCGGTTCTGTTTGATGGCGGTGCGAGTGCCGTGCGAGCGACAAAGGCGAGGCGTGCGGATCTGAGAGGGGGTGGAAGGCCGTCGTGTACAAAGTGATCTCGACCATACGCACGCCTGATCGCAGCGCTCGTCGCCGAGGTGCTTCCTTTCTGCGCACGGTTCACAAGCGGTTCAGGGGGATTACATGTAACTCGTGGTCACTCCGCCGCGCCCGGGGTCAGCCCTGCACATTTTTCTAGTCCAACGATCGGTTCGTGACAGACGTGTCGATCAGTTGCGTCCGAGCCTGGTAGGAGCCGGTTCAGGCGGCTCGGACGGTCTGCTACAGCGTGCATCCCAGCACCGCGAGTATGTACTGCCTTGTCTTGACTGCGGACTACGGATCTGGTTGTGTCCGATCGTGCCTGTGATCCGGTCGAATATGAATCCCGGGACCGGCCGCGGGGGGGCGAAGGTCGTCCGAGCTTGGCGTGAGCACCCGGTGCTCGCCCTCCAGCGCTCGGTAGGCAACCGCGCCACGGGCCGGGTGCTGGCTCGCGATCTGCTCGAGGATTACAAGAAGCTTGAGAGCTCCGACCAGATGTTGGCGGACGAGGCGCTGGACTACACGCTGAGGATCGCGTCTGGGGACAGCCTGCCGATGGCCCGCGACTGGCTGTTGAAACTGCTTGACGGTCACGGGGTCACGATCGGTCAGGTCATGCAGGTGGCCAAGGAGTTCGAGAAGTACGTTGGCAAGCGCCAGCCGGATCAGAATCAGGTCGACCGCCTGCGCGAGGTCGCCCAGTGGGCGCTTGCCGGCTCGGAGCTCGTTCCTGAACAGCTCAAGCGGGAGATACCAGCGCGGCTAGCGAGGTTCCACGTTCACGGCCTGAACGCGTTCGGCCGGGCCTACCTGGAGAACAGCGCAAAGGTGCTTCCGGCTGTGGCGACGAACCCCCACCTCCGCGCTCACATCGTGTGGGACTCGCTCGCGGGCACAGTGGGCGCGACCACCCGGCCGGAACACGGCGGGATCCTGATCCGGGCGGGCTACGACGATCTTCACAACGCCGTTCACGAGGGGCTGCACGCGCTCTCGGGCCGTGGCTGGATCAGCCTCGAGTCTTTTGACCTGAACGTCTCGAAGGGCGAGGCGAAGACCACTCTCATCGAGGGTGTTACGGAGAAGCTGACGCGGGCGATCGTCGGTGGTGGCGGCTATTACGACACCGAGATCGAGAAGGTGGAGCAGGTCCTAAAGGAACACCGGATCACGATCGTCGAGCTCGCCGATATGTACTTCGAGCCGATCGAGAGGTTCCTCGCCCGGATCGGGCGCCTGAGCGCCCACGCGCCAGCGGCGCTCGTCGAGCCACTGGCTCAGCTGCCCGCCGTCGAGTCAGCGAAGGGCAAGACCTAGGCACACACGAGCTGGACAGCCCGAGAACAAACGCGAACGTATTTGCTCGCCTAGGGCCAGCGTTCTGGTCCTGAGCCTGACGAGCGGGTCGACCAACAGCGCAGGCTGTTCGCGCGGCCGCCATCTGCACGCGGTAGTGCGCGACAGCGACCGGACCGGGTGCCGTAATTGGAGCCACGCCAGGCTCCGCTAGGTGCTGCTGCAGCCGACGCGGACTCGTCCGAGTTGACGTGCTTGATCCCGGCTTCGTGCGGACGCGGAGAGCAGGGCATGGTGGTCGAGTGCCGGCCCCGGCGATGGGCGCTCGGCGGTCGACGTCCTCAGTTCATCGGCGAGGTCCACCGACAAACCTGGAGACGCGACCCCGGCAACGGACGGAGACTCACTCTCGTGTGACAGGAGACCCCGCGGGTCCCGACCCGCCACAGCACCGTCAGCGCATTGACGAACTCTAATTTGTTCGCCGGCACAAGATCCTGGCCGAGGACCGATCGAAGCGGCAATGATGCGACCCGATGATCCGGCCCCGGGTCCGGAACGAACGCGAGCGAGAGCACCGCGGCCTGTGTACCGCGATCCCAATGATGCAGGTGGCTTGGCGACGCCTGGCCCTGGTATTCGCAGATGCGACACGATTTCCATCGCTCGGAAGAAGGCAGGGTGCATATGCAGGGCCGCCCCGACCGCGAGCTCGACATCGGCGCTCCGCATGATCGCAACGCGTCCGCAGCCCAACGCCGACTGCGACGAGTTCGGTCTGATTGGCCAGGCGTCGTTTTGAACGGCGAGGCTGCCGCTGGTTCCCGCCCGCGACTGCGTCCGGCTGGGAGCAGAAGCCGACTGGGGTCGTCCTTGGCGGGTGAAGTGTGCTGCCTGTTCGTGCAGCAGGTCCGTTGGCGACGCCGAGCGGCCGCGGCTGCTGAGATCGCGCCGGGGCGTCGGACGGCTTCACCCACGGGAGGTCAATCGGGCGACGAGAACCAGCTCGCCACCCACACGATCCGCGCCGAGGAGGAGATCGCATGTCAACAGTCTCTGCGGTTCTTACGTCAGTTTTACAGCCCTCTACCGGAAAGCTCACGCGGCCCGGCCAGCGTCACGAGCGATCCCGAAACGTCCTGAGGAGGACACATGCCCAACATCAGATCAATGCTCGTGACCGGCGCCGCGGTCGCGGCCGCAGCAGTCGGCGGCGGCGCGATCGCGAACGCGGCAAGCTCGACCAACGCAACAACCTCGGCCACTTCGAGCGCGGCCGGTGCGCCAGCAAGTGCGCGATCGTCTATCCCCGCACACGGAACAGCCGCTCACGAGGGAGCCGAGAAGCCGGTCACCGGCAGCGCCGCGACGAAGGCCAAGGCCGCTGCTGTCAAGTCCCTCGGCGGCGGTACCGCCGGTGAGGTAACCACCGACTACGCGGGCAGCGGCTACGAGGTCGACGTCACGAAGAACGGCACGACGACCGAGGTGCACCTCGACACCTCGTTCAACGTCCAAGGCGGCCCGAGCGGCATGCACAAAGCGCCGGGGGCTGCGCCGCCAAGCGGGCCGAGCAGTTCCGGCGCGCCCACGGTCGCCGGCTAACCGGGACGGGTTCCGCGGGACGGCGCCGGGGCCGTCCCGCGGATCGGCTTGAGCCCACCTGCTCGGCTGCGGCATCGGGTTCGTGGGCAGCGATGATTCCAACCCAAGCGCTCCTCGAGAACAGCGCGACCAGTGCCGGCGTCGCGCCGTCGCTCACCTCTTCATTGTTGCTCGGCTGTCGGTATAGCGCGATGCGGCGGGCGATTCAGTATCTCCCGATCGATCTCGGTACCCAGCCTGATCCTGGCGGCGGCCGGCCGGCGGCCTATTTAGGCTCGGGCTCCGACAAGGGCCGGGATGGGGTGGGTTGGGTGGGTCAGGAGCCAGTGGGTCATGGCAGCGGGCTCGAGGGGTCGCGAGATGAGGTAGCCCTGCGCGAGGTCGCAGTCCAGGTCGGCGAGAGCGAGAAGCGTTTCCTCGTCTTCGACCCCTTCCGCGACGACACGTAGACCGAGGCTTTGCCCGAAGGCGACCATCGCTTTGACGTACGTCCGCGACCGTTCCTGCGTGTCTGAGACGAAGGAGCGGTCGATCTTCAGTTCTGAGAATACCGACAGTCCATGGAGCCGGGCGATCGAGGAGTGGCCGGTACCGAAGTCGTCAACGGCGACGTCGATGCCCATCTGATTGATGGCGCTGAGCACCTCGTCGGCGTGATCGATGTCTTCGAGGATGGCGGTTTCTGTGACCTCGATGGTCAGGCCGTGGCCGGTGATGCCGCAGGCATCGAGCTTGGCGGCGATCCGGTGAGGAAAGGTGTGATCGGCGAGGTCGGTCGAAGAGAGGTTGACTGAGACGCGGATCATCATGTTGGCACGCTGCCAGGCAGCGAGTTGTGCGAAGGCGAGATCAAGCACACGGTCGGTCAGGCGCGGCATGAGCGCGCTGCCTTCGACGGCCGGCAAGAACCGGTCGGGCCCCACCAGCTGGCCGTTGCGGCGCCAGCGGACGAGCGCCTCGACTCCAACGACACGTCGGCCGTCCGGTTCGATCTGGGGTTGATACACGAGCTCGATCGTGCCGTGCTCCAGCGCCTGGCGAACCGCGCGCAGGGTCTGTCGACGCCCCGGAATCCAGTCGGCGGCCAGTGAGCGAGCGAGTCGAATCCACAACGGGGCCATCAACACGCACAGCAGGGCCCCTCCGCCAATCACAAACAGGACACCGCGACGCTGCGCGCCGGCGGCGGTCGCCTCCACTGAGGCGAGCGGCAGATCGACCTCAAGAGCCCCGTAGACAACCCCCCGGTCGCTGATCAGCGGATTGAGCGCGTCCAGCACCCCGGTACGCCTGCCAGAGGACGGATCGAGTTCATTGCGATGGGTCTGGATCACGGAACGACCCGCCAGCGCGGCGGTGAGCTCGGGCTGCCTTGGTGGTCGGGTGCCCTCGACCGCCGCAAGGTTGCTGTAGACGATCCGCCCGCTGCGATCCCAGATCTCAATGTTGGCCAACAGCCCGTCGCGCTGCACGCGACTGGTCACCGCGTCGAGCTTGTGCGCGTCGGCGGGCGAAAGGCCATGAGCAAGCACCAACGAGGTCAGGTTCGGAAAGTCTGCCCCGACATTCCCGAGGAGATCCACAGCCTGCGCTGCCTGTCGCGCCGACTGCGTTCGCGTCATCCCAGCCATGCCACCCCCGACAAGCACCGCCGTCACCGCGATCAACAAAAGCATCACCAGCGCGGTCGCCGCGAGGAACGTTCTCGTGCGGGCACGCGCGGTCCCCATCAGGCAGTTCATGGACCCACGACCCACTCTCACCGCCGACCTCTGATCCTCGTTCAACGGGCGAGGGAATCCACGCCACGTAACTTCATCGACGGCCGGAGACCCAGCCATGAGCCTGTCGGGGCAATCCGGACACGATGCGGCAACCGCAACAGCGCGGCGCACCGAACGCAACCGACACACGCCATAGACCTCACGCGACGTGCAATCCGAGGATTCACCGCCGCACGCAATCTCCCCGCGAACGGGCAGCTCGCCGTGGAGCAGGGCCGCCTCGATCATCCAACGACATCGGCGACCGCTGACTTCGGCCTAGAAGCGCTCAAAGGAATCGACCACGGCGCCCGAGTCAAGTCTTGTCTCGTGACGTGAGTCAAGCTGCAAGACGACTCGGTTGGGTCTGCTTGTAAGGGGTTGCTGGGGCTGGGAGTCTTGGAGGCGTGTTTGAGCGTTTCACGCCAGCAAGCTCGGCAGGTCGTTGTCTGGGGCCCGCAGGAGGCCCGGGGCCCCTTCGCCACGGCGCCGGATCGGTGACCGTCTCGGGGCGACCGACCGGAGATGCGCTCGCGCTCGAGGTCGCCGGCCAAGGCGCTCGGTTCGGCGAGCACCCTGAGCGGGCCTTCGCTCGCGGCGTGGGAAACGGCACCGGGATCGGCCTCGCGCTCGCACGATCACTCGCCCACGCCCAAGGTGCCCGACTGACTGTCACCTGTAGCGGCCCACCCCCGACCGTCACCCTGCTCATCGAGCCGGCCGCGACTGCCGGCTCTGAGCCGCCAGCCGAGGGGCTCGTCGGCACCCCACTCGCCGACGGGGAGGCCGGGTCCTGACCGCACTACGCCGGTCCCTGACGCGATCAATGCCGGGGGCGCTGTGCCTGCTGGCGGCGGCCGGCTGCATGTCGGGTCAGCCGCACCCTACGTCATCCCGCGGCGATGCCAGCGCGCGTCAGGCCGTTGCGCCAGCGACAGCGGTCGAGGAGCACGTGCACCGCGTGCTCGTGCTCGCCCGCTCGGTCCGCGGCCGCGCGATCGACGCCGTTGAGCTCGGCGACTCCGACAGCCGCGTGCGAGCGCTCGTCGTCGGATGCATCCACGGCAACGAGGCCGCCGGAATCGCGATCGCCCGCTCGCTCGTCGCCCACGCGCACATCCAGGAAGCCGATCTCTGGGTGATCCCCGACCTCAACCCCGACGGCGTCGCCGTTGGCACGCGCGGCAACGGGCACGGCGTCGATCTCAACCGCAACTTCCCTGACCACTGGCGAGCGCTCGGCCCGTCCGGAACGACCTACTACTCGGGACCCCACCCGCTCTCAGAACCCGAGAGCACGATGATCGCCGCGCTCGTCGGGAGGATTAGACCGCGCCTGACGATCTACTACCACCAGCACCTGGCGGTAGTCGACGACTCTCAGGGCCCACGCTCGATCGAGCGCCGCTACGCCGCCGACGTGGGCCTTCCCCTGCGTCGGCTCACCGACTACCCAGGGTCGGCAGCCGGCTGGCAGGACGCGTTGCTCGGGCCGACCGCGTTCGTTGTCGAGCTCCCTGCCGGGCCGATCGCCAGGGGACAGATCGACGCGCACACCGACGCTCTACTCGACCTGCTGCCTGCGGCGTGACGGCGACGCGCCTCGCCCAAAGCACGGCGCGCCACGCGGACACCTACGCCTCACGCCCTTCCGTGTCCCGATGCCGACCGGGGGTGCTTGCCTGCTCGTCCGTGATCACCGGCCGCGTGCGAGCCAATGCTCTAGCTTGCAGCTGCGCCATGGCGAGCGCGGCGCTGGCGCGCGGGATCAAAGCTCCTGCCGGGACTGAACGGCCAGCTCAATCTCGGCGATCCGAAAGGTCGTTGCTCAGCACGGAGGGCAATGCGACGACGACGCCCCCTTTGCCCGCGCAAGCGTAAGCCCGCGCAGGGTTCCATCAGGCACCCGCAATGGACGAAACGGGAGAGCGCACGGAGTGTGGCCGCTGTGCAACGCCCCGAGGTTGGGGAAGCTAACCTTGCCGGAGACCTCATTAGCCTCCCGGTCGACACCTCGTACGGCTCAAGCCCAGGTCTCGCTTGGCGCGGACACGGAAGGCAGCCCCCGTCACAGATGCGGATCGATCAGCGAGCGCTGTCAGGGGGCCGCACTCGGGGACCGTGACCGTCTCAGCTGCCAAGGTCCAGCGAACGTCGGTTCGGGCGGTCCCGAGGACCTTTAATCGCACTCGGAGGGGCGGTCAACTAGCGCCGCAATCCGCAGGTGACTGCAGACAACTCCCGCCGCCAGAAGCACTCGACCTCATCGAAGCCCGCCTCGCGCAGCGCGCTCAGCTCCGCGTCCAGCGGGAAGTACCGGTCCTCATCTGACCACGCCGCGAAATGGCCGCGCGCCTGCGCATCGGTGATCCCGTGATCACCCATCCGAGCCGCCCAACGGTCAAATCCGAGCCCGCGAAGGCGCGCGCCTTCAGTCACCGCCGCGTCAAGATTGACCAGCACCCCGCCAGGCGACAGCGTGTCGTAAATCGCCTGGTAAAGCGCCGTCTTGGTCCGCAGATCATGGACGTGGTGCAGCGCTAGGGACGCGACCACGGCATCTGCGGCCGGCAGCGCACCCAAGAAGCTGCCTTCCTCGAACGAGACGCGATCCGCGAAGCGGGCCAGCCGTCGACGGGCCTCGCCGAGCATGTCCGCGTCCACGTCGAGAACCGTCACCCGGACACCAGGAAGCCCATCGAGCACGGCAGACGAAAGCGCACCAGTACCGCCGCCGAGGTCGAGAACGGTCCCGTCGGGCGGCGCCAGCGCGGCCAGCAGCTCGACACCGGTGGCGATCATCTCGTCGTAGTGTGGAATCAGCCGCCGGATCTGGACGTCGTAGCCATCAGCGTCGACGTCGAGATGACGCTTGACCGAGTGCGTCTCAGGACCCGACATGAGACGAGCCTACAGTGGCCCTCGGTATCAAGTGCGCGACCGCCGAGCGGACGCAGCGGGCGGATAACTGTCGTTCTCCCGGTCACCCCGTCGCGCCGATAGACGTGCGTGTCTCCGACGCCTACCCACGACCGGACACTGGCTAGCGATCGCGGTGCCGGTCACCCGCTTTAGCGCCGTCGCAATGGTGGAACCTCGATTGCGGACGCACCCGCTGGGGCGTGCGGGTTGAGGTCGACGCGGCGTCGTGGGAGAAGCCCGGCGGTTCCGCCGTGGGTCTGACGCCGAGCAGGGTACCTACTCGTGGGACCGGAACAACCTCGCAAAGAGGGCTCCTGATCCATTTGGCTCGAATCCCCTCCATCGCCCGTACCGCTCGGCGTGCCGCGCCGAGTTGCCTGGTGCTCTGCGTCCTGCCCATGGCGACCGCAGCATGTGGCGCGACCTCTGCCAGTTCGACCACGCGCAGCTTCACCGCCACGCAGACGACGTTGGCTGTCAGGAGTTGCAAGACCGCGGTCTACGGCCAACTGGCACACGGCTGGCGATCCTCTCCCGAGACCGTACGCGCTGGCGACATCAGCCTCCTCTACGGCCGCTCCTACCGTGATGCCCCGGCGCGTCAGTTTCGAGGGTCCGGGTCGGGCGCGTCCTTGCGCTATCCGAGTCAGAAGCTGCTGGTGGTCGTCGATCGCGGGGCGACCGTGACCGTCGAGATCGGCTTGGCGGACCGGGGCCGAGCCAGCTTGCAGTATCAGCCAGCTATTCCCGACCCGCCCTACCGCGTCAGCCAGGGGACCACCGCGGTTGAGTTTGAGAGATGCCCGCACGCCTCGACGCAGTTCAACGGCGGGTTCATCGTCGCCGGCGCGCGCTGTGTCGAGCTCGACGTGCACCACCAAGGGAAGCTCACCCGCGCCTGGATTCCGTTTGGCACCGGTCGCCAGCCCTGCCCCAATCGCACACATCCAGCCTGACGACTTGCGGACGGCATCTCCGCGGAGACGTCTCACCCAGCCAACGGCTACCGGACGCGCGACTGGGGTCGAACCGCCTGCTGCTCGTCGATGCCGAGCGGAAGCGGCCACAGTCTGCGAACCTCAGGAGGGGGCCGGCACAAATTCGCCCGCGGATGGCGCCCGAGCGAAGGCAAGACGCTGCACCTTTCGCCGGGATAGCCGCTACAGCCGTGTGACCAATCCGTCCGGCGGGAATCTCGGTTCTATTACCAGCCGATCGCACGGATCTATATGCGCAGGGTGCACTGTTGAACTTCATCTGCTGGCTCTCTTTGACCGGGGCGGGGATTGCCGTTGCCCTGAGATTTCTGGGCGCCGTCAACGGCCGCGCATCGAGCGTACGAGGTCCAGGTCGGCGACGCCATGATGAATCGGTATGGCTGATGCTCCGCGTGCGAGGGGAGGCGCTGTCCTGCCTGATGCACGCCCAGTTGGGGAAGAGCGCGGGGTTGACCCGGCCACGCGCCGTGCGCGCCGTGGTCGTCAGGGTCGGTCGAAGGCGGCTGTGACCTGCCCGCCGGGCGGGTCGAGGCGGCTGCGCACGATCCCGATCGCCAGTCGCGGACCGAGGAACCGGCTCAACGGCGCTCCTCGGGTCCGCGACTTCACAGTCAGCTCGATCTCGCCCTGGCTGAGGACGCAAGTAACACGCAAAGGACTATCCGGGGCACGACCGCCTGACACACGCACCTGCAACGGTCGGCCGCGGCGGCGCTGAACCGTGGCCCCGAACGTGGTAAGAGCGCAAGCCGGCGCCTGCGCCTGCGCGGCCTGCGGGTGACTCGCGATGTACGCATCGACTCGGTCCGCGGCGCCGAGGCACGCAGCAGCGTCCGCGTAAGTATCGAGAACCGCCGCTCCGAATTCGTCGGTCGTCAACTCGTAACCGCCGAGCCGAAACAGCAGCGTACGGAAATCGTGATCAGCAATCCCCAGACAGCGGGCGCGATAAACCCCAGGATTCATTCTCACTCGGGACACGAATCGGGTAACTACCGCGAGATCGTTGTCGCTCACTCCTGCGACTGTCACCTTGGCCTTTTCCAATTTGCCGAGCGGCGGGGAGACCCCGATTGCAGTGCCACCCGGTCCGAGCGCGCCGAAACCAATGGCCTGCACCCAATCCTCGGTCCCGCAGAACAACAGCGGCCCGGGTGCGCTGGACGCGTGCGCGGACGCAGCAGTCGCTCTCGTGCACACGCCCGGTCCGCCTCCGCTGAGGACCGACACGACGAACCCAGCGCCACCGTAGGTGAAGTTCGGGTCTCCCAGCGCGTTTGCGGAGACCACGAGGCGAGCGTCCTCTTTGAGGGTGAAGTGGTTCTCGTAGCGATGGCCCGGATCGTAGGGCGGGGGGTCACGTCGGTCCTCAGCAGACGTTCTTAGGAAGTCAACGTGTCCGGTGGCCTCGGAACGGATCCCGAGGAAGAGGATCCCGGGAGCGCTAGGAGGACCGGGATGTTGCGAGTCGTCGAAGTGGTAGAACGCGTCATCTGCGTACGACCCCAAGCTGGAGTCGCGCCCCGCCTGGGTCACGTAACCCGTGACGACGAGGTGGTAGCGCACCCCCGCCTTGAGCAGCACCGTCCCGGTCTCCTGGTGCCCGTCGTCAAGCGGACCCAGCCTGATCGAGTCGACCTGCGTCTCGCTCGCCCCTGCTAACCCCCACACCGGCACAACCACCGCCGCGACGAGAACAGCGAGACCAGCCAAGAACCGACGCACCACGCCAGCTTGCACCAAGCACTGGCTCACGTCAACCCCGCCGAGGGGGCCGATCGCATCCCCCACCGCCCCGGCCGCTGTCCCTTCGCGATGTGGCCGTCGGGTAAATCGAGGGTGTCCTAGGAACTGTGTAGGCGGTTAGTCGGGTAGGCGGTCTCCGAAATGGATCTTGAACGCGAGGAGGGCCTTCGTCCACCCGCGGGTTCGGGTCCATTGCGGCACGGCGTTGTGGATCGGCGGGTGAGCGAGCACGCGATCGGCGACAACCTCGGCGTGATCACCGGCGGACCACTCGCCTGGCAGGCGAAGCCCTAAGGCGCCGTTCGCCTGCGGGCGGCCTCGAGGGCCGAGAGCTCCCACGGCGCAAAATCCGCGCGTCAATCCCAAGCCGTGCGGCCGCATCCGGAATCTGCGCGGGCCAGCAGCACGGTACTGCTGTTCTCGGATGTACAGCCAGGCGTGGCTCTGGCCGATCTTGACCTCATGGCTGCTGCTAGCGCGAAGCGGCCATCTCAGGGCCGTGGCTGCCTGAGGAGTAATCCAGCAGGCCACCCCCGTGGTCCGACACCCGCTCTGCCTTCGTCCGAAGAGTCTTAATCGCTAAGCCGACTCTCCCGCCTTACGCGGATGGCAGGGCTCGTCTCAGATGGGATGGCTCAGCGCACGTTCTGTCGGCTCGCGCTGGGGGTCCAACGCATCTCCGCGGAACGTTCGCAAGGGAACGCTGAGCGGACGGCTCCTGTCACCGCGCCATCTTGGAGCGAAGCCGATCGACATGGACGGTCGCGGGGTCGACAATGAGAGCCTCGTCAGCTAGTAGCAGCGGATGCTTCTCGCTGTGCGCTTGCTCGATGACAGCTGGCAGCTAGCGCGCGAGGCGCGACGCTCGTGCCTGGTAGCTATCGCGGTTTGGTCCGAGAGGCTCGTAGCTCAGGTCAACACAAACGCGCGATGATGCGGAGTGCTGATTCTCCGGCCCGACGGTAGGCTGGCGCGCGGTGGGATCACGGCGTCGCAAGCACTGGGGCTGGGGCTATGAGGACGAGCAGCTTTCGGTGGACGAGCTGCGCTCGGCGGCCGCCTTCATCTCCGAGCGGCTGGGGTTCGGTTCGGCGGATGTCTCGCTCCCGGTACCGCTGTCCGACGTCGCGCTGCCGGCGCCTCGCCTGTCGGTCCCTTCCCGGCTCTCCTCGATCTGTGCCGCCGACGTCTACGCGCGCGCCTTTCACACCTATGGCAGCTCTTACCGGGACGTGGTGCGGGCCTACCGTGGCCGGTTCGAGCACCCGCCCGACGTGGTTGCGCATCCGGGCTCCGAGGAGGAGCTGGTCTCGGTGCTCGACTGGGCTCTGGACGCCGGCGCGGCGTTGATCCCCTTTGGTGGGGGTACCAGCGTGGTCGGTGGGGTCGAGCCGGTGGTGCCGGAGCGCTTCGCCGGGGTGGTCACGGTCGACCTGCGGCGCCTGGACCGGGTGCTGGAGGTTGACCGGGTGTCGCTGTCGGCGCGGATCCAGGCCGGCGCCGCCGGACCCGGGCTCGAGGAGCAGCTGCGCGAGCACGGCCTGACCCTTCGCCACTTTCCGCAGTCATTTCAGTTCTCGACCCTCGGGGGCTGGATAGCCACCCGCGCCGGCGGCCACTTCGCCACGGTGTACACCCACATCGACGACCTCGTGGAGTCCGTACGGGCGGTTACGCCGGCCGGGGTCTGGGAGTCGCGCCGGCTGCCGGGCTCGGGCGCCGGGGTGTCTCCGGACCGGATGCTGATCGGGTCCGAGGGGACGCTGGGGATCATCACCGAGGCCTGGATGCGGGTGCGGCCTCGCCCGCGCTTCCGCGCCTCCCGCGCCGTGCGGTTTTATGACTTCCTGGCTGGCGCCTCGGCGGTCCGAGCCCTGTCCCAGTCTGGCCTGTACCCCACCAACTGCCGCCTGATCGACGCCGCCGAGGCCAAGCTCACCGGCGCGGGCGACGGCTCAGCGGCGCTGCTGGTGCTCGGGTTCGAGTCGCCCTCGCACGACGTCGAGCCCTGGATGTCGTTGGCCCTGCAGTGCTGCGGCGACCATGGCGGAACCTGGGACGAGCCGGCGAAGCGCGAGGACTCGCCGGTCGACAACTGGCGCGACGCCTTCCTGCGCGCGCCCTACCTGCGTGACACGTTCGTGGCCATGGGCGTGCTGTCTGAGACGTTTGAGACCGCGATCACCTGGGATCGGTTCGAGGCCTTCCACGCCGGCGTGCTGGACCAAGCGAGAGCCGCTGTGCGCGAGGTCTGCGGGGCCGGCTCGGTGACCTGCCGCTTCACCCACGTCTACCCGGACGGCCCCGCGCCCTACTACACCATCCTCGCGCCGGCTCGAGTCGGCGCCGAGCTCGAGCAGTGGGCGCAGATCAAGCGGGCGGCCGCCGACGCGGTGATCGCCGGCGGGGGCACGATCACCCACCACCACGCCGTCGGCCGCGATCACCGGCCCTGGTATGACCGCCAGCGGCCAGAGCCGTTCGCCGCCGCGCTGCGGGGCGCCAAGGCGGCCATCGACCCAGCGGGCGCGCTCAACCCAGGGGTCTTGATCGACCCGGCCTGAAGCCGGCCCTAGGCCGTTCCCTCAGCCGATCGCGAATCGCCCGCTCCTGACAGCTCGAGTAACGCAGCCGCCGCGGGGCGTGGCCGCTTCGGGAGTCTCCGCGGTGACGTGCGCAAGGGAAGGCTGATTGCGACCAACCACGCGGCCAGCAGCATGTCGCCTCAGTACGGTTGATTTGGCTGCCACCGCTTCTCTCCGGACTCATGCCCGAACCTAGATCCGGCTGGAAGGTCGTTCGCCTCGCCGTGACGGCAGCCCGCGGCGAGGATGGCCGTCGGCTCGAAGCCCGGATGCTCTGGTGTACACCCAGCGTCGGCGGGTGCGATGCGGGGTAGTGTCAGCAACATTGTCCAGTGGACTAGGAGGTGGACTCGCTGAGATGAGAGATCCCCGGGGCTTGCCGCTCTTGGCACTGACCGCAGCCGTGTTTCTGGTACTGAGCTTCACGGTCAGCAAGGCCCTCTTGGGCTTCGTGGCAATCTGCGGAATTGTCTTCGTCCAGCATCTGTGGCTGCAAAGGAGATCCGGCCGGCGGTCTACGAAGTAGCTGTTGGACGGCGCAGCACCGCAGCCCGCGGATAGGCGGTGGTAAACCCCCCGCAGAACAGCTCATCGGAGATTCCGAAGACTCCTGCAGCAAGCCCGTCCGCGGCCCACGCGTGCAGAGTGCGCCCGACCCGCACCTGTAGCCGAGTCCGTATGCGAGCGACTTGCAACGCCTCAGGGCCGCGGACAGTGACGCCCGTGAACAGCGTCTCACCCCCCAACCCCTACTGCGAGTGCTTCACGCGATAGCAATCACGCCAGTCACACAGCAACTGGCACGTAACTCGCGATTGCCATCAAGGCGATGCGAGCGCTTCTGTCGGTACTGCACCTCCGGCGACGGAATCGATGTTCCGTCTGACCCGCCCCCGGGCTTGCGGGCTTGGCGACACGGATCCCTGCCGTTATGAGCTAGGAGGTCGTCCGCCGCGAAACATGCCAGCTAACGCGTCCGACTACCTTGGACACCGCGTCTGCAGCGCGCGGCCCGCAGTCAGTCACTTGGCCTTGGTGACAGGTTGGATAGCCGACGAAGCGGACCTTCGCTGCGTAGCGAGCCGGACACCAGACACCGAGGCCGCCGACGTCGAGAGGGTAAGCGTGCGGGTCCTCACGGAACCCAAGCACCTGGTCAGGCTTGCCGCGCTTGATTGCGTCCGCGAAGCTGCCGGTACATCCCACCGTGGGATGTCGATTGCCTTCAAAGCTCGAAAGCGTGTACTCGGTTCTGTATCCCCGCTCGAGGCCGAGGGTCGCGTGCGAAGTGAAACGGATCACGAACGCTGTGCGACTATCGCCGCGACTCGGGCGGACGACCAGACCGACCGCCGATAGCTCAGACCTACGGCCCGGGACCTGTCCAAGCGCCCGGCCGGTCTGCGCCTCGCTCGACGCAACGAGCGTTGCGCCACCAACTGCGCAAAGGAACGCACCGAAGACGAGGCCAGTGCAGAGAGCGTTTCGGCCCACGAGCAGCGACGATAACGCCGATCGCCTCGCGTGAAAAGCGAGCGGCATGGTCCGCGGGTGAGCCCGAGTGCCGTTCTTGATCGCGCTGATCGTGCTCTCGGTCGTTCTCGGATTGACGGTGGGCCACGGCTTTTTTGTGGTGACGGCTGGGAGCGCGATCGTCCTCGTCGAGCTGTGCTGGCGAAAAAGGGCACGCGCGCCGCGCTAAGAGAACAGAGCGACCGGGAACCGGCTCGACCGCAAGAACGAATAACCCAACATGGACGATGCCTTTCGAGCTCGTCTCTCATAAGTGGAACACTGATCGAACACTCAGTCGTGTACGCGTCGCCTTGGAGGCGAGGGGGTAGAGCAAGCGTGTGACTGTCCTCGGCGTTGTGGGCGTAGCGATCGTCGTGATTGTGGTGCTCGCGGCCACTGTCGTGACCTTCTCGGCCGTTGGGGAAGCCGGTCATGGAGAGTGGAAGAGGGTTCCGCCCGAACGTCAACGACGATGCATCACCGTGATCGTGCTGCTCGGTCTTGCGATCGCCGGTCTCTCGGTGCTGGCCGTGGCGGAGGTCTTCGGTCCGCACACGTGGGTGTGGATCGTTGGTGTCGGCGCGGCCGCGTGCGTGGTGCTGGTTCCACTTGGCGCAGCCGCTCAAGCTTTGAGTGATCGCGGCCGCGCGGAAGAGTCGCGGGATACTCGTCGAGAGCGGTAGGCCGTCGCGCGCATCCCGGCCGTCGTTGGCCCGGTCCCCTCGACCGTACGCCCCCGTCTCCCATCGCCGACGGCGATCGAACGCATCGATGCGTCCGGCTGATCTGCTCGCCGAGCATTCCGGGAGGCTGCGGCGTTTTCCGCTCAACGAGCGACGGCCGGAGCGGCACAGCGACCAGACGATCTACGAGCTTGCTGGCGCCGGATCGAAGCCTCTCCGACTTGACGGTCCGATCGAATACGGAGTCCGACTGGCGGCTCCACGATGACACGTCGCTCGTTGCCTCGCGCGCGCTCGATCCAAGCGGAAGGCGCCGTGCGACTTCCAGACGCGATGTTCCTAGTGACCGGCGCTCGACGGCGATGCACGCCTGCTGACTCGTTGCAGCACATAGCTGACCGCGAGCGCGACGGCTAGGTCGCGCGTCCGTCTCACTACCCAACGATCACCGGACGGTTCGGTGTGCGCCGGCGGCGGCGCAGACTACGGGGTCGGCAGCCGTTCGTCGAACCGGGGAAGGCCGTCATCGTTAATGTCCTCCCAGGGCGCCGCATAGGCGACGAACTGGTGGGCCGACGGCCGTACGCCGGGGTCTCCGTCGATCGCCGCCATCCGAACGATCGAGATCTCAGCGGTCTGGGGATCACGCGCAAAGAGGTGCGATCCGCACACTCCGCAGAACGTCTTTGACAGGCCGCCCGGCGGAGTCCAGTCACGCAGGCAGTCCTCGCCGGCGGAGATGACCAACGACCCGGGTGCAAGCCTCGCTGAGGCCTGCACGGCCGTCCCGGTGCGCTTCTGGCAGCGGGTGCAATGACAGTAAGCAGCGCCGATTAGCGCCGCGGAGATCTCGAAGCGAACGGCGCCGCAGCCGCAGCTGCCGGTGAGCAGAGGGGACGGGATGCGATAACCCTACTCCGACGCAGCGCCTGCGCAGTCACCGAGCGCGGGATCAAATCAAGGGCCCGTGCTTACCCGACGATTCTGATGCTCGGACCCCCAAGGTTGACTGCGATACGGCGGATGGGTCGTGTTGAACTGCGCTCGTGCAGAGAAAGCTGACGCTGGGACTGCGGTGGGCCTCCGAGGTCGCCGGGCGCTCGTCGTGGTGTTCATGCCAGTTGAAGGGCGTCGTCTCGCCGCGCCCGGTGGCTCCAGCCGCCTTGGAGGGTTGCTACGGACTGCTCGCGCAGCCGTCAGCTGCGGCGGCCGGTCAGCGCCAGGAACACGCCCAGGCCGATCATGCTGAGCCCGCCGGCCGCTCCCATACGCTCAAGGCGCCGGGGGTACCGTCCCAACCAGTCACGTGCGCTGCCCGAGGCGATCGCCCAGCTCGCATCAGACAAAAGCGCGACCACTGCGACGATCAGCCCGAGCGACAGCAGCTGCAAACTCGTGTGCCCCTGCGAGCGGTTGATGAATTCGGGGACGATCGCTGTAAAGATGACCAGGCCTTTGGGGTTCGTAAAGCCGACGATCATCCCCTCGCGCGCGATCGTGGCGAGGGTCCGCGGCTCGGTAGCCTGGGAGGCAATCTCGGCTGAGAAGCACCCACGCTCACGGATCGTGCGGACCCCGAGGAACACCAGATAGGCGGCGCCGATCAACTCAAGCGCCCTGTAGATCGCGTCCGAACGAGCCAGCACAACACCGAGCCCGACCACGACCAGCAACAACTGCAGCACCAGGCCGGCGGTGTTGCCCGCGACCGTCGCAAGTGCCGCGCGCCGCCCGAGCGACACCCCGCGACTCACCGTGAAGACGACGCTCGGGCCCGGAACCAGGATCAGCACGTACACCGTGACCAGGAACGCCGCGAGGTGACCAGTCCGCCATCTCGAAATGGTTGCTCCCTAATCGCTGGGCCTCCGGTCCTAGCCTTTAGGCACCTCCAGTTGCCTAACGCGACCGTACTCTCACTGCTTACTGCCCCTCCGGGCTGCAAGCAGTAGCCCGTCCCGGCCGCTCAGGCGTCTCAGATCGGATCGGCTTGCGGACGCTCTGCGTGCTCCCAGGACGCATCTCCTTGCGGCCTAGTTCGTCGTCTCAATGCTCAACGAGGACTATCGCAGCGAACCGTCCGGGCAAACTCCAAGCTCCTCGCAGGTGAGCAGACGACGAGCCGTGCGGCGGATCAGTCGCGGCAACCAGATCCTGATCGGGAGATCCAGCCACACGATCTGGTCTGCGGGGCGCACAACGAGATCACCGAGCTTGTGGGTCTAGGCGCCGTCGATCACCCAGCCGCCGCCGCACACCGAGCCAAGGTTCTCTTGCCATTACCGCTCGCGCTTGCGCGCACACAAAGTCTCCGGCGCAGCACGCCACAGATCGTGCCAAGAAGATGGTCGGCGCTGAGCCTCGCCCGCACGCTACTGGTGCTCCCTCCGCCCCATTTCTGAAGCGCCGAGTGGCCGACGTCGCCGCGCTCGGACGCAGCTTTCATCCACTTTGCATTCAGGTCTGCTTTCAGGGCGCAATGACCGTCCGCGATCGCGCTATCTCAGCGTGCGCCAGAGGTGCCCGGCCGCGTAGCTGCGGTATGGGCGCCAGTCGGCGGCGCGCGTCAGTGTGGCGCCGCCCGCGGGCGGTTGGGCCAACTCGTCGAGCATGCCGACGGCTCGTCGCAGGCCGATCCCCCACGCCGGGAACGCGTCGGGCCGGCGGAGTTCGTAGAGGAGAAAGATCTGTGCTGTCCACGGGCCGATGCCGGGCAGCGCAGTAAGGCGTGCGATCACCGTCTCGTCCGGGGCTGTCTCGAGGTTGCTGAGGCGGAGGCCGCCCTCGTCGACCGCCCGCGCGAGGCCGAGGAGCGCGCGGCTCTTGGCCATCGACAAGCCCGTGGCGTGCAGTGACTCGACCGTGGTGGCTGCCATCGATGTGCCGTGGACAGAGCCGCCGAGCAGGTCGCGCAACCGCCCGAACACAGCGAGTGCGGAGCGCTCGGAGATGCTCTGTCCCACGACGTGAAAGACCAGCCCCTCGAACAGGTCGCCGTCGTGCAGGGGCAGCTCGTGCGGACGTTGGTAGGGGTCGATTGGGCCGTGTGCTGCGGCGAGCGCCGCCATCGCCGGATCGGAGGCCAGCAGGTGATGGTGGGCGGCGTCTCGCTCGGCCGCGCGATCGTCACGCGGATCGGTCATCATGCGTCACTTACCAGCTGGGGTCGTCGAGGTACGCGCGGGTCCAGACGGTGACGTGCAGCATCACCGACTTCGTGAACGCCGAGTGCATTCGGTCGACCTGCTCGGGCGGTGCGCCTGTGGCGGACAGATAGTCGCGCGCGGTGGCGATCACAACGGCCGTGAAGGCGAGCAGGTAGCGCATCGGGATGTGATCGAGCGAGTCGGCGTGGTCGGTCTTGGTCTTCTTGGCGGTGGTGTGCCGCAGCCCGATTTCGTGTTGGTAGTTGAGCCAGTCCTGATCGAGCGGGCGGGTGCACGCGTCGATGATCCAGCGATCAAAGCGAGGCTTTGACGCCGCTCCGTACTGCGGGTTCGGGGCTCCGTCGGGGTGCTGGGAGTAGGGGGCCATCCACGGAAGCTCGCCGAGGCGAGCGCGGTAGGCGCTGACCATGTCATCGGCTTGGTCGGCGAGGATCGCGGCGGCCTCACGCAGCGCGGTCTCGTCCTCGTCGGTGAGCCAGACCACCTCCTTGAGCCGTTCCAGGTCCTCAAGCGTCAGCGGCGACCGCGCGGCTCCAGCGGTACCGTACTCGTATCCGTGAATCTGTCCGGGGTGGTCGGTGATGAGCTCGGGCGTCGGGTTGTGGTCAGGCACCGCGGTTCCTTTCCTGGGCATCTGCTGGATCTGAATCAGATGTCGCGAGGAGGTCGGCGAGCCGGCCGGAGCGATCGGCCTCGATCGTCTCCTCGAGCCTGCCGATGATGTGGTCGCCAATGACGACGAGCGGGCAGGACGAGTAGCCGGTGCGCTCTCGCATTGCTTGGCGATCGTGGTCGGTGACGACGTCGATCGTTGTGAAGGCGTAGCCCCGGCCCTCAAGGAACGCGCCCACCCGCTCGCACAGCGGCGCGGCCGGCCGGGTGATGTAGACGGTCAGCGGGCTCACCATCACACCGTCTCCTCGGGGACGTCGAACTCCTCGATCGTGCGATCGGCGAGCAGCGGAACGAGCTGCCCGATGACGATCTCCTGGAAGTGCGCCGTCGCGCGGTGGGCGGCGACCGCTTCGTGGGAGGCGTAGCGCTCGAGCAGTACGTAGGAGCTCGGCTCGCGGAGGCTTCGGTAGGCGTCGAAGGCGAGGTTGCCGGGCTCGGTCTGCGCCGCGTCGACAAGCTGCTCAACGAGCAGCAGCACCTGGTTCTCCGTGCCCGGCTTCATGGTATGGCGGGCGATGAGCTGCACCTGGGGCATTCGTATCTCCCTCCGGAACGTTCTGGGCTTGCAAGCCCACTGTGACACACGATGATTGGGCTGTCAAGCCCATAATCACGTACACTGCGTCGCATGGGGACAACGCAGGACCAGCCGGCACGCCTCACCCCGAAGGGACGTGCCACGCGTGAGCGGATCGTTGACGCCGCCGCACAGTTGATCTACGACCACGGGGTGAAGCAGACCAACAACGAGATGGTCAGGCGCGCCGCCGGCGTGTCGGGCTCACAGCTCTCCCACTACTTCCCCGACAAAGAACAGCTCGTGCGAGCCGTGATCGCGCGCCGCGCCGACTCGATGATGGGCCGCGACGACACCCCTCCCCGAGAACCGCTCGACAGCATCGACGCGCTCGAGCGCTGGGCGGAGAGCTACATCGCCAACCCCGCCGTCGTCCGCGGTGGCTGCAGTTTCGGATCGCTCGCCAGCGAAATCCTCAAATCCGAGCCCAACCTGCACGACGCCATCGCCGACGGCTTCACACGCTGGGGCGCAGAGTTTCGCGACGGCCTGAACGCCATGCGCGATGACGGCACGCTGGCCAAGGACGCCGACATCCATCGCCTCGCCCACATCCTGATGGCCGCATTTCAAGGCGGCATGCTCCTCACCCTGGCCACCGGAGACATGGCGCCGCTGCGCGACGCGCTGCGGCACGCCGTCGACACCGTGCGCGCCGCCGCCGCTCCAAGCGAAGACCGGCAATAACCAGCAGCCATGGGTCAACTGGCGGCGATCCCGCCGTCGATGGCGATCGTATCTATGGTCGAATGAATCCGGTTTCTTTGACCGTCTTGAGAACCTCGGTGGCAGTGAGTCCGTTGTCGAATGGACCGTTGGGAGCGATCGGCTTGTTCAGGAACAGCCCGATGGCGCCTGAGTGGCGTGCTTCGACGGTGACGATGCTCGCCGCCGTCAGAAGGAGCTTGGGGTCCTTGATGTTGGAAGCTTGCCCGAGAAAGGCATGCACGCCGGTGTTCTCGAGAACGTAGGCGGTCGAGGCGAACCTGGTGGGGTCGCCTGGGATGCCCATGAAGTCGAATTTCGGCTTCTTAATCGCCTTGCTGCCGAGCGCGGCTTTGAATAGCTTGACGTGTGCTCTTTCGTCTGCGGTGACCGTGTCCAGGAACGCCTTTAGTGCTGGGTCGGTGATCTTGGCGCTGCGGGTGGCCTCGTCGTAAAAGGAGCTCTCCAGGTACTCGAGTGTGAGTGCGTAGTTCATGATCGCGACGTCGCCCTTGCCGAATGACGCCGGAGGGCGACCCTTGGCCAGTGCGGTGTCGCTGATCAGTGTGCTCAGGATGGCGCCGGCGCCGAGCGCTGCTCCGCCTGTGATGGCGCCCTTTCGCAGGAATGTGAGGCGGGTGTCGCCGGCGACTTCGGCTCGTGCTTCGCGGATCGCGCCGTCGGTATCGACGGCGTCGAGGTTGACATAGGCCATGGGTGTGCTCCTACTTGATCGTGTGGATGCGACAACATGACTGAGTGCATCCAGACCACCCGAACGTTGCAAGCTGGATCGCCCGGATTGGGATCGTGTGTCTCGCGTACAGTGCGCAAGATGGACTGCGATGCGGTCAAGCCGACTGACAGCGAACTTCTCGAGCAGTTGCGCCGCGCAGACGAAACCGCGTTCCGAGAGCTGGTTGACCGCTTCGATCCTGGCCTGCGGCGAATGGCGTGCTTGTACGTCGACCCGTCAGTCGCCGACGATGTCGTCCAAGACACATGGATCGTGGTCATCCGCAGGATTGACCGCTTCGAAGGACGTTCGACCCTGAGAACGTGGGTGTTCGGGATCCTGGTCAACATCGCTCGACGTCGTGCGCAACGCGAGGGTCGGACGGTCCCGTTCGCCGCCCTTGCAAGCGCAGATGACGCTTGGGCAGGCACCGTCGAGCTCGCGCGTCTGCGCCATCCCGAGCTGGGTGAGGGTTATTGGGCGGCACCGCCCACGTGGGCGCGCGACCCAGCCGACGCGGCGATCACCGCGGAGGAACGGGCGCTGGTGTTAGGTGCAATTGAACGACTCACGCCGGCGCAACGCGAGGTCATAACCCTCCGCGATCTGGAGGGTTGGTCTGGGCCCGAGGTCAGCGAGGTGCTGGGCATCTCAAACGTCAACCAGCGAACCTTGCTGCACCGGGCACGAGTCGCGTTGCGGCAAGCTCTCGAAGGATATTTCAATGGATGATCTAGACGCGACCCGCCACGCGCTCGCTATCAGCTGCGCGGACGCGCTGGAGCTGATGACCGATCACCTCGAGGGCGCTCTGTCTGCGGCGGACGCCTCTCGGATGCGCGCACACCTCGAGGGCTGTCAAGCATGCTCGCTGTTCCTCGATCAGCTTCGAGCGACTATCAAGCTCGTTCACGACGCCGGCCCACCGCAGGAGTTCGCGGTCGAGCCGCAGCGCGTGGAGTCGCTCATCGAGCTATTTCGCTCCGAGCGCGACAACTGATTTCTCGCCCCCGGGCCGCGCTCCGTGGGAACGTCGAGCACGCCGGCCTGACCCGGCGTGCTCGAATCGCGTTTGGCTGTTCCTCCGACTGTCGTCGCCCGGCCGGCTGAGAGCAACGAGAGCTGCCCGGTCGACACTCCCGAGTGAGAGCAGGGACCAGGCTGGTCGCGCGTCAGGCCGACGTAGCGGGCCGGAAAACGATCACCGGAGCAGACCGAATGCCCGTCAGGGGCTGGGAACCGGCCCGCCGATCTCCAGCCCGAATTTGCTCGGGTCGCCGTCAGCGTCATCGCGCGGGACCAAGAAGTACTCCGCTCCGGCGGGGACGAGCGTGATGAGAAGGCGAGCGACCTCGTCGTTAACGCGCAAGCCATGCGGTACGCCCTTGGGCAGCGCGGCGTACGAGCCGGCCGCGACATCGATCTGCTGATCACCAACGAATGCTGTAATCGATCCGTCCAGCACGTAAACGGTCTCGTCCTCGCGGGTGTGAGTGTGGATCGGGGGCTCATCACCCGCGCCGACACGCCACTCCACAACCGCCCAACCATCGCCCGACTGATCTCCGGCGATCTTCAACTCGGCGTTGGATCCGGCTCCGTAGTCGACGTTACGTCCGGCGCTCGGTCCGGTCAGGACGGGATCACTCAAAGACATACAAAGGCCTTTCTCGGAGTTGGGCTGATGGCGCCCCGCGGTCGCAGCGCAAACCTGACCGGGTCACCATGGTCTGAGTGCGCGCTGGACTCGAAACGTTGCATCCACACCGAAACGAGTCTCGTGCGTGGCTGAGGCCGAGCAGCGATTCCGGCCGGTCAGTCTCGATTTGGGCATGGCTCGGCGAACCGAAGCGGCCTGCTCGGTGACCCTGACCTTGTCAACTGGGAAGCGAGCGCAGACTGTCGCCTATGTTCGAAAGGCGAAGCCCGACCCCGCCTCAACTATCGAGTTCGCCCGGAAGGCTGTGCTCGCAGACGACATCGACGATGTCGAGGCGCTCGTACGGCAACGACGCGAATCCGAAACTTGATCAACCCACCAGAGCGCTGCCTGGGACTTCGTGCTGCACTCTCGCGGGCCATCAAGCCCAGCTCAGTTGGGAACGACAACCGGACACTTCCGAGTGTTGCGGCCTGCCTCCGACGCGTCGTCCGCCAGGGAAGGATCAGTGCGAGGACTCCGAGGCAGCGAGAAGCGCGACTTGATGTGGCCTGCGCCCGTGTATTACGTGGCCTGTTGGTGCGGTGGACGGGGTGTGCTTTGCCGCGGTCGATGTGGTCGCTGCCTGTTCCCGCAATTTGATTGCGCTATGCAATGATGGGTAGGTGCATTCAATCGCTTCGTCATCTTCGGCCAAGACACGAGACGTCACCGGGCCGGCTCGGGACGAGCTGGTTGACGCGGTGCTGGGAGCGAGCCGGGCTTTGGTGGCGGTCGCGGCTCGTTCGTTGGCCGGGGTTGCTGAGGATGTGACGTTGCCGCAGTACCGGTTTCTGATCGAGTTGGCCTCGCGGGGGCCGCAGCGCCTGGCCGATTTGGCCAGCGCGTTGGGAGTGGATCGTTCGACGGCGACGCGGATGTGTGACCGCCTGGTACGCAAGCGACTGGTGACCCGCCGCCGTGCCCACGAGGATCGCCGAGCGGTGCGGGTCTCTTTGACTAAGACGGGCGCCGAGCTGGTCGCCGAGGTCAGTCGGCGGCGGCGCGCGGAGATCGTAACGATCGTGGCGCGGATGCCGGTCGCTCACCGGGATCGGGTCGTGACAGCTTTGCGCACGTTTGCCGATGCGGCGGGCGAGGTGCCTGAGCAGGATTGGTCGCTGGGATGGGATCTCGGTCGATGACTGACGAACGCGCGGTCGCACTCGAGTCCGGCCCAGCTCGGGTTCGGCCCATGCGGATGACGACGGCGTGGCTGGCGGGTGACCGGCTGGGGCTGGCGGCGATGGCGCTTACGGTCGGAGCGGGAGCCGGTCTTGGCGCCGCCCTCTTTCGCGAGATGGTGTTCGGCGCGACGTGGTTGGTGACTGGCCACAACCAATTTGGTCAGCAGGGTCACGCCGCGAGCGCACATCTGCCAGGGCTCGGGGTCTGGTTCGTGCTCATCGTCCCCGTTCTGGGTGGGCTGATCTATGGCCCGTTGATCTATCGGTTTGCCCGGGAGGCCCGGGGGCACGGGGTGCCCGAGGTGATGCTGGCCGTCGCGGAGAACGGGGGTCGGATCCGCCCGCCGGTGACGATCGTCAAGGCGCTGGCCTCGGCCATCACGATCGGCGTCGGTGGCTCGGTAGGCCGGGAGGGGCCGATCGTGCAGATCGGCTCGGCGCTGGCCTCCACGCTCGGGCAGCTGGTGCGTATGTCCGAGAGCCGGCTACGGATCATCGTCGCCTGCGGCGCCGCCGGGGGGATTGCGGCGACGTTCAACGCTCCGCTGACCGGGTTGTTCTTCGGCTTTGAGATCGTGCTGCGCGAGTTCTCACTCGACGCTCTGGTGGCCACCAGTCTCGCGGCGGTCACCGGCGATGTCATCAGCCGGGCCATCTTTGGGTCGGCGCCGTTCTTCAGCATGATCCCGCACGGCCTGTCGGTGACCAACGACGTCACCTATCTGCTGGTCGCGGTGCTCGCGATCGCCGCGGGGCTGATCGGGGTCGGCTTCAAGACCTTTCTCTATTGGCTGGAGGATTTTGTCGACGAGCTGTGGGAGGCCCGTCCCGAGTGGGCGCGCCCGGCGGTCGGTGGCGTCGCGCTCGGGGCGCTGCTGCTGGCCGTTCCGCAGATGTACGGCGTCGGCTATCCGGTGATGAATAACGTCGTCAGCGGCCACGTCGTCGTCGGTCTGATCCTCCTGTTCCTCGTCAGCAAGGTACTGGCCACCAGCCTCACCCTGTCGATCGGCGGTTCCGGAGGCGTGTTCGCCCCGTCGCTATTCATCGGCGCGATGGCCGGCATGGCGTTCGGCACCCTCGTCCACAGCCTGTTCGGACCCGAGGTCGGCCCGCCGGCGCTGTACGCCGTTGTCGGGATGGGTGGAGTCTTCGCGGCCGCCGCCCAGGCGCCGCTGACCGCCATCGCCAGTGTCGCCGAGATGACCGCCAACTTCGGCCTCACCCTTCCGATCATGCTCACCTGCGGGATCGCCGCCGCGGTCTCGAAGCACCTCTCCCACGGCAGCGTCTACACCACCAAGCTGCTGCGCCGCGGGATCGACATCGAACGTCCCAAGACCACCAACATGCTCCAGACGCTGACCGTTGCCGACGCGATGCAACCCGTCTCGCGATCAACCGCTGCCGTCCGATTGGACGGGTCCCCGCACGCGGGGTCTGACGGCGCCGACAGTGCCGCCCAGCAATGGGAGCGCCTTGTCGGAACGGTGACCGACACCCGTCAGCCCCAGGAGCTGTTTGGCGACGAGACCCTCGAGCAGGCCCTTCGCCAGCTCACTCTCTACGGACCGGCAGGCCTGCCGGTCCTGTCAGCTGACCGCGAGCACCTGCAAGGCTGGATCACCCGACACGGCATCCTCGACGCGCTGACTCAAACCGCGCAGTCCTCGGAACAGTCGATCGAGCAGGGCGCGATCGCCGCGGACTTCGGCGCCGACGATCCGCCGCTCGCCGCCCACCACTCCAGCACCCCACTCTCCGGCTATGAGATCGTCGAGATCACCATCGGCGCCGACTCGCCCGCGGTCGGTCGACGGGTCGAGGGGGTCGCCTGGCCCGCGGGTTGCCTCCTGATCGCCGCTAGTGACCACCGTGATGAGCTTGTCGCGCTCGATGAGGACACGATCCTCAGTGCTGGGGAGCGCGTGACCGTCCTCGCCCCCTGCACCTCGTCTCAAACCGACCCGCGAGAGGCGATCTTGGGAGTGAAGGGATGATGTTCTGCCGATGAGCTCGACCCAGGGCCGGAGCGTGCTGGTATGCCAGCTGTTGCGCGAAGATCCCGACCTTGCCGATGCCATCCCTGTCACGCGGCGTGCCAGGCGATCCAGGAGTGTGTCGCCCTGACGGTGCGCCTGGACCGCGGACGCTGGCACAGCGACCGCATCGATATCGGCCACGCTGGGATTGGCCTGTTGGTCCTGGAAGGGCTGATGACCCGCAGCGTCGGGTTAGATGGCCGCGTTGGCACCGAGCTACTTGTACTGGACCAAGCGAGAGCCGCCGTGCGCGAGGTCTGCGGGGCCGGCTCGGTGACCTGCCGCTTCACCCACGTCTACCCGGACGGCCCCGCGCCCTACTACACCATCCTCGCGCCGGCTCGAGTCGGCGCCGAGCTCGAGCAGTGGGCGCAGATCAAGCGGGCGGCCGCCGACGCGGTGATCGCCGGCGGGGGCACGATCACCCACCACCACGCCGTCGGCCGCGATCACCGGCCCTGGTATGACCGCCAGCGGCCAGAGCCGTTCGCCGCCGCGCTGCGGGGCGCCAAGGCGGCCATCGACCCAGCGGGCGCGCTCAACCCAGGGGTCTTGATCGATCCGGCCTGAAGCCGGCCCTAGGCCGTTCCCTCAGCCGATCGCGAATCGCCCGCTCCTGACAGCTCGAGTAACGCAGCCGCCGCGGGGCGTGGCCGCTTCGGGAGTCTCCGCGGTGACGTGCGCAAGGGAACGCCTTGCGCACGTTCCGGGTCGCACCGAGTTGCAGTCGCACGGTTGGTCGACTTGCCTGTCCTGACCATTCACCGCGCACGCGGGCGCTATGGCACTTGACGCGTCGAATGCGACGGCTCTGGCCGGTCCTGATCAATCCGCCGCGAAGGCGCAGCGATCCAATCTGGGCCTTTGAGAAAGAGCAAGTCAAGAGCCATGCTGACGAATCCCCCGTATAAAGCGACTTGGGGCCACAAGCCGAGATGTACGCCAACGAGACCCAGGACAACGACAACAGCGCAGGCCCCCAAGATCGGGAATATGAGGCGATTGATGATCCGCCTCCACCCGGTCAGGGTGATGAGATATATCTCGTCATCCGAAGTAACCCTAATGACCTTCTGTCGTTCGGGAGGTCGCACGAACTGGTGATACCCGTCGGCTTGTCGGGTTCAATCAGCTTCCGCGACCGCGGACGTCTCATCGCGGAACGCTGACTGCGACGACGCGACCACAGCGAGAGGGCCGTGTCGGTTGCGCGACAACAGGCCTGCGTCGCGTCAGCCGACCGAACGCCGCGGAGGCGTCACGCGCGCCCGCGACGACACGGTCCGCAGCCGAGCTTAGGCAGGCAGTAGGACACCGCTATGCGCCAGCCGCTAACACGTCGCAGAACACGAATCCGCCGCGCTGCACAGTCTCGCCGACCCGGCAAGCGATCGGCTTGCTGAAGATGGGACCGGCATGGACGAACGTGTGGAACTCGCCGTTCTCGCCGCACGGATCGACGTCCGGCGGGAGATCGGCGAGCAGCGCGCTGTCAAACCGCCGGCCGGCGAACGACGAGTCGAGCTGGCGGGGATCGATGCAGACAAGGATCGCCTCAAAGCCCATCGCGATGAACTCATGCGCCAACACGTTGGTGTCCCGCTCCCAGAGCGGGAAGACGGCCTCCTTGCCGGCCCGGCTCAGCCGCTTCTCCCGATAGGCCCGGATGTCGGCGAGAAAGAGGTCACCGAACGCGATTGTCTCGGCCCCGGCGAGCGGCGCCTCGGGACCTCTGGCTTCACGCGCCGGGACTCGCGGTAGATCGCCGCGGTCGTGTCGCAACGGCAGATTTGCTCAGGTGCGCTCGCGTCGAATACGAACGTATGTTTTGTCCGTCGCTTTGTCGGGGTATGGGGAAAGAGCGAGCGATTGATGGTTGACAAAGCCCGCGGCATGTCTGTGGCGGGTTGATCGGACGGCCGCGAATACAGCAATGCAGCCGCTGAGGTCGTCTCTCGGTAGGGCATCTGTCTGCGGCGCACGGCTGCGGACGGCGTCTGTATGCAGCCGTCCATTCCCAGGATTGACGAAAAGAGATGAACGATTGACTGATCACCAGAACTCCGAGCGAACCGCGGGTGGGCTTGTCGGCAAGCTTGCCGGCAAAGCGAAGGAAGCCGCCGGTTCGTTGGTTGGCAACGACGATCTGACCCGGGAAGGTCGCCTGCAGCAAGCGCAGGTCGACGCTGAGGCCGACGCGCACGCACAGGCCGCCGAGGCGCAGCAACGTGAGGCCCAGGCGTCGCTTGAGGCCGAGAAGGCCGAGGCCGAGACCGAGCGCGCCCGCCTGCAAAACGAAGTCGCGGCCCAAGAGCGTGAGGAGCGCATCAAGCATGACCGCCAGGAGGCCGAGCGCCAAGCGCAGGCTGAGTCTGCGCGCCAGCAGGCGGCCGCCGAGAATCAGCGCCAGGCCGAGGAGGCCGGTGCGTCAGGCGCCGAAAAGCAGGCCGAGCGCGAACGTGTCGCCGCCGCCGAGGAGGCAATCGGCCTCGAGCAGCAAGCGCGCCGCGCTGAGACGCAGGCCGCCATCATCGACCCAAAGGAGAACCAGTGAGCGTCAGCGATATTCCGAGAACCGTGATCGAGAGTTATCTACGGTTGATTCGCGTCCCGTTAGACGCCGCTATCGAGCGGCTGCCGGGCAACCGCACCGGGGTCGCGCCCAGCGCCAGGCTCGTTGTTGATCGCGCTGACGCTTCCGTGCGCGCGGTGCTGGCCTCGCTGTTGCGGAATCCCGACCTGCGTGAGGATGCGCAGCAGCGGCGTACCGCTGCGGAGAAGCGCGAGCAGGCGATGCGGCTACGCGAAGAGGCGGATCGCAAGAGCGAGCAAGCCGACTCCCGCCTGGCCGAACGCGAAGCACAAGCCGAGCGCCGGCGCAGTCAGGCCAAGGAGCGAGCGAAGACCCAGCGCCAGCAGGCTGAGCAGCAGCGTCAGGTGAAAGCAGAGCGCGCGGCCAAGGGCGAGCGCACGCGCCTGGACGCGAGCCGAAAGGCCGCTGCCCGCACTGATGAGACGGTCGAGAAGCTCGCGACAAAGGAACGGTTGGACACGCTCGAGGCCAAGACCGATGCATTGCGTGAAAAGGAGCAAGCGCTGACGGCCAGCGACGAAGCCCAGCGCCTGCGCGAGGCCACCAGCCGCACCAAGGTAATGCGCAAGGACGGCAGCTAGCACGGGCGCACCGCCACGGCTGCGACGAATGCCTCCTCCGGCTGATACGGAGGCGGTCAGCGCGGGCACCAGCGTCCTGCGGAGGCAGACCGGGACGCGGAGGGTGCCACTGCGGACGCCGCGAGCGACCCACGTTTCACCAGGGATCTGCGTCTCGGCAACCAACGCCCAGCGCGCAACCGCCTGGTGAAAGGATCGCGCGCGGAGCTAGGCTCGCCCGGCGCTCAGGCGCCTTCGATGGCGATGATGTCTCCGATGTTGCTGTCCAAGCGCATCTGCTTAAGCGGCGCGTACTCCGGCGACTCATACCAGGTCTTGAGCGCCTCCATGTCGTCGAACCTGAGGACGGTCACCGACTGGGGTTGCCACTCGCCCTCAAGGACCTCGACCGCTCCGCGGGCCGCCAGCACCTGACCGCCGAACTGTTGAATCTGCGGGACGGCTTGCCGACTGTACTCGCGCGACTTCTCTTCATCGGTGATCTCGGTGCGGGCGTATATGAAATAGGCAGCCATCATCTCTCCTTCGGTCTCGGCCGGCGGCGCTGGCGGCGGACCTGTCGCCGGGAAGCTGTATGGACGGTGGCCGGGCAGCCTATCGGCGATCGGTGGAGGCGGCCGACGCCCGCGAGCGTTGGCCAGCGCCACGCCTGTCGCACTGGTCCAACGCTCTACGAACAGCGGGCTCGAGGCCGCGCGAACGTTATTTTGGTCACGCGTTGTGGCTTGAGAGCAGCGCGCCGTCAGGTGCATAGATGTCAACGGTCCTCGGCGGCTCTCCGTGATGGCCGATGAAAAGCGAGACGTCTGCGATGCCGTCGTCCTCGAGTTGGCTGCCGTCATCGAGGGTGAGCTTCACGCGCCCGATCTCAGCGCCAGCTGGGTCAAGGTTCCCGCCGGCGTAGAACGTCTCGCCGCCCCACTGCCCGCACAGGTTCAGCCGGGGACGAGATCCCACCGAGGACGGTCGCGGCGTTCCCCGATCTGGCTTGGCTGGTCCGTTGCTGCCACCGGCCACGCCATGGGCGACCCATCCCCGCTCGCTGCGCTCGGCGGCCACCAGCCAAAACCACCGGTTGTCCTCGAAGTCGTCAAAGGTGACCGCGTACAGCCGTCGGTCACCGCATCCGCGCTCCTTGATCACCGCGATGGCGGCCGGGTCCCTTGCGAACGGTCCGTGCGACATCACTGTGGCGCGGGGCACCCGATCCACCGTCCAGGCGACCGGCTCAGGCTCCGGAATGAAATCAGAAGGAGCGGTCAAGCTGGCAACGACAGCGGCGTGAGGATCACGGTGCGCCACATCCATATGTTGCTGCACCGCGCGAGCCGACGACACGAGAACGCACGCCTCCTCTCATGTTTCGCCGCGCATCTGCTTGATGAACTCCCCAGTGTGCTCCGCGCCAGACAGGCCGTTACGCGGTGACGCGACCGTGGTGCGCGCTCGTTTGACGACCGGCCACCGTGACGTTACGCCGACGATCGAGGCGCTGGCATCGGCCCACCCGTGCTGTCAAATGCCGAACCACCGCTGCGACTGGCGCGCCGCCCGCGGCGTAGTACTTATTGCGTCGCAGCGATCGTCGCTATGAGTCAAGGCCGTCGCCTCGAAGCAGCCGTCTCCTTCCGCGTCGCATCCGCTATCGAGACCGCCCTATCGCGTTCAGCCGGAGACTCGGCCACCACAAGCCAAAGCGCGACTGGCCGGTCAACCGCGACTGCGTGGATTACGTCTGAAGCGTTGAACGAGACTGCTCGCGAGCAAGCTCAACGCGATGGCGACAGCAGGCCACCACCATGACTGAAAAATCACCGCCGCGATCAAGTAGAGAGCCACGATCACCGCGAACAGCTTTGCCATGTGCACAAGCAGTCTGCGGCGTCTCCGCGGCTCGAGGGCCTTCCATCGCGCAACCGTCTCGCCGATAGTCGGGTTTGGTGTCATGCCGATTGCCCTACCCGGAATGGCTGGTCCTAAGGGTACTTGTTACGTCGCTGGGGGCTCAGCGCCTCACGGCCAACCGCTGCTGTTAGCGCAGAGCCGAGGACCCGGCGGCGATGGCGGCCGTCGTCTCACGGACCAACGCTCTACGAACAAATCTATGTCAGGACACGTCGCGGCGTCCGCACGGATGAGTCGTCACCCGGGCTCGGTACTGACCGCTGAGAGAACCCGCAAATCCGATCACGCTACTCAAGCTCACCGAGAACCACCGAGAGTACCCTGGTGCTCCCTCACCATGACCCTCTTCCCGTTCGGCACTCTCCTTCGGCTAATCCGACTCGCGCGACACGGATCCCGCCGCGCACTGTTCTTCCTGCTCGCATTTGTCATCGGCCTCGGGCTCATAATTGCCTCAGCGATCATTGGCGCCTCCGTCGGTATCGTCCTCGGTGCCGTGTTCTGCGGAATCGGACTCGCGGGAAGCAGGCCTGGGATTAGCTGGCTCTGAGCCCGCCGAGGCGCGCGAAAGAAAACGCTGAGCAAACAGCGCCCAACCCCGCGTGCTGCTCCTCGTCGATCAGAGGAGCAGCGTGGGCGTGCCGCTCGAATGCGTGGCGGTGAGTTGCAGGCGCTCCTCGAATCTGCCGATATGCGCTTATGGAGTCAGCTGATCAGCCGATTGTGTCCGCTGGCCCTTGCCGCCGCCGTCGTTTCACAAGGCGAACACACGGAGGGCGTTTCGCCGGGATCTTCCTGATCTTGATGGCGGTGCTCGTAAGCGTTGCGGATCACTTCGACCCGGTAGCGGTGGCGGTTTGCCTCGGTTTCGCTTGCCCCGCGCTCCTGGACGATCTTCTTAACGCCGTAACGGTCACGGACGACGGCGTGCGCCTTGACGGCTTCCGGCTCCCACGAACGCTGCGATATGCCGAAGTTGCGCACGCGCAACTCGGAGAGAATCGGTTTGGGGTAGCCGTCAAGACCGTAGACCTCATCCCAAACCACGGCCCTCGGTTACGGATCATCCCTTTTCAGTTCACCGGCTTCTACGGACGGGACGGGTGGGCTGCCGAACTGATCGCCGCGTTTCAGTCACACCACGTCGACGCTGACGCAGACCTCCTGAAGCATCTGAGCCAGGCTGCCACCCGATCCGAAACATCCCTTAGGGAAGAGCAAGCCACCCTCGATAAACGGACAGACCCGCCGATCTCGTTTTGAGCCGCTTCCGTGTTGGGCTCTGCAGTAGACCGCCGCTACTGCTCGTCGATCAAACCGGCAGAGGCGATGTGTCTCGAAGCCGCTTTCGGATTCGATGGGCCAATGCCTCGTCTTGCGAAAAGCCACTGGACGCCCGTGCTCACCGTCTTGGCGATCATCTCGCTTGGCGGGGTGCCGCAGCTGAATGGATACGTGCACCGGAGGCGCTGAAGCAGGGCCATCGGGCGCAGCGGAAACAAACCAAGGCGGAGACCGCGACGGGCCGAAGCTGGCTCTGGCCGGTAGCGGCTAACCCAATCGCCGCAGCGAGCCGGATCAGCGGCCGCGTCGAGCTAGTAGCCCGGGCAGCGCTGGCCGTGAGGGTCCGCGAAGCCTAACTGAGAGCCCACCGGCGGAGCCTGGTTGGCAACCATCCAGCAGCTATTCATGCCCGGAGTCTGCACAGTGTGCTGCACGCTGAAGCTCTCGGTCTTGTACGTCAGCGGCACTGAATTTCCCTGATTGTCGAAGTTGACCGGGTAGGTCACGGTCCCCGACAACGTCAGGAGGATCCCGTCGACGTGCAAACCCTTGAGGGTTGCCGAGCGAAGCTTTCGCACCACCAGGCCAGGTACGGCGTCGCGCAGGACGAATGCGTCTTGGTTGGTCTGATCGTTCGGGTTGTTCGGGGGGAAGGACGGACCGCTCATCTTGCCGCTCGTCAACGTTCTCGACCCCAGCTTCAAAAAGTGCTCTGTCCAGCCGCCCACGGTAACTTCGGCATGGATCAAGCAGGGCGTGCTGGAAACCGCCGCGTCGCGCGCACCGGCCGCAGAACTGCCGGGACCGCGGGGGTCGTACACGCTGTCGTAACACGCTACGGCTACCTCGGGGTGCCTGAGAAAGGAGCTGAAGGGCGTATCGGCGCCGGCGTCGTCGATGGAGACGCTGGCCGGTGCCGCTTTCGCCTGTGGCTCGCCTGCTCGCCCCGCCGCACTTGCCTGCGGGCCCAGCGCAGCGGCCACCGCGGCCACGCTCGCCCCCGTCGCTATCACCGCCGCGACGCGCCTCCCAAGCTCGCGTCCGCCCGACTGGCCCCAGCTCATCTTCCTGACGAACATGCCGCACCCCTCTCGCTAGGCCCTGCCACCGGATCCCGGGTGGACGGTAACAGCTGGCCGGCGGCAGGATATGCATTCACCGGGTGATGCGCCGTGGGCCTTCAGCTCGGGGCGCCCGGACCTCAGGCTCACACCGTGGTGGCGCGTGCGCTTTTCTGGCGCCGGGACCTGCCTCCCGTGCACGTCACCCGGACGGTCAGGATCTCGGCCCGGAAGATCTTGGGACGTGCGTGAAGAACTGAGTTCTCCGCCACGCCCGAACCGTTCACAGGACGGCAAGCAGCACTGACATCCCTGAACTGGCGGACACCTCCTCCTCGCCAGATCCGCACCTGTCGCTGTCCCACCCCGGTGCCTGACCTGCCTATGCAAAGCCGCTCCGCGATCGCGCTCGTGCCGGCCGACCACGACTTGCGGTTCGCGCGATCCTAATCCCCGTCGGGTGTCAGCGGCGGCACCAGGCTCGGTACGACGGTCAGCCGTCTCGTAGGCGGAACGCTGAGCGGACGCCTCCTTCACGCGAAGGCATGACGAGCGGCGCCGGCGGCGCCCGAACGATGCCTATGCAGCGCGCGGACAAGCGAGGCCGCGCCAGAGTGCTCAGTTTTTCGTGCAAGCATCAGCGGCGGCAAACTATGGTGGGCCGATGAACGAGACCCAGCGACCGCTCACGCCTGTCGCTGTCGGCCAGGCGCCCGCGGACCTGGAGCTGGAGGTCCTTGCCGATCAGTTCATGGTGGTCAAGGTCTTTGCCGAGTGCCCGAGAGCTGCGCGGGCAGATGACCGCGCTTCACTCACGACGGTCGTGCGGACTGAGAGCCGAGCCACGCAGCACACCGGTCTGGATCGCGTGATCGACCGCTCCGCCACCCGGACGGCGCGGCGCAGGTTTTTACACCGTCAATTCATGGTGGGTGCACGGAACTCGGGGCGGTCCACACTGTGCAACAACCGCTTCATCCCCGATGCGGCAGCGCCTAGAAGTTTCATCATCATCAGCAGTCCGCCAAGCGTTGCGCTCAGGCGTCCGCTCAGATGTGCTCGACGAAATGGACGCGCTTGGGGAGCTTGTAGGCGGCGAGCCGACCGCGCAGCGCCTCGCGCAACTCGTTGGGATCGGAGTGGCCGTGGTCCGGTTCTTCGACGACGTAGGCGGTTACGGCCTGACCCCACTTGGGATCAGGCTCACCGACGACTCGGGCCGCGCGGACGGTTGGCAGCGCGACCAGTGCTTCCTCGATTTCTCGGGGGTAGACGTGGTAGGCGCCGGTGTTGATGAGGCCATCCAGTCGTCCCTGTAGGTACAGGTAACCATCCTCATCGAGGGTGGCGAGATCCCCCAGCCCGTACCACCCGTCGGGATCCGCGTAGTCGCGCACGACAGTCGGGCCTTTGACGCACAGCTCGCGCTCGCCCTTCTCAGCGCCGGGCACTGGGCGCAGCTTGACCTCGATGTCGCCGATGGGTTTGCCGCAGCTGGCTGCGATCGGTGCGTTGTCGTGCAGGATTCGAAGGTGGTCCGCGCCGCTGAGCACCGAGATTGGCCACGAGCCCGCCCAGTGTCCGTAGAGCTGGATTAGCGAGTCGCCGAGCACGTCGGTGGCCTCAGCCATCTCTTCGCGCGGGAAGGGAGCGCCACCGTAGAGCAGGCGTCGCAGCGGCAGCCGCGGCGTCCCCGACTGCTTCAGTGCGTTTACCAGACGGGTCACCATGCCCGGCACGAAGAAGGTCGAGGTGACGCGGTGCTCGGTCATCGCCTCGATCGCTGCGGGCGCGTCGAATTGCTCGAGGATCACCTGTGGAAGGCCCATTCGCATGAACAGGAACGTGCCGACCATGCTCGTGCCGTGCATCACCTTCTGGGCGGTCAGGAAGCACTCGTCCTCCCCGAGCTGCGGGCCGTAGCCTCCGCGACGGTACAGCTCTTCGTTGGCTGCCAGTCGTGCCTCCCAGTTGCCGTAGCTGACAGGGACGCTTCGTAGCTCGCCTCCCTCGACTGAACGCGGAAACAGGTGAAGCACGGTGTCGAATGCGACGTCGATCGGCTCGAACCCGCCTCCATCACGCGTAGGGTGCTCGTCGTCGTAGACGAGGACGTCTCCGGGCAGATGGGGCGCGCGGGCGGCATCCGCGACCACCAGCTCGACGCCGGCAGCCTCAAAGACAGCGCCCGCCTCCCCTGGCGCCGCGCCGGGATCGACCGGCACACGGGTGGCTCCGAGCCACTCGACTGCGAGGTGCGCCTCGATGGCAGCGAACGAGTTCTCGTGCCACAGGCCAACTCGCCGGCCGGAGAGTCCGCGCGCGTCGAGCTCCCGGGCGAGCGCGTCGATGCGCTGCTCGAGCTCACGGCCGGTGCGGTTTCGACCGCCGCTCATCCGAAGCAGCGGACGCTCGCCAGCGCGGCGCAGCGCATCGCGCATCACGCGCGCCGGCTGAGAGCCGGTCACGACCACGCCGCGGGTCAGGCCCGCGCGAGCAACCGCTCGCGCAACGTCTTGCGCTGGACCTTTGCTCCACCGAGAACCGTCGGGAGCTCATCCACGAACACCACCCGATCGGGTGGCCGCTGGCTGCTCGCCGCACAGTGCGCGAGGATCTCCGAGGCGAGCTCGTCGCAGGCGGTCTCGGGGTCCTTGAGCAGGACCGCCGTGACGACCTCCACTTCGCCGTTGGACCCGAGTCCGACGACGCCGCAATTGCGTACCGCCGGATGGCCAAGGATCTCCACCTCGATGTAGTGCGGATAGAGGATCGTCTCCCCGATCCGGATCTCGTCGCCAGCGCGGTCGGCGTAGTAGAGAAACCCGTCATCGTCGATGTAGCCGACGTCCCGCGGTCGATACCAGTCGGCCTCGAAGAACGCGTCCGTCGTTGCCCCCTCAAGGCCCCAATAGCCGCCGATCGACATCGCGCTGCGCACGGCGATCTCGCCGATCTCGCCGGGTCCGAGCCGCTCCTGCGAGAGCGGGTCGAGGATCGCGACGTCAAAGAAGGGCGACGCGCCCCTTCCCACACTGTCGATCCGCTCGGGATGGCCTTCGAGGTCGATCGGCAACAGGCGCGTGGTCACCGCGCCCTGCTCGGAGGAGCCAAAGCCATGCGCCCAGATCGGGCCGAGCAGCTCAGTCGTGCGCCTGAGCAGGTCCGCCGTACCAAAGAAGATCACCATCCGGCGCAGCTGATGCTCGAATCGCTCGCGCGCCGCCACCGCATCGAGCATGGGCGGAAGCAGCGGGCCGGGGATGAACGTCCCGGTCACGCCCTCGGAGAGCATCGTGTCGAGCAGGATCTCCGGATCGAATGCCTCGTCGTCGAGCAGCACGCTCCGCGCCCCGCGAAGCAAGTACGGGTAGAGCGTTTGAAAGCCACTGGCCCACTGGATCGGATGGAAGTGCAGGTTGACATCGTCGCGCCCAATCGGCGGAATCCCCGGCCCAAATGTGTCGAAATGGTGCATGTTGTGATCGACAACGGCCTGCCATGAGCGGTACGTCTTGACCCACGGCTTGGGGTTCCCGGTCGTTCCCGAGGTCAACTGCAAAAAGCACGGCGCGTCCTCGTCGACATCGACGAACGGCTCCTCAGGGGATCCCTCAGCCCGGAGGTGCTCGAACGGCGTCGCCCAAGCGGGCGCGTCGGAGCCGATCGCGACGAACAGGCGCACCGTGGGCATCTCGGCGCGATGCGCGTCGATGACATCGGCCATCCGCGTATCAAAGATGACAGCGGCCGCCTCGATGTGGTTGATCGACCACACGTGCGCCTCAGCGTCGATGTGGCTGTGCAGAACGGCGCGAACGAGATTGTGCTTCTCCAGACCCAGCCACGTCTCGACAACCTCCGGCCGGTTATAGGCGAGCACAGCCACCCGGTCCCCCCGCTGCAGGCCGGCCGCCAAGAGTGCCGAGCCGATCCGGCAAGCGGACTCGTTCAGCTCGGTGAAACTGAGCGTCTTCCCGTCGCCGGTGAGGGCCGGGGCGGCGCCGAACCACTCGGCTGACAGACGCGACAGCAGCCCAGCTTCTACCTTCACGATGACCTCCCTCACATGGGCTACAGACTTGTCTGTTGTGTCATACTCTCAGCCGCTGGCGATGTCAAGAAGACAAGCGGCGTTCAACACTGTCGGCCTCTGATTCAGGCCGGCGAGGACTGGCCTACCCCAATGAGGACCAAAACAGCAGAGAGCGGGTACCTCCCCACTCAGCGCGTCCCGCGCGAAACCTCGGCCCGGGAGCGGATCCTCTCCACCGCTACGCGGCTCTTCTACCGCCGCGGGATCCGCGCCGTCGGCGTCAACACGGTCATCGCTGAATCCGACGTCGCGAAGACGACGCTCTACGAGCATTTCCGGTCCAAAGACGAACTGATCGCCGAGTGCCTGCACCGACTCGACGAACGCTACTTCCGGTGGTTCGTAGAAGAGGTCGAACACCGCGGGGACCTACCAGTGGCGCGGCTACTGGCCATGTTCGACGTGTACGACGAGTGGTTCCAAAGCCCGGACTTCCGCGGCTGTGCGTTCATCAACGCTGCGGTCGAGCTCGCCGACCTGAAGCATCCCGCCGCCGCTGCGATCTCAAACCACAAGCGCCGCAGCCGCGAACTGATCAAGCGCCTCGCGCTCGAAGCCGGCTTCACGGACCCGAAAGCGGTCTCGGATCACCTCACGCTCCTCATGGAAGGCGCGATTATCACCGCCTTGGTCGAAGGCGACTGGAAGGCGGGCCGTCGCGCACGCGACGCCGCTGTACTGCTCCTGGACCTGGAGGACCGTTCCGCTCGGTAACCCCGTCGGCCCGCTCGCACGATCCTTGCTCACCCTCCCTAACTCCCAGAGCGGAGGAGCAGAGCAGAGCAGAAGCCTTGTAGCTGGCCATTGTCACGCTTGCACAAGATGGCTTCCGTTACGTAGATACGAGTAGGCGCACCGTCTTAAACGGCCGCCGCGGAACGACAGGTGTGGAGCGCGGGCTCCCGTAGTCGGCGAAGTGCGACGATCTCTGGCGACTCTGCGCATGGAACTCGGACGCCACCTTCTCGCCTTTTGACCTGGCCAAGACGTTGTACTGGGCCGCTGGCGACAACACCGCCAAACAGGCGGCGCTGCTAAGGGCTACCGCTCGCCCACGATCGCCCGGCGCGGCGCCTTGGAGATCTACCTGCTCTGTAACGCCATCGAGCTGCGGAACTGTACGCCCGCAATGAGCCGGCCTCAGGCAGCTGCCCAGGATCGAAGCCGACGTGCATGGAATGCTCGGCGCTACTGATGCCTGGCTCGCGAGCAGCGGCCCTTTGACACTCCCTGCCGCATCGTCGCCGTTCGGCAACCTGAACCGGAGTGCCTCTGGCAGTCGAAAGCAGCCACGCCCAAGGCGGCGTCTCAGAAGGATCGTCGATTGCGACAGTACGCAAAGAGGACTCGAGAACGCCTCGCGCTGGACAGCCACGACAACATCACCGGCCGCGTGCTCGCCGCTGTTGGGCAAGGGGGACCATGCGGCAGCGGACCCGGGCTCGGCGGCCTTGGTGCTCTGTCCGTCAGCGCCCCCGCTCCGGTCTTGGCCTAGGTCAGGCATCTCGGTCTGCCGCCGCCCGCATTGCTTGGGCGATGACGGCCTTTTGGTCTGCGTCGGCGCCGTGCGGATAGGCGAGGCGCTGCTCGGCAAGGACCACCAGCGTCGCGGCTGTGTCGGGGTATTCGACGACGTCGGGGCAGTTGGTCGTGGACACCACCAGGTAACGAACCGGCGCGTCGGAACGGTTGACCAAACTATGGGCACCTGCCTGGCCCCGAGGAAACGCGACCACCGCGCCGGCCGATAGGACCTGCGTCTCGTCCGGACCGCGCAGTGAGAGCGTGCCAGCGAGGACGAGCAATAGCTCCTCGTTGGCGTGGTGGACATGCAGCGGCGAGCCAACGGCCCCCGGGTCGAGCTCATAGACATTGGCGGCGAGCTCCTGAGCCCCAGCCAGAGCCCCCACGCGAGCGACGTTGCGACCAGGGTATTTGCGCGCCTCCCAGCTTGGCTGCTCGAAGTCCACGGGCATCGGAGGACCGTAGCCGACTGATCCGGGTCGCGTTATCGCACTCGCCTAGCGAGGCGCCCGATAGACGAAGGTTGATCGAACACGAGTCGGTATAGGGCCCCGGAGGCTGACCAACGACAACGGGCCCGGCAACGCCGAGCCCGCGCGCTCCAGCAATCACGATGACGCTACTTACGGGCAGCCCGTGAAGATGACGCGAGTTCTCACCGGACGGTGCTGGCTGATCGAACCGCTGGGAAACGCGGACTGCAGGGGCTCTCAATCGTCTCGTCGTTCCTCAGTCCAAACCCCCGAGGCGAGAACTGAGTCAGCCGTGTCTGAAACCTCCGCCGACCACGCCGAGCGCATGGTGGCCCCATCGCTTGCGATGCGCATCTCAAACCATTTCGTTCAGCAAATGAGCGCCTACACCGGCCGTGGCCCCACGAGAGCCTGGACGTCGCTCGACCACGACCTGATCAGCGTCGTGCTGCGTGACACGCTCACCAAAGGCGAGCGCAGCCTCGTCGCTGACGACCGCACCCAGCTGGTCCTCGACATGCGCAAGGCTTACCAGAGCACCATGCGACAGGACCTCGTCGCCGGCGTGGAGCAGATTACCGCGCGCAAAGTGATCGCGTTCCTCTCAGACAACCACATCGATCCCGACAACGCCATCGAAAGCTTCGTCCTCGAGCCCCACGAGCGCCCTGCACCCGAGCTATCCGCGGCGTGACGCGAGGACGGACGGCTCCAGCCGCCCGCCCTCAGGTGTAGCTGGCGAGGCGACCGCGCTGCTGACCTTGTCGGCAAGACCCTGTTGGGCGGCTGACGGCTCAAGAGGCGCCCGTTGGCAGGCGAGCAGCTCGCCGAGCGCTTAGGCGACAAGCCCGCCTTCCGCGCAGAAGCACCGGCCACCTTCAGCGTATTTTCAGGACAGCCTCCCGCGGAGAGCGGGCGGGGTTAGCGGTCCATCCCGACCTCGCGACGGCGCCCGCCCTTGCCGCGACGCCCTGGCGCCTTGGCTGCTAAGGGAGATAGAAGACGTGCTCCGGAGTGATGATCCTGGTGATTGCCTGGCCGATCAGTGTCGTCACGTCGGGGCCGGCGAGGGCGATATCGGTGTTGTCGATATTGAGCAGCACCACCACGGTGGCCTGCTGTGAGGGCAGGTAGATCGTGAGGCTCTCATACCCGGGGAGCGAGCCGTTGTGACCGATCCAGCCGTTGACGTTGAATAACGCGAGTCCGTAGCCGGCGCCTCCGGATTTGGGCAGCGGAATGAAGCGCAACCGCTGCTGCTGCGTGGCCCGGGTTAGCAGGTTGCCGGTTGCGACGTCGCGAGCCCAGCGATGGAGATCGCCGAGCGTCGAGATCATCGCCCCCGCCGCCCATGCCCAGGACGGGTTCCAGTTGGTGGCGTCGGCCTGTTTGCCGGCGAGCGTCTGCTTGGTATAGCCCTGTGCGTGCGGCGCGGGGAACTCGGCGCCGCTGGGGAAGAGCGTGTGCGCCAGGTGCTCGGGCTTGAGCACGTGCTGCGTGATGTAGCGCGCGAGCGACTGGTGGGTGACCTTCTCGACAACGAGGCCAAGCAGCACCAGGTTCGTGTTGGAGTAGTTGTAACCCCTTCCCGGGGAGAAGAGCAGCGGGTGGCCGAAGCTGTATGAGAGCAGTTGCGACGGGGTGAACGGCCGGAACGGATTTGTCAACACTGCGCGCAGGAAGGCCTGGTCGCCGGTGTAGCTGAACAGGCCACTGCGCATCTCCGCGAGCTGCCTGATCGTGACCCGGCTCCCCGATGGGACACCGGACACATAGGTGCCGATCGGGTCGTTGAGCCGGACCTTGCCCTGGCCGACAAGTTGCAGTATCGCGGTGACCGTGAACGTTTTGGTCTCGCTGCCGATCCGCATGTAGAGGTGGGTGCTCATCGGCTGGCGCGTCACTGTATTGCGCACGCCAAACGCTTTGACAAAGGGAGACTGACCCTTCTGCCACACGCCAACGATCGCGCCGGGAGTCGACGTCTCACGCATCACCCTGCTGATCGACCGAGTAAAGGCGGCCGCGCGCGCGGGTTTAGCAGCGGCACTAACCGGATGGGCGATCCCGACGCCAGCCAGGCACGCGGCGCAGACAAATGCCCCTCGCAGCCGGCGACCGGCCAGTTGCTCCCAGTCCAGTTGGGGGGGTCGCGCGGCGCCGGCGTCCCGCAGGATGGAATCGATCTGGCGGCGCATAACCTTCCTCTAGTAGGTGAGAGAGCGAGCGGAACGTACTACGCTTGTGCACCAACAAAGGCAAGCAATGAGCTCGAGCAGGCATGGCGGCAACACCGGACGGCCGCGGGCCACCTGTCGAACATGCTTGTCCTCTTCCATGGGCCGGTCAGTGGCGGATGGCCAGCTGGTGGGAAAAAGGGTCAGCGTTATGGTCCCGACCCCGGTGACGGAGTCATAGACCGGCCTCGCTGAATAGCCGACGAACGTGACGCGACCGTGCACCTCTTCCTACCTCCCAGAGCTCCGGCGAGCACAGAGCACGACGGGGCTGCAGTCAAACGCGACGAACCTGTGCTCACAGACCGTGACGGGCGGCGACACATGGTCCCCGCGAAGCGCTCTGCCCAAAGACGAGCCGTCCCAAGCTGGCCAAATGACCCGCGTAGACGACAGCGACTGGGACAATACTCCCCCGTGTCACCGACAAGCTCTGGCCTAACAATCAACAAACGCGATCCGCCAAAAGGCCTGCCACCGAGGACACGCTGACCAAACCGCGGCCTGCTGGCAATACCGACACCCGGCATTACCGACACTAGGCAGGCCCGTCGCGGGACAGGGCGCGGTTCGGCCCGATCCGATCAGACGACCGAGCGCAAAGATCGGCACTGCCGGCTTGACGCCAAGGCGCTTGTGCGAGCGACGGGTCCGAAGTCGCGAAGCTTTCGTGGAAACGACGGTCTGAACTGCCCCGACCGCGACGGTCTCAACTGACCCAGTTCCTGAGATCGGCGGTTGACGACCCAGCGCTCATCGAGCGTGGATCGTGGAGCGGGTTCCAGAGCAATGTTCTTCGCGCAGATCAAACGGGACGCGGATCGGGAGCGCCTCTCGATCCAGGCGCTCGCGCGAAGCATGGCTCCATCACCGGTCGGTCCGGCAGGCCCCGGCGGGCCGCGTCGCGGGTCGCTCAGAGCCCTGAGCTGCCGGAGGAGCCGACCACGACGGGGTGGATCTCCGGGTAGCAGACGCTGTCGCGAGACGCGACCTTCACGCTCTTGGTCTGGTTCGGCGGCGTGATCCTCAAATACTTGAATGGGCGACAGCGCTGGTGCGCCACCGGGGCGTTGTAGCCCTCAAGGAACGCCGACGCCGTCTTGGCCTTGACCAGCGTGACCGTCCTGATCATGTGGGTGCCGCCGAGATAGCCGTACAGCCCGCGCTTGGCGTGGACGACGACCGCGCCGCTGGCCGACAGCCCGTCGACCCCCGGATAGCCGCGCAGCGTGCAGATGCCGCCGCGGTTCTTAAACACGATCGGCCAGCCGCCGTGACCGAGTCCACCCTGCAAGGTGCCCAACGAGACGTGCAACTGCGCGGTCGTGCACTCCGAAACGGACGTCGCCCCGGTCACCCCGGTCACCCCGGGTACCGCGAGCACGACCGCGGCCGCAACCAGCCCGCAGGCGGCGAGCAACCGCAGAGATCGTAGAAAGCTCATTGGCTCGACTCCTCTCTCGACGTGCCGGATCGCCGTGGACGCGAGCGGCACTGGACTCGCGGCATCATAGCCCGCCAACTCGCGCCGAGCTCAGGCCGCTGGACCAAGGGCGAGAAGCCGAACCCGCCGTTGTGGGGCGCGTACGTAATGCGCTCAGTTGACACTCGCCCACCGGCACCCGGAGGCACCCTCCTGTATAGGTGACCCGCAGACGCGTGAAAACGTAGTAGCCATCCAGGTCGCGAGGCCGGAAGAGGCGCAGCTTTACCGGGAAGGGCGCGAACGTCCCGCTCGCACAATGCGGAGTGCAATCGTCAATCCAATCATCCCCGGACGTTTGTGCTCCATCAGCGCTCCACGAACTCCCTCGGAGCTTCCCCACGGTTGTCCTCGGGCCTCGTCGCCCGCTGCCGGCGTAGAAGCCGGAGCCATCGCCCGTGTCGGTGATGCGTGCGGGGCGAACTGCCGGGCTCCCGTGGCCTGGCGGACCCAGGTAGATGGGAACCTTGGGAAGGGTACTTCGCGCGAGCGCGAGCGCTGAGCAGAGCGCTGCCCCGAAGACCAGAACGACTAAGGCAGGCACCCAACATCTCCCCCGGGGCTCCGCTCAACATGGGCTCAGCGTTTCATACCGCCCTTGTTCGTAGGATTAGGATGAGCTGGCTCGGCGGCCGGGGTTGCGAATCTGCCCGTCCGCCATGGTCGCGTCGTGGTGCCGCTCGGCCGGAATCGCGACCAACGCAGCACAATGCGATCTGGCGGCGCGGAGATGCGCCGCTCACGCTCCTTCCAGCAAAGGAACCGATTAGTGCCCAGGCGGCTGAGGAATCTGATCAAAGCCAAGCTGTCCGGGCTGCTTGACCGCCCTGAGGGCCCCGCCGCGACTCTCGACACGGTTGCGCCCGGCGGATGGAGCAGCTGACCGGTCTGCGCAACGCATCCTTGAGCTTATGACCGCCAAGAAGCGTCTGGAGAGCCAAGCCGAGCAGCGACGCGCAGATATAGCTCGGCTTGATGCCGGCGCGCGAATGGCTCTGGAGCTTGGAAAACAAGGAGTTGGCCCGGCGGGCGATCGAGCGCAAGCAGTCGATCGTCGCTGAGCTGATCGCGCTCGTCGGGGAGGTGTCCGATCGTGAGGCACAGCAGGCGAAGATGATCACCTCGGAGCGCGCGAATCGCGGCAGACTCGAGCGGGTGGGCACCCAGAAGAAGATCGTAAAGGCAACCTACTCGGCAGCGCAGGCGCAGCTTGCGGCCGGCGAGTCCGCCGCGGAACTCTCAGTGCAGCTCGCGGACGTCGGCTCTGCGGCGCGACGCCTCAGGACCAGGTCGACGAGATCAGTGTGCGGGCGAGCGCGCTCGAGGAGCTCCAGCGCGCGTCTGCTCGACATGCCGGGCGATACGCAGTGATGTGCGGTCCGCTGGCTCCGCATCCGCCGCACCAGCGCAACGTCCTCGCCTGCGACGTCGACCTTCTACGTCGCGAGCGTGATCTTGCCAGGCTTGGTCCGGACCCACGGCGGCTTATAGACGAGCTCCACCGTGTCACCGTCCCCGAGCGACACGTCGATCTCGGCGGGACCCATTCGTGCTGGCAGCGCCCACGCCACGTACATCTCTACATGATGGTTGCCCGCCTCGACCTCCACGTCGTTGAGCTTGGACAGAGACAGCTCCTGCTCCTCGCCGCCGTCGATCGTCACGCGCAGCGGGCGCGTCTTGAGAGCGGACTGAACCCGAGGGACCTTCGAGGTGATTCGAATCGTCGCCACGGGCTGACCCTATCGGCTCGTTCGCGGCGCGGCTTGAATGTCCGCGTGCAGCATCAGCTTGTTGCCCAGGTGATGGACATCGGGATCGTCCCTTGCCCGGGCGGCGTCGAACGGCGTCCAGTCGCCGGACCTCAGGGCTGGACCGGCTGGATGCCGGCATGGTTGATCGGGCCTGACCAGAACTCGATGCCCCACGTGGCTGCGATCTCCTGCAACTAGGCCGGTCCGGCTGGCCGACGACCGGGCACGGCGCCCTCATCAGGCACCCGAACGCCCCGCCTGGACGAAAGTAACCCGTCATCGCGCCGGTCTGCCCGATAACCTGAAAGCGTGCCGGGACGCGGGAGCGAATCAGCGTGCCGTGAACCGTCCACGGCGGCACGAACACCGACTCGCCCGCGGTTAGCGAGCGGGTGCAGATCACGGTGCATCACGCTCCTCAGAGATCGTCAGCTCTCCTTCGATAACACTGAACCACTCGGCAAACGCATGCCGGTGCGCCGGCGGACCGCCTCCCGGCTGTGCCAGCACCTCGATGACATCGAGTAGCCCTCCGCTCTGCTTGCGATCTAGCAGGAGGTGTGGGAGGAGTAGCGACCGTAGACCGGCAGGCCATCCGGCGGCGGTTGAGGCATCGGTGCATCGTCTCACGCTGGCCGGGGAGTAACCGTCCAGCGATCCGCTTCCGTACACGTGGACGACTGACCGGGATTGAAGGGTTGGGGCGTTATGCCCCGTCCAGTGCGCCATCGCGAAGAGCGCAGCCGTCACGACGATTCAAGCGTGCGCTTCAGTTCGCGCAACTGGCGGCGAACGTCACGACGCACGCCTGGCGCCAAGAGTCGTTGCACGATCGCGGGAAGCCGCTTCCATCTGAAGTCGCTGATCTGCGTGAAGCGCATCCCCGCCGAAGTGGGCTCGAGCTGATACTCGACGTCAAAGATCGAGATGCCGTCTTCCTCGCGCAGCACCAATCGGTGTGGCGCTGCAATAGCGATCTGGTCGACGGTCAGAGCCGCCGGCGGCCGCAGCGGAATCGGCTTGTGCTGCACGACCCAGCGAGCCGGCGCCACCCGCTCGACCAGCTTCACTTTCGGGCACCACACAGGATCGTTCATCGGATCAGAGACGAAGTCCCAGACCTGCGCGACGTCACGGTCGATCTCGATGGTCTCGGTGACCCGCACGGCGACCAACCTACACCCGCAACCCCGCGCTTCGATGACGAGCGCAGCGGCCTGATCAGGCAGCAGCGATCACGGTATGCCGAAGGAGCGTCTCATACCCGAACGCTCTGCGAACGCCCGTTTGCGCGTCTCGGCAGTGGCCGGACGACGACTCAGCGGAGTACTGTCGAGTCATGAGCACATTCGTTCCTGGAGGACAAGCAGGCCAAGAGTCACAGCACCTGACGCATGAGGCGGAGTTGAAGGCCGCTCAGCGTCGCGAGGTGCATGACGGTGAGCCCCCCAAGCGCCCATCGGTCTTCAAGCGGCTCCTGCGTAGGCTCCGACGAGCGTAACTACCCGGGGAGCTAAGTCTGCCTGCACACGGGAACCGCAAGCTTGATAACAGTGAAGCCCTCAGACATTTCGAGTGTCTGAGAGCTCCAATGGTCGGGCTCGTATGGGTTATGCAGTATGTCCTTAGCCTTGGCGTCAGACTATGTGAATCGGGGGCGTTGCTATCAGCCCATCCGGGGGTCGACGTAGAAGTTGTACATCTGGTACTCGCTGCCCGTCCCGGCAGCCGTGAACGTGAACTGCACATGCTGCTGCCCATGGACGGTGCTTGCGCCCGTGTCGAACGGATCCGAGACCGTCCAGCCGGATGGGCTGGGGTCCAGGACGCCGGCGTTCGCGGTGCCACCGCCGGTACGGTTATTGGAGACCGACACCTGGACACCGTCGTTTCCGGCCAGGTCGTTGACGATTGCCCGGGCGGTCGGGAAGTTTGACCGCACGCAGAGCGTGGGGCTGACTGCCTGCGATCCGCTAGGGAGATCAAGCACCTGCCCGGTCTGACCAGCGGCCAGGCGGGTGGTGACGATGCGGGCTCCGCCGGTGAGCGTCCATCCGCTCCCATTGAAGTTACCTGCGGTCTGCCCAGGGGCGAGCATGTAGAAGTTCGTGTCACCGGCCGACGCAAACGGTTGCGAGAGCTGTGGCGGGGAGCACGGGGCCTGATTTTGGCCAGCCAGAGCAGGTCCCGCCGCCAGGCCCGAGAGGAGAACAGCAAAAACACCGCAAACTCCCAGCTTGCGGGCGTTGAAAAGGTCCTTCGTCATATGTGCGCGCCTTCCGTGGTGTGCACCGGCAGCCGAGCTATCTCAAACTGTATGAGACCTCTGGCTTTGCGTCCCCGGCTCACGCCGGGTTTGCCCTTTTCAGTTTAGGGTTGAGCTCGTGTTCTCGGTCTGTCGTTGACCGCCCTCAATCGTGCTGGCCCGATCTGGACGAATGGTCGAGGCCGGAGCACCAACGCGAATTGACTCGAGCCGCCCGGCTCGGGCTACGTACAACGCGCTGCGCTCGCGTCGACTACGGAAAGGATCGCGCGCGTAAAAGCGAAGTGCGAAGCGCTGATCGGCTGCGTGCTCCGTGCTCGTTCTCGCGGGCGCAGAGCGTTCGCGGCGGCTCCCCCCAGCGCCCGCAGGGGACGCCGATTGAGTCAAGATCGCCTAGCCCCGGCCAGAGCGTTGGACAGCGCTAGACCAGCAGTCACTCGCGCAACTGCGCGACGTTGCCTTCCGGATCGAGGAAGTCCCGGTGTCGACGACCCTGGTCGACGGACGCAAGGGCGGGTATCGCGCGGGCGATCTTGCTTGTTCAACGTCGGGAGTTGGCTGCTGAATCTCGTCCGGCACTTGGCGGGCGAGCATCGGGTGTGCCGGCGGCCCACGTCTCACGCTCCGTCCACGACCGGACGCCTTCGCGACCCATAGCTGCGGCACTCACGTCGTCTTAGATGGGAAGATCGCTAAGCGGACACCCTCCCCGCCTCCGAGACGACCGAGCCGTAGATGGCCGGCGACGTCTCAGCTACCAACCTCTTGCGAACACGGCTCAAAGACGCGCAAATGGCGAGGAGCGGGTGCGCAGCATTGCACGGGTCGAGACCGGCTTTGGTTCTCGTGCGGGTGTCGATGAGATCGCTCCACCCGCTACGCACCGTGCCAGCCCGGGAGTCTCTGCGGCGGGTCCGGCAGCGCACGTAAGCGGCGCGCTGGAGAGATACTGCGCGGGTGAACTCTCAGACAGTCCGGCGGTGGTTGATCCGTGCGCTCAGGCTGCCAGCGCTTCTGTATGAGTGGAATCTCGGATGGTTGCTCGGTCGACGATTCTTGCGGCTGACACACCGAGGGAGGCGGTCCGGGCGCTGCTATCGGATGATGTTGGAGATCGTCGGCCAGGACCGCGCCCAAGACGAGGTGTTCGTCATGGTCGGTCTGGGTCGACGTGCCCAGTGGTACCGCAACGTCGTTGCGGGTGGTGCCGTCGAGCTTGCAATCGGCAGCGAACGCTTTCGACCCGACTATCGTGAGCTCGCGCCAGCGGAGGCAGCAGCGGTGCTCGGCGATTACGAGCGGCGCAATCGACGACTTGCGCCGATCGTCCGGTTCGCGTTAGGACGGCTTGTTGGCTGGCGTTACGACGGGAGCCCGGCGGCGCGTGACCGTCTTGTTCGTGAGCGTCCGATACTCGCGTTTCGACCGGCGTCACGAACCGATTGAAGCCTTGAAGCCGGCCGCTTTGACCCAGAACGCGCGGGGTAGTGACCGTGTATGGACGTACGGAGAGAACTGATCGAAGTAGAGGAACAGTTCTGGCGAGCGGCCGGCGATCGCGATCGGTATGCGGAACATCTCGCCGCAGACGCCATCCACGTCTTCCCGGGCTGGGGCGTTGCGAGTCGCGAGGCCGTACTCCGCGGCGTCGCCGAGGCGGATAGGTGGAAGACGTTCACGATCGAGGACCGTGAAGTGCTCATGCTGGGCGATGACAGCGCAGCGCTGGTCTACCGGACCTGTGCCGAACGCGAGACTGGACCGGCTTACGAGGCGGCGATCACGAGTGTCTACCGGAGGCGCGACGGATCTTGGGAGCTGGCGGTGCACCAGCAGACGCCGCTGTCAGCCGGCTAGGAAAGCAGGCACACGCTCGACGGACACGAGACGGACGCCAGACGGCGCGGACACAATGCACACGTGCGACCACTCGGCTGCTGCGACGCGGACTGCCGGTGCCGTGAGACTGCTCACGGCGGGTACCTGCTTTGCGTTGCCAGGAGATCGTTCATGACTGCTCTCGTCCGCCTCCCTTTGCGCGGAACTCAGGTCCCCGTCGCAGATGCCGATCGACCACCGCACACTCCGGCGGCGAGCGCAGTGGCCGGCGTCGATCTTCGAAGGTTCAACGCACTCGGCAACGCGGCTGTCGATGTTGACGGCCCGTTTGCTTTGCGCGGATGTGGGTGGGAAGCTTTGTGTCTTCTGTAACGAAGCTGACCCAAGGGGGTCACCGTGTCCGAATCAGATCTGCTTAACGCCACGACGCCGGGACAGCTACCAACGGTTCATCAGGTCATGGCCCGAGTACAGCGCCTGTGCGAGTTGCCCAGGCCAGACGGTCGGTACCCGCTCCCCGGTTACGTCGAGGCCTATTTCCTGGGCGACATGACGGCCATCGCAGCCGCGGCGATACGTTCAGAGAGTCTGGTGAAGCCCTAGGACAAGGCCTCCCAACGATGGCCGTTCTGGTGCCTGTGGGCGGTATGAGCCCAGTCGAGCCGGACCGCTCAGCGGACTGCTTGACGCCGAGAGTCGAGCAAGCAGCCGTCCAGCATCTCAGTACCAAGGTCCTGCGCACACTCGGGTCTTGGCAGTCAAGAGAGCTGAGAACTAGGATCAGCCGATGGCCGTGCTGACCGGCGTCTCGCCCGTTCTTCTGGTGGCGGATCTTCAGCGCTCTGTGGACTACTTCAGCAAGGGTCTGGGGTTTGAGTGTCACGTGTTCGGGGACCCGCCGAACTTCGCCACCGCCGTGCGTGACGCTGCGGTCATCCTAATCGCCCTTTCAGGTCGGCCCGAGCTCCTCGTGCCTCACTGGCAGATCGTCGACAAGATGTGGGACGCCTACATTCGCGTCGACGACGTAGACACGATCTATGCCGAGGTTCAGGAGCGCGGAGTCGGCATCGACTACACAATTTACGATGCTCCACACGGCTTTCGCGAGTTCGGCGTCCAGGATCCCGACGGCCACGACATCGCGTTCGGGCAACGACTCGGGGAGTAGACGCACGTCCGCAAGGGATCCCCTGGCGAGTCGACTGCTACTCGGCGCTGAGCTCGTCGGCGAAGGCGCGCAGGTCCTTGATGTGCTGAGCGTTGAGGGCGACCGCGCAGGTAGCCGCCACGACCGGCGCCTCCGTTCCACCGGGAGCGACATCGGAGCGGCTGGCGCAGTACGCGCGGCGGTAGGTGAGCCACGCGTTGTGCGCGGCGATGAACCGATGTTTGGCTGCCGCACTGCCGAGATCGCCGAGGACCGCGCGGTCCAGCGCGTCGATCCGCTTGTCGCTCTTGAGGATCTGCTGCTCGGCGCAGCCTTCCTGCTCGGTGGTCGTGCGCTGCGCAGGCTTCCCCGTGCACGGCAGCGGGGTAAACGGCTCGTGGATGGGCGGGATGGTGAGGGCAGCGGCAGCACCGACCGGCACCGCGAGGGCGACGGCTACGGCTACGGCTACGGCGGCCATTGTTCGAGTGTGGATCACGGGCCGCACAGTACCGGCGGCTCGACGGCGCCGGTCGTGAGAGGGCAGGGCGAGTGCCTGCCACCATCAGCCTCATCTGCGCGACCTGCACAACACCCCAAGCATCGCTCACCGGACGCCTCGAGACCACGGCTAGAGCCCAAACGGCATCTCAGTCTCCAACCCTGAGCGACCAATCTCCGTCCCCGCAGGCTGCTGCCCCTCGATCAAATCGAAAGCGAGGAAGGTCTTAGACTTCAAGCCCGTGGACTGGCGTGACTTCAGAGCGAGGGCATCAGACCGGAACATGCAGATTCGCTGGTCGCGTTGGAACTGGCTCCAGTATCTCGCGCAGTGGATCGGAAGTATCTGGTCTGGGTAGGTGGGTCGGCGAGGACGGCGTCGCACTACCAACGCTGTGCGAACAATTGGCCGGTCCATGTTGGTCTCGAGTTTGGCGAATACGAGGTGCGCGTTTGAGTTCGCGGCCACAGATCTGCTTCGCGATCAGCTCGGTGAACTACTCGTGGTCTCGTCAGGGACAGCTTTCGCTGTTAGGCTTCTGAACGTGCAGGCGCGGTGCATCGCTGCTGTCGTCCTCGGCGTCGGTCTGCTCGCTTGTCTGGGTCTGAGCTCCTCGGCTGCTGCACAGTCGATTCCGTTCTGTGCGCGGAAGACTCTGTCGTCGGTTCCCGCTTCCGCGTACGCGCGGGATGGCCAGTCGGTGCGCTGCCAGACCCGGCACGACGGCTGTCCGAGGAACGCCGTTCAATGTGAGTGGTACCTGGATGGGGATGTTCTCTCGACCCCGATCGTTATCCCTACCGTCGACGCAGTTGGGCGGCATGTCACGGGGCTCTTCAAGGTCCAGAGTCCTGGGTCCACGCTGGACAGCGCTCGTTGCTCCGCGCCGGGAAGCTTGAGTGAGCACAACTGTGGCCGCCGGCTGGGCGGCACAGTTGGGGCCGGGCAGACGATCGCCGGGGTCTGCTCAGCCACGGCCGGAGCCTTAACGGACCCCTACGCGACAGCGTTCTTCAACGCCCCTTCTCACATCGAAATCGACCTCTGCCAGCTCACCGGCAGGGTCGACTACGCCAAGCCGAACACGAAGAAGTGCAAGGGGGACCTGATCAACAAGAAACGGCGTCGAGCGGCAGCCGCGGCGACCGATGGCTGCAAGGTGATCGTGCGACCGCTTCGACCGGTGCCCAATCCCCCCGAAACGCCGCCCCGGGGCAACCCGCCCCCGGGTAACCCGCCGACGACGCCCAGCGGTCCGTGTGCGGCTGGCAATGAAGGCGGCGGCATCGATGTTCTGCTGCAGGGCGAGTTCTTCGGCCAGATGTGGGCCTCGGGGTCGGTGACGGCCACCGGCGCCGGGATCCAGACCGAGTCTGCCTCGGTCGGCTATGACTACGTCTCGGCCGGCCACTTCGGCCCCTGGCCCTGCGGTTCCACAGTCACGCTCACCGCCGCACCCACCCAGGGCAACCATTTCGACCACTGGGAATCGAGCGACGGCTCGTGCACGGGCAGCTCGCTGACTTGCACCCTGCACATCACGACCAAGGTCATGAGCGCAACGGCTCTGTTCGCTCCCACCACCCACCAGCTCACGGTGATCAACGCAGAGCCGGACGGAGTCGCGAGCTCAGGCGAGGCCAGCGGCGGATACGTGAACCCGCCGATCCAGTGCGGCTCCCCGCCTCCTAACGGGCCCGGCACCCCGGTCTACACCTCGTGCTCGTCGCCGGCGCTGGCCCAGCGCTCCGACAACGACCTCACCCAGCTCTACATCGATGCTGACCGCCCCGGGCCGGGCGGAGACGACTATGGGATCGCCTCGATCGACGGCTGCGACAGCTCGGTCGCTGTCACGGCGCCGCTGTCAGGAGGCGGGACCTTCGTACCGAGCCTCCAGTGCTTCATCGATCTCAACAGCGACCGCACGATCACCGTGCATTACAAAGACGTCGGCGCCAACTAGGTCAAGCGGCCGCTGCGCCCAGCACCCCGCCTAGCCACCGGCCGGCGATGCCCAGCGACGACGAGCAGCGCACGATCGCCCCGATCGTCGGCCCTGAGGAGCCCACTTCACCGACTCGGGGGACGAGATCCGCCCGCTCGACACCGAGTCCGACCTGCCGACCGATCTCTCCACCGAGCTTTGGGTCGCCGGACGAGCACCCCTTCACCCAGGCAGTGCACAGCGAGCACCGCCGAGCAGCTGTGGACGATACATCAGTACGCCCACTATGCCAGCGCCAGATGAGCAGTGACAGGCCGTGGTCCTCGTCGACGGACTGCTAGATCGCGCTGGGGAAGCGCGAGAGCGGCCCCGGAGCATCTCACGCAGCTGGGAAGCGTCGAGTCTTCGTGTCCTACTTTCATTGCCAGCAAGAGCATCTCGGCGTCGCGGCCGTCGCACCTGAGTTGCGCGGATAACCGGGCATCGTCGCAGAAGCCCATCCACCAGCGGACGTTTGGAGAGCCCGCTGAGCGCGTCCGGCGTCGACGCTGACGGCATCTCAGATCCCAACGCCCAGCGCACAACCGCCTGGTGAAAGGATCGCGCGCGGAGCTAGGCTCGCCCGGCGCTCAGGCGCCTTCGATGGCGATGATGTCTCCGATGTTGCTGTCCAAGCGCATCTGCTTAAGCGGCGCGTACTCCGGCGACTCATACCAGATCTTGAGCGCCTCCATGTCGTCGAACCTGAGGACGGTCACCGACTGGGGTTGCCACTCGCCCTCAAGGACCTCGACCGCTCCGCGAGCCGCCAGCACCTGACCGCCGAACTGTTGAATCTGCGGGACGGCTTGCCGACTGTACTCGCGCGACTTCTCTTCATCGGTGATCTCGCTGCGGGCGTATATGAAATAGGCAGCCATCATCTCTCCTTCGGTCTCGGCCGGCGGCGCTGGCGGCGGACTTGTCGCCGGGAAGCTGTATGGACGGTGGCCGGGCAGCCTATCGGCGATCGGTGGAGGCGGCCGACGCCCGCGAGCGGGCCAGCGCCACGCCTGTCGCACTGGTCCAACGCTGATAGCGACAGCTTCGTCTCCTTGCTACCCAAGGCGACCGCCGTCGCTGAGCGCCTGCGTCAGGACAATGGCTCACCTATTCGCAGCGACGGCGGTGGTTGCTTGCTTTGCCGATTCACCCGACGACTCATCCTCAAACCGCGCGAGCCGCTGGCGCAGTTTCGCGATCCGCTCCTGCTCTTTGCCCGGTCGGTAGGGCCCACATTGCTGCTGCCACCCAACGATGGCCTCGAACAACTGCCGCTGCGTCGCCTCAGAGCGATGATCGCGGGCAGCAACCGCAGCAGCCTGCAGACTGGCGTTGGCTTCTGCGCACCTCGCCTCTGGCTCGGTAAGCAGCTCCAATTCCGCGGTGGGCAGATGCTCGGCATTTCTCAAAGCGTCGATGATTTCACCTGGGGTTCGGGTGTCCGGGCCACCCCGCCGCAGACGAAGCTGGTCGATCCCGAGGCTCACCAGTCTCAGCAGGCCGACTGGCACCTCAGCTGCTCCGTTTCACGTTCCGCCGCCTACCCGCCCAGTCGGGACGCCGAACCCCTGAGCTGTTCTGAGCAGTCACGCACCTCCGTGCCACCTAGCGTCAACCGTGCGGATGCGCATTGACCAGCGGAGGGGTTTGCCCCTCGATCCCGATGCGTGGCCGTCTCACAGCCCATCGACCAGCGGACGCTTTGGCACCGTGAGCTCGCTTCCCGTCGCCGAGAGCCCCCCGCCCCCGCCCCCGCCCCCGCCGCCGCGCTGCGCGCAAGCTCGACCAGGCTCGACTTGCCCGCGCCGGGTACGCCCTCCAGCACCAGGACCCCGCCGCCCCGCTCGCGCGCACCGGCCAGCAGCTCCTCCAGCGCCCCCACCTCCCGCTCACGCTCGACCAGGGGAGCGCGCTCCCAACACGCGTGAGCCGCCCCGGCGTCGGGCGCGGACTCCCCTGCTGTAGCCATGAGCGCAAAGCTAACGCCTAGCGCGAGGAGAGCAAACCCCGGGGTGAGAGTGGTCAAACCCCGGGGGCGATCACCGTTGACAGCGTGGATGCTGCCGGGTTAGCGTGGCCGCTGGAACTCGCCGCCAGGATCGCGGCCCGATCTCAAGGGGCTGATGTGACGAACACGTTTCTCTACCTGGCCATGACGCCGCACGCCGGCTCCGAGACGGATCGCGCCGCGTCCGCCAAACAGATCGGTCACGACTGCGTGCAGGTTGACCACCACCCCTACCGCTTTACCCATCAGCGGCCCGAACGTCCTCGCAGGCGACCGTGAGTGCCTGCCACACCCCAGCACCACGAGGAGACTGACATGAGCATGAGCACGACGGTCGTCCGCGCCCAGACGGGCATCAAGCTCGATCGGGGTCGTGTGGTGGGCCTTGCTCTCGTGTGGGTTGTGCTTGCGCTCGGGTTGGAAGCGTCGCGCGCGTGGGCGGCGAATTCCGCCTGCCCGACGGCTGATTCCAGCACGGCGACGTCGTGCACGTTCACGACCGTGGGCACGCCGACGTTCACGGTGCCCGCGGGGGTGCATTCGCTGGACGTGGTGGCGGTCGGCGCGGCCGGCGGCACCAGCAGCGGTGGGGCCAGCCAAGGTTCGGGTGGTGATGGTGCGTCGGCCGAGGACACGGCGGTGCCCGTCTCGCCAGATCAGTCATTGGGAGTGACGGTCGGCGGGGCCGGCAGTGCCGGCGAGGCCCAGGTGGGCGGCGCCGGCGGTACCCCGGGCGGCGGTGGCGCCGGGGAGACTACCCGACCCCAATCCTGTCGCAGAGCGTTGGCGAAGGCGGTGGCGGTGGCGGCTTCTCGGGCCTGTTCGACCCATCCGATGAGCCGCTGGTGATCGCCGCCGGCGGCGGCGGCGGGGGTGGTGTGAGCGGCAATGGCGGCGCGGGCGACACCGGCACCGGCGGACAGCCGGGGACCGGCTGCGGTGCCGACGCCGGTGGCGGCGCCAACGGCTCCACGGGAGGACAGGGGGGTGGTGGATCAAGCGGCGGCGGCAACGGGCAGTCGGGCGCGAGCCTGTCCGGCGGGCAGGGCGGCGCCGCCTCCGACGGCGCGTTTCATCCCACCAGCGGTGGGGGTGGTGGCGGCGGGTACGCCGGTGGTGGTGGCGGCGGTGGTGGCGGCGGCTGTTCCGGGGGCGGCGGCGGCGGTTCGAGCTACGGCGTCGGCCCGGGGTTGAGCAACGAGCAGACGGCCACTGCTGCGGCGTCGGTGACGATCAGCTGGCTCCCCGCGCCATCGATCTCGACCACGCAGCAGCCGGCCTCGGCGACGGTGGGGTCGCAGATCGCCGACAAGGCCACGGTCACGGGGGGCTATAACCCGACCGGCACGGTCACCTTCAACCTCTACAACAACCGCAACGGCACCGGCACGCCGCTGTTCACCGACACCGAGTCGCTGTCGGGCGGCACCGCCACCTCGGCGGGTTCACGACGACCGCGACCGGCACCGACTACTGGGTGGCGACCTACAACGGCGACGCCAACAACGAGCCGGTCCCCAGCGCACCGCTGACGAGCCGGTGACGATCACCCCGGCGACGCCCTCGATCTCCACCACCCAGCAGCCGGCCTCGGCGACGGTCGGCTCGCACGATCGCCGACAAGGCCACGGTCACCGGGGGCTACAACCCGACCGGCACGGTCACCTTCAACCTCTACAACAACCCCAACGCCACCGGCACGCCGCTGTTCACCGACACCGAGACGCTGTCCGGCGGCAGCGCGACGTCGAAGGGCTACACGGCCACGGCGACCGGCACCGACTACTGGGTCGCCACCTACAACGGCGACAGCAACAACGGCTCGGTGTCCTCGAGCACCTCCTCCGAGCCGGTGACGATCACTACCGCGTCCAAGCTCGCTGATCTAAGCATCGCGATCAGCGGACCCTCCCGCGCTGCCGATGGCAGCACCTTCGCCGAGCAGGTCACGGTTTCAAACGCGGGGCCGGCGAACGCCGGGAACGTGCTGACCGCATTGGTCGTGCCAACCGGCGTGACGGTCACCTCCACGGGCGGCGGCACCCTTGCGTTCGGGGTGGTGTACTGGACCCCCCCACAAATCGCCAGCCATGCCAAGGTTACCTACACGGTCACGTTCAAGGTCGCAGCGCACGCAAGCGGCAAGGTGCTGATTCCTGCGGCGACCGCCTCGTTGTCCAATCTGGACCCAAACTACGCAAACAACGCGGCCGCGACCACCGTGACGCTCGGTAGCCCAACCGCCCACAACGCAAGCGTCCGGCGTGTCCGTAACCCGCTCGCGGTCGGCAAACGGCTGCCGGTGCTCCTCAGGCAGATGATCCGCCGACACGGGCTACACCACCGGCACCGGTAACTAGCTGGTCATGCGCGTGGCGGACCGATCGAACCATTCACCGGTCCGCCCGCCGCGCAACCCCTGCGAGGGTGTGACGCTACGGCAACGCGCTTCGGATGTCGTGCAGGCAACACGACAAAGCAGCGCGCCGAGGATCGGCAAGTGCTCGACCACCGAAATCGGGCGTCTTTCGCAGCTGTGCCGGTCTGGACGAGCAAGAGCGAGAGTTGTCCGTCGGCGCACGCCACCACCACCAGGCGGATGCACACCAGCTGCTCAGGGTCGTCGATGCGCGCACCTGCTTTGCCCCGCGACGCGACTCTTACCCGGCTGGGTGAGCGCCCTTGCCTCGCGGATAGGAGGAACCGTCGCAGATGCCCATCCCTGAGCGAACGTCAGAAGACGGCCTCCTAGAATCCCGGTCATGGAGGTGGCGATCGGCCAGACCGTATACGTACCCGACCCCCACGGAAACCCGGTTCGAGGCACGGTCATCGCTAGAGGCGAACCTGGCGACGCGGTCGAGATGAACGTCGACGGCCATGCGGTGAAACGCGATGTCGCCATCGTCCGCCATGAGGAAGGCGAATCGCAGGGCTTCATCGCCCACGTCCCCTACGACGACCTCAAGACCGGCGCAGACGAGTAGGTACTCGCGAGCCGAGCACTCAGAGTTCTCGAACAAGCTCGACAGTTGCCCTTGTCTCAGCTATCAAGGCGAAACGAACAGTCGCCGAACGCTACGGGACCCTGCTGTTGGCGAATAGGAGGTCCCCGGTCGCCGGACGCTCAATACGCGCTTTGGTGTCAGCACGCGCCCACGCGCTGCTCACCGGACGGACGAGGGCCGTTACTGTTGGTGGCGAGAGTTGGGTGTGACTGTCAAGGCTGCGAGGAGGCGGGCGCGTTGCGGGCCGGTTCCGCCTTGGGCGATTAGCCACGCGAGTCCGTCGCGACGGGCGGTGACGTCGTGGTTTGTTACCTGCTGGATTCCAGCGGGCGCTCCGAATTGCGGTTGGCCGACCAAGGAGATGGCAAAGGGCGTGGCGTGGCCGCTGAAGTCGCCGACGCCGGCGCCCTCCGGGAAGCCAATTGTTCCCAGTCCGCGTGCGCCGAGAAGACCGGGCTGACCTGGGACGCGCGTGAGCTCGGGCAGCGGCGGCGCCGGTTGATCGGGATCGCTGGCGTTGAGCAATACCGCCACAGCCAGCGTGGTCGCGTCGATACGGAACGTGGCGTTCGCGCACGCGAGGAACGAGTCGCGCTGGCGCCGCGGCCAGGGGGCGACCGTCGAGACCGTCTCAGCGAGCGGCGCGATGCCGGAGCTCGACCGTTCGCGGATCGCGCAAGGCACGGCACCGGTGTCGCTCGGGTTGATCGCGCGCGTGGGAAGGTGCTCCGCGGCGTTTGCTCGGGTGATGGCCGGTTGCGGAATGGCGTGTCCGCTGCGGTCAAGAAGAAGGTCCGACGGAATCTGGGTGGACGGTCGCCCTAGCACGAACGCGATGTACGCGCGCATCCAGGAAGGAAGGTGCGCGCTGGCGATCGGGATGATGGTGGTGCCGTTGAACAGCCGGATCGCAGCGACGCGGCTGGTCACAAACCCGAAGTCATAGACACCGCCAGGGCCACCGGTTGGGCCACCGCCCGCGATCATCGGAGCACCGGAAGCCTCGTTCGGCCCACATCCGTAGTCGGCGAAGGAACGATCTTGACCGGCCTGGAACTCGACGCTGGCGCACCAGCCGCTCCACCCGACCGCCAGATACGGGAAAGCGCGCGCCTGGTAGTTGGCCGCGGACACCCCGAAGATTCCCTGCACGCCGCGGACGGTGCCCTGCAAGGGGCGTGAGCGCGACTGCACCAGCACGGCGGCCGTCGCAGATCCCGCCACCAGCAAAGCGCCGACCAGCCCGATCCAAGCACGACGGCGACGTGCGCTCGCGAACAGCGATCTTCGCGACGTAAGCCGACGTGTCGCCTCGGGAGCCGAAGCTCGCCCGGCGTGCCGGTGCACGGCATCGATGAGCTCCTCTTCCAGCTGTTCCAGAAACCCGGTCACGATGATCCTCCAATGGCTAGGCGCGCGAGCGCGAGCGCGCGGCTGACCCGCTTGCGGACCACGGCCTCCGAACACTCAAGCTCCTGCGCGATCTCTGCGTATGTGCGCTCTTCGACGATCCGCGACTGAAGCAGCTCGAGCTGCTCGCGGTCTAATACTTCCTGGAGGCGCGCCGCCACGTCCTCTGCCTCCGCCAGCCGCTCAATCCGCCGCAGTCCTCGTCGCCTATCTCAAGGCGCTCCAGCGCGAGACGCGCCCGTGCCGAGTCCTGCACCCGCCCGCGGCGGACACTGTCGATCAGCTTGTTATGCGCGACTCGGACCAGCCACGCGACCGGATCCTCGGGCAGAGCGCCGTCAGGTTCCAGCAACGCGGCGAGTGCGCCGGCGAACGTCTGCCAGCAGGTCTGCCGCAACCTCCGCGCTGCGTACGCGCTGGCGGACAAACCTCAACACAAGCCCCCGATGGCGGCGGTAGAACTCCGCGAACGCGAGGCCGTCACCCTCGCGGGTGGCGGCAAGTAATGTCCTGTCGTCGCGCCGATCTGTCGCCATCACAAGTATTTGACGCAGCCCCCGCAGACTTGTGACCAAACCTACCCCGCCGACCCGACGTCGCCACAACCCGCACGCGCCCGGTGGCGCCGATGGCTGGGGCTGGCGTGAGCGCGATCACGTGAGCCGAGCGTGAAGGACGCCGAACCGCGGGTGCGGGCGCGCTAAGGACCCCTCGTTAGGCCGCGGTAATGTTGCGGCCGTCCCAACGGCGGACCTGAGTTGCGCGGCGAGCAAGGCGCTCGCGGCTCGTTCGGTCGATCGGTGCCCACGGTCGCGCTCGTGGCGACGAGCACGTCGACACCGCTCTGTTCGAGCAGACCTGCTTCCCCGACGGCGCAGGCATCGTCGAGGCCGAGCGGTCGCCGTCGGATCGTGCCGAGAGCAGCAGCCGCGCTGAGAGTGTCGCGTGGGCGCCAAGCCAGAAGCGCGGTCCAGCGCGTCATTGACGATGGATGCCCTCGAGTCCCGCGTGTGAGCGGGGCGACGTCATCGATATGCGGTCTTAGCTGAGAGCGTCGGCGCAGGCGGCCAGATCGGCGTAGAGCCGTCGTCGCTGTTCGGGGTCGAAGGTGGCGAGCATCCGCTCCTGCACGGCGGCGACGGCCGCGGAGGCGCCGACGAGGCGCTTGGCGCCGTGTCGGTGAGGGTGAAGTGTTCGTGGCGGCCGGCGCCGTCGCTTTGGACAAGGTCGGCGCTTCGCAGCGTGCCGAGGAGCTGGTGCATTGCCTGACGGGAGACGAACGTGCCACGTGCGAGTGTGGCGTTGGTGAGCCCGGGTGTGTGGGCGAGCTGTTCCAGACACGAGTATTGAGGGACGGTCAGATCGTGGTCTCGCAGGGCTGCGTCCATCGCGGTCCGCAGGGCGGCCGTGGTGCGTTTGAGCACGTAGCCAACGGCCGTATCGAGATCGACTTGACTCACGTCAACATCTTGACATATATTGGTCGTCAAGACATTGACAAGCGACTAGGAGTGTTTCCGATGCCCGTTGGTCCCGACTTCATCTCTCTGCAGGTCCGCGATCTCGACACCGCCGCCGCGTTTTACGAGGACCGTGTCGGCCTGCGCCGTGCGCCTGCCTCACCGCCTGGCGCTGTGGTGTTCGCCAGCGAACCGATCCCGTTCGCCGTCCGCGAGCCGCTGCCCGACACCGATCTTGACTCCGCTCAGCCCGGCCTCGGCATCGCGCTCTGGCTCAAGGTCGATGACGCCCAGGCGTTGCATGACCAGCTCGCCGGGGGCGGGGTCACGATCTTGACCGCCCCTGCTGACGGCCCGTTCGGCCGTACGTTCGCTCTCAGACCCCGACGGCTACGTGATCACGATCCACGACGGCGCGTAGGTGACGATCACCCTGCATCCTCGCGGGCCGTTCTCGCTGACAGCAGCGGCCACGTTCGTCGAGGGCTTCCCCGGCACCCACGCCGAACGACCACCGCAGGCGCTGCGCTACGCCTGGGCGGTCGACGGGGATTGGCGTACCGTGCAGGCCACGGTGCGCCAAGACGACCGCGCAGTCCACGCCGAGCTTACCGGTCGGCCAGCCGCTCAGCTAGCCCGCCGGGCCGCCCGAGACCTCAAGCTCATGCTCTGCCTGGACGTCGACGGGAGCGGTTTCACCGCGCTCGGCGCACACGACCGCGTCGTCAGGGCGCTGCAGGAGCGGTTTGCCGGGCTGCGACCGGTCCTGTTCTACACCCCGTATGAGGCCGCGGCCTGGACGATCATCGGCCAGCGAATCCGCATGACGCAGGCCGCCACGATCAAAGCCCGCCTCGGGAACGAGCTCGGCGAACACGGCGCCTTTCCTGCCCCGGCTCGCCTCGCGCAGCTCTCCGCACCCCAGCCGGGGCTGACCGACCGCAAGATCGGTCAGCTCCGCGCGCTTGCGACCGCTGCCGAGGACGGCGCGCTCACGCGTGAGCGACTTCGGGCCATGACCCACGAGGACGGGCTTGAGCACCTTCAACAGCTGCCGGGCATAGGACCGTTCTCCGCCGAACTCATCCTCATCCGCGGTGTCGGCAACCCCGACGCATTGCCTGACCACGACACACGGCTCGATGACGCCATCCGCTCCGCCTACAGCACATCCGACGACTCTGCGATCCACCAGATCACCGAATCATGGCGCCCCTACCGGGCCTGGGTGGCGCTCCTCCTGCGAGCGTGGCGCGAGGCCGAGACAGGCGAGATCGCCCGGGCCGTCGCAGCACAACGCGCTTGCAACCCCCCGATACAACGTGAGCGAGGCACCCAGCCCGACTTCTGCTCGCACGCAAACGTAGAAGTCTCATGCCACCTGCTGGGAAGCGATCAGGCTGCTGCGTTCCGCCGGATTCAGCAACGAGATCAGGGACCCGCGTTCGCTTCACAACGAGCCTTCTTCCCGGCGTGAGCAGCGCCTTGCAACGCGCGGAAGGCGGGTCTTCCGTCTCAGACGGGATCGACAATCGGACACTTCAGAGCGCCGAGGTTGGTATCCGAGGCGTCTCCGCGGAAACGTTCGCAAGGGAACGATCAGCGGGCATCGGATCGAAGCCGGAGAGTGTTACTCGTCGATCAAAGGGGCAGCGGGCGCAGCCTCGTACGCAGCCTGCTCTGCCGGGCCGACACGCACCGCTGGATCTCGTTGCTGTTCGAAGGGTGGAGCCGGCGCTGGGGGAGTCGACGGGCAAGCGGCCCTTACGTGGACGCTTGGTGAGGCGGCGGGGTCGGCCGCCTCACCGGTATAGTCGTCTCGGTAAGCCACCCCCGCCGGAGAGGACGCCATGCCACAGGACACCAGGCTGCCCGGCCCTAGGACTGTGGATCGTCCAGGGCGTGCCGGCGTGATGCGGCTAGTTCATGCACAACTGCTCCGCGCCCGGCGGACATTGTGCGCCGCCGGGCTCCTTCTCGCCGCCGGCGCTGTAGCGCCGGCCTGTGTCTGGGCAGATCCTATTGACACCATCGAGACACCGCCCGGGCTCCACGTCACGGCCTCGATGTCAAACGGCATACTGACGATCGAGAATCCGGCCGCCAATCAGGCGGACATCATCGGCGTGGGGGGCAAAATCAACTCCGACTCGGTGATAGTGGGCGGCGTGGGCTCTCCCACCACACTGGATTGGAGCTGCCACCCCGCGAACCCAGGCGAAGCCGAGCAACTTCAAAGTCGGAGTTTCGTCTGCGGCGACCAGTTTGGGGGAACGCCTCCGGGTGGAGTGTTGAAGCTCGACGTCGGCTTCAGCGAGTCATACCAGGGGGGCTTCAAGCTGCTGCGCATGTTCTTCGACCATCCCGCGTGCAGTGCGCAGACCAGCGGTGCGCAGAGCAGCAGCTCGGGAGCTGCCGTGGAACCCAAACCCGGAGCCCACCCGGCGGGCGACCCCTGCGCCACTCCGTCCCACACCAAGATCAAGCGGGTTCAGATCGATCACGCTCGCCGCACCGCAACCTTCGCCTACACCGCCCACCGGGCTACCGGCTATCGGTGCGAGCTGCTCCGTAATCGCGTCATCATGTTCGTCCGCGCCTGCGGCTCGGTCAAGCGCTACACGAGCCCGCTGCCCCGTGGTAGCTACGTCTTCCGCGTGCGCGGCGTGAACCGCGCGGGGGTCGACCCGCACCCGGTTGGAGTGCGGTTCACCCTCTAGCGCCGGCGGGGTCAAGCCGACGCACTAGCTCGCCAGCAGGGCCTCGTCGGCGGGGCTGAGGCGGGCGGTCCTGCCGCCGGGTAGAGGCCCGCCAGCGCACTGATCAGCAGCTCCGCGACCGCAGCCACACTGCTTCTCGCTTGAGGTTCTCGTGGTTGCCATCGGGTGGTATGAGGGGGCGCTTCTGCTTTGGGCTAATAGCGGCAGCGGACGCCCGCAACGGGATGGGCCAGCGAACGTCGGTTCGGGCGGTTCCGGGGACCTGTCATCGCACCCCGGAGGGGACGGTCAGCTAGCGCGCAATCCGCAGGTGACTGCAGACAACTCCCGCCGCCAGAAGCACTCGACCTCATCGAAGCCCGCCTCGCGCAGCGCGCTCAGCTCCGCGTCCAGCGGGAAGTACCGGTCCTCATCTGACCACGCCGCGAAATGGCCGCGCGCCTGCGCATCGGTGATCCCATGATCAGCCATCCGAGCCGCCCAACGGTCAAACCCGAGCCCGCGAAGCCGCGCGCCTTCAGTCACCGCCGCGTCAAGATTGACCAGCACCCCGCCAGGCGACAGCGTGTCGTAAATCGCCTGGTAAAGCGCCGTCTTGGTCCGCAGATCATGGACGTGGTGCAGCGCTAGGGACGCGACCACGGCATCTGCGGCCGGCAGCGCACCCAAGAAGCTGCCTTCCTGGAACGAGACGCGATCCGCGAAGCGGGCCAGCCGTCGACGGGCCTCGCCGAGCATGTCCGCGTCCACGTCGAGAACCGTCACCCGGACACCGGGAAGCCCATCGAGCACGGCAGACGAGAGCGCACCAGTACCGCCACCGAGGTCGAGAACGTGCCCATCGGGCGGCGCCAGCGCGGCCAGCAGCTCGACACCGGTGGCGATCATCTCGTCGTAGTGTGGAATCAGCCGCCGGATCTGGACGTCGTAGCCATCAGCGTCGACGTCGAGATGACGCTTGACCGAGTGCGTCTCAGGACCCGACATGAGACGAGCCTACAGCGGCCCCCGGTATCAAGTGCGCGACCGCCGAACGGACTCAGCCGGCAGATAAGTGTCCTGCTCCCGGTCACCCCGTCGCGCCGACAGAGGTGCGTGTCTCAGACGCCTAACGCCGACTGCGACGCGTCGACTGTGCCAGCTGGGCGGGTTGCGGAGTCACCCAGCACAATTTTGAGAGCCCGCGGATCTATCGAGCTGGCGTGCGCGTGTCGAATCGCTTTGCTGTGGATGTCTCAACGGCATGCAAGAGATAGAAAGGACGCGCCTTGATCTCTCTCGCCGTGGTTCTGCGCTCACGTAGAACTTGAAGCATGGGACCGAGAGCAGTCGCAGTGCCGCCAAGTGTCCCGAGGGCCACGTCGTGCTCCAGCACGCCGGCACCCATCAAAGTGAGACCGGGGATGCTGGCTTTCGCTCCTCGGAAGAAGTCGTCGGCCAGGGTCAGCAGTGACCGATTCTCGCGAACCGCCTCCTCGATGTCCGCGAGGACAGGATCGACCTCGCCAATCCAGTAGTCGTGGAGCTCATCTTCGAAGTTAGCTTCCCAAGGCTCGCTTTGGAAGCTGGCTGCCGCATTGACCATCGCTCCCCGAAAGCGCACCAGGGGGCGCTCGAGGGCCGACCGGATATCAAGCACCTCATCGACCGTCGCGGCGGGAAAGGTCGGCAACTTCCCCATAAGACTTGATGCCGTCATCGCTTGCGCTGCGCGACCTGCGGGACCTGCCGTCATCCGGAACAGACCCTTGCGTAGTCCGGCGTCGACAAGGTCGGCAACCTGCTCGTCGAACATCATGTAACTCCGCTGGCCCGCGAGGTGGTCAGCCAGTTTCTCGACAAACGTGGCGATGATCTGGCTTGTCTGCGTTTCTTCGGGCTCCCGACCGCTTTCCGCCAGCTTTGCGGACACAATGCACGAGACCAATAGGTCAAGCTCGTCCCCTGGGTCGGAGTTGTCGATCTTCACTAGTCCGCGAGCCCGCGCCCCGGACAGCTTGTCGATTCCGGACTGGACAGCCAGCGCGTTCACGGCCTCTCGGAGATCGGCAGTGGGTTCTTCTAGACGGCGGTCAATTCACCAAGCAGCAGCTTGGCGCCGGCCTTGCCGGTTCTCGTAGCAGAGGCCAGGATCGGCTCGATCTGCTCGAGCGAAGTCTCCAACGCTTCGGCCTGCGCACCTGCCATCAGATATGGAGCCACCCTCCGGATCAGCTCGATCATCTGGTGTGGCGAAAAGCGTCCGAGGCCCTCCACACGCAACAGCATCGTCGTGATCGGGCTGAGCAAAGTAACTGCGTCGCCGTAGAGGAGTCCAGCCTTGACCAGCTCGACTCTGAACCAAGACGAATGTCGGAGCCGGGGTGCCCCGCCACAATTACTTGGAAGCCCGCTCCGCCCATCTGTCGCCGGGAGCTACGTGGGCGATGTTTGCGGCGCGCTGACACCGACCAGCCAGGCTACCTCTAGGACCGGTCAGTCCGCACAGGCGCTGAAAGGTTGGACGAGCCGGTGAACGCGTCTCAAACTGGATCGACAACCGGACACTTCAGGTCGTCGAGACCCATCCGAGAGGTCTCCGCGGAACGTTCGCAAGGCAACGCTCACCGAACATGTGGGCCCGGCCGGCTAGCCCCTGAATTGACGCGAACAGCAGGAGCGTGCCCCTACGGCGGGCGACGAGAGTCCTGCTCTTCGGTTGAGGCGCAACTTCCGCAATCACGGATTGGAGTAACCGCTGTCCGCGGTGCGCCAGCTGGGCTGATCGTCCGGAACGGTTGTGTGAGCGGCCAGGGAGCGGGGGAGCAGGGTTGGCGGGTGAGGTCGGCTCCCGGGGCTCCGGGGAACCGAGGCGTTCATACCTGACCCGAGAGACCGCGGTTGTAGCGACCGAGCGCGTACCAGGTCAGCTGTGCCGCGTCGTTTGCGTGGTTTCGGCGGCTAGCTGGGAGTGAGTCAAGGCAGAGCGGACGAGCTCGTGTGCCGTCCACGCGAGCAGGTCCGGAATCCGGGCCGCAGGGATGTCGCTGTTGTCGCGGAGCGAGACGATCGGATCGATCCCGAACAGCAGCGTGAGCGAGCCCGTGAGTCGTTCGTACGCGTCGGGGGACATCTCGGCTTCGACGTCCTTGAGCAGTTGTGCGATGTAGTGCCGGCGTCGAGCGGGGCGCTCGACGTTCTCATGCTCTAGCGACATGCGGAGGATCGTGCGTAGGCGTGCCTCGCGACCGAGCGTCCACGTTGCCCCGCGCCTGACGGCCTCGGCGACGCGTTGGGACGGGTCCGGGATCTCGTTGATCAGCTCCGGCAGGGACCGTAGGGGGCCGCTGTCGCCGAGGAAGGCCGTCTCCAGGAGCAGCGCCTCCTGGGTGGGGAAGTAGCGGTAGGCCGTCGCGCGGGCGACGTCCGCCCGCTCGGCCACGTCCCCGACGGTCGGCACGCCGCCCTCGGCAAAGATCTCGTCGGCGGCTGCCACCAGCGCGCGTTTGGTTCGCCTCGTTTGCCGGTCCCGAGTCTTCGGTGGCACAGCGTCCGGGCCTGCGGCGCCTCGCTGGTCCTCTGGAGTTGACACGCACCCCATGATACCGTATTCTCGTAATGAGATATCAATCCTATTACCGACACCTTGTCTCACAATCTCAGAACCAAGCCGGAGGACAAGCGAAGATGCAAGGATCGACCGGAGGGACCGCGGGCGCGCAGAAGACTGATGCTCAGGACCGACCAAGCGCAGACCGCCGGGCTCGAAACGTCCCCGCGGGGCAAGGTGAGACGGTCTGGTTCACGAACAACCTGATGACCCTCAAGGCCACGGCGCAGAGCACCGGCGGTGCGTACGGGTTGCTCGAGGCGCTCGCACCCGCGGGCTCCGGGCCTCCACTCCACGTGCATCACCGCGAGGACGAGGCGTTCTGGATCCTCGAAGGGACCCTGACGGTGCGCTGCGGCGATCAGACATTCACCGCCGGCCCCGGGTCGTACACGTTCCTCCCGCGCGATATCCCACACACCTTCGTCGTCGAGGGAGACTCGCCGGCGCGGATTCTCTCAATCTGCTCACCCGGAGGACTCGAGCAGTACTTCGTCGCCTCCGGCAGGCCCGCTGAGAGCCCAGGTCTGCCGCCCGCAGGCCCCATCGATGTGGACCTGCTCGTTCGCGTCGGTCAGGACTTCGGCGTCGAGATCCTGGGGCCACCGATGGCACCGGCTGGCGCGCAGCCGGCGTAAGCGGCGCCCGCCGAGGAGCACGCCGGACACCTGGATGATCCACGGCTACTGGACCGCCGTGCAGGTGCGCCCGTGAAGCCGACATTGCGGGGGGTTCGGCTGAGAGCTTTCGGCCAACGCCGCCCGAGCTAACCGTTCCAAAGATTCAGACACATCGACCAACAGGGGGATTGAAGTGCGACTGACCGAGATGACCGCGGTCCGGCTGGCGGCGCTGTGCGCCAGTCTGGTTGGGCTTTGAGCGTTCGCGCCCGCTGCGAGCGCCGACTCGCTGGTGTACGTGAAGGCGGGCTACGTGTACGTGGCGAATGCCGACGGGTCACAGGCCCGCGCAGTGACTCCGCAGTCGGGCAGCTGGGCGTGGCCTTCGGAGAGCGACAACGGCAAGATCGCGGTCGCCGGCGGCGCGGAGGGTACGAACGGCACGATCGAGACGTCCGGCAGCTCGAACGTGTACCTGTTCGATCAGCACGGTCGCTCGCTGCTGTCCTCTCCGGTCCAGACCCCTGGGAGCGTCTCGGGCCCAACAGCGCCCACCTACGTCGACCACTTCCGCATCTCCCCCGACGGCAACACAGTCGCGTACAACTACCTCGATTACATCGGTGCCGCATCCGGCGTGGCGACATTTACGAGCCCCATGAGCCCGGCGGGCAACAGCAACTGGAGCGATTTCTTCGACGACTTCATCAATCCGCAGTGGGTCGATGCCAGCGACGCTCGCGGCTCCGGCTGGAGCAACTCGATCGGCCTCACGCACTCTTCGACCAACTTCGGGCACGACTACGCGGTCTTTCCCGTAAGCAATCCTGCGGGCAACGTCGTGTGGGACGGTGATACTGCGATCCCTGACGGCTGGGCATTCGAGGCCTCGTTCACCCACGACGCCAAGGTGATCGCGTTGGTCCTCGATAATGCCCCGGACAACGGCGGCACCGCGAGCCAGGCGAGGATCCAGCTGGAAACCCTCGCCTATGCGGGAACGAACGTCGCCGGCTGCACGATCACCCTCGACCCGGGCAAGTTCAGCGGCAACCGGACGAGCCTCACCTTCTCGCGGGACGCCAACACGATCGCCTGGGGCCAGACGGACGGCATCTACGAGGCCGACGTCTCCAACCCGAGCTCGTGCGGAACGCCGCACCTCGTCGTCCCCGGCGGCTCCATGCCGTTCCTGGGCGCCGCGGCGCTCTCGCCTGCATCCAACCACAACGGCGGCATCGGCAGCGCACCGAACACGAAGATCAAGAGCGCGCACATCAACACGCACAAGCGCACCGCGACGTTCAAGTTCAGCGCGTCGGGCGCGGCGTGGTTCAAGTGCAAGCTCGACCGCGGCAAGTGGGCGAAGTGCCGATCGCCAAAGACCTACAAGCACCTGAGGAAGGGCAAGCACACCTTCGAGGTCGAAGCGGTCGGTAGCGGTGGTCAGGCGGACCCGACTCCGGCCAAG
>CAWHOM010000009.1:0-810707 GCA_963831015.1 uncultured Solirubrobacteraceae bacterium | reverse complement strand
GGGGTCATCGGCCGGCTCGCACCCGGCCTCCACGAACAGCTCGAAGCCGCTCGCCGGCAAGAAAGTGACGATCGTCTCGGTGGCGAACAGCAACCCGTGGGCAGCGGTCTACAACGCGCAGATCCAGAGCTATCTCGGCTCGCGGGGCGCCACCGTGCACCTGCTGGCGAGTAGCGATCCGGCGACGCAGGTGCAGCTGCTCAACAGCGCGGTTGCCGAGAAACCGAACCTGATCTTCCTCGAGGCGCTCGACAGCAAGGCGGTGGCGCCGGCCATCGCGAAGGGGAAGGCCCTCGGGGTGACGATCCTCAACACCGACGGGCCCGCTGATCCGGCGGTCGCGTCAGGGCTGCATCAGGTCCTGTCGAACAACTACGAGCTCGGTCAGTTCGCGGCGGAGAACCTGGTCCAAGGGCTTCAGCAGGAGCACAAGACGACGGGGAAGATCGGGGTGATCACCGGGACGGCCGCGATGCTCGTCACGCAGGACCGGATGAAGGGCTTCTACAACGTGCTGAGCAAGCATCCGCAATACAAGGTGGTCGCCACCGAGGACGGCAACTGGGATCCGGTGCTCAGCGGTCACGAGGCGACCCAGCTGCTCTCCAAGTACGGCCAGGCGGGCCTGCAGGGGATGTACGGCATGGCCGACTATCAGGCGGTCCCGATCGTCACCGCCGCCAAGCAGGCCGGGATCGCCTTAGGGGTCAAGCACAACGGGCTGGTCATCACCGGCAGCAACTGCTTCAAGATCGGCATCGCCGCGATCAAGGCGGGAAGCATGTACGGCACCGCAACCGAGGATCCCGGGACGATCTCGCTGCAGGCGGCGAAGTACGGGACGGCGCTCCTGGAGGGCACGAAGGTCCCGCTGGTGGAGACCGTCCAGGAGCACCGGGTTACGCCGGCCACGCTTCGTCAGTACGACGCGCAGTGCACAAAGGCCTGAGGCGGGCGGTGCCTGAGCACATGCATGCGACCTGCGCTGCCGCCACCCCTCGTGGGTGACGGCAACCTGTCCGCCCTGCTCACGTGGGCGGCGACGAAGCGGCCAGACCGATGCGCGCTCGTCCACGAGGGGGCCGAGATCAGCTACGCCGAGCTCGACGGACGCAGCCAGTTGGCGGCCGGGTACCTGGCCGGCATCGGCATCGGGCGCGGCGACCGCGTGGGTCTTCAGGTCCCGAACTCGCCGGCCTTCGCGGCTCTGTACTTCGGCATCCTCCGGCTCGGCGCGATCGTCGTCCCGCAGAACCCTCTGGCGACGCCGGCCGAGACCGATCAGAGCCTGGAAGACGCCGGTGCGGAGATCGTCCTGTCCCGCCCGGCGATGAATCGACCCGGGTCACTCGGCCTCGCAGCGAGTGCGCCGGGTGCGGATCGCCGACGACCATGCCAGCGACCTGCTCACCGGGTCGGTCGCGTACCCGGACGTACATCCGGTCGCGCCCGACGACACCGCGGTGATCCTCTACACCTCGGGTACCACCGGACGGCCGAAGGGCGCCCAGCTCACCCACGCCAACCTCGGACGCAACGCGAACGCGGCGCTGCAGATCTACTCGCTGGAGGCCGACGACGTCGTGCTCGGCGTGCTCCCGCTGTACCACTCCTACGGGCAGACGTGCACGCTGAACGCCTCGATCGCGATCGGCGCGCGTGTCATTCTGGCCGGCCAGTTCGACGCGGTGCGCGTCTGCGAGCTGATTGCAGAGCATGCGGTGACCGTTCTCCTCGGGGTTCCGACGATGTTCTCCGACCTCGCCTACTGCGAGGCCCCGGAGGACGCGTTCGCATCCCTGCGACTGTGCTCCTCCGGAGGGGCTCCGCTGCCGGCGGAGGTGCTGCGGACGTTCGAGGCACGCACCGGCGCCCCGTTGTACGAGGGGTACGGCCTCAGCGAGACCTCGCCGATCGCCTCACACAACGCCCTGCGAAGCCCCCGCCGCACGGGCACCATCGGCTGGGCGATCCCGGGGACCGAGATGAAGATCGTCGGCGAGGGCGGCGCGGACCTCGCCGCCGGCGAGGTCGGCGAGATCGCCATCCGCGGCCACAACATCATGAAGGGCTACTGGGGCAACCCCGAGGCCACGAGCGCGGCCATCGACGGGGACGGCTGGTTCTTCACCGGCGATCTCGGGATCGTCGATGACGACGGCTGCTTCCAGGTCGTCGGGCGCTTGAAGGACATGATCATCCGCGGCGGGTTCAACATCTATCCGCGTGAGGTGGAGGACCTGCTCCACGAGCACCCGGCCGTCCGCTCCGCGGCGGTCATCGGGATCCCCGACGAGCGGCTGGGGGAGGAGGTCGGGGCGGCGATCGTGCTCGAACCAGACGCCGAGGCCTCGCCCGCCGAGCTGCGCGACTGGATCCGGGAGCGCGTTTCGCCGTACAAATACCCCCGGCACGTCTGGCTCGTCGACGAGCTCCCGACCGGTCCGACGGGGAAGATCCTCAAACGGGCGATCGTGGCCCCGTCCGGCATTGGAAGCCGGCCCGGGCGCGCACCATGAGCGCCGCGCCCGCACGGCTTGAACTGACCGGCATCAGCCGCAGCTTCGGCGCTGTACAGGCGGTAGACGACGTCTCGCTTACGATCGCGCCCGGCGAGATCCACGGTCTGTGCGGGCACAACGGTGCCGGGAAGAGCACGCTCATCAACGTCGTCGCTGGTCTCATCCCGCCCGACGCCGGCGAGATCCGCATCGACGGTCAGCCGATCGAGTTGCACGGCCCGCGTGACGCGCAGCGCGCCGGCATCGCCTGGGTCGACCAGGAGCTGAGCATGGTGGGGTCGCTGAGCATCGCCGAGAACGTCGCCTTGGGTCGCGTCGACGCGGGGCTGGTCCGCCACCGACGGCGCGAACGCAGGACGACTTCAGAGCTGCTGGCCAAGGTCGGCCTGGAGCATCACGACCCCGGCGAGCTGGTCGGCGGCCTCAGTCTCGGCAAGCGGCAGCTGGTCGAGATCGCGCGTGCGCTGGGACGAGGCGCCCGGGTGCTGATCCTCGACGAGCCGACAGCGACCCTGACCGACTTCGAGATTGAGCTCGTGTTCGCTGCAGTGCGTCGCGTCGCGCAGGACGGATGCTCGGTGGTCTTCGTCTCGCATCGGCTCGGTGAGGTGCTGGCCCTCTGCCAGGTCGTGACGGTCCTGCGTGATGGGCGCGTGGTGGAGGAACGCCCGGTTGCCGGGTGGTCCGCTGGGCAGCTCGTGGAGGCGATGCTCGGCGAGCAGCTGGAGCTGGCGGCTCACGATCGGCGCTCCACGGGAGGGGAGACGCTGCTGGACGTCCGCGGACTGACGGTCGGCTCGCTTGTCCAAGACTTCTCCCACGCATTCAAGGCCGGCTGCGTCTATGGGCTCGCCGGCCAGGTCGGCGCGGGCGTGTCGGAGGTGCTCCGCGCGCTCGCCGGCCTGATGGGGCAGGCGCGGGGAGAGGTCGAGCTCGCGGGCCGGCCGGTCAGCCTGCGCCACCCGGTGAGGGTGCGGCGACAGGGCGTTGGGTTCATCAGCAACGATCGCCAGAGCGAAGGCTTGTTCCTCGGCCGAAGCGTCGCTGAGAATCTCACCGTCACGCAGCTGGGCAGCGTCTCCCGCCGCGGGCTGCTGTCACCGCGCCAGGAGCGTGAGCTGGCAACCCGTCTGGCGCAGGAGGCGGGTGTCGACACCAAGCGTCTCGACCACGCGGCCGGGCTCCTCTCCGGCGGTAACCAGCAGAAGGCCCTGGTCGGCCGATACCTGCTCGGCTCCGACATCAAGGTTCTGCTCGTCGACGAACCGACGCGCGGCGTCGACATCGGTGGCCGGGCCGCGATCCACCGACTCCTGGCATCGGCCGCAGAGGAGGGGATGGCGGTGATCTTCGCCACCAGCGACCTGGAGGAGCTGCTTGAGCTGGCCATGACCGTGATCACGATGCGTGCCGGTCGGGTCGTCGGCGTCTACCCGGATGGGGTGTCGCGCCAGGTGATGCTGTCCGACCTCACCCACAGCATGGACGCAGATCCCGGCGCGACGGCGCAGGCGGCGCAGGCGGCGCGATGAAGGCCGTCGCTCTTCCGCTCAGGCGCCCACCGGTCACGCTCCCCGCTCGCCGCTCGCGCCAGGTCCTCGCGGCCGTCGGCGTCGTGGCGCTCGCGGTGGTCCTCGTACTGGCCGTGACCACTCATCGCTTCCTCACGTGGGCCAACATCAAGGCGATCTTCAGCTCGGCCTCGCTGGTCGGCATCATGGCCCTCGGCGTCACGTTCATCACGCTCGTCGGCTCGATCACCTCGCTGGCCATCGCTCCCACCGCTGTCGTCGCTGCGATGGTGTTCCTGTCAGCGCTGGGTCTCGGGCTCGTGCCGGCGCTCGCGATCGCGATCGTCGTCGCCGTGATCATCACCGCGGCGCAGGGCCTGTTGATCGGCGCCTGGAACGCCAACCCGGTGATCCTCACGATCGGCGCGAGCTTCCTCATCGATGGCTTCGCCCAGAGTGTCCACGGCGGGAAGATCATTCAGCCGGCGGGCGGTGGGATCGGCACGCTGAACTCCACGCCGGCCGGGATTCCGGTCGCCGTGTATGTCATGGTCGCGCTGGCGCTGATCCTGCAGTACGTCCTGCGGCGCACCGTGCTCGGTCGGCAGATCCTGCTCGTCGGGGAGAACCGCCAGGCAGCCAAGGCAGCGGGGATTCCGATCGCGCGCGTGGTCACCGCGGCATTCGCGCTGGCTGGTGGCACCATTGCGATCGGTGGCGCGTTCCTCGGCGCGTTCAACACCGGCGCGTCCACGTACCTCGAGGGGACGCTCACCTTCGATGCGATCGCCGCGGTGCTCGTCGGCGGCACGGCGATCTCGGGCGGTCGAGGCTCGGTGGTGCGGACGCTGTGGGGAGCGCTGGCGGTCGCCGCGATCACCGACGTGCTGCTGCTGCGCGGCTTCGGCACCGGCCCGCAGGTCCTGCTCAAGGGCGCGCTCGTGGTCGTGGTCGTGATCGTCACCCAGGTGCGGCTGGGCGGGAGGGAGGCGTGAGCCGGCTGAGAGCCCGCTCCGGAGCGTGGCTCCGCGCCGAGCGCGTCCTGCCCGTCACCTCGTTCGCGGGCGTGCTGGTGGCCTTCCTCGTGGTGCCCGGTCTCGACGGACAGCAGGTGAACAGCGGCGCCTACTACAACGCGATGCAGGGATTCGCTCCGCTCGGGCTGGTTGCCCTGGCCCTCGGGCTGACCCTGATTGCGGGCGAGTTCGACGTCTCCGTGCTCGGGATGCAGGCGCTCGGCGGGGTCCTGGCAGTCCGGGCGGGAGGGCACTCCGGTCTCCTTGGGGTGCTCGCGGCCGTGGGGGCGTGCGGATTTCTCGGGCTCCTCCAGGGAACCGCCATCGCACGGCTCCGGCTGCAGTCACTGCCGGTCACGATCGGCTCCTACATCGCCCTGATCGGCCTCGCCAACGTCATCGCGTCCAACACGACGCTCACGTACGGCAACATCGGCTCCGCGGTGTGGGTCGACCAGCCGATCCTCACGTGGTTCTCACCCCGCAGCCTGATCACGTTTGGCGCGTTCGTGCTCGCCCTGACGCTTCTCGGAGCGACCCGACTGGGGCCCGAGATCAAAGCGATCGGCAGCGATCGGCGTGCCGGCCGCGTGTCGGGGGTGGCGGTGCAGCGGCGGGTGACGGCGCTGTTCACGTGCTCGGGGCGCTCGCCGGCCTTGCGGGTGCGCTGCTCGCCTACTCGAACGCCAGTGCCTCGCTCGACCCGGGTCTGCAGCCGCTCATCCTCGGGGTGGCGGCCGCTGTGCTCGGTGGGCTGTCGCTGAGAGGTGGCCGCGGAACCATGTGGGGACTGCTGCTGGGCACGCTGGGGGTGGCGCTGCTTCAGCAGCTGTTCACGATCACGGCACTGTCGACCTCGACGAGCCAGATCGTCTTCGGCTGCCTGTTGTTGTTCGTCGTCAGCGCTGATGCGCCCGATCTGCGCACGATGATGACCGGCATCGCGGCCCGCCATCGCCGAGCGATCCGCTCCGAACAGCAATGACCAGAGAGGGACATCCATGACCCAGTCCGCTGCCGAGCCGGAGACCTCGATCGCGATCGAGGGACTGCACTTCCCCGAGTGCCTGAGATGGCAGGACGATCGCCTGTTCTTCTCCGACATGTACGGCGACTCGGTCCACTCGTTTGACCCGGAGAATGGCGAGCTGCGCACGGTTGCCGAGGTCTTCCATCCCGGCGGGATCGGCTGGCTTCCCGACGGGCGGATGCTGGCGGTCGCCAGCGAGGACCGGCGCATCCTCGAGGTCGGCGAATTCGGAAACCGGCCGTACGCCGATCTTGCCGACATCGTGCCGGGATGGCTGAACGACATCCTGGTGGACCGCAGCGGCCGCGTGTACGCCGGTAACTTCGGCTACGACCTGTTCGGCGAGGATCCTCGCCCGACCCAGCTGGCCGTGGTCGAGGCCGACGGGAGCGCCACGATGCAGGACGACGACGTCCTCTTCCCCAACGGGATTGTGAAGCGCTCCGACGGGAAGCTCGTCGTCGCCGAGACATTCGCCAACGCCCTGACCACGTTCGTCATCAAGGATGACGGGAGGCTCAGGCGCGAGTCGTCGCACTCGCTCGGCGAGATCGTCCCGGACGGCATCTGCATCGACGTCGAGGACCACATCTGGGTCAGCTCGGTCTACGGCCGAGAGGTCGTGAGGGTCGGCCCGGAGGGCGAGACCGAGCGCCACGCAGTCGGCCAAATGGCGTTTGCCTGCATGCTCGGGGGCAGCGATGGCCGGACCCTATTCGTCGCCACGGCGCCCGACTTTGAGCCTGCGGACCGGCGCGCGCGAACCGAGGGGCGGATCGAAACGCTGCGAGTCGACGTGCCCGGCGTCGGTGGCCAGGGTCTCGGAGCCTGAGGGGGCTGCCTCGATACTCCTTCGGGGCCTGACTTCATGTCAGGCTGCCTCGACCTGCGGCTCGGCGATGGGGTCGATCTGTGCCAGCACCGCATCCACCGGCGCCGCCCCGCCGGCCTCTCGGCGGCGCAGGAATGCGTAGCCGATCAGGCCGCCGAGGCTGGGGATCCAGAACGCGATCGCGTGGTAGACGACGACCGCGGCGGCGGCCTGGGTGCGCGGGAGCGCCGTAGGCGATCAGCATGCCGGCCAGGCCGCCCTCCAGCACGCCGAAGCCCCCGGGTACGGGGAGCAGGTTGGCCATGTAGCCGATGATGTAGCCGAGCACGAGCGCGTCGATCGGGATCGGGTGACCGGCGGCCGCGAACAGGCGCGCCGAGCGCGGCGATGTCGAAGCCGAGGTAGCCGATGGCGCCGAGCATCCGCCAGTTGGGAGCGCACCAGCGAATGGCGGGCCGCTTCGATGCCGGCCGATACGTCGACCAGCCACCCGGGCCAGCCGCGGTGCGGTGAGCGGCCGCACGAACGACGGGCAGCGCGAGCGTCACGCAGTCGACCCCACTCCCAGCGCGATCGGGACAAGCCGCGAGCACCAACGTGTCGTGGCCGCCGAACGCATCGCTGGCCAGCATCACGCCCCCCACGGTGAGCGCGGCGACGTTCATCCCGCTGGTCAAGAAGAACAGCGCGCTTGAGCTCTCGACGATGCGCCGCGTCGACATCCCGGCCTGACGCAGCAGCCAGCCGCCGATCGCCAGGGCGCCGAGTCCGCCGGTGGGCAGCAGCGCGCCGGACGCCTCCTCGGTCCAGGCGAGCTGGCGGGCGAGGCCGCGCGGGCACGCGCCGAGAAGAAGAAGCGGAAGATCACCACGTAGGCGGCGCACGAGGCGACCTCGAGGAGCCAGCGCCGCGCGCGATCCAGCCGAGGCTCATGTGCGAGATCTGGTGAGCCACCGCCGCGCAACGGAGGGACGGCCAGCAGCAGGGTGGCGGTGGCGGTGGCGAGGACGACAGCCATCACCAGCCGCCGCCGCAGGCCGGGGCGACCGCTCAGCGCACCAGACCGCTGACGGCGACCGTGCTCCGACGGCGAGACGCCGGGCAGCGGCCGCGCCGCACTACGCGAGCGGTCGGCCGAGCCTGGCGGCGCTCACCGGCGACGTTCGTCTTGGGTGGGCGGCTGGTCGTCATGTTCCCGGAACCGGTCCGTATCGTTGATGGCTCAACTAATGCTACCGCAGCGCTTGGGCCGGTCAAGCGCTCGCACCTATATGACGCAACGGCCGCCGACCCGGACGCTGACGTCTTAAAATCTCTCACCGATGCCGCGTAGCTTGCGCAAGACCCTATGAGTGGACCGAAGCATCTCTGGTCCGGCGATTGGCGGGACGAATCCGCGGCCGCCGCGGAAGAGCTGAGCGCCCGCCAGGCCGAGCCCCGGCAGCGCCGAGCCCCGCCAGCCCGAGCCGCCGCCGCCCCAGCCGGCGCCGCGCAACCCGGCCCAAGCCCAGGCCCCCGCGCACGCGATCCAGCCTCGACGTGCGCTCCCGATCGCGCTCGCGGCGGTGGTCCTCGTCGCCGGCGCAGCGTTTGCCGTCACCAACCTGATCGGCTCGCTCAAACACCACACCCCCGCGTTCGCCATCCGACCGTCGGCACCCGCCAACCCGACGCCGGCGAGCACCGGCGTCGCCGCCCGTCTACTGGCTCGGCATGCAGATCGAGACCGTGGCACCGGGCGCGGCTGCGATCGCGACCGTGCGGCAGGGGAGCCCCGGCGACCTGGCCGGGCTCTCGCCGGGGGACGCGATCGTCCAGATCAACGGACCGCCCGATCACCGGGACCGACGACATCAGCGCGGCGATCCGCGGTCTGCACGCGGGCGACCGGGTCGCGATGGAGATCAGCCACGGCTCGGCGCTGTTCACGACCGTCAGTCACCCTGGCGGCCCCGCCGTCCGACCAGCCCATGACCTTCGCGACGCCACTCGTCCTGACTCGGCGCTGGTGGCGATCCCGGTGCTGGCCTGCTGGTACGTCGGCCAGCAGCGCCGCGCGCGCACAGCCGCCGCCCAGGCGTTTGTCCGACCGCGCGCTGACCCCGTCGGTGGCTCCGCGGCCGACCCGGATGGCGGCGCCATGCGCCGATGCTGGTGTTCGCGATCGCGATCGCGGTGCTGATCGTGGCGGCCGCTCGCCCGCAGCGAACGGTGGCCGTGCCCGTCGACGGCGGGGCGATCATGCTGGCCAACGACACCAGCAACTCGATGACGGCGACCGATGTTCGTCCATCCCGGCTGGCGGCGGCGCAACGGGCGGCCGAGCGATTCCTCGCCAGGCATCCCGAGCTCGATCCAGGCCGGCCAGATCGAGTTCGCGCGCCAGCCGATCCTGCTCCAGTCCCCGACCGCCGACCACTCGCTCGACCGAGGACGCGATCGCCCAGCTGACGGCCCGGCGGCGGCGGCACCGCGATCGGCGACACGATCACCACCGCGCTGCACGCGCTCACCACGCCTCCCCGCCAAGGACGGCAAGCGGCCCCCGGGCGCGATCGTGCTCCTCTCCGACGGCACGTCGAACGTCGGCACCAACCCGCTGGCGGCGGCTCGCCAGGCCAAGGCGGATCACATCCCGATCTACACGATCGCGCTCGGGACGCCCGAACGGGACGATCCCGATCAAGCGCGGCGGACGGACGGTGACCACGCCCGTGCCGGTGAGCTCGCAGCAGCTGCAGCAGATCGCGGTCGACCTCCGGCGGCCGGACCTACACCGCCGCCAACAGCGCGAACGCCAGTGCCGTCTACGCCCACCTGGCAAGCAGCTCGGCCACAAGAAGATCAAGCAGGAGCTCACCGCGGGCTTCGCCGGTGGCGCGCTGGCGCTGGTGCTGGTCGGCGGCGTCCTGTCGCTGGCTCTGGTTTCGCCGGCTCGCCTAGACACCCGGACTATGGAGAACACGATGACTGACACCCAGGACACCATCCTGCGCAGAGGCGAGGCACGCGACGCCCTGCAGCAGGTCCTCTACGAGATCAAGCGCGTGATCGTCGGACAGGATGCGATGCTGGAGCGACTGCTCGTCAGCCTGCTCGCGGGCGGCCACGTGCTGCTGGAGGGCGTCCCCGGACTGGCCAAGACGCTCACCGTGAAGACGCTTGTCGGCCGCCCTGGGCGGCTCCTACGGCCGCATCCAGTTCACCCCGGACCTCGTGCCGGCCGACCTCGTGGGCACGCGCGTGTGGCGGCCTGACAGCGGCACCTTCGACACCGAGCTCGGCCCGGTGTTCCACAACTTCCTGCTCGCCGACGAGATCAACCGCGCGCCGGCCAAGGTCCAGTCGGCGCTGCTCGAGGTGATGCAGGAGCAGCAGGTGACGATCGGCGGCACGAGCTACCAGGTGCCGGCGCCGTTCATCGTGATGGCCACGCAGAACCCGATCGAGTCCGAGGGCACGTATCCGCTGCCCGAAGCGCAGGTCGACCGCTTCCTGATGAAGATCATCGTCGATTACCCCAGCGTCGGCGAAGAGGCGGCGGTCGTCGGACGCAGCCTCAAGACCCAGGCCGAGATCACCACGGTCCTCATCGCTCGCGGACCTGCGCCGCCACGCCCAGACGGTCACCACCGTGCACGCCGACCGGGACGCGATCGGCTACGCCGTGACGCTGGCCGACGCGACCCGCCACCCGGCCAAGTACGACCTCCAGGACATGGAGAGCCTGATCGAGTTCGGCTCCAGCCCCCGCGGTCCGATCGGCCTCGTCCAGGCGGCGCGCGCGCTGGCGCTGCTGCGCGGCCGCGGGCACGTCGAGCTGCAGGACATCCGCGATCTTGCGCCTGACCTCCTCAGGCACCGCATCGTGCTGTCCTACGACGCGCTCAGCGAGGGCGTGACGGCCGACGAGCTGCTGGAGCGCGTGCTGGCCGCCGTCGCGGAGCCGGGTGCCGGCCGGCTGATGCGAGAGAACGCGACCGAGACGACCGCCGGGCGGGCTGATGAGCGCATGACCGCGACGGTGCTCGCACCCCCCGCCGCCCGCCAGGGTCCCGGCCCGCTGGCGCAGCCGCTGATCGAGGCGCTCGACGTCGCCGTGAACCGGCTGGTCGCGCGAACGCTTCCCGGAGACCGTCGCGCCGCCGGCGTGGGCCTCGGCACCGAGCTCGCGCAGCTGCGTCCGTACGAGATCGGCGACGACGTGCGCCACATCGATGCGGCCGCGAGCGCCCGCACCGGCATCCCCCACGTCCGCCTGCACGTCCCAGAGCGCGCGCTCACCACCTGGATCGTGCTCGACGTCTCGCCATCGATGGCGTTTGGCACGACGCGCCGGCTGAAGGCCGACCTGGCCGAGGGGGCGGCGCTGGCATTCGGGCGGGTCGGCGTGCGCCGTGCGGGCAGCGTGGGGCTGGTGACCTTCGGTGCCGGCGAGCCCCGCGTGCTCCCGCCGCGCGGATCCAGGCCGGGCATGGTCGCCCTCCGGCGAGAGCTGGAGGCGGGCGTGGCGCCGGACGGGCGACAGGGCGCGGAGGCGCTGGCGGGCGCGCTCAGCCGGGCGGGGCGGCTGGCGGGTCAGCCGGGCCTGGTGGTGGTCATCTCGGACTTCCGAGACCAGCGCGCATGGGAGCGACCGCTCGGGTCCCTGCGCGTCCGCCACTCGGTGCTCGCCGTGGAGATCGCCGATCCGCGCGAGGCCGAACTGCCCGCGGTCGGCCATCTGACGCTGGTCGATCCTGAGACCGGCGGGCGGGTCGAGGTCAACACCTCCCGCCGTCGCGTGCGCGAGCGGTTCGTCGAGCTCGAGCGTGAGCGGCGACAGGGGGTCGCCAGGGAGCTGCGCCGCCTGCGCGTGCATCACACCACCTTGTCCACCGACCAGGACTGGCTCTTGGAGCTGGGCCGTCAGCTGCGATGAGCTTCGGATCGCCACTGGGGCTGCTGGCGCTGGCCCTCGTTCCCCTGGCGCTCGCCGCCTACCTCCGCGCTCGGCGCCGGGCCAAGCGCTACGCGATCCGCTTTCCCGCGGTCTCGACGCTGCGCGAGGCGGCTGCGGCGGCGCCCTCATGGGAGCGCCACGTCCCGGCTGCGCTCGCGCTGGCGGCCGTCGCGCTGCTGGCGATCGCGCTCGCCCGTCCGCGGGTCACCCACCGGGTGCCGACCGACGAGGCATCGCTGATGCTCGTCACCGATCACTCCGGCTCGATGGCGGCAGACGACGTGGACCCGAGCAGGCTGAGCGCCGCCAAGGCCGCCGCGAACACCTTCATCGACCAGCTGCCCTCCACCGTCCGAGTCGGGCGCGATCGGCTTCTCGAGCTCGCCCGACACGGTGCAGGGGCCGACCGCCAACCACGCGGCCGCGCGCCAGGTGATCAACGCGCAGTCCGCGGACGGCGGGACCGACACCGGCGACGCGCTCGCGCTCGCGCTGCAGCTCCTGCACGGCAGCCAGCCCAAGCATGCACCGGCGGCGGTCGTGCTGCTCTCCGACGGCGCGGCCAACGCCGGGCCCGATCCGGTCGCCGTCGGCCGCCAGGCGGCGCGCGACCACATTCCGATCTACACGGTCGCGCTCGGTACCGCCAATGGGGTGCTGAACAACCCGAACGCGTTGGCTCCCCCGCAGCCGGTGCCGCCCGATCCCCAGCTGATGCAGCAGGTCGCCCAGGTCTCCGGCGCGCGCGCCTTCAACGCCCAGAGCGCCGACCAGCTGAGCTCCATCTACAAGCGGCTCGGCAGCCAGCTGGGGACGGTCAGCCGCAAGCGGGAGATCACGGTGGTGTTCGCGATCGGCGGGCTGGTCCTGCTCCTGGGCGCGGCGGCCGGGTCGGTGCGCTGGTCGGGACGTCTGCCGTGAGCTCGTGGCGTTGCCAATCCTCCACCGGTGGCCAACCGCGATGCCCTTGCAGCATCTGCCGTCGATAAACGTCGCATTGTGCGGGGTGGGTTTGTCCGCAATCCTTATCCGTAGTTAACCTCGGATGCCGTGAGCAAGGGCAGGCGCAGTCGTCGGCCGGGCGGTCATACCGCGCAGGTGGCCGTGCGTCGCGAGCGGGAGGCACTGAGGCGCGCCGGGGCTGGAGCGGGCCCTCGCGCAATCGCGCGTCGGATCGTGTGGGAGGCCGAAGGGCTGACCGGGCCCCTTGACGCGGAGTTGTGGGCATCGCGGCTGTTGGGGACTTTCTGGGAACAGCGCGCGAACGGGGGGCTGCACGAATCCGTGGATTACGCGATGGTCTACGGCGCTCCGGTGGTGAAGGCGATCGGGCGGTTGGGGGGCGCCGGGGCCCGGCTGGCGCTGACCGCCATCGCGGCGGTGGACGGCGGTGAGCTTGGCGGTGTGGCCCGCGAGCTTCTCGAACGCCTGCCTCACCAGACGCATGAGCCGATCGTCCCCTGGCTGGGTGAGGTGGGGGAGGCGACGATCACAGCGGCGGCGGTGATGCGCGAGCACGTCTTTGAGGATGGTCTGACCATGTTCCTGGAGGCTCGGCACTCGACCGGCGAGACGCACGCCGTCGGCGTGTACATCGATAACAACCTCGGCGTGATCGCCAAGGACATCCTGCTCGCCGAATCGATTGAGCTGGTCGCCGAGGTGATGCGCGACAGCCCGCCAGACGACGGAGAGTTGAGGCTTGAGCAGGTCGATCCGGCAGTCGCCGCGAGTGAGATCCACGCGGCGATGGAGCTGACCGAGATGACGCTGGACCCGCCCGTATCGGAGGACTACGCGGGCCTGCGCGCACTGGCGCAGTTGCGCGCCGACGAGGCGCCCGGTGGTGGCACACGGCAAGCGCGCGACGAGATGCCGGCGGACCAGCGGGACGCGCTCCAGGAGGAGTTCCTGGCCTCGCCCGAGGGTCGTGAGTTCTCCCCCGTCGGGGACGAGGCGTTCGCGGTGTCGCTGGCCATCGACTTCTGCGCCGACTACGTTGACGGACGTCCGCTGCGCTGGAGCCCCGTGGTGGTGGAGCTGTTCATGGCCGACTGGATTCCTCGCAAGGTGCTCGCCGACCCGGGCCTGTTCGAGAAGCTTCCGGCGGCGCTTGACGCCTGGGTCCGGTTCGCGGGTCGCAAGCTCAGGACCCCGCAGTGGGCGATCGAGGCCACCCAGGAGGCCATTCCGCGCTGGCGTGAGGAGATGATCGAGTCTGGCCAGTGATCCTGTCGGCTGGGGCCGGCCGCGCAGTTCTTCACCGCCGCCCAGGCGGCCGGGATCGACGTGACCAACGAGGAGGCGTTGGCCACCTTCATGGCCGGTTGGAACGCGCGCAGCATCGGGCTTTAATCGGAGTGCGCTAGCCGGCCCCCACTCTGGGCGCGGTCGAGTTGCGCACCACGAGACGGGTCGCGACCTCGACCTGCCGGGCGTCCAGGGTTCCGCCGTCGATCAGCTGAACCAGCATGCGGGTGGCCAGGGTCGCCATCTCGGCCAGCGGTTGACGCACCGTCGTCAGATTGGGCTGCATCCACGCCGCCAGTGGCAGATCGTCGAAACCGACGATGCTCACGTCCTCGGGCACGCGCAGGCCAAGGCGGTGCGCCGCCTCGTAGGCGCCCAGCGCGATCATGTCCGACGCACAGAAGATGGCCGTCGGAGGCTTGCGCATGGCGAGCAGCGTGGTCGCCTGCTCCAGGCCCGCCACCTCGTCGAACTCGGCGAAGCGCACGAACGGGCGGGGGGTCGCATCTCCCTGGCGCTGCAGAGCGGCGCGATAGCCGTCGACACGAGCTCGGCTGCAGAGGACGTGCGCTGGACCGGAGATGACCGCGATCCGCTCGTGTCCCAGGTCGAGCAGGTGCTCGGTGGCGGCCAGCCCGCCCGCCCAGTTGGTGGCGCCCACGAGTGGCGCGTCGGGGGGCGGCGTGCCGAGCGGGTCGAGGAACACGTAGGGAATCCCCAGCCCGTCGAGCGCCTGCAGCTGCCCGTGGGTGAGGTCAGAGACCACGAGCACGGCACCGTCGCTGTGACGCTCGATCACCGCGTCAAGCCACGCCTCGGGCGGACGGTTACGGCCGTGGGCCGCGGTCACGACCATGCCCCGTCCCGTCTCGTGCGAGACCTGCTCGACCGCGTCGAGGATCACCGATGCCCATGGACTGTCGAGCCCGCGCATCACCAGCTCGATGACCCGGCCGCGACTTCCGCGGCTGCTGGCGCCGCGGCGCCGCGGTTGATAGCCGGTCGTGGCGAGAGCTTGCTCGACACGCTCGCGCGTCGCCGCCGAAACGTCATGACGGCCGTTGCATCACCTTGGAGACGGTGGGCACCGGACGTTCCGGTCTGCTCGGCGATGGCGGCCAGTGTGACCTTCCCGCCGTCCCGCTCCCCGCTCTCGCCGCCGTTCCCCCTCATGCGCACAGCCTAACATGGTTTCGCGAAAGTTTCGACGATATTTTTGCGGAGGCACGCAGACCTGTTACGTCGATCCGAACCGTCTTGACTCACCTGGAGCCGTGGTCAGTAGCGATGCTGCGCATCGCAAGTTGCGTCGCAACTTTCGTACAGAGCGAGACCGGTATGCAGTCGAGGAGAGAGCAGAGAGAGTGAACGATGAGACGGGCTGCCGCACGCTGGTTGCTGGACGAGGGCGACGACATTCGGACAGCGATCGGACGCCGGCCCCGCCGGCCCGCCTGGCGGCGACGGTCGCCGTGCCTGGCTCGCGGCGGCGGCCATCGCCGGCTGCGGAGGCAGCTCGTCTCGGGAGGCGGGAGGATCGGCCGGGTGGTGGAGAGCGGCGGGCGCACGACCGCTGACGTGGTGGAACAACGCCACCTCGGGCTCGTTGCAGACGACCTGGAACCAGGTCGCCCAGGACTTCCACGCGATGCATCCCAACGTCATCATCAAGAACGTCCCGATCCAGAACGAGGAGCTGCAGAACACCAAGGAACCCGCCGCGCTGCAGTCGGGCAACCCGCCCGAGATCTTCCAGCAGTGGGGCGGCGGGCGCCAGGCCAGCGAGGTCCCCTCCGGCCTGCTGCCGAACTTGACACCGCGACCACGCCAGCTGGATCGGCGCAGCTCGGGTCGCGAGTCTCGGCGTGGCAGACCAACGGCCAGCAGTACGGCGTGCCCTACGACCTGCACGTGGTCGGCTTCTGGTATCGCAAGGACCTGTTCGCCAAGGCCGGGATCTGCAGCCCGCCCACGACGCTGACCGCGCTCGAGGCCGACGCGGCCAAGCTCAAGGCCGCGGGGCGATCGCCCCGATCTCGGTGGGCTCCAAGGACCGTGGCCCGACGCCTTCTGGTATGAGTACTTCGCGCTGCGCGAATGCTCCACCGCCACGTTGCAGGCAGCCATGAAGTCGGTCAGCCTCAAGGATCCGTGCTTCGCCAAGGCCGGCCAGGCGCATGCAGCAGTTCATCGCGACCAGCCATTCGAGCCCGGGTTCCTCGGCATCGCCGCCCAGCAGGGCGCGGGCAGCTCGGCCGGCATGCGTCGGCAACGGCAAGGCGGCGATGGAGCTGCAGGGCGACTGGGAGCCCGGCACGATCGAGCCGCTCACCACCGACCACAAGATCCTGAACAAGCTCGGCTGGTTCCCCTTCCCCACGATCCCGGGCGGCCAGGACAGCCCGGGCGCGACGCTCGGCGGCGGCGATGGGTTCTCGTGCTCGACAAAGGCGGGCAAGTACTGCGCGCAGTTCCTGCAGTACATCGACAGCGTGCCGGTGCAGAAGAAGGTGGCCGCGGCGGCGGTCGGACTGCCGGCCAACCCTGCGGCCGCTCCGCGATCACCACGCCCGGACTGAAGACGGCCGTGGCGTATGAGAAGAAGACCCCGTTCCTGCAGACCTACTTCGACGTCGCCTTCCCGGTCAACGTGGGACGGCGCTGGACACGGCGATCGCCATCTTCTTCGCGGGTCAGGGGAGCGCGCAGAGCATCGCGCAGGCGGTTTCTCAGGCTGCCGCGAAGTAAATGGCCGGCCTGCAATCGGTCCGCGTCGCCGAGCGCGTGAAGAGTGTGCCGGGCCCGTCCCCGCGGGACGCGCTCGGCACGCGCGAGCGCCCTCGCCGGCGCTTCCGCGCCACGGCCGGACCGCGGAGCTGGTGCTTCTCTGCGGGCCGGCGCTGGCGCTCTTCGGCCTGTTCGTGCTCGTGCCGATCTGCCTCGCCGCCTACCACAGCCTGTTCAACTGGGTGGGCTTCGGCGCCAAGACGTTCAACGGCCTGCACAACTACAGCGTGGCCATCAGGATCCCGTCTTTCGCTCAGCGATCCTCCACAACGTCATCATCGCGGCGCTGTCGGTGGCGATCCAGCTGCCGGTCAGCATCGCGCTGGCGCTGCTGCTCAACCGCAGGCTCAAGGGTCAGGCCGTGATGCGACTGCTGATCTTCGCCCCCTACGTGGTGTCCGAGGCGATCACGGCCGTCATCTGGCTGCTCATCCTGCAGCCCGGCGGCTTTGCCGATCAGGCGCTGAAGGCGGTTGGCCTCGGTTCAGCGGTCCAGCTGTGGCTGGGCAACCCCCACATCGTCCTCTACACGATGTTCGCCGTCGTCACCTGGAAGTACATCGGCTTCGGCATCATCCTGCTGCTCGCCGGGCTCCAGGGGATCCCGCCGGAGCTGCGGGAGGCGGCGGCGATCGATGGCGCCACCAGCGCGCAGATGACCCGACTCGTCACCCTGCCGCTGCTCGCGCCGACGATTCGCATCTGGGTCTTCCTCAGCGTGATCGGGTCACTTCAGCTGTTCGATGTCGTCTGGATCATGACCGCCGGCGGGCCGGCCAACGGCTCCAGCACGATGGTCACCTACCTGATCCACAACGGCTTCAACAGCTACGAGTTCGGCTACGGCAGCGCGGTGGCGGTGATCCTGTTCATCGTCTGCTTTGCCTTCGCGCTCGCTCTACCAGCGCTTCGCGCTGCGGCGTGACACCGCGGGCGCGCTGACGGCGATGGCGGGGTGACGGCGATGACCGCGCGGCCATCACCTCGCGAATCGGAGGCGCCGGCGGCCGCCCGTCGCGGGCGCGTCGGGGGTCCCTGGGCACCCCGTTCAGCTATCTCGCCGCGCTCGTGGTGGTCGCGATCAGCATCGTGCCGCTGCTGTTCGTCGCGCTCGGCGGCTTTCGCACCACGGCGCAGATCAACGCGCAACCCGTGGCGTGGCCCCATCCGTGGGTGTTTCACAACTACAGCTCGATCATCACCTCCACCATGTTCTGGCAGGAGCTCGCCAACAGCGCCTTCATCGCCGTGGTCGCCACAACGCTGGCCGTGGGCCTGGGGGCGATGGCCGCGTTCGCGCTCTCGCGATATGAGTTCCGCGGCCGCGAGGCGATCTTCGGCACGTTCATGATCGGACTGCTTTTCCCCGCCAGCGTCGCCAGCCTGCCGCTGTACCTGTTGCTGCGCCAGCTGGGCCTGCTCGAGCACCTGATCGGGGTGGCGCTTCCCGAGGCGGCCTTCTCGCTGCCGGTGACGATCTTCATCCTGCGGCCGTTCTTCCGAGCGGTCCCCGGCGAACTCGAGGCCGCCGCCGCGATCGACGGCTGCTCGCGGCTCGGCTTCTTCCGGCGGATCCTGCTGCCGCTGTCACGCCCGGCGCTGACCACGGTCGGCATCCTGGCCTTCGTCACCAGCTGGAACGCCTACCTGCTGCCGCTGCTGGTGTTCAACGACCAGAACCATTTCACGCTTCCGCTCGGTGTCGCGACGTTTCAATCCCAGTACTCGCAGAACACGGCGGCGGTGTTCGCCTTCACCGTCCCTGTCGATGGTGCCGGCGCTGGCCTTCTTCGTGTTCGCCGAGCGGCGCATCATCGGCGGCCTGACCGGCGCGATCAAGGCGTAGCGATCGTGAGTGACCGTTCCACAGACCACGTGATGGTGACCTCCCAGACCGAGCCGTGGCGGGACGTCAGCGTCAGCCCCGATGAGCGAGCCGTCGATCTTCTCGGTCGCATGACCCTCAGGGAGAAGGTCGCGCAGCTGTACGGGGTGTGGGTCGGCGCCGACGGTGACCTGGGCGCCGTCGCCCCCCACCAACACGACCAGACGTCGTCGCCCCCCGACTTCGACGAACTGATCACCCACGGGCTCGGACAGCTGACCCGTCCCTTCGGCACGGCACCGGTGGAGCCGATTCTCGGCGCCCAGGCGTTGGCCCACAGCCAGCGCCAGATCATGGCGGCGTCACGGTTCGGCGTTCCCGCCATGGTGCACGAGGAATGTCTGACCGGACTGGCAGCGTGGAAGGCGACCGTGTGGCCGGCGCCGCTGTCCTGGGCGGCGACCTTTGACCCGCCTCGCGTGGAGCAGATGGCGCACCGCATCGGCGCGAGCATGCGACGGCTCGGCGTCCACCAGGGCCTGGCCCCGGTGCATGGACGTGGTGCGGGACCTGCGCTGGGGGCGGGTGGAGGAGACGATGGGCGAGGACCCGCATCTCGTGGGCGTCGTGGGCAGCGCCTACGTGCGCGGCCTCGAGCAGGAGGGGATCGTCGCCACCCTCAAGCATTTCGTCGGCTACTCCGCGTCGCGCGCCGGGCGCAATCTCGCCCCCGTGTCGATCGGTCCCAGGGAGCTGACCGACGTCCTGCTGCCGCCGTTCGAGATGGCGTTGCGGGCGGGGGCACGGGCGGTGATGACGTCCTACTGCGACCTCGACGGGGTACCGACCGCCGCCGACGAGGAGCTCCTGACCACCTTGCTACGCACCGTGTATGGCTTTGAGGGTACCGTCGTCGCCGACTACTTCGCGGTCGCCTTTCTGGAGAGCCTGCACGGGATCGCTGCGGGACCCGCCGAGGCCGCGGCACGGGCTCTGCGAGCCGGGGTGGACGTCGAGCTGCCGACGGTGAACTGCTACGGCGATCCGCTGATGCAGGCGCTGCAGCGCGGGGAAATCGACGAGCGGCTGGTCGATCGGGCCGCCCGGCGCGTCCTGCGACAGAAGTGCGAGCTGGGGCTGCTCGACCCCGAGTGGGAACCGGAGCCGGAGTCGCTCCAAGGGCGGCCGGCCGGGCTCGATGATCCCGACTCGCGCCGGCTGGCGGGCGAGCTGGCGCGGCGCTCGATCGTCCTGCTGCGCAACCAGGGTGCGCTGCCGCTGCGCCCGGCCACTCGGCTCGCGGTCGTGGGGCCACTGGCCGACTCGCCCACCGCGTTCTTCGGCTGTTACTCGTTCCCGGTGCACGTCGGCGCGCGCTACCCCGCGGTCCCACTGGGGGTCGAGGTCACGTCCTTGCTCCAGGCTCTGCGCGACGACCGCGCCGGCCACCACGTCGAGCACGCACAGGGCTGCCCGGTTCTCGGCGGCGACGATGGCGGAATCGACGAGGCGGCGGCCCTGGCGGGGCAGGCCGAGGCGTGCGTGGTCGTGCTCGGCGACGAGGCCGGCATGTTCGGAGGCGGTACCTCGGGGGAGGGTTGCGACGCCGCCGACCTGCGCCTGCCCGGACGCCAGGAGCAACTGCTCGACGCGGTGCTCGCCACCGGCACGCCGACCATCGTCGTCCTGCTGGTCGGCCGTCCCTACGACCTGTCACGGCAGATGGACGGCGTGGCGGCGGCCGTCTGCGCCTTCTTTCCAGGAGAGGAAGGCGGCGCTGCGCTGGCCGACATCCTCAGCGGGCGGGTGAACCCCTCAGGCCGCCTGCCGGTGAGCTTTCCCGGCGCCGGAAGCAGTCAGCCGGGCACCTACCTGGCGTCGAAGCTCGCGTCACCCAACGAGGTTTCAAACCTGAGCCCGGAGCCGGTCTTCGGGTTCGGTCATGGCCTGTCCTACGCTCCCGCGGTCTGGGAGGAGATCGGCCTGCTCTCGCCCGAGCGTTGGCCGACGGATGGAACCTGCGAGCTGGCGGTCACGCTGGCCAATCCGGCGGATCGCGCCACGACTGAGGTGGTGCAGGTCTACCTTCACGATCCGGTCGCCGAGGTGGTGCGGCCACTGCAGCAACTTGTCGCCTTCGCCCGCGTCGAGCTCGGCCCCGGCGAGCGAACGCGCGTGCGGATCCGGCTGCATGCCGACCTGTCTTCATTCACCGGAAGGGCTGGCGAGCGGATCGTCGAGCCGGGCGACGTCGAATTGCGCGTGGGAGCTTCCAGCACCGACATCCGGACGGTCCTGCGGCTATGCCTGAGCGGCTCACGCCGCGTCGTCGGCTACGAGCGCCGGCGGATGCACGAGATCATCATCGAGGCCCCGCACGAGGCGCACAGGAGGTAACCCATGGCCACGATCGTCCTCGAACAGGTCAGCAAGGTCTATCCCAACGGCTACAACGCCGTGAAGGCCGTGGACCTGGTCATCGCCGACGGCGAGTTCATGGTCCTGGTGGGGCCATCGGGGTGCGGCAAGACGACGCTCCTACGGATGATCGCCGGCTTGGAGGAGATCACCGACGGCGAGCTGCGCATCGGCGACCGGCTCGTCAACGAGCTCGGCCCCAAGGAGCGGGACATCGCCATGGTGTTCCAGAACTACGCCCTCTACCCGCACATGACGGCGGCGCAGAACGCCGGCTTTGCCCTCAAGCTCCAGAAGCTGCCCAAGCAGCAGATCGCCGACAAGGTGCGCAACGCCGCCCAGATCCTCGGCCTCAGCCCGTGGCTGGAGCGCAAGCCCGCCGAGCTCTCCGGCGGACAGCGCCAGCGGGTCGCGATGGGACGGGCCATCGTCCGCGAGCCCTCCGTCTTCTTGATGGACGAGCCGCTGTCCAACCTCGACGCCAAGCTGCGGGTGCAGATGCGCGCGGAGGTCAGCCGGATCCAGCGGCGCCTGGGAGTGGCCACCGTGTATGTCACTCACGATCAGGTCGAGGCCATGACGATGGGCGACCGCGTGGCGGTGATGCAAAACGGCGTCATCCTCCAGTGCGACGAGCCCCAGACGCTCTATGACCACCCGGTCAACATGTTCGTGGCGGCCTTCATCGGCTCGCCGGCGATGAATCTCTACGAGGCATCGCTGGACGGCGAGGCAGCGGCCATGCAACTGGGCTCGCAGCGGGTAGCGCTGCCGCCGCAGGTGCGCAGCGCGCGGCCTGCCCTGGCCAGTTACCGCGGGCAGACGGTGATCGTCGGCCTGCGACCCGAGCACCTGCCGGCGGCCGGAACAGGGCTCGACGGGCCGGTACTGGAGGGAGAAGTCGATCTCGTCGAAGCGCTGGGCAGCGAGTTGATGGTGCATTTCAGCATCGACGCCAACCGGGTGCTGGCCGAGGGCGCGTATGAGGAGGACGAGGAGGAGCTGGTCAAGGGCGGCGAAGGCGTGGCGCGGGTCGACCCGCGGCTGCGCCTGAGGCCGGGGGACCGTGGCCGGTTCTCGGTCGACGTCGAGCGCATGCACTTCTTCGATCCCAGCAGCGGCCTGTCGATCTCGGGCGATGGTCAGCCTCACCAAGGACTGGCTGTCGCCGGCGCCTCGGCCTGAGTTCTCCGCACGACGGGTTCCGGCGGGCCGCGACTCCGACCCGCCGGTTGCCGCGTCGGTCAGTCGTACGCCTCCGGGCTGTGCTTGAACTTCGGCCAGGCATCCGGATCATGCCCGGTAACCACGGTGGCGTTGGAGCGCCGCGCCAAACGGTGGAGCTTTTGGACCGAGCGGACGGTGTCGACGACCGAGGCGAGGAAGCCGGGGAGCGCCTTCTCCTCCCAGTGATCGGTGGTGTAGGCCGCGTCGACCGTGAGCAGCATGACCCCCGAGTTGGGCAGGGTGATCTCGAAGGACTGGTGGCCGGGAGCGTGCCCCGGGGTGCGCCAGCAGCGGATCGTGCCGTCGCCGAAGACGTCGTAGCCGTCCTCGGTCTCCTCGAGCAGCGCCCAGGGAACTCCCGGCTTGTTGTAGTCCTTCTGGATGTAGCCGCCGGCCGCGAACCAGTCCGGCGCGAACGCGTACTCGTACTCGGTGCGGGTGGCGATGACCTCGGCGTTGGAGAACTCGTCGATGGCTCCCAACGCGCCGGTGTGGTCGAGGTGCAGGTGGGACTGCAGGACGTAGCGCACGTCGGCGGGATCGAAGCCCGCGGCCTTCATCGCCGGAACGCACGCCTGCTCGGGGGTCATCGTCGGCCAGTAGACGTCGCAGATGCCACCCCAGTGGGCGCGGGCGTCCTGCGCGCACTCGGCGGCATTTCCGCCGTCGATGACGACCAGGCCGTGCGGATGCTCGATCAGAAACCACGGCACCGGGATCTCATATTCCTCACCGAGGCCCTGGTTCATCTTGATGTTCTCAAGGTGGCACTTGAGCGTGCCGCACTCGAACATGTGCAGCCTCACGCCCTCGGGCACGGTGGTCGTCGCGGTGGTGGTTGCACTATCCAGTCCGGTGGACATTGCCTCCCTCTCTTCCTCGGTGTCGTGATCTACCAGTTGCGCATCGACGCGGTGACGATGTGGCGCAGGTCCTCCTCGCCGACCTCCTTGGGCGCCACGGCGAGCAGCCGCTCCTGCTTGAGGGCCCCCTCGACGAGATCGGGGATGTCGTCCTCGGAGTAACCGAAGTCGGCCACGCCCCGCGGCGCGTCGATGTCCTTCATCAGCTGGCGCAGGAGATCGGGCAGCGTGTCGGGTCCGGGGTCGGAGATCGGCTCGCCGGCCAAGAGCTCTGCGACCTGGTGGTGGCGATCGGGCATCGCGTCGTAGGTGAAGCGAAAGGCGGCCGGCGCGGTGACGATCACCGAGTGTCCGTGAGGCACGAACGGGTGATCATCCGGGTAGCCGGCGGGCTGGTACTCGTGCTTGAGGCCGGCGATCGGGTACGCACAGGAATGGGGAATGTGCACCCCGGCGGATCCGAAGCCGACGCCCGCCATCGTTGCGGCGAGCATCATGTACCCGCGGGCCTCCACGTCCTCGGGGTCGGCGACCGCTCGCCGCAGGTAGCGGCCTCCGAACTCCAGTGCCTTGGCCGACCAGACGTCGGCGACCGGATTGGAGCCCTGATAGGGCGGCCGGTCGTCGGCCGAGTCCGGCCGGGGACGAGTGTCGAACGGCTTGGAGAGAAACGACTCGGCGGCGTGGCAGACGACGTCGAGGCCGGTCGACGAGGTCACCTCGGCCGCCAGCGAGCGCGTCAGCTCCGGATCGACGATCGCCTGCGTCGGGCGCAGGTAGCGGTGCGAGATCCCCGTCTTGAGCTTGAGCTTGGGGATGTCGAGCACCGCCACGGTCGTCGCCTCCGAGCCCGTCCCCGAGGTGGTGGGGATGGCAAGGTGCGGCCGCAGCGGCGACGGCGGTTTCTTGCCCTCTCCGACCGGCGGGTTGACATAGTCCATCACCGGCGCCGGGTGCGTAGAGACTAGGTTGGCGACCTTGGCGGTGTCCATGCTCGAGCCGCCCCCGACCGAGACGAAGCCGTCGACCTCGTGCTCGAGCGCGAAGTCCGCGGCGTCCTGGAACGAGTCGATCGTCGGCTCGACGCGCGCGCGGTCGTAGAGGACGACCTCGACGCCCTGCTCCTCGATCAGCTTTGAGATCCGGTCGGGATGCCCGAGGGCCGCGACGCCCGGGTCGGTGACGAGCATCACGCGTTTGACGCCCAGGCGCTTGAGCTCCCACCCGGCCTCCGCGGAGGCGCCGGTGCCGAATTTGACCGGTGTGGCCTCCATCGTGAAGATCGTCTCGTGATCGGAAGCCATCGCTCTCCTCCTGTTCTAAGTCAACCGGCCTCTGGGTAGTTGGGTACCCGTGATGGACCTCCGAAACGCTCTTGTCGAGATCGTCGGCTCGCGGCACGTGCTGAGCGACCCCGATCTCAGGTCGTCCTACGAGCACGATTACACGGGTCGCTACGAGGGGGCCGCGCGGCTGGTGGTCCGACCGGCGGACACGGCTCAGGTGGCCGCCGTGATGGCGGCGTGCGCGCGCGACGGGGCCGCAGTCGTGCCCCAGGGCGGAAATACCGGGCTTGTCGGCGCGAGCGTCCCGCGCGACCACGAGGTCGTGCTGTCGCTGGGGCGCCTCAGCGAGATCGGCGACGTCGACACCGCGCTCGGGCAGGTGACGGTCGGCGCGGGCGCCACGCTGGCTGCGCTGCGCGACGCGGCGCGCGCCGCCGGGGAGGACGCGGGCCTGGACTTCGGCGCGCGCGACTCGTGCACGATCGGCGGGGTGGTGGCCTGCGATGCCGGAGGCGCCCGCGCGCTGCGCCACGGCACGGCGCGATTCCGCGTGGCCGGCCTCGAGGCGGTGCTCGCCGACGGCTCGGTCGTCTCCCGGCTCGCCGGGCTGACCAAGGACAACGCCGGCTACGACCTGCCGGCGCTGCTCGTCGGCTCGGAGGGAACGCTGGGGATCATCACTCGCGTGCGCTGGAGGCTCGTGCCGCTGCTGCGATCGCGGGTGGCGGTGCTCGTCGGGCTCGGCTCAGCCGGCGAAGCGGCCGAGCTGCTCGCCTCCCTGCGGGCCAACGCCCCCTCGCTGGAGAGCTGTGACTTCTTCCTCGACGATGGCCTGCAACTCGTGCTCGAGCACCAGCGCCGCGAATCGCCGCTCACAGAGCGCGCGCCGTTCTACGTGCTCGCCGAGTGCGCCGACCGCGCCGATCCGACCCAGGAGCTCGCGGACGCGCTTGCGCAGGCGGGCGTCGAGGACGCGCTCGTCGCCGACGACACCGCCGGCCGGGAGGGCCTGTGGGCCCTGCGCGAGGGCCACACCGACGCGATCGCCGCGGTCGGCATCCCCCACAAGCTCGACGTCGGGGTGCCGCTGCACGAGCTCGACGGGTTCCTCGGCCAGGTTCCCGATGTGGTCGCTGCTGCGGGCGGCGAGCGCGTGATCCTGTTCGGCCACCTCGGTGACGGAAACGTCCACGTCAACGTGCTGGGCGTCGCCCCCGAGGATGAGCGGGTCGACGACGCCGTGTTGGAGCTCGCGCTCGGCTGCGGGGGGACGATCAGCGCCGAGCACGGCGTGGGGATCGCCAAGGCGCGGTGGCTCGAGCGTGCCCGCGGCGCCGAGGAGGTGGCGGCGATGCGCGCGATCAAGCGCGCCCTCGATCCCCACAACCTCCTGAATCCGGGCGCGGTTCTGCTGCAGACCTAGTCCCAGCCGATCACGGCAGGCCGGCGTGCGGGATGTCGACGACGGTTGTGAGCAGCACCGCCTCACGGGCCGCCGACCGCGCTCCCTCGTCGAAGTCAGGCGCCGCGCAGGCGATCAGCGTGCGCCCATCCTCGCCGCCGAGCCCGCAGGCGAACACGCCGAGACCATCCGGCATCGCGACCTCCTCGGCGATCTGACCGCCCGGAGCGACACGACAGAGGGCGCCGGCGAGAGCGTTGGCCGCCCACACATACCCCTCGGCGTCCAGCGCGCAGCCGTCAGGAGCAAAGGTGACGGCGCCGAGCATCGTCGGCGTGTCGGCGGGCTCGGGCGAGGGCTGAACCTGGGCCCAGATGCGTCGATCGGTCAGCGTGCCGTCGGGCTGGATCGTGAAGGCCGTGAAGCGAGCAGCGAAGGTCTCGGCGACGATGAGCGTGCCGTCGTCGGTGATGACCATGCCGTTGGGAAACCAGAGGTCCTCGGCCACCACCCCGGCGCTTCCGTCCGGGTCGACCCGCACGAGCGCCGCCGGCGCCGGGTCACCGCCGCCCATCAGATCGAAGCCGAAGCAGCCGGCGTACGCGTGGCCGTGGCGGTCGATGATCATGTCGTTGAGATGACCGCTGGTGAGCGCCGAGACGTCCGCGTACTCGCTGACGTTGCCATCGGCCGAACGGCGCAGCACCCGGCGGTCCTTCATCGACACGACCAGGAGGTCGCCGTCGGGCAGCCACCCAAGGCCGGAAGGCTGGCCCTCGACCTCGAGCACGCGCTTCTCGCGACCGTCCGCGTCGTAGGTGAGGACCGCGTGGCGGTAGAAGTCCGAGACCCACCAACGGCCCTCGCGCCACCGCGGGCACTCGAAGTAGTTGCCGCCTTCGAACAGGGGCGTCAGGACTCGCTCGTTGGGCATGGCGCTCCTAGACCGCGACGGCTGATTTCGCGGTGTCCAAGAACGTCTCGAGCTCGCGGCGGATGTCGGGCCCGCACGGCTGGAACACGATCTCCGTCACTCCGTGGTCGGCCAGACCGGCGAGCCGTTCACGGACCTCATCGGCGGTTCCGCTGACCGTCACGTCGCCCAGGATCCGGTAGCCGCCTGCGTCCCAGGCGGCCTGGTCGGCGTCGTTGAGGCCGACGCAGTGCTGGACGTGGACGGCGAGGTGTCGCTCGTCCGGCGCGGTTCGCTGCACCGTCGCCTTCCACTCCGGGCCGCCGGGCAGCTCCTCCAGCGGCGTCCCGAACTCGTAGGCGCCATGGTAGGCGAGCGCCCATCCGGGTCCGCCGGCCGCGCGCACACGGTCCGAGCCCGGATCCTCGCCCTCCTCCAGGACCGTCCCCCAGAACAGGTAGGAGACCCGCTCAAAGTCGGTCATGAACTCGGGAAGCGACAGGGTCACGAACAGGCCGTCGCCCAGCTCGCGCGCGACGGCGGCCCCCTTCGGCCCCAGCGCGCCGATGATGATCGGCACCTCGACCGGCCGCGGCGAGCCGTGGCCGGGCGGGTGCAGCATCCGCATCCGCGCGCCCTCCCACTCGACCGTCTCGCCGCGCAGCAGACCGCGGTAGGCGCGGATGTAGGAGTCCATGAACGACCACGGGATCGCGCCATAGCCCATCGCCCGCCGGCCGGTGAAACCCGTCCCGAACGCGACTGCGACGCGTCCCGGGGCGAGCGAGTCAAGCGTGGCCGTCGCCGCGGCGTTGGCCATCGGGTGCCGCAGGGAGGGTACGAGGACCCCCGGCCCGAGGCCGATCCGCTCCGTCCGCTCGGCCGCCAGAGCAAGCGTCATCCACACGTCCGTGCTCTGCTGCGGCGTGTCGTACAGCCAAGCGCGCTCGTAGCCCAGTTCCTCGGCGAGCACGACATGATCCGGCGAATCGAGTGCGGTGGGAAACGCGCACGAAATCTCCATGGGACTCTCCTTCCTGGCGGGGGACGCCTTGGTCTGAGCGTACCCGCGACCGTCCAGCGATATTCACGTCGGAGCAGGCGGCCAACGTAAGTGCAGTCCCGGGCCCGGGTAAGGCCTGTCGCCGCGGATCTGGCTGCTTTTGCCCCTAGCGGAGCAGCGGTTCTTACGCGCATCATGGGCTCATGCCAAACGACAGGAGCGCGTCATGATCACCATGCTCACTGAAATGGTTGCCGCCGAGCGCCGGGCCGATCTGCGGCAGGCCGCTGAGCAGTCCCGGAGGTCCTCGAGCTTCGGAGAGAGCGGCGCGCCGGGCGTAGAGATTCGCCACGCCGGGGCCAAGGACGCCGACGTCGCGTGGCGGCTCGCCGCCTTGGACGAGGCGGCTCCGCTGGACGGGCCGATGCTGCTGGCCTCCGTCGGTGGCCGCACGGTCGCCGCGCTCTCGCTTGACGATCGCCGGGTTGTCGCCGACCCCTTCGAGGCCACCGCGGACGCCGTCTGGCTGCTGCGGGCCCGGGCGGAGCAGATCACGCACGCCAAGGGCCGCCGCCGGCTGCGCTGGCGCCTGCCGCGACTGCGGCTCGCCTGATCGCCTGACCCCGTTTACGGGTCGGGCTGACGGGTACGTCTGGGGGGTACGAGCAAGGAGGAGAGACCTGACTCGTGACGCCGATGTGATCGTGGTCGGTGCCGGCAACGCCGGGTTCTGCGCCGCCCACGCCGCCGCCCAGACGGGCGCGCGCGTGATGCTGTTGGAGAAGGCGCCCCGGGCATGGCTGGGCGGCAACTCGTACTTCACCGCGGGCGCGATCCGCAGCGTTCACGGCGGACTCCAGGACGTCCTATCGCTCGTCGAGCCGATTGACGAGGCCCGGGCCCGGGCCACGGAGCTTGCGCCCTACAGCGCCGAGGAGTTTCGCCACGACATGCGCCGGGTCACCGAGGGCCGCGCCGACCCCGAGATGCTGGATCTGCTGGTGGACGACTCGCGCGACGCGCTCGGGTGGTTGAGCCAGTTGGGGATCCGGCTGCGCCTGATGTACGACCGGCAGTCGTACACGGTGCAGGACCGGCATGTGTTCTGGGGTGGCCTGCACGTCGGGACGCTCGATGGCGGCCAGGGCCTGATCGCCGACCACCGCCGCGCGGCCGAGAGCGAGCACGTCCAGCTGTGCACCGGCCACGCCGTCACCGGGCTGATCCAGCGACCCGGAGGCGCCGTCACCGGGGTGCGCTGCCGCGTCGAGGACCGCGACATGGAGATCAGCGCCCCCGCCACCGTCGTGGCCGCCGGCGGCTTCGAGGCCGACCCGCGGCTGCGCGCCGCCTACCTGGGCCCAAACTGGGACGTCGCCAAGGTCCGCGGCACGCCGCACAACACCGGGGAGGTGCTGGAGGCGATGCTGGCCTGCGGCGCGCTCGCGTACGGGCACTGGAGCGGTTGCCACAGCATCGCGTGGGATGCCGGTGCGCCACCGACCGGAGACCGCGAATTGACCAACCGGCTGTCACGCCAGTCCTATCCGCTCGGTCTGGTCGTCAATCGAGAGGGCGAGCGCTTTCTTGACGAGGGCGCCGACTTTCGCAACTACACCTATGCCCGCTACGGCGCGGAGATCCTGCGCCAGCCGGGGGCGATCGCGGCGCAGCTGTTCGACGCTCGCACGGCACCGCTGCTGCGCTCGCTCGAGTACGAGTCGCCGGGGGCCTCGAAGGTGCAGGCCGAGAGCATCGGCGAGCTGGCCGACGCCTTGGACATCGATCGTCCTCGCCTCGAGCGCACGATCTCCGAGTTCAACGATGCGGTCTCCGATCACCCGTTCGATCCGTCGGTCAAGGACGGAAAACGCACCCACGGCGTCTCGCCGCCGAAGTCCAACTGGGCCGTCGCGCTGTCCGAGCCGCCGTTCCTCGGCTTCCCGGTCACCTGTGGGATCACCTTCACGTTCGGAGGCGTACGCGTCGACGAGCGGGCGCGGGTGCTGGACCGCGTCCGGCGGCCGATTCCGGGCCTGCACGCCGCGGGTGAGCTCGTGGGCGGCCTGTTCTTTCACAACTACCCCGGAGGCACCGGCCTGATGGCCGGGACGGTGTTCGGACGTCGGGCGGGCAGCTCCGCCGCGGCGCTGGCCGCCGGCGCGGGGAGCACCGCCGCGGCCCCAGCCGCCGGCGGGGCGCCGAATCACGGGCAGCGGCTGCTTCGGCGCACAACCGACACGGCAAAGGAGGAGAGCCGGCAATGACCTCACTTACAACAGGGAGTCCCGGTGTGCGTCCGAGCGTCGCCGCGCGCCTCGACCGCATTCCGACGTTCAGGATGCACCGGCGCCTGAGCGTGGCCGTCGGGTTCGCGAACTTCTTCGACCTCTACGACATCTTCCTGGGAGGCGTGCTGGCGGCGGTGCTGGCGCCCGTGTGGGGGCTGACCACCGACGGCAAGGCGCTGGTCATCGGCTCGGGCTTCGGCGGGATGTTCGTGGGCGCGATCGTGCTGAGCGCGCTCGCCGACCGCCTCGGCCGCCGTCGCATGTTCCTGTGGAATCTCCTGATCTACTCGGGCTTTTCGCTGGCGGCCGCCTTCTCGCCGAACCTCACCTGGCTGGCCATCCTGCGCTTCTGCGCTGGTATCGGACTGGGCGCCGAGCTGTCGCTGTCTGACACCTACCTGAGCGAACTGCTGCCCCGCGCGGTGCGCGGCCGGTACATGGCCGGCGCCTACACGCTCGGGTTCATCGGTGTGCCGCTGGCGGCATTCATCGGCTCGAGATTCGTGGCCAAGCACCACCTCCTGATCGACGGCTGGCGCTGGCTGCTGGTAGTCGGCTCGTTGGGCGCGCTGATCGTCTGGGCGATGCGCCGAAGCCTTCCGGAGTCACCGCGCTGGCACGAGATCCGCGGCGACGACGAGCAGGCCGACCGCGCCACGTCCGAGCTTGAGAGGCAGGCCTGCGCGGAGCTGGGCATCGACAGCCTTCCCGAGCCCGCGCCCGTCGCCGTGACACCGACCCGGCGGGCGCGGGTGGGGGAGATATTCGAGCCGCCATACGCCCGGCGTAGCGCGATGCTGTGGTTCTTCCAGTTCTTCCAGACGGTCGGTTACTACGGCTTCGGCACGCTGGCGCCGCTTGTGCTCGCCGCCAAGGGCTTCAAGATCGTCGACACGCTCGGCTTCACCGCGGTCATCTACCTCGGCTACCCGATCGGCTCGGCGTTGTCGGTGCCGATCATCGAGCGCTTCGAGCGCAAGCACCTGATCGTGGTCTCGGCGCTGACGATGGGGGCCCTGGGGATCGTCTTCGGTTTCGCGCGGGTCGCTTGGCTGATCGTGGGGGCAGGCTTCCTGCTCACCGCCGCCAGCAACGTGTTCTCCAACGCCTTTCACATCTACCAGGCCGAGATCTTCCCCACGCGGATCCGCGCGACGGCGGTGGGGGCGGCCTATTCACTGAGCCGCCTGAGCGGCGCGATCCTCCCGTTCATCAGCGTCTCGGTGCTCGACCACCTGGGAGCATCGACGGTGTTCATCGGCTCGGCGGGGATCATGGTGCTGATCGGCCTGGACGTGGGGCTGCTGGGACCGCGCAGCACGGGCCTCAACCTGGAGCAGGCCTCCGACGACGCCGACGCCCGGGTGTTGTCCAAACGGCCCTCGGTGGGCGCGCGTCTTGCTACATCTGACGCATCCCCGCCCGCAACCTCGTAAACCTGAGCGCAGTCGCCAAGGGCTATGGCAGCCGATCGGTGCTCGCCGACGTCACCCTGGGCGTCAGCGAGGGGGAGCGGATCGGTGTCGTGGGGGCCAACGGGGCGGGCAAGTCGACGCTGCTGCGACTGATCGCCGGAGCCGAGCAGCCCGATCGGGGCGCCGTCATCCGCACCGCCGGGATCAGCGTGGAGATGGTCGGCCAGCAGACGGATCTGGATCCGGCGCAAACGATCGGCCAGGAGCTGGTCGGCAACCGGCCCGAGCACGAGTGGGCGGGCGATCCGGCGTTTCGCTCGGTGCTGGACGGACTGCTGGGCGGCGTGACGATGTCGCGATTCGCGCAGGGACTGCAAACGGGCATCGCCAATCTGTCCGGGGGTGAACAGCGGCGGATCGCGCTCGCCAAGTCCCTGCTGGACTCGCCTGACCTGCTGGCGCTCGACGAGCCGACCAACCACCTCGACGTGGAGGGGATCGACTGGCTCGGGCACTTCCTGGCCGCGCGGAAGGGAACACTGCTGGTGATCACGCACGACCGGTGGTTTTTGGACGCCGTGTGCACGCGTACCTGGGAGGTGGCCGACAACCACGTCCTGCAGCACGACGGCGGCTACTCCGCCTATGTCCTCGCCCGCGCCGAGCGCGACCGCCAGGCGGCGCTGCGCGAGGACAAGCGCCGCCAGCTGGTTCGCAAGGAGCTGGCGTGGCTGAGGCGGGGACCGCCGGCACGAACGTCGAAACCGCGGTTTCGCATCGAGGCGGCCAACGCGCTGATCGCCGACGAGCCGCCGGCGCGGGACACCGTGGAGCTGTTGCGCTTCGCGACCGCGCGCCTGGGAGACCGGGTCCTGGACGCCGTCGACATCTCGGTCACCTTCGGCGCCCGACGCCTGCTCTCAGACGTCACCTGGCGGCTTGGACCGGGCCAGCGCGTCGGTCTCGTCGGTGCCAATGGATCGGGCAAGACGACCCTGATCAGGCTGCTCGCCGGCGATGTCCCGCCTGACTCCGGGTCGGTGGAGCGCGGGACCACGGTGCGGCTGGGCGAGCTTTCGCAGGACACCGCCGAGCTGCCCGCCGGCCTGCGGGTGCTGGAGGCGCTGCAGCAGATCCGGGGCCGGACGATCAGCAGCGCCGGCGAGGAGCTGACTGCCGGCGCGCTGGCCGAGCGCTTCGGCTTTCGCGGCGAGCGGCTGTGGACGCTCACCGAGGATCTGTCAGGCGGCGAACGCCGGCGCCTGCAGCTGATGCGCCTGCTGATGTCCGAGCCCAACGTGCTGCTTCTGGATGAGCCCACCAACGACCTGGACATCGACACCCTGACCGCGCTGGAGGACCTGCTGGACAGCTGGCCGGGCACCATGGTGATCGTCTCGCACGACCGTTACTTCGTCGAGCGGGTGTGTGACGACGTGTACGCGCTGTCCGGGGACGGCGCTCTGCGCCACCTGCCCGGCGGGGTGGAGCAGTACCTGCAGCTGAGAGCGACCGAGGCCGGGGACACAGCTCCCGCCGTCCCCCGAACTCAGACGGCGGGCGCCCAGCGACAGGCCGCGCGCCGCGAGCTGGCCCGGGTCGAGCGCGAGCTGGAGCGCGCCGGGCGGCGGGAGGCGCAATTGCAGACCGCGATGACGGCCGCCGCCACCGATGCCGCGCGCCTGCATGAGCTCTCCGGCGAGCAGACGAGGCTCAGCGCGCAGCGCGATGAGCTGGAGTCCAGATGGCTGGAGCTCTCCGAGGGCCTTGACGGCCCGTAGCCCCAGGGATCTGACCGTGTTCTGACTCCGGCGTTTTGCCGGCTTTTGGCAGGGGTACCCCGCGCCCTGCAGCAGTCCAGGCAGGAGAGAGGAGAGCCCATGTCCGCACGTCCCTTTGCCCGCGTCCTCCGTCGCGTTCTGGTCTCGCGCTGGAGCCTTGCGGCGGTGCTTGGCGCATACGCCGCCGTGCTGATCGCGATCCCGGTGTCGTCAGCCAGCTCGGCACCCACTCCCGTGGCGGCGACGGTCGCGGCGGCCAAGCCGGTGTACCTGGTGCACGCCGGGGATGTCGCGCATGTCGGGGTCACGCTCACCACTGCGGGCGCACAGCCGCTCGACCGAGCGGTCACGGTCAACTACGAGACCGGCTCGACGCTGCCCGTGGGCTCCGGTTCGGCCGCGCGTTCCCTGCCGTCCACGGCCAAACCCGGCAGCGACTACACCCCGGCGTCCGGCACTGTGACGTTCCCTGCCGGCACCGCCTCCGGCACCAGTCTGAGCTTTGACGTCCACACGCTGTCCTCCGCCCCGCCGTCGGAGGCCAAGTCGATCAACATCGCCCTGTCCAGCGCCGACCAGGCGACCAGCGCCGCCGACGACCCGCCGACGGTGGTCATCGACGCCCATGGCCTGCCGTACCTCAATCCGACCCTGCCGATCTCCCAGCGCGTCAACGACCTGCTCTCCCGGATGTCGCTGGCCGAGAAGGTGGGCCAGATGACCCAGGGCGACCGCAGCCAGTTCACCGACGCGTCGACCATGAGCAACACCTCGGCCAACGACCTGCGGGCGTGGCTGCTGGGCTCATTGCTGTCCGGCGGGGGCGACACGCCGACTCCGAACACGCCCACCGGCTGGGCCGACATGGTCGACGGCTTCGAGACCCAGGCCCTGGCCACGCCGCTGCAGATCCCGCTCATCTACGGCGAGGACACCGTCCACGGCGACGGGAACATGATCGGTGCCACGATCTTCCCCCACAACATCGGCATCGGCGCGACCCGCGATCCGGCGATCGCGCAGGCCGAGGGCCAGGTAACCGCTGCCGAGACCCGGGCCACCGGTCCGCAATGGGGCTTCGCGCCCTGCCTGTGTGTGGCCCGCGACATCCGCTGGGGCCGCACATATGAGTCATTCGGCGAGGATCCCGCCCTCGTCTCGCTCATGGAGACGGAGATCGACGGGCTCCAGGGCGATCACCCGATGACGCCGGCCAGCGCTCAGTCGTCGTTGAGCGCCAACGACCACATCCTCGCCACCGCCAAGCACTTCGCCGGTGACGGCGGCACCAGCTACGGCACGGGCGACAGCGGCTATCCGATCGACCAGGGAGTCGACATCACCGACTCCAACACGTTCCAGAAGCTGTTCGTGACCCCATATCTGTCCGCCGTGCAGCGCCACCAGGTGGGGTCGATCATGCCCTCCTACTCGAGCGTGCAGCTCGACGGGGCCTCCTGCCCGACGAAGATGAGCGCCGACAAGGACCTGCTGACCAACGATCTCAAGCAGCAGATCGGGTTCAAGGGCTTCCTCATCAGCGACTACAACGCGATCGACGAGATCGGAGACTCGCGCTCCTGCCCGATCCCCTCGCCACTGCCTGCCGGCGTGGCTGACAAGTACAGCTACCAGCTCGAGGTGTCCGCCAACGCGGGTATGGACATGTTCATGGTGCCGACCAACTACCAGACGCTCGACACCGACCTGACGGCGCTGGTGCAAAACGGCGTGGTGCCGATGTCCCGCGTCGATGACGCGGTGCGCCGGGTGCTCACCCAGAAGTTCGAGCTGGGACTGTTCGAGCACCCGTTCACCGATCGAAGCAACATCAGCCAGATCGGCGACGGCGCCCACCGAGCGGTGGCAGCGCGTGCCGCCGCCGAGTCGCAGGTGCTGCTCAAGAACGCGCATCACGTCCTCCCCCTGTCGACGGACGACCGCGTCTACGTCGCGGGGAGCAACGCGGACAACCTGGGCGCGCAGACCGGTGGCTGGACGCTCACCTGGCAGGGCCACGACGGCACGATCACCGACCCCGGGACGACGATCCTCCACGGTATCCAGGCCAAGGACGCCCATGTCACCTACAGCGCCGACGCCTCGGCGCCGACCACCGGCAGCGATGTGGGCGTGGTCGTCGTCGGCGAGCATCCCTACGCCGAGGGCCAGGGTGACGTCGGCAACACCGGCTCCACCACCAACGGCCCCATCACCAGCCTGAACCTGTCGGCGGCCGACCACGCCGCGGTCGACAACGTGTGCCACGCGATGCCATGCGTGGTCCTCGTCGTGTCCGGAAGACCGATGACCGTCGCCGACCAACTGCCGGAGATCGACGGCCTGGTCGCCTCGTGGCTGCCCGGCAGCGAGGGCGAGGGAGTGGCCGATACCCTGTTCGGGAACGTGCCGTTCACCGGGCAGCTGCCGCAGACCTGGCCGAGCAGCCTGAGCCAGGAGCCGACCAACGTGGGCGATAGCAACTACAACCCGCAGTTCCCGTTCGGCTGGGGGCTGCGCACGAGCTCGGCCCGAGACGACGTGTCGGCGGCCAGCCAGGTGATGAATGCCCGCGGGCAGAACGGCCGTGCGGCCGCGCGGCTGCGAGAGCTGGCGGGCGACCGGCAGCTCTGGAACGGCGACGGCAGCCCGCGTGATCCGCAGGGGCTCCTACACGCGCTGGCCAACGCGGTCGGTGGGCTGGGGGGCGCGAGCTTCGCCCAGCAGGAGGCCGTGCTCGCCGTCGCCCGCGACGTTGCCGAGAACCAGATCGTCGCTGACGGCGGACCGGACGCCCGCACCTCGCCGCTCGTGGCCGATGCCGATCAGGCGCTGCTCAGCGGTCAACCGGACACGGCGCTGGCCCTGTTGACGCGCGCGGCCGGGTGACGCTCTGGGGCGACGCCTGCTCACCACCGTCCTCGCCGTCGTGGCGGGGGCGGTGGCCGGCGGCGCCCCCGCGGCGGCCGCCGTCACGAGCCCGTGGAGCGGCGGGCTAGGCTCCTCGCCGGCCGCCGTCACCGACGCGACGTACTTCAACAACGCTCGGGAGCCGGGCGCCGACCCCTACGTCCTGCACGACCCGCGCAGCGGTTACTACTACGCGTACTCGACCGAGGGCGCCGATCCGGGCTACCACTTCGCGGTCTACCGGTCGGCCGACCTCGTGACCTGGGAGAAGGCGGCGCCGGGAGCCCTGCCCGTCAACGATCCGAAGCGGTGGGGCAGGGATTGGTTCTGGGCGCCCGAGACCTATTACAACCCGCACACCGGCCTGTACTTCATGTTCTACAGCGCACGCTCGGTGCCCAACGCGCGGCGGTGGTTCGGTTATGCCGACTACCGCGAGCCCTGCAAGATCGGAGTGGCGGTCTCCCGCTCGCCCACCGGTCCGTTTCACGACATCGCCAAGCACCCGATCGACTACAACCCCTACGACCCCGATTACCGCGATGTCAACCGGATCATGGCACCCGACCAGATGCGGCCGCCGACCACCCTGCAGCAGGGTGAGACGGCGCCGTTGGGAACCTACATCCCGCAGCTCGATCCCGACGTCCTGTTCGACGGCGGCGGGCGCATCTATCTCTACTTCTCGCGCAACGCCTACCGCAACTGGGTGTGGGACACCGACCTGCACAAGTACATCGAGGAGTCCAACATCCTCGCCGTGCAGCTCACCGACGGCTGGTGGAACGACCGGACCGGACGCACCATGCCGACGATCGCCCCCGCCTTCTCGGGCACCGAGGCGTCGTCCGGCGGACCGTCGGGACCACGCCGCGATGGCTGGGTGCGCGTCCTTGACTACGACCACGACAAGCAGACGTGGGAGAACGCCGACGTCAACAACTTCGCCAGGACGGCCGGCCACCTCAAGGACCGCCGCTGGGAGGAGGGGACGAGCGTGCTCAAGACGAGCTTGGCCGGGATCACGCGCTACTACCTCATGTACTCCGCGAACAACTTTCAGGGCAGGCAATACGCCGTCGGCTACGCGGTCGGCGACAGCCCGCTCGGCCCGTTTCACAAGTCGCCGAGCAATCCGATCCTGAAGTCCGATCCCGCGCTCGGCGAATACTCGACCGGGCATGGGAGCATCGTCGCCTCTCCCGATGGCTCCCAGCTCTACTACGTGCACCATGGCCGCCGTACCGCCCGCTCCCCCCAGCGTCGCCTGTATACCGACGAGATGCACTTCTCGCTCTCGGTATTGGACCCGTGGGGCAATCCCACGCTGTCAATCGACGAGAGCACCGGCAATCGGCCGGTTCCCTCGGGCGTCGCGCCCTATCAGCTACGGGCGAGCGCTCCGGTCGTCGTGATGCCTCAGGGCTCGAGCGTCTCGCTCTCCTGGCGGGTGCTGAGCGCCGAGCACGTCCCCCTGGCGCTCGCCAACCCGCTCAACCGCGTGCAGGCCATCTCCGCCAATCCCGCCGTGGCCACCGTGACGCCGGGCAGGGACGGGGCGTCGGCCGCGATCACCGGCGCGCAGCCCGGACGCACCGCGGTGACGCTCACCTACCAGCGCGAACTGTCGAACGGTAGGTACAAGGACGTCCACCAGGGCGCCCGGGATCGGGCGGTGTCGCTGCGGGTGCCGGTCGTCGTACGCGGCTGAGTCCTGACGTACGCTTATAGCGCGCGACCGGCGAGCTCGGCTCCCTGGGCCAGGGCCTCCAGCTTGGCCCACGCGATCTGCGGATGGACGCGACCGCCGAGGCCACAGTCGGTGGAGGCGATCACGTTCTCGGCACCCACGCCGGAGGCGAAACGGCCGATCCGCTCGGCCACCAGCTCGGGGTGCTCCACCACGTTCGTGGAATGGCTGACCACGCCGGGGAGGATCTTCTTGCCCTCGGGGAGCCGGATGTCCTGCCACAGCTTCCATTCGTGCTCATGGCGGACGTTGGCCGCCTCGAAGGAATAGGCGCCGGCGTTGATCTCCAGCATCACGTCGACGATGTCGGCCATCGGGATGTCGGTGACGTGCGGCCCGTGCCAGCTGCCCCAGCACAGGTGAAAGCGGATCCGCTCGGGCGGCAGGCCCCGGATCGCGTGGTTGAGCGCCTCCACGCGCACGCGCGTGAAGCGCTTGTAGGCCTCGACGGTCGGCGCGGGATTGATCTGGTCCCAGTTCTCGGCGATCGCGGGATCGTCGAGCTGCAGCATCAGGCCGGCCTCGATGATCGCCGTGTACTCCTCGCGCATCGCGTCCGCGCAGGCGTAGATCAGAGCCTCGTCGTCGTCGTAGTACTCGTTGCCAAAGCGCGCACAGCTGCCCGGGGCCACGGAGTTCAGGTAGCCGTCCTGCAGGCCCTGAGCGTCGAGCGCCGCCTTGAAGTGGGCGATGTCGCGCTGGATCGCCTCCTGGCCGGTGAAGGTGATCGCCCCGCGGGCGACCGGGGTGACCGGCGGCCGGTTGGGCAGCGCGGCGCCCGAGCCCGGATCGGCGTAGGCCGCCGAGAACTGCTGCCAGTCGCGGCGCTCCTCGAAGCTGGCCAGCGCCACCTCGCCCGGCTTGGGGCGAGCTTGCGCTGCCGACAGCAGCGGCGTCTCGTCGAGCTCCAGGCCGCCCAGGCGCGGGAACACATAGCTCCACCAGGCACCGTAGTCATAGGGCTCGCCCATCGAATGCCCGTACTCGCCGTCGTTGACGATGTCGATCCCGAGCTCGCGCTGGCGAGCGACGACGTCTGCCACGGCGGCGCCGAGCTGCTGCTCGTAGGCGGCCTCGTCGGTGTTCTCGCCGGTGCTGCGCGCAAGGTTGACCTCTACTAGGTCCTCGGGCCGGGGCAGACTCCCCGCGTGACTGGTCAGGATCCGATCGCTCAATTCTCTCTCCTCCTCACGGGCGCGCTGGCGCTCCCGGCTGACTCTGCTTTAGCCGCGCACGCTAACGGACGCGGGGGGTGGCAGCCACCCAGAGAAGTTGCGCACTCAATCGAGCTGCGCTAAAATCTCAGTCGTACTGACTTAGATCTGAGAACAGATCGGAGATTTGAGAATCGTGGATATCAATAATACGAACCCCCAGAACGTGCGCTTATGCGACATCTGCGGCGAGCGCCCCGGCGTCGTGCAGGTGATGTTCGCCGGCGGTGCCGGGCGACGCGCGGGGCTGCTGTGCGAGCGGTGCGCTCGCGAGGCAGTGGCGGCGCAGCAGGGCGGCCGGCCCGAGGGCGGGTTGTTCGGCGGCCCGATGGGCCCTGGTGGGCCCGACGACGGCCAAGGCGGCGCGGCCGTGGGCCAGCGCAACCAGAGCCGCCAGCGGTCGCAGACCCCCGCGCTTGACGAGTTCGGCCATGACCTGACCGCCGAGGCCCGCGCAGGGCGCGTGGACCCCGTGATCGGGCGGGCGAAGGAGATCGAGCAGGTAGTTGAGACCCTGACGCGGCGGCGCAAGAACAACGCGGTACTGATCGGCGAGGCCGGCGTCGGCAAGACCGCGATCGCGGAGGGCCTGGCCCTGCGGATCGCCGAGAACGACGTGCCCGAGCCGTTGCGCGGCGTGCGAGTGGTCGCGCTTGACCTCGGCGGCATGGTCGCCGGCACGCAGCTTCGCGGCGCGTTCGAGCAGCGGCTTAAGGCCGCCCTTCAGGAGGTCGTCGCTTCCAACGGCAGCATCCTCCTGTTCGTCGACGAGTTGCACACCGTGCTGGGTACCGGCGGTGCCGAGGGCGCCATGGACGCGGCCAACATCCTCAAGCCGATGCTCGCCCGCGGAGAGCTGCGGGTGATCGGCGCGACCACGCTTGCCGAGTACCGCAAGGTCGAGCGTGACGCAGCGCTCGCCCGGCGCTTCTCGCCCGTGTTGGTGGAGGAGCCGTCGGTGAGCGACACCATCGAGATCCTGCATGGCCTGCGTCCGCAGTATGCGGAGCACCACGGCGTGCGGATCACCGACGAGGCGCTCGAGTCAGCGGCACGGCTGTCGGATCGCTACATCAGCGAGTACCGGCTGCCCGACAAGGCAATCGACCTGGTCGATCAAGCCGCGGCGAGGCTGCGCCTGCGCCACGTGGAAAGCGACGGTGACCGGCTGCGGACCGAGCTTCAGCACCTGCGTGCCGAGAAGCAGGCCGCGGTTGACGCCGAGGCATACGAGGACGCCGGCGAGCTCAAGCAGCGGATCGATCGCCTGGAGTCCGAGCTGGCCGAGCTCGAGCAGAGCGACCAGTCCGAGCCAGAGGATGCCGGGCATGGCGCCTCTGTCGTCGACGAGCGGGCGATCGCCGAAGTGGTGGCCACCCGCACCGGCATCCCCGTGGGAGAGCTGGTGGCGGCCGAGCTGGAGCGGCTGGGCACGCTGGAGGATGACCTGCACGAGCGGGTGATCGGACAGCACGCTGCCGTGCAGGCCGTGGCCGAGACCGTGCGTCATGCGCGGGCGGGCCTGTCCGAGCCGGATCGACCCCTGGGCAGCTTCCTGTTCATGGGCCCGACGGGCGTGGGCAAGACCGAGCTGGTCAAGGCACTGGCCGAGCGGCTGTTCGCCACCGACAAGGCGCTGGTGCGCATCGACATGTCCGAGTACCGCGAGCCGCACACCGTCGCGCGGCTGATCGGCTCACCGCCCGGCTATGTCGGGTACGGCGAGGGCGGTCAGCTGACCGAGCCGGTTCGGCGTCGCCCGTACTCCGTGATCCTGCTCGATGAGATCGAGAAGGCCCACCCGGAGGTCTGGAACGTGCTGCTGCAGGTCCTGGACGACGGACGGCTGACCGACGGCGAGGGCCGCACGGTCGACTTCACCAACACGGTGGTCGTGATGACGTCCAACCTGGGCGCCGGACAGGCCAAGCGGCCGGTGGGCTTCACCGGCGGCGAGGCCGCGGGGGCGGGTGCCGATTCCGACCGCATGCTGGCCGCGGCCAAGCGGGCCTTCCTGCCGGAGTTCCTGAACCGGATCGACGAGGTGGTGGTGTTCGAGTCGCTCACCGAGGACGAGGTCCGCAAGATCGGCGAGCTGCTGTGCGGTCGGATCGCCGACCGGCTCCGCGAGGAGCGCGGCGTCGAGCTGTCGGTCACGCCGGAGCTGATCGCCCGTCTCTCGAGCGAGGGATTCGACCCCGAGTTCGGAGCTCGTCCGCTGCGGCGCCACCTCCGGCGCACGCTGGAGCGAGAGCTGACCCGGGCGATCCTCGACGGCACGATCGCCGACGGCGCCCATGTGCTGGTCGGCGACAGCGACGAGCACGAGATCGTGCTCGAGCTGCACGAGCCGGTCGCGCTCTGATCGCAAAAAGTGCCGGGGCGAGCGCCGCAACGGGCGCGCGCCCCGGCGCTTGACGGCGCCCTTTGTGGGTACTGACCTTGTATGAGGGACTGCCGGATCACAGGCATCGAGGTGCGCGACGTGCGCTTCCCGACCTCCCGCACCCTGGCCGGTTCGGATGCGATGAACGAGGCGCCCGACTACTCGGCCGCCTACGTCACGCTTGAGACCGATACCGACCTGCGGGGCTACGGGATGACGTTCACCTGTGGTCGTGGCACGGAGATCGTGGTCACCGCGATCCAGTCTCTGGCGGGCCTCGTCCGAGGCCGGCGGCTGTCCGATGTGGCGGCCGATCCTCGGGGCTTCTGGCGGGCGATCACCGGCGACTCGCAGCTGCGTTGGATCGGCCCGGAGAAGGGCGCGATCCATCTCGCCACCGCGGCCCTCGTCAACGCGGTGTGGGATCTGTGGGCCAGAGCCGAGGACAAGCCGCTGTGGAAGCTCCTGGTCGACATGAGCCCGGAGCAGCTCGTGGGCTGCATCGACTTTCGCTACATCACCGACGCGCTGTCGCCCGACCAGGCCGTCGAGCTCCTGCACCAGCGGACCGCCGGGCGCGGGGAACGTGAACAGACCGCGCTGCGCGACGGCCTGCCCGCCTACACGACCTCGGTCGGCTGGCTGGGCTACAGCGACGACGAAGTCCGCCGTCGCTGCCGCGAGGCCGTGCGGCAGGGCTGGACCCACGTCAAGATGAAGGTCGGCGGCAACCCCGAGGACGACGTCCGCCGGGCCGCCCTGATCCGCGAGGAGATCGGGTCCGAGCGGTTTTTGATGATGGACGCCAACCAGGTCTGGGAGGTGGAGGAGGCGATCGAGGCCACCCGCCGCCTCGCCTCATTTGACCCGTGGTGGATGGAGGAGCCGACCAGCCCCGACGACATCCTCGGTCACGCCCGCATCGCCCGCGAGGTCGCGCCGGTGAGGATCGCCACCGGCGAGCACTGCCAGAACCGCATGATGTTCAAGCAGCTCATGCAGGCCGGGGGCCTCGGGGTGTGCCAGCTCGACGCCTGTCGTCTGGGCGGCGTCAACGAGGTCCTGGCCGTGCTCCTGCTCGCCGCTCGGTTCGAGATCCCGGTGTGTCCGCACGCCGGCGGGGTCGGGCTCTCGGAGTACGTCCAGCATTTGTCGCTGGTCGACTACATCGCCGTCGGCGGCGATCTCGACGAGCGCGTGGTCGAGTACGTCGACGAGCTGCACGAGCACTTCGTCGATCCCGTCCGGATCCGCAACGGGCGCTACGTGGCGCCCGAGGCTCCCGGCTACAGCATCGAGATGCACACCGAGTCGCTGGCCCAGTTCACCTTCCCGGATGGCCCGGCATGGCAGCCGGCCGGCACGGGTACCACGAACGGCATGGGAGAGCCATGAGGCTGTCGGACGCACCGGACTGGCCGCGGACCGTCGCCGTCGTGGGCACGGGACGGATGGGCGGCGGCATCGCCGAGGCGTTCGTCGCCGGCGGGCTGCACGTGCGGATCGCCGACGCCACTTCAGAGCTCGCCGCTCAGGCCCGCGAGCGGGTGATCGAGCGCGCGCGCTCCCACGTCGACGCGGGCCTCATCGACGCGGCTCTGATCGACCGCGCGCAGGAGATTGCGGCCTGCGGCTCGATCGCCGAGGCCGCGACCGGCGCGGCGCTCGTGCTCGAGGCTGTCGCCGAGGACATGGATGTCAAGCACGCCGTGCTGGCCGAGGTGGAGGAGGCCGTGAGCGAGGACGTGATCATCGCCACCAACACCTCATCGCTGCCCGTCGATCGTCTCGCCGAGCCGCTGCGGGAACCGGGCCGCTTCCTGGGCATGCACTGGTTCAACCCGCCGGAATGGACCCCCGGTGTCGAGGTGGTCGCGGCCCCGAGCACCGATCCGTCGGTGGTGGAACGGGTGGTCGGCTTCCTGCGCGCGCTGGGCAAGGCGCCGGCGGTCGTGCAGGCGAGCGTCGGCTTCGTCTCCAACCGCTTGCAGATGGCGCTGATCTGCGAGGCCGCGCGCTGCGTCCAGGACGGGATCGCCACGCCGGAGGAGATCGACGAGGTCGCACGGTCGACGTTCGGCTTCCGGCTGCCGTTCTTCGGTCCGTTCCAGATCGCCGACATGGCCGGACTCGACGTCTACGCGGCGGTCCTGCAGCAGCATCGCGACGGCCTCGGCGACCGGTTCTTCGTGCCGGAGGCGATGCGCGAGCGCGTGGAGCGCGGGCAGACCGGGACCAGCTCCGGCGCGGGCCTCTACGCCTATGAGGACGGGGAGCCCGAGCGCATTCTCCGCGAGCGCGACGAGCGCTACGCCGCGCTGGCGCAGCTGCTCGAGCGCCTGCCCCCGCAACGTTTCGGCCCCGCAGGGGAGTGATGGTCGACGTCGACGTCCTGGTGGTCGGCGGTGGGGCGATCGGCGGGGTGACGGCCGCGCTGATGACCGGGAAGGTGCGTCGGGTGATGGTGCTCGACGCCGACCGCGAGCACGTGGCGCGGATGCGCGATCCAGGCCTGGAGCTCGATCAGCTCGGCGACCGGCGCGCGGTGCGCGTGGACGCCTACACGGATCCGTCCGAGCTGCCGGCCGAGCCGGAGTTCGCGCTGGTCACGCTGAAGGCCGCACACCTGCAGGCCGCACTCACGCCGTTGCGCGACCGGGCGAAGACGTTCGTGTCCCTGGGCAACGGGCTCGTCCAGGACCGCATCGCGGCGCTGGTGGGGGACGAGCGGCTGCTGATCGGGACCGTCGAGTGGGGAGCGACGAACCTCGGTCCCGGCCGTCTCGCGCAGACGACCCGGGCGCCGTTTGTGATCGGCGAGCCGGACGGATCGGACTCCGATCGCCTGCGGCGGCTCTGCGAGACGCTTCAGACAGCCGCCGACGTGCGCGTCAGCCAGAACATCCGCGGGCAGGTGTGGTCAAAGCTGTTGATCAACTCGACGTGGTCCGGTCTGGGGGTCGCGTCCGGACTGCTCTACGGCGAGGTGGCCGGGCACCCGCTTGGTCGACGCCTGGCCGTTGAGGTATGGCGGGAGGGCGTGGCCGTGGGGCACGCGCAGGATCTGGAGCTGCAGGAGCTCGTGGGCGTCGCGGCGCAGGACATCGCCTCGACTGATCCCGAGGTCTCCGAGCGCGCGATCGACACGATGATCGCGCAGCTCGGAGCGACCAAGGCCTCGATGCTCCAGGACATCGAGCGCGGCGTCCCCTGCGAGGTCGACGTGATCAACGGCGCGGTGGTGCAGCGCGGGCGCGAGCACGGTGTCGAGACGCCACTGAACGCCGGGATCGTCGAGCTCGTGCACTCCTACGAGCAGGGGTCCGCGCGTCCCAGCCCGGCCGCCTTTGAGCGACTGGCCGAGCGCCTTCAGTAGGCGACGGCGTCGCGGCCCTTGAGGGCGAAGAACTCGCGCGCCTGATCCGGGGTCGCGGGCGGACGATCGAAGATCGCCGCCAGCTCGACCGCCTTGGCGACGAGCTCGGCGTTGCTCTCGGCGCGGCGGGCGCGCGACAGCCGCAGGTTGTCCTCCAGCCCCACTCGAAGCTGGCCGCCGAGCATGATCCCCAGCGCGGCCAGTTGGTACTCGGCGGGGTAGCCGACGCCTGCGGCCGACCAGGTGAAGTCCTCGCCGAACAGTGACCGGGCGGTGTGCAGCATGTGCATCGTCTGGTCGATCCGGGGCTGGTTGGCTCCCAGCACGCCGAGCACGAACTGGATGTGGACCGGCCGGTCGAGCAGGTCGCGGTCCAGCAGGTGCTTGATGTTGAACAGGTGCCCCACGTCGTAGGCCTCGAGCTCGGGCTTGACTTTGGCCTCCCGCACCATCCCGCAGATCTTTTCCATGTCGGCGAACGTGTTGCGGAAGATGTATCCGCGCGTGCCCTCGAGGTACTCCCGCTCCCAGTCGTCCCAGTCAAGGTCACGTTCGCCGATTGGGAACAGACCGAAGTTGATCGAGCCGGTGTTGAAGGTGGCCATCTCGGGCTGGAATTCGGTCAGCACCGCCGCGCGCTCCTCGATTGTCATCCCCTGGCCGCCGCCGGTGGTGGGCTGCACGATCACCGGGCAGCGCTCCTTGATCCCCATGAGGACCTCCCGGAACAGCTCCAGGTCGCTGCTCGGGCGCCCGGTCTCCGGCTCGCGCACGTGGATGTGGACGATCGCGGCCCCGGCCTCGTACGCGCCGACCGCCGAATCGATGATCTCCTCGGGCGTGACCGGGATCGCCTGGCTCTGGCTCGGCACGGTCATGCCACCGGTGATGGCGGCCGAGATGATGACCTCGTCCATCAGCTCAGCCCCCGTTCGCGAGCCGCCAGCACGGCGAGCAGGATCACGACCCCGAACAGGATCTCCCGCGTGGCCTCCGACACCGAGACGGCGGTCAGCACCGAGGTGAGCAACGCGAGGAAGACGGCCCCGCCCAACGTCCCGGTGTAGTGGCCGCGGCCGCCGAGGATCGACGCGCCGCCGATGACCACCGCCGCGATCGACGGCAACAGGTACTGATCGCCCATCCCCAGAAAGCCCTGGCTGGAGGAGGCCGTGAGCAGGATCCCGGCCAGCACCGAGCACAGGCCCGAGATCGCATAGACCCCGACGATCACCGCCGGCACGCGCACGCCCGAGAGCCGGGCGACGCGCTCGGAGTTGCCCACGGCGTAGGCGCGCTTGCCGCCCGTGGTCCGGCTCATGACCACGCCGACGACGATCGCGAACCCCAGCAGCGCGAGGACGATGATCGGGATCCCCGCAACGTGCTTGACCATCACGTCGCGCAACACCGAAGGCGCGCTGCCCGTGGGCGTGCCGTTGGTGCTCAGCAGGACGATGCCCTGCGCCACCGCGTTCATGGCAATGGTGACGATGACCGGCGCGATCCCCAAAAACGTCACCGCGGCGCCGCTGATAGCGCCGAGGCCGGCGCCCACGGCCAGCAGCGCCGGGAGTGCCCAGATGAGCGCACCGTTGTCGCCGTGGGTCCATTTGGCGATCATCACGCCGCCCAGGGTCATCATCCACGGGATCGAAAGGTCGATCCCTCCGGTGAGGATCACCAGGCCCTGCCCGGCGGCGGCCACCGCGATGAACGACGACGCCGTGACGACCGCCCAGATGTTGTCGAGCGTCTGGAAGCCGGGGTTGACGATCCACCGGGAGGCGATCCACAGCACGACGATCGCCAACCACACGACGGCCCAGGGGCGCGCGCGCAGCGCTCGGCCGATGCGCTGAAGCTGGTGCGAGCTCTCGCCGCGGGTGGGGGCGGTGGCGGTGGCCATCAGTCGCGCTTCGGCCTCCAGCGCTTCACCGTCGTGTTGAGCAGCACCGCGAGGGCCAGCACGATCCCTTCGACGAGACCGGTCGAGAATGTGTTGATCCCCAGCACGAAGATGATCGCGATCAGCATCGTCACGATGAAGGCGCCGACGATCGACCCGATCGCCGAGCCCTCGCCGCCACCGAAGCGCGTCCCGCCGAGCACCACCGCGATGAACGGAGCGAGCAGGAAGCTCGTGCTCGTGCCGGGGTCTCCGGAGCCGGTCTGCGCGGTGTAGAAGATGCCTGCCAGCCCGTAGAAGACGCCGGCCAGCGTGTAGGTGGCCAGCAGCCGACGCTCGATCCGGATCCCGGACATGCGCGCCGACTCGCGGTCGCCGCCGATCGCGAATATCGCCGCTCCGAGCCGGGTGCGCCGCAGCGCCAGCCACGCGACGGCGCCCAGCAGGATCACGATCAGACCCCGCGGGATCAATGTCACGCCGGTCAACAGGTCGGTGAAACCGCGCGGCACCGACCCCCCGGGCTCGGAGAGCACGTCGAGTGAGATGCCGCCGAAGATGAACAGCGTGGCGATCGTGACGATGATCGACTGCAGCCGGACGTAGGCGACGAGCAGGCCGTTGACGAAACCCGCCGCGGCGGCCACGACCAGCGTTAGCGCGAGCCACAGCACGTCGTGTCCGCCCTGGCCGGTCAGGTGGGTGGCCAGCAGCACGTTGACCAGCCCGATGATCGCTCCCACCGACAGGTCAAAGCCGCCCGTGAGCACGATCAGGGTCTCGCCGATCGCCGCCAGCGCGAGGGGCGCGGTGTCGTTGCTGAGCGCCTGGATCGTGAACGACGAGAACAGCGAGGCGAAGAACGCGTAGATGATCAGCATCGCCACCAGAACGGCGGACGCGACCACCGGGCCCTCGGTCCATTGCCGCCGCACGGTGCGCAGAGGTGCCGAGGAGATGACGCTCATGCCGGCGCTCCGTTGTGGCCGACGATCGCGCTCAGGACATTGGTCTCGGTCAGCTGATCGCCGCTGAACTCCCCGCTGACGCGCGAGCGATAGAACGTCAGGACGCGATCACAGAGCCCGACCACCTCCGTCAAATCGCTCGAGTACACGAGCACCGAGCGGCCCTCGTCGGCGAGCGCCTGGATCAGCTTGTAGATCTCGAACTTGGTGCCCACGTCCACGCCGCGCGTCGGGTCGTAGAGCAGCAGGAAGCGCGCCCCCGCGAGCAACCACTTGCCGATCACCACCTTCTGCTGGTTGCCGCCCGACAGCTGTCCGACCTCGCCGTTGACGACCCCCGGGTCGAGATTGAGCCGCTCCGCGGTCTCGACCGCGCGCCGGCGGATGTGGCGCTCGTTGATCCAGCCGTGGCTGGCCAGCCTGCCCAGCGACGGGATCGCCATGTTCGTCGCCGTCGAGAGCGCCAGGAACAGCCCCTCGGTCTTGCGGTCCTCGGGAACGAGCGAGATGCCGAGATGCGAGTCGATCGCGTCGCGCGGTGAATGGATCTGCACGGGCCGGTCGTCGATCAGGATCTCGCCGTCGTCGCACGGCAGCACGCCGAACAGCGACAGGAACAGCTCCCGCTGGCCCTGCCCGTCGAGCCCCGCGACGCCGACGATCTCCCCCTCGCGCAACTCCAGGTCGACGTCCGCGAAGGCCCCGTCCAGCCCCAACCCGCGGGTCTTCAGCTTCACCGGACGATCGGCCGCAGGCCGCCGGTCGGGGAACGCCTGCTCCATCGAGCGACCGATCATCATCCGCACCACCTCGTCCTCGTCGACCTCGTCGATGGCGACGTCGCCGACGGCCTGGCCGTTGCGCAGGACGGTCGCGTGATCGCAGTGCTCGCGCACCTCTCCGAGGCGATGGGTGATGAAGACCAGGGTGGTGTCACGCTCGCGTAAGCGGCCGAGCAGGCTGGCGAACCACTCGCTCGCGCCCTCGCCCAGCGCCGACGTGGACTCATCCAGGAACAGCAGCCGCGGCTGGTGCCGGACCGCCTTGGCGATCTCGACCATCTGGCGCTCGGGGAGTGTCAGGTCCTCGACGCGCCACTCCGGCGAGATGTCCGGAACCGCGCACGCCTCCAGCAGTTCCTGCGCCTTGCTGTGGCGCTCGCGTGGGCTGCGCGGCTCGATGCCGAGCAGCAGGTTGTCCGCCACCGTCAGCGTCGGCACCAGCGACAGCTCCTGAAAAGCGGTGCCGATGCCCAGGGCGGCGGCTCGCGCCGGCGTGGCGATGCGGCGCACGCTCTCGCCGAGGACCTCGATCTCGCCCGAGTCGGGACGGGTGATCCCGCTCACGATCTTGACCAGCGTCGACTTGCCGGCGCCGTTCTCTCCGATCAGCGCATGAGCCGAGCCCTCCGGGATCTCGAAGGAAACGCCGTCGAGCGCGACGGTGGCGCCGTAACGCTTGACCACGTCACGGACGACAAGGGCCATCCGTCCCTTTGCCTCTCCCATGGTGTGTCGGTACCCCCGGGCGCGTGCATAAAAACGCCAGCGTGGGGAAGACCAGCGGTATGGGAGTGGGAGTATGCGGCGGATTCTGATCCTGCTGGCGTGCCTGGTGACGGCGGGATGCGCTTCGGCGTCGGCCGGCCAGCAGGGCATCCACGGCAACCCGCACCGCGTGTTCAAGATCGCGCTGTCGATGAGCTATGTCGGCAACGACTGGCAGATCGAGGCACAGAAGCTCGTCGCCGCCGAAGCCGCCACGCCGCCCTACAACCACGAGGTCCAGTTGCACACCTACGTCGCCGGAGCGGCTGGCGCAGGCGGCGCCGACATCAACAGCCAGATCGAGCAGATCCAGCAGATGATCGCCTCGGGCTACGACGCGATCCTCACCTTCCCGATCTCCCCGACCGCGCTGAACCCGGTCGTCAAGCAGGCCTGTGATCGCGGCATCGTGGTGATCGCCTATGACGGTGCGGTCACGGAACCGTGCGCCTACAACGTCCACATCAACCAGTTCGCCGCCGGAAAGTTCACCGCGCAGTGGCTGGTCAACGCGCTGCACGGCAAGGGCAACATCGTGGAGGCCAACGGAGTGGCCGGAACGTCGGTGGACACGCTGCGCCGCGCCGGGGCCGCCGCGGTGTTCAAGAAGCACCCGGGCGTCCATGTCATCGCCCAGTTCGCCGGCAACTGGGACCAGGCCGACACCCAGCAGGGCATGGCCCGGGTGCTCGGCGCCGATCACGACATCCAGGGCGTGTGGGGCCAGGTGGGCTTTGGGATCCTGCAGGCCTACCGGGCGGCCGGGCGCAAGCTCGTGCCGACCGTGGGCGAGTCCGAGAACGGGTTTCGCAACGCGATGGCCTCCCATCAGGTCAACGGGATCTCCTACGGGTCGCCGCCCTACACGGGCGCCTACGCGCTCAAGGAGGCGGTGGCGATTCTCCAGGGCCACAAGATGCCCAAGCTCATGCAGGTCCCGCTCCCGCTCAACACCGCCGGCCAGCTCAAGAAGTGCACGAACGTGACCACGGGCTGTAACACCTTCCCTCCCAGCAAGGCGCCGAGCACCGGATTCTTCGACGACTTCTACGAGAAGGCCCTGGCTCCGGAGCTGTGCCTCTCGGCGGCGACAAGTGGCAAGCCGTGCCCGGGCAAGCGCGCCCGGCCGCCCACCGGTCACTCGTTCCCCGCAAACGCAACCACGAGGGCGTGATCACATGTCCACCACCCACACCACGCCGGCCGCCCAGCTGACCGCGGAGCATGTGCGCGGGGCGTTGAGCCTGGCGAGGCGGGGGCGGGTCTACGACCTCGACTGCGAGCGCTTCCCCGGTATGCCCCTGTTCCCCGGTCACCCGCCGTTCCAGGTCATGGCCTACCGCACCCCGCGCGGTCTGGACAACCAGGGCGACCAGGCCTGGCTGGCCGACAACGCCGTCAACTTCGCCTGGCAGAGCGAGATGGTGATGGGAACTGTGCACTCCGGCACGCATATCGACGCGCTGTCGCACATCACCTGCGGCGATGAGCACAGCTGGTTCGGCGGCGGCAACGCCGAGCGCGACCTCGGTGACTTCGGTCCCCTACGCGACGACGCGACCGACATCCCCCCGATCATCACCCGCGGGGTGCTGCTCGACGTCGCCGGCTTCCGCGGCGTGCAAGCGCTGGACGCCCACGAGCCCGTAGGGGCCGACGAGCTCCGTTCGCTGTGTGAGCAGCAGGATGTCTCTGTACGTCCCGGGGATGTCGCCCTCGTGCGCACGGGCTACCTCTCGGGCTGGCCGGACGCCGACTTCATCGCCGCCCACGAACAGGCCGGCATCGACCGCGACGCCGCCCTGTGGCTGGCCGAGCAGGGCGTGGTGGCGGTCGCGGGAGACACGGAGTCGCTGGAGGTTCTGCCGTCCACCGTGCCCGGCAACCCCCATCCGGTTCACATCGCGCTGCTCGTCGAGCGCGGGATCTTCATCCTTGAGATGGTCAACTGTGAGGAACTGGCCCGCGACGGCGTCCGCGAGTTCTGCTTCATGTGCCTGCCGCTGTCGATCCGCGGGGCCACCGGGTCGATGGTGCGGCCGGTCGCCGTCGTCTGACGCTTTGTCCGCCTCCTGACCGCGCCGCTCGTCGCAGCGGGTTAGAACGTGAGCCCACGCGGGAAGTGGGTTGTGCGCTAACGGCGAAAGAGGCGACGGTCGTGAAGGTCGTGAAGGTGCGCAGATGGACGCGGTGGCTCGGGTTGGCGATGGTGCTGGCGGCGCTGGCGGCGCTGGTCGTGTCGGGATACTCGTCGGCGAGGTCGTCAAGCCGGGGTATGCCCCGGGCGTCGACGGTCGCGTCGCACACGATCAGCTTCGACAAGTACTCGCTGCTGCTCGACGGCCGGCGCACGTTCATCTGGTCGGGCGAGTTCCATCCGTTCCGACTGCCCAGCCCATCGCTGTGGCGCGATGTGCTGCAGAAGATGAAGGCGGAGGGCTACGTCGCCGTCTCGATCTACTTCGACTGGGGCTATCACTCGCCCAAGCCCGGCGTCTATGACTTCACGGGGATTCGCAACATGGACGAGCTGCTGGACATCGCCCAGCAGGTCGGGCTGTACGTGATCGCGCGGCCGGGGCCGTACATAAACGGCGAGCTCGACGCGGGTGGGTTTCCTGGCTGGCTGCTTACCCAGGCGGGCAAGGCGCGCACCAACGCTCCCGACTACCTGGCGGCCGCCGACCAGTGGCTGCACGAGATCGATCAGGTCCTCGCTCGCCACCAGTACACCAACGGGACCGGCCCCGTGATCCTGTACCAGATCGAGAACGAGCTGGGCAGCACGGGATCGGCGCAGCAGAGCTACATGCAGAACCTCGCGGCGCAGGTGCGCGCGGATGGCATCACCGTGCCGATCTTCCACAACGACAAGGGCCGCAACGGCGACTGGGTGCCCGCCAGCTCCGACGTGCCCGGCACCGTCCCGGGGCCGGTCGACCTGTACGGCTTCGACGGCTATCCGGGCGGCACGTGTCACACCGACGCCACACCGGGTTCGCCGAACGCCGCGCCGGACTGGGGGATCTGGGGCCCCGGCGGGGCCAAGGGCGGTGCCTCGGCGTCGCCGAACACGCCCGGGTACACCGCCGAGTTCGGCGGCGGCTGGTTCGATTACTGGGGCAGCGCCGGAACGTATCCCTGCACTGCGGTGCGCGAGGGACCGGGGTACGAGCGCGTCTTCTACGAGACCAACATCGCCAACCGGCTGACGCTTCAGAACTTCTACATGACGTTCGGCGGCACCTCGTGGGGATGGCTGCCGGCACCGGTCGTCTACACGTCCTATGACTACGGCGCGGCGATCAGCGAGGCCCGGCAGATCCGCCCCAAGGCGACGACGATGAAGGAGCTGGGACTGTTCTTGCAGAGCGTGCCCGAGATCACCAAGGTCGATCCCGGACCGGCGGTAACCCCCTCCGACCCCGCGGTCAAGGTCTACGACGACGTCAACCCGGATACCGGCACGCACTTCTACATCGCGACCCACAACCCGTCCAGCGCGACCACCGACGACAGCTTCAGCCTCCCGATCACGACCGCCGATGGCCTGTTCACGATTCCGCAGTCGGGCACGCTTCAGCTCAACGGCCAGGACGCCAAGACCCTGGTCGCCGACTACGCCATGGACGGTCAGCACCTCGTCTACTCGACGTCGGAGATCATGACCCATTTCACGCAGGGCGACCGGGACGTGGCGCTGCTGCACGGTCGCGACGGCGAGGACGGGGAGACGGTGCTGCGCTACGCGTCGCAGCCGCACGTGCAGGTGCTGTCGGGCAACGTCAGCATCGCCTGGGATCCGGCCACCGGCGACGAGCGGCTGGACTACGTGCATCACGGCCTGGCCGAGGTGCGGATCACCGGCGGCGGGCGCCGGCCGCTGCTGCTCCTGCTGGCCGACGAGGACACCGCCGGGACGTTCTGGCGCCAGGACACTGCCGCGGGCCCGGTGCTGGAACGCGGGCCCGAGCTCGTGCGCACGGCCACCATGACGGGCGACCGCCTGCGGCTGACCGGCGATACCACCGCGCCCAGTGACCTCGAGGTGTGGGCTCCCTCCGGGGTCGACTCGGTCACCTGGAACGGAGATCCGACAGGCATGGGTTCGACGCCATCCGGCAGCCTGGCCGTCTTGCGACAGCTGCCGGGACCGGTTGCGGTCTGGCTGCCCAACCTCGACAGCGCGACGTGGCGAAGCGCGTCCGGCTCCCCCGAGGCCGACCCGGCCTTCGACGACAGCGCGTGGGCGAGCGCCGACAGGACCCAGACGAACAGCACGACGCCGCCGCCGGCCGGACAGCCGGTGCTGACCGCCGACGACTACGGCTTTCATCATGGCGACGTGTGGTATCGCGGCCGGTACTCGGGTGCCGGCGCCGCAACGTCGATCAGCCTGCGCTACGGAGGCGGCGGGGCCGGAATGCTGCAGGCCTGGCTCGACGGCCAGTACCTGGGCCAGAACGTGCTGGCCACGGGGCTGAGCTCGCCGCCGACCACCGGCACCGCCTCGTTCGCGATTCCCGCGAGCCTGCAGACACCGGGCCCCCATGTCTTGTCCGTGATGGTCCGCGACGACTCGCACAACGAGGACGGCGGCATCAACGATGCTCAGAAGGAGGGCCGGGGCCTGATCTCGGTCGCGATCAGCGACGCATCCGGGAACGCCTTGACAGCGCCCATCAGCTGGAGGATCCAGGGCGACCAGGGTGGCGAGGACATCACCGATCCCGTGCGCGGACCGGTCAACAACGGCGGCCTGTACGGCGAGCGAGCGGGCTGGTACCTGCCCGGCTATCCCGACCGCGGCTGGTCGACCGCCACCGTTCCGGCGGCCAGCGCGTCCGCCGGAACGACCTGGTACCGCACGACGTTCGGCCTGCACATCCCCCAAGCCGACGACGCCTCGCTGGGGGTGACGATCGGGGACCCGTCGGTTCCCCGCTCCTCGGCGGACTACCGGGCGCTGATCTTCGTCAACGGCTGGAACATGGGCCAGTACATCGCAGACGTTGGGCCGCAGCACACGTTCGTGGTGCCCAACGGCGTGCTGAACCCGGATGGTCTGAACACCCTGGCGATCGCCGTCACCAGCAACGGCGGCGCCGGCAACGGCCTGGAGTCCGTGGCGCTCACCAACCTGGGGACCGTCCGCGGCGGCGTGCCGCTGGCGCTCGACGACTCACCCGGGTACGCCGCCCCGCGGCTGACCGGCCGCGACGTGCAGGCGGTCGCCGGACGAAGCCTCTCGAGCACCCTCGCAGGCCTGTGGTTACCCCTCGACGCGCTGGGCAGCGTTCTGCGCGCGACGATCCAATGGGGTGATGGCAGCACTTCGTCGGGCGACATCGCGGGCAGCGGAGCGCAGCGGACGGTCGCCGCCGCCCACACCTACCCCCGCCCCGGCCACTACCGCGCGCGAGTCCTCATCACTGACGCGGTCGGGGGCGCGCAGCTGGCCACGACCGGGGTCACCGTGTCCGTCGCCCGGCGCTGAGCGCCGTCAGTCGTCCGCCGGCGCGGGGCGAAACACGATCTTCTTGAGCTCGGCCAGCGAGGTGCTGGCCAGCCGGATCGAGGTGTGAAACCCCTCGCCGCCCAGGTCGCCGGCGGTCAACGTGCGGCGCAGCTCGTCGAGCACCGTGCGCTCGTCGTCGGCGATCTGGTCGTTGGGGGCCTCGACCATCAGCAGGTGGCGAGGGCGGCGATAGGCGTGGGCCAGCTCGACGAACTGGCGTCGCGTGGCCGCATCGGCGTTCTCGACGGCGACGACGGCCGTCTCGCCGGCCTTCATACGCTTGGCGACGGCCACGCGCAGCAACTCGTCGGCCTTGGCCTCGATCTGGTCCTCCGGCACCCGTCCGGCCAGGAGCCCGCGGACCTTGGCGGGCGTGAAGACGATCCCGCGCTCCTCGATCACCCGGCCCAGCAGGCGATCGAGTCCCGCGGCCTGCGCGCCGGTGACGAACAGGAGGCTGCCCGGCGAGTAGCGCAGGCGGTCGGAGGGGCGCAGCTGGGTGTTGCGCACGGAGACGTCGACGGGGCGGGGAGGCGCGCCGTCACGGCGCGGGCGCTCCGACGACCAGCCGGTGCGCTCGTCGCTGCCGATCTTGACGCTACGGGCGGAGGAGGGATTAGGCATACATCGATCATAGGCCCGAGTCGGCTCGGTCCGCCCCATCCACCGGCGGATCGGCCCCGGCGCGTCGCCGGGCACGACGCTCGGAGTACGCCGCGATCAGCACGCTGACCTCGAACAGGACGTAGAGCGGCAGAGTCTCGAGCAGCATCGTGATCGCGTCCCCGGGCAGGATGGCGGCGATCGCGCAGCAGGCGAGCACCGCGTAGCGCCGGTTGTGGCGCAGCTGCGCGGGCGTGATCAGCCCGGCGCGGGTGACCGCGATGATCCCCACCGGGATCTGGAACAGCAGGCCCATCGCCAGCAGCACGGTGGCGGCGAACTTGTAGTACTGGTTCGCCTGAACGAGCACGTTGAACTGGTCGCTGTTGAAGTTCTGAAAGAAGTGCAGGGCCGCGGGGAGCACCACGGCGTAGCCGAACGCGACACCGGCCGCGAACAGCAGCGGGATCGCGGCCGTGACCGGCAGCATGTGGCGCCGCTGCTGCGCTGAGAACGCCGGCATGAAGAACGCATACGCCTGAAGCAGCAGGACGGGCAGCGAGAGGATCAGGGCGAAGATCAGCGTGACCGTCAGCGTGGCGGTGAACGGCTCACCGATACCGAGCGTCACCGGACGGTCGCCCGAGGGCGATGCGGAGAGCGCCTTGACGTCCTTGGTCAGGCTGCGCTGGACCTGGGTCAGCGATGCGGTCGTCGCCGGATCGTGGGTCTGGTTGCGCACGACCCCCGCGACGGTCCCGACCTGCTTGGCCACGTCGCGGGCGTTGCGCTGCAGCGAGTAGGTCGCACCCAGGGTGCCGTGGCCTTCCTTGACCTGCTGCTGGGTGTTGTGCGCCAGCGGCTGGTTGACCAGGCGCAGCAGTTGATGGTTCTGCCAGAAGCACAGCCCGAAGGCGACCCCGATTGCCAGCAGCGCCACGATCAGGCGTGCGCGCAGCTCCTCGAGGTGGTCCACGGCGCTCATCCGCGCGTCATGGGACGCGGGGCGAAACGCCGCAGACGCGATCGCGCCCGGCATCTGCATCAGCTGTGAGCTGGTGACGCGGGGCGGTTAAGCGGCCGGGCGAGCGGGGACGCGCTCGGTCTCGGTCTCGTGGACGGCCGCGACGTTCGTCCAGGTGTCGGTCGCGGGGACCGCGGGCGCGGTCTTCTCAAGCGCGGTCATCATGGGCGCCGTCTGCTCGGTGGACTCGCCGCTGACCGAATCCTTGAAGCCGCGCAGTCCCTCGCCAAGTGACTTGCCCATCTCAGGCAGGCGCTTGGCGCCAAAGACCAGCAGCACGATGACGAGCAGGAAGAGGATGTGAATGGGATTGTCGAGTCCGAGCATGGTGGGGTTCTCCGATCGGGCGGTTTCTATAAGGGCGTGTACTAGGTACGGCGCCCGTCGGCGGCCGGATCACCACGAGTTCGATATCAGCGGCCTCGCGGTGCCTTGCCGTCGGCCTCGATCACCGCCGCGGCCGCGTTGTGGCCGGGGATCCCGCTGACCGCCCCGCCCCGGCGAGCGCCGGCGCCGCACAGCCAGACGTTGGCCAGCTCGGTCTCAACGCCCCAGCGGCCGATCTCATCATCGGACTCGGCGAACGGCCATCTCAGGTCGCGGTGGAAGATGTGACCGCCCGGCATGGCCAGCTCGTCCTCGAGCTCGACCGGAGTCAGGGCCTCCAGACACGGCTCGCCGTCGGCCCCGGCCGCCACGCAGTCCTCGATCGGCTCGGCCAGCACCGAGTCCAAGGAGCGCAGGGTGGCCCGCACGGCTTCGCGTTTGGCCTTCTCCGGGTTCTCGCGAAACAGCCGCGCCGGCATGTGCAGCGCGAACACGGTGAGCGTCTGCGCGCCGGCGGCGCGCAGCTGTGGACCGAGGATGCTCGGGTCGGTCAGCGAATGGCAGTAGGCCTCGCACGGCGGCAGCTCGGGGATCTGGCCGGCGGCGGCCTGCCGATGGGCGTCCTGCAACTGAGAATAGGTCTCATTCGCATGGAGGGTGCCGGCGAAGGCGTCCTCGGGCTCGACGTCGCGATCGCGCAGACGGGGGAGCCGGCGCAGCAGGAGGTTGAGCTTGAGCTGCGACCCCTCGGGCGGTTGTGTGGGGCCGGCGGTGCCGAGTAGGTCGGACAAGACCACGGGGGCCGCGCCGCACAGCACGTGCCGGGTGAGGTAGGTGCGACCGTCCGCGGTGGTGATCTGGGCGCGCTGGCCGTCCGCGTCGAGGGCAGTCACCGGAGCGTCGACGCGCAGCTCGGCGCCCGCGCGGGTGGCCGCCTGCGTCAGCCCCTCGGTGAGTGCTCCCATGCCGCCCACCGGCACGTCCCAGCGTCCGGTCCCGTTGCCGATCACGTGGTACAGAAAGCAGCGGTTCTGGACCAGGCCGGGATCGTCGAGCCCGGCGAACGTGCCGATCAGCGCGTCGGTGGCGACGATCCCGCGCACCAGGTCTGATGCGAACGAGGAGGCCAGCAGCTCAGACAGCGGCTGTCCGAACACGGACTCGGCTCCCTTGACCAGCTCCGCGCGTGGTCGCAGCGGCTCGGTCAGGGTGGGGAAGACCCGTCGCGCCAGCCCGGTGGTGAACGCGCCGAACCGCGCCAGCTCGGCGACTGCCCCGTCGCTCTGGAGCGTGCGCACGAGCGACGCCCGCGTGCGCTCGGGGTCATCGCAGATCAGGACGCCGGCGTCTCCTGACGGCGTGTATGACGAAACGCGTCGCCGCCGCAGCTCCACGCCGACGCCCAACTCGGCCAGCAGCGCCCGCGGAAACAGGCTGACCAGATAGGAGTACCTAGAGATCCGGGCGTCGACACCGGCAAATGGTGACGCCGACACCGCCGCTCCGCCGACGGCCGAGGCGCGTTCGAGGGCCAGCACCCGGTACCCGGCGCGCGCCAGCAGCGTGGCGGCGACCAGCCCGTTGTGGCCGGCGCCGACCACGATCGCGTCGTAGCGAGCCATCGCCGGCACGATACGCAATGCGCAACCGCGGAGTTACGTGCGCGATCCTGGACAATATATGTCCTGAATCGCGCACACGCCGCCTTCAGTACTGGACGATCTAGTTCTGTGGGACGAGGGCGGTGCGCGAGCCGCGCAGGAAGTGCGCGATCGCATCGGGGACCAGCCAGTCGAGTTGGTCGACGGCGACCATGCTGCCGGTGACCAGGGCGGCGATGCCGTGGACCGTGGCGAACAGCACGAGACCGACCCGCTCGGGGTCGCCCGGCTCAAGCGCGCCCTCCGCCTGACCCTGTCCGATCAGCTCGAAGAGCACCGTGAACGCCCGGTCGGCGGCCTCCACCAGCGTGCCCGCCGACTCGCGATGCTTGCCCGCGAACATCAGCTCGAGGAGCTCGGGATCCCCGATCGCGAACCGGATGTAGGCGGCCGCCGTCGCCTGCAGACGGGCCTCGAACCCCTCCCCGGCGCTCTCGACGGCGGCCCGCAGCTCGGCGCCCAAGCGCTCGAAGCCGGCCTCGGCGAGCGCGTCGAGCAGCGCCTGACGGTCCGGGAAATGGCGGCGCGGAGCGGCGTGACTGACGCCCACCTCACGGGCGAGCTCGCGCAGCGACAGCTCCGCGACGCCGCGCTCGCGCACGATGCGCTGCGCCTGCGTCAGCAGCGCGGCGCGCAGGTTGCCATGGTGGTAGCGGCGCTCGTCCACGTCCGACAGCCTAGCGGACGAAGTAGTCCTTGACAACATTGTTGTCGGCAGCTACATTGTTGTCTATGACTACTTCCAGTTGGAGCACCCGAGACATCCCCGATCAGAGCGGTCGCACCGCGATCATCACCGGCGCCAACAGCGGGATCGGTCGCGGCGCCGCCAAGGCCCTGGCCGCGCACGGCGCTCGCGTGGTGCTGGCCGTCCGTAACCTCGAGAAGGGCCAGGCCGCCGCCGCGAGCATGCCCGGAAACGTCGAGGTCCGCCCGCTGGACCTGGCCGACCTGGCCTCCGTCCGCGCGTTCGCCGAGGGCTGGGACGGCGAGATCGACCTGCTGATCAACAACGCGGGCGTGATGATCCCGCCGCTGAGCCGCACCGCCGACGGCTTTGAGCTGCAGTTCGGCACCAACCACCTGGGCCACTTCGCGCTCACCAACCTGCTGCTGGAGAACGTAACCGGGCGCGTGGTTACCGTTTCCTCGGCCGCTCACCGCGCCGGCGCGATCGATTTCGACGATCTCAACTGGGAGCGCAAGCCCTACAGGGCATGGCGCGCCTACGGGCAGTCCAAGCTCGCCAACCTGCTGTTCACCGCAGAGCTGCAGCGCCGGCTGACCGGCGCCGGCTCCAGCGTGCTGGCCAACGCCGCGCATCCCGGCTACGCCTCCACCAACCTCCAGTTCCACAGCGGAAGCGGGCTGATGGACCGCATCAGCGTGATCGGCAACCGGCTGATCGCCCAGGACGAGAACGGCGGCGCGCTGCCCACCCTGTACGCGGCCGTCGCCGACGTTCCGGGCAACAGTTTCGCCGGACCGAGCGGCTTCATGGAGCAGCGCGGCGCGCCCAAGCTCGTCGGCCGCACCAAGGCCGCCCGGGATGGCGATGTCGCCCGGCGCCTATGGGACGTCTCCGAGCAGCTGACCAGCGTGAGCTTCCCGCTCGGAGCGCGAGCCCCCTCCGCCGCCTAGTCGAAGGTATGAAAGAAGCGGCGCGCGGCCTGCCGGTCACCGGTGAGTCGCGCGTCGGCGATCCCGATCTCTTCGATCAGGTCACCGCGGACCTTGAGCACGCCGCGGCTGCCCGCCTCGGGGCCCAGGTACCAGAGGTTCTTGCCGACGTGAAACCGGCGTCCGACGTGCAGCGCGCGTCGGACCTTGGCGGTCAGGCGCGTTCCCGGATGCACGCCGTGCAGCGCGTAATGGTGGCTGGCCGTCAGCACGAGGATCGCGCGGCCGCTCACCCGGCGACGCTGCTTGGATGCGAGCGAGCGCAGCAGCGTCGCCGACGGGTAGCCGACGCGGATCCGATGAGAGGCCGTGCAGAAGAAGTCCATGTCGCGCCGCCCGCCGGTGCTGCGACGCGTGAAGTGCCTGCGTACGACGGCGCGTCTCATCTCCAGCGTCACCGGTCCCAGGCGCCGGCCCAGCAGACGGCCGGTCGGCCGCACGCACGAGTACTTGGAGGATGAGCCGCCCACCGAGGCGGCGCCGCCCAGCACGATCACCGTGATGCCTGAGCTGACCGGTACGGCGGCCGTGCCATCGGAGCCGACCTGCTTGACCAGTGCCCCGTGGCGGAAGACCTTGGTGCCGCTGGGCAGCCCGGTGAAGGTGATCCGGGAGTCTCCGTCGCTGTGCACGTTGATCGTGCCGCGCCGCAGCCTGGCCGCCTGGGCATCGATCGTGAGCCCGGCCACGTCGGTCAGTCTCAGCGTCATGAGGGCGATCGGAGCGGCCGTCGGGGGCCCGAGCTTCCACGAGAGGCCGTAGTTGGTGCCGGGCAGCGGCTGCGTGGTGGGGGAGGGACCGAAGCGCTGCGGGGTGATCCCGGGATCGGGTAGCGCGCCGTCGTCGGCGACCACGGTGGCGAGCTTGCCGTACGCCCGGTCGCGAGCGCCGAGGCCGCTGAGCCAGTAGTCGCCGGTGGCGCCGATCCCCAGCGCCGCGCTGTCGAGGCTCGGGTACCAGCGATAGGTGAACGACCCCGGATCGGTTGTGCGCACTGGCGAGCCGAGTGCCGACACCACGTCGGAGAAGCGGTCCTCCACGGCGAACCCGAGGTGGTCGGCGCCCGTGTGGATGAACAGGTTGTAGCGCTGGCCCAGGGTGTCGAACGCCTGCGCCTGGGAGACCACCCCGGTGGTGGGCACCAGCTCGTCCGCGTAGGTCTGGTCGATCACATACGGCATCCAGCGGCCGTTGGCGATCAGCGGCTGGCTCTGTCCGTCCTGTGAGCAGGGCGGATCCTGGAACGCGGGAGCGGTGGCCCCGGGGTAGGCCTCCACGCCACAGGCGACCGGGCCGTCCAGCACGAGCGCGCCCGCGAAGTCGTCGGGGTGCTCGAAGGCGAGCTTGTAGGAGGCCCAACCGCCCATCGAGTAGCCGGAGATCACGGTCCGCTCGGGATCCAGGGCGTAGCTGTCGGCCAGCGAGCGCCACACCTGCCAGAAGTCGGTCTCGGCCTCGTTGTAGTACCAGCCGGAGGGGCCGAAGCCCTCGGTGGTGGCGCAGATGGAGTCGCGCTGCTGGCACAGCTGTTGCATCAGCTGCGGGTCATAGCCGCCGTACTGGTTGTAGTTGACCTCCAGCGAGTGCAGGATCCAGGTCAAGGGCAGCTGCTGGCCCGGCCTGAAGGTGGTGGGGACGTACACCGAGTAGGGCTGGACCTGGTCGAGCAGCGTCGGCTTGAAGTTGCCCTCGGTGCCGTCGTCGATCACCTGGCCCGAACCCGGGTGCAGGCGCGAGACGTACCAGCGCGCGCTGTAGCCCGTCGGTTGCGGCTCGGGCGTCGAGCCCTGGGCGGCGAGCGCTGACCAGTCGACCAGCTCAGAGAACTTCGACACGTCACCACCGGCGAGCGTGTCTGCCTGGTCGTCCTCCATCCAGAAGTTGCCCGTGATCTGGCGCGCGACTCCGTCAGCTCCCAGCGCGCCGGCGACCGGGTTGGAGGCCAGCTGCGCCTGGGCGAGCGCGATCAGGGCGTCGGTGATCCCGTCGGTGTAGACCGGCGGCTCCTGGGCGACGCTGCGGAAGGTGACGTTGTACAGGCGCTCGGCGGTCGCCGAGAGGACATCGGAGCCGGTGGCCGCCAACTGCGGAGCGGCGAAGCTCTGGCCGGTGGAGTCGGCCAGGCCCGCTCCCAGGCGCACCCGCCAGTTGCCGCTGACCGGCAGCAGGCTGTTGGGGATCGCCACCACGAACGATTTCGAGCGGGGGTCGATGGTCAGCCGGCCACCGTTGGCGACAACGTCGGTGCGCGTTCCGGTCGTCGGATCGACCAGCCAGGCCCCGCGGCTGGAGACGACCAGCGCCTTCTCGATCCCGGGCGAGCGCACGCCGGCGGCCGCCGGCCATGTCGCGGCGCCGGTGGCCGGGTTGTCGTCGGTGTCGAACGTCCACTCCGCGATCGGGATGTTCGGGTCAGCGAGCGTGACCCAGTCCACGCGCCAGTAGCTGTAGCCGCCGCTGAGCCCGATGCCGGCGCGGAAGATGTCGGCGCCGTTGTTGTCGGCCGCGCCGGAGGGGAAGACGTAGTCCCCCTGGCGCCCGGCGAGTCCCGAGCTGCCCTCGAAGGTGGAGGCCGGCAGGCCCAGCGGGCTGGAGGCGCCGTAGTCGTCATAGACGAAGTCAGACCACAGCGAGGCTCCCCCGGCCAGGCGTCCGGCACCCGACGTCTGCGGAAACGAATTGGGAAACGGCCATGCCTCGCTGGACGGCTCGGGTAGCGCCGGGGGTGCGTCGCTGGCCGCCGCCGGCACGTCAGTCGGCATGCCCGCGGGCACCTGCGCCGCCGCGGTGGTTGCCGTCGCCATGGTCGCGCAGCAGGCAGCGGCGATCACGACCATCCACAGCAGCGCGCGCACCCTCACGGGCGGTGACGATACACCGGCAACCTGTCTATGGCCAGGGGTGGCCGCGGCAACGTCCATCCCCGACCACGTCCCCGCGCTCGCTCCGACGTTGACGCTGTGCGACAACGGAAACGTCCGTCACCGGCCCCCAGGGCAGCCGGTTCGGACGTCTCCGGCGGTGGGCGCCGGAAACGTCCGAGACGCTCACGCGGGCGACCGTGAGCCGGACGTTTCCAGGCGACAGCACGGCCGCCGGACCGGCGATCGGCTCAGCTCACGCGCTGCGTGAGGTCGTACCTGGTCCGGTCAGCGATCGTGACCTTCTTGAAGTGGGCCTTGACCCACAGCGAGGCCGGAGGCTTGTCGACCGTGATGAAGCTGGAGGAGTCCAGCGAGCCGAAGAAGAACGCCTTCCAGCTCTTGGTCCCCGCCTGCACGGGCCAGTGCTCGTTTCCATGGCTACAGGACTCGTCGGGCCGTATAAGCCCACCGTCGCAACCGCGGAAGGATTAGCGAACTACGACTCGGGCGCGGCAGGGCTGCTGCACGCCACTATTGCCGGGCAGCACACCCGCGCCGCCGGAGGTCCGGATCCAACGACAACGGAGACCGCGTGACGACACAGCACACCTCGCCCGACGCCAACGTGGAGCTGATTCGCAACACCCTTAAGGCGTTCAACGCCAACGACATCGATGCCTGCCTCGCGCATCTGGCCCCAGACTTCGTCATCAACCTCGCCGAGCTACCCAGCCCCCTGCACGGAAGCGAAGTGTGGCGCCAGGGCGTCGAGATCATGAAGCGCGGCTTCCCTGATCTCCACGCGCGCATCGAGGACATCTTCGCGGCGCGGGACCGCGTCGCCGACGGCCTGATCGCCGATGAATGGATCTGCTCGGACACCGCCAAGCTGGTCGGGCAGCTCAAGTAGAAAATCCGCTCAGTCGCGCATCGGTCTTACAGTGAGCGCGTGATTCTCTGTCTTGCCGGCAACCCCTCGATCGACAAGCTGTTCGAGGTCGACCGCCTTGCGCCGGGCGAGATCCACCGCCCCCAGCACTTCGTCCAGCTCCCCGGCGGCAAGGGCATCCACGTCGCCCAGGTGTCGGCCGCGCTCGGCCAACCAGTGGTTGTCACCGGGCTGTTGGCCGGACACACCGGTCGCTGGATCGCCGAGACTCTGGCCGAGCAGGGGGTGGACGGCGATTTCGCTTGGGGACGGGGCGAGACCCGCTCCAGCCTTTCGGTCGCCGATCGCCAGGACGGGGGCCTGACCGAGTTCTACGAGGACGGAACGGAGATCGAACCCGACGAGTGGCGGTCGGTCCGCGAGGTCGTGCTCGCGCGGTTACCTGAGGCGTCCTGGCTCGCGCTGGCGGGGTCGATGCCGCCGGGCGCGCCCGACGACGGCTATGCCGAGCTGATCGCCGCCGCGCGCGAGGCCGGCGTGCCCGCGGCCGTCGACACCCGGGCGGCCGCCCTGGAGCGCGTCGTGGAGGCCGGTCCGGCGCTGGTCAAGATCAACATCCACGAGGCCGCGGAGCTGCTCGGCCGGGCGATCGAGGGTGACGCGGAGGTCCGCGCGGGTTTGGACGAGATCCGCTCGCGCGCCGGTGGCGAGGGCCACGCGGTCGCCATCACCTTGGGTGAGCACGGAGCGCTGCTCGTCGACCCCGAGGGGAATGCCTGGCGCGGGAGCTGCACTGCCCGGGGGGCGTACCCCGTGGGCGGCGGTGACACGTTCCTCGGTGGGCTGCTCGTGGGATTGATGCGCGGTGCGCCGTGGTCGCAGGCCCTGCGAGTCGCGCTCGGCGCGGCGGCCGCCAACGCGGAGGTGCCCGGCGCGGCGCGCTTCGCGGCTGCGCGGGCGGGCGAGCTGGCCGAGCAGGCCGAGGTCCATCGGGTCTAGTGCCCTCAGGACGGTGCTCGATGCTGAGCGGCGCTGCGCCGGGCGTTGAACTTCTGCTCCAGTGTCATCGCCCCGGGGTGGCCGATGCCGGGCCAGGGCGTCAGCAACAGCAAGAGACGAGCGTCCGAGCGGGCGTGTACGGAGTGGCGCTCGTTGGGAGCGAACTCGACCAGCAGACCGCTGCGGCCGATGACGCTATCGCCGGCGCTGGTCCTGATCTCGACCTCGCCGTCGAGCACGGTCACCCAGGCGCGTTCGTGGACCTGGTGATCGTCGAAGCTCTCACCCGCCGGGATCATGAGCGCGATCGCGCGCGCGTCGTCGGTCGAGGCGAGGATCTCTGGGGCATGTGGTCTCAGGTTCAGGCTCGGGATGGTCCAGCTGTTCATGTCTTCTCCGAGTGGTCGCAGACGATGGGGAGAGGCGCGGCTAGATCGACTGTCGGTAGCCGAAGAACTCGTGGTCCTGGTTGTAGCCGCCGTAGCCGCCGCCGACCTCCGAGAAGTGGGCGACGAACTCGATCCCCCGGATCCACTTGACCTGCTTGAAGCCCAACTCGATCTCGTTGCGGAGCCGGAGTGGCGCACCATGACCGAACGACAGTGCCGCGTCGTTCATGTCGTAGGCGAGCATCGTCAGATGGTGGCCCATGTGCTCGATCGGATGCGCGTCGTAGTAGACGCCCTTGTCCGCCCCCTCGCCGAGTGAGTAGAAAACGACCCACTTCGCCTCGGCCTTGGGCTTGACCAGCTCCACGATCGTCTGCATCGAGACCCCGCCCCACTTCGCGATGCCAGACCAGCCCTGGATGCAGAAATGCTGGGTGATCTGCTCGTGGTGTGGCAGGGCGCGCAGTTGCGTCAGGTCGAGCTCAACCGGGTTGGCGACCAGGCCGTCGATCCGCAGTCGATAGGCGACAAACTCGCTATCGAACAGTCTCTTGTATTCGTCGGAGTCGGGGTACTGGCCGTTGTGCCAGAAGTACGGCGAGATGTCCTTCTCGCTGTACTCGCCGGGCTGTGGGTCGGCGTGCTCGAACAGATGCTGCAGCGGGCCGACGATCGTCTGGCCAACGCGCTGCACGACTCGAGGATGACGGATCGTGAACGGCGTCGCGCCGACCCATCCGACCAGGTAGATCACCATCGACACGGCGAACAGCCAGAACCCCAGCCAACCATCACCGGTTCGACCCGCGTACCCGTGGTTGAGGTTGACCAGCAGACCGGTCGTGAAGACAAAGGTGACGTGGAGCGTAATGAAGATCAAGAACCAGACGAGTGTCAGGAAATGCAGAGAGCGAGCTGTCTGGATGCTGAACACCTTGCTGATGTGCCTGAAACGGGTCGACAGCGCCGGCGACATTCCGAGCCCCGTGATCAGAGCCAGCGGGGCGGCGATGAACACCGTGACGAAGTATGCGATCAGCTGCAGACCGTTATAAGCCACCCAGCCGTGATCCGTCGGCCAGTTCAACGACAGGTACTGGACCAGCGTCGACACAGCGTTCGGAAACACATCCCAACTGGTCGGCACCAGACGCTGCCAGCGGCCCGTTGTGAACAGCAGCAGGTAGAAGACCAGGCCGTTCAGTAGCCACAGGGCATCGATGCCGAGATGCCACCAGCGCGCCAGCCCGATGGAGTGACGTAGTCCCGGAAGCCCAAGCTGCCCGGGCAGGCTGATCGAGTCCTGCTTCGCTGTCCACAGAGGATCCTCGGGCACGGGCTTCTGGATCCGGAACCAATCTCTGCCCGGAGTGCAATGCCGCGTCCAGTACAACCGCGGATGGTCAGACAGAATCTGTATCCCCGAGCGGATGATGAAAATCAAGAAGAACGCATTGAAGAGATGCTGCAGCCGCACCCATGTGGAGAAACCTGTCGTTCCGTCAGGAACCTTTCCCGCCGCGGTCCCCGGGTACTGCCGGATGAACCGCTGCATCCATGACTCACCCCGCAGGCCCTTGGCGATCGCGACCGTGATCAGGAGAACCCCGAAGCCGATGGGTATGAGCCACAGGAGGTTGAACCACCGACTGCGCCCCACACGCACCCGCGGGGCGACCCCGTCGACGTGCGGAACAGAACCCGCCCAGGTCGCGGTGTCGATTACATCCTCGCCGGAAGTCAGCTGGCGCCGGTACGAGACCCCCGATGGTGACTCACCAGCGGGTACATCTCCAGATCCTGGATCGGCGTCGCTGCCCACGGCTTGAGCCTACGCGAAGCTCCGGCCGCCAAGACGGTACTCAGCTCCTGCAGATGCTCGGTCCGGCGGGCGGGGGGCCGACCGCCGTCAGGCTGAGGAGGCGGAGGTATCGTCTGCGGCGGGTGACTGACTGCGACCTGCTGATCGTCGGCGCGCGCCTGCCGAGGGGCGAACAGGCGGACATCGCGATCAGCGACGGCCGGATCGCGGCGACCGGTCCCTCGCTGGAGCTCAGCGCCCGCGAGCGACTGGACGGGCGCGGGTTGATCGCGCTCCCCGGCGGGGTCGACCCGCATGTGCACTTCAACGAGCCCGGGCCACGCTCGGGCTCAGAGGGGTTTGCCACCGGATCGAGCGCGCTGGCCGCCGGCGGCGTCACCACCGCCGTGGAGATGCCGCTCAACGCCAGTCCCGCCACTACCACGGTGCAGGCGTTCGACGCCAAGCTGGCCGCGGTGGCCCCGGCGAGCCGGGTGGACTTCGGGCTGTGGGGCGGAATCGTCCCGGGCAATCTCGAGCAGCTGGAGCCGCTGGCGGATCGAGGTGTGGTCGCCTTCAAGGCGTTCATGTCCGAGACGGGGCTGGCCGACTTCGCCGCCGCCGACGACCTGACGCTGTACGAGGGGATGGCGCGCGCCGCCGGGCTGAGCCTCCCCGTAGCGGTACATGCCGAGAACGACACGATCACCCGGGAGCTGGCCGCCCGGGCGATCGCCGCAGGCCGGCTCGGTGTGCGCGACTACCTGGACTCGCGTCCGGCGATCGCCGAGACCGAGGCGATCGCCCGCGCGATCGAGCTGGCCACGGTCACCGGATGCTCGCTGCACATCGTTCACATCTCGACTGGGCGAGGGGTCGCGCTGGTCGCCGAGGCGGCGGCCCGCGGCGCGGACGTGACCTGTGAGGTGACGGCGCATCACCTGGTGCTGACCGAGGAGGACGCCGAACGGCTGGGCGCCGTGGCCAAGTGCGCTCCCCCGCTGCGTCCGGCGGCCGAGACGGCCGCGCTGTGGGAGGCGCTCGCCGACGAGCGCGTGTCGTTCGTGGTCTCCGACCATTCCCCGGCGCTGCCGGCGCTGCGCGCCGCGGGCGTGTTCTCCGCCTGGGGCGGGATCGCCGGATGCCAGTCGACGCTGGAGCTACTGCTCACCGAGGGCCACGCGCCGGGTCGCCTGACGCTGACGCAGCTGACCCGCGCGTTCTCGACCGCCGCCGCGCGGCGCTTTCGCCTTGCGGGCAAGGGATCGCTGGAGATCGGCGCCGACGGCGACGTGGTGCTCGTCTCACTCGACGACTCTCGGGTGCTGGAAGCCGGCGAGCTGTACTACCGCCACCAGGTCAGCCCCTACGTGGGTAGGAGGTTGAGCGCCCGGGTCATCGCCACCGTCCTGCGCGGTCAGACGATCTACCGCGACGGCCAGCTCGTCGGCGAGCCCTGCGGACGGTTGCTCAGACCGCCCACCACGCGGTAATTTGCAGCCGTGCTCACCTTCGCGATGCAGTACGGAGTCCATCACGGCCCCGACAGCCTGCTGGGGCCGTTGCTGCTGATCGTCGGGGGCGCCTGCGTGGGCGGTCTGCTGTTGCCGCTCACGCGATTGGTGGTCACGCGCTCGCGCGGCGCGATCCGGGGCTGGCATACGGCGCGCCGACGGCTGCGAGCCGCCGCGACCGTCGAGATCCGCGCGCGGGCGATGATGAGCGAGCTCTGCCCGCATGGCTGGCATGCGCAGATCACGGTGCTGGAGGGCGCGATCGATCCGGAGGGCAACGTCGCGGGCGGGCGACGGCCGCGGGTCGCGCTGGACTGGACCGAGCTGAGCGCCGAGGACGGCCGTCCCGCCGTCATGCGTCGCGTGTGGGCCGAGAGCATCGGCGCCGCCTTGGAGGCGATGGTCGCCGATCGCCGCACCGACGAGACGCTGGAGCAGATCGAGCAGGGGGCCGTCGCCGACGGCGCGCTGTGGCCTGACCGGTAGCCCACGCTCGGGAATACGCGTCAAGGCGATTCACGGTTCGGCCGTGGGTCACCGATACGCAGCCATGATGTCGTCTGGCACGATCCGCCGCCACGCCTGGTGGATCTATCTCGCCGTTGGCTCGCTCGTGTGCGCCCTGTACGTGTTCGTCGCCCCGTTCAAGGGCTCCGGACCGGTGATAAACGGGCTCGGCCTCTCGGGTGTGATCGCGGTCATCGCCGGAATTCGCATCCACCGACCGTCGGCTCGCGGCGCGTGGTGGCTGTTCGTCGCCGGGCTGCTGCTGTTCTGGCTGGGCGACATCTATACGTACAGCTATCCGAAGCTGTTCGGCGCCGACGTGCCGTTTCCGTCGCTGGGCGACGGCCTGTACATCGCCGTCTATCCGGTTCTCATGGTGGGCCTGCTGACCCTCGTGCGCCGGCGTAACAAGCGGGCCGACGGGCCGGGGCTGATCGACTCGCTGATCATGACGCTGGGTCTGGGGCTGGTCTCCTATGTGCTGCTGATCGCCCCCTATGTCCATGACCAGACGCTGACGCTCCTGCCCAAGCTGGTCTCGATCGCATACCCGATCGCCGACATCATCCTCCTGGCGGCGGTGATCCGTCTGGCCGTCGACACCGGCAGCCGCCGCCCAGCGTTCTACCTGCTGATCGCCAGCGTCGCCACGCTGTTCATAACCGATTTTGCCTACGGCATCGTCACGCTCAACGGCTCCTTCCACCACCAGCTGTCGCTTGACGTCGGCTGGATCTTCTTCTACCTGCTGTGGGGCGCGGCCGCACTGCACCCCTCGATGAAGGAGCTGTCGGATGCCGCGCCACGCCGCGAGCGGCGCTTCACGCCGTTACGGCTCGTCCTGCTGGCCGGGGCCACGCTGGTCGCCCCGGTGCTCGAGATCGTCAAGGCCCCGGCACGGCCCGGCTCGGACATGATCGTCATGATCGCCGCCTCGATCGCCCTGTTCGCGCTGGTTGTCGGCCGCATGTGGGGACTCGTCCGCCAGCGGGAGAAGTCGGTCGGCCGGGAGCGGGCGCTCACCGCGGCTGGCGGCGTGCTCGTCGGGGTGACGTTGCCCGAGCAGACGGCGACGGCCGCCCTGCAGGCCGTTGCCGAGCTGGCCGGCCCCGGTTCGGAGGTCCGCATGTGCCGGACCGGCGACGAGATCACGGTCTCGGCGGTGGTCGACGGCGAGCTGACGAGATGGCCGGCCGGACCTGAGGTGGATCAGGCGATGCGTACGCGCAATGCCGCCGACGTGGCGACCCTGGACGAGAACGTCTGCGCTGCGCTGAAGCTCGCAGCGGAGCACCGAACGGCTCTGATGATCGGCGTTCCGCTGGCCGACGGCGCCGAGCTGCTGGTCGTCGTGGCCGGCAAGTCGGCCACCGCCGGCGAGACCCAGTACGCGCTACGTTCGCTCGCGCAGCAGATCGCGCTGGCCCTGGAGAGCGCCGCGCTCTCCGAACAGGTGCACCGGCGCGCCAGTGAGGCGAGGTTCGCCAGTCTGGTGCAGAACTCGACCGACCTGATCACGGTCCTGGCGGCCGACGGCACCGTCCTCTATCAGAGCCCGTCGATCGAGGCCGTCCTCGGCTTCGACGCTGAAGAGGTCACCGGGCAGTCGTTTGCCATGCTGCTGCATCCCTCAGAGCAGGGCCGGCTGCTGATGCGGCTCACCGAGGGGGGAGCGGGGGCTCGCAACCGTCCCGAGCCGATCGAATGCCTGCTCGCCCACCGTGACGGCAGCATGCGCCACTTCGAGATCCTGCACACCAACCTGCTCGACGATCCCGCGGTTGGCGGCATCGTGCTCAACGCTCGTGACGTCTCCGAGCGCAAGACCTTCGAGGAGCAGCTTGCTCATCAGGCGTTCCATGACCCGGTGACCCACCTGCCCAACCGGGCGCTGTTCAACGAGCGCGTCCGCCACGCCGTCGCCCGCGCCCGTCGCGAGGACATCGGGCTGGCCGTGATCTTCATCGACGTCGATGACTTCAAGACCGTCAACGACAGCCTCGGGCATGCCGCCGGCGACTCGGTGCTGTTGGAGGTTGCCCAGCGGATCTCCGCCAACGTGCGGGCTGCCGATACCGCGGCACGCTTCGGGGGCGACGAGTTCGCGGTCCTGCTCGAGGGGGTGGTCGATCTGCAGTCGGCGCTCGGGACCGTCGACAGGATCCTCGAGGCGTTGAGCGTGCCGGTCTCGCTCGAGGACAACGAGCTGCTGATCCGTGCCAGCCTCGGCATCTCGATCGCGGAGACGGGAACGGTGGCCGACACCGACGAGCTCGTCCGCAATGCCGACGCGGCGATGTACATCGCCAAGGGCGAGGGCAAGGGCGGTTACCGGATCTTCGAGCCTGCGATGCACGAGCGTGTGCTCTCGCGCCTGGGCCTGCGGACCGACCTGCAACTGGCGCTGGAGCGAGACGAGTTCGAGCTGCACTATCAGCCGCTGGTACGCCTCCAAGATGGCGAGGTCACCGGCGTCGAGGCGCTGCTTCGCTGGCACCACCCCACCCGCGGGATGATCCCGCCCGACGAGTTCATCCCGTTCGCCGAGGAGACGGGACTGATCGTGCCCATCGGTCGCTGGGTGCTGTACGAGGGATGCCGTCAGGCGGGCCTCCTGCGCCGGAAGATCACCAGCTCCGCGCCGGGGATCGGAATCAACCTGTCGGTCAAGCAGCTCTTCCATAAGGACATCGTCGACGACGTAGCCGCGGCCCTCGCGGCCGCCGGGCTGGAAGCCACGGCCCTGACGCTGGAGATCACCGAGTCGGTGATGATGACCGACACCGAGCTGGCCGTCAGTCGCTTGAACGAGCTGCACGCGCTCGGCGTGCGCCTGGCGATGGACGACTTCGGCACCGGCTACTCGTCGCTGAGCTATCTCAGCCGCTTCCCGATTGACGTCCTCAAGATGGATCGCTCGCTGCTGGCCGCCGGCGTGTCGCCCGTGACGTCAGGGCTGGCGTCGGCCGTGCTGGGCCTGGGGGAGACGTTCGGACTCGAGGTCGTGGCCGAGGGCATCGAGTACTCCGAACAGGCCACCACGCTGCGCGAGCTGGGCTGCGAGGTCGGACAGGGATTCCTGTTTGCCCGGCCGATGGAGTATGGCCAGCTGATCGATTACCTGCAGGCGCCGGCGCGGGCCGTGATTCTTAGCGAGCACCCGTCCCGGCCTAGACTTGCCGGGATGGAATTCGGAATCGGATACTTCCCCACACACGACGCGGTCAGCCCGGGCGCCTTCGCGCAACTGGTGGAGGAGCGCGGCCACGAATCGCTGTTCTTCGCCGAGCACACGCACATCCCGGCAAGCCGCGAGAGCGAGTACCCCGGCGGCGGCAAGCTGCCGCGCAAGTACATCCACACCTACGACCTGTTCGTCGCGCTGACGGCCGTCGCCGCGGCGACCTCGAAGCTGCGGCTCGGCAGCGGCATCTGCCTGCTGATCGAGCGCGACCCGATCGTCACCGCCAAGGAGGTCGCGTCGATCGACCATCTGTCAGGCGGCCGCTTCGAGTTCGGAGTCGGCGCCGGCTGGAACCGCGAGGAAATGGCCAATCACGGCACCGACCCACGAACGCGGATGAAGCTGCTGGCCGAGCGCGTGGAGGCGATGAAGGCGCTCTGGACCCAGGACGAGGCCACCTACCACGGGAATTTCGTGAACTTCGATCGGGTCTGGTCCTGGCCCAAGCCAGCCCAGAAGCCGCACCCGCCGGTACTGGTCGGGGGCCTGGGTCCGACCGTGCTCGATCGCGTGCTGGCGTTTGGCGACGCCTGGTTTCCCAACTACGGGCCGCCGGACCTGCTCGACCGCGTGGCCGAGCTTCGCTCCCGCGCCGACCGCGAGATTCCCGTGATGGCGATGGGCGTCCCCGCAGACCCCAAGGCGCTCGAGCCACTGCAGGAGTCGGGCTTCGCCCGAGTGGCGCACTGGATTCCGTCGGCCAATCGCAGCACCGTCGAGGCGGCGCTGGAGCGCTGGGAGGCGGCGATCGCCCAGCTCAACGGCGAGGCGTGAATCTCGACGAAGCCCGCGAGCGGTTCGCGGCCGCCCGGGTCGCGCGGCTGGCCACCGCCGACGCGCAGTGCCGCCCGCACCTCGTGCCGGTGGTGTTCGCGCTCCAGGGCGACACGGTCTACAGCGCCGTGGACGCCAAGCCCAAACGCACGACCAAGCTGCGGCGGCTGGCCAACGTCATCGACAACCCGGCCGTCAGCCTCCTCGTCGACCACTACGAGGACGACTGGGACGCGCTGTGGTGGGTGCGCGCCGACGGCCGGGGAAGGGTGCTGGAGGGCGACCAGCCCGAGGCCCGGGAGGCGATCGATCGCCTGCGCGAGCGCTATCCCCAGCAGCGGGCTACCGGGGTCGTGCTGGCGGTCGACGTGCGGTCATGGTCGGGCTGGGCGTCCGCGGCCGCGGCCGCGGCGCCGGCCGATTAGGCCACGAGGGCGCCGACCTCGGACAGGGCGGTGAGCGTGTCCTCTGAGTCCTGCGCGTCGATGCCTCGCACGGCGTCGCGCACGATCGTGACCCGCAGGGCCTCGCGAACCGCGTCCTGCGCGGTGTGCTTGACGCAAACGTCGGTGGCCAGGCCGACGATCGTGACCGCGGTGACCTCCTCGGCACGCAGGAGCTCGCGCAGCTCGGGGTTCTCGAACCCCGAGTAGCCCTCGTCGCCGGGCGCGGTCCCGGTGTCGATCACGGCGTCGATCGCGTCGCGGTTCAGGCGCTCGCTCAACTCGGCGCCCGGCGTCCCCTGCACGCAGTGTGCCGGCCACGGACCACCCTGCTCGGTGAACGAGTCGTGGTTGGGCGGATGCCAGTCGCGCGTGGCGATGACGATCGCAAAGCCCGGGTCGGCGGCCAGCGCGTTGATGGGGCCGATCACCTGATCGCCGTCGGGTACGGCCAGCGCGCCGCCGGAGAGGAAGTCGTTCTGCACGTCGATGATCAGCAGGGCCTCGGGCATGGCTCTCGGTGGGATTACCCGTTGTCCGCCTCCGTCTCACCGGGGTCCTGGAGATCCTCGCGGTCGGCCCACTCCAGCAGCGGCGCCAGCGAGAACACCGCGTCGTCGATCCCGGCGTGCAGGTCGCCCAGCTTGGCGAAGCGCTGTGGCATCGTGGCGATCGTCAGCTCGTCCGGCCTGACGTCGTCGATCTCGTCCCAGCTGATAGGGGCCGAGACGGTGCCCTCGATATTGCCCCGGACCGAGTACGCGCTGGCGATCGTGTGGTCGCGCGCGTTCTGGTTGTAGTCGACGAACACCCTGTCGGGCGCGCGATCCTTGCGCCACCACGTGGTCGTCGCGGCGGTGGGGACGCGCCGCTCAACCTCGCGGGCGAAGGCCAGCGCGGCGCGGCGCACGTCGCCGAAGCCGTACTCGGGCACGATCCGGACGTAGATGTGGATTCCGGAGCCGCCCGAGGTCTTGGGCCAGCCGACCGCGCCCAGCTCGCCCAGGATCTCGCGGGCGACGTGGGCCACGCGCCGCACCGCGTCCAGCGGGCAGTCGGGGCCCGGATCCAGGTCGATCCGCCATTCGTCGGGGAGCTCCACGTCGGCGCAGCGTGAGTTCCAGGGATGGAACTCGACGGTCGACATCTGCACAGCCCAGATCACGCCGGCCAGTTCGGTGACGCACAGCTCGTCGGCGTGGCGGCCGTACCGCGGGAAGGTGACCCGGACCGTCTGCAGCCATGGCGGGGCGCCCGGCGGCAGGCGCTTCTGATGGACCTTCTTGCCGTCGACTCCCTTGGGGAAGCGGTGCAGCATGCACGGGCGCTCACGCAGCGCCCGCACGATCCCGTCCCCGACCGACATGTAGTAGCGGGCCAGGTCCAGCTTGGTCTCCCCGCGCGCGGAGAAGTACACGCGGTCCGGGTTGGAGATGCGCACCGTACGTTCGCCCACCACCAACTCGACGGCTTCGCTCTTGGAGGCCGGCATGGGGCGCATCGTCGCACGTCCTATCGTCGAACCGGACCTGAACTGAAAAACGAACGGAGCGCAGATGAAGCAGCGCAAGCTCGCCTCACTGGAGACGTCGTCGGTTGGCCTGGGGTGCATGGGGATGTCGGCCTTCTACGGCTCAACCGACGACGCCGAATCGATCGCGACGATCCAGCGCGCGCTGGAGCTGGGGATCAACTTCCTGGACACGGCGCAGCTGTACGGCCCGATGACCAACGAGGAGCTGGTCGGCCGGGCGCTCAAGGGTCACCGCGACGAGTACGTGATCGCGACCAAGTTCGCCCGCCGTCTCGAGCCCACGACCGTCTCCGGCGACCTCTCGACGATCGGGCCGCTGGACGGCTCCGCCGAGCACGTGCGCAGCTCGATCGAGGGCTCGCTGCAACGCCTGGGGACCGACCACGTCGACCTGTACTACCAGCACCGCGTCGATCCCAACGTCGACATCGAGGAGACCGTGGGGGCGATGGCCGAGCTGGTCAAGGAGGGCAAGATCCTGCACATCGGCCTCAGCGAGGCGTCCGCCGAGACGATCCGTCGCGGCCATGCCGTGCACCCGATAACCGCCGTGCAGACCGAGTACTCGATGTGGACGCGCGACCCGGAGACCGAGATCCTGCTCACCTGTCGTGAGCTGGGCATCGGTTTCGTGGCCTACTCGCCGCTGGGCCGAGGCTTTCTGAGTGGTCGCTTCACGTCTCCGGAGGACCTCGACGAGGGCGACTTCCGGCGTAACGGGCCGCGTTTCACCGGCGAGAACCTCGACGCCAACCTGAAGCTGGCCGCCAAGGTGGCCGAGATCGCCGAACACAAGGGCATCACCGCGGCCCAGCTGGCGCTCGCCTGGGTACTGGCGCAGGGCGAGGACATCGTTCCGATCCCCGGCACCAAGCGTCGCAGATACCTGGAGGAGAACGCGGCCGCCGTCGATGTGCAGCTGACGCCGGAGGATCTCGCTGAGATCGAGGCCGAGCTGCCCCCGGTATCAGGCGCGCGCTACGACGAGGCCGGCATGGCCGGCGTCAACATCTAGCGATGTCGGTCGCGGTCGGCGCCGAGCAGTTCGCCTCCGTCGGTGAGATCGAGCTCTGCTACCAGACGTTCGGGGCGCAGGACGATCCGCCGCTGCTGATGGTGATGGGGCTCGGCGCCCAGATGGTGTGGTGGGACGATGAGCTGTGCGAGACGCTCGCCGACCGCGGACTGCGGGTGATCCGCTTCGATAACCGCGACATCGGCCGCTCGTCGATCCTGCGCGATCTCGGTGTGCCGACGCTTCGCCAGACGTTGATGCGTGACCGCCGGGGGGCGCGTTATTCGCTGGATGAGATGGCCGCCGACGCCGTCGGCCTGCTTGATCAGCTCGGCATCGAGTCAGCCCACGTGGTCGGCGCCTCGATGGGCGGGATGATCGCTCAGCTGATGGCCATCAACCATCCGCCCCGCGTGCGCTCCCTCGTCTCGATCATGTCGACCACCGGAAGCCGCCGCGTCGGGACGCCGCGCCCGGGAATGATCCCGCTGCTGCTCCGCCGGCCACGGCCCGACCGCGAGGGCTACATCTCAGACATGACCGGCACACTGCGCGCGATCGGCTCCAAGCGCTATCCGAGGGGGACCGAGCAGCTGCGGGCGCTGGCCGAGCGCTCCTACGAACGTGGGCATGACCGCACCGGATCCTCTCGGCAGCTGGCCGCGATCCAGACCGCCCGCGACCGCACAGCCGAGCTTGGGCGGCTGCGCCTGCCGGCGGCGGTCATCCACGGCGCCGATGACCCGCTCATCCGGGTATCCGGTGGTCGCGCGACGGCCAAGGCGATCCGGGGTGCCCGGCTGCTCGTGCTCGACGGGATGGCCCACGACCTGCCACGCCCGCTGTGGCCGCAGGTCGTCGAGACGGTCCTGGAGACGACCCAGGCCGGCGAGCTGCGGTCCTAGCGACCGCGGATGGCCGCGGGAAGCGCCGACAGGAGCTTCGGCAGGTCCGAGCGAGAGGACGCCAGAGCCTCACTCAGAGCCGGCGCGGCGTCGGCGTCGAGCGCCGGCCCGTGTCCGACGAGCAGTCGATCGGGGCTGTAGCGCCCTAACGCGGAGCGGGGCGGAACGGCCCGCAGCAGCGGATGGACGCCCGCGCGGCGACCAAGACAGAACAACGGTCCGGTGCCGATTGCCTCGGCCACGATCAGCGTCTGCTGCGCCGGCCACCACAGGGCGATCTCCTTCCACCACGGCCGCGCCACGACCGATACCACCTCAAACGGCGTGTCGGGCAGCGACGCCGGCAGCCGCAGCAGCGCCACCCCCAGGCCGGCGGCGAGACGCTCGCCGTCTCGCTGATGGCGGTCCAGGAGCTGGATCACCCCGGCCGGCTGGCCCAACGCCAGCGCCGCCTCCAGTGCGGCGGCGTCCTCGAACGGATCGATCAACCAGACCCGGTCACCGTCGCGCACGGCGTGGGCGGCGCGGGCCATGGCGTTGGTCTCGTGCCAGGTGATCCCGAGTGGATGGTGTTGAAGGGTGGCGGGCATCGTACGACGGCGCCTCAGACCGCGACCGGCTGCAGGGACCACAGGCCGTCGGAGCCGAGATGCTCCTCGCCGGCCACCCGCCCGAGCTGCTCGCGTGCCTCGTCGAGATCGATCTCGCACACCGCGGCGATCTCGGCCGTGGCCAGCGGCTCGCCGGCCCACTCCAGCACCTCGGCGACGCTCTCGGGGTCGTCGCGGCGCGTCAGCTCGGGGCCGAGGTTGGCGATCGCCACCTCGTAGGCGAGCGTGGGCAGAAAGCCGGGCGCGCTCAGCGAGGCGCCGTCGGAGCCGCGCTGCAGCTCGTAGGACGGGCACGTGTAGCGGTAGCCGCCGTCGTGCCCGGAGGGCGCAAGCTTGTGCGCCAGCGCCAGGGCCGCCGGAGTGGGGCGGCGCGCCTGCGCCAGGTCCTCGGCCAGGAGCGCCTCGGTCTCGGGCTCGGACAGCCAGTCCTCCAGGTCCTCGGGCGCCAGCCCGGCGCGCTGGGCGGCGTCGGCGAGCGTCGCCGGATCATCGAGCAGCCATCCGGAGAAGTGCAGCACCCGCAGCGCGCGCAGCATCGCGGCCTCGCGCTCGGGCTCATGCCGGCGCACAGCCACGACAGCCCGGCAGGCCGGCATCGTGGCCGCCATCCGCGGACGCAGCGAAGTGTCCATCGGCATGCCGTAGGCCTGGCCGAGCCGCGCGAACGAGGTCGACTGGCGCTCGGGAGTGAACCCCTTGTCGACGTAATCCTCGGGACGCTGGCTCAGCCCGACCATCCGCAACCGCCATTCCAGCTGGTCGCCGTAGAGCCACTGCAGCCGCCAACGGGCGGGCTCGGCCGACCAGGCGAACGGGCAGCCGGGGTCGGTGTAATGCGTGATCGTGATCGAAGTCATGCTCTCACCCTAGTCCGGGTCGCCAGGTGACCACTAGCCTCACTCAGCGATGCCCGAGCTGCCCGAGGCCGAACGCGCGCGCCAGACGCTGGAGTCGGCCCTCGGCCGCCGGATCGTCCGCGTCGACGACAACGACACCTATGTGTCGCGCCCGCACCGACCCGGCGAGATCGCCGACGCGCTCGTCGGCCACGAGCTGACCGCGGCCCACCGGCGGGGGAAGTTCCTGTGGCTGGAGACCGACGACGGCCCGACCCTCGGCCTGCACCTGGGAATGGCGGGCAAGATCGTGGTCGACGGCGAGGCCGAGGAGGTCTCGCGCTGGGACCGCTTCGCGCTGGAGTTCGAGGATGGCACCCGGCTGGCGCTGCGCGACAAGCGCCGGCTCGGCCGGGCGGTGCTGGAGCCCGACTTCAGCCACGTTGGGCCCGACGCGGCAGGCGTCGGCCGCGACGACTTCCGCCGACTGATCGGACGCGGGCACACCGCCGTCAAGGCGCGCCTGCTCAACCAGAAGGCGATCTCCGGAGTCGGCAACCTGCTGGCCGACCAGGTCCTATGGCAGGCACGGATCTCCCCGCGCCGCGACACCGGTGACCTCGGCGAGGCCGAGCTGGACCGCCTGCGGCGTGAGCTGCGCTCCGCGATCCGCTCGGCGGTGCGTCTCGGCGGGGTGCACACCGGGCGCTTCGTGCGCGCGCGCCGCCACGAAGGCGTCTGCCCCCGTGACGGACATGTCCTGGAGCGTGCGACCGTGGGCGGCCGGACCACATATTGGTGTCCGGTCTGCCAGCGGTAGGACGCGTCAGGCGAGCCGGCGGTTGGCCTCGGCCGCCATCAGCAGCAGTCCGCCGTCGACCACGAACGAGTGTCCGGTCACGTAGCTGGACTCTGCCCCGGCCAGGAAGGCGATCGCCGCCGCCACCTCCCGGGCGTCGCCGGGGCGTCCGGCGGGTATCCCGGCGCGGCGAACGGTGCGCGGATCGACGTCGGCGGCGTCGGTGAAACCGGTGGCGATCTCGCCGGGGGCCACCGCGTTGACGGCGATGCCGTGCTCGGCCAACTCCAGCGCCATCGCCTTGGTGAGCAGCCCGAGCCCACCCTTCGACGCGCAGTAGGCCGCCGCCTGATCCAGGGGAACGTGCTCGTGGACGGACGTGACGTTGACGATCCGTCCGCCGTGCCCGCCAGCCACCATCCGCCGCGCCGCCGCCTGGGCGACCGCGAACGTGCCGGTCAGGTTGACGTCCAGCACGCGTCGCCAGGTCTCAAGGTCGATCTCCAGAAACGGGGTGCTGTGCCCGGTGGCGGCGCAGTTCACGAGCGCATCAAGACCGCCGAGACGGTCGGCCAGCTCGTCCACGGCGCGCGCCGAGCCGGGTGCGTCGGCGAGATCGAGCTGCGAGATCTCCGTGTGGGCGCCCGCCTGCGTGGCCTCGTCCGCGGTCCGCTGACCCTCGCCGCGATCGGCGTGCCAGGTTACGCCCACGTCGAACCCGCGCTGGGCCAGGGCGACCGCCGCGGCGCGGCCGATCCCGGACTCCGAGCCGGTGACGATCGCCACGGGGCGAGTTGCGCAGACCCTAGTCAAGAACCCAGGTGTCCTTGCCGCCGCCGTTGCGCGACGAGTTGACGACCATCTCGTCGGCATCGAACGCCACGCGTGAGAGCCCTCCGGGAGCCACGGCGACGACGTCTGAGAAGAACGCGAACGGCCGGAGGTCCAGGTGGCGGGGCTGCAGGCGGCCGTCGACCACGGTCGGGTGACGCGAGAGGGGCACGATCGGCTGGGCGATGTAGCGCTCGGGATGGCGGTGGAGCTCGGCGCGCGCGATGGCCAGCTGCACCTCGTCGGCGTGCGATCCGATCGTCACCCCGACCCCGCCGTGGCCGTGGCGGGGCTTGATCACCAGCTCGGGAAGGCGCTCGATCGCCTCACGGCCGGCCTCGGCGGAGTCCAGGGCACGCGTCGGGACCGAGGCGATCAGCGGCTCCTCCCCCAGGTAGAAGCGCACGAAGTCCTCCACATGGCTGTGCACGAGCTTGTCGTCGGCCACGCCGTTGCCGAACGCGTTCACCAGGCCGATGCGGCCCGACAGCCACGCCGGCAGCAGCAGCTCCCCGATCGCGGTCATCTGGCCGTGCTCGTCGCGGACCCGGTCCTCGTCGGTGCGCCGGTAGACGACGTCGACTGGCCGAGGGTCCTCGCCCGCGTAGAGTCGATCACCGTTAAGGCGCAGCTGCGCCGGTGTGACGAGCTCGATCCCGAGCGCGCGCGCGATGCAGGAGTGCTCGTAGTAGGCGACGTTGGCGGGGCCGTCGGTGACCAGCACGACGAGCGGGTCGGGCCCCGTCTCGGGTGGCGCGGCGGCTCGTAGCGCGGCGCCCAGCAACTCGTCGATCACGGGGTCCACGGGCCGCGGGCGCGGCAGGCCGGCGGGCAGCGTGGCCGCGAGCGCGGTGCGTGCCGCCACCAGATACGAGATCCCCGAGGGCGTGCGCAGGTTGTCCTCCAGCACCAGGAAGCGCCCGTCCGGGTCGCGCACGAGGTCAAAGCCGATCACCGGCGCGGGCGGGGCATCGTTGGCCAGGCGACCGCGGAGGTCCGGCTCGTAGCCCTCGGCGCCGTCGATCGTCCGCGCATCGACGATCCCGGCAGTGACGATTCGCCGCTCCCGGTAGACGTCGGTCAGGAAGTGGTTCAGCGCGCGGGTGCGCTGGGCCAGGCCGCGCTCCACCGACGCCCACTCGTCGCCGGCGATCAGCCTCGGCACCGGGTCGACCACGAATGGCTGGGTCCCGAAGGTGACCCCGTTGTCGGCAAGGTGGCGCTCGACGGCCGCCCTCAGGTCCTCCAGGTCCGTGGCTGCCAGGGCCTGCAGGACGCGCTCGTACGCGGGGCGGAGGTGGCCCTGGGCATCCCGTTCCTCGTCGAACGGGACCCCGCGTGCGGGGTCAGGCTCCATGGCGGGTCAGCCACAGCTCCAGCAGCGCCAGCTGCCACAGCTTGGAGCCCTCGAGCGTGGTCAGATGTTCGTTGGGTGCCGCCAGCAGCGTCCGCACGTGCTCGGGTTCGAACAGCCCCCGCGCGCGGGCGGCGTCGCTGCTCATCGTCTCGCGGATCAGCTCCAGGGTTGCTCCCTCCAACGTCGAGAGCGCGGGCGCCGGGAAATAGCCCTTGGGTCGGTCGATCACGACCGCCGGCAGGACCTTGCGAGCGGCATCCTTGAGCACGCCCTTGCCGCCCGAGGCCAGCTTCAGCCGGGGCGGGCAGGCGGCCGCCAGCTCCGACCAGCTCGTGGTCAAGGAACGGGGTGCGCGCCTCCAGGCCCCAGGCCATCGTCATGTTGTCCACGCGTTTGACCGGGTCGTCGACGAGCATCACCTCGGTGTCCAGGCGCAGCGCCCGATCCACCGGGTCCTCCGCTCCGGGCGCCTCGAAGTGGCGCTCCAGGAACGCGCGGCTGGGATCGTCGGACAGCCGGTAGGCCTGGTTCAGCGTCTCGGCCATCTCGGCGTGCGGGCGGTCGAAGAACGCCGCCTGGTAGGCGTCGGCGCCCGTGCCCTCCACGCCCCACAGGGGCGGATACCACGAGTAGCCGGCGAACACCTCGTCGGCGCCCTGGCCGGACTGCACGACCTTGTAGGACTTCGAGACCTCCTCGGAGAGGAGATAGAAGGCGACCGCGTCGTGGGAGACCATAGGCTCGCTCATCGCGGCGATCGCGCCGTCGAGCGCTGGGAGCATCCGGCCGGTGTCGACGCGGATCTTGTGGTGGTCGGTGGCGAACTGCTCGGCGATCACGTCGGAGTACTTGAACTCGTTGCCCTCGCGAGCGCCGACATCGTCGAACCCGATGCTGAAGGTGGCCAGCTTCTCCTGTCCCGAGGTTTCCAGCAGGGCGACGATCAGGCTGGAGTCAAGGCCGCCGGAGAGCAGCACGCCCACCGGCACGTCGGAGACCATCCGCCGCTTCACCGCGACCCGAAGTGCCTCCAGCACGGCGTCTGACCAGTCGGTGTCTGACCAGTCGCCGTGGTCGTCCTGGCGGCTGAAGTCCGCGCGCCAGTATCGCTGCAGGTCGCCGCTGCCATCGGGCTCGACGAGCATCGTCGTCGCGGGCGGCAGCTTCTGGACGCCGTTGAGGATCGTGCGGGGTGGCGGAACGACGGCGTGCCAGCTCAGGTAGTGGTGCAGGGCCACCGCGTCGATCGAGGTGTCGATGCCGCCGCCGGCCAGCAGCGCCGGCAGGGTGGAGGCGAAGCGCAGGGCGCCGGCTGTCTCGGCCAGATACATGGGCTTGACGCCGAGCCGGTCCCGGGCCAGCAGCAGGCGGCCGCTGGCGTGCTCGTGGATCGCGAAGGCGAACATCCCGGCGAAGTGGCTGACGCAGTCGCGTCCCCACTTGTCGTAGGCCTTGACGATCACCTCGGTGTCGCTGGCGGAGAAGAAGCGATAGCCCGTCCGGTTCCAGCTCGGAGCGCAGCTCACGGTGGTTGTAGATGCAGCCGTTGAACACGATCGTCAGACCGAGGTCGGAGTCGACCATCGGCTGGCTGCCCGCACTTGTCAGGTCGATGATCTTCAGCCGGCGGTGGGCGAGCGCGACTCCGTCATGCGACCAGCTGCCCTGGCCGTCGGGGCCGCGGTCGCTCATCGTGGCCGCCATCCTCTCGACGGCGTCGCGGTCGGCCGACCTGCCCACGGCCAGCTCGCCGGCGAATCCGCACATGCCGTTCAGGCCACGCGCAGGTGGGCTGGCTCCGGCGCGACGCGCCTGGGCCGAATCCACGAAGGCGGCGAACAGCGCAGCCTGCTCGGGCATCGACTGCAACGTCTCGGCGTGCCACTGCACGCCGATCACGAACTCGCGGTCCATCGCCTCGATCGCCTCGACCGTTCCGTCGGGCGCGCGCCCTGTGATCACCAGCCCGTCACCCAGCCGGGCAACGCCCTGGTGGTGAAAGGAGTTGACCTTGGCGTGAGTGCGCTCCAACACCCGGGCGACGCGGCTGGACTCCCTGATCGTGACCGGATGGGTGGCCTGCGATCCCGGCTCGGTCTGGCGATGGTTGATCTCGCCGGCGCTGATGTCGGGCAGGTGCTGGTGCAGCGACCCGCCTCGGGCCACGTTGAGCACCTGCATGCCCGCGGCAGATGGCCAGGATCGGCATCGCGCGGGCATCGGCGGCGCGGGCCAGGGCGAGCTCGAAGTCATCCAGCTCGGTCTCCACGGGCCCGGTGGCCTCGTGCCGGCTCTCCCCGTAGGCTCGCGGGTCCAGGTCGGGGCCGCCGGACATGCACAGCCCGTCGACGCGGTCCAGCAGCGATTCGGCCAGCTCGGGCGCCAGCGGCGGGCAGACCATCGGGATCGCGCCCGCGGCCTCCAGCGCCTTCAGGTACTTCAGCCCCAGCGCCATCTCGTGCTGCGGCGGCTCGCCCTGGGGCGTGAGGGCTACCGCCTCCATCCTGCGCACCTCCGAAGTGGTGACCGCGATCAGCGGTCGCGCGTCGCTGATGTTCATGCGCAGCACGTTCTCCGTTTGTCTCGTGCCGCAAACCGCGGCGGTCGGTGGCGGCAGTCTGGCAGGCGGCCAGGCAGACCGCCAACGCCACCGGGCCAGCCGGCTTTGGCCAGCTGGCCAAGCAAGGGAAGGGGTCGGCGCGGCGGACCCGGGGGTCGGTGTTCAGTGCGTGCGGCGCGCTCGGAACTCGGCGATCGCTTCCTGCTCGTGGACTGCCTCTGGGTCGTAGCGGGCGAAGGACAGGTCGTGGGCTGCGTCGCGGCACCAGAAGCGCGGATGGCGGCGCAGCCAGCGGCGCGCGTCGCGCGCGCCGAGCCGCAGCAGCGCGGCGATGAACTCCTCGTCGAACAGCAGAAAGGACAAGCAGCTCGCCCGCGCGCCCGCGTGCGCGAGCCCAACGCGGCGGCGATGATCATGAAGTCCGGCTCTCGTAGCCGCCGCAACCCGCCGTAGCGCCGGGCGAGCACCGTCTCGGCCAGGCGGCCGATCTCGCCGCGCGCTGGGGCGAGACGAGCGCGTAGGAGATCGGCCGGTAGGGCTCGCGCCCGCGGGAGAGCCGGTAGGCGCGCGAGGAGCCGTTCGTCCCGCCGGGTGGCGTCCTCGACGAAGAACGAGTTGATCGCCGCCAGCCGGTGCAGATCGTTGGCGACCTGATCGACGAGCAGCCCGTCGAGCACGTTGGCGGCGACGTCGGCGACGCTGGGCCGCGCCGGGGAGGCCACGTGGCTCCCCGGCGTGCGTCCGAACGGCTCCAGGCCGATCAGGATGACCCGGTCGGCGCCCAGGTGCAGAGCCGGCTTGATCGGGCTGTTCAGGCGCGTGCCGCCGTCGGCGTAGTGGCCGCGGGCGCTGCGCGGCGACATGATCTCCACCGTCGGGAACAGCATCGGGATCGCGGCCGAGGCGCGGACGTGCTCGCCGCTGCAGTTCGGGTCGCGCACGTAGCGATCGTTCCGTCCGGGTGCTCGGCGCGCGCCTGGCGCGCGCCCGCGACGAACGCCACCGGCTCGCCGTGGCCAGCGAGGTGGCGACAACGCACACCGAGTCCACGCGACCCGTCGCCGACGTTGCGGCGAGCTGGTCGCCAGTCGATCCAGCGATCGAGGCTCGCCGGCCAGCGGGCGTGGGGTCCAGCAGGCTGGCGAACCGCAATGCCCGGGACGCCCGAGCCCGTGGCCGAGCAGCGCGCACCGCCGTCCGCAGCGCCGCCGCTGCCCGACGATGGGCGCGATCACGTCGCCCTTGCGCAGCTCGCCCACAACTCTCACGCCGATCCTGCGTCTGCTCGGCCGCCGGGAGGTGGGCCAGCGAGGCCAGCGCCGTGGCGTTGATCGCGCCGACGCTCGTCCCGCACCAGATCGAGACCGCTCGCCGCGGGCCTCGAGCGCCGGCAGCAGCACCGACACGCGCCGGCCTCGTAGGCGCCGCGCGCCCCCCGCCCGGCAGCACGGCGGCACGTCATCGTGGGCGGGCCGGATGACACGGGAGCCTGATCCTCGCCGCCGCGGCGAGCCGCGCCACATTGGCCGGACGGCCACAAAACCCGGCATGCCGGTGGCCGCCACGCAGCGCATGTGCCGATCGGCCCGCGGGTAGCCTCGTCGCACCCGTCAAACGCAATCTGAAAGGTGGTGGGGATGTCCGATTCGGATCGCGTGCAGGTCCCGGGCTCCGAGCGCCAACTCGATCCCGCCCACAAACGTGTCGGCGACATCGACACCCAGTCTGAGATCGACCTGACGGTGTACGTGCGACCTAGGGCGGGGCTGGCCTGGGTCGACGTGGAGGCACGCCGCCCGGCCACGCAGCGACGCCTCGCCAGCCGGGACCAGTGGGCGCAGAAGTACGGCGCCCGCTCAGAGGACATCGAAGCCGTGAAGGCGTTTGCCAAGAAGCACAAGCTGAAGGTCACGAGCGTCGACCCCGCCCGTCGTGCGGTCCATCTCCACGGCAAACTGGACGCGGTCAAAGTTGCGTTCGAGCCCGAGCTGGAGGGGCTCTACTCGCCCGGCGAGGACGCCCCGAGCTACCGCGGACGCACGGGACCGCTGACGATTCCGGCGCAGCTGGACGGAATCGTCCTCGCCGTGCTCGGGATCGACGATCGCCCGCAGTCGGCCAAGCAGTTGCGCATCATCGCCACGCCGGATGCCGCCGCGACGTCCTACACCCCGCCGCAGATCGCCGAGGCCTACGCCTTCCCGACGAGCGCCACGGGGCGAGGCGAGACGATCGGGATCATCGAGCTCGGCGGCGGGTATCAGACCTCGGATCTTCAGACCTACTTCCAGGGGCTCAGCCTGTCGGCTCCCAACGTGACCGCGGTGGCCGTCGACGGCGGCTCCAATTCCCCGGGCACCGACACCGGCGCGGACACCGAGGTGATGCTCGACATCGAGGTGGCCGGCGCGATCGCCCCCGATGCGGCGATCGTCGTGTACTTCGCGCCCAACACCGACCGGGGGTTCATCGACGCCGTCTCCCAGGCCGTCCACGACACCGCGCACAAGCCGTCGGTGGTGTCGATCAGCTGGGGCGGGTCAGAGGACTCGTGGACCGCGCAGGGACGCAGTCAGATGGAGCAGATCCTCACCGAGGCCGGGGGCCTGGGCGTCACCGTGACCGTCGCCGCCGGAGACAACGGCTCCACTGACAGCGTGACCGACGGCCAGCAGCACGTCGACTTCCCCGCGTCGGCGCCGCACGCGCTCGCCTGTGGCGGCACCAGCCTGCGCGCCTCGGCCGCACAGATCTCATCCGAGACGGTTTGGAACACGACCGGCCACGGGACGACCGGCGGAGGCGTCAGCCGGCAGTTCGCGCTGCCCAGCTACCAGTCCGCCGCCAAGGTGCCGGCCAACGTCGACTCGGGCAAGCCGGGCCGCGGGGTGCCCGATGTCAGCGCCGATGCCGACCCTCAGACGGGATACAAGGTGCGCGCCGACGGCGCCGACCAGACCGTTGGCGGAACCAGCGCTGTGGCCCCGCTGTGGGCCGGCCTGATCGCGCTGCTCAACCAATCTGCCGGCGCGCCGCTCGGCTTCGCCCAGCCGCGCCTCTACCCGCTACTGGGCTCGGCGGCCTTCCGCGACATCACCTCGGGCAACAACGGCGCCTACAGCGCCGGCCCGGGGTGGGACGCGTGCACCGGGCTGGGCTCGCCGGACGGCAGCGCGCTCGCCCAGCAGCTGTCGGCCACGGCCTAGAGGGCGCCGCTCCGGGCCTAGACGTCGCACAGGCGCCAGCGCCTAGGCGACCCCGTCGCGCAGGCGCCAGCCGAGGCCCGAGGCGCGCGCCACCGGCCGCTCGACGGCCGCAACCACCGCCTCCTCGCTGCCGGCCAGGATCAGCCGCCGACGGGCGCGGGTCGCGGCTGTGTAGAGCAGCTCGCGGGTGAGGATGCGGCTGTCGGGCTCTGGGAGGATCACCGCGGCAGCGTCGAACTGTGAGCCCTGGCTCTTGTGGATCGTCATCGCATACACGGTCTCCACGGCTCCCAGCCGGCTGGGGCTGAAGGCGATCGACTCGCCTCCGCGCTCGAAGACGGCCACCAACCGGTCCTCGCCCGTTCGCACGACGACGCCCGTGTCGCCGTTGTGCAGTCCCAGCTCGTAGTCGTTCTCGGTCACCAGCAGCGGCCGCCCGACGTAGAAGCGCTCCTGGGCAGAGAAGCCTGGGATCTCATCTGCGAGCCAGTCCTCCAGGCGCGTCGTCCAGGTGGTCACGCCGTAGCGGCCGCGGCGGTGCGCGCACAGGATCCGGAACGTGGCCAGCGCCGCCAGGGCGTCGGTCGCCCTCCCGTCGCGCGCGGCGGCGATCATCGCCCGGGCCCCGGCCACGGCGCTGGAGCGCACCAGCCCGACGGACCCGGCGCCCTCGCCCTCGGTCTCGATCCACGTCACGTCAGGGGCTTGCGCCCGCAGCAACTCCAGCGTGGCGTCGGCGTCGCCGCGGCGGATCGCGCCCGCCAGGCGCGCGATGCCCCCGCCGAAGCGGTGCTCGCGATCGAGCACGACGATCCCCGCGTCGCCCGATTGAACGCGAGACGACCCGACGATGTCTCCGAGCACGGCCCCCGCCTCGATCGAGGCGAGCTGCCCCGGGTCGCCTACGAGGACGAGCCGCGCATCGGACCGCAGCGACTCGATCAGGCGCGCCATCAGCGAGAGCGACACCATCGAGGTCTCGTCGACGATCACCGCGTCGTGGGGGAGTCGCTGCTCGCGACTGTGGCGAAAGCGGCTGTTGGATCCCGGCCGCCAACCGAGCAGCCGGTGGATCGTCGAGGCCGACATCCCGAGCAGCTGGCCGCGAATCTCGTCGGAGACGTCGAGCGTCAGCGCCTCGGCCTGAACGGCCTCCTGCAGCCGGGCGGCCGCCTTGCCGGTCGGCGCCGCCAGCGCGATCAGCGGCGGCAGCCCCGGCCGGCCCGCGGCGTGAGGACCGCGTTGTGCCTGCTCGCACAGCAGCGCCACGATCCGCGCGACGGTCGTCGTCTTGCCGGTGCCCGGACCGCCGGCCACGACCGCGAACCGGCGTCGCACGGCAGCGGCCGCCGCCAGCGCCTGGCGCCCTGACGGGTCATCGACGAACAGGCGGGCGAGGCCGTCGTCCAGTACGGCAACGTCGATTCCCGCGGGCTCGTCGGCGAGCATCGCGCGCAGGGCGTCGGAGACCGAGACCTCCTCGGCCCAGTAGCGGTCGAGATACAGCCACGAGGCGAGGAGCCGCAGTGGACGCACCGCGGCGTCATCGGGCGCCGCCACGAGCGGGCTGTGAGCCATGCGCGCCACCCAGTCGCTGGGCGACGGCCACGGCAGCGCCTCGAGGTCGACGGGGTCCTCGGCCTCGACGGCGACCGTCCCGCGGATCCGCTCAAGGTCGACGTGCACATGCCCGAGCCGCGGTCCGCGCACCGCCAGCGCGACGGCCAAGAGCACGGTCTCGTCGTCTTCGCCCGCGAGCGCGCCCAGCCGGCGGGCGACGTGGACGTCGGCGGCCGACAGCACCCCGGCCTGGTTGAACTCGCGCAACAGGCCCGATGCGCCACGGGCCAGCCGGGCGTCGAACGGGTCCAGGTCGTCACGGAGGGCGCTCACGGCGCGCCTTCGTCCAGCACGTCGCTGAGCGCGGCGGCCAGGCCGGCGGGCGCCCGCCAGCCGAACACGCCGGGGGAGTCGGCCGAGCCGTCCAGCCAGTCCTCCCCGGTCATCCCGCGCACGAACAGGTACGCGACCCCGGCCAGGTGCGTGTCGGGGTCATAGTCCGGCAGGCGCCAGCGCAGGAAGCGATGCAGCGCCACCGTGTAGAGGAGCGCCTGCAGCGCGTAGTGGTGGCGCGACATCTCGGCCGACAGCGCCTCGGGCCGGTAGTGATACGCGGTCAGCGGCTCGCCGGACTCGCCCAGCCAGTTGGTCTTGTAGTCGAGCACGGCGAAGCGCGGGACGCCGTCCTCGCCCACCCGGCGCACGACGAGATCCAGGCTCCCGGTCAGATACCCGCGGACCGACCGGCGCAGGAAGGGATCATCGAGCCGCTGGGCATAGCCCGCCAGGGGATCTCCGTCCGGCAGGCGCTCGCGCAGGAGCTCGGCGATCCGCTCCATCCTCAGCCAGCCCCGCGGCTCATCGCCGCCGGCGAGCGGCAGCTCGAATCCCAGCTCGTCGAGGCGATCTGCGCGGGCGACGTCGCATAGTCGTATTCCGCCGAGCACCGGTCCCAGCGGTGTGCGCAGCGCCGCGCACAGGCCGGTGGCGACGGTGGCGCAATCGCCGATCTCGATCGCCCGCCGCCCGCGGACCTCGTCGATGCGCTGGCTCATCTCGGCCTCCAGGTCGGCCGCCGCGAAATCGGTGGCCTCCAGCACGCGGTGCACGAACGTCCCCACGTCGGCCCCGACCGGCATCTCGCCGAGCAGCGAAGGTGCTGACAGCTCGGGCGCGACGGCAAGCGCGGTGGCGGCGACGGGAGCGTCCTCGGCCGGTTCGTCGGAGATCAGTGGCTGCTCGGGCTCGGAGCCCACCCACGCGTCGTAGCTCGCCGAGGTGATGTCGGTGTACGACGTCCGGCGCCAGCGCAGGTCAAGGCTGCGCTCGAACGACGACACCTCCAGCTCGGCGCGGCCGGGAGGCGACGGGCTCCATCGTGCCGAGCGGTCCGGCGCTGCCCGCTCCACGCTGATCGCGCCCTGGGCGCGCTCGGCGAGCTTTCCCAGCCGGGCGAGGATCGACACGTCGTCGGGGACCGAGTCGCCCGACGCGGCGACGGTGCCGGCCTCGTCACGGGAGAACAGGAGCCGCCCGAGCGGGGAGTTGCGACTGTCGTAGGAGCCGGCCCACCAGACGATCGCCTGGTGGCGCGCCCGGGTGAGCGCGACGTAGGCAAGGCGGAGCTCCTCGCCGCGCTCCTCGCGAACGAACTGCTTGAGGTGCTTGTTGTAGTCGGCGCCCTCGAGCGCGACGTCGAGTGTCCAGGCGTCGCGGTTGGCGGGGTCGTGGAAGAAGACCGGAGGCGTGCCGTGTGGCTCCCACCCCTCCCACAGAAACGGCGCGTAAACGATCGGGAACTCCAGGCCCTTGCTGCGGTGAATCGTGAGCACCTGCACCGCCTCGGCGTCTGACTCCAGGCGCCGGCTGCGCTCCTCGTCGCCGATGCCGGACATCGCCTCGGTGATACGGGTGCGCAGCCACGTCGCCAGCGCCGTCGGACCGAGCTGCTCGGCGGACGCGGCCCGGTGCAGCAGCTGCCCGACGTGGCGCAGGTCGGTCAGCCGGCGCTCGCCGTCGGCGTCGGCGAGCATCCGCGCCGACAAATCCTCGGCGACGGTGATCGTCTCCAGCAGCGCAGCCACGCCGCGGGTGCGCAGGATGCGCGCCCAGTCGTGAAGCCGCCGGTGGACCTCCTCCCACTCCCAGCTGTCATCCTCGGCGCCGGCCTGCGCGAGGCGCTCCGCCGACCATCCGAGAAAGCAGGTGAGCGCCGCCGAATGCGCACGTGTCATCGAGGCCGGCCGCTCGAGCGCCTCGATCAGGCGCAGCCACTCGCGCGCGATCTCGGTCCCGAACACGCTGCCGGCGCCGTTGATGACCGCGGGAACGCCGGCGTCGTCGAGCGCCTGGCGGACGAGTGCCGCCTGCCAGTTGGTCCGCACGAGCACCGCCAGGTGGCCGGGGCAGACCTCTTCGTCGTCGATCCGGGCCTGTGAGCTCAACAGCGCGACGACATCGCCGGCCAGGTCATCGGCGATGAACTGCTGCGCCGAGTCCTTCTTGGCAAATCCCCGCGGTGTGAGCGTGAGATCGCGGCTCTCGCGCATCGCCACGCGGAAACGCATCGGCGCCTGCGCGGGCGCGCCCGTCAGGCGCGACACCTGGTGCTCAGGCGCGGCGCGCACCTGCCGGTAGACGATTCCCTCGTGGCCGAGCCGCGCGTCGGAGAAGAGCGCGTCGTGGGCATCGATCAGTCCCTGGTCCGATCGCCAGTTCACCCGCAGGGTGGCCTGCTCGTCGGCCGTGCGGGCGGCCTGCAGATAGGCGTAGACGTCGGCGCCGCGGAAGGCGTAGATCGCCTGCTTGGGATCGGCGATCAGCACCAGGGTTGGGCCGGACGGGGTCGGGTGGGTGGGAATCGAATCCCCGGCGAACGCCTCGCGCATGATCTCCCACTGAGCGGGGTCGGTGTCCTGGAACTCGTCGACGAGGACGACGTCGAAGCGCCAGCGCAACGAGGTGCGGGCCGCCTCGCCCGCCGGACCGCCGAGCGCCGTCTGCAGCCGGGTGACGAGGTCGTCGTAGGTCATCACCCCCGCCGCGCGCTTGCGCCGCTCCAGCTCCTCGCGCGCCGCTCGCGCCAGCCCGGTGCGCATCTCGGGAACCGCGCCGCTGGCCGCGATCAGCGCCGCCGACGGGTTGTCGATCGCCGCGCGCGCGATCTCGGCCGCCTGGCCAAGCGTGAAGGCGGGGGCGTCGCCGCGGCGGAACTTGCGGACGTAGAGGTCGTCGACCACGTCGGCGGCCAGGTCTGACAGATCCTCGACGAACGTCACGTCGGTCTCAAGGTCGCCCGCGATTCCCAGTCCTGCGAGCACCTCCTGGCAGAAGCCGTGGGTCGTGGCGATGGTGGCCGAGTCAAAGCCGGCCACGGCGCGAGCCAGCCGGCGCCGTGCCACCTCGGGATTTCCGGCGAACAGCAGGTCGACGATCGGGTCGCCGGCGGAGGGCACGCCCGCCAGCCGCACGGCGAGCCCGCGCTCCACCTCGATCAGCCGGTCGCGGACGCGCTCGCGCAGCTCCCCAGTCGCCATCCGCGTGAAGGTGACGAGCAGCATCCGCTCCAGCGAGATGCCCTCGGCGACATAGCGGGCCGCGAGCGCGGCGATCGTGTAGGTCTTGCCGGTTCCGGCGCTGGCCTCGAGAACCGTCACCCCCGAGGGCAGCGGTCCGCAGACGTCGAACTCGCGGGGCTGACTCATCGCGCGCTCACCTGCTCCCGCGCAAGCAGGCCGTCCCACAAGCGCCGCGCGCAGCGGCCCAGCCGCGTCTCCTCGTCCTCGGGCCAGCCGTCGCCGGCCTCGTCCTCACGCGGCGCGAAGCTCGGTGAGCTCACGGAGAGTGAGCTGCCCGCCGAGCACGAGCTGGTGCTCGAGCTCCTTGTCCTCGCGATCAAAGCGCCAGTTGGACTCCCACTCCGAGCGAGCAGCGTCCTGCGGGTCCAGTCCGGCGCCGGCCGCTTCCGCGTAGGCCGCCGAGGTCTTGCAGAAGATCGGCAGCGGCTCGCGCATCCCGCGGTCATAGAGATCGATGAGCCGGGCGAGATGGTCTGCGGCCAGCCGCGCGCGGTCCTCGGGATCCTCGGCCAGCGGCGCGAGCTCGGCCACCCGGACGTCGTCCTTGCCGCGGCCCCGACCGACCGTGGCCGCCGCGAACGGCCGCTCGGGCCAGGCGGCGGTGAGCGCCAGCAGCCGGACCCAGGCGGCCAGCCGGTGCTTGGCCGCCACCCTGGAGAAGGTCGTCGTCAGCAGCAGGTCGCCGCTGACCCCGGCGACGGTCCCGTTGAGCAGGCGTCCATCGGGCAGCTCGACACGCACGTCGATCGGATCGCCGTTGGCGCCGTCGACCAGGAGCCTTCCGGCCTCGGCCGCGATCGCGTCGACGATCGGATAGAGCTGCTTGATCGCCGGCACGCCGAGCACGCCCGGCGGGAGCATCCCGCGGGCGCGTTCGGCTTTGATCGCCACGCCGCCGTCGGTGCCGCGCAGGCGCGCCTCCAGCAGACGCTGGCCGACGCCCCAGCGCTCGAGGCCGTCGAGCTCGATCGGCAGCCCGTCGGCGATCTCGTCGGCGCCGTCGCGGAGCACGATCCCCAGCCGCTGGCGCAGAAATGCCTTGACGGGGTGCTCCACGAAGCGCACCAGGTCGGCCAGGTCGACGACCCGTCCGCCGGGAGGCGGCAACGGTGCGCTCAGAAACACTGCCCGCTTCTCACGCGGCCCGGTGAGCGCCCGCGCGCCGCCGAGGGCGACCCGGTCAAAGCTCCACGATCGTTCGCCGGCCAGCCCGCCCGGCTCGAAGTTGACGGGGTCGAACGGCTGCAGCGGGTGGCGCACGATGACCTGCTCGCTCGCCGGGCGGGCGGGGTCTCCGGCACAGCGGACCGTGGCGTTCACGGCATCGAGCAGCTCGCCCACGGGCACGGCGGCCGGCCGCGGCATGTTCGTGCGCTCGTCGTTACCGGTGTAGGTGATGATCAGCCGCTCGGTGGCGGCCAGGAGCGCGTCGAGCAGGAGTTGGCGGTCCTCGCTGCGCGGATCGCGCTCGCCGACGTGCGGATCGGCGAGCATCAGGTCGTCGCCGTCGCGCGGCGCCTTGCGCGGGAAGGCGCCGTCGTCGAGGCCGAGCAGACAGACGACCCGGTGGGGGACCGAGCGCATCGGCATCAGCGTGCACACCGTCAAGTGACCGGTGCGGAAGTTCGCGCGCGTCGGACGGCCCTCCAGCCGCGCCGCGAGATACGCGTGGGCCTCTGCGGGAGCCAGCGCCGGGCCGGCGCCCCCGGACTCCCGCACCATGTCGTCCAGGATCCGCTGCAGCTCGGCCCGCTGCCAGCGGTCCCGGCCGCTGGTCACCGTGAGCGCGTCGGCCGCCTGCGCGACGGCATCGGCCCAGTCGGCCAGCGGCTGATGGGCCGCCAGCGCGTCAAGCGCGTCCTGGAGGCGGGCGATGATCTCGGCGAGGCGGCCGGCCAGCTCGATCGAGCGGCTGTCGACGTCGTCGAGCGGGAGCACGTCGGCAAACAGCCGCTGGCCGTCCTCGGTCATCGTCACACCGAGCAGGAGGCGGTCCAGACCGGCGCTCCAGGTGCCCTCGGGCACGGCGTCGAGCTTGTACGGCGCGCGATGAGGCGCGTCCAGTCCCCAGCGGATGCCCGACTGCGAGATCCAGTCCTGCAGGTCCGTGAGGTCGTCGTCGTCGAGTCCGAAGCGGCGGCGCACGGGGGCGCGGTCGATGAGGTCGAGCACCTCGGACGCGGTCAGCCGCTGGCCGGCCAGCTCGATCAGCTGGGACACGACGGCGATCACGGGGTTCGTCTGGGTCAGCGAGCGATCGGCCAGCCGCACCCGCAGGTCGGTGCCGGGGCCGGTCTCGGCGGAGCCCGCCTCATGGCCGTCGGGCTCGGTCTCGCTCGCGCGCTCAGCCGCCCCGAACGTCGCCTGGATGAGTGGCGCGAAGCTCTCCACGTCCGGGCACATGACGATGATGTCGCGCGGCTCGAGCGTCTCGTCCTCGTCGAGCGCGTGCAGGATCGCGTCGCGCAGCACCTCCACCTGACGCACCCGGCCGTGACACGAGTGCACGACGACGCTGCCGTCGTCGGGAGCGAGCGGCGCCCGGGCGTCCGGCGAGCCGTCGAGCGGCGGTCCGGGTGCCGGGCGATCGGCGCGGACGTCGACCTGGAGGCGGGCGAGCAGCGTGGGGTGGCCGTGAGCCTGATCGGGCTCGAGATCGGCTGTGTCATGGTGCTCGTCGCGTCCCGCCGTATCGCCGGATGACCGCAGCACGAGCTGCATCTCGCGCGCGTCCCGTCCCCAGGAGGCGAGCAGGCGGTTGCGAGACAGCTCGGCGGTCCGGTCGGCTGCGCGCCGCAGCGCCGGCACGGTCTCGTCAGCGGCGCCCACCGCCTCCCACAGCGCCGGCGAGGGGTGCAGCAGGAACAGGTGGACGTCGCGCCCGGTGGCCAGCGCGCGCAGGATCTGATGGTGGCCCGTGGGCAGGCGGGTCAGGCCGAACAGCGCCAGGCGCGAGGGAAGGTCCAGGACGGAGGGGTCCTCGACCAGACGCGCACACGCGCGGCCTCGCCGCTCGGCGGGCCCGGCCAGGCCGATCCTCGCTCGCAGCCGGCGCCACAGTTCGGCCTGCCAGGCCGCGCCGGCCGGCAGCGCGTCTCCGGCGGTATCGGTGTCACGGCCCGCGGCCCATGCCTCCAGCATCGCCGGGCGGTGCAGCGCGTAGCGGTCGAACAGTCCGGCAAGGTGGCGGATCACGCTTAGCCGCCGCGACCGGCGCATGGCGTCCTCCGGAGCTCCCAGATAGGCGGTCAGCCCCGCGAGCCACGGCTCGCCGAGGCACTCGTCAACGACGGCGAGCAGCGGCCAGACCGAGCGCTCGGGCAGCCACGGGTCCTGCTCGGGGTCGATCCCCGACGCCGTGGCCACCGCGTCGACGACGAGCCGGTGCGGGGACGGGAACAGGACGTTCGTGCAGACACCGTCACTGTGGCCGGGCTGCGCGCCGAGGATCCCGGACATGTGCTGGGTCAGCCAGCGCTCCATGCCCCGGGTGGGGACGGCGACCACGTCGGCCGCGAACGGGTCGTCCGGCGGCTGCGCGAGCAGCTCGGCGAGCGCGTCGGCGAGGCGGTCGGCGCGGGTGGCGCGGTGGACGTGGAGCATGCCTCTCAGGGTATCCCCGGGGCAGGCCAGATTCGGCGGATCACGCCGAAATCAGATTGTGCAACAACTTTGTGTAATTGACTTGCAATTTATTCGGCATTGAGTTACCGTGGCGGACACCACGCAGGAGTTACCTCTATGACACGCGCTTCCCACATCTTCTCCGCAACCACCGTCCACTGGGTTCCCAGCCCGGCCATGGCGTTTGCCCGCGCGGGCATGGCGGCGTACCTGCCCGTCCTGCGCCAGGAGACCAACCAGACTGCCCTCGCGGCGAAGAGTGCCCTGTATTAAGCACGCAGCGCACATCCGACCGACGCAAGGGCGACCCAAGGGTCGCCTTTTTTGTGCCCGCAACCGATCTTCAACCACTTCCTGAATCGACGGTGATGTTCATCTTGTTCCGATCCTGACACCACTTCAAGGCCGGCCCACGTAGTCACATAGTGATGTGTCACTCCCCTGCGCGCGGGTGTCGATAGCCCCTGCGCAAAATGACACTCGGCCGGCCTGACAACTTCGCCCGCCGGCGCCCGTCTCTCCTCCGGGCTCGCGGCGGGCGAGCGAGAACGCGCCGCCGCCGCGAAGGTCCGGGCGGCGGCGGCGCTCGGCCACGCAAGTTCAGTCCAATCACAAATCCGAAAGGAGCACGTCATGTACTTGAACCATGACGAGCTGCTAGTGCTCAGCCGCGGGGGTCGTGTCCCGCGGGCCGAGCGTCCCAGACCAGTGGTCCTCCGGCCCGAGCGGGTCGGACCCGGCCGTCTGGCCACGCTGGTCCGGGGGCTGCGCGCGCGGTCTCGCCGGCGGGCGGAGCTTGACGTGCATGGTTACCTCGAGCTCGAGTTTGCCGTCGATGACGAGCCGCGTCCGCGATGACCGGCGGCGGTGGTCGATGAGGGCCATGGAGCGGCCCTCATCGGCCACGCAATTGTTGTGTTGCGTGTCGATTTGAGCCTTCGGTGTGCGTCGTCTTAGACAAACGACCCAACAGGAGGCATGTTCATGAAGTTCTTCGTTCAGATCAATCTCGGACCCCGGGCACGCGATTGGCGCTCGCTCTCAGACGACGAGCAGAAGGCGATCGCTGCCGGATATCAGGAGATCAATCAGACGCCGGGCGTGACCCCGGCCGGCGTGCAGTTGCAGCCACCCGAGGCGGCGGTGACCGTTCGTGTCGCCGACGGTGTGACGCAGACCACCGAGGGACCGATCGTCGCTGCCGACGTCGCGCTGGACGGCTACTTCGTCTATGAGGGCGAGAGCCTGCAGGATGCGATCGAGGTCGCCGCCCGCGTGCCGGCGGCCAGCATGGGCGGAGCGATCGAGGTGCGTCCCACCGTGGAGTGGTAGCGGGAGCGCTGCGGGCCATAGGTCGCTGCGCGCGCCGGACACGAGCTAACGTGACCGGCGAGTGGCAGCCAGCGACCTGAGCCCCAGCGCGTTCGCACAGGACGAGGAACTGCTCACTGACGTGCTGCGCGAGGTGATCACGCTGGGCGAGGGCCCCGAGGCGGTGGCGCTGCTGGACGACGCGATCGAGCTGGGGCGCCGCGCCCGCCTCGGCGACGCGAGCGCCGCCGACGAACTGGCGGAGCTGATCGGCGGGCTGGAGCTCGATCAGACCGAGGTGCTGGTCCGTGCTCTGACCCGCTGGTTTCAGCTGATCAACCTCGCCGAGGACAACGAGCGCGTCCGTCGGCTGCGGGCCCGCGACGTTGCCGATCCCGATCGGCCGCGGGCGGGCTCGCTTCGCCAGGTGGTCGCCGATCTGCACGCCGCCGGCGCGAGCGCCGCCGAGCTGCAGGCGGTGCTGGAGCGCGCCGAGCTGCGGCTGGTGATGACCGCGCACCCGACCGAGGCGCGGCGGCGGACCACGATCGACAAGCTGGCGCGGGTGTTCGCCGTGCTGCACGCGCTCGACGAGCGCACCCATGCCGACCGCGGCGAGGCGCGTCGGCGGCTGCTGGCCACGATTCAGGAGCTGTGGGGGTCGGACGACATCCGTGCCGCCGAGCTGACCGTGCTCGACGAGGTCCGCGGCGGCCTGATCCACTTCGCCTCCACGCTGGCCGACACCGTGCCGCGGATCTACCGCGATCTGGAGCTGGCGATCGCGGAGTACTACCCGCCGCCGGACGGCCAGGACGGGCGGGCGGCGGTCAGCGTCCCGCCGGTGCTGGGGTTCGGCTCCTGGATCGGCGGCGACCGCGACGGCAACCCGTTCGTGACCCCGGCCACGACCGTCGACGCCCTGGAGCTGATGCGCGAGCAGTGCCTGCGTCTGCTGGAGTCACGCTTGGAGCAGCTCGCCGGACGGCTGTCGCTCTCCGAGCGCCTGACCGGCCGCGCGCCTGACCTGGAGCCGATCCTCGCCGCCGGCGAGCGGACGTTCCCGTCCCTGGCCGCGATGCTGGCCGCCCTGAACCCCGAGGAGCCCTATCGCCGGGCACTCACGTTCCTGCGCGAGCGCGTGCGCGCGACCCAGGCGCGCGGTCCCGGCGGCTACGTCCAGTCCTCGGAGCTGCTCGAGGACCTGCGCCGCGTCGAGCGCTCGCTGCTGCAGGGCTCCGGAGCGCTGACGGCCAGCACCGACCTGCGCGACTTCATCCGCCAGGTGGAGGTGTTCGGCTTTCACTACGCGCGCCTGGACATCCGCGAGCACGCCAAGGTCCACCGCCGCTCGCTGGCCGAGATCTACCGCTCGCTGGGCGTGTGCGCCGACTACGAGAGCCTGCCCGACGAGCAGCGTCTCCAGCTCCTTCAGGACCAGATCGCCGACCGCCGTCCGCTGGTGCCGGCCGACATCGGGCGCTTCTCGGACTCCACCCAGGAGGCGATCCGGACGTTTCGCATGCTGTGTGAGACGCTCAGCGAGTCCAACCGCGGGGCGATCCACACCTACATCGTCTCTGGCACCGAAGGGCCGGCCGACCTGCTCGAGGTGCTGCTGCTGATGAAGGAGTCAAGCCTCTCGGAGGCCGGCGGTCGCGGCGCCCGGCTGCGGATCGTCCCCCTGTTCGAGGCCGGGGCCACGCTGGAGGCGGCGCCCCGGACGATGCAGAAGCTGCTCGGCATGCCGGTCTACCGCGCCGCGTTGCGCTCGGTCGGCGATGTGCAGGAGATCATGATCGGCTACTCGGACTCCAACAAGGACGTCGGCTACCTGGCGTCGGCGTGGGCCGCCTACACCGCGCAGGTGAAGCTGGCCGACGTGCTGCGCCGCCACGACGTCGACTGGTTCTTCTTCCACGGTCGCGGCGGCGCCGTCGGGCGCGGCGGCGGGCCCACCAACGGCGCGATCCTGGCGCTGCCCCCGGGCACGGTGCGCGCGCAGCTGAAGATGACCGAGCAGGGCGAGGTGCTGACCGCCAAGTACTCCGTTCCGGAGATCGCCCACCGTGAGCTGGAGCTGGCCACCAGCGCCACCCTGGCCACCGGGGGCGCTCGGGCCCATGCAGAGAGCGCGCGCTTTGACGAGCTGATGCGGGAGATGGCCGACGAGTCGGCCGCCGTGTACCGGTCGATCGTCCACGACGACCCTGACTTCGTGCGCTTCTTCGAGGCGGTGACGCCGGTGCGGGAGATCTCGCGGCTGCGCCTGGGCTCGCGGCCGGCGAAGCGCTCGCAGGCGGCCGGCATCGGCGACCTGCGGGCGATCCCGTGGGTGTTCTCGTGGACGCAGGCCAGGATCGTGCTGCCCGCGTGGCTGGGGCTGGGCTCGGCGTTGCGAAGCGCGCGCGAGCGCCACGGGGTGGAGCTCTTGCGTCAGATGGCGAGCGAGTGGCCGTTCTTCACCAGTGTGCTGTCCAACGCCGAGATGGGCTGCGCCAAGGCCGACCTGGGGATCGCGCGGCGCTACGTGGAGCTGTGGGACGACGCGGCGGCGCGCGAGCGGATCTGGGGATTGCTGGAGGACGAGATGCAGCGCACGATCGAGGAGCTGGTGCTGATCGGCGGCGGCGAGCGGCTGCTGGATTCAGAGCCGGTGTTGCAGGCCTCGATCGATCGCCGCAACCCGGCGGTGGACCCGCTGTCGTTCGTCCAGGTGGAACTGATGCGCCGTCTGCGCGACGCCGACGAGGACGCGTCCGAGCAGCTGCGGCGCGTCAGCCAGCTGACGATCAACGGGATCGCCAGCGGCCTGCGCAACACCGGCTGACACTGTGCCCTGAGGCTCACGGGCTTGGTCGTCGCACCAACCGGGTATAAGCTCGATAGCACGAAAGTGCCGGCACGGACGCGGGAGCCTCCGGGACCGAGCAGCCAGTCCGGGGATCCGCAGGGGATCGACTGGTCATTTGTTCCTTGACGCCGCCGACGCGCTTGCGATTTGCGAGGAGACAGCGATGCAATCCGGACACGGCCGCGCCCGGCCGATCACGATCTTGATGGCAGACGACGACGAGGACGACCGCGACCTGGCGCGCGACGCCCTGGAGGGCACACGACTCGGCGAGCGGATGGAGTTCGTGACCGACGGACAGGACCTGATCGACTACCTGCGCCACGACGGCCCGTACGCCGAAGCGCCGACGCCGCGTCCCTCGATCATCCTGCTGGACCTCAACATGCCCCGCAAGGACGGCCGCGAGGCGTTGGCCGAGCTCAAGGCCGACAACGCGTTGCGCAATATCCCCGTCGTCGTGCTGACGACCTCCAACGATGAGGTCGACGTGCAGAACGCCTATGACCTCGGCGCCAGCTCCTACATCACCAAGCCGGTCACCCACACCGAGCTCACCGAGGTGATGCACATGGTCGCCCGGTACTGGTCCGAGGTCGTGGTGCTGCCCGACACCCCGTCCCTGTAGGCCCCGCCCTCGCCGTCCGTGTAGGCCCTCCGCCGTCGCCGTCCCTGTAGAGCCGCTCTCGCCGTCCGTGTAGACCCGGCTGCCCATCCGGCGGTCCCGGTGCGCGGATCGGCGATCATATGACGCGCGCGGCCGACGTCGCGCCGCCAACGAGGACCACTATGCCCCACGCACCCGACCTGTCCGGCCGCGCCCTGGACGACCGCTACGAGCTTCACGTCCCGATCGGCGAGGGCGCCTTCGGACGCGTCTACCAGGGCCGCGACCGACGCCTGGCCCGGCCCGTGGCCGTGAAGGTGATCAAGCCATGGTGGACCGAGGATCCAGAGTGGGTGGAGACCTTCGAGCGCGAGACCCAGCTGCTGGCCAGGGTGTCGGACCCCGGGATCGTGCAGATCTTCGACGTCGGCCACGCTCCCGAGGGCCTGTACTACGTGTCAGAGCTCGTCGACGGAGAGGACCTCGCCCGGCGCCTGCGCCGCGGGCCGGTGGCCCCATGGCAGGCGTGCGCGATCGCGGGCCAGCTGTGCCGCGCGCTGGCCAACGCTCATCAGCAGCGGATCGTGCACCGCGACGTCAAGCCCGCCAACATCCTGCTCTCGCACCGCGGCCGGGTGAAGGTGGGCGACTTCGGCGTGGCCCGGCTGGCCGAGGGCTCCAGCGACGCCGCAGCCGCCACGATCGTGGGCACACCCCGGTACATGGCGCCCGAGCAGGCCCGCGGACTCGCGACCACCCCAGCCACCGACGTGTACAGCGTCGGCGTGGTGCTGTACGAGATGCTCGCCGGTCGCCCGCCCTTCACCGGCGAATTGGTGGCGGAGCTGGCACTCAGTCATGTGCAGGACACGCCACCGCCGCTGTCGGCCCGTCTGCCCCCCTCGCTGGTCGCGATCGTCGCCCGCGCCCTGGACAAGGATCCCGCGCAGCGGTTCGCCGATGGGGCCGAGATGGCCGACGCCCTGCTCCAGGCTCGCCGCCAGTCGGCCGATCGGTCCCGGCGCCCATTGACAGCCCGGGCGCGCACACGAGCGCATGTCTCCGCGCCACCAGTCGCCGGGTCCACGCCGGCGGCCCGGGCGACCGCGCTGCGCGAGCCACGGCCCGCCCCAACCGCCTCGCGCCAGCGCTTGCGTCCGCCGCGCCGCCCGGCCGACGAGACACGCGTCGCGTCGGGTAGGTGGGATCCGGTCTCGCCGCGGCGAAATGTCAACCCGCCCGCCCGCCGCCGGGCGATCGCCGCCTTCGCCGCAGTCGCGCTGTTGCTCGCGGGGATGGTGACCGCAGCTGCGCTGCTCGGCCACGGACACACGCGCGTACCGCGGCTGACCGGCCTCGCCCGAGCGCAGGTGAGGGCTGCCGCGCGCGGTCTGAAGCCGGTGCTCAGCTTTCGCTACGACCGCGCCGCCGCGGGCACGGTGATCGCCCAGCGCCCGCGCGCGGGCGCGCGCGTGTCCGAGGGGACGCCGGTCCGTCTCACCGTGAGCCGCGGTCGGGCTCCGGTCGAGGTCCCCGTGGTCGCCGACGCCGGTAGCGGCGCCGCGCGCCACGCCTTCTCGCGCCTCGGGCTGCACACCACCGTCACCCAGATCGCGGCCCCCGGAGCCGCGCCCGGGACCGTGATCCGCACCAGTCCCGCGGCGGGCCGGCAGGTGCGCTTCGGCGCGACGGTCTCGCTGTTCGTGGCCGAGACGCCGCAGTGGCGGCCGCTCCAGACGATCACCGACACGACTCCGGTGACGCTCAGGATCCGCGGCACCCGGTGGCGGGTGGTCTACACGATGGCCTACCACGGCACCTGCACGTGGCTGGTGTTCTGCTCGGGTCCGCACGCTCACGTCTCGACGGCGAGCGGCTCGTCGGTCGCCGGCTTCGGGATGAACGACGGCGGGACCCAGACCCAGACGTTCTCCACCAACCCCGGCACCTACCAGGTCAAGGTCACGCCGGGCGGCGACGAGGCTCGGTGGTCGATGCAGGTGGAGGACTACTACTGATGGCAGCGAGCTGCTGATGGCTGAGCGCTGCTGATGGCTGAGCGCTGCTGATGGCTGAGAGCGTCGAGGCCATCAGCATCATCGATGCCGACCCCGAGCTCGGTGACCTGCTCCGGGCCGACGAGCGGGACCGCGCCCGCCGGGAGACCCTGACCCGGCTGCGGCGCCTGTCGCCGGGGGCGTGGAACGTCGCCGAGTCGGTCGAGCCCGATTCCCACCATCGCGGCTTTCTGATCGTCGACGGGTTGATCTGCCGCGAGGTGGAGGTGTTGGGTCGCCGTTGCGTCGAGCTACTGGGTGCGGGCGACGTGATCCGGCCCTGGAGCTGGGACGACGAGGGTTCGCACGTCAAGGCGGAGGTGGGCTGGACGGTGCTCGAGCCATGCCGGATGGCGGTTCTGGACCATCGTCTGATCACGCGCATCAATCCCTGGCCGCAACTGGGGCTGGAGCTGTTCAGCCGGGGCACGCGGCGGGCTCACGCCCTGGCGGTGTCGCTGGCGATCGCCCACCACCAACGCGTTGACGACCGGCTGCGCCTGACGCTGTGGCATTTGGCCGAGCGCTGGGGACGGGTGCTGCCCGAGGGCATCGCCGTGCCCCTGCCGCTGTCACATCAGCGGCTGGCCGACCTGGTCGGCGCCCATCGTCCGGCCGTGACGAGCGCGATGGGGGAACTCACCCGCACCGGGCTGCTCAGCCGGCGCCAGGACCGCGTCTGGGTGCTGCATGGGTCGCCGCCCGACGAGCTGCGCCATCACAAGCTCGCCGCGGCGCTGACCTGAGCCCCGGCCCGGGCCGGGCGTGCTGGGCCGGGCGGCCGGGCGGGCTGGGTGGCCGGTCCCGCCCTCGCGGATCGGCCACCGCCGCGTTCAGACCGCGCTTCGGCGCCCGCTGAAGAACAGCGCGAGCGCCACCAGCGCCAGCGCGAACAGGATGGGGTGGATGATCACGCCGCCGGCGATTGCGATCACCAAGAGAACGATGGCCAGGATGAGAAGCATTGCCTACCTCCTTCTTAGGGGTCATCCCCAACTTCCCGGATCCGGCTGGCGCCAACCGGGCCCGTGTACTGCGGCAAACGTCCGCGCGCGGACGCGAAACCCAGAGCTGGCTCAGGCGTCGTCGTGGTCGAGCGCCGGCCCGGCGCCGGGGCGCGGCGCCGCCAGCTCCGGATGGTCCAGCGCCGACGCGATCGCACCGGCGATCTGCCACAGCGCCGCCTCCTGCACCACGAACGGAGGCGAGATCTGCAGCGTGTTGTCGGGAAGCGCGCGGAGCAGTACCCCGTTCTCCAGGCACACCCGGGTGATGAGATCGGCCGCTACGTCGGCGACGAGGTTCACCCCGGCCAGCAGGCCGATTCCGGTGCGCACCTCGACGACCGAGGGGTGCTTGGCGACCTGCTCCATCGCTCGCACGAGCTCGGGCTCCAGCTCCTTGACATGGGCGACCAGGTTCTCGCGCTCGATCACGTCGAGGTTGGCCTGGGCGACAGCGCAGGCCGTGGCATGGCCCGAATAGGTGACGCCGTGTCGGAAGATCGGGGCGTCCGGGGAGTGAAAGAACGGCTCCCATACGCGGGGCGCGATCAGCAGCCCACCCAGCGGCGCATAGCCCGAGGTGATCCCCTTGGCCATTACGAGCATGTCCGGCTGCAGCCCGAACAGCTCGGTGGCGAACATCGCGCCGGTGCGCCCGAAGCCGGTGATCACCTCGTCGGCGACGAACAGGACGTCGTACTCGCGGCAGATCTCCTCGATCCGCTCCAGGTATCCGGGCGCGGGCAGGATCACGCCGCCGGTGCCGATGATCGGCTCGGCGAAGAAGGCGGCCACGCGGTCGGGCCCGAGGCGGTCGATCTCGGCGGCGAACGCGTCGGCGTCGTTGGCGGGCACCCGGGCGGTTTCCGGGATCAGCGACTCCGAGCCGTAGCCTTCGCGGTTGAAGGGGATCCCGGCCAGGCTGGTGCCGAAGGCGTGCAGTCCGTGGTAGGCGTGGTCGCGGCTGATGATGATCCGCTTGTTGGCGTGTCCCTGCAGCTGCCAGTGCCGTCTGCAGAGCTTGGCCGCGGTGTCGATCGCGTCCGAGCCGCCGCTGACGAAGAAGACCTTGGGATCGGCGATCGGCGACATGGCCTGAAGGCGCTCGGCCAGCGCCAGCGCCTGGTCGTTGGCGATACGCCCGAACGTGTGGTAGGTCTCCAGCCTGCGCATCTGCGCGGCGGCGGCGTCGGCCAGCTCGGGCCGGCCGTGGCCGATGTTGGCGTGCCACAGCCCCGCCGTGGCGTCGAGCAGCGTGCGCCCGTCGTCGGTGGTGACGTTGGCGCCCTCGCCGGACACGATCGTCAGCCGGTCGCCGGCCTCGACGCGACGGCATGTGAGCTTGGGGTTGCCAAAGGGCGGTGGTCATGGCCACAACGCTAATGGAAAGTCAGGCGCTCCTGTTGTCCAAACCGCGCAGGCCAACCGTGCCTGGGCATATAACGTGCCTCCTGGTTCCGTTAGCCGCCCAGCCCGCCAAGGTGGCCCTTTTGCCCGGAGGCTAGGTCAGCTCGTCCAACACGACGCTGCGCATCCGCTCGCGGCCGTCGCGGATGACGACGGCCGTCACCGCCCGGCCGATGCGCTCGTCCACCATCAGCCGCTGCAGATCGGTGGCGTCCGTGATCGGCTCGCCGTCCAGCTCGACGAGCAGGTCACCCGTGCGCAGGTCGGCTCGCTCGGCGGGACTGTCCTCGATCACCTGCGCAAGCGCCACGCCGCGCGCGCCGGCCCAGGCGCTCGGCGACCGCCGGCGGCAGGGCCCGGGGGGCCACGGCGGCGCCCAGCACCGCGCGTCGCACGCGGCCGTCGCGGATCAGGGTCGAGATCAGCTTGCGGCTGGCGTCGTTGATCGGTACCGCCAGTCCCAGGCCGATCCCGGCCAGGGCGGTGTTGATGCCCACCACGCGGCCCGCGCCGTCGACCAGCGCCCCGCCCGAGTTTCCCGGGTTCAGCGCGGCGTCGGTCTGGATCACGTTCTCCACCAGTCGCCGCGGTCCGCCGCGCGCGCCGACCGGCAGCGAGCGACCGAGACCGCTGACCACCCCGGCGGTCACCGACGAGGCGAAGCCCTGCGGGTTGCCGATCGCCACCACGAGCTGGCCGACCTGCAACGACTCCGCGTCCCCGAGCCTCGCCGCGTGCAGCGTGCCGCCGTCGGCGCGCAGCACCGCGAGATCGGACAGCGGATCTGACCCGACCAGCGACACCTCGGTCTCCTGGCCGTCGCTGAAGCTGGCCACGCCACGCCCGCGCGGAGCGCCCTCCACGACATGCGCGGAAGTGATGAGAAAGCCATCGGGGGAGATCGCCACGCCGCTGCCGGCGCCCATCGCCGGACCGCGCCGCGTCCGGCGGCGGATCTGGAGGTTGGCGACGCTGGGACTGAGCGCCTCGGCGACCGAGATCACCGTGCGCGAATAGGCGTCCAGCGCGTCCTGGGCGCGCGAGCCGTCTGACGGTTCGAGCGCCTCCGGAGGCCGGACTGCTGTGCCATTTGTGTTCGTCATAGAATGATCGTACACAAACGTTTCGACTCAAACATATGGAGCAGAAGATGTCCGCAGAAACAGAATTGGTCGACGGCGTGATCAGCGTCGCCGCCCACCTCGAGGCAGAGCTGGAGGAGACGCTTGCCGAGCACCGGCTCAGCCGCCCCAGCTACCTGGTGCTCGATGCGCTGGAGCGGGCCGAGGGCAGCACGCTCACCCAGCGCGAGCTCGTCGCTCGCGTGCGCCGCACCGCCGGCACGGTCTCGATCCGCCTGGGACGCCTGGAGCGGGCGCGCATGATCGAGCGCGAGCCCGACCCCGAGAATCGCCGCAGCGTGACCGTCACTCTCACCGAACGCGGGCGCAAGCTGGTGCAGGCGGCTCGCCCCGCCTACGCCGAGCGTGCCGAGCGCCTGCTGGCCGGCCTGCCCGACGAGCGAGCCGACGCACTGCGCGAGCCGATGCGCTCGTGGCTGGCGTTCTTCGAGCCCGACGAGCGGGTCGCTCCCCGGCTGGGGGTGGCCGTGGCCACCTCCGCGGTGGCCAAGCGGATGCGCCAGGCGGTCGGTCTGGCCGACGAGCCCGGCGTGCTGGTGATGCGGGTCAGGCGAGACAGCCCGGCGCAGTCGGCCGGCCTGAGCCGCGGGGACCTGGTGACCGGCGCCGGCGGGGCACCGGTGCGTTCGATCGGCGACCTGGACCGGGCGGTGCGAGCGGCCGACGGCACGCTGGCGCTCAACGTGCTGCGCGGCGTGGAGCCGCGCGAGCTGCAGGTCACGCTGAGCGACGCCGGCGGGCCCTCAGTGCAATAGCACTCGGAGCGCCACCACCAGCAGCCCCAGCAGCACCCCCATGCCCGTCTGGACGACCAGCTGCTTGCCGGTCAGCTCGGCCCGGACCCCGAGCACGACCTCGGTGGCGATGATCATCGCCACCGAGGTCCAGATCGCCACCGAGACGCCGGTCGAGAGTCCGGCGCCGGCTGCCCAGCACACCACCAGGGCCAGCAGCGGTCCGAGCGCTCCGTAGATGACCGGCAGCTCGTCGGCGCCGGCCTGGGCGAGAGCCGCGGGCTTGAACGGCTCATCGTCGCGGATGCGCTCGCCGGTGAGCTGCGCGTAGGTCATCGACAGCCAATACACGATCAGCGCGATCACCACTGCGCCGACGGTCTTCAGATACGTCTCGCGCTTGGGCGACTCGGCCGCCAGCAGCGTCGCGACCAGGATCGTGCCGTAGACCAGGCCGCCGGGATTGGCGGGCATGTGAGACCTGTGGGCGGTCACTGGGCCGGGCTCATCGTCGCGCGCGCGTCGTCGGTGCGGATCAGCGTCCAAGCGAGGATCGTGCCCACCGCAACGAGGATCGTCCCCGCCAGGTAGGCGTCGTGAAACGCGCTCAGCGCCGTGCCGCCCGCGCCGGCCACCACGGTCGTGAGCACCGCGATGTTGATCGCGATCGCCGACTGGCGCTGGGTGTTGTAGATCGCCGACGCGTGACCGGTGTCGGTGCTGGAGATCGTGGTGAACATCGAGCTCTGCACCGAGAGGAACGTACCGGCGTTGCATGCCCCGCCGAAGAACATCAGCCCGCGCACAAGCCAGAGGTTGGTGTGGCTGTCGACCAATAGAAACAGCGCCAGGTAGATCGTCAGTCCCGCCGAGCCGACGCCGGCCATCACCCGAGGACCCACCCGCGGGTAGAGGCGGCCGAGTGTCTGGGCGGCCAGCGCCACGCCGATCGCCTCCACGAAGGTGGTGGTCCCCGAGCCGATCGGTGACTGGTGAAGGACCTCCTGGAGAAAGATCGGGGTCAGATAGAGGCTGCCCAGAAACGGGCCCGTGCTGAACGCGAACACGATGTTGGTGGCGGCGAACAGCCGGTCGCGCAGCAACCCGAGGCGCAGGATCGGATCGAATCCATGCAACGCCTGACGCGCGAACAGCGCCAATCCGGCGAGGCCGCCGATGCCGGAGGCGACGATCACCACCGACGACCAGCCGAGCACCGAGCCCTCGCTGATCGAATACATCAGCGCGCTCAGGCTGACGCCGGAGAGCAGCAGTCCTCGCACGTCCAGCCGACCGCCGGGATGCGGTCGGTGCTCGGGGAGGAACAGGTAGGCGAACACGAACGTGACGAGCCCGATCGGGATGTTGACCAAGAAGACCCACCGCCAGGACAACGCCTGGGTGAGCACGCCCCCGAGGATCGGCGCGGTCCCCGGTGCGACGAGGATCGGGATGATCAGCGTGCGGGCGACGCGCGCCCGCTGCTCGGGTCCGTAGGCGCGGTACAGCATCGCCGTGCCCGTCGGGGTGAGCATCCCGCCGCCGACGCCCTGCAGCGCGCGGGCGGCGATCAGCTGACCGAGGCTGTGGGCCGCGCCGCACAGAGCCGAGGCGACCGTGAACACGGCGAGCGCGAACAGGAACGTGCGCTTGGTGCCGATCTTGTCGCCGATCCAGCCGGAGGCCGGGATCAGCACCGCCAGCGTCAGCAGGTAGGCGATCACCGTCCATTGGACGTCGGAGAGGGGCGCGTCGAAGGCGCGACGCAGGGTCGGCAGCGCCACATTGACGATGTGCATGTCCATTGCCGTGACGAAGATCCCGCTGACGTAGGCGATCGCCACCGCGGTGCTCGGCTTGGGCCGCCTCGGACGCCAGCGGCGCGGGCGCCTCGACGACGGCGCCGTCGTCGGTACGGGTTCGGAGGACTTCACCGGTGCGGCGGACTGCATACTCACGTGCATGAACCTAGTACCGCGGTTCGCCCCCGGCGTTGAAGAACTCGGCACCGAGTCGGCGTTCGAGGTGCTGGCCAGGGCGCGGGCGATGGAGCGCCAGGGCATCGACGTGGTGCATCTGGAGATCGGCGAGCCGGACTTCCCGACACCGGCGCACGTGGTGGCGGCGGCCGAGGCGGCGATGCGCGCCGGCGAGACCGGGTATTGCCCGGCGCCGGGGATCCCCGAGCTGCGAGCCGCGGCCGCCGAGTACCTGGGGCGTCCGCGGGGACTGGCGATCGAGCCCGAGGAGGTGCTGGTGGCCACCGGCGCCAAGCCGTTTCTGTTCTTCACGATCCTCGCCTGCGTGGCCGCCGGCGATGAGGTGCTGTATCCCGATCCCGGCTTCCCGATCTACCGCTCGGCGATCGCCTGGGCGGGGGGCATCCCCGTGCCGGTGCCGCTGCGTGCGGACAACGGCTTCGCCATCGACCCCGACGAGCTGGCGTCGCTGATCGGCCCGCGCACGCGGCTGGTGATCCTCAATTCGCCCAACAACCCGACCGGCGCGGTGATGTCGGGCGAGGAGGTGGGGGCGGTCGCGCAGGTGCTGGCCAGAACCGACGCCTGGATCCTCGCCGACGAGGTGTACGCGAAGATCCTGTACGACGCATCGGCGCCCAGCCTCGCCTCGGTGGCCGCCCTGCGAGACCGGATCGTGCTCGTCGACAGCTGCTCCAAGACGTTTGCGATGACCGGCTGGCGCTGCGGCTTCGCGGCGGTTCCCGAGCCGCTGCGCGAGCCGCTGACCCGCTTCTTCATCAACTGCACGTCGTGCGTGCCCCCGTTCGTGCAGCGCGGCGCGGTGGCGGCGCTGACGGGGCCGATCGACCCCGTCGACGAGATGGTGGACACCTTCCGCCGGCGCCGCGACACCGTGGTGCAGGGGCTCAACGCGCTGCCCGGCGTGACCTGTAGCGCCCCGCAGGGAGCGTTCTACGCTTTCCCTGACGTGTCGGGCACGGGCCTCAGCGGAGCGCAGCTGGCCGAGCGGATGCTGGTGGAGCAGGGCGTCGCCGTCCTGGCCGGCTCGGCGTTCGGCGAGCACGCCGATGAGCACCTGCGGATCTCCTATGCGGCCGCGCTGCCGCGGATCGAGGTGGGGCTGCAGCGCTTCGCGGAGCTGCTCGGGTGATCGTCCAGCCCAGCGCTCACGACCACGCCGAGACGATGCGTCGGCTGATCGAGGCCGTCCAGGCGCACGGGCTGACGGTGTTCGCCCGCATCGATCACGCCGCCGGCGCCCGCGAGGTCGGGCTGGAGCTTGCCGACGAGCAGGTGCTGGTGTTCGGCAACGCGAGAGCGGGCACCCCGCTGATGCAGGGGGACCCCCGGATCGGCATCGAGCTGCCCCTGCGGATGCTCGTGTGGGCCGGCGAGGACGGCGTCGACGTCGGCTACGAGGATCCGCGGACGCTGGCCGACCGCTACGCGGTCGCCGCCCACAGCCAGACGCTGGAGGCGATGGCCGAGCTGCTCGCGGCGCTCGCCGGGGCCGCGACCGTCAGCGGGGAATGATGCGCAGCCCGCGCGCGGCGCGGCCGGGGCCGGGCCCGGCGCCGGTGCCGGCGAAGACCGAGGCGCGCAGAGCCACGTAGCGGGTCATCGTGGCGAAGCGCATCGGCGCCGCAGTAGGCGTGCAGGCGGCGGATCGATTCCTGCAGCACCTCCTGCTCGTTGTAGAGGGGGACGACGATGTCGACCCGCGCGCGCCTGGGGTGGGCCCGCGCGGCGATCACGGGCGGGGCGGGCGCGGTGACGGTCATGGTCGCAAGAGCTTGGACAGCCCGGCGAAGCCATCGCTATGAGTCGCGTAAGAGCCGCGTCGGAAGCGCATACGGGCATCGCGGGCTCACGCGTGCGCTACCGTCCCGCCCCGATGCGCACGCTCCGCCAGCTCGTGGGTCCGTTCTTCGTGTTCGCCGGCGTCATGCACTTCATCATCCCCAGGACCTATCGCAAGATCGTGCCGCCGTGGGTGCCCGCGCCGGAGGCGATGGTGTACGCAAGCGGGGTGGCCGAGATCGCCGGGGGCGTGGGGATGATGGTTCCCGCCGGCCGCCGGCTGGCGGGCTGGTGGCTGATTGCCACGATGGTCGGCGTGTTCCCGGCCAACGTGCACATGGCGATCAACCCCGGCGACTTCTCGGCCGTGCCGGGTGGTCAGGTCTCGCTGTGGGCGAGGCTGCCGGTTCAGGGCGTCATCATCATCTGGATCCTCGACGCCATGCGGGGCGCCCGGTGATCGGCCAGCGCGTACGCAGGCGCGAGGACCCGCGGTTCCTCACCGGCAACGGGCGCTATGTCGATGACCTGGAGCTGCCGGGGGCGCTGCATGCGGCGTTCGTGCGCTCGGACTGGGCGCACGCCCGGATCGTGGAGATCGACGCCTCGGAGGCCAGTGCCCTGCCCGGCGTCCAGGTGCTGACCGCCGGCGACATCGACCTCGGGGTGCTGGGCGCACCGTTCCCCGGGATCCCCGAGGGTATGTTCCGCCCGTTCATGGCCTCCGACAAGGTCCGCTTCGTGGGCGAGATCCTGGCCGTGGTGCTGGCGCCGACGCGCGAGCAGGCCGTCGACGCCGCCGAGCTGGTGTTCGCCGAAATGGAGGCGCTGCCGGTCGTGATCGACCCGGTGGAGGCGCTGCGCGGCGAGACCGTGCTGTTCGAGGAGCACGGCTCCAACGTGGCGCTCGCCGACGGCCCCGAGCAGCCCGACGAGGCCCTGTTCGCCGATTGCGAGGTCGTCACCGAGGGCGCGGTCGTGAGCCAGCGCATCCACGTGGCCCCGATCGAGCCGCGGGCCAACGCGGCGCGCTTCGAGGACGGGCGGCTGACCACCTGGCTGTGCACGCAGACGCCGCATCAGGACCGGGACCGCATGGCGGCCAGCCTGGGACTGGATGCCGGCCAGGTGCACGTGCTGGCTCCCGACGTGGGCGGCGGGTTCGGCGGCAAGGGCCTGGGCGTGGAGGATGTGATCGTCGCCTGGCTGGCCCGCCACACCGGCCGCCCGGTGCGCTGGACCGAGACCCGCTCCGAGCACATGGTGGCGATGGGCCATGGCCGCGCGCAGTGGGCGCAGTTCAAGCTGGGTGGCGACCGCGAGGGGCACGTGAAGAGCCTCTACGTGCGCCTGCTCCAGGACTCCGGCGCCTACCCCGCGATCGGCGCGATCCTCCCCAGCCTCACCGCGCTGATGTCCTCCGGCGTTTACGCGATCCCCAACATCCAGGTCCGCTTCGATTCGGTGGCCACCAACACCAGCCCGACGGCCGCGCTGCGCGGCGCCGGCCGGCCCGAGGCCACCCAGCTGCTGGAGCGCGCCATGGACCTGTTCGCCGCCGACGTGGGCCTGGACCCGGCCGAGGTGCGCCGGCGCAACTTCATCGCCGCCGACCAATTTCCCTACACCACCGCCGTCGGGGCGACGTATGACGTCGGCGACTATCGCCGGGCGCTGGACACGGCCCTGGAGACCGCGGGCTACGACGAGCTGCGCGCCGAGCAGGCGCGGCGGCGCGACGCCGGCGACCCGCGGCTGCTGGGGATCGGGCTCAGCTGCTACGTGGAGATCACCAACGGCTTTCCGGAGGGCGAGTTCGGCGCCGTCGAGATCACGCCGGCGGGCGATGCGATCCTCAAGACGGGGTCGTTCTCCCACGGCCAGGGCCACGAGACGACATTCGCCCAGATCGCCGCCCAGCAGCTGGGTCTGCCCGTGGAGCGCGTGACGGTGGTCAAAGGCGACACCGACCAGGTGGCTCGCGGCACCGGAACCTACGGCTCCAAGTCGACGCAGATCGGCGGCGCGGCGGCGCGGCAGGCCTCTGAGGAGCTGGTGGAGAAGGCCAAGGAGCTGGCCGCCGAGCAGCTCGAGGCCGACCCGCACGACATGGTGCTGGAGCTCGGCGCGGGGGTTTTTCACGTGGCCGGCGCTCCCAGTCCGTCGCTGGACTGGTCAGAGCTGGCGGGCGCCCTCTCGGCGGCCGGACGGCTGGGCGAGCTGAGCGCCGAGACCGATTTCATGCCGCTGCAGCCCACGTTTCCGTTCGGCGCCCACCTGATCGTGGTGGAGGTCGACTCCGACACCGGCTCGGTCGACCTGCTGCGGGTGATCGCCGTCGACGACGCGGGCACGATCATCAACCCGATGATCGCCGAGGGCCAGGTGCACGGCGGCGTGGCGGCGGGGATCGCTCAGGCGCTGTACGAGCAATTCGCGTTCGACGCCGACGGCAACCCCGAGAACGCCAACTTCGTCACCTATTGCATCCCCGGCCCGCCCGAGTTCCCGATGTTCGAGCGCGTGCAGATCGAGACCCCGACGCCCGTCAACCCGCTGGGCGCCAAGGGCATCGGCGAGTCGGGCACGATCGGCGCCACGCCGGCCGCGCTGAACGCCGTGATCGACGCCGTCTCCCATCTCGGCGTACGCCACATCGACATGCCCGCCAACGGCGAGCGGGTGTGGCGCGCGATCCAGGACGCCCGCCCCCGGTAGGTTGACGGCCGCGTCGACCAGGTTGACCGCCGACGAGCTGCAGCCGCGGCCGGAGGGGGTGCGCGCCTACAGCCACGGGCGCTCGCCGGGGTTCGCCGACTGCGCGCCCACGGGTCGGGTGCGGCTGGACGCGATCGCCTGCTGGCTCCAGGACGTGGCCTATGCCGACGTCGAGGATGCCGGCGTGGCGCAGGCGGCAGTGTGGGTCGTCCGCCGCAGCCGGATCCGCGTCAACCGCTTTCCGCGCTTCGGCGATCACTTCGAGCTGACCACGTTCTGCAGCGGCATCGGCCGGATGTGGGCCGAGCGGCGCACCGACGTGGTGGCGGCGGGAGGTCCCACAGGCGCGATCGTGCAGGCGGTCTCGCTGTGGGTGCATCTGGACGCCGAGCGCTGGGTCCCCACACCGCTGAGTGCGTCGGAGATCGCGATCTACGGCGGTGCGCCCGAGCGCCGGGTCAGCCATCGGTTGCGACATCCCGCGCCCGGCTCGACCGAAGGTGGAACGCCCTGGAACTTCCGCGCCACCGAGTGCGACATCGCGGACCACGTCAACAACGCGGCCTACTGGGCGCCGCTGGAGGAGGAGCTGCTCGCCGGCCCCGAGCCCGAGCGCCTCGACGTCGAGCTCGAGTACCGCGCACCGGCTCAGCCGGGCGACAAGCGCGTGCTGCGCTCCGGCGAGCGGCGCTGGATCGTGGGCACCGACGGTGAGCTGCACGCTTCGTTTCGGCTACTAACCTGAGTCGGCATGGCGCGCGCGGTCGGCATCCACCAACCCGGAGGGCACGAGGTCGTCACCTTGATCGACCGCTCCGTGCGCGAGCCCGGTGAGAACGAGGTCCGGATCGCGGTCGCCGCGGCGGGCGTGAACCCCACCGACAGCGGGCTGCGAGAGCGCGGCGGGGGCGAGCTGCCGCCGCCGTGGACGCCGGGGATGGACGCCGCGGGGACGGTCGAGTCCGTCGGTCCCGGCGTGCAGAGCCCGGCGGTCGGCGATCAGGTGATGGCCGCCGTGAGCCCGCGCCGGCCCGAGGGCGGCGCCCAGGCGGAGCTGATCGTCGTGCCGGCGGCCTCCGTGGTGGCGATCCCCGACGGCGCCAGCCTGCAGGCGGCGGCCACGCTGCCGATGAACGGCCTCACCGCGCTGCGGGGACTGGAGCTGCTGGGCCTGCAAGAGGGCGAGACGCTGGCGGTCAGCGGCGGCGCCGGGATCCTCGCCTCCTACGTGATCGCGCTGGCGCACGAGCGGGGCCTGCGGGTGCTGGCCGACGCCAAGCCCGAGGATCAGGAGCTGGTGCGCTCCTTCGGCGCGGACGTGGTGCTCGCACGCTCAGACGACTTCGCGGGGGCCGTGCGCGCCGTCGAGCCCGAGGGCGTGGCCGGCGTCTTCGACACGGCGCTGCTGGGTCGCGAGGCGTTCGGCGCGATCCGCGACGGCGGCGGGCTGGTGGTGGTGCGCGGCTGGGACGAGAGCGCGGCCGGCGAGCGGGGGATCGAGGTCCACCCGGTGTGGGTGCGCGAGGTGCTGGAGCGCACCGAGTGGCTGGAGCAGCTGCGACAGCTGGCTTCGGCCGGTCGCCTGCAGCTGCGGGTGGCCGCCGAGTACCCGCCCGAGCAGGCTCACGAGGCCCAGCGCGTGATGGATGCCGGCGGTGTGCGCGGCCGGCTTGTCATCAGCTTCTGACGCGCGCGGCGGTCACTCGGTGAGGTAGGCGACGACCATGTCGGCGAGCATCTGGCGGTAGTGACCGCGCAGCTTGCGATCCGCCAGGTCGCGATCGAACAGGACGCCGAAGGTGTACCGGTTGGCCACCGGAAAGACGCAGAAGGCGCTGATCATCATGTGCAGGTCGACGGCGTCGATGTCACGCACAAATACGCGCGTTGAGCGGCCGCGCTCCAGGATCCTGGCGATCAGGTCGATCGCCGGATTGTTCAGCCGGACGAAACCCGTGGAGCGCTGGAGGTGCTCGGCCCGGTGGATGTTCTCGATGCTCACCAGGCGGATGAAGTCCGGGTTGGACTGGTGGTGGTCGAAGGTGAGCTCGGCGAGCCGGCGGATGGCCGAGACCGGGTCGAGATGGTCGACGTCGATCTCCTGCTCGGCCGCCCGAATGCCCGCGTACGCCTGCTCGAGGACCGCGATGAACAGCTGCTCCTTGCCCCCGAAGTAGTAGTAGATCATGCGCTTGGTCGTGCGCGTCCGGGCCGCGATCTGGTCGACCCGCGCGCCGGCATAGCCGAGGTCGGCGAACTCCCGGGTGGCGACCTGGAGGATCTCGTCGCGGGTCTGTGCTGCGTCGCGCTGACGCTTGGGCTCTGCGTTCTCAGCGAGCCTGGGCTCGGCCATGCGGTCCTTTCCGTTCACGTGCAGGCGCCGTGGACTTTACGAGCACCGGTTTGAAGAGCGGCGAATGAAGGTAATGAACTATCTGGTACGTTCATGAGTGCATCCGGCTTCACTTCGGGCCCGTTCCGGGTCGGGCTGATCGGGGCGGACATCGGTCCGTCGCTCAGTCCCGCGCTGCATGAGCAGGAGGCGGCGCAGCTCGGCGTCGACTACGCCTACGAGCTGATCGACATCGGCCTCCGCGCCGGTAGCGAGACCGGAGAGGACATCGGCGCGCTGTTGCACGCGGCACGCAAGCTCGGCTTCCGCGGCGTCAACATCACCCACCCGTGCAAGCAGGCCGTGGTCGAGCACCTCACCGAGCTGTCCGATGATGCGGCGCAGCTCGGGGCGGTCAACACGGTCGTCTTCAGCGACGGGAGGGCGGTAGGGCACAACACCGACCGTCCCGGCTTCGAGGAGAGCTTCGTCCGCGGCCTGCCGGACGTCGAGATCGGACGGGTGGTGCTGATCGGCGCGGGCGGAGCGGGATCGGCCGTGGCTCACGCCGCGCTGGCGCTCGGGGTGCGGCGGCTGCAGGTGTTCGACTCCCGGCGCGATAATGCGGTCGCGCTGGCGCATGCGCTGCGCGAGCGATACGGCGATGACCGAGCGGCGGTGTGCGCGCGGCTGACCGATGAGGTGCCACGCGCCGACGGACTGATCCACGCCACGCCGACCGGAATGGAGGCGCACCCGGGGATGGCGCTGGCGCCCGGGCTGCTGCGCGACGAGCACTGGGTGGCCGAGGTGGTGTACCGGCCCCTGGAGACCGAACTGCTCAGCCACGCCCGCCGGCTCGGGTGCCGGACGCTGGACGGGGGCGGCATGGCCGTGTTCCAGGCAGCCCGCTCGTTCGAGCTGTTCACCGGTATCGCGCCCGACCGCGAGCGGATGCTGCGTCACTTCATGCAGATCGCCCAGGATGGCTCGTCTGAGACGACCCGGCGGGAGGTGGCTTGAGTCATGCGCCACGGGATCGCCACCGTTTGTCTGAGCGGCAGCCTGGAGGACAAGCTGGCGGCTGCCGCCGGCGCCGGCTTTGACGGGGTGGAGATGTTCGAGCCCGATCTGATCGGCTCACGGCTGTCGCCGGAGGAGGTCCGCGGGCGAGCCGACGCGCTCGGCCTGAGCATCGATCTCTATCAGCCGTTTCGCGACTTCGAGGCTGTCTCCGCCCGGCAACTGGAGGCCAACCTCCGGCGCGCGGAGGCGAAGTTCGGAGTGATGGAGATGCTCGGGGTCTCCACGATGCTCGTGTGCTCGAACGTCGGCCCCGAGGCGATCGACGATGACTCGCTGGCGGCAGAGCAACTGCACCGGCTGGCGGAGCGGGCGTCGCGGCGTGGGGTTCGGATCGCCTACGAGGCGCTGGCCTGGGGCCGCCACGTCAGCGAGTACGACCACGCGTGGCGGATCGTCCGTGCCGCCGACCACCCGTCGCTCGGCGTGTGCCTGGACAGCTTCCACATCCTCTCGCGCGGCACGAGCCTCTCGGCGATTGCCGCAATCGACGCCGAGAAGCTGTTCTTCGTCCAGCTCGCCGACGCCCCCCATCTCGTCATGGACGTGCTGCAGTGGAGCCGGCACTACCGTTGCTTCCCCGGCCAGGGCGGTTTCTCGCTCGCCGACTTCGTGACGCGCGTGCTCGACGCGGGCTACGCCGGGCCGCTCTCGCTCGAGGTGTTCAACGACGTCTTCCGGCAGGCCGATCCCGAGCGCATGGCGGTCGACGCCCGGCGGTCGCTGTTGACCCTGGAGGAGTCGACGGGGCGAGCGAAGCATCGCGGTCTCCCGCCGCCCGCCCCGTTGCGCGGTTACGCGTTCGTCGAACTGGGCGTGGAGCCCACTTCGGTTGCCGAGACCCAGCAGCTTCTGCACGCGATGGGCTTCGCCCAGGCGGCTCAGCACCGGTCCAAGCCGGTGTCGCTGTGGAGTCAGCAGGACGTGCGGGTCCTGCTCAATGCCGGCACGCCATCGGTTCCCGGCATCTCGGCGATCGCCCTGGAGAGCGTGGACCCCGGGCTCTCAGCGCGGCGCGCCGAGGCGCTGCTGGCGCCCGTGCTCTCCCGCCGGCGCGGCCCCGGCGAGGCCGAGCTGTCGGCCGTCGCCGCGCCCGACGGCACCTCGGTGTTCTTCTGCCGCAGCGAGGACAGCGGATGGCTGTCGGACTTCGAGGCGGTGCTGCCCAGCGGCAGCTCTGAGCCGTCCGGACTGGGCGCGATCGACCATGTCGCGCTCGCCCAGCCGTTTGACTACTTCGACGAGGCGGCGCTCTTCTACCGGTCGGTGCTGGGACTGAAGCCGCTCGACAGCGTGGAGCTGGCCGCCCCCACAGGGCTGATCCGCAGCCGGGCGGTCACCAGCGACGACGAGGCCGTGCGCCTGGCCCTCAACGTACCGCTGCTGGCCCGGGACACCGAGGACCCGTCCGGCGTGCAGCACGTCGCGTTCTCGTGCACCGACATCCTCGCCGTGGGCGAGCGGATGCGCGGTCGCGGCCTGCGGCCGCTGCAGATCCCGCGCAACTACTACGACGACCTGGCCGCGCGGTGGCCCCTGGATCCGAGCCTGATCGAGGCGATGCAAGAGCTCGACGTGCTCTACGACCGAGATGCGGCAGGCGAGTTCCTGCACTTCTACACGAGCGTCGTGGGCGGCCGCCTGTTCTTCGAGGTCGTGGAGCGCCGGGCCGGCTACGCCGGCTACGCGGCCGCCAACGCCCCGGTCCGCATGGCCGCTCAACGAGCCAAACCCCCCGGCTGAAGGCGCCGGGTACACCCGGAGAGAAAGGGAGAGAGACGGTGAACACCACCATGGACGCACAGCCGCCGGGAGGCGTCGAGCAGACACCGCGCAAGGCCGCTCTGGCCGGCTGGATCGGCAGCGTGCTGGAGTACTACGACTTCTTCATCTACGCGACGGCCGCGGCGCTGGTCTTCGGGAAGGTCTTCTTCCCCAACTCCAGCCCCGCCGCGGGGACGCTGCTGTCGTTTGCCACCTATGGGGTCGCCTACGTCGTCCGGCCGATCGGCGCCCTGTTCATGGGCCACCTGGGCGACAAGTACGGCCGCAAGCGAGTCCTCGTGCTGACGGTGACGTTGATGGGATTGGCGACGTTCCTCGTCGGCTGCCTGCCGACCTACGCGGACATCGGAATCTGGGCACCGGTGATGCTCGTCGTCCTGCGTCTGCTGCAGGGGTTGGCGGCATCCGGGGAGCAGGCCGGCGCCAACTCGCTGTGCCTGGAGCACGCGCCCGACGGACAGCGGGCGTACCACACGAGCTTCACCCTTTCGGGCACCCAGGCCGGGCTCGTGATCGCCACCGCTCTGTGGCTGCCGATCGGCTCGCTGCCCGAGCATCAGTTGCTGACCTGGGGCTGGCGGATCCCGTTCCTGCTGAGCGCGATCGTGACCGTCGCCGGGCTGCTGATCAGGCGCAAGCTGACCGAGACCCCGTCGTTCCAGCACGCCGCGCAGGACGGCGTGCTCAAGGTCCCGCTGGCCGAGCTGGTGCGCGATCACGGCGCCAACCTGCTGCGTGTGGCCCTCGGTGCGCTGGCGTCCACCGTGAGCACGATCTTCGCCGTCTACGCGCTGTCCTTCGCGGTCGACACGAAGGGCCTGGACCAGACCACGATGCTGTGGGTGGCGATCGTGACCAACGTCGTCGCGCTGGCCGCGATCCCCGCGTGGGCCAAGCTCGCCGATCGGGTCGGCCGCAAGCCGGTGTTCATCTTCGGCGCGCTGGGCAGCGGAGCGCTGATGTTCGCCTACCTGGGGGCGATCGCATCCGGCGGATACGTTCTCATCTTCCTGGCGGCGATCCTCATGTCGGGCGTCGTCTACAGCGCCCAGAACGGCATCTGGCCGTCCCTGTACGCCGAGATGTTCCCCACTCGGGTGCGTCTCTCCGGCATGGCCATCGGGACGCAGATCGGGTTCGCGCTCGGCGGTCTCGCCCCGACGCTCGCCACGGCGATCGCCGGCAGCGGGTCCTCCGGCTGGGTGCCCGTGGCGGCGCTCACGCTGGGAGCCAGCCTGCTCGCCGCGATCGCGGTGTGGACGGCGCGTGAGACCTACGACCAGCCGTTGGAGAGCCTCAACGCGCTGCGGCCAAGGGTCGCCCGGTCGGAGGTTCAGCCCCGCTCGGTGTCCGAGGCTCAGCCGGCGCCACGGTCCAGCGTGCGCGTCAGGTAATCCCAGAGCATCACCAGGTGGTGCTCGCCCCAGACGGTCGCACGCTTGCGCAGCGACTCCTCGTCGGACGACCAATGAGCGGGTCCGCCGAACGCGTGGGTGAGCATCTGCTGGTGGGCGGCCTTCTCGAGCAGCACGGCCCGGATCACGGCGTCCCGCACGCCGGCGCCGGCGGTGACGATCCCGTGGTTGACGAGGAACAGGGCATGCTGCTCGCCGAGCTGCGCGGCGACGTCGACGCCCATCTCCCGGGTGACGATCAGCTCGGCGGTCTTGGTGAAGCGAGGCACGTCGGGCGGGACGAACAGCGTGCCGGCGTGCGACACCGGCCGCACCGGCTGCCCGCCGGCGGCCAGGGCGATCGAGTGCGGGGGATGGGAATGCACGACACCGTTGATCTCGGGGCGCGCCAGCATGACCTCGGTGTGGATCGGCCATTCGGAGTGCCGTGGGCGGTCTCCCTCCACGACCTCGCCGTCGAAGCCGACCAGGATCACCTCCGCGGCGGTTATCTCCTCAAAGCCGAATGTCGAGGCCTTCATCCAGATCCCCCGGCCCTCGGGGTCGCGGGCCGAGACGTGTCCCCACACGTAGTCGTCGTGACCGTTGGCGCCGAGGATCCGGCAGCCGAGCGCTACCAGCTGGCGCAGCGCCATGGAGGCGTCCACCGGGGTCATAACCGCCCCGACTCCTGACTAGGTCGTGAAGACGATCTTGCCGACGTGATCGCCGTCCTGCATCGCCTGAAAGCCCTCGCGGGCGTCGGTGAGAGGCATGGTGGCGTGGACCGCCGGACGGATGTCGCGCTCCAGGCAGAACCGGATCAGGCGATGAAGCTCGTCGCGGGTGCCCATCGTCGAGCCGATCACCGACAGCTGCAGGAAGAACACGCGATTGAGCTCTGCCGGCGGAGCCTGGCCCGAGGTGGCGCCCGAGACGACCAGCTTGCCGCCGGGCTTGAGCGAGCGGATCGAGTGCTGCCAGGTGGCCTGGCCGACTGTCTCCATCACCGCGTCGACGCGCTCGGGGAGGCGCTCGCCGGACTCAAACGCCCGGTCGGCCCCCAGCGCGAGCGCCTGCTCGCGCTTCTGGGGCGAGCGGCTGGTCACCCACACCCTGATCCCGGCGGCGCTGCCCAGCACGGTCAGCGCGGTGGCCACGCCGCCGCCGGCACCCTGGACGAGCACCGTCATGCCCGGCACCACGGCGCCGCGAGTGAACAGCATCCGATAGGCGGTCAGCCACGCAGTGGGCAGGCACGCGGCGTGCTCAAAGGACAGCTCCGGCGGCTTGGGGACCACGTTTCGGCGCGGCACCGCGACCCGCTCGGCCAACGCGCCCTGATGACGCTCGGAGAGCAGTGAGCGACTGGGGTCAAGCGTCTCGTCGTCGCGCCAGTCATCGTCGGTGATCACGGCGTGGACGACCACCTCGTTGCCGTCATCGTCCAGCCCGGCCGCATCGCAGCCGAGGATCATCGGCAGCTGCTCGGCCTTCAGGCCGACGCCCCGCAGCGACCACAGATCATGGTGGTTGAGCGCGGCGGCCTTGACGGTGATCGTGGTCCAGCCGTCGGACGGCTCGGGGTCGGGGCGATCGCCGACGACCAGGCCGCTCAGTGGGTCGTCGGGATCGATCGTGGAGGCATAGGCAGCGAGCATCCCGACACCGTACCCGTCGCGCAGGGCAGTGCGTCCGCTCGTCCCCGAGCGCTGTCACAATCGAGCGATGTCCAAGGTGGTTGCACGGGCCAGCGCGACGATGCCGGTGGCTCCCGATCAGGTCCTCGGCTTCCTGCGCGACTACCGCGAAGGACGCGAGCGGATCCTCACCGACAACTACAGCGCCTACCGGGTCGAGCAGGGCGGCAAGGGCGAGGGAACCGTGTACGCGTACCACTTCGCCGCCGGAGGCCGCGAGCGCGACTACCGCCTGCACGTCCAGGAGCGGGAGGGCGCGCTGGAGGAGCACGACCAGATGTCGTCGTTCGTCTGCACATGGACGGTGGTCCCGGCGTCCGACGGGAGCACGGTGACGATTGAGGCGTCGTGGGACGGGGCGGGCGGGATCGGCGGTTTCTTCGAGCAGCTGTTCGCGCCGATCGGCCTGCGGCGGATCTACGCCCGGATGCTGAGTCGCATGCAGAACGCGCTTGCGCTCGGCGCCGGTGCGCGCTAGCTCTTGATCGCCTTGGACGTCTTGAGCACGTTGCCGTGGAGGTCGAGCGCCTGGACCTCGACGTAGGCGTAGCTGCCGCCGAGCCTGAACGACATCTCGAACGACTTCCTGGCGCCACCGCCGACGGTCTTCAGGCTCTTGGCCGAAGAGCCACCCAGCACTCGCCACTTGCTCAGCGCCGTCGCGCCGTTCCAGCTGGCCCAGACCGTGGTCTTGCCGCGGCTGGTCCTGGCCGCGACCGCGGGCAGGGTGACCGGAGACCCGTTCCAAACTGACCGGTACGCCCGGTAGGTGGCGTTTATCGCCTTGAAGTGCATGTCGAACACCGTCTGGCCCGTGGGGTTGAACTCCGTGATGAACGGGGCCTGGCCCCAGCTGACGAGCTGGTCGCCGTTGGCGAGCAGCTGGTTGTTGCCCTCGGCGGGCGCCTTGAGCGCCGGCGTGTGGAAGAACTGCGACACGAGCGTCGCGGTGTTCTTCTTGCCGTCGAGCTTGAGCGTCAACGCCCGGGACTGCTTCTCCTTGAACGGCTGGCCGGCATCGTCGAACAACGTGAGCGTGTCGCCGTCGTGGAGGCGAGCGTCGTGCTGAAAGTAGAACCTCGTGTTCGAGCCCATCCTGAACGACGAGAACTTGCCGCCCACCGTCCAGTTGATCGACCCGTCGGTGCCCGAGACGTCGTAGACCTCGCTCGTGTTGCGGGCCGAGATGAGGACGTTGCCGTCCGGCTGCGGCTCGATCGAGTTGATGTGGAAGTAGTCCCACGGCACGCCCTTGTGCCGCGCCACCGGTGAGTAGCTGGCGCCCAGGGCGACGTGGTCCAGGCTGTCCCACTGGTACAGCACGAGACCCGTCTGGATGTCGATCTCCTGGGCGATCGAGTCGAATACGATCTCGTGCTTGGAGCCGTGCTTGAGCTTCGAGACGTCCATGACGACGGGGCTGTAGGCGGTCCTCCAGGCGGTGCCCTGCGGGGTGAGCAGGAACTCGTGCAGGTCGGCGTCGACGCCGTTGGCGTCCTTGAGGGTTGCGACCGGGCGATACGAGTCGCTGTAGATCACGTCATCTCCGTGGCCGACGCCGGACAGGTTGACGTTGCCCTGCCACCAGGTGAGCACCGGCTTGCCCTGGTAGGTCTGCGGCCGGAAGTCGGTGACATAGGTGCCCTTGGGCACCGGGTCAAACCACGTCAGGCCGCCGTAGGGGCCGAGCAGCTCGGGGCCGTTGTTGATCGGCCCCGCCTGGGGCGCGATGAACAATGAGCCCGGCGCGGCCGCCTTGGCCGGCAGCTTGTCGACGGTGAGCGCGGCCGGCTTGAGGTCCGGACGGGAGACGTAGTTCCACACGTCGTTCTTGGTTCGCGGCGCCGTGGGCAGCGGACGGGCGGCCACCGGGTTGCCCGGCGTCTGCACCGTGAAGCTGTAGGTCCCCGCCTTGCCCCCGACGATGTTCAGGGCGGTCTTGACCGTTACCGTCTCGCCGGCGGTGAACTTCTTGGAGGGCAAGAAGCTGCCGCCGTCACCGTCGGAGTCGCCCTTGACCGTCCCGGTGTGGACGCCGCTCTCCGAGCCGGTGACCGTGATCGCGCCCAGCTGCGAGGCCGGGATGCCGCGGAAGGTCAACTGCGTCGTCGGGTCGGCGACCCTGTCCCCGGCGATCGGGAAGACCGACACCGCCGGCGACGCGGCACGCGCGCCGGCCGTGCCCAGCACTCCGGAGAAGATGGCCACCAGCGCGGCGGCGACTACCCATCCAAGGACCGGGAGGTGGCCCCGTCCGACCGGTCTGATCCATCCATGCGTCAACGTGCTCATAGCTCCACCGTGTTCGTTGTCTTGACTTCGTACGCGGAGCTCCCCGGCCCCGGCACGGCTGGCACTGCTACACATCGCCGTCAGGCTACGGGCGGCGTCGTAAGACCCCGGTAAGCCGGGCCGCCGCCTGGAGTGCACCTCCTTCCGATCACGGATTCGCGTCCACGTGGGCGGCCGCCCAGCACGCTTCGCCGCTGTGGCAGTTCTCCAATGCGATCAGTTCGTCGTGCAGGTGCGCCAGTTGCGTGGCCGACAGGCTGGAGACCACGTTGTGCAGCTCGTACGGGTCGGTCCGCAGGTCATAGAACTCCCGCTCGTCGTCGTGGTACTCGACATAGATGAAGTCCGGCGTGCGTATTGCCTCATACGTGGGCGGGTTGCCGCTGAGGCGGTCCTGGGAGTCCGGGTCGGTGTCGCCGCCGTCGTCCAGGTCGGGCCCGTGATGCTCGACCAGGATCGCGTTTCGCCAGTCGACCGGAGTCCCACCCACCCCCTCTCCGCTGGTGGCGATCACCGGCAGCAGGCTGTGGCCGTCGGAGGGCATCGCGGTCCCGCCAATCTCCTCGAACGTCTTGGCGAGGTCGATGTTCTCCGACATCGCGTCGGTGCTGACGCCGACCGGAACGCCGGGGCCGGTAACCACCAGCGGCACGTGGATGTCGGTGTCGAACGCCGTCAGCTTGCCCGGATTGAGCCGATACTCGCCGGTGTGCAGGCCGTTGTCGGAGCTGAACACGATGTACGTGTTGCTCAGCTGCCCGTCGGCCGAGAGAGCCAGTTGGAGCCTTTTGAGCATGTCGTCCACCGCTTGGACTGACTGCACCCGTCGACGAAAGGCGCGGTTGATCAGCGCGATCCGGCCGGGGCCGAGTGGCGGGTGGCTGGCGAGCCACTGCGGCGGGTTGGTTGGCAGCACATCGAAGTTGGGGGGGCGCGGAGCCTGCAGGCCCGGGAAGTCGTGTGCGTAGCGGCGCGCCGGCGTGTACGGCGAGTGCGGGGCGAACGTGGCCAGCTCCAAGAAGAATGGCTTGTCCTCGGCCGAGGAGCCGTTGACGAACTGCACGCCCTTGCGGGCCAGGACGTCGGTCAGGTAGTCGGCCGGCCGGTGCCCGAAGTGGCGCAGGCGCCCGTTCTCGTTGAGCGTGTAGTTGTACTCGGAGTAGGCATAGCCCGGGACATCCCACCGGTCCCACCCGGGCGGGACGTAGGTGCTGGGCACGGGCGAGCGGGTGGGGCCCTGGAGGTAGCCGTTGAGGTACTTGCCCATCATCGCCGTGCGATAGCCCGCATCGTGCAGCGCCACGTTGAACGAGCTCTGCTCGTTGTCGTGGGCATAGAAGGCGCCGATCCCGCCGTCCGGCCCGGCATTGGTGAACACCCCCGTGTCATGCGGGAAGTTCCCGGTGAAGATCGAGGAGCGCGAAGGGCAGCACAGCGAGTCCGACACGAAGTAGTTGTCGAACGTCAGGCCCCGGGACTGCAGCGCCTGGACCTGCGGCATGAAGCGCAGCAGGTCCATCGAGAGGTCATCGGTCAGCACGAACACGATGTTCGGAGGGCGAGCCGCCGTCTTGGCAGTGACCGGACGATGCTTACGCCGCAGCGCCGCGGCCTGCGGCCGGGCGCCGCCGCGGTGCGCCGTCGCGGGTTGGGAGATGACGCTCAGCATCGCCGCGATCAGACCGCTCGCCATCAGCAGGAGCGCTGCTCGGCCGGGCCGCGAGGCGATGAAGCGCTGCCGCGCGGTGTCGCCGGCGCGGTCGCGTCGCGGTCTGGTCAGGGGCACGCTGAGCACAACACTGGTGGCCATGCAGAGTTCCGCGCCGCCGGAAGTGGATGCGTCGGGGGTCAGATCGATGACAGTCGCGCGGTCAGTCCCAGCGCCCGATCGGGTACTCGATGTTCGCCTGCGCGGCCGCGATCCGCGCGATCGGGACCCGGTAGGGCGAGCAGGACACGTAGTCCAGTCCCGCCCGGTGAAAGAACTCGATCGACTCCGGGTCGCCCCCGTGCTCGCCGCAGATCCCCAGCTTCAGGCCCGGATGGGCCTCGCGTCCGACCCAGGCGCCAAGCCGGACCAGCCAGCCGACGCCGGGCTTGTCGATCGTCTCGAACGGGCTGCGGTCGATGATCTTGCGCTCCATGTACTGGGGCACGAACGCCGACTCGACGTCATCGCGCGAGAAGCCCAGCGCGGTCTGGGTGAGGTCGTTGGTCCCGAACGAGAAGAAGTCGGCGAACTTGGCGATCCGGTCGGCGACGAAGCACGCCCGGGGCAGCTCGATCATCGTGCCCACCGTGTAGTCCTCGCCGACGGTCAGGCCCTCCTCGTCGCCGATGCGCACGACCAGCTCGCGCATGATCTCAAGCTCCTGCTCGTAGTCGACCAGCGGGATCATGATCTCGGGGTGCGGCGGCTCGTCGGCCGCTTTGGCGGCGCGCAGGATCGCGTGGACCTGCATCTCGTAGATCTCGGGGTAGAGGATCCCCAGCCGGCAGCCCCGGGTGCCCAGCATCGGGTTCTCCTCGGAGATCTCGTGCACGCGCTCCAGCAGTCGCTCCAGCCGCTCCAGGTCGTCTGACTCCTCGATCCGGGCACGCTCCACCTGGCCGGCCAGCTCCTCGGCGTTCGGCAGGAACTCGTGCAGCGGGGGATCGAGCAGGCGCACGGTCACCGGCAGGCCGGCCATCGCCTCGAACAACCCCTCGAAGTCCTCCTGCTGCAGCGGCAGCAGCTCGGCGAGCGCCTCCCGGCGGGAGTCGATGTCGTCGGCCATGATCATCTCGCGCATCTTGGGCTGGCGATCCTCGGCCATGAACATGTGCTCGGTGCGGCACAGCCCGATGCCCTGCGCGCCCAGCTCCCGTGCGCGACGGGCGTCCTCGGGGGTGTCGGCGTTGGTGCGCACGTCCATCCGCCGCAGCTCGTCGGCCCACTCCAGCACCTGCTGGAAGTTCTCGTCCACCTGGGCCTCCACCAGCGGCACGTCGTCGGTGGTCACGCTGCCCTTGGTGCCGTCGATCGCGATCGCGTCGCCCTCGTGCAGCTCGGTGCCGTCGACCGACACCGTCTTTGCCTCCAGGTTGATCTGCAGTGCCTGGGCGCCGACGACGGCCGGGCGACCCATCCCCCGGGCCACCAGCGCGGCGTGCGAGGCCTTGCCGCCCTCGGACGTCAGGATCCCCTTGGCGGCGAAGAAGCCGGCCACGTCCTCGGCGTCGGTGAACGGACGCACGAGGATCACGTCGCGGCCCTCCTCGGCGGCGTTCACGGCGTCCGCGGCGGTGAACACGATCTCGCCCTTGGCCGCTCCCGGTGAGGCGTTGACGCCGGAGGCCAGCACCTCGAAATCCGCCTGCGGGTCAAACGTGGGGTGCAGCAGCGCGTCCAGCGATCCCGGGTCGATCGTCTGCAGCGCCCGCTCGCGCGACAGCAGCTGCTCGGACACCGCGTCGACCGCGAAGCGCACGGCCGCCTGGGCAGGGCGCTTGGCGTTGCGCGTCTGCAGCATGTACAGCTGGCCTTCCTCGACCGTGAACTCGGTGTCCTGCATGTCCTCGTAGTGGGCCTCGAGCGTGCGCAGGATCTCCATCAGCTGCTCGTGGACCTCCGGCATCCACTCCTGCATGTCGGCGATGTCACGCGGGGTGCGCGCGCCGGAGACCACGTCCTCGCCCTGCGCGTTGGGCAGGAAGTCGCCGCTCGGCTCGGGCGCCCCGGTCACCTCATCGCGCGAGAAGGCCACCCCGGATCCCGAGGTGTCGCCCTTGTTGCCGAACACCATCTGCTGGACGTTGACGGCCGTGCCCCAGTCGTCGGGGATCCGGTTCTGGCGGCGGTAGGCCACCGCCCGGTCGCCCAGCCAGGAGTCGAACACGGCCCGGATTGACAGGCGCAGCTGCTCCTGGGGATCCTGGGGGAACTCGTCGCCGGTCTCCTCCTTGTAGATGCCCTTGAAGGTGTCGGTCAGCTCGCGCAACGCGTCGACGTCGAGCTCGGTGTCGTCGGAGACTGAGCGCTCTTTCTTGGCCGCCTTGATCGCATCCTCGAACCTATCCCCCGCGATGCCCCGCGAGACGTTGCCGAACATCTGCACGAAGCGGCGGTAGGAGTCCCACGCGAAACGCTCGTTCTCGGTCGTATCGGCCAGGCCCTTCACCGAATCGTCGTTGAGTCCCAGGTTGAGCACCGTGTCCAGCATCCCCGGCATCGACTCGCGCGCGCCCGAGCGCACCGACACGAGCAGCGGATCCTCGCGATCGCCCAGCGTCTTCTCGGCGCGCTCCTCCAGCCGCTGCAGCGCCTCGGCGACCTCCTCGCTCATGCCCTCCGGCTCCTCGCGGTCGGCCTTCATGTACTCCACGCAGGCCTCCGTGGTGATCGTGAACCCCGCCGGCACCCGGTCAGGGCCGAGCACCCGAGTCATCTCGGCGACATTGGCGCCCTTGCCCCCAAGCAGCTCGCGCATGTCCTTGGAGCCGTCGGCGAAGTCGTAGACCCACCTGGACATTGAGTCAAGCGATCCTACCCTGGTTTACCGCGAACGTGGTGCCTCGGTCTGAGACAGGTCCAGGTTGCAAATGTGCGGGCCGGGTAGGCCGCAAGAACGGTGGAGGAGAGCCCCGACAGTCCTTCAGAGCGCGCGGAGGAGCGGATCGACTGGCAGGCGATCGCCCGCTCGCCGGAGTTCGCTGCGCTGGAGGCTGCGCGGCGCCGCGTGATGCTGGCGACCCTCGGCGTGTTCGCGCTCGCCGTGGGCGTGTTCTTGATCCTGTGCGGCTATGCCCGTCCGTTCATGGACCGCTCGGTGGACGGCGGCCTGACCGTCGCCTACGTGTGGCTGCTGGCGCTGACCGTGCTGGCCTGGGTGCTCGTATGGATGTACCTGCGCTTCGCCGAGCGCCGCCTCGAGCCGGCATCGGCTGCGCTGGCGCGTTCACTGGACGTTCCCGGGCCCGAGGACGCGAAGCCATGACGGGGCTGCTTGCCGCCTCCACGCCCGCCCGCGGCCTCACGATCGCGGTCTTCCTGGGAGTCCTCGCGATCACCCTCGGCGTCACCTTCGTGGCGGCGCGCCGGATCCGGTCGGCGTCTGACTACTGGTCGGCGGGCCACGGCATCAGCGGCATGCAGAACGGGATCGCCGTGGCGGGGGAGTTCCTCTCGGCCGCGGCCTTCCTGGGCGTCGCCGGGCTCATGTTCCTGTCGGGCTTCGACGGTTACCTGACGGGCATCGCCGCCCTGCTGTCGTTCGTGCCGCTGCTGCTGCTGCTCGCCGAGCGGATGCGCAACGCCGGCCGCTACACGATGGCCGACGTGCTCGCCCTGCGGATGCCGGCCGGCCGCACCCGGGTCATCTCCGGGATCTCGACGATGTGCATCGCGGTGCTGTACGTGGTCGCGCAGTCGGTGGCCGCCGGATCGCTGCTGGAGGCGCTGGTGGGCATCCCCTACTGGGCGTCGGTGATGATCACCGCGGCGGCGATCCTCACCTACGTGATCCTCGGCGGGATGGTCGCCACCACCTGGGTGCAGATCATCAAGGCCAGCCTCCTGATGGTGGGGGTGGCGACGATGGCGATCTGGGTCCTGGCCAAGTTCGGCTTCTCGCCGATCCGGCTGCTGAACCGCGCGGCCGAGCAGTCGCATCAGGGCAAGGCCTACGGCGGCCCGGGGCTGCTGTTCCCCAACCGCGTGGACGAGATCTCCACGGGGCTGGCGTTCGTGCTCGGGACCTTGGGCCTGCCGCACATCATGATGCGCTTCCTCACGGTGCCCGACGCGCGTCAGGCCCGTCGCTCGGTCGGCTGGGCGGTGGGGCTGATCGGGCTCTTCTATGTGTTCGTGGCGATCATCGGGCTGGGTGGCCGGGCGATCCTCGGCGATGCCGGCGTCAAGCTGGGCGGCAAGACCGGGAACCTGATCGCGCCGTTTCTGGCCCAGCGGCTGGGCGGCGGCCCGGGCTCGGCCGGTGGCGACATCTTCTTCGCGGCGATCACCGCGGTCGCGTTCACGACGATCCTGGCCGTCGTCTCCGGCGTCGTGCTGGCGGCCTCCGGAGCGGCCGCCCACGACGTCTACGGATCGGTGATGCGACGCGGCCAGGCCAGCGAGCGCGAGGAGATCCGCGCCGGGCGCCTGGCGGTGACGGCGATCGGCGTGGTCGGCGTGATCATCGCCCTGCTGGCCGGCAAGACGTTCAACGTGCAGATCCTCACCGGTCTGGCGTTCGCGGTCGCGGCGTCGGCCAACTTCCCGGCGCTGCTGTTGTCGCTGACCTGGCGGCGGCTGACTACAAGGGGCACCGTGATCGGGATCCTGACCGGCCTGATCTCCTCGATCGTGCTGATCGTGCTCTCTCCGCAGGTGTGGTCCGGGCCCGACAGCGCTGCGCCGTTCCCGCTCGGCAATCCGGCGATCGTCACCGTGCCGCTGGGCTTTTTGGCCTGCATCATGGGGTCGCTGCTATCTGGTCGCGACGAGGTCGCGGAGGCCAGCTTCGACGAGGTCCGGGTACGCAGCACCACGGGAATCGGCTCCGAGCGAGCGGGGTCGCCCGAGGCGTCGCCGGCCGGAGTGGGCGTCTAGTGCCGTGACGCTAGGCGGACGCGGCGGCCAGCTCGGTGCGCGGCAGCAACCCGAACGCCTCGGCCACCAGCTCATAGGATCGCCGTCGCATCGCGTGGTCGTAGGTGATCGTGACGATGATCGCCTCGTCGGCGCCGTACTCGCTGACGACCTCCTCGATGCCGGCACGCACGGTCTCCGGGGAGCCGACGATCGAGCGCCGGCCAGGCCGGGCGCCGCGCGGGCCGCCCTCGGAGGCCAGCCACGAGGCCGCCTTCTCGGGTGAGGGCACCGGGATCAGCTGCCCGCGGCGCAGCATCTTGAAGGCCATCTGGCTGCTCAGCGCCAGGTGCTGCGCCTCCTCGTCGGTGGGCGCGCACAGGACCCAGGTGGCGACCGCACCGCGCGGCGCCTGGAGGTCGCGCACCGGCGAGAACCGCTCCCGGTAGAGCTTGGCGATCTCCGCGCCCGAGGAGTTGATGAAGTCGGCAAAGGCGTAGCGCATGCCCAGCTCGCCGGCCCAGATCGCGCTCTGCTCCGAGGAGCCCAACAGCCACGGTTGCGGAAGCTCGGGCAGCCCGGGAAGGCTGCGCGCCAGATGGCGGAAGGGATGGTCCTCCGGCAGGTCGTCCTCAAGGTAGGCCAGCAGCTCGCCCAGCTGCTGGGGGAAGTCATCGGGTGCCGCCTGGCGGCGGTCGCGCTGCAGGGCGAACGTCGTGAGCGGGTCCGTGCCGGCGGCGCGGCCCAGGCCCAGGTCGATCCGCCCCGGGTACAGGGCGGCGAGGATCGTGAACGACTCCGCGACCTTCAGTGGGCTGTAGTGGGGGAGCATCACGCCGCCCGAGCCCACGCGGATTCCCTCGGTGGCCGCGGCGATCGGACCAATCAGCACCTCGGGACTCGGCCCGGCGAGCATCGGCCCGCCGTGGTGCTCGGCGACCCAGTAGCGGTTGTAGCCGAGCGCGTCGGTCAGGCGAGCCAGGTCCAGCGTGTTGTGCAGCGCCTGGGCGCCGGTGGAGCCCTCTGCGATCGGCGACTGGTCAAGGACGGAGAGGAGCATCCCGTTCGATGCTAGAAAGGCCCGGGATGTCGGTTACGACTTCGCTTCGATCAGTGTCAGCGACCCGCTACGTGACGGCGCTACGGGAGGGCGGGTCGCTGCCCGGCCTGGTCGAGGCCGACGACGACGGGCTCTACGTGACCAAGTTCCGCGGCGCCGGGCAGGGCCTGCGCGCGCTGGTCGCCGAGGTGATCGTGGGCGAGCTGGCACGCCACCTTGGCTTCTTGATCCCCGATCTGGTCACCGTGTCGATCGACGCGCGCCTTGGCGCCGCCGAGCCCGACCCGGAGATCCAGGAGCTGATCCTGGCCTCGGAGGGGGAGAACCTCGGGGTCGACTTCCTCCCCAGCGCTTTGGCCTACACGCCTGCCGACGGCTGGCAGCCGACCCCCGAGCTGGCCGCCGAAGTGGTGTGGCTGGACGCCCTGACGACCAACGTCGACCGCACGCCACGCAATCCCAACCTGCTGCTGTGGCACGACCGGCTGTGGCTGATCGACCACGGCGCCGCCCTGTATCTGCAGCACGGCGGCCTGGACCCGGCGGCGCACGCCGAGCGGCCGTTTGCGCTGATCTCCCAGCACGTGCTGCTGCCCCACGCCGGCTCGGTGCTGGAGGCGGGGCAACGGCTGCGTGCCCGGATGGGGCCCTCGGCGGTCTCTGACGCGGTGGGGCTGGTGCCGGCTTCCTGGCTTGAGGGTGCCGACCCGCCCGGGGTCTACGTCGAGTACCTGACGCGGCGGCTGGCCGCCGGCAGCTTCGCGGAGGAGGCCGAGCGTGCCCGAGTCGGCCCCTAGCCCGTTCGCCTATCTGATCCTGCGCGTGGTGCCGAGCGTCGAGCGCGGCGAGCGGCTGAACGTCGGGGTGGTGTTGTTCTGCCGCCAGCTGGGCTTTCTGGGCGCGCGAGTCGGCCTCGACCACGGCCGCCTCACTGCACTCTCGCCCGAGCTGGGAGTGCCCGAGCTCGCCGACCATCTAGACGCGCTGGTTCGGGTGAGCGACGGCGCGCCGGGCGCCGGACCGATCGCCGTACTGGCGCCCTCGGAGCGCTTCGGCTGGCTGGCCGCCCCCTCCAGCACGATCGTTCAGCCCTCGGAGGTGCACACCGGGCTGTGCTGCGATCCGGCGGCCACGCTCGACGCCCTGTACGAGCGTCTGGTCGAGCTACCCGGCGTGGAGGACTAGAGAGGCTCCTGGACGCAGGCGCATGCGCGGGCGGTGGCCGCGCGCGGGCGGGTGGGGTGGCGGGCTCCGGTTCATTGATTCCCGCCGCGGCCGCCCGGGAAGCCTGGTCCGGGACGCGCATTCGACTCTGGAGCGACGAGACATGGACAAGATCAGACTGGGAGGCAGCGGGTTGGAGGTCTCTCCGATCGCCTTGGGGACCTGGCAGCTCAGTGCCGCCTGGGGCGGATTCGACGACGCCGAGGCGACCGCGGCGATCCGTTACGCCCGTGAGCGCGGGGTCAACTTGTTCGACACCGCCCAGGCATACGGGTTCGGGGAGTCCGAGCGCGCGCTCGGCCGGGCGCTGCGCGATGACCTTGACCACCGCCGCGACGAGGTGGTGATCGCCACCAAGGGCGGGGTGCGGGTCGACGAGGACGGCGCACGGGTGCGCGACTCGAGCCCGGAGTACCTGCGTGACGGCGTGGAGCGCAGCCTGGCGGCGCTGGGCGTTGACTACATCGATCTCTACCAGGTGCACTGGCCCGACCCCAGAGTTCCGTTTCACGAGACCGGCGAGGTCCTGCAGCAGATGGTCGACGAGGGCAAGATCCGCCACGTCGGCGTGTCGAACTTCGAGCCGGCCCAGATCGACGAGCTCTCGCGGACGCGGCCGGTGGAGACGCTGCAGCCGCCCTACGCGATGTTGCGGCGGGGGATCGAGGTCGACATCCTGCCCTACTGCGCCGAGCACGACATCGGCGTGCTCGTCTACGGGCCGTTGGCTCATGGCCTGCTGACCGGGACGATGTCGGCCGATCAGGAGTTCGCCGAGGGTGACTGGCGCGGAGGACTATCGGAGTTCCGCGGCGAGGACCTGGCGCGCAACGTTGCGGTGGCGACCGAGCTCAAGCGGTTCGCGCAGGAGCGCGGCTACACCGTCAGTCAGCTGGCGATCGCCTGGACGCTGGCCAATCCCGCGGTCCATGTCTCGATCGTGGGCTCGCGCAGCCGCCGCCACATCGAGGAGAGCCTCAGGTCGGTGGAGATCAAGCTTTCGCCCGACGACCTGGCGGAGATCGACCGGATCCTCGAGGGCGCGGTCCAGGTGATCGGCCCAGCGCCAGAGCGCGTCCGGTAGCGGCCCCGAGCGCCCTCAGGCTGCGGCGCTGACGGCGTCGACCGGCGCCTGCGCCGATGACCGGTCCGCGTCCTCGTCGGCGCGGACGATCAGCACCGGCACCTCTGAGTGGTTGAGCGCATAGTGGCTGACGCTGCCCAGCAGGGAGGCGCTCAGCGCGCCGCGTCCGCGTGACCCCATCACGACGAGGTCGTACTTGGCGCTCTTGATCTGGCAGATCAGCGCCTCGCGGATCGGGTCCTCGGTGAGGATCTTGGTCAGGGGGACCGAGGCGGGCACCTGGTCGACGGCTGAACGCAGCGTCTTCTCCGCCTCCTTGTGGAGGTCGACGGCCAGCGGCTCGATGCCGGCCGCGGTCAGAGGCGTGTTGGCCCAGTACGGGGGACGGGACACGGCGGTCAGCAGGGTGAGCCGGGCCCGTTGCGTGGTGGCCAGGTCGATCGCCTCGGCCAGCGCGCGCTCGGAGTGCTCGGAGCCGTCTACGCAAACAAGGATGTTGTGGAACATGACAACCACCCGGTTAAGAATTTATTGGCATGCCAAAGAGTAGCATGCCAAAGGTTGCTACGCTCGGTCGAGATGCAAGACGCCACTGTTCAGATCGCGGCCGGCGCGGAGGAGTTCTTCGACGGCTTCGACTCGCTCGCCCAGGCGATCCGCCGCGCGCGGGGAGCCAACGCGCAGAACGCGGACGATCTGCTGACGTTCTCCCAGTACGGGCTGCTGCAGTCACTGGTCGACGAGGACACCGCTCGCGTCTCGGATCTGGCGACCGGCGCCGGGATCTCGCCCTCGACGGCGACGCGAATCCTCGACGCCCTGGAGCGGCGCGCGATCGTACGCCGCGCTCGCACGCCCGGCGACCGCCGCGGGGTGACCGTGACGCTGACCGAGCTCGGACGCCGCACGCTGGATCGCCAGGCCGCGTGGATGCGCGCTCGCCAGCGCGCGTTCTACGAGCAGCTCCCCGAGACCGAGCGCGAGCTGGTCGGCGACGTGCTCCTCCGGCTGGCGGCGCTGATCGACGAGCTGGCCGCCGGTCCCGACGCCTGAACGCGCGCCGGCCGGCTGACCCCCCGCCTGTCGGGTCTTTCGGTGCCGCAACTGGCGCAGACGGGGTCCTCCGGGGAGATTGATTGGATGAGCACCACGCTAGACCTCGATTCATTCGTCGATTCAGCCGCGCCGTCGCCCGTTGGCCCCGGTGTCGTGGCCGCTGCGGTGGGCGTGAGCGTGCCCGACCACGTGGTCGCCAATGCCGAGATCGAGGCACGCCTCGGCGTGCCCGAGGACTGGATCGCCCGGCGCACGGGGATCCACTCGCGGCGCATCGCCGGGCCCGAGGAGCGGCTGCACGAACACGCCACGCAGGCGGCGCGCAGCGCCCTGGCCCGCGCCGGGACCGACCCGGTCGAGGTCGACCTGGTGATCGTCGCCACCAGCACCTCTGACGAGATCATGCCGGCGGCCGCGCCGCTGGTCGCCCACGACCTGGGCGCGACCCGCGCGGGAGCGTTCGACGTCGGCTCGGCCTGCACCGGGTTTCTCTCGGCGCTGGCGGTGGGCGCGGCGCAGGTCGAGGCCGGCCGGGCCGAGTGCGTGGTCGTCGTGGGCGCCGATTTGATGTCGCGGATCACCGATCCCGACGACCGTCCGACCGCGGCCGTGTTCGCCGACGGCGCCGGCGCGGTTGTACTCGAGGCCACGCGGGGCGCCGGCCGCATCGGTCCGGTCGTGCTCGGTGCCGACGGCGCCGGAGCCGACCACATTCGCGTCGGCCGCGGCGACGCCAAGATCGAGATGCTCGGCCACGAGACGTTTCGCGAGGCGGTCGCCCGCCTGACCCTTTCCACCCACCAGGCCGTTCGCGCGGCCGGGGTGGGGCTGCACGAGATCGACCTGTTCGTCTACCACCAGGCCAACGGGCGGATCCTGTCGGCCGTCGGCGAGCGGCTCGGGCTGACGTCCGAGCGCGTGGTCGACTGCATCGGTCAGTACGGCAACACCTGCGCCGCCACCTTGCCGTTGGCGCTCGCCTACTCGGAGCGCGAGGGCATGCTCAACGCTGGCGACCGCGTGCTGCTGGGCGCGTTCGGGGCCGGGTTCACCTGGGGGGCAACCGTTTTGGAGTGGGGGCGCCCATGAGCCTGGCTCTTGCCCCGCGCACACGGCCGGAGGTCGATGAGTCGATCACGCCGCTGGACCGGCTCGAGCTGCTCTGCGACCACGGCTCGCTGCAGCTGATCCGCTCGGAGGTCGTCTCGCCGGTGATGGGTGCCAAGGCGCGTGCCGGCGATGGCGTGCTCGGCGGCTCGGGCACCGTCGACGGACGACCGGTGTTCTGCTACGCACAGGACTCGAGCTTCGCCGGCGGCTCCCTGGGCGAGCAGCACGCCAACACGATCGCGCGCGTGCTGGAGCTGGCCGGGCGGGGGCGCGCACCGGTGATCGGCTTCGTCTCCTCCGGCGGGGCGCGGATGCAGGAGGGCATCGCCGCCCTCGGCGGCTACGGTCGCATCTTCCACCGCATCGTGAAGCTCTCAGGTCGCGTGCCGCAGATCTCGATCGTGACCGGGGTGTCGGCCGGCGGCGGCGCCTACTCCCCGGCGCTCACCGACTGGGTGGTCATGACCGAGGAGGCCAGCATGTTCCTCACCGGTCCCGGCGTGGTGCGTGAGACGATGGGCGAGGACGTGAACGCCTCACAGCTCGGCGGCACGCGCGTGCACGAGCGAAACGGCGTCTGCCATTTCGTGGCCGCCGATGACTTCGAGGCGTCCCGGCTGGCCCGCGACCTGCTCGGCTACCTGCCCAGCCACCGCGGCGATCCGCTGCCGCGCGCCCCGCGCCGGCCGGCGGGTGGCGGGGACCTGGGGACGATCGTGCCCGAGCAGGCGCGCAAGGTGTATGACGTGCGCGATGTGATCCATGGGATCGTCGACGGCGGTGAGCTGCTGGAGATCTCGCCCGGCTGGGCGCGCAATCTCGTCACCGGCATGGCCCGGATGGACGGCCGTTCGGTGGGCGTGATCGCCAACCAGCCCCGCTACCTGGGCGGCGTCCTGGACACCGCCAGCTCGGAGAAGGGCGCGCGCTTCGTGTCCAAGTGCGACGCGTTCGGGATTCCGCTGGTAGTGCTCGTCGACACCCCCGGATACATGCCGGGCACCCGCCAGGAGGGCGCCGGCGTGATCCGTCACGGCGCCAGCCTCGTGCATGCCTTCGCCGAGGCGACCGTGCCGCGCGTAACGCTGATCCTGCGCAAGGCGTTCGGGGGCGCGTTCATCACCATGAACTCCAAGGACCTGGGCGCCGACTACGTGTTCGCATGGCCCGGGGCCGAGATCGGAGTCATGGGCGCCAAGCCGGCCGTTGGGGTCATCCACCGCCGCGAGCTGGCGGTCGCCGAGGATCCCGAGGCCGAGCGCGAGCGCCTCGCCCACCACTACGCCGAGTCCCAGCTGCGGCCGCAGGTGGCGGCCTCCACCGGCTATGTCGATGAGCTGATCTCGCCCTATGACACCCGCGCCCGGCTGGTGTGGGCGCTGAACTCGCTCCGAGGTGTGTCGTGAGCGCCGCCGGCTCGAGCGGCGACGTCCTGCTCACCGGCGCCACCGGCTTCGTCGGCATGGAGCTGCTGGCGCGCTACCTGGAGCGCTCGGAGCGCCGCGTGATCACGCTGGTGCGCGCCGACGGTGCCGATGGGGCCAGGGCACGGGTTCACGATGTGCTGGAGAACCTGTTCGGCTCCCGGGCCCACGAGCACCGTCACCGCGTCGAGGCGGTGGCGGCCGACATGACCCTCCCGGGGATGGGCCTGGCGCCGCGGGTACGCGACGAGCTCGCCGAGCGCGTGACCACAATCGTGCACAGCGCCGCCTCGGTGTCATTCACGCTCCCGCTGCAGGAGGCCCGCGAGATCAACGTCGCCGGCACCCGCCACATGCTTGAGTTCGCCGAGTTGGCGCGCGAGCGCGGCGGCCTGGAGTGCTACGGGCACATTTCCACCGCGTACGTGGCCGGCGACCACTCCGGGCGCTTCTACGAGCACGATCTCGACGTCGGCCAGACGTTTCACAACTCCTACGAGCAATCCAAGTTCGAGGCCGAGCAACTGGTTCGCGCGCACACCGACCTGCCGGCCACGATCCTGCGCCCCAGCATCGTCGTGGGCGATCAGCGCAACGGCTGGACGTCGGCCTTCAACGTGCTCTACTGGCCGTTGCGCGCGTTCGCCCGCGGCCTGTTCACCGCCGTGCCGGCGATTCCCACGGCCCCGGTCGATGTCGTCTCGGTCGACTATGTCGCCGACGCCGTTCACGCTCTGTGCGAGTCCGGTCGCGGCGCCGGCGCCACCTATCACCTCACCGCCGGTCCCAACGCTTCCACGATCGACGAGATCGCCGGCCTGGCCAGCCGGTACTTCCGCCGCCCGCAGGTGCAGGTGCTGCCGCCGGCCGAGTACGCCGCGCGGCCAGCGTGCGGGGCGGCCGAACAGTCGGCGATCAAGGCCGGCGCCCAGTACTTCCCGTACTTCTCGATCGGAACGGTGTTCGAGTCCGAGGCCACGCGCGCCCGGCTGGAGCCCGAGGGGATCCGCGCCTCGCCGCTGCGGGAGTACATGGAGCGTCTGCTGGACTTCGCGACGCGCAGCCGCTGGGGCAAGCGCCCGATCACGCGAGTCGACGCGTTCGCGAGATAGCCCCCCACGTGGGGGGTGCGATGCCCGTCCGGTTTGCCGGAAGCCGTTGGCCGCGCGATATTGGACTCATCGCCTCGCTAACTGACACCGCGCGCTTTGCGCCCAACGACCCGGACCCGCTCGTCCACGCGTCGCTCGCCTGCCCGATCTGCCTGTGCGCCGACACGGTGGAGTGGGAAGGGAGCCTGCAGGGCTACGATCCATCGGTCCAATGCCGGTGCTCGTCTTGCCAACAGCAGTGGCGCGTATATCTCGCGCCCGAGCAGGCGCTGCGACTGGGCCTGATGCCCGTCCACGCCTGACGCTCGCCCCGGCAACCGGTGGGGCGCGGCCGTGAGCTCGGTCAGCGATGAACCCACGGGCCTGGGCATCGGAGCGCTCGAGCTGTTCGTCGAGGTGCTCTCGCGGTCCGAGGCCGGCTCCACCGCCGATGACTTCTACGACCGCCTGTGCCAGGCGGTGTGCCGGCTGGCGCGGATGCGCCGCGCGATCATCTTCCGCTATGACAGTGCCGACCGCCGCGTCCGTGCCGCCGGGGCTCACGGGATGAGCATCGAGCCCTTCGCCTCGGCGCACGTGACCGTCGAGTCGGCCCCGATCGCCGGCCGCGCCCTGGCCACCGACCGCGTGGTCGAAGTGGTGGGGGACCTGGCGGGCGAGGTGAGCGAGGAGTTCGCCGACGTCGTCTCCGAGCCCGCGCGCCTGGTGTGCGCGCCGATGGCGGCCGCCGGGCGCGAGATGGGCGTGATCTTCGCCGACCGGACGATGTCCGAGCCGCCGCTGGATGACGCCGGTCGCACGCTGCTGTGGACACTGGGCAAGGCCGCGGCGCTGGTCTCGGTGGCGCGCTCGGTCTCGACCCAGTTCGAGCGCGCCAGCCAGCTCGAGCAGCGCATCGACCTGGCACGCGAGATCCACGAGGGGGTGATCCAGCGCCTGTTCGGCGTCTCGATGGCACTCGACGGCGACGGCGAGCTGCCCGCCGATGCGCGCCAGCGCTGCGCGGATGAGACGCAGGCGGCCCTCACCGACCTGCGCACGGCGCTGCAGCGTCCGCTGGGGCGGGCCCCGCGGGCCACCCGCACGACGCTGACCGCCGAGGTGCAACGCCTCGCCCGCGCGCACCCCGACCTCGGGCTGGCACTGGAGCAGGGCGGGGCGCAGGACGTGCCGCCCGCGCTGGAGCCACTGGCCCAGTCGGTGCTCATCGAGGCGGTGCGCAACGCCCACAAGCACGCCTCGCCGACGCGGGTCAGCGTCCGCATCGGCCAAGGCGACGGCGCCTTCTGGCTGGAGGTCGTCAACGACGGCGTGGCCAGGGCGCGGCGCCACGCCGGGATGGGGCTGCGGCTGGCCGCGCTGGAGGCCCTGCAGTCAAATGGCGTGGTCGAGTTCGGCGAGCGCGGTCCGGGCACCTGGCAGGTGCGCCTGGTCGTGCCCCACGGCGACGACGATGACTGACGAGCTCGAGCTATCGGTCGGGGGCGGCGAGGACGAGGAGCGCAGCCCGGAGCGGCTGCGCGTGCTGGTCGTCGACGACCACGACGTCGTGCACTGGGGCTTTCGCCTGATGCTCACCCAGCAGCCGTGGGTCGAACGTTGCGTCTCGGCCCACTCGGGAACCGAGGCGCTGCGCCTGGTGGTCCGCTACCGGCCGCACGTGGCGCTGGTCGACCTGTTCATCGGCGAGGAGTCCGGCGCCGAGGTCTGCGAGCGCATGCGCGAGGCCGAACCGGCCACGCGCGTGCTGCTGTTCAGCGGCGCAGGCGAGATCTCGCCGCGCGCGGCCCGGGCGGCAGGGGCGTCGGGCTTTGCCTATAAGGACTGGCCGGCCCGGCGGATCGCCAGCGCGGTGCGGATGGTGGGCCTGGGCAAGACGGTGTTCGAGCGTGATCCCAGCTCGACCAACCGGCAGGCGGCGCTGGGATTGTCGGACCGCGAGCGGGCGGTGCTGGAGCTGATGGCCGGCGGGGCCACGAACCCCGAGATCGGCGAGGCCCTGCATTTATCAAGGCACACCGTCAAGGAGCACTCCAGCGCCGTGTACCGCAAGCTGGGGGTGCGCAACCGCACCGAGGCGGTGCAGCGCGCGCAGCGGTTGGGGCTGCTGCGCTAGTGGGCCCCAGGCGCGGCGATACGGTTTGAGCGTGCCAAGCGAGCTGGACGCGGGTCTGAGCGAGATCGTGCGCTTCCTCGGCCAGCGAGCGCCGTTCGACGCGCTTGCCGTGGAGGAGCTGGCGGAGGTGGCCGCTCAGGCGGCGATCGAGTTCCACCTGGGCGGAGCGGTGATCCTGTCCGAGGACGGCGGGCCGGTGACGTTCCTGCGGGTGATCCACTCCGGCGGCGTCGACATCGCCCACGAGGGACGGCTGCTGGACGTGCTCGGCCCCGGCGACACGTTCGGTCACGCCGCGATGCTGTCGGGCCTGCCACCGGGCTTCGAGGCGCGGGCCGCCGAGGACACGCTCTGCTACCGGATCCCGGTGGCCGTCGCCCGCCCGCTCCTGGACCGGGCTCGCCGGCGCGAGCTGCGCGGCGGCGCCGCCCCGGAGGGCAGTCGGCCGGTTGCCCAGCTGATCCGCTCGGCGACGGTGACCGCCAAGCCGTCGGAGAGCATCGGCACGCTCGCCGAGAGGATGACCAAGGCTGGGGCGACGGCGGCCGTGGTGATGCTCGAGGACGGCCAGTTGGGGATCGTGACCGATCGTGACCTACGCAGCCGCGTACTGGCGGTGGGCCGCAACGGCGGGGTGCGAGTCGACTCGGCGATGACCGCGCCGGCGTACGTGGTCGCGCCCGACCGGCTGGGCGCCGACGTGCTCTACGAGATGCTGGAGCGCGGGATCCGTCACGCGCCGGTGATCTCCGAGCGCGGGGACCTGGTGGGGGTGCTCGAGGACGCCGACCTGTTCGCCGCCCAGCCGCACTCCTGGTTCGGCGCCCGACGGGCGATCGCTCGCGCGCGCAACCTCGACGCGCTCGCCGAGGCGGCCGACCGTCTGCCCAGGCTGATGCTGGAGCTTCACGCCTCCAGCGTGCCGGCGCTGGAACTGGCGCGCGTCCTGTCGGCGCTGGCCGACGCTCTGTGTGTCCGCGCGCTGGAGCTCGTGGGCCCCGACCCTGACCTCGTCTACGTCGCCGTCGGCAGCCAGGCGCGGCGCGAGCTCACCCCGGGGTCGACATGGCGCGGCGCGCTCGTCGGCGCGCCCACCGGCGACGGGCCGCTGGAGGAAATAGGGGCTGCGCTGGCCCGGTGCGGCGTGAGCGGACCGATCGCGCTGCGATCGCCGAAGGGTTGGCTCGCCGGCTCTGCCGAGAGCGAGCTGGCGATGTCGGTGCTGGCCGATCGCCGCGTGCTGTGGGGCACGCCGGTCGAGCCGCTGCCGACGCCCGCCGACGTTCGCGAGCGCGTGGTTGATTCGCTGGCCGAGCAGGCGTTCGCGCACGTGGCGCCGACGGGATTCGATGCCGACAGCGTGCTCTCGGTGGCCGGCCGCCAGCCGCGGTTGAACATCCGCTCGGCGGTGATCGTTCCGATCGCGGCGATCGGGACATGGGCGGCGGCGGCCGCGGACGTGGTCGGGGGCTCGACACCGGAACGCCTGACCGCGGCGGCGGCCGAGGGAGTGATGAGCGGGGATCAGGCGGCGACGTTGTCGGAGGCGTTCGAGCTGGCGCTGGAGCTGCGCATCGTGCACCACCTGGAGCGTCTGGCGGCCGGGCAGGACGTCGATGACGTGCTCGATCCGACGGCGATGACGCCGCTCACGCGAGATCGCCTGCGCGACGTGTTCCGCGCCGTGAGCACCGTCGCCGGCGAGCTGCGCCCGTGAGGCTCCGCTCCCGCCAGCTCCCGGGCCTTCCGGCGCCGGACACCCCGTGGCGCGCGGCCGGCTGGTGCGTCGTGGACCTGGAGCTCACCGGCCTGAAGCGCACGGACGAGATCATCGCAATCGGCGCTGTCCCGGTGCTCGGGGGCGCGGTGGCCCTCGGCGAGGCCATGTACGCGCTCGCCCGCGCCGACCGCGCGCCCGCCCACAACGCCGTGCTGGTGCACAAGCTGCGCTCGGCCGACCTGGCCGGCGCTCCGCCGCTCTCGGAGGCGATGGGGAAGCTGCTGGAGACGCTGGCGGGCCGGGTGCCGGTGTTCCACACCGCGGTGGTGGAGCGGACGTTCCTGGGCCGCGAGCTGCGCCGCCGTCGGGTCCGCCTGCCGCAGGAGGCCGACACCGAGGCTCTGGGGCGGCTGTGGCTGCGCGAGCGCGACGGCGTCGTTCCCGCCGGACTGTCGCTGGCGCGGCTGTGCACGCTGCTTGGAATCCCGGGGGAGACACCGCACCACGCCCTGGGCGACGCCCTGACCACCGCCAAGGCGTTCATCGCCCTGGCATCGCACCTCGACGTGGCGCGCGGACCCCAGACCGTCGGTTCGCTGCGCGATGCCCCGGGGCAGCTGGGCGGTATGCGCCGGGTCTGACGGCCGGCGACGATGATGCGAGGTGGGGAGGCCGAGCGACCTCGACAACTCTGATTTTGCGCCGGTATCGGCTCGTGTGGTCGCCGCGGCTCAGAACAGCTGCAGGTAGCGCTCCAGCTCCCAGTTGGTGATCTGCTCGTGGGCGGCCTGCACCTCCCGCTGCTTGACCTCGACGAAATAGTCCAGGTAGTCGCCGTCCGGCGTCTTGCCGAAGCCGGCTCGCAGCGCGTCGTTGGCCGCCAGCTCACGGGTGGCGTCCAGCAGATTGCCGGGCAGCACGTCGATCCCGGCGTCGGCGCGTTCTTGCGCCGAGAGCTTGTACAGGTTCGCCGAGTTGGGATCGCCTGGGTCCAGGCCCCGCTTGATCCCGTCCAGGCCGGCGGTCAGCATCGCCGTCGCCGCCAGGTACGGGTTGCAGGAGCCGTCGACGGTGCGGTCCTCGATCCGCCCGGGGGCGGGCACGCGCAGCATCTGGGTGCGATTGTTGTAGCCGTAGCTGACGTATGCCGGCGCCCACGTCGCGCCCGAACTCGGCGCCCCCACCACCAGCCGCTTGTAGGAGTTCACGGTCGGCGCGGTCACCGCGATGTAGGCCTTGGCGTTGGCCTTCAGCCCGCCGATGAAGTTATAGCCGAGCTCCGACAGGCCGAGTCCTCGCGGATCATCGTCGGGCGAGCGCTCGAACAGGTTCTCGCCGTCCTTCCACAGGCTGACATGGAAGTGGCACCCGTTGCCGGTCAGATGCGCGAACGGCTTGGGCATGAAGGTCGCGATCAGCCCGCGCTGCTGGGCCAGCGACTCGACCATGTAGCGGAAGAAGATCGCTCGGTCGCAGGTCGTCAGCGCGTCGGCGTATTCGAAGTTCTGCTCGAACTGGCCGTTGGCGTCCTCGTGGTCGTTGGCGTAGTTGTCCCACCCCAGGCCGGTGACGGCCTTGGACACCTCGGACATGAAATCCAGGTTGCGTGTCAGCGCGCGCATGTCGTAGCAGGGCTGGTCGAGCGTGTCGAGCGGGTCGGCCAGTTCCAGCGAGCCGTCGACGGCGCGGCGCAGCAGGAAGTACTCCAGCTCGGCGCCGATCTTCAGCTCATAGCCCTGCTCGGCGGCTCGGGCCAGCGCGCGACGTAGGATCGTCCGCGGGCAATACGGCCACTCCTCACCCTCGACGGTGACGTCGCACGCGAAGCGCGCGACCGTCGGACGCCACGGCAAGATGGTGAGCGTCGACGGGTCGGGCACCGCGATCATGTCCGGGTCGTCGGGACCCTGACCGATGTCGCCGGCGGCGAAGCCGGCGAAACCGGCGCCCTCGGTGAGCAGATCGTCGAGATGGTGGGCGGGGACCAGCTTGGCCGACGGCTTGCCGTGCATGTCCACGAACTGCGCGAACAGAAACTCGATTCCGTTGTCGGCGACGATCTGGCGGACGTCGTCTGCGTCTTGAGGGGCGTCGTTCATACGCGAGGTATATCCGTTGCCCGCCGTGCTGCACAATGGTCGTCAAGGCCCCGTTAGGGCCCCTGGGCATGTGCACCCCGCACATAGGAGGTCGCTGATCAGCACTGAGTCGACGATGCCGGACGCCACCGAGCTACGCGGCCTGCGCGAGGAGAACCGCACCCTCTACGGCGTGATCAAGCTCGTCTCCTCGTCGGCGGGGCTGGCGCCGATGCTGCAGGGTGTCGTCGACCTGGCCACCGAGGCCACCGGCTGCCACGCCTGCTTCATCTACCTGCTGGAGGACGGTCAGCTCACGATCAGAGCCGCCTCCCCGGTGTTCGGCGAGGCGGTGGGCAACGTCCGCTTCTCGGTGCAGGAGGGCCTGACCGGCTGGGTGGCGCGCCATCGCACGCCCGAGTTCATCCGCGACCAGGCGATGGACGACCCGCGCATGAAGTACGTGCCGCTGCTGCAGGAGGAGCGCTTTCAGTCGATGGCGGCGGTCCCGATCTTGTCGCGGGCGGGGGACACGATCGGCGTGATCGTGCTGCACACCAAGGCGCCGCACGAGTTCGGCGAGGACACCCTGAAGCTGCTGGCCCACATCGCCTCGCTGGTGTCGGGCGCGATCGAGAACGCCCAGCTGTATGACCAGGAGCGCCGGCGGGTGGACCTCCTGACCGGTCTGTCGGAGCTCACCCAGCAGGTCGCCGGCGCGACCGGCGCGGCCGAGCTGGGACCGGTGCTCGTGCAGGGCATGGCGCGCCTGCTCGACGCCGACGTCTGTCAGCTGCTGCGCCTGGAGCCCGACGGCGAGACGCTGTCGCTGCTGGCCTCGGTGCCCGAGACGCTGCCGCCGCCGTCGACGCTGTCGGCGGCCGAGCTCACGCTGGCGGCGCTTGAGGACCGTGGGATAAGGCCGGCCGCGCCAGGCGCTGTGGCCGTCGCTGAAGGTCGGCGACCTGTTGGTCACGCCAGTCGCCGCCGGCGAGCGCGTCGGCCTGATGTGCGCGGCCTCCACCGCGCGACGTGGTGTTCGGCGACGAGGACGCCGAGATCGCGCGGGCGATCGCCCATCTGGCGGCGGTGGCGATCAAGCGGGCGGAGCTGATCGAGGGGCTGACCAAGGCCAACACGATCAAGGACCTGTTCGAGGCGCTGGCGGCGGGCGCGACCACGTTCGCGGCCGCCAAGGCCGCCGAGGTGCGCTGCGATCTGTCATCGCCCTACCTGATGGTGTGCGCCGAGCCGGCGGGCACGCTGGATCAGTCCTCGGTGCAGTGGCGAGCGGCCGCCGAGACGCTCGGCCGCGACCTGGCCGAGTCTGGCGCCGCGGTCGGCGATCGAGGCCGGTCCGGGCCCCGTCCGCGCGCTGCTGTCCTTCGGACCGGGCCGCGGGCGCGCCAGCGAGGTGCTGGTCCGGGAGTGCCGCGAGCTCGGCCAGGCGACCGGCGCGGCGATCGGCGTCTCGGAGACCCGCTCGATGACGACCGACGCCGCCGACGCCTACCGCGAGGCCCGCGACGCGGCCACGATCGCCCGCGCGCTCGTGCAGGACGGCGGGGCGATCGGCTACTCGCAGGTCGGGGCGTATCGCTACCTGGTGCAGATCGGCGCCGATGACGCGCCGCGCGACCGGATGCGCGCCGCCGTGGACCGCCTGATCGCCTATGACCGCCGGCGGCGCACGGCTCTGCTGGACACGCTGGAGCGCTACCTGTCAGAGCGCCGCAGCGTGATCGAGTCGGCGCGCGCGCTGTACATCCACCCCAACACGCTGCGCCAGCGGCTGGGCCGGATCGAGGAGCTGACCGGCCTGGAGCTGGATTCCGACGACCTCCTGTCGCTGGAGCTGGCGATCAAGCTGGCGCGTCTGCACGGGCGTCCCGACGCGGACTGAACGCGCTCGTTCAAAGCTTGACGGGAGAACCCCGATCCGAGATTCTCATCGGCGAGCGGGCGGATCAGGAGGATGGGATGACCGGGCTATTCGAGGACGCGGAGCGCGCGGCGCTGCGGGCAGTGGCCCACGCGCTGCCCGAGAAGTGGAAGAAGATCATTGAGATCGTCGCGGCGCCGGTGCCGCCCACACCGGCGGCGCGGATACCGGCGCCGGCCGATCCGGCCGCCAAGCGCCTGTCGCAGGTGGAGCACATCGTGGTGGTGATGCTGGAGAACCGCTCCTTTGACCACATGCTCGGCTATCTATCTCTGCCGGAATCGGATCCACTCACCGCGGCCGCGGGCGCACCGACGTGAACGGGCTGACCGGGCCGGAGCAGAACGTCAACCATGCCGACGGGAAGCCGTACCCGATCCACCACCTGGCCCAGACGCAATTCACCGGCGAAGCCGAGGATCCCGACCACGGGGGCCACTCGGTCGACGAGCAGTTGGCCGGCGACCAGATGAGCGGCTTCGCGCAGAACTTCGCCCGGATCTCCAAGGCGCGCGCGGCCAAGCTCGGCGTGCCGGTTCCCGATCCCGGGCTGGTGATGGGCTACTACGACGCCGACGACCTGCCCGTCTACGACCACCTCGCGGCCGAGTACTGCGTCGTGGACCGCTGGTTCTCGCTCGGTCCCGGGAGCCACGTGGCCCAACCGGCTCTACGCGGTCGCCGGCCGGGCGGCGGGCACGCGCGACGACGTCTCGCCGCCGCTGTATGACCTGCCGAGCTTCGTCCGTCACCTCGACGAGTGCAACGTGAACTGGGGCTGGTACTCGTTCGATCCCGCGACGCTGCGGGCGGTCGATCCCGAATACCGGCTCTCGCATCACAGCCGCTTCTCGTACGTGGACGCGCGCAAGCTCTCCACTCGCGAGCGCGCGGTCGGGGAGGTCATGCAGGAGGACCTGTCGTTCCTGGACGACATCGCGCAGAACCGGCTGCCGCAGGTCAGCTGGATCGATCCCCGTTTCAAGGACCTGCGCGTGCTGGGGCCCGACTCCAACGACGATCACCCGCCGTCCGACGTGCTCGCGGGACAGGATCTGGTCCTGACGATCTACCACGCCCTGACCTCCAACCCGGAGATATGGGCCAAGACGCTGCTGATCGTCACCTACGACGAGCACGGGGGCTTCTACGACCACGTGGCACCCCCGGCGGCCGTCGACGAGGACCCCAACTTCCAGCGTCTCGGCGTGCGCGTGCCGGCGCTGCTCGTCTCGCCGCTGGTGGAGCCCGGGTCGACCTCCCACGGCCTGCCGGCCGACATCCACTTCGATCACACCTCGATCATGAAGACGATCTTCGCCACCTTCTGCGCCCGTGACGGCCAGATCCCGGCGATGAGCGCCCGCGCTGCCAACGCCCAGCACCTCGGCCACCTGCTGCGCGACGGTCCGCCGCGCGCCGTGGTGGCCGACCACGGGGATCTGATGACCCGCCTCAACGACTGGCATGCCGCGCTGCGCCAGGCGGGGGTCGGGCATCCGACCGCCAACACCACCCCGAAGCCGCTGACCGACTTCCAGAGCGGTTTCTACGAGATGGCGCGCCTGCTGCGCCACGCCGGACTGCCCGGCGGGCATCCGTGAGCCGATGAGCGCCACCGTGGGTCCGCCAGCCGACGACCCCGGGCTGGCGCTCAAGACGTTCGCCGACACGACGCTGGCGACGGCCAAGCGACAGGCCCATGCAGCACCCGATCCGCGGGTCGGCACGGCGTTCGCGCTGGGGTGGCAGATGGCCGAGATCTACCGTCCCGATCCGCCGGCGCCGCCGGCGCCCGGGGAGGACGACCATCTGCCCGAGCTCTCCGACCTGACGACCGCGGAGTGGGCCCGGATCGGGCTCTACCAGGTCCAGGCGGGGATCACCAAGCTGCGTCTCAGGATCACCGCGGCCGGCCTGTGGGTGCCCGACGCGCAGCTCTTCGCCCAGGCGTTGGAGGGAACGGCCGGAGACGAGCGCAATGCCGCGGTCGAGGCGTTTCACATCGAGCTGCTGGCGACGCTGACCGCCGCCGACTTCCGGCTGGGCAAGGGCTACAGCCTCGGGCGAGCGCTGGCCGACATCACCCGCAACCCCGCCGCCTGGCGGCGCGAGCTCTCGCCGGAGCGCGTGGCGACGACGGCGGCGTGGCTGCGCCAATTGTCGACGGCGCTGCCGCCCCACGCCGGGCACGTGGTGGCCAGCTCGCTGGTGCAATGGGGTCGGTTTGCCGAGCAACCGGCAGGCGACCCCGTCCAGGAGCAGCTGGACGTGGCGCTGCTCCAGGCGCAGGGCCGGCTGTGGCGCAGCCTGATCTCGGGCGAGAAGCGCGCCACCGAGATGCTCGAGATGCGCGACTACGTGACATCCGCCGAGAGCCTTCTGGAGAGCACGGCGAAGCTGGTCCGCCCGGTGCTCAAGCATCACGTCCGGCTGGTGATCGGGGTGGTGGGGCTGTTCGTGCTCGGGATCGCGGTGATGCTGATCTTCGACGACGCGGCCGGCATCGTGAGCGGCGCCGGGGTGCTGCTGACCGCGCTCGGGATCGGATGGAAGGGGGTGGGAGGCGCGGCCGGCAAGGCGCTGGCGAAACTCGAGACACCGCTGTGGGAGGCGGCGCTGGACGTCTCGATCCGCGACCGGATAACCCCGCAGCGAATCCTCGACCACGTCCCCGCCATGCCGCCCGACCCGGACGAGCCCTCGCTGGTCGCGGTTACGCGCGCGCACCGCAGCTTGCAAGTCTGATCGGTTGCCGGCCGGCGTCCCGAGCGCCCGGCCGGAGGCTATGGTCACGACATGCCCGCGATGAAATGGTGGGGCTGGGGTCCCGAGGGGATGGAATTCACCCACGCCGACAAGCCCGCCCTGGCGCCGTTCATCGAGCAGGTGATCGGGCTGAAGGTCGGCGCGCGCACCGCGTCGGCACCGCGCTTCGACGGGCTGACGGTTCCCGAGTCCCGGCTGCCGGAGGGGCTGCGCGAGGCGCTCGAGCACGCGGTCACGCCGGCGTTCTTCTCGCTCGATCCCCACGACCGCGTCGTGCACGGGCGCGGCAAGTCGCTGCGCGACCTGATCCTCCAGCGACGGGGCGACCTCGGTCGCGTCCCCGACGCGGTCCTGCGCCCCGCCGACGAGGAGCAGATCGACCAGATCCTGCAGGCCGCCGTGAGCTTTGACGCGGTCGTCATCCCGTTCGGCGGCGGCTCGTCGATCTCCGGCTCTCTGGAGGCTCCCACCGACGAGACGCGGCCGGTGATCTCGGTCGACCTCGCGCGCCTTGACCGGGTGCTGGAGATCGACGACGCGTCACGCCTGGCGCGCGTTCAGGCCGGCGTGCTCGGTCCGGCACTGGAGGAGCAGCTCGGCGCGGCGGGCTACACGATGGGCCATCTGCCGGACTCGTTCCCGCACTCGTCGCTCGGCGGATGGATCGCCACCCGATCCTCGGGAATGCAGTCGGATCGCTACGGCGACGTGGCTGACCTGACCCGGGGCCTGCGCGTCGTCACTCCCTCGGGGACGCTCGTCATCCGCCCGGTGCCGGCGACCTCCAGCGGGCCGAGCGTGCGCGAGATGGTCCTCGGCTCAGAGGGGCGCCTGGGCATCATCACCGAGGCGACCGTGCAGGTGCACAGGCTCCCCGCACAGCGCACGATCCTCGGCTATCTGTTCCCGACCTTCGCCGACGGGCTGGCGGCGATGCGCGACATCGCCGCCCGGGGGAGCGCGGTCTCGGTCACGCGCGTCTCGGACGCCCACGAGACGCAGTTCTCGTTCGCGATGCGCCAGAACCCGACGCCTCTGGACCATCTGCAGTCCTGGGCGCTGAGGACGTACCTGCGCCGCCGCCGGGGCTTTGACGTGCACCGCATGTGCCTCTCGTTCCTCGGCTACGAGGGCAGTCCGCGGCAGGTCATGGCCCGACGGCGGGCCGTCGGGCGGATCGTCAAGGCACATGGCGGGATCTGCATCGGGTCGGGGCCGGGCGCGCTCTATGACCGCAAGAAGTTCGACACGCCCTACATCCGCGACTTCCTGCTGGATCGCGGCGCGCTCGGCGACGTCTCCGAGACGGCGATGCCGTGGAGCTCGCTCACCTCCGTCTATGAAGCCGTCAGCGCCGCCGCCCAACACGCGTTCGACCAGCTCGGAGTGCGCGGCTATCTCATGTGCCACCTGTCGCACAGCTATCACGCGGGCGCGTGCCTGTACTTCACGTTCGCGTTCGTGCCCTCGCCGGGCGCCGACATGATCACCGAGTACGACGTCGTCAAGTCCGCGGTGCAGCAGTGCTTCGTCGACCACGGCGCCACCCTGTCCCATCACCACGCGGTGGGAACCGAGCACGCGCGCTGGCTGGAGCAGGACATATCCGCCCCCGGGGTGGCGATGCTCCAGGCGCTGTTTGCGGGAACCGACCCCGGGGGCAACCTGAACCCGGGCAAGATCGTCTGAGGCGTGTCGCCCGACGGTCGATTCGCGCCCTCCCCGACCGGGTGCCGCGGCTCACAGCGCTTCGCGGTTAGGCTCCTGCGTCGATGGGACTGCTTTCGCTCGCTCTGCTGCCGGCCCGCGCGGCCGTGGGTGGCGCCGAGCTGCTCCTGGCCACCGGCCGGATGGTCGCTCCCGATGGTCCGCTGCGCCGTCCTGGCGGCTACGCGGAACGCGTGACCATACTGCTCGCCGAGGGCGGAGCGGTGGAGCAGCTCGGACGCCTGGGCGACCCCGATGGGCCGCTGGCCCACGTCGATCAGCTGGCCGCGCTCACGGCCGACGACCGGCCTCTGGGCCGCGCGCTCGCGCTGGGCGGCCCGCTCGATCGGCTGCTGGCGGAGGATGGAGTGCTGGAGCGGATGCTCGCCGACGGTGGGCCCCTGGACCGGCTGATGAGCGAGGACGGGGTCGTGGACCGGCTGCTGCGAGACGATGGTCCGCTTGACCGGCTGCTCGCGCCCGACGGAGCGCTCGAGCGCCTGACGGCGGCCCGCGGGCCGCTTGACCGGCTGCTCGAACCCGGCGGTGCGCTGGAGCGACTCACGGTGCCCGGCGGCCTGCTCGACCAGGCGCTCGCCGAGGACCGGGTACTCGAGCTGATCGAAACCTTCGACAAGCTCGCGGAGCTGGGGGAGGCGCTGCAGGCGGTCGGCGCGCTGGCGGGCGCCCTGCAGCAGCTCGCCGTCTCCACCGAGCGCCTGCCGGAACTGCCCGAGCACGTTGGCGCGGTCGACGCGCGGGTGGACTCCATCGGCCAGCGGCTCGATCGGTTCGAGCCCTCGCTGGAGCTGCTCAGCGGGAGCGTCGAGGCGCTTGGCAGGACCGCGGAGACGCTGAACCAGCTCGTCGAGCCGCTGACCCGTCTGGCCGAGCGATTTCCCGGCCGCCGCGGCCGGGGTACGCGGGACTAGGAGCCGTCCCCGTGGGGGACGACGACTAGCGCAAACGGACCGAGCACCCGTGATCGAGCACGGACTGAGGACGACGCTGTCGGCGTTCTTGAGCGCCGACAGCGACGAGCAGACCGGGGACGAGCTGGCGCATGCGCTGACCGTCGTGCTGACCTCGGTGCTGGTGGCGACCAACCTGGTCGGCGCGGCGGCCGTGCTGGTCGTCATCTACGTCGTCCTGCCGATACCGTCGCTGGCCGATCCCGCCCATGCCCGCGCCGTCAATGCCCTGGTGGCCGCCGGCTACATCGTGCTCGCCGTGCTGGTGGGCGCGCTGACCGGCCGGCGCCAGCTGTCGCAGCTGGCCGACTGGCTGCGCTCCGAGCGCCCCGCGGACGAACGCATACGGCGACAGGTCGTGGGGGCGCCGCTGGCGCTGTTTCGGATGCAGCTCGCGCTGTGGCTGGCGGCGGCGCTGCTGTTCGGGGCGCTGAACCTGGCGTTCTCGGTCGCCCTGAGCGCGATCGTCGCGCCCACCGTCGCCATCACCGGGCTCACCACCGGAGCGTGCGCCTATCTCCTGGCCGAGCGCATCCTGCGCACACCCGCCTCCCGCGCACTCGCCGACGAGGATCCCGGACAGGTCGCCGTGCCCGGGGTGGCGACCCGCGCTGTGCTCGCGTGGGCGTTCGGCACAGCCGCGCCCGTGCTCGGGCTGGTCATCGTCGGCATCGCCACGCTGGCCGGCGCTCCGGCCAGCGCCACCCAGCTCCAACTCGTCATCGTCGTCCTCGGGGCCATCGCGATCGTCGTCGGCCTGCTGGCGGTGTTGCTGGCCGCCCGCGCGACCGCCGATCCGATCGTCAACGTCCGTGAGGCCCTGGAGCGCATCCAGCGCGGCGAATTCGACGCGCGCGTCCCGGTCTACGACGGCACGCAGATCGGCCGGCTGCAGCTCGGGTTCAACCGCATGGCCGAGGGTCTGGCCGAGCGCGAGCGCATGCGCGACACCTTTGGCAGCTATGTCGATCCCGCGGTGGCCGAGCGGATCCTCGACGAAGGGGTGGACCTCAGCGGCGAGGAGGTCGAGGTCACGATCATGTTCATCGACGTGCGCGGGTTCACCGCATTCGCCGAGGAGACCGAGGCCCACGAGGTGGTGGCCGGGATCAACGCGTTGTTCGAGGCGGTGATCCCGATCATCCACGAGCACGGGGGCCGGGTGGACAAGTTCGTGGGGGATGGTCTGCTGGCGGTGTTCGGCGCTCCGCAGCGCCTGGAGGATCACGCCGACGCGGGGCTGGCGGCCGCGCTGGCCATCGCGCGGGCCGTCGACGCCGGGAAGGCGGGCGAGCTGGAGATCGGCATCGGGATCAACTCGGGCACGGTGATCGCCGGCAACGTGGGGGGCGGCGGGCGGCTGGAGTTCAGCGTGATCGGCGATCCCGTCAACGTCGCCGCTCGGGTGCAGCAGGCGACGCGGGAGACCGGCGACACCGTGCTCGTGACCGAGAGCACGCGCAAGCTGCTCCGCGAGGAGGCGGTGGGCCTCCGTGAGCGCAGCCGCATCGAGTTGCGGGGACGCAGCGCGTCGGTCGTCGTCTACGCGCCGCCAGACGCCGCGGGCGCCGACCGCGACGGGCCGGCGCCCTCGTCGCTACCTAGCTGAAGGTCACGTTGCCGGTGGCCGTGATGGCCTGGTAAGCGCCGAATGGCTGCACGTTCTGGCCGAGGTTGCACTGCCCCTTCTTAGCGCCGCTGGTGAAGCGCGGAGCGATCCCCGCGAACGTAACGGAGATCGTCAGCCTGCCGCCGATCCCCTTGTACTGGCCGGTGCCGTTTTCCAGCGTGCCCGGTCCGCTACCGGAGAACACCATCGAGCAGGTCGCCTTGTTGATCTGCGGAACCAGGTGGTTGAGGGCTTTTTGGAACCCGGTCGTGTCGACGAGGAAGCCGCCCTGCTTGAGCGTGATCTTCTCGAACGCGCCGTTGGGATCGGCCTTGCCGTTCTTGTCGGTGCTCACGCCGGTGCCGTAGTCGCCGATCGCGCCGGTGACGAGGACCTTGCTCTTGGTGTTGTTGACCTGGGTGACGAACACCCTGATCTTGCCCGGACTCGGCGTGCTGCCGGCCGCCAATGCGACCGAGCCCCCGGCGAATGTGCACCCCACTGCCACGGCGCCGAGCGCCGCCTTGAACCGTCTCATTGTCGCCCTCCACGGTTGAGCGTGGCGAGCGCCCCTCGCTCGCCGATGCGTGAAACCCTACCGCGATCGTGACGGGGGGCGACGCCTAGCGAATCAGGGCGCGGCCGACCCTCAGCGGGTCAGTCGTCGGCGACCAGGAACACCGGCACGCGCGCCTTGCGCTGCACGCGCTGGGGCTCCTGGCTCCACATCGCGGTAGCCACGAACCGCGCCCGGTCGGGATCGGCGGCCATCACGATCGCCTGACAGCCGTACTGGGAGGCCTCCTGGAGGATCTTCTTGGTGGCGTTGCGGGTGCCGAGCACGTGGCCTTCGGCGGTCAGCCCCTTGCGCTTGAGGCGCTTGATCGCGTTGTCGACCAGATCGCGCTGCTCCGCCCACTCCGCCCGGGAGGGGAGCAGGCCCGGGGTTGGCATGCCGAACGCGGTGCCGTGAATCCGGGCGATCGAGAACACGCGCACCGTCGCTCGGCGCTCGGCCAACTCCACCACCCGGGCGATCGCGGCGTCGGAGATCGAGCGGCCCTCGGAGGCCAGCAGGATCCGCTTGAAGGGCCCCGTGTCGGTCGTGGCGGACACGTCCACGGGTCGTGCCGTGGCGGTCAATCCCCGGCCCCTCCGGTAGCGATCCCGCCCGCCGGCGGCGGGGCCACCGCCTCGGTGGCCGGAGCGTCGCGCACGTCCTCCACTCGCTTGCGATACCAGTAGAGCGGCAGGTAGAGCAGGAGCACGCCCCAGCCGATGAAGTAGTACGGCAGCGTCTTCGTCCCGGCGGCATTGCAGGCACACGAGGCGTACATCGGACCGCCGTAGAAGTAGATCACCGCGTAGAACGCTGCGATCGCCAGCGCCACCCACTTCATGAAGTTGGGCAGCTTGAACGGCCGGCGCACGTTGGGCCGGTACTTGCGAAGCAGGAAGTAGCCGACCAGAACCGGAAGGAACGAGGCGAGGTAGCCGACGTTGGAGAGCGTGTAGATCTGCACCGCGCCGCCGGCGAAGACCACCGCGATCGAGGCGGCGACGTTGAAGAACATCGCCCGATGGGGGACGCCATTGTGGTTGACGCGCTGGAAGAACTTGGGGAACTGGCCATCGGCCGACATCTGATGCAGTGACCGCGCTGTGCCGGTGATCGCGTTCAGCGCCGACAGGATCAGCGCAAGGATCAGCATGATCGCCACCAGCCAGTTGAGGATCTGCGAGCCGGTGCCGGAGCCGAAGACCTTGGAGGCGAAGGTGACGAACATCGTCTTGGGATCGACCGAGGAGGTGCCCAGGGCGCTGACGCCGATCACGATGATGAACGCCACCGGGATCATCGTGTAGATGAACAGGCCGTACAGGCCCTCGAGGTTCATCGCGATCTTGGCGTCGCGGTCCGGGTTACGGGTCTCGCCGATGTAGCAGGCGGCGGCCTCCATGGCGATCACGTTCCAGGTCAGCAGGAACGAGAAGGCGAGATACAGGGTCAGCCAGCCGTGTCCGAACAGGCCGGAGAAGAACCCGGAGCCGTCGGTGTGGCGGAAGGGGACCAGCTGGCCGAAGTCGACCACCGAGGGGTGGAAGATCCAGGCGATCGCCAGGAACGTCAGCGGGATCATCGAGAGGACGGCCAGGACGGTCGCGAACCCCGTGCCGAAGCGCAGACCGCGTACGGCGGGTATCGACAGCAGGACCAGGCCGACGACCGAGATCCCCAGCGTCCACCACGTGATCGGCGTACCCAGGGGCGAGAATGATCCGCCGGTCAGCTTGAAGCGATCGGCGATGTACAGCGAGGCCAGGATCATGTTCAGCGGCGCCACCGGGAACCAACCCAGCCAGTACGCCCACGCGGTGAAACCGTTGATGTGCTCGGCGAAGCGCGGCCATTTCTCCTTGTAGGCCGGATAGGCGTAGGCCGGGAGTCCGCCCGAGCGGTCGGGCATCATCGCCGAGAGCTCGGCCAGCAGCAGGCAGACCAGATATCCCGTGATCGTGACGATCACGATCACCGGCACCGAGGCCGAGCCCAAAGCGGTGACCATCACCGGGGCGATCCCGGTGACCAGGATCGTGCCCGCGAGCCCGATCACGAACGCGCCCCACCAGTTGGTCGTCTTGGCCAGACCGGCGGACTCGTAGACGAGCTCGTCCTCGTAGGGTCCGGGCGCGGTCATGTCATCCGGCATGGGGCCTCCTGGTCCGCTTGGCGATGACTGATTACCCTGACACGTCGCCGGTCGCTCGCAAGGCGCGATCAGAACACAATTACGGGTTGCGACATGGAGCACTTGGACACATTCCTGGCGCGGCATCCTCCCTTCGATCGGCTTGATCCGGCGCTCGTGAGCGAGCTGGCCGCACGTGCCGGCCGCCATGACCAGGCCGCAGGGGCGGTCGTGCTGACCGAGGACGGCTCGCCGACACCGGGGCTGTGGGTGATCCTGAGCGGCTCGATGGAGTTGGTGCGCGAGGGCGAGGTGATCTCGGTCCTCGAGCCCGGCGAGTGCTTCGGACATCCCTCGCTGCTCACGGGCATGGCGCCCGCGTTCACGGTGCGCGCTCGGGAGCCGTCCTCCTGCGCCCTGCTGGCGGCCGACGACGCCCGGCGTGTGCTGGCCACCGAGCCGGGCGTGGCCTACGTCGCTCACACGCTGCGCCAGCGCCTGACCCGCGCGGGGCAGACCGTCCACGGCCTGCACGAGGTCGGCACCACTCCGGTGTCGGCGATCATGCGACCGGCGACATTCGCGCGTGCCGAGATGCCGCTGCGGGAGGCGTTGCGCGAACTCGACCGCCCGGAGGTGACCGCCCTGCTCGTGGGCACCGACGAGTCCGACGTGGCCGATCTGGCGATCGTCGGCGACGCCGAGATCCGGTCGGCGCTGGGCGACGAGCGGATCACGCTTGACACTCCGGTTCGCGCGGTGGCGCGCTTCCCGGTGCCGACCGTCCCGGTCGGGCAGCTGGCGATCGAGGCCACCGTCGACATGCTGGCCGCCGGCGCCGAGCACCTGGCGGTGCTCGACGCGGGACGGGTATGCGGGCTGCTGTCCGCCCGCGACCTGCTCGGGCTCGATGCGCGCAGCCCGATCGGCTTGCGTCACACGATCCTGGGAGCCGCCGACCAGGCGGCGCTGGAGCGCGCGGTCTCGCATCTGCCGGGTCTGTTCCTGGCCCTGTCGCAGGCGGGTGTGCCGCCCCGGGACCTGGGGCGGGTGCTGAGCCTGCAGCATGATGCGGTGGTTTCGCGGCTGGTCGACTTCTCGCTCTCGCGACGCGGGCCAGCGCCCCGGGCATGGGCTTGGCTGGACCTCGGATCAGCGGCCCGGCGCGAGTTCACGCTCGCCTCCGACCAGGACAACGCGTTGGCCTACGCGGATCCTCCCGACGACGACGCCGGCGAGGTCGACGCCTACTTCGCCGACCTGGGGGCGGACGTCAACGCCGGCCTGGCCAGTTGCGGGATCGGCGTCGACCACAACGGCGTGCTGGCCCGTAATCGCCGGTGGCGCATGAGCCGCCAGAACTGGCTGCGCACGTTCGACGAGTGCCTGACCGAGCCCGACGAGTCGCACCTGGTACGCGCCAGCGTGGCCTTCGACTTCCGGTCGGCCACGGGCGGACTGGCGATGGGCCCCGAGCTGACGGCGCGGATGCGCGCCGCGCGTGAGCATCCCCAGTTCATGCGGCTGCTGGCGCGCGCCGCCGCCGGCGCGCCGGTGGCGCTGGGCTTTCGCTCGCAGCTGAGCACCGACCGGGACGGGCGCCTGGATCTCAAGGCGGGCGCGATCATCCCGCTGGTCAACCTCGTCCGCTATCACGCGCTGGACAACGGAGTGACGATCTCGCCCACGCTTGACCGGATCGAGGGCGCCGCCGCTGCGGGCGGCCTGTTGCGCGACGACGCCGACGCGCTGGCCGAGGCGTTCACGGTGATCGCGCGTGTCCGGCTCGATCACCACGCGCACCGGCTGTCGGCCGGCGAGCCGGCCGACAACGTGATCGATCCCGGAATGCTGGCACCGATCGCGCGCAGCGAGCTGCGCGAGGCGCTGCAGACGGTCCGCCGCGGCTCAGAAGCGCCTGCCGGTGTAGCTGCGTCCACCACATTCGGCGTGCAAAGTGTGCGCCCCCACACCATTGGCCCGACCATGCCCACGGTCTACGCTGACTTCCATGTGCGGTATCGCGGGCCTGTTCACCAAGACCGATGCGCTCCGAGCACAGCTCGGGGGCCAGCTGTCGGCGATGCTCAGCCAGCTGTCCGATCGCGGGCCTGACAGCGCCGGGGTGGCCTTCTACCGCGAGCCGGCGCCGGAGGGCTGGTGCAAGGTGTCGCTGCACTCGCCGGCGCCCGATCCCGCGTGGGATGCGCTGGCCGATGAGCTGCGCCTCCACTTCGGCGACGCCTCCGAGCCGGTCGTGCGCGCCACCCACGCCGTGTTCCACGTGGCCGGTGACGCCGCCGATGTGCAGGCGTCGCTGATCGCCCGCCACCCGGAGCTGACGCTGATGAGCGCGGGTCAGACGATCGAGATCTTCAAGGAGGCCGGGCTGCCGACGGAGTTCGTGCGTCGCTTCGCGCTGGAGGAGATCGGCGGCAGCCACGCGCTCGGGCACACCCGGATGGCGACCGAGAGCCGGGTCAGCACGGAGGGATCACACCCGTTCTCCACCGGCCTGGACCTGTGCCTGGTGCACAACGGCTCGCTGTCGAACCACAACCGCCTGCGCCGATCGCTGCAGCGCGAAGGGATCATGTTCGCCACCGAGAACGACTCCGAGGTGGCCGCCGGGTATCTGACCTGGCGCCTGCGCCAGGGCGCGACGCTCGAGCAGGCGCTCCAAGGCTGCCTCGATGACCTGGACGGCTTCTACACATTCGCCGTGGGGACGGCCGACGGATTCGCCGTGCTGCGCGATCCGATCGCCTGCAAGCCGGCGGTGATGGCCGAGACCGATGAGTGGGTGGCGATGGCCTCGGAGTACCGCGCGATCGCCGTGCTGCCCGGAGCTCAGGACGCGGTCACCTGGGAGCCCGAGCCCGGCCGCGTGTACAGCTGGGGGACGGCACCGACGCCGGTGGCGGGATGACGATAAACGAGGTCCGCGAGGTCGTGCTGTCGTTCGACCTGGAGCACGACAGCGTCCGCGACCTCAACCGCCGCCTGCACGAGGGGGAGGCCGTCGGCCGGATCCGCGTCCTGCACCCCGGCGGCCGCCACAGCATCGCGGTCGGGCTCGATGCCCCCTACGAGGTCGAGATCGAGGGGCACGTCGGCTATTACTGCGCCGGCATGAACCAGCGCGCGACGGTGCGCGTGCACGGCAACTGCGGCGTCGGGGTGGCCGAGAACATGATGTCGGGCACGGTCGTGGTCTCCGGCAGCGCGAGCCAATCGGCCGGCGCCACCGCCCGCGGCGGGTTGCTGGTCATCCACGGCGACGCCTCGGCGCGCTGCGGCATCTCGCTCAAGGGCGCCGACGTGGTCGTCGGCGGCTCGGTCGGCCACATGAGCGCCTTCATGGCCCAGAAGGGGTCACTCGTGGTGTGCGGCGACGCCGGGGAGGCGCTGGGCGACTCGCTGTACGAGGCGCGGCTGTTCGTGCGCGGCGCGGTCGCCGGCCTGGGCGCCGACTGCGTGGCCAAGGAGATGCGCGACGAGCACCGCGTCCATCTCGCGCAGCTCCTGGCGCAGGCCGAGCTGGACGCCGACCCGGCCGACTTCCGTCGCTACGGCTCGGCGCGGCAGCTGTACAACTTCCACGTCGACAACGCCTACTGATGCCCGGCGACGGCAACGGCAACGGGACCGCCACCGGCTGGCACCCCGGCCTGCGCGAGTCGGCCACCTTCGACCGCGACACGATCGCCGAGATCCAGCGCGCCGCCCGCGAGGGGATCTACGACATCCGCGGCTTCGGCGCCAAGCGGCGCCTGCCGCACTTCGACGACCTGCTGTTCCTGGGGGCCAGCGTCTCGCGCTATCCGCTCGAGGGCTACCGCGAGCGCTGCGCCACCGACGTCACGATCGGCGGCCGGTTCGCCCGCGAGCCGATCCACCTCGACATCCCGATCACGATCGCCGGAATGAGCTTCGGCGCGCTCAGCGGCCCCGCCAAGGAGGCGCTCGGGCGCGGCGCCAGCGAGGTCGGCACCTCGACGACCACCGGCGACGGCGGGATGACCCCGGAGGAGCGCGAGCACTCGTCCCGCCTGGTCTATCAACTGCTGCCCTCCCGCTACGGGATGAATCCCGATGATCTGCGCCGCGCCGATGCGATCGAGGTCGTGGTCGGGCAGGGAGCCAAGCCGGGCGGCGGCGGGATGCTGCTGGGCCACAAGATCTCCGACCGCGTGGCCGAGATGCGCGACCTGCCCAAGGGGATCGACCAGCGCAGCGCCTGCCGGCACCCCGATTGGACCGGCCCCGACGACCTGGAGATCAAGATCGAGGAGCTGCGCGAGATCACTGACTGGCGGATTCCGATCTACGTCAAGATCGGGGCCAGCCGCACCTATTACGACGTGGCGCTGGCGGTCAAGGCGGGCGCCGACGCGATCGTGCTGGACGGGATGCAGGGCGGCACCGCGGCCACCCAGGAGGTGTTCATCGAGCACGTCGGGATCCCGATCCTGGCCGCGATCCCCCAGGCGGTGGAGTCACTGATCGAGCTCGGCATGCATCGCAAGGTGCAGCTGATCGTCTCGGGGGGATCCGCACCGGTGCCGACGTCGCCAAGGCGTTGGCTCTGGGCGCCGACGCCGTCTCGATCGGGGTGGCGGCGATGATCGCTCTCGGCGACAACGCTCCCGAGCTCGCCGACGGATATGCGCAGATCGGGTCCGCCCCGGGTTACTACGACGACTGGCAGGCCGGACAGGACCCGGCCGGGATCTCGACCCAGGAGCCTGAGCTGGCGGCCCGCCTGGACCCCGAGCAGGGCGGCCGCCGGTTGGCCAACTACCTGCGCACGCTGACCCTGGAGGCGCAGACCCTGGCTCGGGCATGCGGCAAGTCCCACGTCCACAACCTCGAGCCCGAGGACCTGGTGGCGCTGACGATCGAGGCCGCGGCGATGGCCCGGGTGCCGCTGGCCGGCACCAACTGGATCCCCGGCCTGGCCGGCGCGGGCGCCTAGGTTCGGGCCCGGCCGGCCGGTCCGGTCTGGTGGCTCAGCCGTCCAGCACGGTGAGGTCGATCGCGCGCAGGCGCTCGGGGTCGGCGAGCACGTCGATCTCCACGATCCGCCCGCGGGCGATCGTGAAGCCGAGCACCGAGAACACCTTTCCGTCGGGTGCGGTGACCAGGCCGGCCGCCCCGTTGACCAGAGCGGCTCGTCCCGAGCGCGCCAGCGGGGCGAAGCTCATCGCGCCGTGGGCCACCTCGGAAGCGCCGCGGACCTCGCGCGTCAACCCGAGCGCCCCGGCGTCGGCGCGCAGCACCACGTCGGGATCGAGGACCGCCAGCAGCCCGTCAAAATCGCCCTCGCGAGCGGCGGCCAGGAAGGCGTCGACGATCCGGCGCTGGTGGGGGAGGTCGGTGTCGGGGACCGTCGGCGAGCCCTGCACGCGCCGACGTGCCCGGCTGGCCAGCTGCCGGGCGGCCGTCGGCGAGCGGTCGACGATCGGCGCGATCTCGTCAAACGACACGCCGAACATGTCGTGCAGCACGAACGCCAGCCGCTCCGCCGGGCCCAGGGTCTCCAGCACCACCAGCAGCGCCAGCCCGATCGAGTCGGCCAGCAGCGCCTCGTGCTCGGGATCCATCCCGGCGGCGTTTGAGACGATCGGGTCGGGGATGTGAGGCCCGACCTGCCCGGCCTCTCCCAGCGCCTCCTCGCGCCGAGCCTCGCGCGAGCGCAGCATGTCCAGGCACACCCGCGCGGTGACGGTCGTCAGCCAGCCCGCGAGGTTGTCGATCGCGTCCGGATCGGAGCGGCTGAGTCGGAGCCACGCCTCTTGGACGGCGTCATCGGCCTCGCTGAGCGAGCCGAGCATCCGATAGGCGACGCCGCGCAGGCGGGGGCGGTTGGCTTCGAACCGGGTGGCCAGCTGATCTCCCTCGCCGGCGGTCATGCTGCCACCGCCACGGGCTCGCGGTCGCCGTTCTGGCTGTCCCCGGCGTTCGCGGCCGGGAGCTCGCCTCGCGTGTTGGTGGCGCGCAGACCGATGATTGCGGCGGCGAGCAGGAATATGCTGCCGGCCAGCAGGCCGCGGGAGAAGCCGGCGGTCAGCGCGCTTGCGGGCGTCGCGTGAGCCGCGAGCAGCTGCTCGGTGCGGCTGGCCGCCAGGGCGGTGAAGATCGCCAGCCCGAGCGCCGCCCCGAGCTGCTGGGAGGCGTTGAGCAGGGAGGCGGCGAGACCTGCCTTGTCGGCGGGAACGCCGGCGTTGGCGGCGGTCGTGACGCCCACGAACACCGGTCCCAAGCCGAGCGACACGACCAGCATCCCGGGCAGCAGGTCAGCGGCGAACGAGCCGTGCACCGGCAGACGCGACAGCCAGTAGATGCCGCCCGCGGCGATCAGTGACCCGGCCACGATCACCGGCCGGGTCCCGATCCGCGTCAGCAGCTGCGAGGAGGCGCCGGCGGCGATCGCGGTGGCAAAGCACAGCGGCAGGTACGCCGCACCGGTCTGGATCGGGGAGAAGCGCAGGACGTTCTGCATGTACAGGGTGAGGAAGAAGAACATCGCGATGAAGCCCGCGAAGGCGATCAGCTGGGTGGCATTGGAGAAGCCGAGACCGTTGATCTTGAAGATCGACAAGGGCGCCAGCGGATTGCGATGGCGTCGCTCGTTGAACACGAATGCCCCCAGCAGCGCCAGGGCGCCGGCCAGCTCGCCGATCGTGCGCCCGCCCCAGCCGATGGTCGGCGTCTGGACGAGCGCGTACACGAGCAGCAGCATCCCGCCGCTGGCCAGAAGCGCTCCGGGAACGTCGAAGCCGCGCAGCTGCGGCCGGGCGCGATCGGGCGCGATCAACCGCAGGATCGCGCCCAGGACCAGCACGGCGGCGACCGGGTTGACGAACATCACCCAGCGCCAGCCCAACCCCTCGGTCAAGAGGCCGCCGAACAACACGCCGGCGGCCGAGGCGAGTCCGCCGACGCCTCCCCAGACGCCCAGCGCCGTGGTCCGGTCCCTGCCCTCGACGAACGTGGTGGTGAGGATCGAGAGCGCCGCCGGGAGCATCATCGCGGCGCCCACGCCCTGGACGAGCCGCGCACCGATGAGCATCCCCGAGCTGCCGGCAAGACCGCCGATCAGGGAGGAGATCCCGATCAGCGCGGTGCCGGCGATGAGCACCCGCCGGCGGCCGATCAGGTCGGCGGCCCGCCCGCCCAGCAGCATGAAGCCGCCGTAGGTGAGCAGGTAGCCGCTGGGTACCCACTGCAGCCCAGGCTCCGAGAAGCGCAACGCGCGGCGCATCGATGGCAGCGCGATGTTGACGATCGACGCGTCGACGAAGTCGATGAACGCCACCGCGCACAGCAGGGCCAGCGTGAGCTTGCCGCGCCGGGTGGCCAGAAACGACGATGGGGTGGTGGTTGCAGGCATCTCGCCCTCCGGGAAGTCGGTTGTCTACCCGGTTGACGGATGGCGTCGGGCAAGTGTGACCGCCCGCGGTGCTGCTCGTAGCGGCGGCGCGCGCTACAGCCGCTGCTTGGCCGCCAGCACGCCTGCCGAGGTGCAGACGGCCGCCGGCTGCTGGTTGGTCGCCACGCAGATCGCTGCCGAGAACAGGTTCGCCAGCCCGTCCAGGTGCTGGGCGATCGTCGTCTGCGGATTGGCCAGGCCGGTCGCGATCTGCAGCCCCGTCCGGTGAGCCAGCACGGCGGGCGTGGTGCCAGAGTTCAAGAACCCGAAATCCCCGCCGACGTTGATCGCCGGAAACTCTCCGCGGCTTGGGGGGTCGAACGGCTGGAGTGCTGCGCCCTGGGCCCTGGTGGGGGACTGCACGTGATGGCCGTTGACGTCCTGCAGGACGAACGAGGACAGGCCGAGATACCGGCTCGAGTAGTGGGCGCGCAGGAAGTCCAGGCCGATCGTGTTCGAGTAGAAGGGGCCGCCCGACCTCCGGAAGGTCTTGGCGTAGTACGTCCCGGTGTCGACCACCCGCAGGCCGGTGAGCGTTCCGAAGCGGCTGAGGGCGATCGCCAGCGACCAGTTGTCGACCGCGCAGTGCGGGCACCATGCCAGAGCCCCGGAGACGATGCCGGGCTTGCCGTTCACCCTGAGCGGGGGCCCGTGCAGCTTGAAGATGCCGAACTCGTTTCGGCCGGCCAGCTTGCCCGCGCCGACCTGGTTGAACGTCGCGAGGGGCACGGTTGCCACCAGGCCCGACAGCTTGGCCGAGGCCTTGGTCGAACCGTCGTTGAGTGGCGCCGCCGCCGCGGCACTGGCATTGATCGCCAACGCGATCACCGTGACGAACATCATGCGACGCATGTGTCAACCCCTTGGTGTGTCGAATCAGCCCCGCGGGCACTGTATTTCGGCACTCGCCGGCTTGTCAACATGAGTGAGCGATCTGATCCTCGGGGGGCTCAGACCTCCACCTCGCGTCCGTCCTCGCTCCACATCACGTGGAACGTGCCCACCTTATCGGCCCGCTTGTAGGTGTGGGCGCCGAACAGGTCGCGTAGGCCCTGGATCAGGTTGGCGGGTCCGCGGGCGCGGCGGTAGCCGTCGTAGTAGGCCAATGACGAGGAGAACGCCGGCGTGGGGATCCCCAGCTCGGCTGCCCGGGCGACCACCCGCCGCCACGGGTCCTGAGCCTCCTCCAGCGCCTTGGCGAAGAAGTCGGCCAGCATCAGATTCTTCAGTCCGGGCTCATGGTCATAGGCCTCGCGGATCCGGTCCAGAAAGCGGGCCCGGATGATGCACCCGCCCCGCCAGATCGTCGCCATCGAGCCGAGGTCGATATTCCAGCCCTCTTCGTCGCCGGCGGCCGCCATCTGGGCGAAGCCCTGGGCGTAGGAGACGATCTTGGACGCGTACAGGGCGTGCTCCAGGTCGTGAGCGAGCTGCGCGTCGCCGGCGGCGACCGAGCCCGGCCCGGTGAGCACCTCGGAGGCGTGGACCCGCTCATCCTTGAGCGCACTCAGCGCCCGCGCGAACACCGCCTCGGTGATGCCGGTCAGCGGCACGCCGCGCTCGAGCGCGTCCTGGGCCGTCCAGCGGCCGGTGCCCTTCTGCTCGGCGGCGTCGAGGATCACGTCGACGAGCGGCTGGCCGGTGGCGTCATCGGTCTTGGAGAGCACCCGGGCGGAGATCTCGATCAGAAACGACTCCAGCTCGGACTCGTTCCAGCTCTTGAAGCGGTCGGCGATCTCCGGGACCTCGAGGCCGCAGCCGCTGCGCAGCAGGTCGTAGCTCTCGGCGATCAGCTGCATGTCGGCGTACTCGATCCCGTTGTGGACCATCTTCACGAAGTGCCCGGCTCCGTCGGGACCCACATACGTGCAGCACGGCGTGCCGTCGACCTGCGCGGCGATCGTCTCGAAGATCGGCTTGACGCTCTGGTCGTAGGCCTCGCGGTTGCCGCCCGGCATGATGCTCGGCCCGTTGAGCGCGCCCTCCTCGCCCCCCGAGACGCCGACGCCGAGGAAGTGGATCCCCTGCTCGGCCAGCTTGGCGTGGCGGCGCTGGGTGTCACGGAAATAGGCGTTGCCGCCGTCGATCAGAATGTCGCCCGTGTCCAGATGGGGCGCGATATCGTCGATCACCGCGTCGGTCGCAGGGCCCGCCTGGACGAGGCTCATCAGCACGCGCGGACGGGCCAGCGCCTGGACCCATTCCTCCGTGGATTCGCAGCCTCGGATCGGCCCTTCCGAGCCGTGCTCCTCCACGAACTTCTGCATCCGGCTGGTCGTGCGGTTATGGACCGCCACCGGAATGTCGTGATGGGCGACGTTGCGCGCCAGGTTGGCGCCCATCGTGGCCAGGCCGGTGAGGCCGAAGTGGGTTTCGCCGTCGGGAGTGCTCATCGGCCCAAGTTAGCGCCCCTCGATCCCGCGTCCAGCGACCGTAGCCGGGTGACGAAGGCGCTGCCCGCCAGCAGCATCACCACCCCGTAGACGCCGGGCACCGCGGCGGCGCGGTTGCCGAACGCCTGCGAGGCCAGCGCGGCGGCGACCGCAAAGTCGCGCATCGCGATCGCCAGAGCCCCGGGAACGGCGGTGGCGTCCATCGGGGTGCAGCGCTGCCACAGGGCGGCCAGAGCGCTGGACACGATCAAGAAGGCGAGGCTCGCGATGAGCGCCGCGCCCAGCCCGTGCGCGCCGCGGGTTCCGCTCAGGGCCGCGTACACCAGCACCGCGACCACCGACGCGGCGACCCCGTCGCGCTCGGCGTCATGGGCGCTCAGCCACCGGGCGGCGACCGGCGAGCTGCGAACCGCCACGCCGCCGATCAGGGGGAGGATGACGACCAACCCGAAACGGACGAGCAGGTGGCCGCTGCCGCCATGCCCGTCATGTCCGGCCAGTCCGCCGATCGCGACCGGCCCGATCACCGCGGCCAGCACCAATGAGCCCGTGACGGCCCCCAGCACGATCGTCGCGTCGGCGCCGGCGAGCGCCGCCAGACCGACCGACGCCACCTCCGAGCTGGACAGCCCGACGGCCAGCAGCCCGTCGCGCGTGTTCACGTCGAACAGCTGCCCCAGCGCCCAGGCCAGCGGCGCCAGGACGATCAGCGGTACCACCGAGAGCACCGTCACCGCGACCGCATGGCGACGCAGCGCTACCAGGTCCGAGCCCGCGATCCCCAGCGCCGTGGCCAGCACGAGCCCCGCCAGCAGCAGGTCAGAGCGGTCGGCCACGCCCGGTGAGGGCACGATCAGCGCGAGCGCGGCGGCCAGCAAGGCCAGCGGGGTGAGCGCCCGAGGGGCGGCGGCCAGCAGCTTCACGAGCGGGCCGCGAGCCGGCGCCGGGTGGTGACTAGGGTCAGGAGCATGAACTACCGCACGCTAGGTACCACGGGCACCAAGGTGACCCCTCTATGTCTCGGGGCGATGATGTTCGGCGACTGGGGCAACAAGGACCACGACGACAGCATTCGCATCATCCACCGCGCACTGGACGCCGGGATCAACTTCATCGACACCGCCGACGTGTACTCGCGGGGCGAGTCCGAGGAGATCGTCGGCAAGGCGCTGGCCGGCGGCAAACGCGACCACGTCGTGCTCGCGACCAAGGTTCACGGCACGATGGGCGACGATCCCAACGAGTTCGGCAACTCGCGCCGCTGGATCGTTCGCGAGGTGGAGAGCTCGCTGCGGCGGCTGGGGACCGACTGGATCGACCTCTACCAGATCCACCGCCCCGAGGACGACACCGACATCGACGAGACACTAGGCGCGCTCACCGACCTGGTGCGCTCCGGCAAGGTCCGCTACATCGGCTCCTCCACGTTCCCCGCGTCGCAGATCGTCGAGGCCCAATGGGTCGCCGAGCGCCGTGGCCGCGAGCGCTTCGTCTGCGAGCAGCCGCCGTACTCGCTCCTCGTTCGGGAGATCGAGAAGGACGTGCTTGCGACCACCCAGCGCTATGGCATGGGCGTCATCCCGTGGAGCCCCCTGGCCGGCGGCTGGCTCTCGGGCCGTTACCGCAAGGGCGAGAACCTGCCCGAGTCCCAGCGGGCGCAGCGGATACCCAGCCGCTACGACATGTCCGAGCCTGGCAATCAGGCCAAGCTGGAGGCCGCCGACGCCCTGGCCAAGCTGGCGCAGGACGCCGGGATGACTCTGATCGAGATGGCACTGGCGTTCGTCATCCGCCATCCCGCGGTGACCTCGGCGATCATCGGCCCACGGACGATGGAGCACCTCGAGTCCCAGCTGACGGCGGCCGAGGTGACTCTCTCAGACGACGTCCTGGACCGGATTGACGAGATCGTCCCACCGGGCACCAACGTCAATCCGAATGAGATCGGCTGGCAGAACCCGGCGCTGGAGCCGGCGGCCCGCCGCCGCTAACCGGCCCGCAGCCGCTCGGCGGTCTCCGGGTTGGCGGGGAAGAATGCTTCCACCGCCAGCTCGGAGACGGTCACGTCGATCGCAGTTCCGAACGTCGTGATCGTGCTGAAGAACGCCAGCTCGCCGCCTCCCTGGGCGGGGGCCGGCGAGAGGTGCAGCTGCACCGTGACCGCTGAATCGATCCCGCCCGCCCTCGTCGGCGGCGCCGGAGGTCCCGGGTAGCCGAGCATCTCCTCGCGGAGCTCGACCAGCCCGGCGTCGCCGGTGAGGCGAGCCGCGCGGTCCAGGCGATGGAGCAGGTCGGCGCGGTACTCGCCGAGGTTGATGATCCGCGGGGCCACCCCCTGGGGATGCAGCGCCAGCCGGATCGTGTTGACCGGGGGCAGCAGCAGGTGGGGCGCGACGCCGTCGAGCATCGGGCCGAGCGCTTCGTTGGAGGCGACCAGGTTCCAGTAGCGGTCGACGGCGATCGCCGGGTACGGCTCGTGGGCGGCCAGCACGCGGCTGACCGCGTCGCGCACCTCGTTGAGCGCCGGATCGTCGAACGAGCGCGCCTCGTACCGGGGCGCGTAGCCGGCGGCCAGCAGCAGCTGGTTGCGCTCGCGCAGCGGGACCTCGAGCTGCTCGGCGAGGTTGACCACCATCTCCGGGCTGGGGCGCGAGCGGCCGGTCTCGACGAAGCTGAGATGCCGGGTCGAGATCCCGGCCTCCAGCGCCAGGTCCATCTGGGAGAGCCGGCGGCGCTGGCGCCAGTCACGCAGCAGGCCGCCGACGCGGTTCTCGGTCGCCGTCACGATGCTCATGAGCGTACCTTCGGCAGCAGGCGCGTGAGGGCGACGACGCTGAGCAGGACGCCCGCCAGCACGATCTCCGAGAGCTGGAACGCTCCGCCGATTCCGTGACCGGCGGCACCGAAGAACAGCACCCCGATCACTGCCACGCCGATCGCGTTGCCGACGTTCTGGGCCGTGGCCAGCACGCCGGAGGTGGCCCCCGCGTGGTCGGGCTTCATGCCGGCCATGATCAACGTCGCCAGGGGGGTGATTCCGAGGCCCATGCCGGCTCCCACCAAGATGAGCCCCGGCACCAGCGCCAGCACCGAGCCGCCGGTTCCGATCTCGCCGACGCCGGCGGCGAGGAGCCCGTGACCGACGGCCAGCGTCAGCGCGCCGACGGCCAGCACACGTCGCCCGTGGCGCTCGGTGAGCGCCGGGGCGCGTAGCGAGGCCGCCAGGTAGGCGACGGCGAGGATCGTGAAGACCAGACCGGAGTGAAGCGCGCTCAGGCCGCGTCCCTGCTGCAGGTACAGGGCCAGCACGAGGAAGAATGACGCTTGCCCTGACCAGAAGACCAGCTGCGCGACGAGGCCCGGGGTGAACCCGCGGACATCGAACAGCTGGCTCGGGATCAGGGGCGGCGTGGAAGTCCCCGCGTCTCGGCCCAGCCGACGCTGCTGGATCGCGAAGGCGCCGAGGATCAGCGGGGCGGCGCCCAGCGACAGCCAGGTCCACAAGGGCCAGCCGTGCGTGTGGGGTGGGTGGGCTCCTATCAACGGCAGCACGATCGCGGTCACACCGGCGGTGCTCAGCAGCGTGCCCACGAGGTCGACTCGTCCGCTGCCCTCGGCGCGTGACTCGGGGACCACACGCGAGGTCATGGCCAGCGCCAGGGCGCCCACGGGCACGTTGATGAGGAACACCATGCGCCAGCCCAGGCCGGCGACGTCGGCCTGCACCAGCAGCCCCCCGATCAGCTGTCCCGAGACGGCGGCCAGGCCCATCGTCATCCCGTAGGCGGCCAGCGCCCGGGCGCGGTCGACGCCGTCGTAGAGAACGCCGATCAGCGACAGGACATTGGGCATCAGCAGCGCGGCGGCGCCGCCCTGCACCAGCCGCGCGCCCACCAGCATCCCCGGGCTTGCGGCCAGCCCGCAGGCGGCCGAGCTCAGGGTGAAGAGCGCGAGGCCGAGCGCGAACATGCGCCTGCGTCCGTGGCGGTCACCGAGTCGGCCGGCGCCGATCAGCAGCACCGCCGAGGTGAGGCTGTAGCCGGCCACGATCCACTCGATCGCTCCGTCGGACGCGTGCAATCGCGTCTGCATCGAGGGCAGCGCGACGTTGACGATGAAGAAGTCCAGGACGACCATGAAGGTGCCGGCGAGGACGATCGGCAGCGGGGCCCAGCGGCTGGCGCGGGCCCGTGCCAGTGCGCCCGCCCGAGGGGCGGGGACTACTTGGTCAAGTGATTGTGTGCTCATGGCCGGGACGATCCCGGCTGAGGCGCATGGAGTCGATTACCCGCCGGGTAATGCTCCCGGTCCCGCCTGGGAGTCCAGCGCGTCGATCATCAGCTGAAGCATCCGCGGCCACTGCTCGGGTTCGACCCGCTTGGCGGCACGGGTCGCCGCGAACAGCAGACGCAGATCCAGCGGGGTGGCGTCGGCGCGCAGTCGGCCCTCGGCGCGCGCCGCCGCCATCAGCCGGTCGATCGCCTCCGTCGCGCGTGCCGTCGAGGCGACGACATCGGGAGAGTCCTCGACCGTCACCCGAGCCTCGCCGAGGAAGTTGTCGGCTGACTGCCGGCCGACCACGGCGGCGAGCATCTCGGTCAGCGCCGACCAGCGGTCGCCCGGCCGCTCGATCGCCTGGACGGCCACCGCCGTGATCTCGTCCATGCGTCGCGTGACCAGGTTCGCCAGCAGCTCGTGCTTGGAGGGAAAGCAGCGGTACACGCTGGCCACGCCGGCGCCGGCCGCCTCGGCCACCTCGCTCATCGGCGCGTCCAGGCCGTGCCGCGCGAACACGTCGGCCGCGGCACCCAGCAGCCGCTCGCGCTTCTCTGCCGGGGTCAGTGCCGACCATGCGGCGGTGGCGGTCACGGCCGACTCGGCCCCTGGGGCCGGAATGCTCATTCCGCTAGAGTAGCCGGTCGTGTCCACTGGGGCGGCAGAACCACACGGCATTCACCCCAAACTGATCCTCGCGGTCCTTGCCATCGGCGGGGTCTCGTACTCGATGTTGAGCTCCGCGGTGATCCCGGCGTTGACCCCGCTGGAGCACTCGCTGCACTCCAGCGAGAACTCGGTCGCCTGGCTGCTGACCGGCTATCTGCTGTCGGCCTCGGTGGGCACCTCGATCCTCGGACGCCTGGGCGACATGTACGGAAAGGAGCGGCTCCTGCTGGTGACGCTCGTGCTGCTGGCGTTCGGCACGCTGGTCTCCGCCCTGTCCACATCGCTGGGGGTGATGGTGGTGGGGCGGATCATCCAGGGCGCCGGCGGCGGCATCTTCCCGCTCGCCTTCGGCATCGTGCGCGACGAGTTTCCCGCCGACGAGGTGCCCGGGAGCATCGGCATCCTGAGCTCGATCCTGGGGATCGGAGGCGGCGTCGGGATCGTCCTCGGTGGCCTGATCATCGAGCACCTCGACTACCACTGGCTGTACTGGATTCCGCTGGTCATCATCGTGCTGGCCGCGGTGGCCACCTGGCGGTTCGTCCCCGAGTCACCGGTGCGCGTGCCCGGCAGGGTCAACTGGCTGGCGGCGGCACTGATGACCGTCGGGTTCTCCTGCGTGCTGATCGCGATCTCCGAGACGATCGCCTGGGGCTGGGGCTCGGCTCGTACGCTCGGGCTGTTGGCCGCGGGCCTGGTGAGCTCGGCCGCCTGGGTGGCAGTTGAGCTGCGCAGCGACGAGCCCCTGATCGACATGGCGATGATGCGAGTGCGCGGGGTGTGGACGACGAACCTCGTGGCCTTTCTGCTGGGCGCAGGCATGTACGCGTCTTTCCTGCTCTATCCCCAGTTCGCCCAGCTGCCCAAGAGCACCGGCTTCGGCTTCGGCGCCTCGGTCGTGGTGGCCGGGCTCTATCTGCTGCCGGCGGCCTTCGGGATGAGCCTGCTCGGCACGCTCGCCGGGCGCGTGGCTCGCCGCTACGGCTCCAAACTCGCGGTCATCGCGGGCAGCGCGATCTCGGCCGCGGCCTTCGGCTGGCTCGCGGCCTTCCACGGCCATCCCTATGACATGCTGATCAGTGCGGCGCTGCTCGGGGTGGGAATCGGGCTGGCGTTCGCGGCGCTCGGCAACCTGATAGTGCAGGCGGTGCCGCCGGAGCAGACGGGCGTCGCCACCGGAATGAACACCGTGATGCGAACTCTGGGCGGTGCGCTCGGCGGACAGATCGCCGCCACGCTGGTGGCCGACAACGTCGCCCACGGCCTGCCCACCGTGACCGGATTCACCGCGTCGTTCACCCTCGAAGCGGCCTTCCTGGTGGCGGCGGTGATCGCGGGCGTGCTCGTCCCCGACCGCTCGCCCTCGCGTGCTCGGCTCGAGCTCGACACCGATCTCCGGCCCTCGGAAGCGGGCTGATGGCGACCGGCGGGCAACGGAACCCCAGGGCCCAGGCAGTCGCAGCCGGAGCGCCGGACCCGCGCGGCGACAGCTACAAGTGGATCGCGCTCTCCAACTGCACGCTCGGCGTGCTGCTGGCCACGCTGGACGCCTCGATCACGCTGATCGCGATGCCCGACATCTTCCGCGGCATCAAGCTCGATCCGCTCGTCCCCTCCAATTCCTTCTACCTGCTGTGGATGATCCTCGGCTTCCTGGTCGTCTCCAGCGTGCTGATCGTCAGCCTCGGCCGGCTGGGCGACATGTACGGCCGGGTGCGGATCTACAACCTGGGCTTCGTGATCTACACCGTGGCCTCGCTGTTTCTCACCATCGACTGGCTGACCGGCCGCGGCGGGGCGATCTTCTTGATCGTGTTCCGCGTCGTGCAGGGGATCGGAGCCGCTTGCCTGCTGGCCAACTCGGCGGCGATCATCACCGATGCGTTTCCCGCCAATCAGCGCGGCATGGCATTGGGGATCAACAACATCGTGGGCGTCAGCGGCATGTTCGTGGGCCTGGTGCTCGGTGGGCTGTTGGCGCCGATCAGCTGGCGGCTGGTGTTCCTGATCTCTGTTCCGGTCGGCCTGTTCGGGACCGTGTGGGCCTACCTCAAGCTGCACGAGCTGTCGACGCCGCGGCGGGCGCGCATCGACTGGGCCGGCAACATCAGCTTCGCGCTCGGCCTGATCCTGATCATGATCTCCGTGACCTACGGGATCCGCCCCTACGGCAGCTCGGCCACCGGCTGGGGAAGCCCGACGGTGATCGCGCTGCTGGCGTGCGGAGTGCTGTCGCTGGTGGTGTTCGCGGTCGTGGAGAACCGGGTCCCGGACCCGATGTTCCGCCTACCGCTGTTCAAGATCCGAGCGTTCACGTTCGGCACTCTGTCGACGTTTCTCTCCGCCGTCGCCCGCGGCGGCCTGATGTTCGTGCTGATCATCTGGCTGCAGGGAATCTGGCTTCCCCAGCACGGCTACGACTTCACCGTCACGCCCCTGTGGGCGGGCATCTACATCCTGCCGCTGACGATCGGGATGCTGCTGGCCGGGCCGACCTCGGGCTACCTGTCCGATCGCTTCGGCGCTCGCCCGTTCGCCACCGGCGGCATGCTGGGGACGGCGGTGAGCTTCTTCCTGCTCGCGCTGCTGCCGATCGACTTCCCGTATCCGTTGTTCGCAGCCTGCCTGTTCCTCACCGGCGTCTCGATGGGCATGTTCGCCTCACCCAACCGGGCCGGGGTGATGAACAGCCTGCCGCCGGGTGACCGCGGCGCCGGCGGCGGCATGAACCAGACCTTCCAGAACTCCGCGCAGGTGCTCTCGATCGGCATCTTCTTCACGCTGATGATCATCGGCCTGGCCTCGTCGCTGCCGCACACGATGCTCACCGGTCTGGTCGCCCATGGCGTCCCGCGGGCGGCCGCCCAGCACGCCGCCAACCTGCCGCCGGTCTCGATCCTGTTCGCCGCGTTCCTGGGCTACAACCCGATCCAGCACCTGGTCGGCGCGCACGTACTCGCTCATCTGCACACGGCACAGCAGCACCTGCTGGTCGGTCGCTCGTTCTTCCCGCATCTGATCTCGGCGCCGTTTCGCACCGGCCTGCACGAGGCGTTCGCGTTCGCGATCGTGGCCTGCCTGGTGGCCGCGGTGGCATCGTGGTCGCGCGGGGGAATGGCGAAGGGAGCCGGCGCGGTCGACCGCTCGCCCGGTGACGGGCCGGCTCGCGCCGCGCCCCGGACCGAGCGATCGCCCAGCGCGGTCGCCCGCTAACCGCTCCCCGGGGAGAAATTCACGCCGGCCTGCTCGATGACCAGTCGTGCGGCCAGCAGCTCCCCGTCGACGTCGCCGTAGTGCTCCAACGCCTTGGCGTGCAGCTCGGTCACCCGCTCGGTCAGCGCCATCGGCACCTCCAGTTGCTCGCCGAGGGCCAGAACCCCCGCGAGCTCCTCGTGACAGCGTGCCAGCGAGAACATGTCGTAGTTGTCACCCCTCATCAACGCCGGCGCGTCTCGCTCCATGAAGCGGTTGGCGGCTGCGCTCTCTTGCACGGCGAGGCGCACCGTCTCGGGATCCAGCCCGGCCCGGACGGCAAGTGACAGCGCCTCGGCGCCGGCGACCGCCTGCCCGAACCAGAGCATGTTCACGAGCAACTTGACGGCGTAACCGCTGCCCGCCGGACCGACGTGCAGGACGACCTCGGCGAGGCTGTCAAGCAGATCGCGCTGGGCGGCCAGATCCTCGCCCGAGCCTCCGACGAACGCCAGCAGCCGCCCGCTGCGCGCCTGCGCCGGGCCTCCACCGACGGGCGCGTCGAGGATCCGAATGTCGCGGCCCTGAGCGGTCCGGGCGATCTCCCGGGCGGTGGCAGGAGTGGCGCTGCTCATATCGATCCACATGCCCCCGGGAGCGAGCGCCTCGACCAACTCCCCGAGCGCCGCCGATACCTCGCCCGGGCCGGGCAGCACCGTGATCAGGACATCGCACCGTGAGGCGACCTCCGCGCCGGAATCGGCCCACCGGGCGCCGGCCGACGCGGCGTCGGCCCGGAGCTCACGACGCAGATCGGTGGCCGAGACGACGAAGCCCCGCTCGATCAGCCGGATGCAGATCGGCAGGCCCATCGCACCGAGACCGACGATCCCGATGTGCCGCCGCCCGCTCACAGCGTGCGGAGCATCACGATCTCGTCGCGGTCGTCTCCGGGCGCCAGCCGGATCGAGCCGGGATGGCGGCCGATCTCCGTGTAGCCGAGGCGCGCGTAGAAGCCCTCGGTGCCCGTGCCGCCGCGGACCGAGAGCAGGAGCTGCTCGAGTCCCAGACCGCGGGCCATGTCGTGCAGCCCCTCCAGCAGCAGTCGGCCGGCGCCGACACCCTGCAGCTCGGGACTGACCATCACGCGCAACACGGTCCGCCAGTGGCGGCGCATCGGCGAGCCGCCCTCGACGAGAAAGCCCATCCCGACCGGCCGCTGGCCGTGGCGCAGCACCCCCAGAGCGTCGCGCTCGGCGCATACGCGCTCCAGCTGCGCGCGCAGCGTGCGCGCCACTGCGTCGCGATCCGCCGGAACGGTGAAGCCGACGGCACCGCCGGCGTCGATGACGGCGACCCACATGTCGAGCAGGGCCGCGGACAGCGCCGGGTCGGCGGCCTCGGCGGGGCTCAGCTGGGCGAAGGCTGGTTGTTCGTCCACGGCGCGATGATGACATTCGCACGCTCGGCTCTACGCTGTGCGCAATGGCGACGATCGAGTTTCGCCTCGACGTCCCGGCGCGCTTTCTGGATGTCCACGGTCAGCGGGCGGGTTTCGTGCTGCTCGCCTCCTTCCTGCTGGCGTTCCTGTTCATCCGCACCAGCGCGCGGATGAACCGCAGCCCGCGCTTTCCGTGGTGGCCGGGAAGCGTGACCACCGAGAGCGGCCTGCACCTGCACCACCTGGTCTGGGGGATCGGGCTGGTGCTGCTGTCGGGGTTCGTGAACTTCGCCACCCAGCCGGCCAGCCCGTGGAGCGAGATGCTGGCCGCCGCGTTCGGCATCGGTGTCGGCTTCACCCTCGACGAGTTCGCGCTGTGGATCTACCTGCGCGATGTCTACTGGACCGAGGAGGGCCGCTCGTCGTTTGACGCGGTCGTGGTGGCGGCGCTGATCGGCGGATTGATCGTGCTCGGGTTCGCGCCGTTCGACCTGTCGGGCGACGGAACATCGGTCGGCAGCTGGGCCGTCGTGGTGGTGGCCGACGTGGTGCTGGGGACGCTGGCGATCCTGAAGGGCAAGCCGCTGAGCGGCCTGGTCGGGATCTTCGTGCCCTTCGTGTCGTTGGCCGGGGCGATCAGGCTGGGCGCGCCGCACTCGTGGTGGGCGCGGCGACGCTATGGCCCCGACAGTCAGAAGCTGGCTCGCTCGCAGGAGCGCTGGCGGCGGATCGAGGCTCGGCGGCGCTGGGTCGCGAACGCGATCGCGGGGGCGCCGGGAGTGCCGGGGGTGCCGGGGGTGCCGGGGGTGCCGGGGGTGCCGCCAGCGGTTACCCAGCCGCCGGTGCCCGCGGCGCCGTCCAAGGACGATTGAGCGCCGACAAGAACTCCCCGGGCTGGCTAGCCAGCCAGTATGATCGCGCGGTCGTCGGAGCACGTCAGGAGGAGCGGGTGACTTCAGCCGGATCAGACCTCGGGCAGGTGCTCGTAACCGAGCGCACGCATTGGCGAGACGGGCCGCCGCACGAGCTGTTCGGGCGCCTGCGCAACGAATGTCCGATCCATTGGACCTCGCACGCCACCGAGTACCCCGAGGAGGCCGGTTATTGGTCGGTCACGCGCGCCGACGACGTGCACACCGTCAGCCGCGACTGGCGCACGTACAGCTCCGAGCGGGGCGGGATCACGGCGATCAATGCGGTGTTCCCGATCGAGCTCATGCAGGCGATGTTCATCGGGATGGACCCGCCGAAGCACGATCGCCTGAAATCGCTGTTCCAAGCCGGGTTCACGCCGCGGCGGATTGCCGCCCACGAGCCGGCGATCCGGCAGATCGTCGGCGGCGTCCTCGACCGGCTCGAGGGGCGCGAGACGTGCGACCTGGTCGCCGACGTCGCCCAGCCGATCGTCTCGCGGGTGATCGGCAGCTTCATGGGCATCGACGAGGCGGACGACGCGACATGGGCCCGGTTGATGAACACTGCGCTGGGTGCCGGAGATCCCGACCTCAATCCCGAGGGGGTGGCGGGGATCATGCAGACCGAGATCCCGGAGATCTTCCGCCGCTGCTCGGAGATGATCGCCGCGCGCCGGGAGTCTCCCACCGAGGACCTGACCAGCGTGCTCGTGCACGCCGAGGTCGACGGTCACCAGCTTGAGGAGCACGAGATCGTGATGGGCTTCTTCCTGCTCGTGGCCGCCGGCAACGACAGCACGAAGGCCACCTACTGCAGCGGCATGCGGGCTCTGATGGAGCATCCCGACGAGCGGGCGGCGTTGCTGGCCGACCCGTCACTGGTCTCCAGCGCCGTGGAGGAGTCGCTGCGCATGTTCCCGGCGTTCGCCCACTTCCGCCGCACGGCGACGTGCGAAGCCGAGCTCGGCGGACAGACGATCCGCGAGGGTGAGAAGGTGGTGATGTGGTACGTCTCCTCCAACCGCGACGAGTCGCGCTACGAGGATCCCGACCGCTTCGACGTGCGCCGCAATCCCGACCACCAGGCGTTCGGCGCCGGCGGACGGCACTTCTGCCTGGGCGCTGCGCTGGCGCGCCTGGAGCTCAACATCATGTTCGAGGAGACGCTCCGACGCTACCCGCGAATGGAGCCGACGGGGCGTCCAACGGTGGTCGAGTCCGGGTTCGTCAACCAGCTCAAGACGCTGCCCGTGCGCCTGCGGCCGGACGGCTGATCGCTCAGCGCCAGTCGGCCCAGGGGGAGCGGCGCTCGGCAGTCACCTCGTCGGCGCGGATCACGTGCATCACCGCGTTGATCAGCGCCAGGTGGGTGAACGCCTGCGGGAAGTTGCCGAGATGGCGGCCGGTGTCGGGATCGATCTCCTCGGCATATAGGCCGAGTGGGCTGGCGTAACCGAGCAGCCGCTCGCACAGCGTCCGCGCCCGGTCCAGCTCGCCGATCTCGCACAGTGCCGAGACCAGCCAGAACGAGCAGATGAGGAACGTGCCCTCCCTGCCCTCGATCCCGTCGTCGGTCTCGTCGGTCCGGTAGCGCAGCACCAGTCCCTGCTCGGACAGCTCGTCGGCGATCGCGAACACGGTCGCCCGGACCCGCTCGTCCTCGGCCGGCAAAAAGCGCATCAGCGGCAGGAGCAGCAGCGCCGCGTCGAGTGATTCGGTCTCGTAGTGCTGCACGAACACGCCTCGGTCGTCGACTCCGTGCTCACAGATGTCGGCGTGGATCTCGTCCGCCGCCTCGCGCCAGCGCTTGGCCCGCTCTCCGTCCTCACGAAGCTCCGCCAGGCGCGACCCCCGGTCGCAGGCCACCCAGCAGAACATCTTGGAGGAGGTGAAGTGCTTGGGCTCGCCGCGCATCTCCCAGATCCCGCGGTCGGGCTCCCGCCAGTGCTCGATCGCCTGCTCCACCTGGCGCGAGAGGATCTTCCACACGCGGTCGTCCAGCGAGTCACGCGAGCGGGTGTGCAGGTAGACGGAGTCCAGCAGGGCGCCCCAGACGTCGTGCTGCTCCTGCTTGTAGGCGTCATTGCCGATCCGCACGGGGCGTGCTCGCTCGTAGCCCTCCAGGTGATCCAGCACCTGCTCATCGAGCTTGCGCTCGCCGTCCAGGCCGTACATCACCTGCACGTTCTCCTCGCCGGCGGCCACGTCGGCGATGAAGTAGAAGAAGTCGTTGGCCTCCCACTCGAAGCCCAGCGACAACAGCGCCCACAGCATGAACGTGGAGTCCCGGATCCAGCTGTAGCGATAGTCCCAGTTGCGCACTCCCTGCGGCGCCTCGGGCAGCGAGGTGGTGGCGGCGGCCAGCAGCGCGCCGCTGGGGGCGTAGGTCAGACCCTTGAGCGTCAGCGCCGAGCGCTGCAGGAACGTTCGCCAGGGATGGTCGGGGAAGTTGCCCCGGTCCAGCCAGTGCTGCCAGTGGTGGGCGGTCCACACCAACCGGTCATAGGCCTCGTCGATGTCCTTGGGGGGCGCGTGCTCCGACCACGACAGCGCGCAGTAGATGACCTCGCCCTCCTTCATCATGTGGCGGGCGGTGGCTCGCGAGCCCTCGAAGCCGAGCATCAGGTCGGTGGTCAGCTTGAGCTCGATCTGCCCGTCGGCGCTGGTGGCGATGCCCTCGTGATAGCCGTCGCCGCTGTAGCGCCACTGCGCCGGATCGCGCCCGTAGTCGAACTTGGGCTCGCAGTCCAGCAGCAGCTGCACCTCACCGTTGACGCAACGCACCGTCCGCAGCAGCACATGGTCGGCGTCGTAGTCGGTGGGCGCGCGGCGGTGCGTGTGGGAGCGGTCGTTCTGGTGGTGCCAGTTGCCGATCAGCAGCACGTCGCGCACGATGATCCAGCCCTTGCCGGTGCCCCAACTGGTCTCCAGCACCATCGTGCCCGGCAGATACCGTCGCGCCGCGGGGACCGTCGCGCCATCGGGGCCGAGGCGAAACATGCCGGCGTCGCGATCAAGCATCGCCCCGAACACGCTCGGCGAGTCCACCCTGGGTAGGCACATCCACTCGATCGCCCCGCTGGGGGCGACCAACGCGACAGCCTCACAGTCCGACAGGAAGGCGTACTCGGCGATTGGCGGAAACGAGCTGGTGCCCAGCCGAGCCGACGGCTCGCGCTCGCGCGCCGGGACGGCGGGCGCAGGCCTGAGAGCGGGGCGCCCGTCGGCATCGGCGTCACGGTTGGCTGCGTCCTCGCGCAAGCGGGTGAGTATCGCGCCCGCAGGTGATAAAAGCCAGCCGGGACGGAAACCTCTCAGCTCGCCGGGCCGCAGATCACCGATTTCCGGTGTAGTTTGGCGCCCCGTGGCGCGTCAGCCCGCGAGGCCGCCGAGCACGGCGAAGGGATTGCCGGGGCGCTCGTCCCAGACGGCCCGGATGTTGAGCTCCACGGTGATCTGAACTCCGGCGGCCATCTCGCCACGCAGGCGCTCGGCCAGCTGCTGGGCGCTCTGCTCGTCGGTGGCGCCGACCAGCACATAACTCCAGCGGTGCACGTTGGGGATCCCCTCCTGCTCGAGCCTGTCCGACAGCTCGCCGGCCTCTCCGCGCGAACCACACCGGATCCGGACCTCGTATTCCGGGTAGCCCTGCTGCGCTGACTCGGCCCGCTCGGCGGCGATGCGCTCGGCTCGCTCTCCGGCAGCGGCCGTCTCGGAGTCGGGCAGCGGCTCGTCCGGCGCCTCCCACTGCTCGGCTATCGGATGCCAGTGCGTCAGCTCGATCTGCGCCTCCCAGTCGTGCTGGGCGATCAGCTGGCGGATCAGCTGCTCGGCGGCCTCCGCCTGGGCGCGGGTTCCCGCGTAGCAGAAGACGTCAGCGCCGTCGACCGAGACGACGACGCGATCGCGGAATGACCGCTCCAGCTGGTGCTCGAGCTCCACCGCGTCGAGCATCTCCGACAGCTGGTGGGCGAAGGCATGCTCGTGCAGGTCGACGCGCAGGCGCCAATCGTCGTTCATGGCGATTCAGCGTAGTGCACCCCGCCGGGAGGGGGTCGCAGGCTGCCGATGCTGCAGCGAGCCATCCGCGACCGACCGCGTCGGTGCCCGCTCGGCGTGCTCACCGAGCGTCTCCGGCGCCGGTGGATCGTCGAGCATGTCGATCGTGAGGACGAGGAAGATCGCGGACTCGGTCGGCCTGCGGATGATGCTCGGGCCTCCACGGCTCGGATGATCGCGGGAGACCGGTGTCCGGCGATCCGCAGCTGATCCTCGTCGCCGACGTCTCAGCGGGTCGCGGACATCTCCAGGCCGAACGTCTCAGCCAGGCCCGCAGATCCCTTCTGGCTGATGTGCACGGCGCGTCCTCGCCGCGCGCGGCTCACCCAGCCGAGCTCCAGCATGCGGGCCGCCAGCGAGGCTCCCAACGACCCCGCCAGGTGGTGGCGCTGCTCTGACCAGTCCACGCAGTAGCGGATCAGGGGACGCGAGCGGCCCGCAAGCTCGTCGAAGTCGATCCCGAACGCGCTCAGCTCGTCGAGCCCGCGTTCGGTCAGCCGGTAATCGTGGTCCGAGCCCGGCGCCGACAGCCGGTCGCGCCCGGCCTTGTCCGCGGCGAACGTGCCGTCGCCGCCAACGAGCAGGTCTCGCTCCAGCAGAGCGCCCATCAGCCCGGCGCCCAGCCGGCCCGCCAGATGGTCGTAGCAGGTGCGCGCTGTGCGCACGGCGTTGGCGCGGGTGCCCTCGCGCAGTGAGCGCACCGGGGCGGGCGGCGCCATTCCGGCGAGGGTCTCGATCAGAGCGCCGACCTGCGGGTTGGCCAGTTCGAAGTACCGGTGGCGTCCATGGCTCTGGACGTTGAGCAGCCCGCCATCCACCAGCTTGGCCAGGTGGGCGCTGGCCGTGGAGGCGGCCACGCCGGCCTCGTCGGCGAGCACGCTGGCCGCCAGGGCCCGGCCGTCGCCCAGCGCCATCAGCATTCTCGCGCGAGCCGGATCGGCTACCAGCGCTCCGATCCGGGCGATGTCGGCATCACCGCGCATGTGGCCAAGCCTAGCTCGGGAACGTTTCGCTGTGGAACGAAACGTGAGGCTAAGCTGGAGTCGTGCGTCATGATGAGGATCGAAAATGAGCTCCGGTAAGCGACGATTCGCAGCTTCTCATGGTGCAGGCGCCCCCGGGGGGATGCGGTCGCTGCTGCGCAGTGACCGCAAGAAGCCGCCGCCGCTGATGGATCCCACCCGGGAGCGCGACCGCCACCGGATCCTGTCGCTGTTCAAGCCCTACTGGATGCGGCTGACCGTGGTCCTGGTGATGATCGTGTTCAGCGCGCTGCTGAGCATGGTCTCGCCATTTCTGCTGCGATCGGTGCTCGACAAGGGGATCTTTCACCACCGCCACACCCTGCTGACCGAGCTGGTCGCGGGAATGGTCGCGATCGCGATCGCCTCGGCGGTGTTCAGCGTCTGGCAGACGTATCTGTCCAACCAGGTCGGCCAACGCGTCATGCACGACCTGCGCGCCGCGGTCTACAGGCATCTGCAGCGGATGTCGCTGGCCTTCTTCACGCGCACCCGCACCGGCGAGGTGCAGTCACGGATCGCCAACGACATCGGCGGCCTGGACAGCGTCGTGACCACGACGGCCACGACGATCGCCCAGAACGCCACCACCGTGATCGCGTCACTGGTGGCGATGTGCATCCTGGACTGGCGTCTGGCGGCGATCTCGGTGGTCTTCGTGCCGCTGTTCGTGTGGCTGACCCGTCGCGTCGGCAAGCTGCGGCGCACCATCACCACCGAGCAGCAGCGCCGGCTCGCCGACCTGTCTGCCCTGGTGTCCGAATCGCTGTCGGTCTCGGGGATCATGCTCGGCAAGACGATGGGTCGCGGCGACGACCTGGCCGAGCGGTTCACCGGCGAGTCCAAGGGGATCGCCGACCTGGAGGTGCGCTCGCGGATGGCCGGGCGCTGGGTCATGTCCACGATCCAGATGACGTTCGCGGTTCAGCCCGCCATCATCTACTGGCTCGCCGGCCAGAGCTTCCTCGGCCAGACGATCTCGATCGGCACTGTGGTGGCCTTCACCACGTTGCAGACGCGGCTGCTGTTCCCGATCCAGTCGCTGCTGGGCGTGGGCGCCGACGTCGAGGCCTCGCTGGCGCTGTTTGATCGCATCTTCGAGTACCTGGACCTGCCGGAGGACATCGTCGAGGCCCCCGATCCGGTCACGCTGCGTCCCGAGGAGGTGCTGGGCGAGGTGCGCCTGGAAGATGTCTCCTTCCGCTATGAGACGGGCGAGGGCTCGGACTGGACGCTGAGGCACGTCGACCTCGAGGTCCCCGCCGGCACGCGCACGGCGATCGTGGGCGAGACCGGGTCGGGCAAGACGACGCTCGGCTACCAGGTGGCGCGCCTGTATGAGCCCCAGGAGGGGCGGGTGACGATCGACGGCGTCGACATCCGCGACGTCGCCCTGGCCTCGCTGGCGGCCACCGTCGGCGTCGTCTCCCAGGAGACCTATCTGTTTCACGCCAGCGTGCGCGAGAACCTGCGCTTCGCGCGGCCCGAGGCCACCGACGAGGAGGTCGAGGCAGCCGCTCGCACGGCGCGGATCCACGATCTGGTGGCGTCCCTGCCGCAGGGCTACGACACGATCGTCGGCGAGCGCGGCTATCGCTTCTCCGGCGGCGAGAAGCAGCGCATGGCGATCGCGCGGACGGTGCTGCGCAACCCGCCGGTCCTGGTGCTCGACGAGGCCACCAGCTCCCTGGACACCCAGACCGAGTACGCCGTCCAGGCCGAGCTCGAGCGTCTGGCCGAGGGGCGCACGACGATCACGATCGCCCATCGGCTGTCCACGATCCGCGACGCCGACCAGATCGTGGTGCTCGACAAGGGGCAGATCGTCGAGCGCGGCACCCACGAAGAGCTGCTGGAGCGCGGCGGCGCCTACGCGGCGCTGGTCGCCCGCGACGTCACCGAGGAGCCCGTCGAAGGCTGACGGGGAGCCCGCCGGATCCGGCTGATCGGCCACAGGGTGGCGAGCATCAACGCCGCCAACAGCAGGATCGGGACCGCGTCGCTGGTGGCCTGCGAGAGCCCGGCGGCGACCGGGGCGCCGATCGTCTCGCCGGTGGCGTAGGCGAGGTTGCCGAGCGTCGTCACCAGCACGAGCGCAATCCCGGCCGCCTCGGCCGACGCCGTCATCATCGAGACCGCCGGGATCATGTACGCCGCCAGCGGGCCGCCCAGCGCGATCACCGTCAGCGGCGCCAGCACGGCCGCCGTGTGCGGCAGCACGAGCGCGCTCAGCAGGATGGCGCTGGCCGCCAGCCCCGTGACGAGCAGCAGCCGGGCGCCGCGGCGATCGCTCATCCGCCCGACGATCGGCGACAGCACGCTGCTGAGCGCCGCCGCGGCCACGAACGTGGCACCGATCGCCACCCCCGAGGCGCCGAAGCGCGACAGGCGCAGCGGAAGCAGGACGTTCGTAGCGCCGATCGTCATCGCCTCGAGCGTGATCAGCCACGTGCCCAGCGGCAGGCCGCCCGTGCGCAGCATGGCCACGAGCGGGGGACGCGGGCTGTCGTCGTTGGCGGTGCGGGCCGGCGCGGGATGGCGACGCGTGCGAGCGGCCAGCGCGAACGAGACCACCCCGAGCGCGCAGAACACCGGACGCGTGCCGATCGCCACCGCTCCCGTCCCCAGCAACGGGCCGATCAGCGTGCCGAACGTCGCCGCGGCGATGACCGCGCCGATCGTGGCGCCACGGCGCTCGGGCGGAGAGGCGGCGATCACCCAGGTGAGGCCGCCACCCCAGATCAGGCCGCAGAACAGGCCCTGCGCCGCGCGCAAGGCGTCGAGCGCCACCAGGTCGGTGGCAAAGCCGAACGCCGCCACGGCCACGCCGAAGAAGATGAGTCCCGCCAGGGTCGTACGGCGCACACCCACCCGCGAGGCGATCCAGCCGCCGATCAGCGAGCCCGGGATCAGCCCGGCCGGATAGGCAGCGGACAGCACCCCGAGCGCCGGCTTGGAGGCGTGCAACGTGTGGGCGTAGTGAGGCAGAACCGGGGTGACCGCGGAGTACAGCGAGGACTCGAACGCGAGCAGCACCGCCACCAGCGAGACCAGCGACGCCTGCGGATGGCGGTCCGAGCCGCCGGTGGTGCCTGGGCGCCAGCGCAGCGCGGTCATGACGTCGCTGCGACCAGGACGTGAAGCAGGTGGGCGAGCGCCGGACGGGGGTCGTCGGCGTCGCCGGTGGCCAACTGCTCGAGCAGCAGGCCGTCGGCGGCGGCGAGGATGAGCCGAGCGTCCTCGCGCGGCCGCGCCGCGCCGGCCCGCTGAAGCAGCCGGCCGATGGTGTCCAGGTAGGCAGCGGTCCAGCGACGGGCCAGCTCCTGGAGCGCCGGGCGGCGGGCGGCCTCCAGCAGCAGCGCGTAACTGGCCATCAGCGAGGCACGGCTGGAGGGCTCGTCGACGGGCTCGAGCACGGTGGCCAGGACCGCCTCCAGCGGATCGTGCTCGCGCAGCCGGTCGGCCAGCTCGTGCAGGCGGGCGACGTCACGCTCGGCGGCCAGCTCCAGGGCTGCCGTCAGCAGCTGCTCCTTGGAGTCGAACCAATACGTGGTGGAGGCGAGCGGCAGTTGGGCCCTTTCGGCGACCCGGCGGTGCGTGACCGCCTCGGCGCCCACCTCGGCCACGATCGCCAGCACGGCCTCCAGCAGCGCCTCGCGCCGGGCCGCCCCCCGAGGCCGTTTCGAAGTGGTCATCTCTCCCGATGGTACAAACGTACCGTTTTGCCGGCGTGGGCGATAAGGGTTGATATTGGCCCCTTATCGCCCACGCCCCCTAGGAGGAGCTCTCAGTTGGCCAACAGCCGGGCGAGCTTGGCCGGGGTGTCCTCGTCGGGCAGCGGCGTGTACAGGATCATCCGCTGGTCGGGCGTCTCCTGAGGATTGAAGACGGCGTGCTCGAACAGCATCTTGCCGACGGCGGGATGGTGGATCTCCTTGCGCCCGGCGCCGCTCGTGGCCACCTCGTGCTTCTTCCAGGCCTTGCAGAACTCGGGGCTGGACTTGCGCAGCGTGGAGATCAGCTGCTCGAAGGAGGGATCGCCGATGTGGCGCGCGCTGTCGGCGCGGAACTTGGCGGCCACGATCCGGGTGCTGCGCGCCCAGTCGGGGAACATCTCGCGCCGGACCGGGTCCATGAAGTGCATCCACACGTGGTTGCGGCTGGCGCGGGGGACGGCCCCCAGGTCGCCGAACAGGGCGACGGTGGCTTCGTTCCAGGCCAGGTAGTCCCAGCGGCGGCCGAGCACGTACGCGGGGTTGAGGCCGAGGCCCTCGATCGTGCGCCGGACGGTGGGCGAGACGCGCTCCTCGGACTTGCACGGCGGCGGCTCCTCGCCGCGACCCAGCAGCACGAGGTGGGTGCGCTCGGCGGGGGTCAGGCGCAGCGCGCGGGCCAGCGCCTCCAGCACGTCCAGCGACGCGCGCACATCGCGGCCCTGCTCCAGCCACGTGTACCAGGTGGTGCCGACGCCGGCCAGGTGCGCCACCTCCTCGCGGCGCAGCCCAGGGGTGCGCCGCCGTCCGCCGTTGGGCAGGCCCACCTCGTCGGGCTGTAGCGCGGCGCGGCGTTTGCGCAGAAAGTCGGCCAGTTCGTCGCGGCGGCGCTCGCCGTTGGCGCCGGCGATCAGCAGATGCGACGCGGTCTCGAGTTCGGTGGGGGGGAGTTCTACTACCAGGATAACTACCTCTCTTGTACCTGGATACGGATAAGCGCATCCTACTCCCATGCCCCAGCTCAGCCAGATTGTCGGGCAGCGGCCGAGCTCCAGGACAGCGCTCCTGGCGGTCGTCTGCCTTGCCCAGTTCATGGTCATCCTCGACGTCTCGATCGTCAACATCGCGTTGCCGTCGATTCGCGGTGGCCTTCACTTCTCGACCACCGGCCTGCAGTGGGTGGTCAACGCCTACACGCTGACGTTCGCCGGCCTGCTGATGCTCGGCGGGCGCGCCGCCGACCTGCTCGGGCGCCGCCGCGTGTTCCTGGCCGGGACGGCGATGTTCACGCTCAGCTCGCTCGCCTGTGCAGTGGCCGACTCCCAGGGGCTGCTGATCGGCGCCCGCGGGGTGCAGGGAATCGCCGGGGCCGTGATGTCACCGGCGACGCTGTCGATCATCACCAGCACGCTGCCCGAGGGGCCCGAGCGCAACCGGGGCCTGGCTCTGTGGGGCGCGATGGGGGCGCTCGGCGCATCCTCCGGCGCGCTGCTGGGCGGCGTGCTCACGCAGGGGCTCGGCTGGCCGGCGATCTTCGCCGTCAATCTCCCGCTCGGGATGATCGTGATCGTCCTCGGCCTGCGGGCGATTCCGGCGATCGCGCCTTCGCAGGGCAAGCGCCACTTCGACGCGCTCGGGGCCACGCTGATCACGTCGAGCCTGATCCTCGCCACCTTCGGGATCGTGCGCACCGACACGCTCGGTTGGGGCTCCACCGGCGTGCTCGTGCCGCTGGCCGCCGGCATCGCCCTGCTCGGCGCGTTTGCCTACGTCGAGGCGCGGGTGGCCAGCGCACCGCTGGTGCCGCTGTCGATCTTCCGCCGTCGCCGGCTCCGCGCGGCCAACCTGATCGTGTTGCTGATGTACGGCGCCAACTTCCCGGCTTGGTTCTTCATCACCCTGTACCTGCAGCAGGTTTTGCACTACGACGCGATCGAGGCCGGACTGGCGTTCCTGCCGATGACGGGCTCGATCTTCCTCGGGTCGTGGCTGGCGCCGCGGGCAGTCGCCCGGTTCGGCCCCCAGCGGGTGATCGGCGTGGCCGTGCTCGCGATGGCGGCGGGGATGCTCGAGCTGAGCGGGATCGCGCCCGGTGGGACCTACGTCGGCAACGTGCTGATCGGCGCGCTGCTCACCGCCCTGGGCATGGGCTTCTCGCTGGTGCCGGCGACGATCGTCGCCATGTCCGGCGTGCCGGGCTCCCAGTCGGGCCTCGCCTCGGGGGTGCTGAACACCTCGCGTCTGATGGGCGGGGCGCTCGGCCTGGCGATTCTCTCCACGATCGCCGCCGGGCGGACCCGGGCCGAGACCGGCCTGGGCGCCGCGCGGGCGCTCTCGGACGGCTTTGACCGGGCATTCGTGGTCGGCGCGGGGTTTGCCCTGGTGGCCGTGCTGGTCGCCGTCGTGGCCCTGCGCCCTGCCACCGCAGCCGAGGAGCTCGCCGCGCAGCCGGTAGCCGAGGCCGAGGCCGAGGCGGTCGAGCTCGCCGAGGAGGACCGCGAGCCGGCTCTCGCTGCCTGAGGTCCGCGCGCGGACGTCCTGGACAGGACCGGCCGGCTGGCGGCCCGGCGGGCCCCGCGCTTAGCTGCGCGGTCCATCCGTTCCACTCCCGTCAGGAGACACATGATCATCCTCGGCATCGTCCTGCTGGTGATCGGGTTCATCGCCAAGATCGCGATTCTCTGGACCATCGGCATCATCCTGCTGGTCGTCGGCCTGATCCTGTACGCGCTCGGCGCGATGGGTCGGGCCGTGGGCGGTCGACGGCACTACTTCTGAGCGCCTCATAGAGCGCGGGGCGCAGCGCCCCGCGCTCTATCATCACTTGGTCCGCGCGCCCAAGGACCGGCTAAAGAAACGGCGGCCGGTGGCCGAGAAGGTCGGACGATGCGACCTGAGCCTTTCGTGGTAACTGATTCATCCATGGAAGCCGGGGGGCAACCCGACACGCGAATTCGAGTGTTGCTCGTCGAGGACGACGAGGACGACTACCTGATCACCCGCGACATGCTGGCCGAGCAGGACTCCAGCCGGTTCGAGCTCGACTGGCAGCCTGATTACGACGGCGCGCTGCAGGCGATCCGGATGCAGTGCCACGACGTGTACCTGATCGACTACCGGCTCGGCGAGCGGACCGGGCTGCAGCTGATGCGCGAGGGCTTTGCCGACCGCCCGCCAGCCCCGGTGATCATGCTCACCGGCCAGGCCACCCATCAGATCGACCTGGAGGCGACGGCGCTGGGCGTCACCGCCTTCCTCGTCAAGCAGGAACTGGTCGCCGCCGGCCTGGAGCGCTCGATCCGCTACGCGATCAGCCACCAGAAGGCCGAGCGCCACGCGCTGGCCACCCGGGCCGCCAACGACGGGATCTGGGACTGGGATCTGGAGGCCGACCGGATCTACTTCTCGCCGCGGTGGCACGCGCTCCTGGGTCTGACCGCGCGAGCGCGCGAACGGCGCCCGTCGGCGTGGTTTGATCTGGTGGCGCCCGAGGACCTGCCGCGCCTGCAAGGGGCGATCGCCGCTCATCTCGCCGGGCGCACCGCGCACCTGGAGTGCGAGCACCGCCTGCGCCACGCCGACGGCGGCTGGCGTTGGGTCACGGCTCGCGGCCTGGTCAGCCGCGGCGTGAGCGGACAGCCGGTCAGGATGGCGGGCTCGCTGTCGGACATGACCGATCAGCGAGCCGTCCAGTTGCGCCTGGAGCACGAGGTACTGCACGACACGCTCACCGGGCTCCCCAATCGGACCCTGTTCATGGACCGCATGGGGCATCTGCTGCACGGCGTCAGCCGCGACCCGGGGGCCGGCTGTGCGGTTCTGTTCGTCGACCTCGATGGCTTCAAACGGGTCAACGACACGCTCAGTCACGCGGCCGGCGATCGGCTGCTGGTCGGCATCGCCGAGCGGTTGCGGACCGCGCTACGGCCCGGAGACACCGTCGCGCGACTCGGCGGCGACGAGTTCACGCTGCTGCTCGACGGCATCGTCAAGCCCGCCGAGGCGGTGGAGATCGCCGATCGCGTGCTGGCCTTGCTGCAGCAGCCGTTCTCCGTGCACGGCAACGAGCTGCGGATCGGTGCCAGTATCGGCGTGGCACTCAGCCAGCCGCCGCTGACCTCGCACGACGTCCTGGCCAACGCCGACGTGGCGATGTACGAGGCCAAGACGCGCGGCCGCGGCTGCGTCGCCGTGTTTGACGAGGGCATGCGCCGCCGCGTCGCCGACCGTCGCGCGCGCCAGGACGAGCTGCGCCAGATCGTCGAGGAGTCGCTGCTGGAGATCGCCTTCCAGCCGATCGTCGAGCTGGCCACCGGCCGCGTCCGTGCGCTGGAGGCGCTCGCGCGGTGGCCCGAGAGCCGCCCGCCGGCGATCCCGCCCACGCAGCTGATCTCGATCGCCGAGGAGACCGGCCTGATCAGACCCCTCGGCCAGCAGATTCTCTCCGGCGCCCTGTGCGCTCTGGCCGGATGGCGCGAGCGGGGCGCGGTGCAAGAGGACGTCTACGTGACCGTCAACCTGTCACTCAGCCAGGTCGACGACCCGCTGCTGGGCGAGCAGATCGCCGCCGCGCTGGCGACCGCCGGCCTGCCCGCGACGTCGCTCAAGCTCGAGATCACCGAGGAGACGATGATGGCGCTGGAGCGCAGCCAGCGCTTCAGCGAGGTGTGCGCGCTGGGGGTCGGCTTCCAGCTTGACGACTTCGGCACCGGCCACACCTCGCTGGCCGCCCTGCACCGCTTCCCCGTCCACGGCCTGAAAGTGGATCGCAGCTTTGTGGCGACCCTCTTGGCCGGCGGCGAGGGGGAGATGATGGTGCGCTCCACGGTGGCGCTGGCGCACAGCCTGGGCCTCCCGGTGATCGCGGAGGGCATTGAGTGCGCCGCCACGCTGGACCGCCTACGCGAGCTGGAGTGCGACCAGGGACAGGGCGCGCTCATCTCCCCGGCGCTGGCACCCTCGGATGTGGAAGGCATGGAGCGCGGGTGCGACCAGCCGCTTGATCACACGCTGGAGCGTCGAGCCGCGTCGGCGAAGCGCTCGCCCAGCGCGGCCACGCGCTGCACAAGCTCCGGCGGCGACACGATCTCGAAGTCGACGCCGATCACCGCGATGTAGACGGCCAGCCCGTCGAGCCACTCGGCGCCGGTGCTGAGCAGGCATCGGCCGTCGTCCATAGGCTCGAGCACGCCCGTGGAGTAGGGAAGGCGAGCGGCCACCTCATCGATGCCGGCATGCAGGATGACGCGCACCGCGTAGCGATCGCGGGCCGCGTTGACGCCGCGGGCCACGTAGGCGGCGAGGTCGGCGGCGGGCGGCTCACGCGGGGCGACGCGCGCGCCGGGCGTGGGGATCCCCTGGATTCGGTCGGCGCGAAACGTGCGCCATGCGTCCCGGTCGCAGTCCCAGGCGACCAGGTACCAGCGCCGGCCCGTGTGCACCAGCCCGTGGGGCTCGACCTCGCGGCGGCTGAGGCTTTCATCGTGGGATCGGTAACCGAAGCGCAGGCGCTCGTGGTCTCGGCAGGCGGTGGCGATCGCCAGCAGCACCTCCGGTGCGACCACCGGCCCCGAGGCGGGGTAGGGGACGGTCGCCGCGCTCAGCGCGTGCACGCGGCGACGCACCCGATCGGGCAGCAGCGTCTCGAGCTTGGACAGCGCCCGCACCGATGTCTCCTCGATTCCGGTAACGCCGTCGCTGACCGCGGTGCGCAGCCCGACGGCGATCGCCACAGCCTCGTCGGCGTCGAGCAGCAGCGGCGGCAGCGAGGTGCCCGCGCGCAGCTGATACCCACCCGCAACCCCCGGGGCGGCGTCGACCGGGTAGCCGAGCCGGCGCAGGCGATCCACGTCTCGGCGTACGGTCCGGGGGCCGACCTCAAGGCGTTCGGACAGCTCCGCCCCGGTCCAGTGGCGGCGCTGCTGCAGCAGCGAGAGCAGGCTCAGCAGACGAGTCGAGGTCTCCAGCACAGGCGCCAGAATCGCACAGATTGCGGACCGAAACAGACCGCAATGACCCGTAGCTTGGGAACGGTCAACGACAAAGGAGCATGACGTGGACTTCAAGCTCGAATTGGTGGCCCTGCCGGTGTCAGACGTGGACCGGGCCAAGGCGTTCTACGAGCAGGCGGGCTTCAACCCCGATCACGACTACACGGTCAGCGAGGAGATTCGCTTCGTCCAGCTCACGCCGCCCGGGTCGGCCTGCTCGATCGCGATCGGCCGGGGGCTCACGGATGCCGAGCCAGGGAGCGTGAGGGGGATGCAGCTCGTGGTCGGCGACGCCGCCGCCGCGCGCTCCGAGCTGCTGGAGCGGGGGATCGACGTCAGCGAGGTGCAGTCGTTCCCGTGGGGCGAGTTCGTGTTCTTCGCCGATCCCGACGGCAACCGATGGGCCGTCCAGCAGGCTCCCGACCGCGGCTGATGCATGCGCGCGACGCGCCCCCGGCGCGGGACCGGGGGCGCGGGCGCGATGTATTTCAGCCGGTGACGGGCTCCGGCGCGCCCTGCCGCGGGCCCGCGCCCTCGGCGGTCTCGCGCGGCGCATTGCCCTCCACGTTGAACTGCGGCAGCACGCGATCCAGCCACTGCGGGATCTTCCAGTTGGCATCTCCGAGCAGGATCATCAGGGAGGGCACCAGGACCGAACGCACGATCAGGGCGTCGAGCAGAACCGCGCTGGCCAGGCCGACGCCGAACATCTCGATGATCCACTGGCCGCCGAGCACGAACGACCCGAACACCAGCACCATGATCGAGGCCGCCGCCGTGATCGTCCTCCCCGTGGCCGACAACCCGTGGGTGACCGCCTCGGTGTTGTTGCCGCGACGGTGCCATTCCTCGTAGATCCGGCTGATCAGGAACACCTCATAGTCCATCGAGAGGCCGAACAGGATCGGGAACAGCAGCACCGGCAGGAACGCCTCGATCGGTCCGGTCGTGTTCAGGCCGATGATCGACCCTCCCCAGCCGTGCTGGAACACCGCGGTCAGCACCCCGAAGGCGGCGCCGGCCGAGAGCAGGTTCATGATCGCCGCGGTGAGCGGGATCACCAGGCTGCGGAAGACCGCCATCAGCAGCAGGAAGCTGAGCAGGACGACGATCCCGATGAACAGCGGCAGCTTGGCCGACAGCACGTGGCTGAAGTCGTCGAAGATCGCCGTCGTGCCGCCGACCAGCACCCGCACGCCGCTGCCGTGCGTCGCCGCGGGGATCACCGAGTCCCGGAGGTGATGCAGCAGGTCAGACGTGGAGGCGGCCTGCGGCGAGCCCTTGGGGAAGACCTGGGCGATCGCCACCGACGGTCGCCCGGCGGTGCCCTTGATGAACGTCACCGGCGTCGACGCGACAACTCCTGACGTGTGCGCCACCGCCTGCTCGGCTCGGTGAAAGGCGGCCAGCTGCGAGGGTTGGTCGATCCGCGCCACCAGCTGCAATGGTCCGTTGTAGCCGGGACCGAAGCCCTTGGCCAGCAGGTCGTAGGCCTGGCGCGTGGTGGCCGACGAGGGATCCGTGCCCGCGTCGGCCGAGCCCAGCCGCATGCCGAAGAACGGCAGCGCGATCACGATCATCACCAGAGCGGCGATGAGCGCGAACGCGGCCGGGCGGCGGTTCATGATCGCCGTCCAGCGCGCCCAGAGGGGCGACTCGTCGTTGAGGCGCCGCTCGCCGTCGCGGACCGCTCGTCGCTCCTTGCGGCGCAGGACCATCTTGCCCGAGACCGCCAGCATCGCCGGCAGCAATGTCAGCGCGGAGATCACCGTGAAGGCAACGGTCACGGAGGCGGCCACGGCCACGCCGTACAGGAAGCTCACGCCCAGCACGAACATCCCGAGCATCGCGATGACGACGATCATCCCCGCGAACAGCACAGCCCGTCCGGAGGTGTCGATCGCCTCCACCACGGCATCCTCGCGGCTGGCGCCGCGCAGCACCGCCTGGCGATAGCGGGTGACGATGAACAGGGCGTAGTCGACGCCGACCCCCAGCCCGATCAGCAGGGCCAGCTCGTTGGAGAAGGTGGCAATGCCGATCACGTGCGAGAGCAGGCCGACGACGGCGATTCCGCAGCCCAGCGACACCCCGGCCGTGAGCAGCGGCAGCAGCATCGCCACGAACGAGCCGAACGCGATGAAGAGCACGATCGCCGCGGCGATGAACCCGAAGAACAGGCTCGAGCCCTGGTTGTTCGGGTTGCCGGCCTGGGCGATGTTGCCCTCGACCTGGAACTGCACCCCTCCGCCCGACGCCGAGGTGATCGTCTTGTCGTAGTGCTGGGCGGCCGTGGCCGTGATCTTGTTGTGGTTGGCCGCGTTGTCGAAGGTGACGTTGGCGAACGCAATCCTCCCGTCGGGCGCGATCTGGTTGCTGGTCTGCGGCGTGTAGGGCGAGACCACGGCGGCCACGTGCGGAACCTTGAGGACGTCGGCGAACACCTTCTGAGCACGCGCCTTGACCGCTGGGTCGGTGACCTTGCCCTGGTTGACGGCGATCACCAGCTGATCGGTCTCGCCAGAGGTGCGCGGCGTGGCCTTCTGCAGCAGGCGGACCGCGTCGAAGCTCTCGGTGTGCGGAAGCTTGAAGTTATCGCTGTAGGCGCTTCCCGCCGCGCCGTGGATGCCGTTGAGCACCAGCAGCGCCACCACCCACCCCACGAGCGTGATCCATTTATGTCTGAAGCACCAGCTGGCTAGTTTTCTCACTGTGTTGACTACCTCCGAGTTTCGATCGCCGCTGCACGGGACATGCGCTTGGCAGCCTAGGACGGATCGGCGCGGGCAAAAGTGCCGCGGGGCCGAAATCTGCCGTGACAATTGTCATGCGACCTGGACGATTTGAACAGATGATCACTGACGTTTGGTTGACAGATCGTGATCGGGGCCGAAATTGAGCGCTCGACACGCTGCCAGCGCCGGGATCGTGCTGTACCGCGGCTCAGGGCAGAACCTCGAGGTGCTGCTCGTGCACCCCGGTGGCCCGGTGTGGGCGCGCCGTGACGCCGGCGTGTGGTCGATCCCCAAGGGCGAGTACGGCGACGACGAGGAGCCGCTTCAGGCCGCACGCCGGGAGTTCGCGGAGGAGCTCGGATCACCTGCTCCCGATGGTGACGCGCTCGAGCTCGGTGAGATCCGCCAGAAGTCGGGCAAACGGGTGATCGCCTGGGCGCTGCCCGGCGACCTTGACGCCGGGCGGATCACGTCGAACACGTTCACGATGCAGTGGCCTCCGCGGTCGGGACGCCTTCAGGAGTTCCCCGAGGTCGACCGCGCCCAGTGGTTCGGACTGGACGAGGCCCGCGAGAAGCTAAACCCCGCCCAGGTCGCGCTGCTCGACCGCCTGGCGGAGGCGCTGTAGAGATGGCCTCCTCGGACGCGATCAGCCCGACCGCTCACTACACCGGATGGGTCTGGTGGCGCAACGGCCTGTCGCATCCGCTGCTGGCCACACGCGAGGGGCGGCTGCTGTACGACGCGCTGGCGCCGGCGCTGCGGGCCGGCTCGCTGCTCGGCGGGCCGTCGCTTGAGTCCTACCTGCTGGCGCGGCATGAGGCGATCGACCAGCGTCTGGAGCGGGCGATCGAGCACGAGGGGGTCACGCAGGTGCTGGAGATCGCCGCCGGCATGTCGCCGCGAGGCTGGCGCTTTGCCGGCCGGTACGGAGATCGGCTGACCTACGTGGAGGCCGACCTGCCGGCGATGGCGGCGCGCAAGCGCCGGGCGCTTGAGCGCATCGGCTCACTGTCCGAGCACCACCGCGTGCACGATCTGGACGCGCTGCGCTCGCGCGGGCCGGCGAGCCTGGGCGCGATCGCCTCCGAGCTGGACCCCGGAGACGGACTGGCGATCATCACCGAGGGGCTGCTGGGCTACCTGCCGGGGGACGAGGTGCTGGCGCTGTGGCGGCGGATCGCGCGGACGCTCGAGCCGTTCGCCGCCGGGCTGTACGTCTCGGACCTGCATCTGGGCACCGTTCAGGGGCTTGCCGTGCGCGCCTTCCGGATCGTGCTCTCCGCGTTCGTGCGCGGGCGCGTGTACCTGCACTTCTCCGACGCCGAGGACGCGGAGGCGCACCTGCTGGAGGCGGGCTTCGATCACGCCTCGGTGATCCCCGCTGGCGCGCTGGTGCATATACTTGAGGCCACAACCTCATGATCACCGCCACCCTCTTCAGCGATCCGGCCTGCCCGTGGGCCTACTCCGAGAGTCCCGCCCTGCGGGTGATCGAGTGGCGCTACGGCGACCAGCTGGACTGGAAGCTGGTGCTGATCGGCCTCACCGAGGATTCCTCGCAGTACGCCGCCCGCGGCTACACGCCGTTGCGCGGCGCGCTCGGCCAGCTGTCCTTCCGCCGCTACGGGATGCCGTTCGCGCCCGAGCCCAAGTCCCGCCTGAGCGCAACCGCGCGGGCCTGCCGGGCCGTCGTGGCCGCGCGCATCCAGTCGCCTGGCTCGGAGTGGGCGGTCTTCCGGGCGATTCAGCTGGCCAACTTCACCACCGGCCTGGTGCTGGAGGACGACGACGGCCTGCGTGCCGTGCTGGCCGAGGTGGCGGGGATCGACGCCGACGCGATCATTGAGGCTCTGGACTCCGACGAGGTGACCGTCGCCTACGAGAAGGACAAGGCGGACAGCCGCACCGCCGCCGGATCAGCCACCGAGCTCCAGGGCAAGGCGGGCAACACCGACGGCGTCGTGCGCTACACGGCGCCCTCGATCGTCTTTCAATCCAACGGCACCCGGCTGGAGGCCGGCGGCTTCCAGCCGGTCGAGGCCTACGACGTCCTGATCGCCAACCTCGACCCGACGCTTGAGCGCCAGCCGGCCCCGGAGACGCCCACGCCGCTGCTGCACCACTTCTCCGGCGGGCTGACCACCCAGGAGGTGGCGGCGCTGATGACGGCCGGCAACGACGCGCCGGATCGCCGCGCGGCCGAAGCGGCGTTGATCGAGCTGGTCGCCGAGGGGCTGGCGACGCGCAGAGCAGCTCGGCGACGACGCGCTCTGGCGTATCGCGGCCTGAGGGTCGCCGGCGGTCGTTGACCGCCTGAGGCCGCCCACCCGCGCCGTCCTCACCCTGAAAACATCCAGTTGATTCGCTCGAACGGGCGGGGATGGACGTTTCCGGCGTGGGGCGCCGTAGACGTCCGGATCGGCTCGGCGGAGGCCTCGCTTGCGGACGTTTCCAGGTTCGCGGCCGCCTCGGATCCGGTCTAGGAGCGCTTCGGACCTAGATCCAGGGGTTGACGGCCAGCTCGCGGGCCACCGCCTCGGTCACGACCAGCGCCTGGGCGACGGTGCGGTAGTCGAGGTTCTCGGGCGTGTCTGACATCAGGTGGTAGTTGGACAGCGCCTTGTAGCGGTCGATCGAGGTCAGCGTCGCGGTGGGATAACCGGCGCGGCTCGGCAACACCGCGTCGGTGGAGTTGCGCGCGCGCAGCCCCCGCCGGATGGGTGCCCCGGCTTGGCTGGCCGCCCGATCGACGAGGTCGCGGAAGCTGCGGTCGTGGTAGTCCTCCATCACCACCGGACCCTCGCCCTCCAGCATCACCAGCTTGGGTGAGCCGACGGTCTCCAGGTTGAGAAACCACGTGCGCTCGCGGTCCAGCCGCGGGAAGTGGCGGCGGGCGAAGCCGTAGATCCCGCCCTGGACGACCTCCTCGGCCCCGCAGGAGGCCAGCAGCACCCGCAGCTCCCCGATCGGCTCGGCGCGGAGCCGCTCGGCCAGCCCCACCAGCACGGCGACCGCGCTGAGGTTGTCGTTGGCCCCGGGGACGATCGGGCTGCGGGCCACGTCGGCGAACGTGGCCAGCGCGACCGCCGAGCCGGCGACGCCCGCGGCCAGCTGTCCGCGGTGCCCCCGCAACGCGCCGCTGGTGACCAGCAGCGGCGCGGCGAGCAGCGCCCACCACAGGGGAAACGAGGTGTCGATCCGCTCCACCACGCCCGGGAAGGTCTCGCCCAGCCACCTCTGGAAGGTGGGGTCGAAGATCGCCCCGGTTCGCGCGGCGTCGTGGTGGGCGAGCACCACCAGCGTTCGCGGCGCATCGGCGGCGCCGCATTCGCCGACGACGTTCCAGGTCGTCCTGGGCACGGAGCTCACACGGCGAAACAGTCGCGGGCCGTTGGAGATGTCTTCGGCGATCGCCGCCGTCACGGCCGCGGCGGCCACTCCTGCCAGACGGCGCAGCGGACCCCCCGACCAGCGCCGCGACCCCCGCGCCCAGGCTGGCGGCCGAGAGCGAGCGCATCACCTCGGCGTAGCCGTCCAGGAACTGCTCGGTCTCCACCTCGGCCGCGCAGCCGGCGGCGCGCAGGCGCTCGGCGATCCACTCGGCCGCCGCTCGCTCGCCGGCCTCGCCGGCCAGGCGCTCCAGCGGCGCGAGCGCCTCCACCACCTCGCGCAACGTCGCCCCGCCCTCCGGCGAGACGCTCACGCGCCGTTGACGTTCTCGAAGATCGCCGCCAGGCCCTGCCCGCCGCCGATGCACATCGTCTCCAGGCCGTAGCGGCCGCCGCGGCGATCCAGCTCGCGCAGCAGGGTGGCCAGGATCCGTCCGCCGGTGGCGCCGATCGGGTGCCCGAGCGAGATCCCCGAGCCGTTGACGTTGACGCGCTCCAGTTGATCGGGCAGGTCCCACTCGCGCAGGACGGCGAGCGCCTGGGCGGCAAACGCCTCGTTGAGCTCGATCAGGTCCATCTCCTTCAGCGTCAGGCCGGTGCGGGTCATCACGCGAGCGGTCGCCGGCACGGGCCCGATTCCCATCGTGCGCGGCGGCACGCCGGCGGCCGACCAGCCGACCAGCCGCGCGATCGGCTTCAGGTCGAGCTCGGAGGCCTTGTCGGCATGAGTGACGATGCATACCGCCGCGCCGTCGTTCTGGCCCGAGGCGTTGCCGGCGGTGACCGTTGCCTCGGGGTCCTTGCGGCCCATCACGGGACGCAGCGCGCCGAGGCTCTCCAGCGTGGCGTCGGGCCGGGGATGCTCGTCGCGCTCGATCATGCGCGAGCCGTTCTTGCGATCTCTGACCTCGACGGGGACGATCTCCTCCGCGAAGGTGCCGTTGTGCTGGGCGGCGACGGCACGCTGATGGGAGCGCAGCGCCAGCTCGTCCTGCTCCTGGCGTGGGATCGAGTACTCGCGACGAAGGTTCTCGGCCGTCTCGATCATGCCCCCGGGGACGGGGAAGTTGATGCCGCCGGCGGTGACGCGGCCGCGGACCAACCGGTCCTCCAGCATCGCCCCGCCGGAGCGCGCCCCCCAGCGCAGCCCCGTCGAGTAGAGCTCGGCCTGGCTCATGCTCTCGGCGCCACCGGCGAGCACCACGTCGGCGGCGCCGGTCTGCACCTGCATGCTGGCCTCCAGCACGGCCTGCAGGCCCGAACCGCACCGGCGGTCGATCTGGAGGCCGGGCACCTCGACGGGCAGCCCCGCATCCAGCGCGGCCACGCGACCCAGCGCCGGCGCCTCGCCGTTGGCATAGCCCTGGCCGAGCAGGACGTCATCGACCTGGTCGTGCGGAAGGCCCGTCCGGCTCAGCAGCTCCTTGATGACCGTCGTGGCCAGCTCGGTGACGCTGACATCCCGGAACATCCCGCCGAAACGGCCCACCGGGGTCCGCAGCGGCTCGCAGATGAGGGCGTCACGCATCGGCCGTCAGCTTATCGAGGCTCACTCTTCGGCCGCGGGCGGGTCAGATCGGGTCGGGCGGCGTCGTACTGGGCGGGCGTGCGGCCGACCAGCGAGCGGAAGTCGCGCGCGAAGTGGGCCTGGTCGTAGTAGCCGAGCTCCAGCGCCATACGCGCCCAGTCGACCTCATCCCGAGACTGCAACTGCTCGACGGCCTCGTGCAGGCGGTAGCGCTGCAGCACCCACTTGGGCCCGATTCCGACATACGCGGCGAACAGCCGCTGCAGCGTCCGTTCGGAGACGTGGTGACCGGCGGCCACGTCGGCGACCCGCTCGCCCGGGACCGCATGGCGCATGTCGGCGACGACCTGCTCGACGAGCTCGCGCCGGGGATCGGGTTCGGTGGGCAGACGCTCGCGCAGGAAGCGATGGACCTGGGCGAGCGCGTGGTCGGGGCCGAGCTGGGGCGGGCAGGCCTGCTCCAGCCGCCTGCCCGCATCGCCGAAGACCGCGGGCAGGCCGAGCACCCGGTCGGTGAGCTCGACGCACCGGCAGCGCCGCGAACGGCTCGATGCCGGCCGGCAGGAACTTGGTCCCAACAGCCCAGCCGGCGCCCTCCAGTCGCCGCTCGAAACGCCGGCGCGAGATGCCGTGTACGGCAGCGCCGCTGGGCTCGAACACGAGGTGGACGCACGGGTGGGGGAGTACCTGTGAGCGGTAGGGCTCGCGGCCGCGCAGGTCCCAGGACACCAGCCAGTGAACGTCGACGAACCGCGCCAGGTCGGCGGGAGGCCGCCGGCGATCGAGCGAGAAGATCGAGCCGATCGACTCGGGATGCAGGACGCCGCGGGTGGTCACGGATGTCGCATTTTTCCTAGATCCCGGATGCGCTGGGGCTTAGCGTTTGGCGCCATGAGCGAATACACGAAGATCAACATCTCAGAAGTGACGGACCTGGCACCGCAGTTCGGGATGGGGGAGATGGGCGAGGCCCGGTTCGCGCGCCAGCAGTTGGGCGCCGAGAAGATCGGCCTGACGTACTACAAGATGAAGGGCGGAAATCGGGTCGGGTTCGGCCACACCCACTCCGAGGTGGAGGAGGCGTATGTCGTGCTTTCCGGGGCGGGTCGCTTCAAGGTGGGAGACGACATCTTCGACGTCGGCGCGCGCGACGTCGTCTACGTCGCCCCGAAGGCGGTGCGGGAATGGGAGGCCGCTCCGGAGGGCATGGAGATGCTGGCCTTTGGTGGCCACGCCGAGGGTGACGCCGAGATGACGCCGGGGTGGTGGACGGACTAGGAGCCCTTGACCCTCACGCGGCGCGAGGCCCTACGGTGGCGGCCATGCACACCGTCGGAGAGCTCTCCACCCTGGCGGGCGTCAGCGTCCGCGCACTTCATCACTACGACGAGATCGGGCTGTTGGCGCCCACCGGACGTTCGGACGCCGGCTATCGCCTGTACTCGTACGCGGACCTGGAGCGCCTGCAGGAGATCCTCGTCTGGCGGCAGCTGGGCTTCGCGCTGGAGGAGATCCGCGCGCTGCTCGACGACTCGGCCCACGACCGCGAGACCGCGCTGCTTCGCCAGCGCGAGCTGGTGGACGCGGAGCTGGAGCGGCTGGGCGCGACCGCCCGGGCGCTCGATGAGGCGCTGGCCGCCCACCGACAGGGAAACGAGATGGAGGCATCGGCGATGTTTGAGGATTTCGATCCAACCGCCTACGAGGACGAGGTGCGCGACCGCTGGGGGCATACCGACGCTTACAGGGAGTCGGCCCGGCGCGCGGCCGGCTACGGCGAGCCCGAATGGGCCGAGATCCGGAGCGAGGCCGAGAGCGTGGTGGCCGACTTCGCCGCGCTGATGGCCGCCGGCGAGCCGGCCGAGGGCGCACCGGCGCGCGCGATCGCCGAGCGCCACCGCCAGCACATGACGCGCTGGTTCTACGAGGTATCGCCAAGATGCATCGCAATCTCGCGGAGATGTACATCGCCGACGACCGCTTCAAGCGCAGCTATGAGAAGGTGGCGGCGGGCCTGGCCGACTACGTGCACGACGCCGTTCTCGCCAACGCCGACGCGGGGGGCTGAGCGCTGTCAGTCGCCGATCTTGACGTGGCCCGGGTGGTCGGCCACCCGGGCCAGCCACGCCTGGATTGCCGGATACGGCTGGAGGCTGAAGCCGCCCTCGGGTGCCACGTGCGTGTAGGCGTACAGCGCGATGTCGGCGATCGAATAGGCGTCGCCGACGAAGAACGCGCGGTCGGTGAGGTGGCGCTGCATGGCGCGCAGCACACGCTCGCCGCCCTGGCGTTTGGCCTCCACCTCGGGATCGGGGTGACTGGTGCCGGCCTCCGCCCAGAAGCGCAGCACGGCGATGTTGGGCTCGAGGTCGTACTGCTCGAAGAACATCCACTGCAGCACCTGGGCGCGCTCGAACGCATCGGCCGGCAGGTACTCGGTCCCCTCGGCGAAGTGAAAGAGGATCGCGCCGGACTCGGCGAGCGCGCGATCGTCGTCGAGGACGAGCGTCGGCACGCGCAGCCCCGGGTTGAGGTCGCCGAGGACGTGCGGGCGGTCGGAGCGGTCGAACACGGAGAGCTCGCGCCGTTCGTAGTCGATCCCGAGCTTGGCGAACAGCAGCCGCACCTTGTAGCAGTTGCCTGAGATGGCGGAGTCGTAGAGGAGCATCCGGCCGTGCAGATTACGCGCGCGGGCACCGGAGCCCGCAGCTGGCGCACCGGCACCCCGCCTTTGGGGGCGAGCGTGATCATGCGGAACTGCGCCTGAGCGAGGTCTGTGTCGACCGCGGCCAGGGCACAGCGCTCGAGCACGCGGCCCAGCACGATGCGCATCTCCATGAGCGCGAAGCTCGCGCCGAGGCAGCGCCGGCTGCCTCCACCGAAGGGCAACCAGGTGTAGGTGTCCGGCCCGCCTCCCGGTCCGAGGAAGCGCTCGGGGACAAAGCGCCCGGGGTCCGGGTACAGATCGGCGCGGCGGTGGATGGTGCGGATCGAGGGGTTGATCTCCAGCCCCACCGGGACCTCGTAGCCGTTGAGCGAGAACGGCGCGTCCTTGACCACCCGGCCCACCCCGGCGATCACCGGGCGCAGGCGCAGCGACTCCTTGACGACCGCATCCAGGTAGTCCGCGTCGCGCTCGGCGGCGCGCTGCATCACCCGCGCGTCGTGCAGCAGCAGGTCAAACGTCCATGCGAGCCCGGTGGCCGTCGTCTCGTGTCCGGCGAGCAGCAGCGTGAGCAGCTCGTCGCGGATCTCGGCATCGCTGAGCCCGTTGCCCGCCTCGTCGCGCGACAGCAGCAGCGCCGAGAAGACGTCGTCGCGCGTCTCGAGGTCGGGTTCGGACCGCCGCCGGACGATCTCCGCGAGCAGGATCTCGTCGACGGCCTGCTTGCGGGCCCGGAACTCACGCGCAGCCCGGCGGTCGCCCTGCCCGCGCACGAGCGCGGAGACCATCATCAGCGCGCGCCGCCGAGCGAGCGGGTCGACCATGCTCCGCAGGCGGGTGCGGAGCTCGTCCTGGGCGGGACCCGGCGTGTAGCCGAACACCGCCCGCAGGATGATCCGCAGCGTCAGCGACTGCATCGTCTCCAGCATCTGAAACGGCTCGCCCACCGGCCAGCCGTCGATCTCGGCATCGGCGCAGTCGCGCATCGTCTCGGCGTGGGCGAGCATCTGCCGGCCGTGGAACGACGGCAGCATCAGCCGCCGGTGACGCAGGTGCTCGGCGCCGTCGAGCAGCAGCACGGAGCGCTGGCCGAGGATCGGCCCCAGGAGCGCGTTGGCCTCGCCGGCGTGCAGCTGCTCGGTCGATCCCTGAAAGACCTGCTTGACGAGTTCGGGGTCGAACACCATCACGAAGCGCTCGTCGAACACCGTGCGCAGCGTGACCGCGTCACCGTAGCGGCGGCGCATCGCCTCCAGAAAGCGCGTTCCGAAGAGCATGAACCCGGCCGTCTGCAGCACGGGGTGAAGGCGGGGTCCCGGGGGCAGGGATGTCGCCGCGCTCATCGGGTGCCACCCGCCTGGGAGGCCGCCGCGCGCTCGCCGAGGTCGGCCAGCGTGAGCGGGTGCGCGGGCGGGGAGTCCAGCACCTGCAGGCTGCTCACCTGGAGGTCGCCGTCGACGTGCAGAAGCTCCCCGGAGCGCAGCGGCCGCCAGCCCGGATCGTCGTCCATGCGCTCGGTGGCGACGACCACCGCCGGGCGATCGCTCAGCCCCTCGGAGTGCACCCGGATTCGGCGCGCGCTGGCGTGGTGCAGGGCGCCGCCGCCGGCCTCGCGCTCGAGCACGAACAGGTCGTGGGTGTCGGGATAGCGCAGCGCCCACAGATCGGATGCGGTGATGAGCACGCAGTTGATCGACAGCACCGGGACGTTGCCGGCGATCCAGCGGGCGGCGGCGGCGATCCCCGCGCCGATGTCGCCGGCGCCCGTCCGCTCGATCTCGCGGGTGATCAGCGCGAAGAAGCGCTCTGAGTCGGTCTCGCCGTGGACGAGATCCCGTGCGTCACCCAGCTCGGTCTCCAGCTGCTCGAGGCCGCCGATCACCCCGTTGTGGGCGAACAGCCGGCCGTCCTGCTCGAACGGATGGGTGTTGGGTAGCGTCAGGTCTCCGTTGGAGGCGTAACGGACATGGGCGACGAACGTACGGGACTCCAGCTCCTTGGCCTGCCGGGCGAAGTCGCGGTCCTCGTAGGCCGCCAGCGGCTGCTTGTCCACCACCGGCCGGCCGCCGGCGTCGAACGTGCCGATGCCGGCTCCATCGGGCTCGCGGCGGCTCTGCTGCGACAGTGAGTCGGGCGCCTGCAGCAGCCAGAATGTCGCCCGCACGGGCTCCGAGCCTCCACTCATACCGAACAGCCGGCACATTTACGCGACCTTAGCTGCCGCGAAGCGCTGTCAGAGTAATTTCAGGCTTGCCTGCCATCTTGGACTCATCGTTCGAAAGGTGGAGTCTTTGAGATGAAATTTCTGCGCACAGCTTCAACCGGCCGTCTCCTGGCCACGATCGTCGGCCTCGTGGTCGCGATCGCCGCTGGAACCGCGATCGCCGTGGCGGCTACCGGGTCGGGCCCCGTGCCCAAAGCCCAGCCCCTCGCCGACGCGCTGCACCAGGGCCTGACGGCGCCGCCCGTTACGGGGATCACGGCCAACATCAGCTTCACCAACAACTTGATCGACTCGTCGGATTTCACCGGCGATCACAAGGACCCGATCCTGCAGGGCGCCAGTGGGCGGCTGTGGCTGTCGGGCCAGCGCCATCTCCGGATCGAGCTGCAGTCCGACAACGGCGACTCGCAGGTGGTCGTCAACGGAAACTCGTTCTGGATCTCGGACCCGACGTCCAACACGGTCTACGAGGGCACGCTGCCCGCCGACAAGGCCAAGACCGACAAGACCAAGTCCGCCGACCAGGGCGTGCCCTCCGTCGCCAAGATCCAGTCCGAGCTGACCAAGCTGATGCAGCGCGTCAACGTGTCCGGGGCTCAGCCCACCGACGTCGGCGGCCAGGCTGCCTACCGGGTGGTGGTGTCGCCCAAGCACGACGGCGGACTGCTGGGCTCCGCTCAAGTGGCCTGGGACGCGCTCAAGGGCGTGCCGCTCGAGTTCGGGATCTACGCCCGTGGCAATACCACGCCGGTGCTGGACATCAAGGCGACGAACATCTCCTACGGCGCGGTGCCGGCCTCTGACTTCTCCGTCTCCCCGCCGACCGGGTCAAAGGTGGTCAAGGTCTCGACCGCCGGCAAGGCCGGCACGGCCGGTAAGGCAGAGAAGGTGCGCAAGGCCGCCAGGCATGCCAAGCACGCTGACGTGTCGGGTGTGGCAGCCGTGGCCGGCAAGGTGCCCTTCAGGCTGGTCGCCCCCGCCTCGCTCGTCGGGCTACCGCGCCACGACACCTCCGTGCTGGACTTCGGCGGAAAGCCGGGGGCCCTGGTCACGTTCGGCCAGGGCATCGGCGGGATGATCGTGCTCGAGCAGGCGGCCGACGCCAAGTCTGCGAAGGCGAGCACCGACAAGGGTTCCGGCGGCTTGAGCCTGCCGACGGTGTCGATCAACGGCTCCACCGGGCAGGAGCTCTCCACCGCGCTGGGCACGGTGGTCCGCTTCACCCGCGGCGGCGTCGCCTACACGGTCCTCGGCTCGGTGCCAGCCGCCGCGGCCGAGCAGGCAGCGCGGGCCCTGGCGCCGTGAGCGACGACGCGCCCCCGCCGATCGAGGTTCGTGGCCTCGTCAAGCGCTACGGCGAGCTGACCGCGGTGGCCGGCGTGGACCTCACGGTCCGCGCCGGCGACGTGTACGGCTACCTCGGACCCAACGGCGCCGGTAAGACCACGTCGCTGCGGATGATGCTGGGCCTGATCTCGCCGACCGCGGGCACGATCCGCCTGTTCGGCAACGACCCCACCCAGACCGTCCACGCGCTGCAGGGGGTGGCGGGGTTCGTCGAGGCCCCCACCTTCTATCCGTACCTGACCGCCCGGCGCAACCTTGAGATGATGGCCGCCTTCGACGGCGGCGACGCGTCGGACCGGGTGGCGGGCGCGCTGGAGACGGTGGAGCTGACCGGCCGCGCCAACGACCGCGTGGGTGGCTACTCGCATGGCATGCGCCAGCGGCTCGGGATCGCTGCCGCGCTGCTGCGCAATCCCAAGCTGCTGCTGCTCGACGAGCCGGCCACCGGTCTGGACCCGGCGGGCATGCGCGACATGCGGGTGCTGATCCGGCGGCTTGCCGACCAGGGCATGACGGTGCTGCTCTCCAGCCACCTGATGAACGAGGTGGAGGAGCTCTGTAACCGGGTGGCGATCGTGCGCTCGGGCCGGATCGTCTACGAGGGCGAGATCTCCGCGCTCAAGCGCGGGGCGGGAACGGCCTATCGCCTGGAGACCACCGACGACGAGCGCGCGCTGGCGGTGTGCGGGGCGCAGGCGGGGATCGGGGACGTCCGCGTCGAGGCGGGGCGCATCATCTTCAGCGCCGACGAGGATGCTGTGGCGCCGCTGTCCCAGGCGTTGGTGGAGTCCGGCGCGCTGATCAAGGCGATGGCCCCGCAGTCGGTGACGCTGGAGGATCTGTTCTTCCGCTTCACCGAAGGCGACGCCGTCCAGGAGCCCTCGCCGCCCCCGGCCGATGACCGGGCGCCGACGACGCCGGTCGCGCGCTGATGCCGGGCGTGGCGACGGTCTACCGCTGGGAGCTGTTCAAGCTCCGCCATCAGAAGCGCACCTACCTCGGCCTCGGGATCGCGATCCTCGTCCCGATCCTGTTCGTCCTCGCCGTCCACCTGCGCCGCCATCACGAGCGCGGCGGCGGCTTCGCCTTCTCCGATTACGTGGACAAGAGCGGCCTGGCGATCCCGCTGGTGGTCCTGCTGTTCGGGGCGATCTGGCTGTTTCCGCTGATCGCCGCGCTGGTGGCGGGTGACATCTTCGCCTCCGAGGATCACAACGGCACCCTGAAGACGATCCTCACCCGGTCGCTGGAGCGCTGGCAGCTGTTCGTCGGCAAGACGCTGGTGGCCACGACCTACGCGGTGGTCGCGATCCTGCTGTGCGGCACCGTCGCGGTGGTCGCCGGAAGTCTGCAGTCGGGCTTTCAACCCGCTGCAGAGCCTCTCGGGCACGATCGTCTCGGCACCCAAGGCGCTCGGACTCGTCTACGTCAGCCTGCTGCTCTACCTCATCCCGATCGCCGCGATCGTGTGCATCGGGCTGCTGCTGTCGTCGGTCACCCGCAACAGTGCCGCGGCCGTCGTGGGCACCCTGATGGTCTCGCTGATCTTTCAGCTGATCGGCATCCTCCCCGGCCTGGGCGTGCTCCAGCCCTACCTGCTGAGCACGCAGTTCAACGCCTGGCAGGGGCTGCTGCGCACGCCGATCGACTGGACCCCGATCATCCGCGCGGCCTGGGTGTGCGCGCTGTACGGCGGCGCCGCGATCGGCGCGGCGTTCCTGGTGTTCATCCGGCGCGACGTGGCGGGTGGCTGAGCCAGGGCTCCCTGCGGCGCGCGTGCTGGTCGTCGACGACGACCCGCCACTGCGGCGGATGCTGGCGCGCACGCTCAGCGCCGAGGGATTCGAGGTCACCGTCGCGCCCGACGGGGGCGCCGCTCTGGTGGAGGTACAGCGCGCGGCGCCCGACGTGATCGTGCTCGACGTGGCGATGCCGGCGATCGACGGTCTGTCGGTCACCCGGCGGCTGCGGGGCAAGGGACTGGCCACCCCGATCCTGATGCTCACCGCCCGCGACGAGGTCGCCGACCGGGTGGCAGGCCTGGAGGCGGGCGCCGATGACTACCTGGTCAAGCCGTTCGCCGTTCCCGAGCTGGTCGCTCGGCTGCACGCGCTCACGCGACGGGGCCGCCCCAGCGACTCGGTGCTCGCCTATGCCGACCTGACCCTCGATGTGGCGGCCCGCAGCGCCAGCCGCGCCGGGCGCGTGATCGATCTCACGGGTCGCGAGGTGGCCCTCCTGGAGCTGCTGATGCGGGAGAGCGGCCACACCGTGACCCGCGACCGAGCGCTGGCTGAGATCTGGGACGACGCCGCCGAGCCCAACGTCGTGGACCGCTACGTGACGCGGCTGCGCCGCAAGCTGAGTGATCCGCCCCTGATCCGCACGATGCGCGGGACCGGCTTTCAGCTGCGCGCCTGAGGGAGGGCGGGTCGGTCAGCGGCTGACGAGGAGCTCTTGCACGCCGTCCTCGGTGACCGGCCGGCTGAAGAGGAAGCCCTGGGCGCCGTCGCAGCCAAGCTCGCGCAGGTGGGCGAGCTGCACGTCGGTCTCCACGCCCTCGGCGATCACCGTCAGCCCGAGCGCGTGTCCGAGCTCGACCACCGCCCCCACGAGCGCCGAGTCGTCGGGCTCGGCGTCCAACGAGGTGACGAAGCTCTGGTGGATCTTGAGCATGTCAACGGGCAGTTCGCGCAGGCTCTGCAGCGAGGAGTGGCCCATCCCGAAGTCGTCCAGCGCGAGGTTGACCCCGAGCCGGTGCAGCGCGCCCAGCGCGTTGCCGACAGCGATCGGATCCTGCTGCACGGTGTCCTCGGTGACCTCGAGCCACAGCACTCCGGGATCGGCGCTGGCCTCGCTGCAGCGCCCGCTCCAGCTTGACCAGCAGGTGCGGATGAGCAAGCTGGCGAGCGGACACGTTGACCGAGATCGTCATGCCGGGGCGCGACTGGCGCCAGCGGCGAACCTGGCCCAGCGCCTGCTCGATCACCCAATCGCCGATCGGCACGATCAGGCCGGTCTCCTCGGCCAACGGCACGAACTCCGACGGCGCGATCAGCCCGCGCTCGGGATGCTCCCAGCGCACCAGCGCCTCGAATCCGACCAGCCCCGTGTCGCCGTTGATGGAAACCCGCGGCTGGTAGTGGACGCGCAGCTGCGCCTGCTCCAGGGCGCCGCGCAGCGACGCCTCGAGCGTCGATCGCTGGGCGACGCGGCGTCGCGAGCGATCGTCGAACAGCTCGAAGCGCGAGCCGCCCAGCTCCTTGGCCCGGTACATGGCGGCGTCGGCGTCGTGGATCGCCCCCTCGAGCGACGTCTCGGGATCGGTCACCATCGAGATCCCGATGCTGACCGCCACCGACGTCTCGTCCGTCGCCCAGCGTCAGCGGCAGGCTCGCCGCGTGGCTGACGCGCTCGGCGATCACCATCGCCTCGCGGTCGCCCTCCAGACCCTCGAACAGGAACGTGAACTCGTCGCCTCCGAAGCGGGCCACCGTGTCCATCGGGCGCAGCAGGCCGCGGAAGCGCTCGGCGAGCACCGTCAGCAGCAGGTCGCCGGCGGCATGGCCGAGCGTGTCGTTGACCTGCTTGAACGTGTCCACGTCCAAGAACAGCAGGCACACCGCGGCGCCGGTGCGCCGCGAACGGTCCAGGGCAACAGCGAGCCGGTCCAGGAACAGCACGCGGTTGGGGAGCCCGGTCAGCGGATCGTGCAGCGCCTGGCGGGCCAGCTCGACCTCGGAGCGCTTGCGCTCGACGGCGTAGCGGACCGCCCGCCCGAGCGTGGCCGCGGTCAGCTCGGACGTCAGCAGGTAGTCCTGGGCTCCGAGGCGCACCGCCTCCACGCCGAGCTCGTCGCCGTATTCCGAAAGCACGATGATGGGCGTGTGCGGGGCAGAGACGCTCAGCTCGGCGAGGGCGTGCAGCGGCTCGCCGCGGTCCCGCGGCAGGTTGAGCAGGACGCAGGTGGCGCCGCGCTCGACCAGCTCCTGCGTCGCGTCGGCCACATGCTGAGCCTGCGTGATCAGCAGCCCCTGGGGCCAGACGTCCCGGAGCATCTCGACGATCTTCATCGCCGAACGCGGATCCTCCTCTACCAGCAGGACTCTTGCGGGTTTGCCGCCGCCCGCGGGATCCTGTGTCATCTGTCTGCCAACCTCCGTGTCGCCGATGACAAGATCTGGGATGCGATTGTAGCTTTCATGAACAAAAGCGTCGGAAACGATGCTTTAACGCGTTCGGAGGAGCGTTGCTGAGGTTCGCCGGCACGCTGCGAGCGCGGATCGCACTGGCTGCGGGAGCCGCGATCCTCGCGGCCGTGGTGCTGTTCGCGGTGGTCACCGTGCTCGTCGTCGACCACCAGCTGCGTGGCTCGCTGGACACCGCTCTGCGCGACCGCGCGCTCCAGGTCGCCCAGCTGGCGATCTCCGCGCCCGCCGTTCTCAACAGCCCCGGCGCCCTGGAGGGCCCCTCATCGGGACGGCAGATCTCGGTCCAGGTCCTCGACGCCCGCGGGCGGCTGCTGGCCCGCTCGCTCGCGCTCGGCGCTCAGTTGCTGCCCCAGGACGCGTTGGAGCGCGCCGCCCGCCTGCACGGACGCGCCGGCGTGGAGACGGTGCGCGTCGGCGGACGGCCGCTGCGCATGTACGCGGCCCCGATCGCCGACGCCGGCACCCCGGCCTCGGGTGGGGTCGTGCTGGTTGCCTCCGACACCTCGGACATCGCCCACACGACCGGCAGCCTCGGGGTCGTGGTGGGACTCAGCGGGGCGGGGGTGGTGGTGCTGGCGGCGATCGCGGCGGCGGCGCTGACCCGGCGCGGGCTTCGGCCGCTGAGCCTGCTGGCCGACGGGGCGGCGGAGATAGAGCGCACCGCCGACCCCTCGCAGCGGCTGCCCGCGGCCCCATCGGACGACGAGGTCGGCCAGCTGACGGGCGTGCTCAACCGGATGCTCGCCTCGCTGGAGCAGGCCCGCGCCGGCGAGCGACGCTTTCTCGCCGACGCCTCTCACGAGTTGCGCACCCCGGTGACCGCGCTGCTGGGCAACGTGGATTACGCGGCGCGCCACGGCGCCGACGCCGAGGTGCTGGACGACCTGCGCCACGACGCCGAGCGGCTGGCGCGACTGGTCGATTCGCTGCTGGTCCTGGAGCGCGCCGGGACGCCGGGGACCGGCGCGCGCGAACCGGTGATGCTCGACGAGTTGGTGCGCTCGGTGGTCGCGGACGCCGAGGCGGGCGAGCGGGTGACCCTCGACGGGGTGCAGACCGCGCGGATGACCGGCGACCCGGCCGCGCTGGCGCGGGCGGTCGCCAACCTGGTGGAGAACGGGCTCGTCCACGGGTCGGGCGTGGTGACGGTGTCGGTGACGAGCCTCGGCGGGCGCGCGCAGGTGACCGTCCGCGACCAGGGGCCGGGTCCCGACCCGGCCGAGCGCGATCAGCTGTTCGAGCGCTTCTGGCGTGGCGACGGGACCTCCGAGCGCCCGGGCGCCGGTCTGGGGCTGTCGATCGTCGCCGCGATCGCCACCCAGCACTCGGGGCGGGTGCTGGTGGACGGGGCGGCGTTCACGCTCGAGCTGCCGCTGGCGGACTAGACCGCGGGCAGACGTCCCGGCGGCCGGATCTCGGTCGGCTTCTCGCCGGGGCGGTGTTCGCGCAGCGTCTTCTGCCACCAGCCAACCGAGCGCCAGCGGCCGTGTTTGTAGGCGATGTCGCGGTATACGCCGACCGCCACGAAGCCCAGCGACTCGTGCAGGCCGACGGAGGCGGCGTTGGGGACGGTGATCCCGGCGCACGCTTCGTGATAGCCCTGGTGGGCGAGCAGCGCCAGCAGCGGCGTGTACAGCGCGCCGGCGATCCCGCGGCGGTAGTGGGCGGCCGACACGTAGACGGTGACGTCGGCCGACCAGCGGTAGGCCGCCCGATCGCGGTGCTGGGAGCCGTAGGCGTAGCCGGCGACCCGGTCATCGAGCTCGGCCACCAGCCACGGCCAGTTGCGGGAGACGGCGCGGATCCGGTCGGCGATCTCGTGCGCCTCGGGCACCCGCTCCTCCAGCGAGGCGACGCCGTCACGAACATGCGGCGCGTAGATCTGCGCGCAGCCGGCGGCGTCGCGGTCGGGGTCGGCGTGACGGATCAGCACGGAGCTCAATCGTTCCAGCCGTCGCGCTCCAGCGCGAGACGGATCCTCTCGACGACCTCCCCGCCGGGACCCGGGTCGCTGTTGACCGCCGCCGCGACCGCCAGCGCCAGCGACGAGGTCAAGAGGGCGGCCGGAGCCGCGCGCGCCTCGTCGAGCGAGATGCGCCGTTCGCTGCACTCCAGCCCGAGCGCGGGCGCGAGCTCCAGCAGCCTGGCCCGGGTCACGCCGGGCAGCAGTCGTCCGTCGGCCGGCGGGCGTGCTCAGCCGGCGCCCGTCCAGCAGCCAGAAGTTCGCCCACGCGGCCTCGAGCACCGACCCGTCCTCGTCGACCAGCAGCGGGACGCCGGCACCGCCGTCGAGCGCCCGGCGGTCGCGCCACTTGTGCGGCCCGTGGCCCCCGGGGACGGTCACCGGCGTGCACGCGAAGTGGCGCGGCCGCCTCGGATCCAGCGCCGTCGTCTCGGCGACGACGCGCAGCCCGTCGCCGTCGGGGATCACGTCGACGCGCAGGCGATGCCAGCCGCTGCACCCGACCGCCCGCTCGTGCACGGTTGCCCGCAGCCCGTCCGGCAGGTTCTGTCCGTAGAGCTCGTCCAGCGAGCGCGCCCAGGCGAGCCAGGTGGCGGTCCAGCGCCTGGACGCGGCCGTCGCGTACCAGCAGCGTCTCGAACACGCCCTCGCTCGGATCGGGCACCTCAGGCCACCCGCGGCTGTGCGTTGGGCGCCAGCGCGACCGACGACCCGATCGCGGCCGCGATCGGGCGCCCCTTGACCAGCGCCTCCTCGAGCTCGCGCTGCGGATCGGAGTCGGCGACGATCCCACCGCCGACGCCCAGCCACAGGTGGCCGTGGCGCAGCTCCAGGGTTCGGATCGCGACGTTGAGCTCGAGTCCCGCCACCGGGCTGGCGTATCCGATCGCGCCGGTGTAGACCTCGCGGCCGGTCAGCTCTGACTCGGCGATCACCCGCAGGGCCTGCACCTTGGGCGCGCCGGTGACCGAGCCGGGCGGAAAGGTGGCGCGCAGCACGTCGGCGTCGCCCACGCCCGGCCACAGCCGGCCGCGCACGCGGGACACGAGGTGCCAGAGCCCAGGATGCGCCTCGGCGGTCGGCAGGCGCGGGGCGAGCACCGATCCGTAGGCGCACACCCGCCCCAGGTCGTTGCGCATCAGGTCGACGATCATCACGTGCTCGGCGGCGTCCTTGGTCGAGCTGTACAGGCGCGCGAGCTGTCCCGCCGCGACCGCCGGATCGGGATCGCGGGGCGCCGTGCCCTTGATCGGGCCGGTGACCAGCTCGTCGCCGCTGCGGCGCAGGAACAGCTCGGGGGAGAGGCTGGCGATCGAGCCGTGCGGCGTATCGAAGCTGGCCGCGTAGACCGCCGGCACCTCGGCGAGCGCGCGGACCAGCAGCTGGGCCGCCGTCCCCTGGAACTCCGCCTCGAGTCGCACGCAGAGATTGGCCTGAAAGATCTCTCCCGCGGCGATCCGCTCGCGGCAGGCGGCGACCGCGGCGAGGTGATGAGCGGCCGCCGCGCGGCTCAGCTGCAGCGGCGGCGGGTCCTCGATCGGCGCGCGCGGAGCGGGTGCCTCGCGCAGCAGCCGGCTCAGGTGGCGCCGGCGGGCGGCCAGCGCGCTTTCGCGGGGCCCGGTGACCAGCGCCTCGAACCACCATTGCCCGTCGCCGTCCAGGCGCAGCAGGTGGTCGTAGTAGGCGAGGTGGAAGTCGCGCATCGGCACCGGGCGCGGAGGACCCTCCGGAATCCGCTCGACCCGACCCGCCAGCCGGTAACCGAGCCAGCCGAACCACCCGCCGCCCACCGCCCCGGGCGCAAAGGACGCAGATGCTGTGACGGCCGGGAGATCGTCGAGGAGCGCGAACGGGTCGTCATCCTCATCGGCCACCGCCACCGGCTCGGAGCCGACGATCGCCCCGCCGCCCGCCCACTGGCCGACCAGCGCGAACGCCATCCGCTCCTCGCTGAGCGCATCTAACGCCTCGGCGGCGGTCAGTGTGCTGCGTAGCGGCTCGCGGACCAATCGCGCCGATGTCGCGTGGTTGACGGCCGCCCTCATAATCATGTACGAATTCGTTCGATGAGCGCTCAACTGATCGACGGCAAGGCCGTGGCCCAGCAGGTCCGCGCCGAGGTGCGCCAGAGGATAGAAGCGTGGATGGCCGGCGGCGGGCAGCGTCCCGGGCTGGCCACGGTGCTGGTCGGCGACGATCCCGCCTCCGCGGTGTACGTCCGCAACAAGCAGAAGGCGTGTGCCGAGGTCGGCATCGAGGGCTTCGCGCATGATCTGGCGGCCGACTCCACGCAGGAGCAGGTGGTGGAGCTGCTGTCCGAGCTCAACGCCGACGCGCGCGTGTCGGGGATCCTGCTCCAGCTGCCCACGCCGCCGCACATCGACGGCTCGCATCTGACCACGTTGATCGACCCGGCCAAGGACGTCGACGGGCTGACGCCGGTGTCGGCGGGCCTGCTGGCCAAGGGTCAGCCCGGCCTGCGGCCCTGCACGCCCGCGGGGGTGATCGAGCTGTTGCGGCGATACGACGTCGCGCTGGAGGGCGCGGAGGCGGTGATCGTGGGCCGCTCTGACCTCGTGGGCAAGCCGGTGGGGGCGCTGCTGCTGGCCGAGAACGCGACCGTGACCACGTGCCACTCGCGCACCCGTGACCTGGATCAGGTCTGCCGGCGCGCCGACGTGCTGGTCGCGGCCGTCGGACGGCCGGAGATGGTCAAGGGCAGCTGGGTCAAGCCCGGCGCCGCCGTGATCGACGTCGGGATCAACCGCACCGACGCCGGGCTGGTGGGCGACGTTGAGTTCTCCGCGGCGGTCGAGGTCGCGGGGCTGATCACGCCGGTTCCCGGAGGGGTCGGCCCGATGACGATCGCGATGCTGCTGTCCAACACGCTGACCGCGGCCCAGGCTCAGGCCGCCTAGAAGCGTGCGCCGGGAGGGAGTACCGTTCCGACTCTGACGTAGGGCATCAGTCGTGGAGGGGCAGACGATGGAGACACAGCCGCAGCCGCCGGTTCGCCTGGCAAGCGAAGACGTCATCATCAACGCGCCGATGAGCTACGCGGGCTCGGCGCAGCGGATCATGCGCCTGCGGCGTCGCGCCCCGGGAGATGCGACGCTGGTCGCGATCACGGCGTCTGCCGTCGTGCTCGTGATCGTGGCCTGGGTATTCGTGACGGCGTGGTATCTGCTGTGGGGGTTCTGGCTCGTCCCGTACCGGCTGCTGCGCAGGGGCGCGCGCAAACGGAAGGTGGAGGCGATGCGTCATCGCGAGCTGATGGGAACGATTCAGGGTTCGGCGGCGGCGGCGTCGGCCGCCATCGTTGGAGCGGTTGCTCCCAGGCCGCCTGAGCCGGTCTGGTCGCCGAGCGACCTCGTCGGCGACGACGATCGCGAGCAGGTGATCGAGGAGCTACGGAGTCACATGCTCGCGGGACGCTTGACGGCGGACGAGTTCGAGGAGCGTCTCGGATCAGCTCAGAGGGCCCGGACACGCGCCGACGTCGACGCGGTCCGAGCCAACCTGCCGTCGATGCCGCAGGCATCCCGCGCGCCCGCGCCGCCGAGCTTTTAGAGGACGGCGTCGAGCGCGGTCAGCACCCGCTGCGCCACGTCGACGCGCGCGTTATGGCCCATCAGGCCGATCCGCCACATCGAGGGCGCCGAGGGACCCAGCCCGCCGCCGATCTCGATCCCGTGCTCGCGTAGCAGAGCGGTCTGCACGTGCTTGGCGTCGACGCCCTCGGGGACCAGCACGGCGGTCAGCTGGGGCAGCTGGTGGGCCGGGTCGGCCAGCAGCTCCAGCCCGCGCGAGCGCAGCCCCTCGCGCAGCGCGGCGCCCGCCTGGGTGTGACGCTCCCAGCGCGCCGGCAGGCCCTCCGCGGCCACCTCGCGCAGCGCCTCGTGCAGCGCATAGATGCCGAGCACCGGCACCGTGTTGTGATACACGGGCGGGCGCTTGACCCAGTAATCGTGCAGGAGCTGCAGGTCGTAGGAATAGGGCACCGGATGCGTCCGATTGCCGATCCGTTCCAGCGCGCGCTCGGAGACCGCGAGGGGCGACATCCCGGGCGGCGCGCCGACGCATTTCTGCGTGCACGAGTAGGCGAAGTCCACGGCCCACTCGTCAAACGCGAGCTCCACCCCGCCCAGCGAGGTGACGCAGTCGGCCATCAGCAGCACGTCGCGGTCGCGCAGCTGGGGGCCCAGCTCCTTGAGCGGATGCAGGGCCCCGCTTGAGGTCTCGGCGTGCACGACGGTCATCAGCCGGGCCTGTGGGTGCGCGTCGAGCGCCTGCCAGTAGGTCGTCGTTGGCGACCGGCTGCCCCCAGTCGGCCTCCACGGGCACGACCTCGGCACCCAGCCGGCCGGCGATCTCGACGATCCGCTTGCCGAAGAAGCCGTTGACGCCGACGATCGCGGTGTCGCCGGGCTCCAGCAGGTGGGCCAGGCCCGCCTCCATGCCGGAGGTGCCGGTCGCCTGCAACGGGAGCACGAGGCCGGCGTCGGGCGCCTGGTAGGCGGCGCGCAGGAGGTCGACGACCTCTGCGTTGATGTCGGCCAGATCGGGGTCCATGTGGCCCAGCAGCGGACGCTGCATCGCGTCCTGGACGGCCGGGGAGATGTTGGCGGGGCCTGGCCCGCAGAGCAGGCGCTCGGGTGGGTTAAGTGGGGCGACGGTCATGGCGGCGAGCCTAGCGTCGTCGTGGGTGCGTGGGTGGCGCGGCCGTTCCGCGCAACCGGCTGGGGATGTCGGGGCCGGCGCCCCGACTCGGGAGCTCGGTGGCGAGACCGGAGCGGTGCCCTCAGGACACCGCCACCACCCTGGAAACATCCATCTCGACCGCGTGAATCGGCCGCCATGGACGATTCCGGCGCGGGCCGCCGGGAACATCCACCTCGCTTTTCCCGCCACCTTGATCTGGACGTTTTCAGGGCCGGGAGAGGCGCGGGGCGTCAAGACTGGGTGAGCGCCGAGGGACCCAAACGTGGTCTCCGATCCGGGGCGTCAGCCCCCGGTGTCTCTATGCCAATCAGCGCGAGCACGCGGCGGATGTCAAGCAGCGCCGCCGGCGCCCCAGACACACCACGACGACCCGTCGGTGCTTGATCAGCCGCGACGGTTCGCGCTACTCAGCGTGTGGGTCATACGCCAACGGGTCATACGGCAGGTCCGGGTGCGCTCCCGGCTCCGAGAGCGAATATGTCCGCATCCGCCCCTCGTCCTGGTCGAAGGCAACCGCGCTCGTCAGCGTGTACGGACTCGTGGGCGGGTGCTCACGCGCGACCTCGGCCAGCCGCCGGGAGATGTAGGCGAGCGCGCTCATCGCCCGCAGGCGGCTGGCGAAGATCTCCTGGCCGACGTACAACGCGTTGTCGCGCAGGGCCTCGACCAGCGGGGCGGGGGCGTCGGGCGACTTGGCGGCGTAGCTCTTGGCCCACTCGGCCAGCTCGTAGGTGGTGCGGTCGATGATCGCGATGCGCGTGTAGAAGCCGTAGAAGACCTGGTGCAGGGCATCCGCCTGGTCGGCTTCGGGCACGTCGGCGAGGTAGGCATCGAGCGTCTCGACCAGCGAACCGCCGCTGGCGCCTGACTCGTCGTTGGCGGACATGCGCACACGGTCGTGCAGCTCCGCGCCGGGTGTCAAGAACCGGCCGGTTTCTCCAGCGTTACGCGGGCCGTGTCGACGCGGCGCCCGGCGGCGCCGACGAGCATGCAGAAGCTCGGCCGGCAGTTCACCGCGGACCACGGGAATGAACCCGACCGGGCGGCGGTGAACGCCAGCGTGAGGCTGCGAGCCGTCCCAGGACTGGGCCATCGCCTGGCTGGGGTCGCCGGCGCCGAAACCCCCGAGCGCCAGGCAGCTCATCTGCGATGTGCAGGAGACGCGCGACAGCGCGGTGGCGCCGGACCCAGGCGGCGTCTCGGAGGAGACGTAGGCCAGCCGCCGGCCATTCCAGCGTTCGGCCACCGCGGAGGCGGCGTCGCCGCCGAAGGCCGCGCCGACCGCCAGGCAGAACGTGCTCGAGAGACACGAGGCCTGTTGGAGGCTCGTCTCCCCGCCACCCGAGGTCGGGGCAACGCTCCAGCGTGAGCCGTCGTAGGCGAGGGCGAACTGCTCGCTGAGCGGCTCGCGGAAGCCGACGGCCAGACAGAACGACGTCGACGGACAGGAGACGTCCTGCAGGCCGACGTAGGCGTCGCCGTGAGTCGGAAGTCGCGTGCTCACCCGCCAGCGGCGACCGTTCCAGCGCTCGATCACGGTCGCCTTGACGTAGTCGCCGACCGCCACGCAGCCATCCGGGGATGGGCAGGACACGGCGAGCAGGCCCTGACCGGGCCGCGGTTCGCCGGCCGGCGGCGTCGGCTCAACCCGCCAGCGCGTTCCGTTCCAGTGCTCGGTGACGGAGATGCGGGTCCGTCTGCCGCGCAGCGCGTTGCCGATCGCCATGCACGAGCGGGGCGTCGCGCACGACACGCTGAACAGAAACACCGTCCGCAACCCCGGGGTGGGCGCCGAGCGGGCGATCGTCCAGCGCGTTCCGTCCCAACGCTCGATCAGCGCCCGGCGATGATGGTCGTCGCCCAGAGAGGAGCCGACGGCGAAGCAGCGAGTGTCGCTGGGGCACGATACGGCGGACAGCGCGCTCTCGATCGTGGCCGGCGGGGCGGGCGCCGCGATCGGGGTCGGTGACGCAGCCAGAGCTGTGGCCGGGAGGGTGAGCGCGGCAGCCAGGGCGAACCCGGGCAGGATGCGAGAAAAAGTACCTATAGATGCACAAATATCGCACGCTAGGGCACGCGAGCGTCGGCCACGAACGCCCGCACCAGGGCTGACTCGTCGTCGGCGCGGGTGACCGCCACCAGTTCGGTGTCCGGGGCGCCGGAGAGCGGCCGGTACTCGACGCCGGGCAGGGTGAGGGCGGCGACCGAGGCGGGCACCGGCGAGACGCCGATTCCGGCGGCCACCAGGCCGATGATGGTCAGCATCTCAGGGGCGTACTGGACCACCTGGGGCGACGCGCCGGTGGCCGCCAGACGGCCGATCAGCAGGTCGTGGAAGCCGGGTGCCTGCCGGCGCGGGAACAGCACCAGCGGCTCGCCGGCCAGCCGCCGGAGTGGCACGCGGCGCAGGGCGGCCAGGGGATGGCCCTCGGGGATCGCGGCGATCGTGCGCTCGCGCATCACCACCTCGGTGCGGAGCGCCGGATCGGCCTCGATCGGGGGGCGGACGAGAGCGACGTCGACCACGCCCGAGGCCAGCGCGCGCAGCTGATCGGCCGTGGAGCGCTCGCGTACCTCGACCTCGACGCCGGGTCGCGCGCGGCGGAAGCGCTGCACGGTGCCGGGCACGATCGACAGCAGTGCGGAGCCCACGAAATTGACGCGCAACACGCCTGCCTGCCCGGCGTCGATCGCGCGGGCGGTGGCGGCGGCCACGTCGAGCTCGGCCAGCATCGCGCGGGCGTCGCGCAGGAACGCGTCGCCGGCGGGCGTCAGCTCGACGCGCCGGCGGGTGCGGGCCAGCAGACGGCAGCCCAGCTCCTCCTCCAGCGCCTTGATCTGCTGACTGAGCGGCGGCTGGGAGATATGCAGCCGCGCGGCCGCGCGCCGGAAGTGAAGCTCCTCGGCGACGGCCACGAAATAACGCAGTTGGCGAAGTTCCACGGACGGTCTCTCGATGGCGGTGACGATTCGATCCTTCTGATACGAAAATCAGATCAATCAATCCTAATTCGATATTGGACAAGATCAAGCGCCGGGCTTAGCGTGGGTGGCCGGTGTCGTTTCTCTTGACCTGCCCCAACTGTGGCGTGCGCGAAGTCACGGATTTCGGCTTCGGCGGGGAGATCTCCCAACGACCCCAGGGCCAGCCCAGCTTCCGCGAGCTGAACATCTACAACTACTTTCGCCGCAACGTCGCCGGCGTGCAGCGCGAGTGGTGGTTTCACCGCTCCGGCTGCCGGGCCTGGTTCATCGCCGAGCGCGACACGCGCACCAACGAGGTCAAGTGGACCGCGTTGCCGGGGGCCGAGGAGCCCGGCGGGGAGGCGGCCGTAACCCCCGCCACGACCGGGGGCGACCTGCTGTGAGCCGTCTGTCCCCCCAGCCCGGCGAGCGAATCAAGCGCGAGAAGCTCGTCACCTTCACCTTCGACGGCAAGCAGGTCAAGGCCTACGAGGGCGACACGATCGGCTCGGCGCTGTACGCGTCCGGCCGGCGCATCTTCGGCCGTAGCTTCAAGTACCATCGCCCCCGGGGGCTTATGTGTGTGTCGGGTTCGTGCCCGAACTGCATCTGCTCTGTGGACGGCGCCCCCGGCGCCCGGGCATGCACCGAGCCGGTGCGCGAGGGGATCGAGGTCAAGCACGTCAACGCGCTGCCCTCGCTGGAGTTCGACGCGATGCGCGCGACCGACATCGTCGGCGGCCCGTTCACCCCGCCCGGCTTCTACTACAAGACGTTCATCCGGCCCCGGAGGCTGTGGCCGCTGTACGAGAAGATCCTGCGCAACGCCGCCGGCCTGGGCAAGCTGCGCCACTCCCAGCCCGAGCGCGAGTGGCGCACCGAGTACCGCCGCCGCCACGCCGACGTGCTGGTGGTGGGTGGCGGGATCGCCGGACTGAACGCCGCCATCGCCGCCGCCGAACTGGGCGCCGACACGGTGCTCGTCGACGAGGGCCCCGAGCCCGGCGGCCAGCAGCTGCTCTCCGGTGGCCTCGCCGAGCTGGTCGCCCGTACCCGTGCGGCTGGGGTGGAGATCATCGACCGCGGGTCCGCGCTTGGAGCCTTCGACGGCCTGGTTGCGGTCTGGCAGGGCGACACCATGCACCAGATCCGCGCCGCCAGGCACGTGTACGCGACGGGGGCGATCGAGCAGCCGCTCGTGTTCGCCGGCAACGATCTGCCCGGCGTGATGCTGGCCGGCGGAGCGCGGCGTCTGGCCTCGCTGTACGCCGTCAGTCCCGGCCGCCGCGCGGTCATCGCGACCACCTCGGATCGCGGCCTCGAGGCCGCCGCCGCGCTGCGCGAGATCGGCGTTCAGATCGTGGCCGTCGCCGACCTTCGACCGGAGCTCAACGAGGCCGGCCTGGAACTGCGCCGCGCCGGGGTGCCGGTGTTCGCCGGGCATACCGTGATCGAGGCGCGCGGGAAGAAGGTCGTCGAAAACGCCGTCATCGCTCAAATCGGTCCCACCCACCGAGGCGACGAGCACGAGTTCGAGACGGATCTCATTCTCGTGTCCGGCGGCGCGATCCCGGCAAGCTCGCTGCTCCTGCAGGCCGGCGCGCAGAGCATCTACGACGAGCGGCGTGGGCACTTCTCGATCTCCCAGCTGCCCGACGGCGTGTACGCCGCCGGCGAGGTGGCGGGCGCGGACTCCGACGAGGCGGCGGCGATCTCCGGCGAGCTGGCCGGCCGCGAGGCCGCTCACAGCCTCGGTCACGGCGACGCGCACTCCGACGGACGCATCACGGAGATCACAGCTCAGCTCAGCGACGCCCCCGCGCCCGATGTGGTCGTCGCGCCGGCGGTGAGCGGAGCCGAACGCGGGGGCAAGTGCTTCGCCTGCATCTGCGAGGACGTGACCAGCAAGGACGTGCACCTCTCGATCGAGGAGGGCTATGACTCGATCGAATTGTCCAAGCGCTACACCACGGTGACGATGGGTCCCTGTCAGGGGCGCATGTGCCAGCTGCCGGCGGTCCGCCTGATGGCCCAGGAGACCGGGCAGAGCCTCGGCGATGTCGGCGTCACGACCGCGCGGCCCCCGTGGGTATCGGTGCCGATGGGGATCCTCGGCGGCCGTCCGGTCGAGCCGGCCAAGCGCTCCTCGATCCACGGTCGTCACCGCGAGCTGGGAGCGACAGTCAAGTGGGCCGGCGACTGGCGCCGCGCCTATGACTACGGCGACCCCGAGGGCGAGGCGCTGGCCGTCAACCGCGCCGCCGGGCTGATCGACGTCTCGACGCTCGGCAAGCTGATCGTGCGCGGCCCCGACGCGGGAGAATTTCTGGACCGCCTGTATCCCAACCGCTTCTCCAACCTCAAGCCGGGCCGGATCCGCTACGGCGTGATCAGCTCCGACGCCGGGCGGATCGTCGACGACGGGACGATCTGCCGGATCGATGACGAGACCTTCTACGTGACCACGACCTCGAGTGGCGCCGGCGCCGTCGAGGAGTGGTTCGGCTGGTGGCAGGCGACGTGGGGCGACCGGGTGCATATGACCGACGTCACCCAGGGCCTGAGCGCCGTCAACCTGGCCGGTCCCCGGGCGCGGGAGATCATGGGCGCCGTCACCGACCTGGACTGCTCCAACGAGGCGTTCGCCTATCTCGACGGCAAGCAGGCGCAGGTTGCCGGCGTGCAGTGCCTGATCCTGCGAATCGGCTTCGTCGGTGAAGTGGGCTACGAGATCCACTTCCCCGCCGCCTACGGCGAGCACGTGTGGGACGCGCTGATGGCCGCGGGCAAGCCGCATGGGCTGCGGCCGTTCGGCCTGGAGCCGCAGCGGATCCTGCGCCTGCAGAAGATGCACATCCTCGTCGGGCAGGACACGGACTCGGAGTCCACGCCGTTTGCCGCCGCGATGCCGTGGATCGTCAAGCTGGACAAGGAGCAGGACTTCATCGGCAAGTGGGCGCTGCAGCACTACGCCCAGCAGACGCCCACGACCGCGCTGGTCGGATTCACGCTGGCCAACGGCGCCGTGCCGACCGAGGGCGCGGTGGTCGTCGACGAGCACGGCTCGCCCTCCGGGCAGGTGACCAGTGCCAGGCACTCGCCCGTGCTGGGGCGCACGATCGGGATGGCGTGGGTGCCCGACGCGCTGGCCCACGACGGCGCCCAGATCACGATCTCCGACGAGGGCCGCCAGCTGATCGGCGAGATCCAGACCAAGCCGTTCTACGACCCCGAGGGCGAGGTGCTGCGCTCGTGAACCTTGACTTCCTGGCTCCGACCGCTCGGACCGACGAGGTCATTGCTCGCTCGCCGATGGAGGGCATGGCCCGCGCGGCCGGCGCCCGCTTCGAGGTGCGCGACGGCTGGAACGTCGCCGTCGACTACCCGCGCGCCGCAGCCGGCGACGTCGCCTGGGCCGACGTCTCGCACCTGGCCAAAGTCGAATTGCAGGGCGTCGCAGAGACGATCACGTCATTGCCGTTTGGTACCGCGGTGCGTCAGGACGACGCCTGGTGGTGCCGGCTCACCGAGACCCGCGCGCTGGTGATCGGCGCCCGGCCCTCGCTCGACGATGCCGACCTTGACGTGACCGACGTGACGTCGAACTTCGCCGCCCTCACCCTCACCGGTCCGCTGAGCCGAGAGACGCTCGCGCGGTTCTGCGCTTTGGATCTGCGGCCCCACGTGACGCCCGTCACCGGACTGCGGCCGGGATCGATCGGCCGCCAGCCCGGGATCCTGATCCGCGAGGACGAGAACCGCTACCTGTTCCTGTTCGGCTGGGCCACGGGCGAGTACATGTGGTCGACGGTCGCCGACGCGGCCGAGCATCTCGGCGGCGGTCCGGTCGGGGTCGACGCGCTCGTCCCGGCGACAAGCGAGGCCGCCCGTGCTTGACATCTTCCGCAAGCGGCGGATGTGGCGCCGCCAGAGCGAGCTGAAGAACAGTTACGACGTGGTGATCATCGGCGGCGGCTCCCATGGCCTGGCCACCGCGCACTACCTGCGCGAGCACGGGATCAAGGACATCGCGATCCTGGAGAAGCGCTACATCGGTTCGGGCGCCGCCGGGCGCAACACGACGATCCTGCGCTCCAACTACAAGACGCCCGAGGGCGCGAGGTTCTACGACGCGTCGGTCAAGCTCTACGAGGGGCTCTCCCAGGATCTGAACTTCAACCTGCTGTTCTCCCAGTGCGGGCACCTGACACTCGCCCACGCCGACCGGGCGATGTTCGTGATGGCCAACCGCGCCGAGGTCAACCGCCTGCAGGGGATCGACAGCCGGCTGATCTACCCGGATGAGATCAAGCAGCTGGCGCCGGCGATGCAGGTCGACAATCCCAACGCCACGTATCCGATCATGGGCGCCCTGTATCACCCGCCCGGAGGGATCATCCGCCACGACGCGGTGGTGTGGGGACTGGCCCGCTCGGCTGACCAGGGCGGCGCCGAGATCCACCAGAACACCGAGGTGCTGGGGATGGAGCGCTCCAACGGGCGCATCACCAAGGTCAAGACCAACCGCGGCACGATCAACGCGGGTCAGGTCCTCAACTGCACCGCCGGGTGGACCACATTGATCTCGGACATGGCGGATGTGCCGATGCCGATCACCACGCACATCCTGCAGGCGTGCGTCACCGAGCCGATGAAGCCGCTGCTCGACGTGGTGATCGTCTCCTCGCAGATGCACGTCTATCTCTCACAGACGGACAGAGGTGAGTTCCTGATGGGCGCCGAGATCGAGCCGTGGACGACGTATCGGATGCAGGGCACGCTCAACTTCCTGCAGGACGTCTCCCGCCACGCGATGGAGCTCTTCCCCCAGCTGGAGCGCGCGCGCCTGCTGCGCAGCTGGGCGGGCCTGTGCGACCTCAGCCCTGACTACAGCCCGATCCTGGGGCAGACCGAGGTCGAGAACTTCCACGTCTCCGCCGGCTGGGGGACGTACGGCTTCAAGGCCGCCCCGATCGTCGGCAAGACGCTGGCCGAGCTGGTCGCCACCGGGCGCCAGCCCGACCTGATCGAGCCGTTCCGGCTGGAGCGGTTCTACGAGGACAAGCTCGTGTCCGAACTGGCCGCCGCCGCAGTTAGCCATTAGCAGTTCATCGAGGAGAGAGACATGAAGAGCAGCCTGGAGATCGCGCAGGAGGCGGTACTTGAGCCGATCGAGTCGATCGCCTCGGCGTCCGGCCTGGAACCCGAGGAGATCGAGCCCTACGGGCGCCACAAGGCGAAGATCGCGCTGTCGGTGCTCGAGCGACTCGCCGACCGTCCGGACGGCAAGCTGGTGTGCGTCACCGGCATGACCCCCACCAAGGCCGGCGAGGGCAAGACGACCACCCTGGTGGGTCTCACCCAGGGCCTGGGCGTGATCGGCAAGAACCCGGTCGCCTGCCTGCGCGAGGCCTCGCTGGGTCCGGTGTTCGGGATCAAGGGCGGCGCCGCGGGCGGCGGGCTGACCCAGGTGGTGCCGATGGAGGACCTCAACCTCCACTTCACCGGCGACATCCACGCCATCACGGCGGCCAACAACCTGCTGGCGGCGATGATCGACGCGTCGATCCTGCACGGCAACCCGCACAAGATCGACGCGCTGCGGATCGGCTGGCGCCGCGCCGTGGACATGAACGATCGGGCGCTTCGCAACATCGCCGTCGGCCTCGGCGGCCGCGCCAACGGCTACCCGCGCGAGACCGGCTTTGACATCACCGCCGCCTCCGAGGTGATGGCGATCATGGCCGTCTCCCGCGACCTCCAGGACCTGCGCAAGCGCATCGGCAGCATCACCGCCGCCTATTCGTTCGACGGCGCCAAGGCGATCACCGCCGAGGACCTGGGTGCGGCCGGAGCGATGACGGTGCTGCTCAAAGACGCGCTCAAGCCGAACCTCGTGCAGACGCTCGAGGGCCAGCCGGTGCTGATGCACTGCGGCCCGTTCGCCAACATCGCCCACGGCAACAACTCGCTGATCGCCGACCTGATCGGGATGAAGATGGGCGACTACGTCGTCACCGAGTCGGGCTTCGGCGCCGACATGGGGATGGAGAAGTTCTTCGACATCGTGTGCCGGTTCGGCGGGCTGACGCCGTCGGCCGCAGTCCTCGTCACGACCGTGCGCGCGATCAAGCACCACGCTGGCCTTGAGGACGACCCCCGGGCAGACCGATCGGCGGCGCTGCACGCGATCGAGACCGGCTTTGCCAACGTGCGCCATCACCTGCAGACGATCAACACCTTCGGGGTGCCGGCGGTGGTGGCGGTCAACCGCCGCCCCGGCGACACCCGCGAGGAGGTGGAGCTCGTCAAGCGGCTGGCCATGGAGGCCGGCGCGTTCGCCGCCGAGGCCAACGAGGGGTTCACCAAGGGCGGCGCCGGCGCCGCCGATCTGGCCAGCGCGGTGGTGGAGGCCTGCGAGCAGCCCAACACCTTCCACCAGCTCTACCAGGACGACGAGCCGATCCAGGACAAGATCGAGGCGGTCGCCAGGCAGGTGTACGGCGCCAAGGACGTCTACTTCTATCCCGAGGCCGAGCGCAAGATCACCCAGTTCACCCGGGAGGGCCTCGGTCACTTCCCGGTGTGCATGGCCAAGACCCACCTGTCGCTGTCGGCGGACCCGACGCTGCTCAACGTCCCCGAGCACTTCACGCTGCCGGTGCGCGACATCCGCGCCTACACCGGCGCCGGCTGGCTCGTGCCGCTGGCCGGCGACATCGTGCAGATGCCGGGCCTGGGCAAGACCCCGGCCGCGCTGAACATCGACATCGACGAGAACGGCCGCACGATCGGGCTGTTCTAGGGTGAGCGTGATGGAGTCCGGGACGGGCACGCTGCACGATCTGCCCCTGAGCGAGGTCCTCGACCGCCTCGCGGAGAAGACCCCCGGCCCGGGAGCCGGCTCGACGGCCGCGCTCGTCTGCTCGCTGGCCGCCGCGCTGCTGGAGATGACGGCGGCGTTCGACACGACACCGATGGGGTCGGCGTGCGCAGTGCGCGCCGCAGCCCTGCGCGACCGCGCGCTGGAGTTGGCCGAGCGCGAGCGCGGGTCATACGCGCCCGTGCTGGAGGCCCTTCGGCTGCCCGCCTCCGATCCCGAGCGCGCGGCACGGCGCGCGAGTGCGCTGGCGGCGGCATGCGCGGCGCCGCTGGCGATCGCCTCCGTCGCGGCGCAGCTGGCGGGCATCGCCGCCGAGACTGTCGACGGCGTCTCGGACCAGCTGGTCGGAGAGGCGGTCGTCGCCTCCGAGCTGGCCGAGGGGGCCTGTCGCGCCGCCGCGCGGCTCGTGGAGATCAACCTCGCCGGAGCCGCCGGCGATCCGCGATTGACCGAGGTCGCCGGACTCGTCCAGGCCGCGGCGGAGTCGCGTGCCGAGACGCTCGCTAAAGCGTCTGCCTGAAATGGTCGATAGGAGGGTATAGACGCAATATGCAGGTTTTGGAGGTCTTGATGCGACGCCTTACATCGCTGTTCTCACATCGGTCCGAGCCGGTTCGCCGCCCTGTCGCTTCGCTCTCGACCCCTCCCGGTTCCCCGCAGGACGGGATCACCGAGACGATCTGCGCGCCCAAGCTTCTCCCGCGCCGCTGCCTCAACGAGAGCGGCCACAAGCTGTACCGCTGATCGCGAGGCGTCGGCGGTCAGTCCTCGGCAGGCGAGCGCGAGCCGAGCAAGTTGGCCTGCACTCGCTCGAGGTGCGCCTCCATCACCTCGACGGCACGGTGCAGCTCGCGGGCGCAGATCGCCTCCACCAGCTCCACGTGGTCGGCCTGATAGAGGGCACGCCGCTCCAGCGAGTCGTTGCGGAGCTTGAGCGTGCCCCACAGCTCCCCCTCCCGGGCCTGCTCGATCACGCGGTACATCGTCCGCAGCAGCTGATTGCGGCTGGCCGCCACGATCGCGTGGTGCAGGGCGAAGTCCCAGGTCTCGAACTCGGCGGCGCTCTGCGCTGTCGCGCCGCCCTGCAGACAGCGACGCAGCTCGTCGAAGTCCCGCTGCGTGGCCCAGGCGACGACCAGCGGCAGGACCTGGGGCTCGATCAGTCGTCGTGCCGCCATCACGTCGGCCGGACCGACCTCGTCGGTCGCGGGCAGTGACCGGCCCGCCCGGGTCAGAGCGCTCCCGGCGGAGGGCGCTCGAAGGAAGGTTCCCCGCCCGACCTCGCGTGAGATCCGACCCTCGGCCTCCAGCACGGCAAGCGCGTGGCGGACCATCGTTCGCGTGACCCCGAGCTCACTCGCCAGCCGCCGCTCGGTCGGGAGCTTGCCACCCGGCGCGTAGCCGTCGCCCTGGCAGAGCGACAGGATCCGGTCGGCCAGGTCGTGGCTGTAGGACGGGGCGCGAAGCTGTGCAGGGGGATTCGTCATGACACGTCGATCGTGGCAGGCGCGGCCCGGCCGCGTGCGCAGCGATCCAACCAATCTTACCTTTCTCGTGGAATATGAGCCTGAGATGAGAGTGGCATTTGACTAGCGACAGGCTTCTCGGTACGTTGAAACCAATCCAACAAATCGAACCAAAGCGTTCGATGTCGTTGGCGTTCGGTCCCCGTAGAGGAGAGGATGAGCCGTGAGACTCGCCACCGTCATCACCCAGGATGGCCTGCGCCTACACGTCCGCGGCGCCAGCGGCTATGTCGACGTAGCGCAGGCCACTGGCGACGAGCGGTTGTCGGAATTGAGCGCCGTTCTCGCCGGCGGCCCCGAGGTGACGGAGCTCGTTCGGCGAGCAGCCGAGCAGGACGGGCGTGAGCTGGCCGAGCACGAGTACGGCCCGGCGGTGCCCGCGCCGCGGCGGATCCTCTGCCTGGGCGTCAACTACGCCGACCACGCGGCGGAGGGCGGGCGCCCGCCGACCACCTGGCCCGAGCTGTTCGTGCGCGGGGCGGATTCCCTGGCGTCGCCCTACGGCGACCTGGTCAAGCCCGATCTGAGCTCGCGCTTCGACTACGAGGGCGAGCTCGGCGTCGTCATCGGTCGCGGCGGTCGCTATATCCGGGCGCAGGACGCTCTCGACGCGGTCGCGGGCTATGCCGTCGTGATGGACGGCACCGCGCGCGAGTGGCAGCGCGCGTCGACCCAGTGGACCCCGGGCAAGAACTTCGATGCCTCGATGCCGATCGGACCCGAGGTGGTGACCACCGACGAGCTCGACGTCTCCGACGTGCGGCTGACCACCCGGCTCAACGGCGAGGTGATGCAGTCCGCGAGCACCGCGCAGATGATCTTCGACATCCCGAGGACGATCGAGTACCTGTCCTCGTTCACCACGCTTCGACCCGGCGACGTGATCGCCACCGGCACGCCCGGAGGCGTGGGCTTCGCGCGCCAGCCACCGGTCTGGCTGACGCCCGGTGACGTCATCGAGGTCGAGATCGACGGAGTCGGAAGGATCGCCAATCGCGTCGTCGCCGAGGACGCGAACCTGAACGGCTGGCCCTGGGTGCCGCCGCAAACCAAGTCGGCGACGCTCTAGCGAGCGCCGCCGGTCAGTGAGGAGAGAGAGATGGCGACGCACAGCTTGAACACCAGGTCCAGCCGCCGGCTGCGGGCAGTCATGCAGATCGCGGCGGCGCTGGCCGCCGTGGCGATTCTGGCCGGCTGCGGCAACAGCGCCAGCCCCGGCGGGACGGGCGGCGGTGGCGGCGGCGGCGGCGGCGCGAAGAGCGCGGCCTCGGGGGCGACCCTGACCGTCGCCGACGTGGCCCCGTTCACCGGCACCGACGCCGCCCTCGGTCCGACCTATCTCGTGTCCTGCGACGCCTCGACGAACGCGATCAACGCCGCCGGAGGAGTCCTCGGCCACAAGTTCGCCTGCAAATCGGTGGACACGCGTGGCGACCCGGCCGACGCCGTGCCGGCGGTCCGTCAGATGTACGCGTCCACCTCCAACCTCAGTCTGATCATCGGTTGCACCTCGGACGAGGCGGCCTCGGTGGTCCCGGTGTTCACGGCCAACAAGACGATCTCGTTCTGCATGACCGGTCAGTCCGAGTTCGACCACGTCAAGTTCCCGTACTTCTACCGCCTCGTTCCTCCCGATCTCTCGGAGTCCTATGCGATGGTCGCAATGGCGCGCAACCAGCATTACAAGCGGCTCGCGCTCGCCTTCGGCAACGACATCGGCTCGCAGACGTTCGTCGCGCCCGCGCTGGCGGCGATCAAGAAGGCCGGCCTGTCGCTCGTGGCCAACCAGACGCTCGACCTGAGCGCCACCACGTTCCGCACGGAGGCGGCGCGGATCGTCGCCGCCAAGCCCGACGTGATCCTGACCGAGGCGCTCGGACCGACGGAGGCGGCGTTCATGTCCGAGGTCAAGCAGCTCAACGGCGGCAAGATCATCCCCGTGATCGGCACCTCGGCGACGATCTCACCGGATTGGTTCAAGTCGGTGTCGGCGGCGATCGGCGGTCCCACGCTCGCCAAGAACTTCTCGGCGGACAACCTGGTCGTCGAGACGTCGGGTCCGGCGTTCGCGACGTTCTCCAAGGCGCTCAACGCCGAGAAGGGCAAGGTCGGCTCGACCGGGAGCTTCTCGACCTACCTGACGGCGCCGGGAGCGGTGCACCTCTATGACGGGATCAACCTCGCGGCCCTGGCGATGCTGGCGTCCCACAGCACCTCCCCGACGAAGTTCGGGCCGTGGATCGAGAAGATCGGCGACGGCGTGCCCGGCGCGACGACGGTCAACTCCTTCGCTCAGGGAGCGGCCGCGCTCAAGGCGGGTAAGCAGATCCGCTACGAGGGCCCCGGGGGGCCGACGAGCTTCGACGCCTACCACGACTCGACCGGAATCTTCCAGGTCGACAAGTACGGCGCCGACGGCACGGTCAAGGTGGTCTCCAACCTGTCGACCAGCGAGTTGCGATCGCTCGGCCTGTGAGTACGCCGGCGTGAGCGTCCTGATCACATCGAGCGTGTTCGTCACCTCGATCGGGTTCGGTCTCGTCGCCGCGGCGATCCTGGCGCTGGCCGCGGTCGGGTTCACGCTGCAATTCGCGGTGACCAACGTGCTCAATCTCGCCTACGGCGGCGTGATGATCGTGTCCGCGTACGCGGCCTACGCGCTGAATCACGCCGGCGTCGAGATCTGGATCGCGGTCATCGCCTCGATCGTCGCCGGAGCGCTCATGTCGCTGTTTCTCAACACGTCGTCTACACGCCGTTTCAGCGCCGAGGCACATCGCCGATCGCCATGGTGATCGTCTCGCTGGGGATGACGCTGATCCTCGTGTTCGGCACCCAGGCGATCGCCGGGCCGACCAATGTGTCCTACGCGATGAGCCAGGGCGCGACGGTCAAGGTCGGCTCGATCGAGCTCACTGTCGTCCAGCTGGTCCTGATCGCTCTCAGCATCGTGGTGATGGCACTCGTGCACGCGCTGATCCGCTACACGCGGCTGGGCAAGGCGATGCGGGCCACCGCGGCCAATCGCAATCTCGCCCGCAACTGCGGGATACGAACCGACCGGGTGGTCACGACCACGTGGCTCATCACCGGCGCGCTGTGCGGCCTGGCCGGGGCCACGTTCGCGATCAACTCCGGCACGTTCGGAGCGACCAGCACCGACGTGTTTCTCGTCCTGATTCTGGCCGCCGTCTTCCTGGGCGGACCGGGCGAGCCCTACGGGGCGATGCTCGGCGCGCTCGTGATCGGTCTCGCCACGGAGGTGAGCGCGTCGGTGATCGTCTCCTCCTACAAGGACGTGATCGCGTTCGTGATCCTGCTGGCGATGCTGGCCGTGAAACCCAACGGCCTGCTCGGGGCGAGCGTCTAGGGCTCGCGACGAATGGTCTACTACATCACGACGCTGCTCGTCTACGGCGGCGTCGATGCGATTGCCTGCCTTGGGCTCAGCCAGCAGTTCGGAGTCGGCGGCGTCACGAACTTCGGCTTCATCATCTTCCAGGCGGCAGGGGCGTACACCGCGGGCGTGCTGTCGCTGCCCGACTCCGGCGCCAACGGCGGATTTCAGACCTACGTCGGTGGCCTGTCGCTGCCGTTCCCGCTGCCGTGGATCGGAGCGGCCGTCGTCGGCGGGTTGCTGGCGGTGCCCTTCGCGGCGCTCGTCGGGAAGCGGTTGCGCGGCGATTTCGCGGCCGTCGGACTCCTGGTAACGGCGGTGATGTTCAACCTGCTGGTCACCAACTACACGCCGCTGTTCAATGGCGCGGCCGGGCTGTCGCTGGTGCCCGCCCCCCTGCAGAACTCGTTCAATCCCCAGACTACGGGCTACCAGTGGTTCTACTCGGCGGCGGCCGTCGTGCTGGCGCTGGGGACCTACCTGTTCGTCAACCGGATCACCGAGTCACCGTACGGCCGGACGCTGCGCGCGATGCGCGACAACGACATCGTTGCCGACTCCCTGGGCAAGAACCTGCGCTCCCTGCGGACCTCCTCACTGGTGGTCGGCGGCGCGATCGCCGGGCTGTCCGGCGGGATCCTCGTCGGCTTCATCAACCTGTGGGATCCGCAGGCGTGGGGCTATGCCGAGACGGTGGTGCTGTTCGCCGCGGTGATCATCGGCGGGCTGGGCAACCACCGCGGAGCGGTGCTGGGCGCCCTCGTCGTCCCGCTCGCCTTCGAGGAGGCCACTCGCTACATCCCGCCGGTGCAGAGCGACCCCAACCTGATCCCGGCGCTGCAATGGGTGATCATCGGGCTGCTGATCATCACGTTCCTGTGGTTTCGCCCCCAGGGCATCATTCCGGAGCGCCGACGACGAATCGCCACCCGCCCGGGTGCCGAGGAGCCGCCGGCCCCCCTCGCGATGAACGGAGCCGCGGTCGCACCGGCCGTCGAGACCCCGGGGGCCGGGACGCGCAACGGAGACGCGCTGCCGTCGCGTGACGTGATCCTGCAGTGCCGCGGCCTGAGTCGCAGCTTCGCGGGCGTGCAGGTCGTGGGCGACGTCTCGGTCGACTTCCAGCGTGGGTACCTGACGGGGATCATCGGACCCAACGGCGCGGGCAAGTCGACTGTCCTGGCGATGCTGGCCGGCACGCTGCCCTCCAGCTCGGGTCAGATCCTGTACGAGGGTGATGACGTGACGTCGATGCCGGCCTACCGGCGGGCACGGGCCGGAATGGTGCGCACGTTCCAGCTGGCGAGCGAGTTCAAGCGCCTGACGGTGATCGAGAACCTGCTCGCGGCGATCCCGGCCCAGCGCGGAGAGACCTTCCGCGGCGCCGTGCTCGGTCGCCGCTACTGGGGTGCGCAGGAACGCCAAGCGGTGCAGCGCGCCGAGCTTCAGCTCGAGCGCTTTGGCCTGCAGGACCTGGCCGATCGTTACGCGGGGGAGCTGAGTGGCGGCCAGCGCCGGCTGGTCGAGATCATGCGCGCACTCATGGCCGAGCCGCAGGTGCTGCTGCTCGACGAGCCGATGGCGGGTGTGCATCCACGGCTGGCCCATGAGATCGGTATGCAGCTCGTCCGCCTGTGCGCGGAGGGAACGACCGTGATCATGGTCGAGCACGAGTTGTCGATCATGGACGAGTTCTGCGATCCGGTGATCGTGCTCGCCGACGGGCACGTGCTCGCCCAGGGCACCATGGCCGCCCTGCGCAAGCGCGAAGAGGTCGTCGAGGCCTACCTTGTCGGCTGACGGCGACACGACGCCACGGCCGGCGACGGCTCCGTCCGATAGCGGGCACGGCATCGCCCTGCGCACGATCGGTCTCAGCGCCGGCTACGACGGCAGCCCGGTCGTGCACGAGATCTCGATCGAGGTGGCGCCGGGCGAAGTGGTCTCCATCGTGGGTCCCAACGGTTCGGGGAAGAGCACGCTGCTCAAGAGCGTCGTCGGGCTCGTCGAGGTACTCGCCGGCCAGGTGCTGATCGCCGATCGCGATGTCACCGGTGCCAGTCCCGAGGATGTGGCGCGACGCGGCGTCGGCTACGTGCCCCAGATCGACGACGTGTTCGCCCCCCTGACGGTCCGTGAGAACCTCGAGATGGGCGGATACCTCCTGCGCCCACGGGCGGTGTCGGCGCGGATCGAGCACGTGCTTGAGACGTTCCCGCAGCTGGGGCGGATGACCGGTCGCAGGGCGGGCAAGCTGAGCGGCGGCGAGCGCAAGATGCTGGCGATGGGCCGCGTGCTCATGCTCGAGCCGGGGCTCGTCGTGCTCGATGAACCGACCGCGAACCTGGCACCGATCATCGCCGGGACGGTGCTGCGTGAGCATGTGCGTCAGCTCGCGGCGACCGGGGCCTCGGTGCTGATCGTCGAGCAGCGGGCCCGCGCCGTGCTCGAGATCTCCGATCGCACGTACGTGCTGGGCGGCGGCCAGCTTCGCATGGAGGGCACCCCCTCGCAACTCGAGGCCAGTCCGGAGTTCGTCGACTCATTCCTCGGAGGTTCTGCGCAGCGCGAGTGAACGACGCGCCCCAGCATCCTCGCGCTGGCATAACAATGTTTGCTCATAGCTCCCACCGAGCAAATACGATTGACCGGTCACGAACATGCTTCGACAGAGAGCGAGTGGGAACGCGATGGGGCGCAGCAGGTGAGCGAGTCCGCCGTTGCAGCCGAGAGCATCGCCGCCCGCCCGTCGCTGGTCGACGGGGCCGAGAGCGCGCTGCGTAACTGGCTGGCTCCCGGACGCTACCGCCAGGGCGATCGGCTGCCGCCTGAGCACGAGGTGGCCGCGATGCTGGGCGTTTCCCGGGGCACGCTGCGCAGTGCGCTGCAGCGGCTGGAGCGCAGCGGCGAGATCGTGCGCCGGCAGGGCAGCGGCACATTTGTGGGCCGGATGGGCTTTCCGACCGCGTTCGGCGAGCGGCTGGAGCGCCTGGAGCCGTACTCGTCGGTGGCGCGGCGGCGCGGGCTGACCTTGACGGCGATCGATTTGGAGATTGAGCAGCGCGCCGTCGAGCAGGAGGCTGGGGAGGCGCTGGGGCTGCCGGCCGGCGCCCACGCGATGACGATCACGCGCACGATCGTCACCGGCGGATCGCCGGTCGCGACGATGTACGACGTCGTGCACCCCGATCTGCAGCTGCCCGAGCCGCCGCGGCTGCGCGCGGCGCTGGCGGCCGGGGAGATGGTCCTCGATTTGCTGATCGAGGCCGGGGTGCCGATCACCTTCGCCCGCACGCGGGTGCTGCCGGCGCTGGTGTCCGGGCGCGAGCGGGTGGGCAAGCGGCTGGGGATTCAGGGCACCACCGCCTGCCTGGAGCTGGAGGAGCTGATCTTCGCCAGCCGCGACGTGCCCGTCGCCTACTCGCGTGATCTGTTCGCGCCCGGAGGGATCGACGTGATGGTGATGCGGTCGCTGGACTCGCCCCGCCCGGCACGGATCGTCGGCGAGCGTGGCGCCCCGAGCGGATCAGACGAGGGCGGCCGGTCGCGCCGCGATCGCTAGCCCTCCATGCCGGCCGGCGATCCCCCCGCGTCGCGGCGCTCGGTGGGCTCGGTGTCGCGCGCGATCGCGCTGCTGGACGCTCTGGCGGCCAGCGAGACCGGCCTGGGCGTCAACGAGCTGGCGCGGCGGATCGACGTCAACGCCAGCACCGCCTCGCGCCTGCTGGCCACGCTGCTTGAAGCGGGACTGGTGACGCGCGCGCAGGCCGGTCCCTATCGACTGGGGCTGAAGCTCCTGGCACTCTCCGATCGGGTGCTCGCCCAGCTCGACGTGCGCGAGCTGGCCCGGCCGCTGCTGGCAGTGCTGGTGGCGCAGACCGGAGAGACGGCCACCCTCTCGGTGCCGGGACAGCGCGAGGCGATCACCGTCGACTTCGTGCCCTCCCCGTCCAGCGTCGTCAGCATGGCGTGGGTCGGCCGACCGAGCGTCTCCCACGCCACGGCGGTGGGGAAGGTGATGCTGGCCTTCTCGCCCGGGCATCTGCCGCCCGGGGAGCTTCCGCGCTTCACCGAGCGCACGATCACCGAGCCGGCGGCGCTGGCGGCCGAGCTGGCCGCCGTGCGGGAGCGGGGTTATGCCGAGGCGATCGGCGAGCGCGAGCCCGACCTGACCGCCGTCGGCGTGCCGGTGTTCGCCCGCGGTGGGGAGCTGGCGGCGATCCTCGGGTTGCAGGGCCCGTCCGCGCGGCTGCCCGCGAGCGTCCGCCGCACCGTGCGCGAGCCGATGCTGGCCGCCGCCGAGAAGCTGGGAAGCGGACTCGGTTCCCACGCGCCGACCCGCTACCGGTAACCCACCGGCCGCTGCTGGGAGCCCCCGCGCTACCGGTAGACCCCGCTGCTACCCGTAGCCGGGGCTCAGCTCCAGGGGTAGGGGCTGTGTGACACCGGATGCAGGTCCCCGGTGGCGAATCGGTCGTAGCGGAAGGGACGCAGCAGCGAGGAGTGCTCGCCCTGCAAAACGCGGGCGATCTCCTTGCCGACGGCGATCATCTTGTAGCCGTGATTCGAGTCGGCGGCCACGAACACGTTGTCCCGCATGTGGTCGAAGACGGGGAAGTTGTCGGCCGTGAACGCGCCGACCCCGCCCGAGCGGGTCTGGCGATAGCGCCCGCGCGCGCCCTCGAAGCGAGCCAGGCAGTGCGACAGCGAGGCCGACCACAGGTCCGGGAAGCCGGGGTCGACGCTGCCGGTGGGGTAGGGATCGACCTGGAAGGTCGGCCCGACGGTCAGCGGCTGGGCGCCGCCCTGGATCGAGTCGCGGTCCGGCTTGAAGTACACGCCCCACGCATCGTCGGTGATCAGCGTCCCGTCGTCGGCGTGGAGTGGCTGGTCGGAGTCGACGTGCAGCACGGGTGAGGAGCGGCCGTCGCGCGTGACGAACGTCGATGGGTCGAACTCGACCTCGCCCTCCTGCAGGTACCAGTAGGTCCACATCGGCTGGTCGGCGAGCACGGCGCCGTCGGGCTGGCGGACGTCGAGGCGGTCCGGAAGGCCCAGCATCGACCACAGCGAGGCGATCCACGGGCCGACCGCGACCACCACCTGCTCCACCTCGATCGGCCCGGCGCTGGTCTGCACTGCCGTCACCGAGCCTGACTGGTCGAAATCGAAGCCGGTCACCTGGATGCCGGTCATGATCTCGGCGCCGGCCTCCCGGGCGAGCTCGGCGAGGCCGAGCATCGACTCGCGATTGAAGCCGTAGCCGCCGGCCGACTCGTGCAGGCAGACGGTCAGGCCCGGCGCGCGCCAGTCGTCGTAGAGCGAGCGCATGTGCTGGGTGACCTCGTCGGTGCCGAGAAACAGCTCGGAGGGGTAGCCGATTCGCTGATGGCGCTCCCAGACCTCGGTCAGGTCGGACTCCTGGGATCCCGGGCCGAGCGCGATGTAGCCGCTGGGGTGGTAGTGCAGGCGCCCGGCCTCGGACTCCCACACCTCGACGCACTCGGCCATGAGCTCCTGCATCGCGGGCTGGAAGTAGTTGTTGCGGACGATGCCGCAGGCGATTCCTGAGGCGCCGGCGGCGACGTCGGTCTTGTCGACGACGAGCACCGGCTGTCCGGCGCGTGCCAGGTGCCAGGCGGTGGATAGGCCGTGCACTCCGGCGCCGATGACGAGCGTGGGGGTGGACGCGGGAAGGCGATCGGGCACGTGAGTCCCTTCTGGACGGATGTTGCCCACAACGCAATGCAGTTGTGGATAGCGCAACAGGCTACCGCCGGCGTCGGTCCGATGTCAAGCCGCGAGCCTTGCGGTCGGACGGGGCGCTTGGTATAAACGCGCCGTGTACAAATTCGTCCAGTCCGGCGGCCAGCGTGCTCGGTTCGCCTCGGTGACGGACGACGTCGGTGAAGACTGGGGCAACGCCGCCGGCGCGAGTCGGTAGGCACAGATCCATCGCCGCTGGCCGCCTGAGGCGCCAGCGGCCCAGAGAGGAGCGGGGATGGCGACAGGAGTGCAGGAGTTCGGTGGGAACGTAGACACGGTCCTCTCCACTCCCCGGATCCAACCGGCTCCGGCGACGCTCGAGGAGGCCCGCACCGCTCCCGGCCGGGCGCAGAGGATCGAGGAGCTGACACGGCTGATCGAGGCCGAGGGAATCAAGTACGTGTTCTTCCAGCAGGTCTCGATCACCGGCCGCGTGATGGGCAAGGGCGTGGTCTCCTCCTTCTTTGCGCAAGTCGCGCAGAAGGGCTACCAGCTGGTCTACGGCGCGACCGCCAACCTGTTCACCGACCGGTACGGCAACTACATCGGGTTCGGGCCCGAGGAGTCAGAGCTGGCCGCGATCGCCGACCTTGACACGTTCCGGGTGCTGCCGTGGGATCCGCGCGTGGCCCGCGTGATGTGTGACTGCTATGACACCGAGACCGGTGTGCTGCTGGACGCCGATCCGCGCCAGAATCTCAAGCAGGTCGCCCACGAGTTCGAGCAGGAGCTGGGCTACCAGTTCCTGATCGGGATCGAGCCCGAGATGATGTGGCTGCGAAAGCCCCGCGAGGGCGAGGCCCCGCAGGGCGTGACCAAGCCCTACTGCTACCACATCCACCAGTTCGAGGAGCTCCGTCCGGTGCTGCTCGATGTGGTCGAGTACGGGCAGGCGCTCGGCCTGGACATGAGCTACGGCGACCACGAGGACGCCCCCGGCCAGCTGGAGCTGAACTTCCGCTTCGACCGGCCCCTGCGCACCGCCGACAACATCACCACCTATCGGCAGGTGTGCGCTGCCGTGGGCCGCAAGCACGATCTGCTGCCGACCTTCATGCCCAAGCCGTTCACGGGGGTGTCCGCCAACGGCCACCACCACCACTTCACGCTGATGGACGATCAGGGCAACAACGTCTTCCACGATCCTGACGGGCCGGCGCAGCTGTCACAGTTCGCCCGGCACTTCCTGGGCGGGATGCTGGAGCACTTCCCCGCGCTGATGTGCATCGGCAACCCCACCGTGAACTCGTACTGCCGCATGTGGGATACGGGCTTCTGGGCGCCGATCTACAAGAACTGGGGCTGGCAGAACCGCACCACGACCGTGCGGGTGGCCTCGGGCGGGCGCTTCGAGTACCGCGGGGTGGACTCCTCGTGCAATCCGTACCTCACGGTGGCGACGCTGCTGCGCGCCGGCCTGGATGGCGTGCGTCGCGAGCTGGACCCGGGCCCGCCCCAGCAGGGCAACACCTACGACCTGCTGGCCGAGGGACAGGAGATCGAGAAGGTGCCCGACAGCCTGGGCAAGGCGCTGGAGGCGCTGGCCGCCGACGAGGTGATCAAGAGCGCGCTGCCGGGCCGCCTCTACAAGGTCTTTCACCACTACAAGCGCGACGAATGGGAACGCTACCTCGCCGCCGTGACCGATTGGGAGCGCGACGAGTACCTGGAGGTCCTTCCCTAACCATGTGTGGCATCGCCGGAATCATCTACCGCGACGGTCAGAACAACGGCGGGCATCGCATCGGCCGCGACATGACGAGCATGTTGCAGTCGATGAAGCACCGCGGGCCCGATTCGACCGGCTACGCGCTGTATCACGCTCCCAGCCACGAGCTGACGGTGCGGATCAACCTGGCGGACTCCAGCACCCCTCGCGACCTGGACTTCATCGACAACGCGCGCCGGCGCCGGCGCGAGGTGGAGGCCCAGTTGCGCGTCGCCGGGGCGACGATCAGGTCCACCGAGGATGTCAACGACTACACGTTCAGCGCCACGATCGACTACCACGGCGAGCTCAAGACGCTGGCCGATCACGTCGAGTCGGTGTCGCACACCGAGGTGCTGTCGCTGGGGCACTCGCTGGAGATCGTCAAGGACCTGGGCGACGCGAAGTCGGTGGCCGGTTCCTATGACCTCGACAGTTATTACGGCTCGCACGGGATCGGGCACGTGCGAATGGCCACCGAGTCCGACGTCGACATCGCCAACGCCCATCCGTACTGGGCGTATCCGTTCTCCGACGTCGCCGTCGTGCACAACGGCCAGCTGACCAACTACCACCAGTGGCGCCGCCGGCTGGAGTCCCGCGGGCACCGCTTCGCCTCGGCCTGTGACTCGGAGATCATCGCCGTCTACCTCGCCGACCGGATGGCGGGTGGCGAGTCGCTGGAGGACGCGATGCACCATTCGCTCGAGGAGCTCGACGGCGTGTTCACCTACATCTGCGTCTCCGAGGATGCGCTCGGGATGGCCAAGGACGAGCTGGCCGCCAAGCCGCTGGTCCTCTACGAGGGTGACGACATGGTCGCGCTGGCCTCCGAGGAGATGGCGATCCGTGCCGTGATCGACCACGAGATCGAGACGTACGACCCCTATGAGAGCACGGTGATGGTATGGAACCGGTGACACAGCAGCGTGCCGCGGACGAGCCGCAGTTCGACGCGCGCGGGCTCGTCGAGCTCAACGCCCGGGTACCGCGGGTATCGGAGATCGACGGAGAGCGGGCCAGCTTCGACGCCCATCAGCTGACCACCCGGCAGATCAACCTGGAGCTTCGGTGGCTGCTCTACGAGGAGGGGATCAGGGAGGTCACGATCCTCAACCCGGGCGCCCGCCACTCGCTGGGGGCGGGCCTGCTGACGCGCTGCCGGCTTCGCTTCGAGGGAAGCCTGGGGTACTTCGCGCTGGGCATGATCGATGGTCCCGAGGTCCGCATCGCCGGCCGGGTTGGCTGGTCGGCGTGCGAGAACATGATGTCCGGCGTGGTCGTGGTCGACTCCAACGCGGGGTCGCTCACCGGGGCGGCGATCCGCGGCGGTGACCTGGTGGTCAAGGGCCGCGTGGGCGCGCGCACCGGGATCGATCAGAAGGGCGGCTCGATCATCGTCGTCGGCGACGCCGGGTCGATGACGGGCTTCATGATGCAGCGCGGGCGTCAGATCATCTGCGGGGACGTCGGCCCGGGCCTGGGCGATTCGATGTACGACGGCACGTTCTACGTCGCCGGCAAGGTCAAGTCGCTGGGCGTCGACTGCGTCGAGGGCGAGTGGACCGATGCCGACACCGAGATCATCAACCGCAAGTTCAGGATCTACGGGCTGGGCTCGCCGCCGCAGTTCGCCAAGTTCGTGTGCGGAAAGAAGCTCTACAACTACGACTCGCTCGAGCCCTCCGAGCGCAAGCTCGTCCTCTAGGAGGTCTGGCCATGGCAACCGCCGACGAGAACGCACCGAGCGCCCGCAACGTCCTCGGGCACTCTCAGATCTTCACCCCCGAGGTGATCGACGACATCCACGTCAAGTCCGAGCTGGGCCGGTACCGGATGCGCGGCTTCTCGATGTTCAAGAAGATCCCGCACTGGGACGAGCTGATGTTCATGCCCGGCACGCTGACGCGGTTCGTGATCGAGGGCTACCGGGAGAAGTGCACCACCGAGACGATCCTCGGCGCGCGCTTCGCCGCCAAGCCGATCAAGCTGGACATCCCCGTGTACATCACCGGCATGTCGTTCGGCGCGCTGTCGCTGGAGGCCAAGATGGCGCTCGCCAAGGGCGCGTCGATGGCGGGCACCGCGACCTGCTCGGGGGAGGGCGGCATGATCCCGCCGGAGCGCGACCTCTCGACCAAGTGGTACTACCAGGTGATCCAGAGCCGCTACGGCTTCAACCCGCACCACCTGATGCTCGCCGACGCGGTGGAGTTCTTCATCGGGCAGGGCTGCAAGGTGGGGCTCGGCGGCCACCTGATGGGTCAGAAGGTGACCGAGCAGGTGGCCGAGATGCGCTCGCTGCCGGCCGGCATCGACCAGCGCTCCCCCGCCCGCCATCCCGACTGGCTCGGCCCAGACGATCTGAGCCTGAAGATCCAGGAGGTCCGCGAAGCGACCAATTACGAGGTCCCGATCCAGCTCAAGCTGGGCGCCGCCCGCGTCTACGACGACGTGCGCATGGCGGCCAAGTGCGGGCCGGACATCATCTACCTCGATGGCGCGGAGGGCGGCACCGGCGCCGGACCCCACACCGCGGCCGAGGAGACCGGGATCCCGCTGATGGCCGCGATCCCGGAGGCTCGGCGGGCGCTGGAGGACGTCGGCCTGGCCGACGAGATCGACCTGGTGGTCGCCGGCGGGATCCGCAACGGCGGCGATGTCGCCAAGTGCCTGGCGCTCGGCGCCAACGCGATCGCGATCGGCCACTCGGCCCTGATGGCGCTGAACTGCAACAAGGAGATCCCAGGGGTCACCGACTACGAGGGCACCATCGGCGTGCCGGCCGGCAAGTGCTACCACTGCCACACCGGCCGCTGCCCGGTCGGGATCACCACCCAGGACCCCGAGCTGCGCAAGCGGCTGGAGGTCGACTCTGCGGCCACCCGCGTCTACAACTTCCTGCACACGCTGACGCTGGAGTGCCAGATGCTGGCGCGGGCTTGCGGAAAGACCGACGTGCATTCGCTGGAGCCCGAGGACCTCTGTGCGCTGACGATGGAGGCTTCGGCGATGGCGCGCGTGCCGCTGGCGGGGACCGAGTACATCCCCGGCGTCTCGGAGGAGCGAACGCTGGCCCGGATCGAGTCGCTGCTGGAGAAGCACGTCGCCAATCCGATCGACTACCTGGCTTCCGAGCACGGGGTGGGCGCCCATGACTGACGTGCGGCGAGTGCCAAACGAGCCTCAGAAGGTGTTCGCGATCGACGCCGAGTATCTGTCGGGCCGGCGCATGGACTACCAGGAGGACATCTCGGCTCTCCAGGACGTCGATCTGATGGCGGCCACGCCCGGAGACGACATCAATTGGCTGGAGGACGTCACGCTGCTGCAGGAGGATGGCGTTCCCGCGGTGTTCGACCGCTACTCCAACTCGTTCATCAAGATCTACTTCAAGATTCCCGCCGGCCAGGAGGACGAGGTGGCTCGCAAGGTGCTGATCAAGCACCTGCAGAGCGGCAACTCCTACGGAATCCAGCTCAAGAGCCTGTACTGCAAGTTCCCGCAGCCCGAGCTGGGGCCGTGGGTGGCCGGCTCCAAGATGGTGGGAACCGACTACCGGCCGACGGTGCTGGAGGGCTTCGAGCCGCTGGAGGAGCGTCCGGCGGGTGAGCAGCCGGAGGCTCTCAGCGAAAGCTGACGGCGGGCGAACATGGTGGACCCCGAACCGACACCGACGACGATCCCCAAGTCGGTTCGGCGGGGGCCGCCGATCACCTTGACGTGCGAGTGCGGCGAGACGCGGTACCTGAGCTACGGCGAGCGATGGACGTGCGAGAAGTGCTCGCGCTCCTGGGATACCGCGCGGATCCCGGTCGAGCAGTACGCCGCCATCCGCCGCACGCAGCTGCGCTACCGGCGCGTTCCCTTGGTGATCAGCGCGCTGGCGCTGGTGTGCGTGGTGGCTTTCATCATCGTCGGCAAGGCGTTGGGCGGCCTGCTCGTGATCGCCGTGGTGGCGACCACGTGGAGCATGTTCTTTCGCCCGATTCACCGCCGCCGCTACCGCGAGGCGCTGGCTGATCTGCCCACCTGGCAGATCGAGCCTGAGTAGCCGTTTCAGCGGAGTCTCTTGACAACAAAAGGTTGGGCAGCTAATCTTTTGCTACCAAATGACTTCGTCTTCGGAAAACATCACGGCGCTCGGGCAGTCCCCACGGATCGAGCCGCACGTGATGCGGGTGGCGATCGTGGTGATCCTCGGCGCGATCATGTCGGTGCTGGACACGACGATCGTCAACGTCGCCCTCCACGATCTGTCAGGCGACCTGCACGCTCCCCTGGGAAGCATCCAGTGGGTCATCACGGGATACCTGCTGTCGCTGGCGGCGGTCATCCCGGTGACGGGGTGGGCGGTTCGCCGGTATAGCGCCCGGCGCCTGTATCTGATTGCCCTCGTGGTCTTCACGGCCGGCTCGGCGCTGTGCGCCCTGGCGACCTCGAGCAGCGAGCTGATTGCATTCCGCGTGCTGCAGGGGATCGGCGGTGGCATGATCACGCCGATCGGCCAGATGATCCTCGTCAAGGCCTCGGGTCCGCGCAACCTCCCGAAGGTGATGAGCTTCATCGGCGTTCCGATCGTGCTGGCGCCGGTCTTCGGTCCCACGCTCGGCGGGCTGCTGCTGCAGACCGTCGGATGGCAGTGGATCTTCCTCATCAACGCGCCCGTCGGCGCGCTGGCCTTCGTCATGGCGTGGCGGCTGCTTCCGCACGACGAGGCGGGCTCCGCGCAGGCGGGACGGCTCGATGTGCTCGGGCTCGTGCTCGCGGCGGCCGGTGTCGTCGGCATCACCTACGGGCTGTCGGAGAGCGAGGCCGCGGGCAGCCTGATCGCCTCCTCGGTGCTCGTGCCGGTGCTCGCGGGCCTCACCCTGCTGGCCCTGTTCGTCCTGCGCTCGCGGCGGACCAAGTACCCGCTGCTCGACCTCAGCCTGTTCCGCAACCCAGCCTTCCGCGCCGCCTCGATCGTCACCTTCTGTCTCGGTGCCGCGCTGTTCGGCGCGATGATCCTCATGCCCCTGTACTTCCAGACCGTCCGGGGCCAGGATGCGATCGACACCGGACTGCTGTTGATCCCGCAGGGAATCGGCGGTGGCCTGGGCATGTTCCTCTCCGGACGGCTGACGCAGCGCCTGGGCGCCGGGCGCACCTCGATGCTCGGGGGCCTGATCCTGGCGGTGGCCACGCTCCCGTTCATCCTGGTCACGGCCGCCACGCCCTTCGCGGCGATCGGCGTGGCGATGGGAGTGCGCGGCATCGGCGTGGGACTTGCGATCATGCCGGCGATGACGGCGGCCTTCTCGGTCCTCTCCCGCGAGCAGGTCAACGACGCCAGCCCGCAGCTGACGGTCCTGCAACGGGTGGGTGGATCGCTGGGCACCGCGGTGATCGCAGTCGTGCTCGAGGGGCACGTCAAGCAGGCGCACACGCAGTCTGCGCTGGCCTCCGGCTTCGGGCACACCTACTGGTGGGTCATGGGAGTGACCCTGGTGGCGCTGCTGCCGACGCTCCTGCTGACGAGGATCGAGCGCCGGGCGCGCCAGCAAGAGGCTCCGTCCGTTCTTCCCGCCGACGCACCGCTGCTCGAGGCGGCATGAACTCCGCCGACGGGGTCTCGACCGACGCGCAACCGCCAACCGATGGCGCTCGCAGCGGGGAGGCCGCCGAGGCCCGGCGGCCGGAGATCGAGGAGCTGCGCGCGGCCCTGGCGGCGATGTCGGGGGCGGAGCGGCGGTTGCGCGGCCGCGACCACAGCCGCCCCGGCGAGTTGACCTACGCGCAGATTCGCGCCCTGGCGGCGCTGGGCCGCGAGCGCGAGATGACGGCGGGCCAGCTGGCCCGCAGCGCCGAGCTCAATCCGGCCAGCGTTACCGCGATGCTCGACCACCTGGAGGAGTCCGGCATCGTGCAGCGCCATCGCAGCACGGAGGATCGGCGGGTGTGCAACGTGTCGCTGACCCAGGACGGCTGGGAGCTCTTGGAGCGAAAGCTCGCCGGCTGGCAGTCGCTCTGGGAGCACAAGCTGGCCGACGCCTCGGAGCGCGACCTCCGGGCCGCGGCGAGGGTTGTCCGACAGGTCACCGACCTATATGAGGAGACCTCCCAGCGGCTTGACGACGCCGCGGTGAGCCATGGCTCAGCGCCGGGATCTTGACTTCAGCTACTTCCTGACGGATCGGATCATCCGTCTCAGCCTGGGCGAGCTCGCGGACTTCAGCGGTGCCAAGTACGACGGTGACGCTCGAGCAGGCGCAGCGCCGCAAGCACGAATACGTGGCCGAGCAGATCGGGATCTCACCGGGCCGCCGCGTGCTGGACCTCGGCTGCGGCTGGGGCGGCCTGTTGGGTTACCTCCGCCTTGTCGGTGCGGCGGGAGTAGGGGTCACGCTGTCCTCGGACGCAGGTCGCGGGCTGTCGCCGCCACGGGCTCGACGTCCACCTCCAGGATGCTCGGGACGTTGAGCGGGAGAGCTTCGGATCGTTCGATGCGGCGGCCAGTTCCCGGGCTCGTGGCTGAGCGTGCCGAGCTTCCGCAAGCGCCTGCTCAAGCTGCGGCTGGTGCCGCGCTGGCTCACCAGCCGTACGTTCCGATTGGGGTTCGCCTCGGGCGTCAGCGCCAACCAGATCTGCTTTCAGCGCGAGCTGCTCGACCATCATCGTCTCGTTTTTCGAGAAGACCGGAGCCTGAGCCGGTCAGCCGGCCGCCACTAGTGGACGATCAACACGTCGCAGTGCGCGTGGTGGGCCACGGTGTCGCTCACCGCCGTCCCGAACAGGCGCTCCAGCATCCCTCGCTCGCCGGTGCCGACGACGATCAGGTCCGCCGAGCGCTGATCGGCCACGGTGACGATCGACTCGCCGGCGGAGCCCAGCGCCTCGACGTACTCGGCGGCCAGTCCCTGCTTTTCCAGGTACGCGCGGGCGGCCGCCAGACGGGCGAGATCGGTGGCCGCATCCTCCACCGGATCCGCGCCCACCGAGCGACCGGGGGAGGCCGCGACCGGGCTGGCGCTGGTGACGATCAAGGTGGACTCGAACGCCTTGGCCAGCATCGCGGCGCGCTCCAGGGCGCGCCGCGAAGAGGCGCTGTCGTCGTAGCCCACGACGATCGTCTTGATCATGCCAGCGCCGGGGCGGGAGCCTCAGCTTCGGTGGTCCCCAGGAGCGCCGCGCGCTCCTCGGGGGTCGGCTCGAGCGGCACGTCCTCGCGGAAGTGCACCGGCTCGCCGTCCTGGACCACGCGTCGGAACCAGAACAGGATCAGCGAACCGAGCAGCACGGCGATCCCGATCCAGAAGTCGGTCCAGGTGCCGTAGCCGTTGAGCTTGGGCGCCAGCGCGCCGACGACCAGGAACAGCAGGTTCAGCCCGCACAGGAAGGCGGCGATCGGCAGCCAGCCGCTGCCCACCTTGATCGGCCGCGGCCAGTTGGGCCGGTCGCGCCGCAGCAGCAGGAACCCCGAGAGCGCGAACACGTGCGCCATCACGTAGCCGATGTTGCTCAGGTAGAGGATCGCCAGGTTGGACTTGATCAACAGCACCAGCAGGATGTTGACCGCCAGGTCCATCGTCATCGCGCGGGCCGGCACGTGGAAGCGGTTGAGCACGCCGAACTGCTTGATCGTCATGCCGGCGCGCGAGATCCCGAACAGCGCGCGACCGGCGTCGGCGGTGGATGAGGTCATCGACAACAGCAGGCTGGCGATGATGCAGATCGTGAAGAAGCTCGCCGCCCCGTGGCCGACCAGGGTGGTCATCGCCTGGGTGTAGAACTGTCCCTCGGCGGTGGCCGCCGGCACTGCGCCGGTCACGCCGCCCAGACCGAGCGGGAGCAGCAGGCAGACCAGCAGCATGAACGTGGCCGCCGAGCGCAGCGCCATATGGGTGTCGCGGATCGACTTGTACTCGGGGGCGAACGTCGCGCACGCCTCGGTGCCGTAGGCCGACCAGGCGAGAATGAACATGTAGACGATCGCCAGCTTGATCCCGCCCCATGGACCGGTGAAGGTCGCGTGCACGTTGGAGGAGTGCCAGTGGCCGGTGAAGTACGGCACGATGACGAACAGGACCAGCGGAACCATCAGCAGTGCCGCGCACAGGTAGGTGAACCACACCGCCGGCCGCAGGCCGATGATGTTGAAGGCCCACACGAAGATGATGCAGCCGATCGCGATGAACGAGGCCAGCGTCAGCGTGTTGCCGAGGAAGCCGATCGAGAGGCCGGACTTGGGCCACCACTGCCCGACGGCCAGGTCGCCGATGATCTTGCCGAAGATCGACAGCACCACCGACCAGCCGATCCAGTAGCCGAACGAGGACAGCGGACCGACGAGCGTCGTGTACTTGCGCCAGCCCTCGTGGGCGTAGAGCGCGATGCCGCCGCTGCGATGGCCGAACATGGTCGCCGGCTCGGAGTAGATCCAGGCCTGCAGCATCCCGATGGCCGCCGACAGACCCCAGAGGATCATCGAGCCGACCACGCCGAAGATCCCGAGGGTGAAGCCGAGGCTGCCGAGCAGGAAGCCCGGGTTGCAGAGCGCGATGACGAATCCGTCCCACCATCGCAGCGTCTTCAGGAGTTGGACCTCCTCAACGGTGGCAGTGGCCAAGCGTCATCCCTCCTCAGGTTGGCGGCGCGCCGCAGGGCCCCCGGTCTCTCGAGTCGCTACCCCAGCGCCTAAGCGCCACCTTTATACCGGTTTGTACAAATTGAGTCAATGAGCTTTGCACAAGTTTGTCCACGCGGAGCAGCATCGAGCAGCGATTCCGTCCAGCGGGAGAAGGGGTCTATCTTGGAGGGGTGCTCAGCACCGCGCGACCCACCGCCGATCATCCGCTCGCGGCGCCGATCGTGCCCTCCTCGCCCCGGCCGATCGTGCTGGCGACGTTGTCGGTGCGGGTCGATCCCCGCGCCGAGCAGATGGCGATCGAGACCGCGGCGCAGACCCGGGCTCCGCTGATCGTGGCCAACATGCTGTGGCTGCCGCCGCACCCCACGACGCTGACGCTGGCCCGCGAGCACGCCACGCTGCCCCACGAGGAGGACCTGGAGGCCGTGCGCGAGACCGCGGCGCGCGCCGCCGCCGCGGGCGTCAGAACCGAGCTGCTGCGGATCTCCAGCCGCCGGCCGCTGGCGGCGCTGATCGAGTTGATCTCCGAGCGCCAGGCGGGCCTGGTGGTGCTCGGACCCGATCGCGGGCCGGACGCCGCGCTGGTGGCTGTGGGCGGCCGCCCGGCGCGTGCGCCGACGGGCCGAGTGCCTGGTGTGGATCGTGGGCGACAGCTGATGTCGCCGCTGCGGGTCCACCAGGCCGGGCTGTTGGTGCGGGCCCTGCTGTGGCTGGCCGCGGCCGTCGCCCTGGGTCTGGCCTTCGGGGATTCGCTCGGGGGGGCGGTCCTGTGGCTCGTGGTAGCCGTGGCGGTCGGGCTCGCCGTCGAGCAACCGCGGCGAGATTGCCGCGCGGCTCGGCCGTCGGCGTCCTCGCCGTCCCTGAAAACATCCATCTCGACCGCGTGAATCGGCCGCGACGGACGAATCCGGCGCGGGGCGCCGGAATCGTCCACATCGATTCGGGAGCCGGTTCCGCATGGATGTATCCAGGCGAACGAGCGGTCCTCGCTCCAGGCGGGTCTGCGGTCTGCGGTCACCGGACTGGGCCCCGGTGGCCGCGGCTCACGCTGCTCAGGCCTGCTTGGCGCGGTCTGAGACGTCGCGCAGCGTGCCGAAGCGGCCCGTGTAGAACAGCAGCGGCTCGCCGTCGCGGTGGCTGAGATGCTGGACCTCGCCGATCCACAGCACGTGGTCGCCGGCTGGGTGCACGTCGACCACCCGGCAGCCGACGTGGGCGAGCGCGCCCTTGAGGTGCGGCAGCTCGTCGTGCCAGACGAACTCCGGTTCCACCGGCGATGCCCGCTGGCCGGCGAAGTGGGCGGCGAAGTGCTCCTGATCGGAGGCCAGCACGCTGACGCCGTAATGGCCGGTGCGGGGGAGCATCTCGCTCATCCGGCAGCGTCCCAGCGAGACCAGCACCAGCGGCGGGCGCAGCGACACCGAGAGGAAGGCGTTGGCCGTCATCCCGTGGATCGTGTCCCGCTGGGTGGTGGTGACCACGGTCACACCGGTGGCGAAGCGGCCCATCACCTGACGCAGCTCCCGGGCCGCCGTCTCGGCGGCGGCGGACTTGGGGGTCAGCTTGGCGACGCCGGTCGGCGGCTCGACCGCGGTCCGCGGCGGGGAGGGCGGGCGCGACTGACGTCGAGGAGCGGAACGGGGGCATCATCCCGGTGCTGTGAACCGGCGCGGCCACCTTGGCCACCCGGGTCAGCCGGGCGATGCCCTCACGCTGCGCCCCAGGCTCAGAGCTCACGACCGCGGGCGCTTCTTCTCCGGGTCATAGAAGGGGAAGCGTACGACCTTCGCGGGTATCCGCTTCTGCAGGCCGTCGAGCTTGCCGACCTCGACCGCCGTGTCGAGCTCCGCATAGCCGACGTTCATGCGACACAGGGCGATGTTCTTGCGCAGCGTGGGGCTTCGCGTCCCGCTGGTGACGACGCCCACCCGGCGACGGTCGACGTAGACCTCGTCGCCGTGGCCGGCGGTCTCGTTGCCCTCCAGCTCGAGTCCGACCAGGCGCCGCTGCGGGTGCTCGGAACGCTCGAGCAGGGCGTCGCGCCCGACGAAGTCCTCGCCGTCGAGCGCCACCGCGAAGCCGATCCCGGCCTCGAAGGGGTCCACCTGGTCGTCGAACTCGTAGCCGGCGAAGATCAGTCCGGACTCGATCCGCAGCATGTCGAGCGCCTCCAGTCCCAGGGGCAGCATGCCCCGGGGCTCGCCGGCCCGGGCCACGGCGTCCCACACCGCCTCGCCGTCGGAGGGGTGACAGAAGATCTCATAGCCCAGCTCGCCCGTGTAGCCGGTGCGCGAGACGATCAGCGGGGTCCCGTCGTGGCCCCCGATCCGCCCGATCAAGAAGCGAAACCACTTCAGCTCGTCCAATGACGGCTGCGAGGGCGGCGTCCACACGAACTCCGCCAGCGCGTCACGGCTGAGAGGACCCTGGACGGCGATGTTGTGCAGCTGATCGGTGGTGGGCTTGATCCATGCCTTGAGGCCGAGGCGGTCGGCGAGCTCGCGCATCCAGATGCCGTCGTACTCGTCACCGCCGATGAAGCGGAAGTTGTCGTCGCCGAGCCGGAACACGGTGGCGTCGTCGATCATCCCGCCGGTCTCGTTGCACAGCGCGGTGTAGACGACCTGCCCCACCGCGAGCTTGCGGATGTTGCGCGTCACCAGGTTCTGCATCAGCGTCTCGGCATCGGGGCCGAGCACCTCCCACTTGCGCAACGGGGAGAGGTCCATCACGGCCAGCTTCTCGCGGCAGGCCCAGTATTCGGCGATCGCGCCCTCGTTGTTGAAGCAATGCGGCAGCCAGTAGCCGCGGTACTCGACGAAGCTCTTGGTCAGGGTGGAGGTTCGCGGGTGAAACGCCGTCTCGCGCGTCAGCACCGGCTCGGCATCGGCGGTCACGCGTCGAGCGATGGCCATCGAGAAGCGGTTCTGCGGCGAATACACGCGGACGTGGACATCCGTCACCTCCCAGGCGTTCGAGGGATCGATGTCGTCGGGGCAGGCCGACGATGCGCACACCAGGTCGTCCATCGCGCGCAGCATCACGTAGTCGCCGGGCCGCGACCACGGCTCGTCGGAGATCAGCTGCATGCTGGAGTCGAAGGCGGTGTTGTAGAAGAAGTTCAGCGCCTCCCAGCCCTTGCGGGGCGCGATCTGGAACTCCCGCAGGACGGCGTTGAAGTTGTCGGTGCAGTTGATGTGGCCGGGGTACCCGAGGTCCTCGTAGTACTTGGCCTGACAGGCGAGCGCGAACGTGTCGTGGCGGCCGACGGTGTCCTGCACCACCTCGACCAGCGGGTCCATGTCGAGGTCGTAGAACTTGCCGTGCAGTCCCGGCTGCGGATAGGCGTTGCCCATCAGGGTGCGGGTGACGACCCCGTCGAGACCCCGTTCGACGCCCGCGTCCAGCTTGGCCCGGTGAAAGGCGAGGAAGTCCGAGCACTGCTTGCCCTGCACGTCGATGATCTGGATGTACTCGCCGGCCCGGACCTCGTAGCTGAGCGCCGAGGCGCGGTCGACACGGAAGTCCAGCCGCGGCTCGGCCAGCGGCGGTGGCAGCTCGATCTCGTCGGAGGAACGGGGCACCGCGCGCCGCACTCGGAGCTGGAGCTCGGTGGCGGGCGCGTCTCCGTCGATCACCCGACCGCCGGGGGCGGCAACGATCACCGTGGTCTCCCCGACCGCGCTGAACTCCAGTTCGCTTCCAGGTTGCGAGTGCGGCCCGAACAACCGCGCGCAGCGAGCCTGGAGGGGGTTCAGGCCCGCCACCGAGACAGCTCCGGAGCGCAGCACCGTCGCGTCGGCATCCGGCGCCGGTCCGAGCGGGGCGCCGATCGTGGTCAGCTCCGCGGTCTGGCCGCCGTGGCGGTCGACGATGGCCAGCCGGTCGTCGCCGCCCAGCTGCACCACCGTCGCGCCTCCGGCACGGACCGGGTAGGTCTCGAGCGCCCGGTCGGTGACGAGCAGGCCCGGAGCTGCGAGAGTGGCCATGTCAGGCGGGAGCCGAGGCCTTGTCGACCTGGGCCAACAGCTCCTCGGCAAGCTTGCGCTTGCCCTCGGCGTCGAGCTTCTTGAGCTCGTTCTCGACCGCCCGGCGGTTGTAGGTCTGGTTCCAGTAGTCCAGCGAGTCAAAGCCGAGCAGCACCGCCTTGCCGACGAACTGGCGCAGCACCTCGTTGGTGGGGCCCATCACCCAGCCGGCCTTGGCGTCGCGTAGGTAGCGCTCCATCTCCATGTCGCGCTTGTAGCCCGAGCCGCCGCAGGCGTGCAGCATCTTGTCGACGACGTGGGCGGTGTTCTTGGCGGCGACGAACTTGATCTGCCACGCCCAGTGCAGGAAGTTGGCGCGGGCAAATTCGCCCGGCGCCATCCGCTTGGCATTGTGGTCGGTCGCCTCGTCCATCGCCTGGGCGACCGAGAACACGAACAGCCGGGCGGCGTTGGTGTCCATCACGGCCTCGCCCACGTAATCCTGGATCGTGGGGTAATCGGCGACCCGCAGGCCGACGTCGACGTGCTTCTTGCGCGTCGTCTGGCGCTTGGCGATGTCGATCCCGCCGAGGGCGATGCCGTTCCACACCGACGAGGACCCGATCAAGAACCACGGGTCGACGGACTCGTCGTTGGAGGCGGCGCCGTCGCCCTCGGGCCCGACGATCTGGTCGCCGGGGATGGATACGTCCTCCACCTGGATCGGGCCCGACTGGTTGCCGCGCAGGCCCAGGGCGTCCCACGTTGACGGCTGGGACTTGACGTCCTCGCCGTCGATCACGAACACAGAGAGATCGTCATAACCCGTGAATTCAGGACTAGTCGTTTGCACGACATAGAAGTCGGCGAAACCGCCGCTTGTCGTCCACGAGGCTTTCTTGTTGACCTTGTAGCCGCCGTTGGAGCGCTCGGCGCCGGAGGAGATCGGGTACCAGAAATGCGAGCCGGTCTCGGGGTCCGAATAGGAGAGGGTGCCGATCTTGCCGGAGTTCAGCGGCTTGATGTACTTCTCGATCAGCGCGTCGGTGGGCCGCAGCATGATCGTGTTGACCGCCGCCATGTGCATCACGTAACACATGGCCGTCGAGGCGCAGGCGTACCGTGCGATCGTCTCGCAGGTCATCGCGAAGCCGACGTGGTCCTCGCCCAGGCCCCCGTACTCGGTGGGAACGGTGAGTGCGAGGAAGCCGTGCTCGCCCAGCAGCTCGAGGTTGCGCCGTGGGTATTCGAGGTTGTCGTCGGAGACCTTGGCGTTGGCGCGCATCTCCTTCTCGGAGAGCTCGATCAACAGATCGCGAAGCTCACGCTGACGATCGGTGAGCACCCAGTCCGGGTCCCACTCGTAGCCGAGTCCCCAGAATGGCTCTCCACTCCACATCTTCTCGGGCATCTGCTCCTCCGGCGTCGTTGGGCTGCAACTGGCGCGACGTAGACTAGGCGCTCGCCCGCGATTGCACAAATACGTTCAAGGGGTTTTTCCACCTCCGATGTGGCGCCCTGCGCCGTCGGGCACGGGCAGGTCGGCGTGGCACTCGGCGATCCGCTCCAGCGCGTCCAGCACCGCCGGAGCGGCGGGGGCGCTGCGGCCGGTGACCGCGTCGACGTGGATGAGCATGTGCTCACCGGATGCCACCGGCTCCCCGTCGCCCGCCTCGCGGCGCATCTCGTGAAACAGGTGCAGTCGTTTGGCGTCGTGGCCGAGCAGCCGGGTTGCCGCCACCAGGCGATCGCCGGCGTACGCCTGGCCGAGGTGTCGCACGTGGGACTCGACCGTGTAATAGGAGTTCCCGGCGGCGGCCGAGGCGGCGTCGATGCCGATGTGGGCGAGAAACGCGTCGGTGGTGTCGGCCAGCACCTGTAGATAACGGAACTCCGTCATGTGGCCGTTGTAGTCGATCCACTCGGGGGGCACGAGTGCCGTGTGCAGTCGCAACAGACCGTCCGCGGCGTTCAGATCGGCCGGCGGGGGCGCGGCGGCGAGCCACCGGCGTTCGGTCTGCGCCACCGTCTCTCCGGCGCCGAAGCCTTCGTCACGCAGCCCGCTGAGCACCGCCACGAGACAGTCGTCGCGCACCTGCTCGAGCTCGGCGGTCGAGCGTCCCGACGCCTGGGCGTCGGACTGGGCCACCAGCTTGTCCAGCAGCGCCGCGTCGAGCGCCGGAACGTCGGTCAGCCGCGTCCACGGCAGCTGCAGCGCCGGCCCGAAGTGGGCCATGAAATGGCGCATCCCCGCGTCCCCGCCGGCCAGCCGGTAGGTGAGAAACGTACCCATCGCCGCCCAGCGCAGGCCCGCGCCGAAGCGGATCGCGTCGTCGATCTCCTCCACGGTTGCCATGTCGTCGGCCACCAGCCACAGCGCCTCGCGCCACAGCGCCTCGAGCAGCCGGTCGGCGATGAAGCCGTCGATCTCGTGACGCACGACCAGCGGCCGCATGCCGACGGCGCGGTATATCGCCGCGGCCCGCCGCACCGTCTCCGGCTCCGTCTGATCCGCGCCGCACACCTCCACCAGCGGCAGCAGGTACACGGGGTTGAACGGGTGTCCGACGATGAAGCGCTCGGCCCGCTCCATCGACCGTGTCAGCCGGGAGGGAAGCAGGCCCGAGGTGGAGCTGGCGATGATCGCATCCGGCGGCGCGGCGGCGGAGGCCTGGGCGAGCAGCTCTGCCTTGATGTCCTCGCGCTCGGGCGCCGACTCCTGCACCAGGTCGACACCGGCCACCGCCTCGGCGACCGTGCCGGCGAACGTGAGCCGCCCCTCGCGGGGCATCGGGGCACGCGAGAGGCGCCGCCACGCCCGGCGGCCGCGGGCCAGCGCGGCCAGGGCCCCGTCGCCCGCATCGGGAGCCGGGTCATACAGGCACACGTCGACGCCGGCCAGCAGGAAGCGCGCCGCCCAGCCGCCGCCGATCACTCCCGCGCCGAGCAGCCCCACCCGGTCGGGCAGGTGCTCTTCGTCAGTCACCGGAGCCGCGCAGCGCCAGGCGGTCGCGGACCTCGGCCGGTCCGAGCAGGCGGACGTTCATCGCCTTCAGGATCGTGACCGCTCGCGCCACCAGGTCGCCGTTGGTCGCCTTCTCCCCCGGACCGGCGTACAGGTTGTCCTCCAGGCCGACCCGCACGTTGCCTCCCGCCAGCACGGCCATCGCCACATATGGCAGCTGCATCCGCCCGATCGAAAAGGCCGAGAACACCGCCCCCGGCGGCAGCAGCGACACCAGCCCCAGCAGCGAGCCGGGATCGTCGGGCGCCCCGTAGCGAATACCCATGCACAGCTGGATCAGCGCCGGATCGTCGATCAGCCCCTCGTCGATCAGGTCCTTCACCATCACCAGCTGGCCGTAGTCGAACACCTCGAGCTCCGGGCGTACGCCCAGCTCGCGGATCTGCGCGGCCATCGCCCGCAGCATCTGCGGCGTGTTGGCCATCACGTAGTCGCCGCCGGCGGCGAAGTTCATCGTGCCGCAGTCCAGCGTGCAGATCTCGGGGCGCAGCTTGGCGACGTGAGCGAGGCGCTCGGCGGCGCCGGCCATGTCCGTGCCCGCGGGGTCGAGCGGCAGCGGGTTCTCCGGTCCTCCGAGCACCAGGTCGCCGCCCATCCCGGCGGTGAGGTTGAGGACCACGTCGACGTCGGCGTCGCGCACGCGCTGCACCACCGCCTCATAGAGGGCGACATCCCGGGACCCCTGGCCGGTCGATGGATCGCGCACGTGGATGTGGACGACGGCCGCGCCGGCGCGCGCGGCCTCGATCGCCGAGGCCGCGATCTCGTCCGGGGTGACGGGGACGTGCGGGCTGCGGCCGACGGTCTCACCGGCGCCGGTGACGGCGCAGGTGATGAAGGCCTCGGTGTTCACCGTCCGAGTGCGGCCTCGACCGTCGGCGTGTTGGCCAGCAGCCGCTGCGTGTACTCGGCCTGTGGGCGTTCGAACACGTCCTCGGTGGGGCCGGCCTCGACGATCCGGCCCTCGGTCATCACGATCACGCGGTCGGCGATCGTCCGGATCAGCGCCAGGTTGTGGGTGATGAACAGCATGCTCAGGCCGGTCTGCACGCGCAGCTCGTGCAGCAGCTCGACGATCGCCGCCTGCACCGAGACGTCGAGCGCCGAGGTGACCTCGTCGCACACCAGCAGCGCCGGCTCGGCGGCCAGCGCGCGGGCGATCGCGACGCGCTGGCGCTCGCCGCCCGACAGCTGGTCCGGATAGCGGCTCGCCGCGTCGCCCGAGAGCGCCACGCGCTCCAGGCACTCGGCGACGCGCTGGTTCATGTCGCCGCGGGAACCGCCGTCGCCACCGGGGAACAGGTGCAGCTGACGCGCGAGCGTCTGGCCGATCGTGCGCCGCGGGTTCAGCGACGCGTACGGGTTCTGGAACACGTACTGGATCCGTTTGCGGGCCTCGGCCCTGCGGTGGCGCGCGGCCTCGGCGAGGCGGACGTCGTCGAGCTTGATGTCGCCGGTGTACTGGCGGTGCAGGCCGGCGACGCAGCGCGCCGTGGTCGTCTTGCCCGAGCCCGACTCGCCGACGAGCGCCACGCACTCGTTGCGGCGCACCTCGAAGTCGACGTCGTGCAGGATCTGGTGCGAGCCGTAGCGGGCGTCGACGTGGGAGACGGTCAGCACGACGTCGCCGGCGGACCCGGCCGACTCCGGCTCGGCGGCGCCGCTCATCTTCTCGGGCACCTCGTCGGCGCGGTGGCAGCAGACGAGATGGTCGGGCGTGTTGCCCTCGCGCGGCTCGGGAAAGACCTGCGAGCACTTTTCGATCGCCATCTCGCAGCGGGGGGTGAAGAAGCAGCCGCTGGGACGGTTGCCGGGCAGCGGCGCGCGGCCCGGGATCCCGAGCAGGGCCCGCTTGCCACCGAGGTCCGGCACGGCGCGCAGCAGCCGGCGCGTGTACGGGTGGCGCGGGGCGGAGAAGATCGCGTCTCGCGGGCCGCGCTCGACGATCCGCCCGGCGTACATGACCGCCACGTGGTCGGCCAGCTCGGCGATGACGGCGAGATCGTGGCTGACGTAGAGCGCCGCCACCTGGTGCTGCTGGCAGAGCTCGCGGATGGTCTTGAGCACGCGCGCCTGGGTGGTGACGTCCAGACCGGTCGTCGGCTCGTCGCACACGATCACGTGCGGGCGGTTGGCGAACGCCATCGCGATGGCCACGCGCTGCTGCTGGCCGCCGGACAGCTGGTGGGTGTAGCGCTTGAGGAACTCGTCGTCGGAGGGGAGCGCCACCTCGGTGAGCGTCTCGCGCACGCGAGCGATCCGCTCCTCCCCGGACATGTCAGGGAGGTGCGCCTTCAGGATCTCGGTCAGCTGCGTGCCGATCCGCAGCGCCGGGTTCAGCGCCGTGCCCGGATCCTGCGGGATGTAGGAGACGGTGCCGCCCCGCAGCCGGCGCAGCTCGCCGCCGCGCAGCCCGCTCAGCGAGCGCCCGTCGATCACCACCTCGCCGCCGGACACCTTGCCGCCCTGCCGGCAGTAGCCCAGCAGCGCCATCCCGACTGTCGTCTTGCCCTGACCCTGACTCGCCGACCAGGCCCAGCACCTCTCCGGCGCGAAGCTCGAGCACGATTTCGTCGACGATGTCCTCGCCGCTGGAGATCAGTTCGATCCGCAGTCCGCGGACCGTGACGGCGTAGTTGGTCGGCTCGGCGACGGCCATCTCACTCCCCTCCTCGGTCGACCCCGATCGCCGCGCGGGCGAACGCGTCGGTCATCAGATTGGTCCCGATCGTCAACACCGCGATGGCGATGATCGGCAGCAGCACGCCCCACGGCGCGACGGTCAGCGATAGCCGGTTTTCCTGGACCATCAGGCCCCAGTCGGCCTTCGGCGGCTGCAACCCGAGACCGAGGAAGTTGATCCCCGCGATCAGCCCGATCGAGTAGGTCAGCCGCAGCCCGATCTCCACCAGCAGCGGGCTCGTCACGTTCGGCAGCAGCTCGCCGAAGATCACGCGCCGGCGCGGCTCGCCGACCGCCTCGGCGGCCTTGATGAAGTCGCGTTCGACGACCTGCGAGGCGGCGCCGCGGATCACCCGCGCCACCCGCGGCGCGTGGGAGATCCCCACGGTGAGGATGATCAGCCAGACCTTGGGGCCGAAGGCGGTGACGAGCAGCAACGCGAGCACGATCTGCGGGAACGCCATGAACACGTCGGCGATCCGCATCAGCACCTCGTCGACGACGCCGGACAGGTAGGCGGCGGTCAGCCCGATCACGAGTCCGAGGCCGACGCCGATGGCGGTGGAGGCGAGCGCGAGGCCGATCACCGACAGCCCGCCGTGCAGCCAGCGGCTCCACACGTCCCGGCCGAGCGCGTCGGCGCCGAACAGCAGGTGGGAGTTGGGGCCCGTATTCGGGAACGCGACAAATGCATTGGGGTCGTGCGGAGCGATCAGCGGTCCGAAGACCGCGAAGAAGACCATGATCAACACGAACGTCAGCCCGATCTTGCCGCGGGTCTGGCGCAGCGTGTCCCTGGTGAGCACGACCCAGCGGCGGTTCGCGCGCGGGCGGGAGATGACGACCGGCTCGGCGCTGACCTCGGCGGTGCTCATCGGCCGGCCGTCCTCAAGCGCGGGGTGACGACGATCGTCAGCAGATCGGCGACCAGGTTCACGACCACGTACACGGCCGCGATGATGATCACGAGCGCCTGCACGGTCGGAATGTCACGGTTGTTGACCGAGTCGACGAGCTGGGAACCGATGCCCGGGTACGTGAACACGTACTCGACGAGCACGACACCGCCGGCCAGGTACGCGAGCTGCAGGGCCGACACCTGAATCGCGGGCACGATCGCGTTGGGAACCGCGTGGCGCCAGATCACCGTCCGGTTCGACAGTCCCTTCAGCCGCGCCATCGTCACGTAGTCCGAGTGCAGAACCTCGACCATCGAGCCGCGCATGATGCGGCTGATGTACGGGGTGACCGACAGCACGAGCGTCGCCGCGGGCAGCACCACCACCTTGGGCACGTCCCAGGCATGCTCGCCAGGCGGGATGATGGAGACGCCGGGGAAGATGCGGAATACGGTTGTCGCGAACAGCAGCGCGAGCGCGATACCGATCACGAACTCGGGCAGGGCGGCCAGCGCCAGCGTGGTCATCGACAGCACGTGGTCGGCGAGCTTGTCCCGGCGTACCGCCATCCACACGCCGAGGCCGATCGAGAGGGGGAGGGCCACGAGCGCGGAGACGAGCACGAGCAGTGCGGAGTTGGCCAGCCGTCCCCCGATCAGCTTCGAGACGGGCGCGTCGGATGCGGCCGAGGTCCCGAAGTGACCCTGGACGATGCCGCTCAGCCAGTGCCAATACTGGGCGGGCGCGGACTCGTTGAGGTGCAGCTGCTTGGTCAGGGCGGCGACCCGGGCGGGGGTGGCGTCGCGGCCGAGCACCGCGCGCGCGGCGTTGCCGGGCAGCGCTTGGGTGGCCGCGAACACGACCACCGAGACGAGCAGCAGGATCACCACGCCCAACAGGATCCGGCGCAGCAGAAAGACGGTCATCGGTGGCACTCCCTCCCGGTGGTGCTCATTTCGCCAGATATCCCACGTTCTTGAACCAGTAGTTGCCAAGCGGGAAGCCCGACTTGGCCTCGGCGAAGCCGCCCATCTTCCCCGTGTAGGCGTCGATCTGGTTGGAGAAGTAGGGGATCATGTAGCCGCCCGAGTCGTACTCCATCCTCTCGGCCTCGTGCAGGATCTCGATGCGCTTCTTCAGATCGAGCGCCGCCCGGGCCTGGGTGATCAGCTTGATGAACTTCGGATCGCCCCAGTGGGTCTCGTTGAACGGCGCCTTGGGCAACGATCCCTGCGCCACCTGCGGCAAATACTGCCGCGTGGCCCAGAAGTCCTGCGCGAACGTCCACTTCAGGTAGTTGGGGCCGTAGAACGTGCCGGTGTCGAGCTTGCGCAGCGAGATGGTGACGCCGGCCGCCGTGGCCTGCTGGGCGAACACCTGCGCCGCCTGCACGACGCCGTTGAACACGGGCGCGGTCACGAGCGTAGTGCGCAACCCCGCGTGACCGGCCTGCTTGAGCAGGAACTTCGCCCGCGCGATGTCCTGATGGCGCTGGGGCAGGGAGGAGTCATACGCCGGGTCGTACGGGGAGTACATGTCGTTGGCGACGCGACCCTGGCCGGAGAGGACCTGGAGCACCATCTGCGGGCGGTCGGCGATCAACCGCATCGCCTGGCGCACGCGCACGTCGTTGAACGGCGGCTGGTCGACGCGCATCGTGAACGGCTGCCACTGGCCGGTCTGCGAGATCAGCACCTTCAGGCCGCCGTAGCTCTGGACCTCGCCGATCTGGCCGGTCGGGAGGTTGTCGATCGCCTGCACCTGGCCACTGAGCAACGCGTTGACGCGCGCGGTGTCGTCGCTGAAGTCGATGATGGTGAGCGAATCGACATACGGCTTCGGGTGGTCCCAGTAGTTCGGGAAGCGCTTGAACACGCTCTGCTGGCCGGGCGCGAACGACTGGAACATGAATGGCCCGGTCCCGACCGGCTTCTTCGGGTCGTAGCCGACGGGCACGATCGCGTTGAAGTACTGGCCGAGGTCGTCGACGAACGCCGCGTTGGGCGCGGTGAGCGGGATCCGGACCTGGTTGGGCCCGACCTTGCGCAGGTGCTTGAAGTCGACGTAGCCGATCGAGGAGGAGCCCGTCTTCGGGCTCTTCGGATCGAGGATGCGCTGCAACGAGAAGATGACATCCTCAGGGGTGACGGTCTTGCCGTTGTGAAACTCCACGCCCGGACGCAGATGCACGATCCAGCTGTCGGCCTTGCCGTGCTCGGGCTCGATGTTCTCGGCCACGAGGTAGTCGATCTTCGTGAAGTCCGGTGAGCGGACGGCGAGCGACTCGTACAGGTTCCAGACGCGCATGATGTCCGGATCGGTGACCGGGACGTGCGCGTCGATCGAGTCCTTCGAGCCGCCGCCGGTGGCGCCGACGATGAGGCTGCCGCCGTGGCGCAGCTTCGCGTTCGGCGACGGCTCGGAGCCGGGCACATGCCCGTTGCGGGGCTGAAAGCCGCACGCGGCGAGGGCCGGCCCGGCGGCCAGCACGGCGCCGCCGGCGAGCGCGCCGCGCAAGACCTCGCGCCTGGTCAGGTCGGTCATCGCCTGGACCGCTCGGCGGTGCCGAGGATCGGCTGCGCGGACGCCAGCCGGCTGGCGTAGCGGGCGGCCTCCTCCAGGATCAGTTCCACGCTCAACATCAGATGCGCGCGCACGACCTCGGCCGCGTCCTCGTCGGCGCCCTCCAGCGCGTCCAGCAGTCGCTGGTGGTCGGAGGCGTAGTCGGAGATCGAGTAGACCGGATGCCAGTTGAGCAAGATCTGCGACTCGGCGGCCAGCGGCTCGTGGGCCCGGCTGAGGCGCGGGCTGCCGGCCAGCGCCACCAGCTCCCGGTGAAAGTCGATATCGGCGGCGATCACCTCCCGCGACGGGCTCTCATCGCCATTGGTCGCGCCGCAGGCCGCGCGGATCCTCTCCTGGGCGGCGCGCAGGCCGGTCAGGTCACTCAGGACGGGTCGCTCCTGGGCCGCCCGCACGGCGGCCACCTCGATCGCCGTCCGCGCTCGGTAGACGTCGACCACTTCCTCGCTCGACAGCGCCCTGACCCACGCTCCGCGGTTGATCTCGGAGACGACGAGGCCCTCCTGGACGAGGTGGCGCAGCGCCTCGCGGATGGCCGAGCGGCCGGTGCCGAACGCCTGGGCGAGCGCCGCCTCCGGTAGCTGCTCGCGGGGCTTGATCCGTCCGGCGATGATCGCGGTGCGCAGCTCGTGCAGCACCTGGTCGGTGGTCGAGCGGCGCTCGACGGTGCCCAGTCCCCACGCGGTCCTAGCGGCAGTGTCCATCCGGTTGTCGACAACCTACTTCCGGCTGTCAACAGTGTCAAGAGTTTGTGAACGCTGCGATCTGCGTCGTCGATCGTTGCTGCAGTTCCAGCGCCCGGCCGGGCCGGTCGGTGATGACCGCCGCGATCCGCGGATCCTGGGCGAGCAGGCGCAGGCCACGGCGATCGTTGACCGTCCACACCCAGGACGGCAGCTCGCGGGCCGTGGCCCAGCTGAGCAGGCCGGCGCGGGCAAGGGCCGCGTGGGGAGCGAGGAAGTCGACCTTGCTGACAGCCACGCGGCGCGAGAGCTGCCCGATTTGGTAACTCGGGCTGAGCAGCAGCCCGGTACGGGCCGCCGGGGCGATCCGCTTGACCGTCGGCAGCACGGCGTCGCGAAACGAGGTGACCACGTACTGCTCGGGGGACAGGCGCCGTTTGACGATCGCCATCGCCTGCTCGACGTAACCGTCCTCCTTGAGCTCGACGTCGACCCCGATCCGTCCGGCGACCAGCTCCAGCACCTCCTCGAGCGCCGGGAGGTGACGATGACGGGCGCGGGACTGGACCTGCTCGTGGGTGAGCTTGGCAATCGAGCGGACCCCGGCCCGGGCGTCGTGGGCCACCACCACCCGTCCGTCGCGCGTGCGCCGCACGTCAAGCTCGATCGCGTCGCAGCCCAGCTGCACCGCCTCCTCGAAGGCGGCCAGCGAGTTCTGCGGCGCCAGACCCCACGCGCCGCGGTGCGCGACGACCAATGGAACGGCATCCGGGCCGTCCTGGCCGCCGATCGCGAGCGATCCGTGGCACATCGAACGCAGGGTAGTCGGCGGCGAGGACGCTTATCCTCGCTGACCGATGACTCCCGCCCCGCCTCCCTGCTTCCTCGTGCTGATGGCCGACCAGCTGGCCGCCTCGTGGCTGCCGGTGTACGGGCACCCGGTCGTCCAGGCGCCGCATCTGGAGGCGCTGGCGCGAGGGGCGGCGGTGTTCGAGAGCGCCTACTGCGCCTATCCGCTGTGCGCGCCCTCGCGGGCGGCGATGCTCACCGGCCGTCTGGCCTCCTCCGTGGGGGTCTACGACAATGCCGCCGAGCTGCCCGCCACGACGCCGACCGTCGTGCACGCCCTGCGGGCCGCCGGGTATCACACCGCCGTGGCCGGCAAGATGCACTTCGTCGGCCCCGATCAGCTGCACGGCTTCGAGGAGCGGCTGACCACCGACATCTACCCCGCCGACGTCGACTGGACGCCCGACTGGAGCCGCTCGCTGGACCAGCCCCTGCCCTGGTACCACACGATGGAGAGCGTGCTGCACCCCGGGGTGACCGCGGCCAGCATGCAGACCGACTACGACGAGGAGGTCTCCTTCCAGGCGTCGCGCAAGCTGTACGAGCTCGCGCGCCACCGGCCCGATCAGCCGTTCCTGCTGTTCGTGTCGTTCAGCAACCCCCACGATCCGTGGGAGGTCCCCGAGCGCTTCTGGAGGCGCTACCGGCGCTCCTCGATCCCCGCTCCGGCGGTGGCGTCGTTGCCGCTGCACGAGGCGGATCCCCACAGCCGCCGGCTGCGCGCGATGTGCCGCGTCGACGAGGCGCAGCTGAGCGAGGAGCAGATCCGCCGCGCCCGGCACGGCTACTTCGCCGCGATCAGCTACCTCGACGAGCGTGTCGGCCAGGTGCTCGGGGCGCTGCTTGACTCCGGCCTGCGAGACCGCACCACGGTGCTGTTCTGCGCCGACCACGGAGAGATGCTCGGCGAGCGGGGGCTCTGGTACAAGATGTCGTTCTTCGAGCAGTCGGCGCGGGTGCCCTTGATTGTTCGCGACTTCACGGGCCGGGTGCCGGCGCGCCGGGCGTCCGCGCCCGTCTCGCTGCTCGACGTGGCGCCCACGCTGCTGTCGCTGGCCGGCCTGCCGGACGATGCCGTGGCCGGAACCGGTGACGGCGAGAGCCTGCTCGCGCCGCGCATCAAACCCGTGATCTCGGAGTACCACGGGGAGGGGGTGCAGGCGCCCTCGGCGATGGTCCGCTCTGGCGATGAGAAGCTGATCGTCTCGCTTGAGGACCCGGATCTGTGCTTCGACCTGGACGCGGATCCGCAAGAGCTCGCGCCGCGGGACGCGTCGAGCAGCGCGTTGCGCGGGGAGCTCGAGCGGGCTCTCGACCTGAAGGACATCGACCGCCGGGTCCGCGCCAGCCAGCGCGAGCGTCACCTGATCTCGGCGGCGCTTCACCGCGGCAGGACGCCCGCCTGGGACCACCAGCCGTCGGTCGACGCCGAGTCTTCAGTACGTGCGCAACCGGGACGACCTGTACGCGCTGCAGCGCCGAGCTCGCCTGGACAGTGGCGATCCCGATCGCCTCTGACGCGGGGATGCGTCGAGTTCCCGAGGTTGGGTAGCACCCGCGCATCGACACTTGACCGGGCGCTGGGGCGCCCGTGACGGAGGGAGAGAGATGACGGCCATTACCCGGCCCAAGGGCGCGACGGCTGACGTCGGCGACGGCGGCCTGCGCCTCGTGCTGCGCGCGATCAGGGTGGGACCCGCCCTGATCCTGTTTCTGCTGTGCCTGATCCTGACGTTGGTGACGCCGTTCTTCTTGACCGGCAACAACCTGACCAACCTGCTCGTGCAGGGTGCGCCGCTGGCCGCATTGGCCGTCGGGCAGCTGTTCGTGATCCTGGTCGGCGGCATCGACCTGTCGGTCGGCTCGCTGATCGCGCTGACCACCGTCACCGGCTCGCTGGCCTTCCAGCACATCGGCGGCGGGCTGGTGACGATTCTCGCGATGCTGCTGACCGGCACCTTCATCGGCTTCATCAACGCCTTTCTGTACGTCAAGGGACGCATGCCGCACTCGTTCATCCCGACCCTGGGGATGCTCAACGCGGCCAGCGGCCTCGCCCTGCTGCTCTCCGACGGCCAGCCGAAGCCGGGCATGCCGGGCATCGTCACCACGATCGGCGGCTCTGACGTGGCCGGCATCCCGGTGGCGATCATCGTCGTCGGCGCCCTGGCCCTGGTTGCCGGGCTGCTCGCCCGCAAGCTTCGGTGGGGCCGCTGGATCTACGCCGTCGGCGCCGACCGCGAGGCGGCCCGCCGGCTGGGGATTCCGGTCGACCGGGTGGTCATGTCGGTGTTCCTCATCTCCGGGTTCTGCGCCGGCGTGGCGGGAATCATCACCGCCGGGCGCACCGACGCCGGGTACCCCACGGCCGGCAATCTGCAGGAGCTGGCCTCGATCTCGGCGGTGATCATCGGCGGCGCCTCGTTCTGGGGCGGCCGCGGGACGGTCTCAGGCGCGGTGTGCGGTGCGTTCATCTTCACCGTCATCAACAACGGCCTGAACCTGCTCAACGTCTCGATCTACTGGCAGCTGATCGCCATCGGGGTGATCATCGTGATCGCCGTGGAGCTCGATGTCGTGCGCCGGAAGCTGGAAGAGCGCTTCCGCACGATGCAGGCGGGGAGGTGAGCGAGATGGCCGACCACGTGCTTCAGATCAACGATGTGGCCAAGCGCTTCGGCGCGACCCTGGCCCTCGATGACATTTCCCTGCACCTCGACCAGGGCGAGATCCTCGCCCTGCTGGGTGACAACGGTGCCGGCAAGTCGACGCTGATCAAGATCCTCTCCGGCGTGGTGGCGCCCGACGCGGGAGAGATCCGGATCGACGGCGAGGAGGTGCGGATCGACTCCCCCCACCGCGCTCGGGAGCTTGGTATCGAGACCGTCTACCAGGACCTCGCCCTGTTTGACAACTTCAACGCGACGGGGAACTTCTACGCCGGCCGCGAGCCGGTGCGTCCCGGGTGGCTCGGGTCGCTCGGATGGGTGTCGGACGGGGTGATGGCCAAGGAGACCGAGACCCTGCTCGACAAGCTGCAGGTCAACATCTCGCGCGACGACGAGATCGGGATCATGTCCGGCGGCCAGCGCCAGGCGGTGGCCTGCGCACGGGCGATCGCCTTCGGCAGGCGGATCGTCATCCTCGACGAGCCGACGTCGGCCCTGGGGGCGCGCGAGTCCGGCAACGTGCTGCGGCTGATCAAGGAGGCACCGGAGAACGGGGTCTCGGTGATCGTGATCTCGCACAACCTCGAGCACGTCACCCGCGTCGCCGATCGCGCCGTCGTCCTGCGCCAGGGCAAGTACGTGGGGGAGTCGCCGGCCGATGCCGAGCACCACGAGGAGCTGGTCTCGATGATCGTCGGGTCCGGCGAGACAGGCGAGGACGACGAAGCCGTCGAAAGCGCTGTGGGATCCGGCGCGAAGGAGGACTGAGGCGATGCGACGCGCAATCGGGGCGCTGCTGCTGTCGGCCTCCTGCCTGCTCGCCGGGTGCGGCGGTCAGCTGTCGCCCAACGCCGACAAGGGGGTGCGGATCGGCTTCATCCCCAAGGCGCTGAACCAGGAGTACTGGGTCAACACCGCCCACGGCGCCGACGCCGGGGGCGCGGCGGCCCACGTGAAGGTGCTCACCGAGGCGGGACTGGCCGACACTCAGATCGCCCAGCAGATCGACATCGTCCAGAACATGATTTCCCAGAAGGTCAGTGCGCTCGTCATCGCCCCGACCGACTCGGACCTGCTCCAGCCGGTCCTCGACCAGGCCGTCCACAAGGGCATCCCGGTCGTCCTGTTCGACTCCCCGATCCCCGGCTGGAAGCCCCAGACGAGCTTCGTGGGAACGGCCAACCGCGACGGCGGGGTCAAGATGGGCCACTACCTGCGCAAGGTGATCAAGCACGGGACGCTGGCCATCATCCGCGGCATCCCGGGCTCCCAGGTCGACATCGACCGCGTCGACGGGGTGAAGGCGGGGATCAAGGGCTCGGGCATCAAGGTCGTCAAGGAGGTGGCGGCCAACTTCGACCGTGAGCAGGCGGTGGCGGCGATGGAGGACATCCTCCAGACCAACCCGCACGTCAGCGCGGTGTTCTGCGCCAACGACCAGATGGCGCTGGGCGCGCTCCAGAGCCTCGAGGCCAACAAGGCGACCGGTCGGATCAAGCTCGTCGGCTTCGACGGGGCGATCGAGGCCACCCAGCAGATCATCGCCCGCAAGATGTTCGCCACGATCGCCCAGGATCCGTACGGGATGGCGAAGATCGCCGTCGAGGAGGCCGTCGCCAAGTCGGAGGGCAAGAAGGTGCGAAAGACGGTCAACACCGGTGATCCGCTGGTCACCCAGCAGAACGCCCGGGCGTATTTCAAGGTCGCGGAGCGCAAGCTCGGCAACCCGTCCGGCTGAGCCCGGCGGCGGGCGTGGGCGATAAGGGTTGATATCGAACCCTTATCGCCCACGCGGCCCCAGGGCGGGGCGGGCTACTCCACCAGCGGAGGCTCCAGCAATGAGGCGTTGAGGTGCTCGGAGAGCGCCGTGGCGGCGGCGCGCTGGGCCGCCAGGCGCTCCTCGTCGCCGTGGGCGTCCTGCAGCGCGGCGGCGTAGGCGGTGGAGGCCGTCTCCCAGAGCTCGGCCACACGATCGGTCTCCAGCCGTGTCTGCCGGCGCAGCGTCTCGACCTTGTCGGCGATCACCTGTGCCGGAGTGTCGGCGTCATAGGTGACCGCCGTGTCGGCCTCCCGTACGAAGGTGAAGGTGTGGGCCTCGGTGAGGACGGGTCTGAACAGCACCCGCTCGATGGAGGTGGACGCATCAGCGAGCACGCTGGTGTTGACGGTGATCCGGGGATAGGGCTCGATCGTCTGCAGCCAGAGGTCCGTCCGCTCCCGGTTGGCTCGGTCCTGGCGGTGGTCGACGCCCAAGCCGATGTACTCGGCGACATGCACCCACCCCCAGTGCGTGGCCACCAGCAGGATGCCGATCACGGTCAGCACGTCGGCGAACGCGCCTCCGTCGCCGAACACGATCTGCTCGCCGCCGTAGATCGCCATCGCCCCGCCGCCGATCAGCGTCGCGGCGGTCATCACCGATCCCGCCGCGACCAGCCGATCGTGCCTGGCGCTAGTCGTCGTCATGGTGGGGCGTGGCCGGAGTCCGGCCAGACCGTCGAGCTCACCATCGAGCAGCCGCCGGTCAGCGGGTACGCCGAGAAACTGCACCATGGTGGTGTCGCCGCCGCTCACCATGGCTTGGAGCGACTACTGGTCGTAGCCAGGTCGAGGCGCGGCCGGGCCGCGCGCGACGCCGTTGCCGCCACCGGATCGCGCCGCATCGGCGGCGAGGTTGCCGGTGAGCATCCCCTCCTGCACCTGGCTCATCAGCGAGCCGACGGACGCGGGGGAGTGGGGGAGCAGCAGGGTTGTCATGTTGCCGTGCTCGCCGACCGACCGGATCGTGTCCATGTACTGGGTGAGCGCCACCAGGCCCATCGCCTCCTTGGGATCAATCCCGCCCTCACCGGCGATCAGCGCCAGCGAGTCCTTGAGTCCCTGGGCGATCGCCTTGCGCTCGGCCGCCACGCCCTCGCCGTGCAGCCGCATCGCCGCCGATTCGGCCTCGGCCTTCTTGATGCGCAGCGTCTTGTCGCCCTCTCCCTGGGCGGTCGCGGCCTCCTGGTTGCGGCGCGCGGCGTTGATGTTGTTCATCGCGTCCTTGACGCGCTGGTCGGGTTCGATGTTGGTCACCAGCGCCTTGATGATCTCGTAGCCGTAGTCGGCCATCTGCCTCTGCAGCGTGTCCTGGATGTGCTTGGCGATGGTGTCCGCGTCGGCGTAGGCCTCATCGAGGTCCATCGTCGGTATGTGCGAGCGGACCACGTCGAACGCGTAGGACTTCATCTGCACCTCGGGGTCGTCGAGCTTGTAGAAGGCGTCCTTGACCTTCTCCTCGTCGGCTCCGACCATGTACTGGATCGCGAGCTTGACGACCACGAACACGTTGTCCTTGGTCTTGGTCTCGATGTCCGCGTTCAGCTGCTCGACCTGCAGGGTCATCCGCCCGGCGACCGTCTCGACGAACGGTGACTTGCGCTGGAGCCCAGGGCCGGCCACCCGCACGAACTTCCCGAACCGTTCGACGATCGCCCGCTCCTGCTGCTCCACGGTGAAAAAGAACAACGGCATGTGACGTCCTTTCGTCGCTCCGCCGAATCCCGCAGGGATCGCCGGTGCTAAGAGATCAGCGCGGCAGCGAGGCCGGCGAACCGCTGGTCAGGCCCGCGTAGTTGCTTGATACGAGTTTAGTCCTTTTACGGGGTCATCTTTGACCGGTGATCGCGATCGTGCTCCGTGGTCTAGGAGATCATGCCGCCGAACTGCCCGCCGGTGATGCCCAGCACCTGACCGGTGATGAAGTTCGCCCACGGCGTGCAGAGCAGGAACACGCCGCTGGCGGCCTCGGCGGGAGTGCCGGGACGGCCGAGCGGGATCAGCTGCGGGGCGAGTTGGCGCATCTGCGACGGGATCCCCAGCTGCACCTTCTGGCCGTCGATCTCCATCGTGTTGGAATCGTCCTTGTCGGCCGTGAGACGCGTCTCGATGTAGCCGAAGGCGACGGCATTGACGTTGATCTTGAACTGGCCCCATTCCTTGGCCAGCGTCTTGGTCAGACCGATCACGCCCGACTTGCCCGACGAGTAGTTGGCCTGCCCGGCGTTGCCCATCGTCCCCGAGATCGAGGACACGTTGACGATCTTGCGAAACACCTCGACGCCCTCCGCGCGCTCCTTCTTGGCGGGCTCGCGCATGTGCGGGGCGACGGCGCGGCACATCCGAAACGGGACCACGTTGTGAATGTCGATCATCCGCTGGAAGTTCTCGTCGCTCATCTTGTGGATCGGCGCGTCGATCGTGTAGCCGGCGTTGTTGACGAGGATGTCGACCTTGCCCCACTCGGAGATGACCTTCTCCACCAGCTCGTCGCATACGCCCGGCTTGGTCAGGTCTCCGCCGAACACCAGCGTCTCGCCCTCGACCTCCGAGGCGGTCTGCTCGGCGACGTCGCCGTCGAGGTCGTTGATCAGCACCTTCGCGCCCTGCGCGCAGAACAGCTCGGCGGTGGCGCGGCCGATGCCGCGAGCCGAGCCCGTCACGATCGCCACCTTGTCTGCAAGGATCGACATCCTGCCCAACCTTTCTTCGGGTTCCTTATTCGCGGGAGGCATCTTGCCAGCTTGCCGACCAGGTGTTCCGGCTAGGCTGGCGACCCTATGAACGCGACCGATTGGCTGGCCGCCTACGCCGACAAGCTAGGCGTGGCCGCCCCCACGAAGGATGAGCTCAAGGCGGTCCTCGACCTCGCCGGCGAGGCCGCCCACGCCTCCCAGCGGATCGCGGCGCCCGTCGCCTGCTGGCTGGCCGCGCGGGCCGGCGTCGAGCTCGACGAGGCGATGCGGCTGGCCCAGGAGGTCGATCCGACCGATGCCTGACCAGACGCGCGAGTACGACGTCGTCCTGTTCGGCGCCACCGGGTTCACCGGCGGCCTGACCGCCGAATACCTGTCGCGGGCGGCCGGGGCGGGCGGGCCCGTTACCCGGTGGGCGATCGCCGGTCGCAACCCCGGCAAGCTGGAGGCCACCCGCGAGCGCCTCGGTGACCCCGACCTGGCGCTCCTCGCCGCCGACGTCACCGATCCCGAATCGCTGCGCCGCGTCGCCGAATCAGCGAAGGTGGTCATCTCCACCGTCGGTCCCTACATCCACTACGGCGAGCCGCTGGTCGCCGCGTGCGCCGCCGCCGGCAGCGACTACGTCGATCTCACCGGCGAGCCCGAGTTCGTCGATCTGATGTGGCTGCGCTACCAGCAGCCGGCGGAGCGGACGGGGGCGCGCCTCGTGCACTGCTGCGGCTTTGACTCGATCCCGCACGACCTCGGAGTGCTGCACACCGTCAATCAGTTGCCGGAGGGCGTGCCGCTCAAGGTCGAGGGCTTCGTGCGCGCCGGGGGCACGTTCTCGGGCGGGACCTACCACTCGGCCGTCCAGATCATGGGGCGCCTGCGCCAGGGGCGACAGGTGGCCGCCCAGCGCAAGCGGCTGGAGGCACGCCCGGACGGCCGGCGGATCACGGGCCTGACCGCGCTCCCTCACCACGACGAGATCGCCGGGGGCTGGGTCCTGCCGGCGCCGACGATCGATCCCCAGGTGGTGCTGCGCTCGGCGCGGGCGCTGGAGCGCTACGGCCCCGAGTTCAGCTACGGCCACTACATCGTGAACAAGCGGCTGGCCAAGCTCGGCGGGCTGGCCGCCGGCGCCGGGACGCTGATCGCGCTCTGCCAGCTGCCACCGACCCGGAACCTGCTGCTCAAGTTCCGTGACCCGGGCGACGGCCCGACCGCAGAGCAGCGGGAGAAGGCGTGGTTCAACGTCCGCTTCAAGGGCGAGGCGGCGGGTGGCGAGCGGGTCGTCACCGAGGTCAGCGGCGGAGACCCCGGCTACGGCGAGACCTCGAAGATGCTCGCCGAATCGGCGCTCTGTCTGGCCCATGATGACCTCCCCGAGCGCTCCGGCCAGCTGACCCCGGCGGTGGCCATGGGCCAGGCCCTGATCGACCGCCTGAACCGCGCCGGGATCGAGTTTCGCGTGCGCGACGATCGGTGACCGACTTCCGGGCCGATGGACGCTGACTTCCGCGCCGATGGACGCGCGGCCCTGGACTGGGCGGCGGATTACCTGGAGCGTGTCGGCGAGCTGCCGGTGCTCGCCCAGGTCTCGCCGGGCGACATCCGTGCCCGGCTGCCGACCGCGGCGCCCGAGGAGCCCGAGCCGTTCTCGGCCGTGCTGCGCGATCTCGACGAGGTGCTGCTGCCCGGGATCACGCACTGGCAGCACCCGCGGTACTTCGCCTATTTCGCCAGCTCCGCCTCGGCGCCGGGGATCCTCGCCGAGATGCTGGCGGCGACGATCAACTCGGTCGGCTTTCTCTGGCGAAGCGCACCCGCCGCCACCGAGCTGGAGCAGGTCGTCCTGTCATGGACGGCCCAGCTGCTGGGCCTGCCCGCCGGCTGGCATGGCCACATCGAGGACACCGCCTCCACGGCGCAGCTGGCCACGATCATCGCCGCCCGCGAGGCCACCGGCCGCAACGAGATCGTGTGCTCCGAGCACACCCACTCGGCCGTCGACAAGGCAGCGCGGATGCTCGGCATGCGCCTGCGCAAGGTGGCTACCGACGAGCAGTTCCGCCTGAGAGACGATGAGCTGGGCGATCTCAGCGAGGCGGCGGTGGTGGTGGCCACCGTGGGGACGACGGCGTGCGCGTCGGTCGATCCCGTGCCGGAGATCGCCGACGCATGCGCGGCCGCCGGCACTTGGCTGCACGTGGACGCCGCCTACGCCGGCACGGCGATGGTCTGCCCCGAACATCGCTGGGCGTTCGCCGGGGTGGAGCGCGCCGACTCGGTCGTGGTCAACGCCCACAAGTGGATGCTCACGCCGATGGACTGCTCGCTGCTGTGGTCAAAACGGCCTCAGGACCTGCGCGCGGCGTTCAGCCTGGTGCCCGAGTTCCTGCGCACCCCCGACGCCGAGGACGCGCTCTCGCTGAGCGAGTACGGACCGGCGCTGGGACGCCGCTTCCGGGCGCTGAAGCTGTGGGCGGTGCTGCGCTGCCACGGCGCCAGCGGCCTGCGAGCCCACGTGCGCAGCGGGGTGCGGCTGGCTCAGGAGTTCGCCCAATGGGTCCACGACGAGCCCGGCTGGGAGCTGTCCGCGCCCGTGCACTTCTCGCTGGTGTGCTTCCGCGCGCCCGGCGACGACGACTTCAACCGGGCGCTGCTGGAGCGCGTCAACGCCAGCGGCGAGATGTTCATCTCCCACGCGGCGCTGGACGGGCGCTATGTCCTGCGGCTGGCGATCGGCCAGCTGACGACGACCGAGGCCGACGTGCGCCAGGCCTGGGACGTGCTGCGCCGCGAAGCCGCCGCTATTTGAGCTCGGCGGAGGTCTTGCCCAGCAGCAGCCGGGCGATGATCAGCAGTTGGATCTGCTGGGTGCCCTCGAACAGGTCGAGGATCTTGGCGTCGCGGGCCCACTTCTCCAGCAGTTCGCCCTCGCCGTAGCCGGCGGCGCCGCACAGCGCGACGCAACGCAGCGCCACGTCGGTGCCCATCCGCCCGGCCTTGGCCTTGGCCATCGAGGCCTGCAGGGAGTTGGGCTTCTTGTTGTCGGCCATCCACGCGGCCTGGAGGGTCAGCAGGCGAGCGGCCTCCCAGTCGGCCTCCATCGCGATGAACTCGGCGGCGGCCGCGTTGAGCCCGTGCGGCGGAGCGTCGTAGTCGATCTCGATCCCGGCCTCCTCAAGGTGCTCGCGGGTCTGCTCCAGGCAGGCGCGAGCGACGCCGACGGCCATCCCGGCGACCAGCGGACGGGTGTTGTCGAACGTCTGCATGACGCCCGAGAAGCCGCCCTTGAGCACGATCTCGGGGTCGCCGAGGAGGCTCTCCTTGGGCACGCGGCAGTCGGTGAGGAAGAAGTTGGCGGTGTCCGAGGCGCGGATCCCCAGCTTGTGCTCCAGGCGATCGAGCTTGAGTCCCGGGTTGTCGCGCTCGACCACGAACGACTTGATCGCCGCGCGGCCCTGGGAGCGGTCCAGCGTGGCCCAGACGACGATCAGGTCGGCCCGGTCGCCCGAGGTCACGTAGATCTTCTCGCCGTTGAGCACGTACTCGTCGCCTTCCAACCTGGCGGTGGTGCGGATCGCGGCCGAGTCCGAGCCGGCCTCGGGCTCGGTGATCGCCATCGCCGCCCACTTGCCGCCGAAGCGCTGCAGCTGCTCCTCGTTGGCCACCGCGGCGATCGCCGCCTGCCCGAGGCCCTGGCGGGGCATCGCCAGCAGCAGTCCGACGTCGCCCCAGCAGAGCTCGATCAGCCCCAGCAGGCTGGCCATGTTGGAGCCGTTGCGATTGTTGGAGGTGCCGTCGGTTTCCGATTTGGCCGACCCGTTGGAGCCGTTGGACCCGCCCCCGACGGTGCCCGCGCCCGCGCCGCCCAGCGCGCCCGACTCGTTCATGCCGTCGATCACCGCGGCCAGCATGTCGAGCTCCTTGGGGTACTCGTGCTCGGCGGCGTCGTACTTGCGCGAGTTGGGCCGGAAGACCTCGGTGGCGACCTGGTGGGACTGGGCCACGAGGGTGGCGAACTTCTTCGGGAGCTCGAGGTTGATCATCAGACGAGCAATGCCCCCTCCATCAGGCCGGCCGCGCGCAGGTCGCGGTACCAGCGTTCGACGGGATGCTCCTTGACGAAGCCGTGGCCGCCGAGCATCTGCACGGCGTCGGAGCCGAGCGCCATGGCGCGGTTGGCGCACAGCCAGCGGGCCAGCGCGACCTCGCGCGCGAACTCCAGGCCCTGGTCCACCCGGCCGGCGGCGCGATACGTGGCCAGACGCAGGCCGTCGAGCTCGATCGCCATGTTGGCGACGGTGAAGGCCACCGCCTGGCGGTTGGAGATCGGCTCGCCGAAGGCCTTGCGCTCCTTGACGTAGTCGCTGACGTACTCCAACGCCGCCTGTCCCGTGCCGACGGCCAACGCGCACCAGGCCAGGCGGGCGAGCGCGACGCACTCGGCGAACACCTCGGGCTGGCCGCCGCCCAGGAGCGCGGTGGCGGGCAGCTGCACCTCGTCGAGCATCAGGCGGCCGGTGGAGGACGCGCGGATGCCCATTCCGGGCTCGGGCGCCAGCGTGATTCCGGGCGTCTTGGACTCGACGATGAACAGGGAGGGGCCCTCGCCGGCCAGGTCGGCGGCGATCACGAACAGCTCGGCGTCGCCGGCCCGGGGGACGAGCGTCTTGACGCCGCTCAGCGAGTACCCGCCGCCCGCGGGTCGCGCCGTCGTCCGCAGCGCGAAGGGGTCAAACAGCGGCTGCGGCTCCATCACGGCGAGCGCGGCCGACGGCACATCCTCGCCCACGAACTCCGGAAGATAGGTGGCCTGCTGCTGAGCGTCTCCCCATAGGCTGAGCGCGGTCGAGACCGCGGCGGGCGACAGGCAGGCGACGGCGATGCCCATGTCGCCCCGCGCCAGCGCCTCGGACATCAGGACGGTGGTGGTCGCCGAGCGCTGCTCGACGGCGCCGCCCAGTTCCTCGGGCACGCCCACCATCGTCAGCCCCAGCTCGTTGGCCTGGCTGAGCAGCTCGGGCGGGGTGGCGCAGGCCGTGTCGGCCTCCTGCGCGACGGGGCGCAGGCGCTCGATCCCGAAGTCGCGGACCGCGTCGCGCAGCATCTGCTGCTCGTCCGACGGCTCCAGGTCGAAGAGATCGGACTGTCGTACCCGAGGTTGGCGCGCGGGACGTGACAGCCGCTGAGCGGCGGCGAACGTGCGGCCCGCCGTGGCCGCCGTGCGGGCGCCCGTCTTGGACGCGCCGTGCAGCAGGCGGACCGCGGGATCGCGCAGGCCGAGGCGATCGATCGCCTCGGAGGAGGCGACTCGGTTGAGCGCCCGCAGGCCCACGGCCATGCTGCGCTCAGCGATCTTGGGAGCGGGAGCCATCCGGACGCGACCTTATCATGGTTCGTTGTGACGTCGTTTCATGTCACGTTCTCTGCGAGCGGCGCTTACGTCGGCGTTATGCCCCTTCGGTCATCCTGACAGGATGCGCGTGCTGATCGCCGAAGACGAGCGGAGGCTGGCCGACGCGATCGCGCGCGGGTTGCGCCGTCAGGGGATGGCGGTCGACCTGGCGCGCGACGGGGAATCGGCGCTGGCCAAGGCGCGCGTCGTCCGCTACGACGTGCTCGTGCTCGACCGCGACCTGCCGGGCGTCCACGGCGACGAGGTGTGCCGCACGGTGCGAGGCGAGCGGCCGGAGACCGGAATCCTGATGCTCACGGCGGCAGGCGCCCTGGAGGACGTGATCGAGGGGTTGTCGCTGGGCGCCGACGACTACCTGCCGAAGCCGTTTCGCTTCGCCGAGCTGGTGGCCCGGATCCACGCGCTGGCGCGCCGCGCCCTGCCCAGCCGTCCGCCGGTGCTGCGCCACGGCACCCTCGAGCTCGATCCGGCTCGCCGGCGACTGATCCGCGACGGCTCAGAGCTGGAGCTGGCGCGCAAGGAGTTCGCCGTGCTGGAGGCGCTGATGGCCGCCGAGGGAGCGACCGTGTCGGCCGAGCAGCTGCTGGAGCGGGTGTGGGACGAGCACACCGACCCGTTCACCAACGTGGTGCGGATGACGATCATGACCCTGCGTCGAAAGCTGGGCGATCCCCCGGTGGTCCAGACCGTGATCGGTGTCGGCTACCGGCTGGTGTGAGTAGCCTTCCTCGGTGATGACAGAGCCCCAGCGCGCCAGCCGGCTTCCGGTGCCGCGTGCCTGGCGGAGGCCGAGCGGGCCCCCGCGCACGATCCGCCTGCGGCTGACTGCGCTCTACACGTCGGTCTACCTGATCAGCGGCGCCGCGCTGCTGACGATCGGCTATCTGCTCGTCCGCAGCAACCTGCACAGCCACCATCACCTGCGGGCGGCGCTGATGCGCCACGGACTGCATCCGGTCATCGGGGGGGCGCTCGGGTTTCCCGCCGGATCGCCGCAGGCCAGGTTGGTCCTCGTCGTAGAGCAGCAGATCACCAACGGGGCCCTACACCGTCTGCTGCTCGAGTACATCGCCGCGCTGCTGGCGATGACGGTGATCTCGGTCGTCTTCGGGTGGCTGCTGGCCGGGCGCGCGCTGGCGCCACTGCGCGAGATCACCGCCACCGCCCGCCGCGTGTCCGGGGAGAACCTGGGGGAGCGGATCGCGCTCAGCGGTCCGGCGGACGAGCTGCGCGAGCTGGCCGACACGTTCGACGGCATGCTCGCGCGGCTGGACGGAGCATTTGCCAGTCAGCGCCACTTTGTCGCCAACGCTTCGCACGAGCTGCGCACCCCGCTGGCGATCATGCGCACCGAGGTCGACGTGGCGCTGGCCGACCCCGACGCCTCCACCGCCGACCTCCGGGCGATGGGCGACGCGGTTCTGGAGACCGTCGACCGCTGCGAACGACTGATCGCCAGCCTGCTGCTGCTGGCCCGCAGCCAGGCGACCACCGGTCACGAGGAGCGCGTCGATGTCGCCGCCCTGGTGGGGGATTGCGTCACCGACCTGCAGGCCCGCGCGCACGAGGCGCAGGTCCAGATCCGGTCCGACCTGCAGCCGGCGTGGGCCGACGCCGATCCGGGGCTGCTGGAGCGATTGATCGCCAACCTGCTGGACAACGGCATCCATCACAACCGGCCCGGCGGCGTCCTGTCGGTCCGGACCGGGGTGCACGAGGGCCGGCTGCAGCTGGTCGTGGCCAACACCGGATCGCGGATCGATCCCGACGACGTCCACGAGCTGACCGAGCCGTTTCGCCGCATCAAGCGCTCGGGCGCCGGCTTTGGCCTGGGTCTCTCGATCGTCCGCTCGGTGGCCGAGGCGCACGGCGGCAGCGTGTCGCTCAGCGCTCCGGCATCAGGCGGTCTGGTCGTGTCGGTCGACCTACCGCGTCCCCGTGACACTCGCGCATCGCGCGCCAGCCAGGCCGAGGCCCTGCGAGCCTGAGCGCCAGGCTCCGCTGCAGCGGCGCGAACGGTAGGGTCTCATCTCCCCACGACGGCGCAGCGGTAGGAGGACAGCACGGGATGGACGATTCGATCGTAGTCGGGACCGATGGATCGGAGACCGCCAAGCAGGCGGTGACTGAGGCCACGCGGCTGGCCAAGGCGCTCGGCGCCCAGGTGCACGTCGTCTCGGCCTACGAGCCGCTGCGCGGCGCCCGGGTGACCGGCGCGCCCGAGGGCGCCGCCAAGGTCTGGCACCCGCTGCCCGACGACCAGGTCGAGTCGATTCTCGACCAGGCCACCTCCGCGGTCCGGCTGGCCGGTCTGGAGGCCACGCCCCACGCGGTCCGCAAGGACCCGGCCGACGCGCTGCTCCAGGTGGCCGACGAGGTCAAGGCGACGATGATCGTCGTCGGCAGCAAGGGCATGCACGGCGCTCGCCGGCTGGCGCTGGGCAACGTGCCCAACAAGGTTTCGCATCAGGCCCGCTGCAACGTCCTGATCGTCGCCACCGACTGACGCCCAGGCCGCCGACCGGGGCCGGGGCTCCTCCCGGCCGCATGGTGCGGCTTTCTTCAGCTGATCCCCAGCCTCTGCTTACGGGAAGCTGACGGGTGCGATCCTAAGCTCCTGGCATGTCGCGCTGGCGTCATTCAATGCGAGGCGACGGTTGGCTTGACAGAGGCTTCCCCGCGTCCTGTCGTGCACGCCGCCTCGTGACGCCGGCCGGCGGCGACGAATGTGCGCCTCGTCGCCCGCGGGCGAGCATGCCCGCAGCCTGGGGCACCGGCGGCGGCTTGGGCTGTGACTCCGGCCCGGGCAAAGCCGCCGGGCCTCGGGACACCCGCCGCCTCACGCGCCGCGGCCGGCGGTAGCGGCGCCCGCCGGTTATCGGTCCGCGACCAATCCGGCCCGCCGCGCCAGCAGCGCCGCGCCGTAGGCCAAGGCCGCCGCTGCGATGATCGCGGTGCTGGCCGGGAGTCCCGAGATCGCATAGCTGAGCGCCAGCCCGATCCACATCGCGCCCACGGCGATCGCGCCGGAGAGCGCCAGCCCCCGGTAGGGACGGGCGGTCAGGGCACCGGCGGCGCCGGCCGGCGCCGCGATCAGACCGAGGAGCAGCAGCGCCCCGACGGCCTGGGTGGCCTGCGCCGTGACCAGCCCCAGGATGGCCAAAAAGGCCAGGCCGAGCGCCCGCACGGGCAACCCGCGCTGGCCCGCCAGTTCCCCGTCGAGCGTGCACAGCAGCAGCGGCCGCGCGATGCTCACGATCACGATCGTCAGCGCCAGGCCGATCGCGGCGGCGAGCGCCGCGGTGCCGGCGCTCAACGAGTAGATCGAGCCGAACAGGGCATTGGCGGCGGTGATGCCGGTGGCGCCGCCCGCGCTGGTGGCCAGCACCGCCAGCAGCAGCACGCCGATCCCCAGCACCCAGGCGAAGGTCGTCCCGATCGTCACGTCGTCGGCTTGGGCATCGCGCCCCAACAGGCCCATCCCCCCGGCGAGGGCGAGCGTCAGCGCGAACAACCCGATGCGCTCGTCGATCCCCACCGTGGCGGCGGCGATCGCCCCCACGAAGGCCACGTGGCTGAGCGCGTCGCCGGCGAACACCTGCGCGCGCATCACGGTGAACCAGCCGATCGTGCCGCAGGCCAGCGCCACGAAGGTCCCCGCCAGCCACGCGTTGCGCACGAACTCGTGGGCGAACATCAGCGCTTGACCACGCGTACGGTGACGTAGACCGCGAAGGCGAGCGTGGTCACGTAGAAGCCGACCGGGTAGATCGTGAAGTAGGCCAGGGCGAGGGCGATCCACACGATCGCCAGGGCCAGGGCGACGCTCAGGCACAGGCCGGCCAGCGGGCGCACGGTGATCAGGTGCGCGCTGGCGGGGGGCGCCACCAGCAGCGCGAACACCAGCAGCGCTCCCGTCAGCTGGCTGACGGCGGCGATCGCCAATCCGAGGATCAGCAGGAAGGCGCCATCCACCAGCCGCACCGGCACGCCACTGGCCCGGGCCACGTCGCGGTCCACGGACGCGAACAGCAGCGGCCGGGCGAGGCCCGACAGGGCCGCGAGGGACCCGACCGCCACGGCGAGCAGGACCACCACCTGGGAACGCGTGATTCCCAGAAACGTGCCGAACAGCAGCGTCTCGGGGCCGCCGAGGATCGCCTGGTTGAGCGACAGGAAGAGAAAGCCGGCGGCCAGGCCCACCGTCTGCACGGTCCCGATCGCCGCCGACTCGCTGCGTCGCCCGCCCGGCTGGTCAGGTCCGAGCGCGCCGATCGCCAGGGCCGCCGCCGCACAGGCGACGTAGTAGCCCAGGGCCGTCGGCAGGCCCGCCAGCGCGGCCCCGGTGGCCCCCGGGAAGGCCATCACCGACAGCGTGTGCGAGGCGAACGTCTGGCGGCGCAACACCACGTACCAGCCGACGACCGCCGCCAGCACCGCCACGATCGCGCCGGCCTCCAGGGCGTTGACCATGAAAGGGAACGCGGTGAGCTGCCGCAGATCGTCGATCGGGTCGGCGTTGAAGCTCATTCGGGGCGATTGATCGGGTCGGCGGAGAGGCTCATTCGTGACGGTGTCCGTGGTGGTGGGGCGCCTCCGGCTGGCCGACGACCACCAGCCGGCCATCGGCGGTGTGCAGCACCTCGATCCGCGCGTCGTACAGGGCGCTGAGCTGCTCGGTGGTGATCACCTCACTCACGCTGCCGCTGAGCGCCCGGCCGCCGGCCAGGTATACGACCCGGTCCAGATGCGAGAGCAGCGGGTTGACGTCGTGGGCCACGAGAATCACCGCCACGCGCTGCTCGGTGGCGATCCTGGCCAGCAGACCGGCGACCGCTGCCTGGTTGGGCAGGTCCAGGCTGTCCAGCGGCTCATCGAGGATCAGCAGTTGCGGCCGGCGCACGAGCGCCGCGGCGATCAGCAGACGCTGCTGCTCTCCGCCCGAGAGCACGCCGATCGGCCGCGTGGCGTAGGCGCCGGCACCCACCAGCTCGATCACCTCCCGGACCCGACGGCGCTCCTCGTGTCGGCGCCGGCGGGCCGCCGGCGTGAGCGCCAACGGGACGCCCCAGCGGGTGCCGTCGAGTCCGAGCTGCACCAGGTCGACGCCGCGCACCCGGGCGGAGCGATCGAAGCTCTGGCGCTGGGGGAGGTATCCGATCTGGGCGCGGGCCCGCCGAGGCGACTGGCCGAGCACGGTGACCGTGCCGTCGGCGAGCGGCAGGAGGCCGAGGACCGACCGCATGAGCGTCGACTTGCCGGCGCCGTTGGGACCGAGCACCCCGACGAACTCGCCGGCCCCGATCGTCAGCGTCACCTGCGAGAGGATCTGGCGTGGGCCGATGCGGATCTCGGCGCCACGCAGCTGAACGGCGGGAGCGCTGCCCGCTGCCACGATGGCGTTCATCGGCCGGTCGCCTCGTGCAGCGCGGCCTGCAGTGCCCGCAGCTGGCTCACCTGCCACTGCTGGAAGCTGTCGGTGGCCGGAGAGAGCGTCTCGGTGACCGTGCCGATCGGGATGCCATGCGCGCGGGCCAGGCCGTTGAGGCGCTGGATCTCCGGGGTCACGTTCTGCGAGTTGTATACCCACACCTTCACCGCACGAGTGTCCAGCTGGCGTTCGGCGAGGGCGACGTCGCCGGCGGTGACCTCGCCGCCCTCGCTGATCGCCTTCATGAACGACGGCGGGGTGATCAGCCTCAGTCCGAGCGACGGTGCCAGGAGCGCGAAGATGCTCTCCGAGGCGCCGACCGGGACGCCCGCGTAACGCGTGCGGATCTGGTCGATCAGCCGGTGATAGGCGGTCAGCCCGCGGGTCCGGAAGCGGCGCAGCCGCTGGGCGAAGTAGGCCCGGTGGCGAGGATCGAGGTGCTGCAGGTCGCCGGTGATCGCCCCCGCGGTGCGCTCCACCTCGGCGGGGTCATACCAGCGGTGCGGGTTCTCGCCCTCGTGCAGTTCGAACAGCGAGCCGACGGTGAGCGTGAGGCGGCCGTCGACCGGGTTGGCGGACAGCAGCTTGGGCGCCCAAGGGTCATAACCGACCCCGTTGACGATCGCCAGCTGCGCTGTGGCCATCGTGCGCGCGTCGCTGGCCCGCGGCTCGTAGTCGTGGGGATCCTGGGCGGGATTGACGATGATGCTCAGCACGCTGGCATGGGCACCGCCCAGTTGGCGAGCGAGACTGCCCCAGAAGTTCTCGGCGGCGACCACGCGCACTCCGTGACCGCTGAAGCCGCCGCTGGTGCTGACGCATCCGGCCGCGAGCAGCGCCTGGGAGCACACGAGCAGGGCGGGCAGGGTGCACAGGCAGCCGTCTCACCGCGCCAACCTAGCACAAAGATAAGATTGATTCCTATTCTCGTTCTCGCCTCGAAAGGCGCTACGCTTCGGCCCGTGGAGTGGGCCGACTACGTACACGACGTGCTCGCCGTCGCCGGCCTCAAGCGAGGCGGCGCGCGCGAGCGAATCGTCGATGTGCTGGGCTCGCAGTCGTGCGCGCTGAGCGCCGTGGAGATCGAGGACCGGCTGCGCGCCGACGGCCGGGCGCCTTCCCGCGCCAGCATCTACCGCGTGCTGGAGCTGCTGGTCGAGCACGGTCTGGCCGAGCGGGTGGTCGTCGGCGAGAATCAGGCGCGCTTCGAGCCGCTGCTGCCCTCAGGCGATCACCATCACCACCTGATGTGCGACTCGTGTGGCGCGCTCGTGGCCTTCGACGACCCCGGCCTGGAGCGCGCGATCGACAAGCTCTCGGACCGCCTGGGCGTCCGCATCGAGAGCCACGATGTGCTGCTGCGCGGCGCCTGCGCGCGGTGCAATTAGGCCGTGACCATGGAAATCAGGCCGGCCTTGGAGAGCGACTGGCCGGGCATCTACCCGATCTACGCAGCGATCATGGGCGAGGGAAGGACCTATGCCCTTCCCGGTGGTCAGACCCTGGACGAGGCGCGTCCCTGGTGGATGGAACAGCCGCCCGGACAGACGGTCGTCGCCCACGCGGATGACGTGCTCGTGGGCTCGGCGAAGATGGGAGCCAACCGACCAGGGCGCGGAGCACACGTCGCCACGGCGTCCTTCCTGGTCGACCCCGCGCGTCAAGGTCAGGGAGTGGGCCGAGCTCTGGGAGAGTACGTTCTCGATTGGGCCCGGTCGGCAGGGTTCACCGCCATCCAGTTCAATGCCGTCGTCGAAACCAACCACGCGGCGGTGCGACTATGGAAGTCACTGGGCTTCGAGATCGTCGGCACCGCGCCCGACTCCTTTGACCACCCCGAGGATGGGCTCGTGGGCCTGCACCTGATGTTCCGCCACCTCTGACTGCTCGTGCCGCTGACGACCGAAGACCGGCTGGCGATCGGCGATCTGGTCGCGTTGCAGGGTCACCTGTTCGATGAGGGCGAGCTCGACCGGCTCGACGAGCTGTTCACCGCCGATGTCGTCTACGACGCCAGCGATTTCGGCCAGGCGCCGATGCACGGCATCGACGCGATTCGAACCGCCGCCCTCGCGCTAGGCGATCGCAATCCGGTTGCGCACCACGTCACCAACATCGTCGTCACCCCGATCGACGGGGACACCGCCTCCGTCCGATCGAAGGGCTTCGGCGTGGCCCAGAACGGCACGATCGGCAGCGTCACCTACGTCGACAGGGTCAGCCGCACGGCTACCGGATGGCGCATCGCGCATCGACAGATCCACGCCCGCCGCCGGCCGCTCAACGGACGCGGCTCGACGTCCCTACCGTCTGACTAGCGTCGCCGGCGCGGTCAGCATCGGGGCGCGTAGCGCTCGCCCTGTGACCAGTGCCAAGTGGCGTCGTCGAACAGCGTGGCGACCCAGCGTCGCGTGTCGGCGGGGTCGATCACGTCATCGATCTCGAAGTAGGAGGCCATGCTGATCCCGCGGCCGCGTTCGTAGGCGGCGGCGACCGCGTCGTCATAGGCCTGCCGGCGCTCCCGCGGGTCCTCGATCGCCTCCAGCTCACGCCGCAGACCGAGCTTGACGGCGCCCTCGAGGCCCATCGCACCGAACTCCGAGGTCGGCCAGCCCACGCAGAAGAGCGGCGCCTTGAAGCTGCCGCCGGCCATCGCCTGCGCGCCCAGCCCGTAGCCCTTACGCAGCACCACCGTGCCGGTGGGCACGCGGAGGTTGGCGCCGATCACGAACATCCGGCTGCCGCGGCGCACGGTGGCGGTCTGCTCGGCCTCCGGACCGACCATGAAGCCGGGAGTGTCGGCCAGGAACAGCAATGGCAGTCCGAACGTGTCGCACAGCTGCATGAAGCGAACCGCCTTGTCGGCGCCGTCGGCGTCGATCGCGCCTCCCAGATGGGTTGGATCGTTGGCGATCACGCCCAACGGCCGGCCGTCCAGGCGGCCCAGTGCGGTCACCATGCCGGGCCCGAACCCGCCGCGCAGCTCCAGCACGTCCTCCAGCAGGGTGTCGATCACTTCGCGGATGGCGTAGGTGCGCTTGCGGTTGGCGGGGATCAGATCGCGCAGCGCGGCCTGGTCCGGCGGCTCGGCGTCCGCGGGCGGCTCCGGCGGCGTGCGGCGGAAGTAGCTCAGGTACCGCCGGGCGGCGGCGACCGCCGAGGCGTCGTCATCGACGCGCAGGTCGACGACGCCGTTGGCGTACTGGACGTCGATCGGGCCCACGTCCGCCGGATGGTGGCTGCCCAGGCCGCCGCCTTCGATCATCGCCGGCCCGCCCATCCCGATGCTGGCGTCCTCGGTGGCGATCACCACGTCGCAGCAGCCCAGCAGCGCCGCGTTGCCGGCGAAGCAGTATCCCGAGGCGATCCCGATCAGCGGCACCCGGCCCGAGAGCTCGGCGAAGTACTGAAACGCGCGGCAGTCCAGGCCGGCCACGATCGGCATGTCGACGTCGCCCGGGCGCCCGCCGCCGCCCTCGGCGAACAGCACCACCGGCAACCGCCGGCGCTGCGCCAGCTCGAACAGGCGGTCCTTCTTCTGGTGGTTGCGCATCCCCTGCGTGCCCGCCAGCACCGTGTAGTCATAGGACATCGCCACGCACGCCTCGCCGCCGATCTCGCCCACGCCGCCGACCAGACCGTCGGCCGGGGTCTGCTCGATCAGCTCCTGCTTGGGTCGGCGCCGCTCCTGGGCGGCGAACATCAGCGGCCCGTACTCGATGAAGCTATCGGGGTCCAGGAGGTCGGCGAGGTTCTCGCGTGCGGTGCGCCGCCCTCGCTCGCGTCGCTTGGCGACCGCCGCAGGGCGGGCCGCGTCCAGCCCCACCGCGTGGCGGTCGCGGACCGCCTGGAGGTCCTCGCGCGGTCCGCTCGCCGCGACGTCGGCCGGCCCCGCGGCCTCGCTCGTGGTGGCGCCCGACGGGTGGGCGGGCTCCAATACCACCAGCGGCTGGCCCTCGGCGACCGTCTCGCCGACGGCGACGTGCACGTCGGTGACCGTCGCGTCTTGCTCGGCCACCACCTCGTGCTCCATCTTCATCGCCTCGATCACCGCCACCGCCGCGCCCGCGCGGACTGTCTGCCGGGGGCCGTGGGGTACCGACACGACAGTCCCGGCGAACGGCGCGACCAGCGTGGTCTCAGGCGACACCGCCGGGAGTCTATGGCCATACTTAAGGTGGTGAGCGAGGAGCCTGAGCTGCTGTGGGAGCCGACGCCGGAGCGGGTGGCGAAGACGACGCTGACGCGCTACACGGAGTGGCTGGGCGCCGAGCGCGGATTGTCGTTCGGTTCCTATGACGAGTTGTGGCGCTGGTCGGTGGACGACCTGGAGGCGTTCTGGAGCTCGATCGTGGAGTTCTTCGACGTGCGCTTCTCCGCCGGCGGCGACGTGGTGCTGGGAGACCGCTCGATGCCCGGCACGGAGTGGTTTCCGGGCTCTGAGATCTCCTACGCCGAGCACATGTTCCGGGGCAAGGACGACGACGCGGTGGCGATCCGGCATCGCTCCGAGGTCCGGCCGGAGCTCGGGGAGTGGACGTGGGGGCGGCTGCGGTCGGAGACCGCCAGGGTGGCGGCCGGGCTCCGCGCGCTGGGCGTCGACGAGGGCGACCGGGTGGTCGCCTACATGCCCAACATCCCGGAGACGGTGGCGTGCTTTCTGGCGTGCGCGTCGATCGGCGCGGTGTGGTCCTCGGCGGCCCCGGAATTCGGCGCGCGCAGCGTGATCGATCGCTTCGCGCAGGTGGAGCCCAAGGTGCTGCTGGCGATCGACGGCTATCGCTACGGCGGCAAGGACTTCGATCGCTCAGAGATCGTGGAGCGGGTCGCGTCGGAGATCCCGGGGCTGACAAAGGTGGTGCGCCTGGGCTATCTGGACGGCACCGGCTGGGAGGAGGGCTTTCTCGGCCCGGACGACGCGGAGCTGGAGTTCGCCCCGGTGGCTTTTGACCACCCGCTGTGGGTCCTGTACAGCTCGGGGACCACCGGCCTGCCCAAGCCGATCGTCCATGGCCATGGCGGAATCCTGCTCGAGCAGCTCAAGAAGATCAACCTGCATGTCGATGCCCAGCGCGGCGACCGGGTGTTCTGGTTCTCCACCACCGGCTGGATGATGTGGAACTTCCTGGTTGGGGTGCTGCTTTCCGAGGCCTCGATCGTGCTGTTCGACGGCCACCCGGGCCATCCGTCGCTGGACACGCTGTGGGATCTGGCCGCCGAGTCCGAGATGACCACCTTCGGGACCAGCGCGGCGTTCGTCGCCTCCTGCATGAAGGGCGACGTCGAGCCGGCGGGCGGCGGTCGCGACCTGGGCGCGCTGCGGGCGGTCGGCTCGACCGGTTCGCCGCTCGCCCCCGAGGCCTTCTCCTGGATCTACGACAAGCTGGGCACGGACACATGGCTGTTCTCAACCTCGGGCGGGACCGACCTGTGCACCGCCTTCGTGGGCGGCGTGCCCACATTGCCGGTGTATCTGGGCGAGCTGCAGGCCCCCAGCCTGGGGGCCGACGTGCAGGCGTGGGATCCCGACGGCAACGCCCTCGTCGACGAGGTCGGCGAGCTCGTGATCGCGCATCCGATGCCGTCGATGCCGATCTTCTTCTGGGGCGATGAGGACGGAGAGCGGCTGCGCGAATCGTATTTCGAGATGTATCCGGGCATCTGGCGCCACGGCGACTGGATCAAGATCACCTCGCGGGGGACGGCCGTGATCTACGGGCGCTCGGACTCGACGATCAACCGCGGCGGCGTTCGGATGGGCACCAGCGAGATCTACAGCGCGGTGCTCGATGTGGACGAGGTGGTCGACGCGCTGGTCGTCGACCTGCCGCGCGAAGGCACCGACGGGTGGATGCCGCTGTTCGTCGTCCTGCGCGACGGGGTGTCGCTCGACGATGACCTGGTCGCCGAGATCCGCCGGCGAGTGCGCGAGGACTGCTCGCCGCGCCATGTGCCCAACGAGATCCGCCAGATCTCCGAGGTCCCGCGCACGCTGTCGGGCAAGATCCTCGAGGTTCCGGTGAAGCGGATCCTCACCGGCACGCCGCCCGACCAGGCGGCATCCCGCGAGTCGCTGGCCAACCCGGCCGCGCTGGACTACTTCGTGGACCTCGCCGCGGAGGACTGACGTCCGTTATCGGACCGCTGCGCCACGGCCGCTCAGGCCGTCCTAGGCTCGTCTTACGGACTTCTTGCTGAACTCTGAAAGCTTTCACACCAGCGGTTGGTGACATTGATCCAGGAAACCGACCTCTGACCTCAAACCTCAGGAGAGACACCAAACCATGCGCAAACCCAGCCGATGGATTCCCATCATCGGCGGCGCCGTCGCGGGGGGAGTTATCGCGCTGGTGATCGCCAGTGCCCACGGAAGCTCGACTCGCAACGTGACGACGACCGTCGTGCAATCGAGCACGCGTGCCGTTCCGACCGCCTTGAGCAGCGGCAGCGGGATGAGCATCAACCAGATCTACAAGAGCGACAGCCCGGGTGTGGTCGACATCCTCGTCACCACCAACGGCCAGGGTCAGTCGCTGTTCGGCGGCGCCCAGCAGAGCCAGGCCGAGGGTTCGGGCGTCGTCTACAACACCAAGGGCGACATCCTCACCGACGAGCACGTCGTGTCCGGAGCCACCTCGGTCAAGGTGACCCTGTCCGATGGCAAGGCGTACACGGCCAAGGTGCTGGGCACCGACGCCTCCACCGACGTGGGCGTGATCCACGTCAACGCCCCGGCCACCGAGCTTCACCCGATCGCGCTGGCCGACTCCGACACCGCCCAGGTTGGCGACCCGGTGGTGGCGATCGGCAGCCCGTTCAGCCTGCCCGAGACCACCACGTCGGGCATCGTCAGCCAGACCGGCCGCAGCATCCAGGCCCCCAACGGCTACACGATCCCCAACGCCGTCCAGACCGACGCCGCGATCAATCCCGGCAACTCCGGCGGTCCGCTCCTCGATGCCTCCGGGCATGTGCTCGGGCTCAACGACCAGATCGAGACCAACAACTCGACGGCCGGAGGCGAGGGCTCGAGCTCAGGCGTGGGCTTCGCGATCCCGTCCAACGCGGTGAAGCGGATCGCGGACGCGATCATCGCCGGCAGTCCGATCAAGCATCCCTACGTCGGGGTGGAGCTGCGCAACAGCCCCAGCGGCGGCGCCCAGATCCACACCGTGCAGCCCGGCTCGCCGGCGACGGCCGCCGGCCTGGAGCCCGGTGACGTGGTCACCGCCCTCAACGGCAAGGCGATCACCACCACCGATCAGCTGATCGCCCAGCTCGACGCGTACTCGCCCGGCACCACGATCAAGCTGTCGATCAAGCGCCAGGGCCAGTCCAAGGAGATCACCGTCAAGCTCGGCACCCGGCCCGCGCAGGCCCAGAACGGCGGCTGATCCCCGCCACCGGCGAGCACAGAGCCCGTCGCGTTTGAGTCAGGCGCTCGCGGCCTCCGCCCATCGACGGCGGCGGGCCGCGAGCATCGTGGCCAGGCCGCCCGCGGCGACCACCGTCATCACCACCGGTCCGGTCGCCCCGGCTCCGAAGGCCGACGCGATCCCGTAGGCGACGGCGCCGAACAGCGCCGCGATCGGCAGCGTGATCACCCACGCGGCGGCGATCGAGCCGGCCACCCCCCAGCGCACCGCCGAGACCCGCTTGCCGGCGCCCGCGCCGATCACCCCACCGGAGATCACGTGCGTCGAGGACAGCGGGTAGCCGAGGTGCGAGGAGACCAGGATCACGAACGCGCCCGCTCCCTGGGCGGCGAAGCCCTGCGCCGAGTCCATCTTGATGATCCGGCTGCCGACGGTGCGGATGATCCGCCAGCCGCCGGCGTAGGTTCCCAGCGAGATCGCCGTCGCCGAGCAGATCACCACCCAGGTGGGGACCTGGACGTGGTGGGAGCTGAGCGAACCGTGGGCGACGAGGGCCAGCGTGATCACGCCCATCGTCTTCTGGGCATCGTTGGTGCCGTGGGCGAACGCGAGCACCGCGCTGGTCACGATCTGACCCAGGCGAAAGGTGCGGGTCACGGGTCCGGGGCGGCGCCGGCCGACCACCCGGTAGATGAGCACGATCACGATCGCGGCGACCAGAAACGCGCTCACGGGGGCGATCAGCGCCGGGACAACGACCTTGTCCAGAACCCCTCCCCACCTCACTCCGCCGCCGCCCACGGCGGCCAGCATCGCCCCGATCACGCCGCCGATCAACGCGTGCGAGGAGCTGGAGGGCAGGCCGAACATCCACGTGATCAGGTTCCAGGCGATCGCTCCCAGCAGCCCGGCGAAGGCGATCGTCTCGGTCACCTGACCGGCGTCGATGATCCCGGTGGCGATCGTGGCGGCCACCTTGAGCGAGACGAACGCCCCGACGAAGTTCAGGACCGAGGCCAGCGCGATCGCCGTGCGGGGGGCGAGCGCTCGGGTGGAGATCGCCGAGGCGACGACGTTTGCGGTGTCGTGAAAGCCGTTGGTGAAGTCGAACGACAGCGCGGCGACGACCACCACCACGAGCAGGAGCTCACTGTGCACGTCGGGAAAGGCTAGGGATCGACGTCAGGCCGGCGGCGCTCGCGGCGGCCCAGGCGAGGGTTCGTTCCATCAGCTCGGCGTGGACCGAGCGGGTGCGGCCGTCCCGGCGGGTCCACGAGCCTTTGGCGTCGAGCGTCCACGCGTACGTGTCGTCGTGCAGGCAGCGCTGCAGCGTGTCCTCCAGCTCGGCCTGCAGCTCGGGGCGCTCGATCGGCGTGAGCAGCTCGACACGGGTGTCCAGGTTGCGTGGCATGAGGTCAGCCGAGCCGATGTAGTAGACGTGCTCGTCGCCGCGGTGGAAGGAGTAGATCCGCGAATGCTCGAGGAAGCGCCCGACCACCGAGAGGACCTCGATCGTCTCCGACACGCCCGGGATCCCCGGCAGCAGGCAGCAGATGCCGCGCACGTTGAGCTCGATCGGGACGCCCGCCATCGAGGCACGGTACAGCGCCTCGATGATCCTCTGGTCGACCAGCGAGTTCATCTTCATCACGATGCGCGCCGCCTCGCCGGCCTCGTGCGCCGCAACCGTCGCCTCGATCTGCTCGATCAGCGGCTCGCGCAGCCACGTCGGTGCCACGAGCGTCTTTCCGTGATGCTCGGGGTGGCCGTAACCGGTCAGGGTGTTGAACAGGCTGGCCACCTCCTCGCCGATCTCGGGATCGGTGGTGAAGAAGCCGAAGTCCTCGTACAGCCGGGCATTCTTGGCGTGGAAGTTGCCGGTGCCGATCATCACGTAGTGGCGGACCGAGCCGCGCTCACGCCGCACCACGAGGATTGCCTTGGCGTGCGTCTTCAGTCCCGGTATGCCGTGCACGACGTGCGCGCCGGCCTCCTCCAGGGCTCGTGACCAGCGGATGTTCAGGCGCTCGTCGAAGCGCGCCTTGAGCTCCACCAGGCAGACGGCCTGCTTGCCCTTCTCGGCGGCGGCGATCAGCGACGGGACCAGCGCCGAGTCGTCGGAGGTCCGGTACACGGTCATCTTGATGGCCAGCACGTTGGGGTCGTCGACGGCCTGCTTGACGAACCGCTCGACGCTGGTGGTGAACGACTGGTAGGGGTAGTGGACGAGCACGTCGGAGGAGCGCATCATCGCGAACAGGTCGGGCTGAGCGTCGCCGTCGCCGGGGGCCGTGACCAGTCCGGGCTGGGTTACCGGAGTCCAGCCCGGCCAGCGCAGGTCCGGGCGGTCCTTCACGGAGGCGATCTGCATCAGGTCGCCGAGATCGAGCAGCCCCTCGACGTCGTAGACCTGGATCTCGTCGACCTCCAGCCACTCGATCAGCCGGGTGCGCAGCGCCGGATCCATGTTGGCGCCGACCTCCAGGCGCACCACCTCTCCGAAGCGCCTGCGCCGCAGCTCGTCCTCCACCGCCTGCAGCAGGTCGTCGGCCTCGTCGGAGACCTCGAAATCGGCGTCGCGGGTTACGCGGAAAAGGTCGTAGCTGAGAATCATCATGCCCGGAAACAGGGCGTCGAGGTTGGAGGCGATGATGTCCTCGAGTGGGATGAACGTGTCCTTGGCGATCTCCACGAACCGGGGCAGCACCTCCTTGGGCACCTTGACCCGGGCAAAGGCGTCATGGTCGGAGTCCGGGTCGTGCAAGCGCACGATCAGGCTCAGCGACAAGTTGGAGATGTAGGGGAACGGCCGCCCGGCGCCGACCGCCAGGGGCGTCAGCACGGGAAAGATCTGCTCGCGGAAGTGCTTCTCGATCGTCGCTCTCGGCGCGCCGGATTGCTCGCAGTCGACGATCCGGATCCCCTGCTCGGCCAGCTCCGGCATCACGTTCTTGGTCAGCTGGCGCGCATGACGGCGATCCTGTGCGCGCACCCGCTCGTTGATTCCCCGCAGGACCTCCGTGGGCGACAGCCCGTCGGGACCGCGGGCGTCGATCCGCGCGTCGACCTGGTCGTGCACCCCGGCGACGCGGATCATGAAGAACTCGTCGAGGTTGGTGACGAAGATCGCCAGGAACTTCAGCCGCTCGATCAGCGGCAGCGACTCGTCCTCGGCGAGCTGCAGGACGCGATCGTTGAAGTCCAGCCACGAGAGCTCGCGGTTGACGTACAGGTCTGGATCGCGCAGGTCGGGCGCGCCGCTGTCGTCGGTGGCGATCGCCCCGTCGCGCTCGGGCGCCTCGGCGAGCGTGTCCGCTTCGGTGACGGTGTCCGTCTCGGTGTCGGCGATGTCGCTCACGCGAGGGTCTGCTCGGCGATCGCGCTCAGCTCTGTGGGGCGCATGAGCACCACCAGCTCGCCCTTGGAGATCCCCGCCAGGCCGCCCTTCTTCATCCGCGCCTGGGCTCCCGTGAGGTCGTGCAGCAGCAGCGTGAACGACGGGTCGTGGCCCACCAGCAGGACGTCGCCCTGGCCGGCGATCAGTTCCTCGATGTCAAACGGCTCGCCGGCAAGGCGGCGATCGACGATCACCTCCACGCCCAGCGGCGCACAGGCCAGCTGCGCCGTCTGCAGCGCGCGAACCTTGGGGCTGGACATGCAGACGTCGATCGTGGCGCCCAGTGTCTCCAGGGCGCGCCCGGCTGCCTCGGACTGACGGATCCCTCGCTCCGTCAACGGGCGCTCATCGTCGGGCACGCCGTCCACGGCCTCGGCGTGGCGCAGGAGCCAGAGCATCCGCACACTCTACGACGCCTAGGCAAACGCTTCATCGGCGGCCACGATATGACCGCTGGCTCCCCGCCGCGTGACAGTCCTGTGAAGCGCTCAGTCGATCAGCAGCCGGCGCTGGAACACGCGCTCGAACGCCTCGTCGTCGCCGTAGCGCTCCACGCTCCAGCGGGGCAGCGTCAGGTCGCCGCCGGCCTTCAGGTGCAGGTCGACGCCGTCGCCGTTGGTGTGCAGCCTGGCCTCCGACACCGACTGGTCGCGGCCACGCTCCAGGTGCTCGGCCAGCCGCAGGATCACCGCGCAGCGATCCAGCAGCTGCTCGTCGTCGGCGTGGGTGACGGTGGCGAGGTCGCCCAGCTTGGGCACCCCCTTGCGGTGATAGCGGGTCATCTGAGCGATCAGGGCGCGCTCGCGCGGATCGAACCCCGGCAGCTCGGCGCTCTCGATCAGGTAACGCGAGTGCTTGTGGTGATCGTCGTAGGAGATCGTCATGCCGACGTCGTGCAGCATCGAGGCCGCCCACAGCAGCTCGCGCTCGCCCGCCTTGGGCAGGAACAGGCCGCTGGCGACCAGCGAGTCGAACATCTGCAGCGACAGCAGCGCGACGTGCTCGACGTGGCGCAGGTCTGACTCGTATTGGATCGCCAGGTTGCGCACCGCCGCCCCCCGCACGTCGGCGATCAGCGGGTCTGAGTCGGCGAGCAGCGTGCGCGCCAGAAACACCCCTTCGCGCAGGCCGGCCTCGGTCGCCTCGATGCCGTCAAAGCCACCGGCGGATACCACCGTCTCGAGGACGACCGCGGAGGCGAGGATAATGTCGCCGCGGCCGAACTTGATGCCCGGCACCGAGCCGCGCTCGTCGCTGGGGAGCGCCGCTAGCGTCTCCACCAGGTGCTCGAGCATCGCCGGGGTGATCACGAAGCCCTGCACGCCGAGGTCGATGCCGCCGTCGACGTGCTGGGCGGCGGCTGCGAGGTTGCGGACCGCCCCACCGATCCCGACCAGGCGCGAGCCCGACCCGGCCAGCCAATCAACGCCGGCAAGCGACTCCTGCACGCGCGAGCGCACGCGAGCGAGCTGCTTTCGCCTCACCGGGCCGGTGCCCGGCAACAACTCCTCGGTGACCCGCACCGCGCCCAGCGGGAAGGAGACCATCGGACCCGAGCGGCGGTCGCGCACGGCGGTCAGCTGCATGCTGCCGCCGCCGATGTCGAGCACTACGCCATCGTCCAGCGTGGTGGTGTTGACGGCGGCGACGTAGCCGAAGTAGGCCTCGGCACGCGCGTCCAGCACCTCGATCTCCAGCCCGGTCTCCCGCTGGGCCTGATCCAGGAACGAGCTTCCGTTGGCGGCGTCGCGGATCGCGCTGGTGGCGACCACGTGCACGTCGTGCGGCTCGATGTGATTGGCCCGAGCGAACCGCGCGAACACCTGGAGCGTCTCGTGGCCGCGACGCATCGCCTCCTCGCTCAGCCGCCCCGTCGAGGCCAGCCCGGCGCCGATCCGCACGGTCTCATACAGCTCGTCGGTCAACTTCCACCAGGGTCCGGCGCCGTAGGTGAACACCACCAGGCGCCACGAGTTGGACCCCAGGTCGACGACCGCCACCTGCTGGTTGGCCCCGGGCTGCTGCCCCGAGATGCGCGTGGTGCGCCAGCTCACACCTGGATCATGGGAGCGGCCGCGGACAGCTACCTACGCGCGCGAGGCGGTGGCGCGCTGCGAGGGCGCGGCGGTGACCTCGGCGGCGGCGTGCAGATCGTCTGTGATCACATAGCGGATCACGGCGCAGACCAGCAGGATCGTGAGGATCACAGCACTGGATGCGCACCATTCGCAGACCGCGTGGATCGAGAACAGCTCCCGGTAGGTCAGATAGCCGCTGAAGAGGAAGCCGATCAGCGTCAGGCCGAGGGTCGCCAGGCGGCTCTCCTCGCGGTCACCCACCACCAGGCTGGCCAGGATCGAGACGTAGCCGATCAGACCGATCAGCGCCACCGGCACGCCGGCCAGCTTGGACCACTGGGAGGTCTGGACCTTGATGCACGACTCGCCGGCGGTGCAGGCGGGCTTGGTGCCCGAGTAATGGACGTAGGTCAGATAGATGGCCACGCCGAGGCCGATCACCGACAGGACGAGCATCCCCCGCCGGATCCTGGCGCTCGCGTTCACGACACCGACTTGATCGCCGACTGGAGCTGCGGGTAGGTCACCAGGCTCTCGATCGGCTTGGCCTGGCTCTTGGGGCCCGCTGACCACGATCGTGGGCGTGGCCGAGAAGCCCTGCGCGGCGGCCGCCTGCGTGTCCTTGTTCACCTGTTCGGTGAATGACGAGGACTGGCGGTCAGAGCTCCATTGGTTGAAGTTGAGGCCCGAGACCTGCTTGGCGAGGCCGCCCAGGAAGCCGTCGTTCACGTAGCTGCTCGTCTCGTCGCCCTGCTCGTGGTAGAAGAGCTCGATGTAGTTCCAGCCCAGCTTCTGCTGGCCGGCCGCCAGTGCGGCTGCCTGCTGGGGGATGAACATCGCGCCGTTGGCCTGACCGGAGGCGGTCTCCAGCGAGCGGTAGACGAGCTTGACCTTGCCCGAGCGCACCTCGTTGGCGATCAGCTGGTTCTCGGCGCCGAGCGCGAACGACTTGCACACGGGGCACTCGAGGTCGCCGAACTCGGTCACGGTCACCTTGGCGCTGGGAGAGCCGAGCGTGTTGCCGTGCTGCGGAATCCCCTGCAGCAGGGAGTTGACCGACGCCTGCGCCTTCTTGGCGGCCGGGCTGTCGGGCTTGATGACCGACGCCGCGCTGTTGCCGCCGCTGGAGACGGCGATCGCCACCGCCACGACCGCGATCGCGGTCACGACCACGCCGCCGACCATGCGCAGCCGGCGGGTGCGGCGCTCACGCTCTTGGCGAGCGTGTTCCTCGGCGAGCCGCCGCTCTCTGGCGGCTTCCTTTTGTGCTTTGCGAGAGGCCATTCGATGAAACAGTCAGCGTCCGGCAGACCCGGACGCCCCGGAAAACGAGCATAGCGAGGGGATGCTTAGGCCTGCTTTAAGGCCGGTGATGGCTTTAGTGAACGTGAAGCGTGAACGGCGCGGTGAGGATCCGCCCCTGCTGCCTGAGCTGGAGGAACAGCCGCCAGATGCCCGACACCGGCAGCAGGACCCCGATCGTGATCTTCCCCGGCGCGGTGGCGCGGCCGCTGACGCGTGAGGCGGGGACGCCCGGCAGCGATCCGCAGTTGGGGGCGTCGGGCGCGCACACGTGCGTGTGGAAGTAGTCCAGCGAGCCCGCGCGGAAGAAGATCGCGTGGGCCAGCGCCCCGAACCAGGGAGTGAACTGCACCGGTTTGCCGCTCGGGGTGGTCACATCGATATGCACGAACTGGGCCTGGATGGCGTGGATGTTCGGGCCCTTCGCAGGGGCCTGCATGTCGAAGTGGTAGCCGTCGATCACCTCGTGCGCGCGGAAGGGGGGCAGCTTTGGCGGGGTGATAGGCACCGGCGACGTTGACCGTCCTGGTGAGCTGGAAGTTGGGCGGCTCGCCGGCGACGTCGGGATAGGCGTCGACCAGCACGTGGTAGGGACCCGGGGCCGGGAACGTGACCCGCTGGTGCAACATGCCGTCGGCCGCGATCGGCGGATGGTCGTGGATGATGTCGGCGAGGTCGTCGCGGACGATGATCAGGTGCACGCCGGTGTGCGGGCCCGGGCCGGTCTTGTAGTGGGTCAGCGGCTTGCCGGATGGCATCTGCACGTCGAAGGACATCGTCGTCGGCCTGCCGACGGCGATCCGGCCGGCGGGCGCGAAGGCGCCCAGCGAGAAGGTGCGTGCCGGCGCGACCCGGGGCAGGCTCACGGTGGTCGGTCCGCTGCTCCCGCAGCCGGCCAGCAGGGCGGCCGCCGCGATCGCCACGGCAGTCGTTCGGCGGGTCATCGCAGCGCCGCCCGCAGCGCCGCTCGCAATTCAGTCCTACCGAACGCTCCCTCCAGGCGAGCGACGATCACGCCGTGCCGGTTGATGGCGAACAGCCACGGCTCGGTGCGCAGGTGAAACGCCTGCAGCTGCGGGCGCAGGCCCTTGCTGGGATCGTTGTCCACGTAGACCTCCTGATGGATGAACGCGATCCGGTCCGCGAAGGAGTGCTGCTCGGAGACGGCGACGTCGGTGACCGGCCCGCACACCCGCGACGTGCACAGCTGCGGCGTGGAGAACAGCAGCGCCACCGGCCGCCTGCCCAGCACCTGCTTGAGGGTGACGGCCGCCATCTGCTCGGGCGGATGGCGGGTGGTGAGCAGGGCGGTGTCGCCCTTGACCGAGGCGGCCGTATCGGTGGCGATCGCGGGCGGTCGCTGACCGACGTCGGGGATCGGCGAGGAGGCGGCGACAGCCACCTCGCCGGGCGCTCCGATCAGGCCGCGCGCGGTACGGGTGAGCGCCAGCAGCGCGTACGTGCCCGCGTGGGGCAGCGGCAGCTGGGCGGCATAGATCGCCTTGATCCCGCCGGGGCCGGTGTTCTCCCGGCTGCGATACCGCGATGCCACGCCCATCGGGTCGGCGGGTGCCAGGAACGGGCCCTGGGCCGGCGCGCCCGGGCTCCGCGCGACGTAGAGCGCGGTGGGCGCGTACACGAAGCTGCCCGCCTTGTCACTCAGCGCGAAGGCAAAGCGCCGGCTTCCCGGGGTGAACGTGCCGGTGGCGGCGCCCGAGCTGCACCGAGGAGCCGACCAGCCGGGAGAGCTGGCGCAGGGTGCGTCCGTGGGCGGCGGGAAACACGCCGCGTGCGGGGCGCTCGGCGGCGGCCAGCTGCGCAGTGACGGCCGGGGCAGCGCTGCTCGTGGTGGTCGAGTCCGGCGTCGTACGCGAGTGCTCAGATGACGAGCCGCAAGCAGCGAGCGCGATCGATGTCAGCAGTGTTACCACGGCCCGGCCGGCCCACGAGCGCCGACCGCGGGCTGGGAAGCGCCCCCGGCAGGGCAGAGGAAGCCGCACGATGCCAGAGCGTATCGCGGCGTGGTGGGCGCCGGGACCGCAGGCTGAAGGCCGCTGTTTGCATGTAAACATCCTGTGACCGGGCCTTGCGCCTCAGGGATACGCGAGGGGCGTGCACTACAGTGCGGCCCATGCCGCCCGAGCGCAGCGAAACGCTGCCTCCCGTAGCTGGATCAGCCCAACGAGCGCCGAGTCGGCTCAGGCTAGCCGTCCTGGATCGCGATCCAGGGTTCATGCAGGTGTTGTCCAAGCGGTTGGACGCCCTGGGCTGCGAGTACCGACCGCTGGCGGCGCCGATGGGACCCGAGGGACTGGTGGCGATGCGCCTCAATGCGCTGGTCGTCGATCTCGCGATCCTCGGACCCAACGGCTGGGCGTATCTGGAGCAGGTGTGCGCGCGGCTGCCCGGCCTAGCGGTGATCGTCTGCACCGGACCCTCCTCGGTCGCCCAGCGGGTACGTGGCCTGCGACTGGGCGCCGATGCCTGGATCACCAAGCCCTGTCACGCCGAGGAGCTGATCTGCGTGATCGAGGCCGCGGTGCGGCGTCACCGCCGCACCGAGATGCCGGCGCTGGAGGCGGCGGCCAACTTCGGCGAGATCACCGTGCGCCCCGACCTCTACCAGGCGTACGTCAACGACGTGAGCCTGGAGTTGACGGCCCGCGAGTTCGAGATCCTCTACCTGCTCTCGGGGTCGGATCGGGTCCTGCGCCGCGAGGAGATCTACGAGCGCGTGTGGGGCTACGCGATGGCTCATGGCGATCGGTCGGTGGACGTGTTCGTGCGCAAGCTTCGCCAGAAGTTGCGGGCCGGCTCTCCGGCGTGGAACTACATCCACACCCATTTCGGCGTGGGCTACCGGTTCGCGGCCGAGCGCGAGGACGGCTCCGGCCCGGACCTGGAGCTTGTGCCCGACGTGCCGGTCGACGTGCTGGATCCGGCTCTCACCGGCTGAGCGAGGCAACGCCGACGGCGCTCTGACCGGGCGCCACATGGCGGCGGCTTCACAGGTCGTTCACATCGTCGTCACGATTCGATAACGCGGTTGGCAGCTGGCCGCATCAGCATCTGGCTCGATGCCGCAGGTCGCCAGGTCAGCGTCTGAGATCCTCGATGTGGGGCCGCTGCAGATCGTCCCCGACGAGCACCTGGCGCGGGCCGACGGTCGTGCGCTGATGCTGTCGATCCGCGAGCTTCGGCTGTTGACCGAGCTGGCGCGGCGCACCGACCGGATCGTGGCCCGTGACGAGCTCTTCTCGCTCGTCTGGGGCCGCGAGATGCGGGCGCGTGACAGGTCGGTGGACGTGTACGTGCGCAAGCTGCGGGTCAAGCTCGAGGCGGCCCTTCCCGGGTGGCGCTTCATCCACACCCACTTCGGCTTCGGGTACCGGTTGGCCGCCGAACGCCTACAGCCCTCCAACGGATCGTTCACAACTCGATAACACCTCGGGGGCTGGGGGCGTCGAGACTCTCCCCGACTCGGAACAGACAAGGAGAAACAAAGTGCGTACAAGTCGTATCAGCGCGGTGGCGGTGACGCTGGCCGCAGCGATCGGGATAGCCGCGTGCGGTTCGAGCTCCAGTAGCTCGAGCTCGTCCGGCAACCCGGCGCCGTCGTCCGGGGGCTCGAGCTCCAGCAGCTCGAGCGGCGGCGGAGGCTCGGCCACGCTCAACGGCGCGGGCTCGACCCTGGCGGCGCCGATCTACCAGCAGTGGGGCTCGACGTTGAAGTCCCAGGGCCTGACCGTCAACTTCAACCCGGTCGGCTCGGGAGCGGGAATCGCGTCGCTGCAGACCGCGACGGTCAACTTCGCCGGCTCGGACCCGGCGCTGAAGCCGACGGACGAGAAGGCGATGAAGGGTCCGGTGCTGCAGTTCCCGGTGGCCTTCGGCGCGATCACCGTCTCCTACAACCTGCCGGGCATCAAGAGCGGGCTCAAGCTTGACGGCCCGACGGTCGCCGACATCTTCCTGGGCAAGATCAAGACCTGGAGCGATCCGGCGATCGCCAAGCTCAACCCGGGCATGAAGCTGCCGAGCACGAACATCACGGTCGTGCATCGCTCGGACTCTTCGGGAACGACCGCCGGGCTTCACCACGTTCCTTACGGACGACAGTCCGGCGTGGAAGTCTCAGGTCGGTTCCGACAAGACGGTCAAGTGGCCCACCGGCACCGGTGCCGCCAAGAACTCGGGCGTCGCCGCGGCCGTCAAGCAGACCCAGGGTTCGGTCGGCTACGTCGAGCAGGCCTACGCGCTGGAGAACGGCTTCACCTACGCGTCGATCAAGAACGCCGCCGGCAACTACGAGACTCCGACGATCGCCAACACCTCGGCGGCCGCCGTCGGAATCAAGATCCCGGCTGACCTGGGGATCTCGACGATCAACTCGACGGGCAAAGACGCCTATCCGATCGTCTCGCAGACGTTCCTCGACGCCTACAAGGACCCGTGCAAGTCAGGCGGGGCCAGCGCGGCGACCGCCAGCGGGCTGAAGAAGTTCCTCACCTACGCGGTGGGCGACGGCCAGGCGACGCTCGGCTCAGGCGGCGACAAGCTGCCGTACGCGCCGCTGCCCGCCGGGCTCGTCGCCAAGGACAAGGCAGAGCTGGGGACGTTGTCCTGCAACGGTTCGCCGGTCTCGTAGGTAGGCAGTGGGGGCAAGCGCCACTCCCGTCGCCGGCGGCCGCTCGTCGTTGCAGCGGTCGCCGGGCAGCCGTCTCCCGGATCAGGTCCTCAAGTGGGGTCTGACCACGCTGGCGGTGCTGATCCTGGCGCTGCTGGCCTACTTCTTCATCAGGCTCATCGGGCAGTCGCAGAACGCGTTCGGCCGCTTCGGCGCGAGCTTCGTCCTGGGCAACGACTGGGACCCCTCCCGCAACATCTACCACGGCGCCGCGCTGCTGGTGGGAACCCTCATCACCTCGGCGATCGCCCTGCTGATCGGAGTGCCGGTGGCGATCTCGACCGCGGTGTTCATCACCGAGCTCTGCCCGCGGCGGATCCGCGGCCCGCTGACGATGCTCGTCGATCTGCTCGCGGCGGTGCCCTCGGTGGTGTACGGCCTGTGGGGCGTGTACGTCCTGATCCCCAAGCTGCTACCGGCGGAGAAGTGGTTTGCCAGCACGTTCTCCTTCGTCCCGTTCTTGGGCGGCGGCACGCCCACCGGCCCCAACTACTTCATCGCCGGCCTGATCCTGGCGATCATGATCCTGCCGATCGTCTCGGCGATCTCGCGGGAAGTCCTGTCGACCGTTCCCTCTGAGCACAAGGAGGCCGCCCTGGCCCTCGGAGCGACCCGGTGGGAGATGATCCGCATGGCGGTGCTCCCGTACTCCCGGCCGGGCATCACCGGCGGGGCGATGCTGGGGCTGGGCCGCGCGATCGGCGAGACGATCGCCGTCGTGCTGGTGATCGGCAACGCGCCCGTGATCGGCCACAAGCTCTTCAGCCAGGGCTACTCGCTGGCGGCGGTGATCGCCAACGAGTTCGGCGAGGCCGCGGCCACGCCGATCCACAGCTCGGCGCTGTTCGCCGCCGGGCTGGTCCTGTTCGTGCTCACCCTGATCGTCAACGTCTTCGCCCGCCGCTTCATCTCCCGCGGGCAGCGGGGGCGTCGCGGCACCGGTGGCACGGGCGTGGCGGTGGCCGACAGCCCGGCGGCCGAGGTCGCATGAGCGCCATCGACATCGCTCCGGTCAGCCCCGCGCGCCGGCGCAAGGACCGGCTGATGCGCGGCGTGCTGGTCGTCGGCACCGTGATCGCGCTGATCCCGCTGGTGCTGATCATCTACTACCTGCTGCGCAAGGGCCTGGGAAGCTGGAGCGGGAGCTTCTTCAGCAGCGACCCCACCGGCAGCTTCTTCGGACCGCCGGGCGGGATCCGCTCGGCGATCTTCGGCACGCTGGAGATCGTCGCCCTGGCGAGCCTGATCGCGATCCCCACGGGAATCGGCGTCGCGCTGTACCTGACCGAGTACGGCGCCGCATCGGCGTTCGCCAACGTCGTGCGCTACTTCGTCGACGTGATGACCGGCGTGCCGTCGATCGCCTTCGGCCTGTTCATCTACATCGTGCTCGTCCTGTCGGGGATCGGAGGGGCGTTCACCGGGTGGAAGGGCTCGATCGCGCTCTCTCTGCTGATGCTGCCGATCGTCGTGCGCTCCGCCGAGGTCGTACTGCTGCTGGTGCCCCGGGCGCTGCGTGAGGCGGCCCTGGCGCTGGGGGCCCCCCGCTGGCGGGTCGTCAGCAGGGTCGTGCTGCCCACCGCGCTGCCCGGGCTGATCACCGGTTCGCTGCTGGCGATCGCCCGCGGAATGGGCGAAACCGCGCCCCTGCTGTTCACCGTGGCGACGGCCAACGGGCTCACGGGCAACCTCGGCGCTCAGATGAACACGCTTCCGACCCAGATCTTCCAGGACATCACCTCGCCCCGTGACGCGATCGTCGCCCGCGCGTGGGGTGCAGCACTTACGCTGGTGGCCCTGGTTCTGATCCTCAACCTCGTCGCCCGCGCTGATCGCGAGAAGGAGCCGAATAGCATGACTCCCCCAGATACCGACACCAAGGAACCGAGCCAGATGTCAACCGCAGGTGGATCGGGATCGCCGTCCGATCAGGCCGAGGAAGCCCCCAACCTCGCCGAGCTCGGCGTCAAGGAAGGCGCCGGTCACGGCGTCAAGATCAAGGACCTCCACGCCTACTACGGCTCCCAGCAAGCGATCAAGGGCGTGAACATCGACTTCCCGCGCCAACGAGGTCACCGCGATCATCGGGCCCTCGGGCTGCGGCAAGTCGACGATGGTGCGCTGCATCAACCGCATGCACGAGGAGATCCCCGGGGCTCGCGCCGAGGGCAGCATCATGCTCGACGAACTCGACGTCTACGCGGACAGCGTCGACGTGACCTCGGTGCGGCGGATGATCGGCATGGTCTTCCAGAAGCCCAACCCGTTCCCCACGATGTCGATCTTCGACAACGTCGCCGCCGGCCTGCGGCTGACCGGCACCAAGTCCGACAACCTCCGCGAGCGCGTGCACAAGGCGCTGCGGGCCGTGGGTCTGTGGGGCGAGGTCAAGAACCGCCTCACCGAGCCCGGGATCGGCCTCTCGGGCGGCCAGCAGCAGCGGCTGTGCATCGCCCGCACGGTCGCCGTCGAGCCCGAGGTGATCCTCATGGACGAGCCCTGCTCGGCGCTTGACCCGATCGCCACGCTCCGGGTGGAGGAGCTGATCGCCGAGCTCAAGTCCCGGTACACGATCGTGATCGTCACCCACAACATGCAGCAGGCCGCGCGGGTCGCGGACTCCACGGTGTTCATGCTCGACGGCGAGGTGGTGGAGCACGCGCCGACCAACGACGTGTTCACCAACCCTCGCGACGAGCGCACCGAGCGCTACGTGACCGGAAAGTTCGGTTAGCCGATGCAGGAGACCCGCCATCAGTTTCGCGAGGACCTCAAGGAGCTCGAGCGTCAGGTGCTGGGCGGCCTGGACCTGGTCGTCTCCCAGCTCGATCGAGCCCAGGAGGCGATCAGCTATCAGGACGTGGAGCTGGCCGGGATGGTGGTCGCCGACGACGACCGCATCGACGGGCGCTACCTGGAGGTCCACCAGGGCATCCTCTCGCTGCTGGCGCGCCAGTCTCCGGTGGCCGGCGACCTGCGGATCGTGGCCGCGCTGCTGCACGTGATCCGCTGCATCGAGCGGATGGGCGACCAGTGCGTGAACATCGCCAAGCTGGTGCCGTTGTCCGGATACGAGTCGCCCAAGGACAAGGAGATCCTGGACTCGATCGAGCGCATGGGCAAGCTGGCCCGCTCGCAGGTCACCCAGGCCAAGGAGGCCCTGGGCAAGCGCAACGTCGAGCTCGCCCAGGACCTGGTCCGCCAGGACGCCGAGATCAACCGCCTCAACCGCGTGATCTTCAAGCGCGCCGTGGAGATCGGCGACGACGTCGACATGCGCGAGTGGGGGATGTTCATGATCCTCGTGGCGCGCTGCCTGGAGCGGATCGGCGACAACACCGTCGACATCGCCGAGCAGGTGGTGTTCGTCGTCACCGGCCTGTTCCGTGAGATGGCCGACGCCTCCGACGCCGGCCGAGTCCGCCCGCACGCGCTGAAAGGCGCGCCGCCCGGGTGATCCGGGGTCGCCAATTCTTGGCCACGGGGCCAATGCCGGGCGCTCGTGCCAAATTAACTTGTGCGCCCATGAGAGCGCGGCCCCCGCAGATCGTCGCGTTCGGCGGTGGAGGCTTCTCGATGGAGTGGGGCAACCCGCTGCTCGACGACCACGTGCTGGCGCTGTCGGGCGTGGAGCGCCCCAAGGTGTGCTTCCTGCCCACCGCCAGCGGTGACGCCGACCACTACGTGGTTCGCTTCTACCGGGCGTTCCCGGCGTCGCGCTGCGAGCCGTCGCACATCTCGCTGTTCCGGCGCGAGACCGGGGTCGGCGACCCCCGCGCGCACCTGCTCGACCAGGACGTGATCTACGTCGGAGGGGGCAGCCTGGTGTCGCTGATGGGCACCTGGCGGGCCCACGGCCTCGACCTGGCGCTGTACGAGGCGTGGCGAGCCGGAGTGGTGCTGTGCGGTGGGTCGGCGGGCTCGCTGTGCTGGTTCTCGCAGGCGGTCTCCTCGTTTCACGAGGGTCCCGCCCGGCGCCTGGACGGCCTCGGCTTCCTGCCGTGGTCAAACGCGGTGCACTACTGCGAGGAGCCGGGACGACGCGCGGCCTACCTCACCGCGGTGGCCGACGGGATGGCGCCCGGCTACGGCGTGGGCGACGGGGCAGCCCTTCACTTCGTCGGCACCGACCTGCACGAGGTGGTCTGTTCCCGTCCCGGCGCCCGGGCGCATTACGTGTTCGTCGACGAGGGTGGCACCGCCACCGAGCGGGAGCTGCCCGTCCGCTTTCTGGGCGAGCCGGGGGTCGTCGCGGCAGGCATGATCGCCGGCCAGCCGCTGGCCGCGTGACCGCCCGGCCGCGGCGCCGATGCGCCCGGCGACCGACTGCGCCATCCTGGCTGGCAGTGGTCGACTCGACCGGTGACGATCGACGACGGATCCTCGCCATGGGTGGCGGCGGTTTCACGATGCAGGAGCGCAGCCCCGCCCTGGACCGTCTGGTGCTCACCCTGACCGGCAAGCCGGTGCCCAGGATCTGCTTTCTGCCGACCGCCTCGGGCGATGGGCGCGATCAGACGACCCGGTTCTACGAGCGCTTCTCGCCCTGGCCCTGCGAGCCGAGCATCCTGTCGCTGTTCCATCTCGCGCGGGACCGGATCGACCCCGCCGACGCACGTGCTGGCCCAGGACGCGATCTACGTGGGCGGCGGCTCGATGCGCAACATGCTGGCCGTGTGGCGCGAGCACGGCCTCGACGAGGCGATGCGCGAGGCCTGGGAGCAGGGGATCGTGCTGGCGGGCCTGAGCGCCGGCGCCATGTGCTGGTTTGCCGGCGGGATGACGATGAGCGGCGGCGCTCCCCGTCCAGCGCCGGGCCTGCACCTGCTGGAGGGCAGCATGTCGGTCCATCTGGACGGCGAACCCGAGCGGCTGCCCGCCTACCGCCGGGCGGTGGCCACGGGCGCGCTGCCGCCCGGCTACGCGGTCGATGACTGCGCCGCGCTGCTGTTCGCGGGCACGCGGCTGGAAGGGTGCGTGGCTTCGCGCCCCGGGGCGCGGGTGATCCGGATCAGCGCCGACGGCCGAGGGGCCACGATCGAGGAGCCGCAGAACGTCAAGCTCCTGCCCGGCGGTGAATCGCAGCTGTCGCGCCAGACGGCCGCCGGTGAGGCCCCGGCCGGCGAGCCCTACGGGGTCTCCGAGCTGCGCGCGCTGCGGGCGGGGCGCAACCGATGGGACTGACGTCCGGATGCGCACGGGCTGGCCGGTCAGCCGGCAGACGACTGGCGCAAGCGCAGCACGATCAGCGCGGTCGCCACCACGATCGCCGCCAGCGCGAGCACGATCAGCAGTACCGCGCTGCCGCCCCCGCGCCCGACGCGCCGGTGTTCGCGCTTGCGCCCTTGCCCTTGAGCGTGTGGCCCGACGCCGAGGCCAGCTTGGCCACCGCCGTCTGCGCCGCGCGGGCCAGGTCGGTGCCGCTCTTGCCGGCCGGCTTGGGCAGCGCGCGCAGCGCCAAGCTGCCCGGGGCCTTGACGCCCTGAACGCCATAGCCGGCCGCCATCACCACCAGCAGCGGCTGCGGACCCCGGAAGCTGATCTCCTGGTCCAGGAACTTCGCGTACGCCTGGGGCTTGCCGAACAAGCTGGGGACCGTGCCGAGGTCCGTGGGGGCGGCGATCAGGGCGACCTTGATCGGAAAGCCGGCCAGCTTGGCGGCGGCGGTCTGTCGATCGAGCTTTAGCTTGACGGCCGGGGCGACCGGCGGCGAGTAGGGATAGAAGACGCTCTGGCCCAGCAGGGTGTCGCTCGCCGGGTCCCCGTCGGCCGCGGCCAGACCGGGGAGCGTCAGCGGGGCCGCCGCCAGCAGCAGCGTGATCCAGACGACGGCGCGGCGGGTCACGGTCGACATTATGCTCAGCGCCCTTGCCCTCGCAGAGGTCCAAACGGGCGCGCAAGCGCCACAAGCCGGGGACCGCACCGCGGGCTGTCCCCTCCAGCCGTCGCGATGAGCGCGCGGTGCGCGTTGCCGAGGCCGAGCGCCAGCGCCAGCGCGGGCAGCGCCAGCTCGGCCGCGAGGGCGCGCGGCCGGAGGGCCCGTTCGGTGGCCTGCCGGTGTCCGAGGTGGCGATTCTCGCGGGAATGGTCGGCGCGGTGATCGGGTTTCTCAACGGGGGCGGGCCGGCGCTGGTGGTGGGGCTGATCGTGTGCGCGCTCGGAGTGTGCGAGATCACCGCCCGCGAGCATTTCTCCGGCTACCGGTCGCATACGGCACTGCTGGCGGGTATTCCGGCGGTGGCCATCGAGGCCGGATTGGTGGCGCTGTTCGGCGAGCCCAAGCAGCGGGGGTTCCTGCTGGTCGTCGTCGTGCCGGTGTTCTCGATCCTCTTCTGGCTGCTGCGCCGCCGATTCCTGACCGCCCGCCAGGCTCGGGTCGCTCGCAGCGCGCGAGGCGGCGTCCCGCTCAGCTGACCCAGAGGGACTGCGGGGCGTCGGGCTGCTCCTCCGAGCTCTCGCCGGCTGCCAGGTCGCCGGTGATGGTCGGCAGGGCCAGCGTGAAGACCGCGCCGCCGTCCGGGGCGTTGGCCACCGAAGCCGAGCCGCCGTGCTGCTCGGTCACCTGGCGCACGATCGCCAGTCCCAGGCCGCTGCCCTGGCGACCCCGGGAATTGGTGCCCCGGAAGAAGCGGTCGAACACGTAGGGCAGGTCCCCCTCGGCGACGCCCGTGCCGTGGTCGCGGACGCGCACCCCCTCGGGGCCGACGCGGACCTCGACGGTCGCCGCCGGGAGGCGAATGGCGCGCGGCGTTGTCGAGCAGGTTGTTGACCGCGCGGCCGAGGCGCTCGGGCACGCCGTCGACCAGGACCGGCTCCATCTCGGCGGCGAAATGGATGCCGGGAGCGTTGCGCCGGGCGCGGGCGAGGCTCTCGGCCACCACCCCGTCCAGGCGCACGTCCTCGGTGTCCGGTCCCGGCTGGTCGCCGCGGGCCAGCTCGATCAGGTCGCCGACCAGCGCGCTCAGCTCCTCTGACTGCTCGACCACGTCGGCCAGCAGGCGGCGGCGGTCCTCGGGCTCGAGCTCGCCGCCCTCCAGCAGCACCTCGATGTTGGTGCGCAGGCTGGTCACCGGGGTGCGCAGCTCATGCGAGGCGTCGGCGACCAGCTGGCGCTGCGCCCGCACGGACTCATCGAGGGCGTCGCGCGAGCTCTCCAGGCGGTCGAGCATCGCGTTGAAGCGGGTCGCCAGCTGGCCAACCTCGTCGTCGGCGTGAACGTGCAGGCGGGAGTGCAGGTCCTCGGTCTCCTCGATGTGCCGGGCGGCCTCGGCGACCTCGCCGAGCGGGCGCAGTACACGCCGGGAGGCCATCCGGCCCATCAGTGCGGCCAGGGCGGTCCCACCCGACGAACAGCAGCAACAGGATGACGCGCAGGTTGGAGAGGACGCTGTCGACGCCGTTGAGCGGGCGCGCGAGCTGAACGGCGACCGTCTCTCGACCCGCCGTTGGCGACTGAACGGGACCGGGAACGTGATCTCGCGCAGGTGGTTGGCCCCTACCTGGAAGTCGCCGAGATAGCTGACCTGGTGCGCCGCAGCGACCCTCCGCGTCCGCCTGCTGACCGGCAGCGCGATGTTCCCCGATACGTGGACGTTCCCTGAGCGCCGGCATAGATCTGCGCGTACTGGGCCGGGCCACCGGCGCTCGCCGGGATCCCGGCCACCGCCTGCGGGCGCAGGCTCTGAGCTGCCCGTTCTCGACCGCCTGCGCCTGCGCGCGCAGCGAATTGTCGACCGAGCCGCGCAGCTGGCTGCGCACGACCGCGTAGCACGCGATGAGCGCCAGCAGGACCGCGATGGCGACCGAAGCCGCGGCGATGATCGTGAGGCGCTTGCGCAGCGACACGAGTGCTCAATCTCGCAGGACGTAGCCGACGCCGCGCACCGTGTGCAGCAGGCGCGGCTCGCCACCGGCCTCGGTCTTTCGTCGCAGGTAGCCCATGTACACGCCCAGCGCGTTGGAGGTGGGCCCGAAGTCGTACCCCCACACGTTCTCGAAGATGGTGGAGCGGGTCAGCACCTGGCGGGGGTGGCGCAGGAACAGCTCCAAGCAGCAAGAACTCGGTGCGCGAGAGCTCGACGAGCCGGTCCCCGCGGCGCACCTCGTGCGCGACCGGGTCAAGCACCAGATCGGCATAGCGGAGCGTCTCGCCCTCGCCGACCCCGTCGCCGGCACGCCGCAGCAGCGCCCGCAGCCGAGCCTGCAGCTCACGCAGCGCGAACGGCTTGACCAGGTAGTCGTCGGCACCGACGTCCAGGCCCTCGACCCGGTCGTCGATCGCGTCGCGGGCGGTCAGCATCAGCACGGGCGTGCGGTCGCCCGCCTTGCGCAGTCGCCGGCACACCTCCAGGCCGTCGAGCCTGGGCATCAGGATGTCCAGGATGACGGCGTCGGCGGGAGCGGAGGCCAGCGCGTCGAGCGCCTCCTCGCCATCCGCGGCGAGGCTGACGTCGTGGTTCTCCAGTCGCAGGGCACGCTCAAGCGCCCGCCGCACGGCAGGCTCGTCGTCGACCACGAGTACGCGCGCCATTTCGGTAATGATCGCGCTTCGGTGTAAACGTTGCTGAAGAGAGGCTTTCCGTGCCCTGGAGTCTGAGCGAGCGGCTGTTCGCCGCCTACTACCCGTTCGTCGCCGCGCGCGCCGAGCGCGCCGGACAAGCGCGCACGCGAGCGGAGCTGCTGTCGGGAGCCCGCGGACGCGTGCTCGAGGTGGGCGCCGGGCACGGGCTCAACCTGCCCCACTATCCGGACGGGCTCGACGAACTGGTGCTCACCGATCCGAGCCCCTGGATGCTCAAGCGAGCGCCCTCCGGCGCCGAGGTCCAGGCCGCGGGGCTGCCTTCGCTGCCTTTTGAAGCCGCTCGGTTCGACACGGTCGTGTGCACGTACGTGATGTGCTCGGTGACGGATCAGGCGGCCGCGCTGGCCGAGATCGCCCGCGTGCTCGTTCGGGGCGGCTCGCTGCTGTTCCTGGAGCACGTGCGCGCGCGAGAGGGCACGGCGCTCGGGCGAGTGCAGGATGCCATCGCAGCGCCGCATCGGCTGGCGGCGGCCGGTTGCCGGCCCAACCGCCGCACCGAGGACGCGCTGGCCGCCTCATCCCTCCAGGTCGACTGGCTCGTTCACGGGCGCCAGCCGGCTGCGATGCCCACGGTGCGCCCGACGATCATGGGCCGGGCGCGCCGGCCGCTGTAGCCGCCGGGTCCGCCGTAGGACCCGCATCGGGCGGCCGCGCTCCGCCCGCTCCCGATCAGGGCAGGCAGCGGTGCACGTACCGGCAGGCCACCACGGCGGGCTGCTCGATCGGCCGCCGAGCGGTGATCGACCAGGCGAGGCGGATGAGCTGGGCGTGGGTCCAGGCCAGGGCGTGGCCGAGAACGTGGGACGTCCCGCCGTGAACCGACCTGGATGCGAGCGTGCCGGAGCCCGGGTGTCCCATACCTGCTCGGGCAGCAGTCCGGCGGGGTTGGCCGTCGCGGTCATGGCGGCCAGTTGGCTGGAGGCGTCGCCGCCCGCCGACAGGGCGTACTCGCCTCGCTCGCCGGTGAGCAGGGGCCACAGCCGGCCGAGGGTGCGACGGCTGTTGGCCGGGAAGGTGGTGGTCCACGGCTCACCGTTGCGCTGCTCGCCGTAGCCGTCGTCGCTGTAGCGATGCCAGAACAGCCCGGAGGGCGTGGCGGTGCCCAACTGGCGGTCGACGACCGCCAGGGTGCTGAGGATGTTGGGGTCCTCAGGGGAGAGGACACCCAGACGAACGAGCTCCAGGAAGCTGGGGTCCACGACGCGCCGCTGGTCGATGGCCGACGGTCCGCTGTCGCCGATCTTGTAGCGCGCGCCCGTGTTGGGATTGCCGTTCTTGCTCAGCCGCAGGTAATAGGCACGACCGAGCGGTCCCGTGGTGGTCAGCGTCCAGGAGTTCAACTGCGCTCGCCAGCGATCGGCAGTGGTCAGATAGCGCGAGGCGGACGCACTGTCGCCGTTGCGCTGCGCGATGTCGGCCGCGCACACCAAGCCGGCGATCTCGGCGGCGATCGTGGCCGGGGAGTAGCCGGCCTGGTTCTCCCAGCGCTCCTGTGGCGAATACGGAGCTCGGTGCCCCTGCTTGTCATGCCAGCCGACCAGGAAGTCGGCGGCCCGCTTGACGTGGCGCCACGTCGCGGGGTCAAACTGGCCCAGCTGCTCGGCCAGGATCAGCGGATCGGCGACCTCGTCGAGCTGGAGATTGGTGAGCACCGCCTTACCGGTGACGTCGGAGTTCTGAGGGAACGAGCCATCCGGGCGTTCCTGGCGATAGAGGAGGAAATGCAGGGCACGCCGTGCGCCGGCGACGTCGCCGTCCGCGATGAGGGCGGTGGCGATCTCGTAGAGGTCACGCGACCAGACGAGGTGATAGGGCCCCGACGGCGTCTCCAACCCGGTGCCCCATTCCCAGGGCATGGTCGGCGAGGCGACATAGGCGCCTGGATGCGTCTTGTCTTCGCTGGCAGCCAGGACCATCTCAGAAACGGCATAGGCACGCCGCTCCGCGGCGGTCGTCAGGCTGGACGGCGGGGGCTTGAGCGACGCCAGATAGTGATGCCAGCCGCTCGCGTAGCGACGAGCGGCGACGTCCCATCCGCTGCGCAGGGTGGCGCGCGCCGTCGCGTTCGCTGCCCGCGCGGTGGAAGCGAACCCGAGCGCGAGCATGAGCCTCGTGTGCCGGCCGTGGCCGGTCAGCGATGTGGCGCCGGCGAGGATCACGTTGCCCCTGGGCGCCTGCCCATAGAGGTGAGTCAGGGCGTGGTGGCGAGTGAGGTCGACGAGTCCGTCGCTGGCTGCGCCCTTGAAGCCGCAGGTCGTCTCAGACAGAGCCGGACGCGTGAGGATGGCCACGGCGCTCGCCTTGGCGGCGGCGGTCATCGTCGTGGCGTCACACGCTCCGCTCTCGGTCGAGCCGTTGTTCAACGACGGGTTGGCGACCGCGTACACCCGATACGGTCCGCCCCGCAGCGTCACGAAGTGCACGTCGACGGTAACCGTCGAGCGCTGCGGGTCGGCGAAGTAGCTCTCGGTCAGACGCCATCGTCCGCGTCGCTCGGTGTCGATCTGCGTGGCGGTGAGGCTGTGGCTGTCGCGCATGAGCGTCCGCTGCGCGGTAGAGCCTCGCTGCGTCTCGGTCAGACCGCGGCCGTCGGTGACCACGAACTGCAGGTCGCGCAGGCTGGGGGTGTCGATGCGCGGGTAGTAGACCTCGCTCAGCTCGCCACCCTCAAGCGTGAACCACACTCGACTCGCGCGCGAGGTCGCGGTACCGAACGCCTGCTTGTCGGCCGGCAGCCAACTCGCCTTGGCACCCGGCCGCCCCGGCGCCGTGCCCGCCTCGGCCGCCACCGCGGACGCGCCACAGATGGCCACCACGATCGGGGCGACCAACAGGGCACCAACCCTCCTCAGCAACATCTCAGCGCGAAGCCTTCCCCGGCCACGAGGCACCAAACACCAACGCGGACAGCCTAAGCGGCCAGCTCCAGCAGCAGCGGTGCGTGGTCGGAGGGCTTCTTTCCCTTGCGATAGTCGCGGTCGATCCCGCACGCGCGCAGCCGCGGCGCCAGCTGCTCTGACACCAGCGCCAGGTCGATCCGTAGGCCCAGCCCCTTGTGGAAGTTGCCGGCGCGGTAGTCCCACCACGTGTACTGGACCTCGCCGGGGTGCAGCGCGCGATAGGCGTCGACCATCCCGTGGGCGAGGATCCGTTCCAGGCGCTCGCGCTCGGGGGCACTCACGTGGGTTCCGCCGACGAAGGCCGCCGGGTCGTAGACGTCGAGGTCGGCGGGAGCGATGTTCATGTCGCCGCCGACGATCAGGTCCGCGCCGGACAGCTGCTCGATCCGATCGCCCATCGCCTCCAGGAAGCCGAGCTTGCGCGGGTACTCGGGACTGTCCAGGGTGCGGCCGTTGGGCACGTACACGCTGGCGAAGCGCACCCCGTCCACGGTGGCCTCGCACCACCGCGCCTCGCCGGTACCGGATCGCCTGGCAGGCCGGTCCGCGGGTCATCCAGGGTCAGGCCCGAGCGCGCCAGCACGGCCACGCCGGCCCACTGGCCGCCGGAATTGTGCACGGCCGCATAGCCGGCGCCGGCCAGTTCCTCGGTCGGGAACGTGTCAGGCGCAGTCTTGGTCTCCTGCAGGCAGGCGACGTCCGGCTGATGCTCGGCCAGCAGTTGCAGCACGCGGGGCAGACGCGCGCGCAGCGAGTTGACATTCCAGGTGACGATCCGCAACGCAGCGACCAGCCTAGTCTTCTGGATTCGGACCCACGATGCCCGCCGACAAGCTCAAGCAATACCGCGCCAAGCGCGACTTCAAGTCCACTCCGGAGCCCGGTGGTGAGGGTGCCGGCGCCGAGGGCGGCACCAGTCGCTTCGTCGTCCAGGAGCACCATGCCACACGGCTGCACTGGGATCTGCGTCTCGAGCACGACGGGGCGCTGGCCTCATGGGCGATCCCCAACGGGATCCCCACCGATCCTGCCGACAACCGCCTGGCGGTGCACACCGAGGACCACCCGCTGGAGTACCTGGACTTCTCCGGAGACATCCCCAAGGGGGAGTACGGGGCGGGCACGATGCGGATCTGGGATCGCGGGACATTCGAGACCCATCTGTGGGACGACAAGAAGGTGGAGGTCACGTTCCGCGGCGAGCGGCTGAGCGGCCGCTACGGGCTGTTTCCGATCGGCCGCAAGGGCGATGCGGATGCCGAGAAGGACTGGATGATCCACCGCATGGACCCGCCCGCCGACCCGGGGCGGGAGCCGATGCCCGAGCGCCTGACGCCGATGCTCGCCGGAGCCGGAGATCTGCCCCGCGACGAGTCGCGGTGGTCGTTCGAGGTCAAATGGGACGGGGTGCGCGCGATCGCCTATGCCAAGCCGGGCAGGTTGCGGCTGGAGAGCCGCAACCTCAACGAGATCACCGACGCGTATCCGGAGGTGCGGGGGATCCTGCGCGACCTCGGGATGCGCGACGTCGTGCTGGACGGCGAGATCGTCGCCTTCGACGATGCCGGCCGGCCCAGCTTCGAGCGGCTGCAGCGCCGGATGCATGTCACCTCGCCCAGCTCGATCCGCCGGCTCTCCAAGTCGATACCGGTCGTGTACGCGATCTTCGACCTGCTGTACGCGGACGGGCATTCGCTGATGGGGCTGCCCTACGAGCAGCGTCGCGCGCGGCTGCAGGGCCTGGAGCTGAGCGGTCCGGCATGGCGGGTGCCGGCCGCCCATCCCGGCCATGGCAAGGCGCTGCTGGATGCCACCGAGGCGCAGGGACTGGAGGGGGTCGTCGCCAAGCGACTGGACTCACGCTACGAGCCGGGACGGCGCACCGGGGCCTGGGTGAAGATCAAGCACACCCGCCGCCAGGAGCTGGTGATCGCCGGCTGGCTGCCGGGGGAGGGGCGGCGCACCGATCGCATCGGCGCGCTGTTGATGGGCTACCAGGAAGATGGCGAGCTGCGCTATGCGGGGCGCGTGGGCACCGGCTTCACCGACCGCGAGCTTGACAACCTGCGCGAGCGGCTGGCGCCCCTGCGCCGCGACAGCTCTCCGTTCACGATCGCGCCCAAGCTTCCCCGCAACGCGGTCTTCGTGGAGCCCGAGTCGGTGGCCGAGATCGAGTTCCGCGAGTGGACGGGCGAGGGAGTGATGCGCGCGCCCTCGTTCAAGGGGTTGCGCGACGACAAGCCGGCGGCGGCCGTGGTTCGCGAAGGTCCGCCAACCGTGGCCGATGCCGAGGCGCCGGACGCCGCGGAGGCGCCCGTGACCCCGGAGGCGCTGTTCGACGACGTCGAGCGGCTGCCCGACGGCTCGCTGGCCGTTCACGCCGACGGCCGGGCGCTGAAGCTCTCCAACTGGGACAAGGTGCTGTTTCCGGACACCGGCTTCACCAAGGGCGATCTGATCGCGTATTACGCCCGGATCGCCCCCGCCGTGCTCCCGCATCTGCGAGATCGGGCGCTGACGCTCAAGCGCTATCCCAACGGTGTGCAGGCACCGTACTTCTACGAGAAGCAGTCGCCCTCGCACCGTCCGGAGTGGGTGCAGACGGCGCGCATCGGCGGGGTCGACTACACGCTGGCCCAGGACCGCCCAACGCTGATCTGGCTGGCCAACCTGGCCGATATCGAGCTGCACACCTCGCTGGCGCTGGCGGCCGACCCCGACCGCCCGACGATGCTGGTCTTCGACCTCGATCCCGGCCCGCCGGCGGGGATCGTCGAGTGCTGCCAGGTGGCGCTGGTGCTGCGCGGGATGTTCGCGGCGCTGGGCCTCGAGAGCGTGGTCAAGACGTCGGGCTCCAAGGGGATGCAGATGTACGTGCCGCTCAACACCGATGTCAGCTACGCGCAGACCAAGCCGTTCGCCCGCCAGGTGGCCGAACTGCTGGAGCAGCGCCTCCCGGAACTGGTGGTCTCGCGCATGACCAAGCGCCTGCGGGGCGGCAAGGTGCTGGTCGACTGGAGCCAGAACGACGACCACAAGACGACCGTCACCGTTTACTCCGTGCGCGCGCGTGAGAAACCGACGGTCTCGGCTCCCGTCAGCTGGGAAGATGTACTGGCCTGCCGCGACGCCGGCGACCCAGGAATGCTGAGCTTTGATACCGACGAGGTGCTGGCACGCGTCGCCCGCGACGGCGATCTGTTCGCGATGCTCCTCTCGACCAGGCAGGAGCTCCCACAGGGCTAGGATGATGCCGCCATGGATCAGATCCAACTGCGCAATCGGCTCCTGGTGGCCACCGGCATGTGGAAGGAGGCGACGGGCGAGCCGCTCCCCCGGATGGAGCCGGGCGATCCCGCCGATCAGATCCAGAGCTTCGAGCTCAAGCTGGTCGACCGGCTGTGGGAGCTTGCCACGCCCGAGAACGCACGCGAGATCGCCGATCGCACCTGGGATCTGGTGCACGATCGCCCCGACAACGACCCGGTCAAGCTGCGCGTGGTCGAGTGCCACGAAGCGCTCGCCCGGATGACGCGGCTGAGCGACTGACCAACCGACGACTGCGGACCCGAGCCGGCGCTACGCGGTCGGCGGCTGTCCGGAGACCTCGGTGGCCGAGACCGGCGCGATGACCGGAGGGGCCTCCTCGAGCTGCGCCGCGCGGTTGACGGGCATCCCAGCCGCCGCGTAGGCCTCCTTCTGATCGAGCGTCTCGTGAGCGAGCAGCTCGGCGACCAGCGCGTCGAGGTTGGGGCGGTGGCTGGCGAGCTGTTCGGTTGCCTCCTGATGGGCGGTCTCGACGATCCGGCGCACCTCCTCGTCGATCAGGCGCTGGGTCTGCTCCGAGGTCTCCGAGACCCCCGGCAGCAGCGGACTGCTGCCGTCGGAGGGCAGCACGGCGATCGGCCCGATCGCCGGACTCATCCCCCAGCGGCCCACCATGCCGCGCGCGATCCGCGTCAGCTGCTGGATATCGGATTCGGCGCCCGTCGTGAGATCGCCGAACACCACCTCCTCCGCGACCCGGCCGCCCAGCGCGACCTTGATCTGGGCCAGCAGGTGGCGCTCGTCGAAGTTGAAGCGGTCGGCGTCGGGTGCCGAGAAGGTCACGCCGAGGGCCTGGCCGCGCGGGATGATCGAGACCTTGCGGACCGGGTCGGCGCCGGGGGTGAGCATGCCCATGATCGCGTGTCCGGACTCGTGATAGGCGGTGCGCCGGCGGTCCTCGTCGGAGATCATCACCTTGCGCTCGGCGCCGAGCACGATTCGCTCCAGCGCGTCGGTGACGTCCTGGCGCTGGACCTGCGAATGGCCGCGGCGAGCGGCCAGCAGCGCCGCCTCGTTGGCCACGTTGGCCAGGTCGGCGCCCACCATCCCAGGGGTCGAGGCGGCGATCGAGCCCAGGTCGATGTCGGGGGCCAGCGGAACCGAGCGGGTGTGCACGCGCAGGATCGCCTCGCGCCCGGCGCGGTCGGGGGGCGAGACGACCACGCGGCGATCGAAGCGCCCCGGGCGCAGCAGCGCCTGGTCGAGCACCTCGGGGCGGTTGGTGGCCCCCAGCACGATCACGCTCTCACGCGGGGAGAAGCCGTCCATCTCGGTGAGGATCTGGTTGAGCGTCTGCTCACGCTCGTCGTGGCCGCCCGACAGGTTGGGGCCACCCGACGCGCGGGAGCGGCCGATCGCGTCGAGCTCGTCGATGAAGATGATCGCCGGGGCCGCCTCCTTGGCCTGGTGAAACAGATCGCGTACGCGCGAGGCGCCGACCCCCACGATCATCTCGACGAACTCCGAGGCCGACATCTGGAAGAAGGGCACGCCCGCCTCGCCTGCCACCGCCCGGGCCAGCAGGGTCTTGCCGGTCCCCGGCGCACCGGACAGCAGCACGCCGCGCGGGATCCGGGCGCCCAGCTTGAGGTACTTGTCAGGGTTCTTGAGGAAGTCGACGATCTCCGTCAACTCCTCCTTGGCCTCGTCGATCCCCGCCACGTCGTCGAATGTCACGTGCTGGTCAGAGGCCTCCACCCGTCGCGCTCTCGATCGCCCGAACGACATCAGCCCGCCGGCGCCGCCCCCTCCGGACGCCGCACGGCGCGCGATGACCACGAACAGCAGGATCAACAGCAGCGTCGGGCCGAAGCCGACGATGATGCTCGTCAACGTCGAGGGCCCGGTGTTGGGCTGCTCGGCGTCGATCGTGACGTTCTTGCTCTGCAACGTCTGGGAGAGCTGCTGGTTGTTGGCGAACGACGGCACCTGGGTCGAGAAGCTCGTTGACGGCGTGGCCGAGGTGCTGTTGGCCGGATAGCGCACGGCGGATTTGAACGTGCCCTGAATGCTGTCGCCCTTGGAGGAGATCTCCTTGACGTTGCCGGTCTGGACCTGGTTGAGGAAGGTCGGGCTGTAGGGGATGCGCACCGGCGCGTTGGGCGACAGCGCCCGCGAGGAGATCCACAGGTTCAGCGCCAGCAGGCAGACGACCGCGAGCGCCGCCATCCACCAGCGTGAGCGCGGTGGAGTGGGCGGGCGCGGCGTCGACTGAGTCCCGCGACCATCCGGTGCCGGCGTCACCCGCCACCCCTGCTGACCCGGCGCCGGGGGTCGGGCGCGGCCCGGTGGGGGAGCTGAGCGGCGTGAAGGTTGATCGGCCATCACTGAGATTGTGGCAAGCCGCGGTGAAGTAACGGCTAAATCAGCCGGCGTCCAGCAGCGAGCGGAACGTCTCGGCGCCCTGAACGCCGGCTCCGAGGAGCATCGCCTGATCCGACAGCCAGCGATCGGAGGTGACCACACGCACCAGCGCAGGGTGCGCTTCGAGCTTCAACCGCCGGATGATCTCGTCGTCGGCCGCGTCGCGGCGGGGGCGCGGGGCATGGGCGACCTCGATCACGGTGGAGCGGATCGGCGGCCGCGGCGCACGCTCGAACACCACCACCACATCCTCTCCCTCCACCGCCGCCCAGCGCTCGATCTGGTCGACGAGGCGCAGCATCGCGGCGTCGCGGTCGCGCCACCAGCCGTCTGGCCGGGTGCCGATCACGTTCATCGCGTCGATGTACCAGCGCATCAGAGCGCCGGGACGGTGGAGGCGGACATCACGCGTCGCCGGACGGGGGCCGCCGGTCACGCTTGCGCTCGGCCTGGCGGCGCTTGCCGGCCAGACGGCGGTCGACCGAGCCCTTGGTCGGCCGCGTCGCGCGCCGGGGCCGGGGCACCGCCAGCGCGGTGGACAGACGGCGTGCCAGACGCTCCAGCGCCAGTTCGCGGTTGCGTGCCTGGCTGCGCTCGTCCTGGGCCACTGCCACCACGCGCGGGCCCGCCCGCGCGATGATCCGGCGCTTCTGCTCCTCGCTGAGGGCCTCCGAGGCGGCCACGTCAAACGTCGCCTCCACACGGGTGGCGGTCGTGTTGGCGTGCTGGCCGCCCGGCCCCGAGGAACGCGTGGCGCGGAGGGTGATCTCGCGCAGGGGGATCGCGGTGTCTCCGCGCACCGGCATCGGATCGTCCATGCATCAGATGATGACCTGTGTCCGGATCGTGAAGCTTGGGCGGCTCCGGCCGCCCGGGGACGAATGATGCCCGCCACCGTGCTACCTTCCCGCCCGATAAGGCCGCTCGAGATCTTCGTGCGGCGACACGCAGGTGCAGGCCTCGGGTGGTAAGACCTCCGGGTAGCAGCACTTCAATCCCCGGAGGGGAAAGCCTGATGGCAACGGGAACAGTCAAGTGGTTCAGCGACGAGAAGGGCTTCGGCTTCATCACGCCCGATGAGGGCAGCCGCGACCTGTTCGTTCACCACTCGAGCATCCAGGCAGACGGATATCGGTCACTCGCGGAGGGCGCCAAGGTGTCCTACGAGGAGGAGGCCGGGCCCAAGGGCCCCAAGGCCGTCAACGTCCAGAAGCTCTAGACGCATTCGCGGCCGGGTGACCAGCCCGGCCCGCGTGTGATCGATCCGGTCGACCGATGGCCGATTGGGTCACGATCTCTTCGTTGGCCACGGCGGGAGGAACATTGATTCTCGCCGTGGCCACTTACGGCTCGGTCAAGTCAGCGAACCGCTCGGCGCGTGTCGCCGAGCAGTCGCTGCTGGCCGGAGTCCGCCCGGTGCTGATCCCCTCGCGGGAAACCGATCCGCTCGAGCACGTGCGGTTCGGCGACGGGCGCATCGTCAACGTGCCCGGTCACGGGGCGGCCGCCGAGTTCGCCGACGGGGTCGTCTACCTGGCGCTGGCACTGCGCAACGGCGGGTCCGGCCTGGGGGTTCTGCACGGTTGGCGCGCCCGTGGCCAGCCATCCCGGGAGGGGCAGGTCTCACGGGGAACCCGGCTGGCCGAGGGGCGCTCGACGGACACGCCGGTCAACACCCCTCCGGATCTCGCCGAGTTTCGCCGCCAGCAGCTGGACCTGTACATACCCGCCGGCGACACCGGCTACTGGCAGGGAGCGCTACGCGACCCCGAGGAGCCCGGCTACGCCGAGGTCCGCGACGCGATCGACGACCGAGCGGGGACTGTGGATCGATCTGCTCTACGGCGACTACGAAGGCGCTCAACGCACGGTCGTGCGCATCGGCGTCTCGCCGTGGCCCGAGACCGAGGGAGAGCGCGCGTACGTGCTGCGCTACTGGAACATCGACCGCGAGGATCCGCGCTAGTCGTCGGACTCCTCGGACTCCTCGGAGTCTCTCGTCCGTCGGAGTCCTCGGAGTCGTCTTCGTCCTCGGGGTCGTCTGGGTCCTCGGAGTCCTCGGGGTCGTCTGGGTCCTCGGAGTCCTGTGGGTCCTCGGGCTCGCTCTCGGGGGGCGGGGCTCCCGGGACGCCCGGGTCGTTGCGCTTGCGCTGCCAGTCGTCGCGGGTGTCGGAGATCTCGTCGCCCAGCTCGGCGCTGCGCTGCTCCAGCCGGTCTGACTCCTGCTCCAGCTGGTCGGCGAGCTTCTCGTGGTCCTCGTGCTCGGTCACGCCCATAGGCTCACCGCTCCGGCTCGGACGCAAACGGCGGCGCCCGCGCGGGGGACGGCCACGCCAGTCGTTAGACTCGATGATTGAGCTAGCAAGTGCGCACGGAGGGTGGGCTGATGAGCAAGGTAGTCGAGGAGCTGGAGCGGGTGATCGTCCGCTTCGCCGGCGACTCGGGAGACGGAATGCAGCTGGCCGGGAGCCGCTTCACGGACGCCACCGCGGTGGTCGGCAACGACCTGGCGACACTCCCGAACTTCCCGGCGGAGATCCGCGCCCCCGCCGGCACCCTGGCGGGTGTGTCCGCCTTCCAGATCCACTTCGCCTCGCGCGACATCCTCACCCCGGGCGACCATCCCAACGTCCTGGTAGCGATGAACCCGGCGGCGCTGAAGGCGAACATGGCCGAGCTGGAGCGCGGCGCGACGATCATCCTCAACGATGACGCGTTCACCAAGCGCAACCTGGAGAAGGCCGGCTACCGGGCGGAGAACCCGCTCGAGGACGGCTCGCTGGAGGCCTACCGGGTCCATCGCATCCCGATGAGCACGCTGACCACGCGCGCCGTGGAGGCGATCGAGGGCGTCTCCACCCGCGACGCCGCCCGGGCCAAGAACCTGTTCGCGCTGGGCGTGATCTCGTGGCTCTACGGCCGTCCCAGCGACGTGACCCAGCGCTGGATCGAGCGCAAGTTCGCGCGCGACCCCGCCGTCGCCCAGGCCAACCTGGCCGCCTTCAACGCCGGCTGGTCGTTCGGGGAGACCACCGAACTGCTGGACGTGCAATACCGCGTCAACCCGGCGACGGACGTCCCGCCGGGGACGTATCGCAACGTCAACGGCACGACCGCGCTGTCGCTGGGGCTGATCGCGGCCAGCGTGCGCAGCGGGCTGGGGCTGGTGCTGGCCAGCTATCCGATCACCCCTGCGTCCGAGTTGCTGCACGAGCTCTCTCGCCACGCCCAGATCGGTGTCTCCACGATCCAGGCCGAGGACGAGATCGCCGCTGCCGGAATGGCGCTCGGAGCGTCCTTCGGTGGCAAGCTCGGCGTGACGGCGACCAGCGGCCCGGGGATGGACCTCAAGGCCGAGACGATCGGCCTGGCGGTGATGCTGGAGCTGCCCCTGGTGGTCATCGACGTCCAGCGCGCCGGCCCCTCGACCGGGATGCCGACCAAGACCGAGCAGTCGGACCTGCTGATGGCGCTGCACGGCCGCCACGGCGAAAGCCCGCTGCCGGTCATCGCGCCCAGCACCGCGGGCGGCTGCTTCGAGGCGGCGTTCGAGGCCGCGCGGATCGCGATCCGCTACCGCACCCCTGTGATCCTGCTCTCCGACACGTTCCTGGCCTCCTCATCGGAGCCGTGGATGATTCCCGACCTGGCCGCGCTACCCCAGATCGACCCCGCCTTCGCAACCGCCCCGCGGGACGGCGAGGCCCCGTTTGAGCCCTACAGCCGCGACGAGAAGCTCGCCCGGCCGTGGGCGGTCCCCGGAACGCCCGGCCTGGCGCACCGGATCGGCGGGCTGGAGAAGGCCGATGGCAGCGGCAACATCTCCTATGACGGCGCCAACCACGAGCGCATGACCGAGCTGCGCGCCGCCAAGGTGGCCGCGATCGCCGACGAGGTGCCGCCGCTGGTCGTGGACTCCGAGCCCGGAGCCAACCTGCTGGTGCTGGGCTGGGGTTCGACCGAGGGCTCGATCCGCGCCGGGGTGAGAACCGCGCGCGAGGCCGGCCATAAGGTCGCCTCCGCTCAGCTGCGCCACCTGAACCCGCTGCCGTCCAATACCGGCGATGTCCTGCGGTCCTTCGAGCGCGTGCTCGTCCCCGAGCTGAACTGCGGCCAGCTGGCGTCGGTCCTGCGCGGGCGCTTTCTGGTGGACGTCGAGTCGTATACCAAGGTGCAGGGCCAGCCGCTGTTCGCCAGCGAGATCCTCAAGCAGATTGCGGAGCGTCAATGAGTGCCACCCTCAGCAAGGCCGACTTCCAGTCCGACCAGGAGACGCGCTGGTGTCCCGGGTGTGGCGACTACGCGGTGCTCGCCGCCGTCCAGCAGTTCATGCCGGAGCTGGGGATCCCGCCCGAGCGGATCGTGTTCATCACCGGCATCGGGTGCGCCGGGCGCTTCGCGTACTACATGGACACCTACGGCATGCATGGGATCCACGGTCGTGCGCCGGCGCTGGCGACCGGGCTGGCCACGGCGCGCGAGGACCTCTCGATCTGGGTGGTCACGGGCGACGGCGACTCGCTGTCGATCGGCGGCAACCACCTGATCCACGCCATGCGTCGCAACGTGCCGGTCAAGGTCCTGTTGTTCAACAACCAGATCTACGGCCTGACCAAGGGTCAGGCGTCGCCGACCTCGGAGCTGGGGAAGATCACGAAGTCCACGCCGTTCGGCGTGGCCGACCATCCCTTCAATCCGATCGCCCTGGCGTTGGGCGCCGAAGCCTCGTTCGTGGCCCGCACGATCGACCGTGACCGCCACCACCTGACCGAGGTGCTGCGCGCCGCGGCGACCCATGAGGGAGCCGCGCTGGTCGAGATCTATCAGAACTGCCCGGTGTTCAACGACGGCGCCTTCAGCGCCCTTACCGACAAGGACGTAAAGGACACCAACCAGATCCGCCTGCAGGCCGGCCAGCCGGTCCGCTTCGGCGCCGACGGCGAACGCGGCGTCATCCGCGGGCCCGACGGATGCCTGCAGATCGTCAACGTCGCGGAAGCCGGCGAGGAAGCGCTGCTCGTCCACGATCCGGCGCGCGCCGATCCGGGCACCGCGTTCTCGCTGGCCCAACTGGCGGATGTGCCCACCGGGCCCACGCCGATCGGCATCTTCCGTGACGTCGACCGTCCCGTCTACCGCCAGCGAGGCGCCGCTGAGACGGCCACGGAGGAGCAGCTGTCGGAGCTGCTGCTGGCCGGCGACAGCTGGACGGTCGCCTGACCTGCAGACGTCCGTTCTAGCCTGGAGAGAGTGACGCGCACGCCCGAACTCGAGCTGCTGTGGTGGGAGGGTTGTCCCTCGGCCGACCGGGCTGCCGACGAGTTGCGCGCCGTCGCCGACGAGCTGGGGATGCAGGACGTCGAGGTGAGGATGGTCGAGATCCGAGACCGAGGAGCAGGCCGCCGTGCTGGGCTTCGTGGGGTCGCCGACGATCCACGTCGACGGGCGCGACCCGTTCCCCGCCGCCGGAGAGCCGACCGGGCTCACATGCCGTGTCTACCACCGCCGAGACGGACGCATCTCGCCGACCCCTGACCCCGATGATCTGCGAGCCGCACTGCAGGCTCGCCTGGAGGTCCACTCATGACCGTGTCGATTGGCGCCGCCGCGCCCGATTTCTCGCTGAACGACACGGCAGGCGAGAGCTGGTCGCTCAACGGCGCGCCCGCCACCGTGTTGGTGTTCACCTGCAACCACTGTCCCTATGCGCTCGCCTGGCACGATCGGATCGCAGAGGTGGCGAGCGATTACGAAGACCGCGGCGTCGTCACCATGGCGATCAACTCCAACGACGCCGACCGGTATCCGCGCGATTCCTACGACGCGATGCGCCAGCGCGTGGCGGAGGACGGGGGCTGGCCGATGCCCTACCTGCACGACGCCTCCCAGGAGGTCGCCCGCGCCTACGGTGCCGAGAAGACCCCCGACGTGTTCGTGCTCGACGGCGACGGTGCCCTTCGCTACCGCGGCGCTCCGGACGGCGACTACGACGACCCCGGCCAGCGCGCAGCCTGGCTGCGCGAGGCGCTGGACTCGATCCTCAGCGGCGAGGCTCCGAAGCGAGCCCAGACGAAGCCTGTCGGCTGCTCGATCAAGTGGAAGCCCTGACGAGGGAGGCACGCCCACCCTGTGGAGGAGGGCACCCATGCGCGTCGTACGCGCGCGTGACACTGCGGGCGATCAGGGGTCGGCGACGAGCCCGTCGGCAGGTTCGATCGGCAGCCCGGCGGCGTGCCACTCCAGCAGTCCGCCGGCCATGTTGTGGGCATCGAAGCCCGCCTGGGCGAAGGCCTCGGTGGCCATCGCCGAGCGTCCGCCGCTGCGGCAGTAGAACACCACCGGCCGCGAGCGGTCGATCGACTCGGCCTCCGCTGAGAGCCTGTCGAGCTCGATCAGCCGGCCGCCGGTGATCCGGCCGGCCTCGTGCTCGTGGCGCTGGCGAACGTCGATCAGCTGCACCCGTTCGTCGGCCAGCAGCTCGGAGACTTCCCGCGGCGTGTAATCGGGGGCCACGATCCGAGACTAGCGGTCGCGCCAGCATCGCATTTTCCTGCCCAACGCGCAGCCCGTGACAGAGATCTTGCTCTTCGTGTACTGTGCGCTGCCGATAATCACCCAAAGCCGAATCGCCTGGGCGTCCAGAAGCCGAGGCGATCGGGGAACCCGATTGGGACCACGGTCCCAGGGGCGAATCGCCGGAGTACCGGCGTAGCGCAACTCTTTCAGCGCGAGCCCGTCAGCTAACCCCGAAGGCACGCGAAAGAGAAGGGTAAGCCGTGTTCCGAGTCCGTCGTCGTGCCGTTCCGCTTTTGGCGGGACTGGTCACGCTCACTGCCAGCCTGGCATCGGTCGTACCTGCGCTCGCCAGCGCCTCGCGGGCGGGCGATCCCGACACCGCTCATCGTGCCGACTCCAAGCGGGTTATCGTGACCGTCGACCGCGGCACCCATCAGGTGCACGTGCACGCCGTCGCCAACGCGGGTGATGCAGACCGACAGCGTCACCGGCGGCGGCGGCCTGGGCTCGGGGTCCTCGACTAAGAGCAAGAAGCACGCCGCGCGGCCCAGCAAGCACGCGACCGCCAACACTGCCGATCCGACCAGCGCCAACAGCACCGTCATGGCCCCGGTCGTCCAGGACGGCGGCTCCCAGCATCTCGGCGAGCGCACGCTGCGGCAGGGCATGCACGGCCACGACGTCCGCGTGCTCCAGGGCTACCTGACCGTGGCCGGCTATCCCACCAGCATCGACGGCGACTTCGGTCCGGGCACCAAGGCCAACGCGGTCAAGTTCGAGTCAGCGCACCAGCTGACGGCCAACGGCGTCGTGACCTACGCCCAGAGTCGCGTGCTGCGCCAGGTGGTGGCCACCGCGCTGGTCGGCGGCGCCGTCAGCAAGGCGACGATCAACTCCGACGGGACCGCCACCGCCCCCTCGGGCGCCCCTCCGGCCGTCCAGGCGATGATCGCGGCCGCCAACCAGATCATCGACAAGCCCTACATCTACGCCGGTGGCCACGGGAAATGGAACGACAACGGCTATGACTGCTCGGGCGCGGTGAGCTTCGCGCTGCACGGCGCGGGGATGCTGTCCTCCCCCGAGGACTCGACCGAGCTGGAGTCCTACGGCGCTCCCGGCCCGGGCAAGTGGGTCACCATCTACGCCGACTCCTCCCACACCTGGATCGTGATTGCCGGTATCGCGTTCGACACCGCGCACTACGGCTCCACCACCCCCAGCGGCACCGGCCCCCGGTGGCTCTCCGACCCCACCGGTAACCTGGCCGACGGCGGCAACTACGTAGTCCGCCACCCAGCCGCTCTGTAGAAATCAACCGACAGTCGCAGTGACGTAGGATCCAGGACAGCATGTCCGCGCTGTCCGATCTCTACACCGTTCCGCAGGAGCATCTCGACTTCCGGGACATGATCCGGGAGATAGCTCAGGACCGGATTGCGCCGCGGGCGGCCGAGATCGACGAGCAGGCGGCCTACCCGCACGACCTGCGCAAACTGCTGGCCGAGCAGGACATCCTCGGCCTGCCGTTCGAGACCGAGCACGGCGGCACCGGCACCGGCACCCTGATGCTCAATATCGCCGTCGAGGAGATCGCCAAGGCGTGCGCATCCACCGCCCTGATCCTGATGATCCAGGAGCTGGGGACGCTGCCGATCAAGCTGTTCGGATCCGAGGACCTCAAGGAACGCTTCCTCCCGCGCTGTGCGACGGGCGAATGGTCGCCGGCGTTCGCGCTGTCCGAGCCCGAGGCAGGCTCCGATCCCGGCGGGATGATCACTCGTGCCGTCCAGGAGGGCGACGAATGGGTGATCGACGGGACCAAGAACTGGATCACCAACCTGGGGATCGCCGACTTCTACGTGTGCTTCGCGGTCACCGACCGCGACGCCGGCCACTCGCACGGGATCACGGCGTTCGTGGTCGAGGCCGACCGCCCGGGCTTCAGCGTGGGCAAGCTCGAGCACAAGCTGGGCATCCGCGGCTCACCGACCGGGCAGCCGATCTTCGACGGGGTGCGGGTCCCGGCGGAGAACGTGATCGGAGAGGTCAACCACGGCTTCAAGGTGGCGATGAGCACGCTGGACCGCTCGCGCCTCGGCGTGGCCGCCCAAGCGCTGGGCATCGCTCAGGGGGCCACCGACTACGCGGCCGCCTATGCCCGCGAGCGCCGGCAGTTCGGCAAGCCGATCAACTCGTTCCAGGCGATCCAGTTCAAGCTCGCCGACATGGAGACCCAGTGCGCCGCCGGTCGCGAGCTGCTCTACCAGGCCTGCGCCAAGATCGACCGCGGCGACCCCGACATGGGCAAGTACTCGGCGATGGCCAAGCTGTTCTGTTCCGACGTGGCGATGAACGTGACGGTCGAGGCGGTGCAGGTGCTCGGCGGCTACGGCTACGTCAAGGAGTACCCGGTGGAGCGGATGCTGCGCGACGCCAAGATCACGCAGATCTACGAGGGCACCAACGAGATTCAGCGTCTCGTGATCGCCCGGACCCTCAGGTAGCAGATGCGTGGCTCATCTCCGCCCTCGCTGCGCCGCGTGCTGGCGGCCGCGGCCGCGGCCATGGCGGTGGGGCTGGGAGCGGTGAGCCTCGTGATCGGCTTCTCGGACTCGGTGCCGGTGCGGCTGCTGCAGGGCGTGGCCGTGTTCGCGGCCGGCACGGTGTTCCTCGGCGGCGTGGTGGCGCTGGCGATGGTGCAGCTCGCAGGCTGGCGCGAGCCGGAATCGGAGGACGACTTCGACAAGATCGTCGAGCGCGCCGAACGGCTTGCCGCCGAGGATCGTTGGGGCGAAGACCTCGACCCGGTTGACGACGACGAGGACGACTACGCGCTCACCGACGACGAGGACTTCCGGGCGCTGGTGCGCTCGGCGATCGACGATCTGCCGCTTGAGTTCCACCGCGCGCTGGAGCACGTGGCGGTGGTGGTCTCCGACGACGGCGGCCGGCGCCAACGCGCCTACGGCCTCTATCAGGGCGACACGGTCGCCCGCGACTATTTTCACGACCGGATCGTGATCTTCCGGGACACGCTGATGCGTGATTTCGGCCACGATCCGGAGCTGCTCAGGGCGCAGGTCACGCGGACCGTGCGCCACGAGCTCGCCCACCATCTCGGATGGGGCGAGAAGGGCGTGCGCGGCCTCGGGCTGTAGCGCCGACCACCACCACCGCGACCAGCGGACAGGGAGAGCCATCAGATGCCGGAAGCCGTGATCGTCGACGCAATCCGCACGCCCATCGGGCGGGCGATGAAGGGATCACTTAAGACCGTGCGCGCCGACGAGTTGGCCGCGCTGCCGATCCGCACGCTGATCGAGCGCAATCCCGACGTCGACTTCGCGCAGACCACCGACGTGCTGATGGGCGCGGCCTCGGGGGTGGGGGAGCAGGGCTACAACGTGGGGCGCAACGCCGCCCTGCTGGCGGGCCTTGACCATCACGTCCCGGCCTGCACGGTCAACCGCTTCTGCGCCTCCTCGCTGATGACGATCCGGATGGCGTCGCACGGGATCCGGGCCGGCGAGGGCGAGCAGTACATCGCCGCCGGCGTAGAGGCCGTGTCCCGGGCCGGGCTCGGCGCGGGAATGATGGAAGAGGCCAGGAACCCGCAGCTCGACGGCTCCGAGGACTCGCTCTACAACGTCTACATCCCGATGGGGATGACCGCCGAGAACGTCGCCGAGCGTTGCTCGGTGACCCGCGAGCAGCAGGACGAGTGGGCGGTCATCTCCCAGGATCGGGCGGTGCAGGCTCGCGATAGCGGCCACTTCGCCAACGAGATAGTGCCGGTGACGGTGTCGGCGCACACCGACACCGACAAGGAGGGCAACGAGATCGAGGTGCCCGAGACGGTCGTCGACACCGACGACGGGCCGCGGGCGGGCACCACCATGGAAGTGCTGGCCAAGCTCAAGCCGGCGTTCAAGCCCGACGGCACGGTGACCGCCGGTAACTCCTGTCCGCTCAACGACGGCGCGGCAGCCGTGCTGGTCATGTCGGATGCCAAGGCCGATCGTCTCGGCCTCAAGCCACTGGCACGGATCGTGCACTCGACGGTGGCGGCGATCCGCCCGGAGATCATGGGTCTGGGCCCGATCCCGGCGATCAGGGCGCTGCTTGAGGAGACGGGCTTCAAGATCGAGGACATCGACATCGTCGAGATCAACGAGGCCTTCGCCGCCCAGATCGTGCCCTGCAAGCAGGAGCTGGGGATCTCCGACGAGCAGCTGAACCCGTTCGGCGGGGCGATCGCCCTCGGCCACCCCTTCGGGATGACCGGCGCGCGGATCATGACCACTCTGCTCAACGGTCTGCGGGCCAAGAACGGGCGCTTCGGGATCGAGTCGATGTGCGTCGCCGGCGGCATGGGCCAGGCGATGTTGATCGAGATGCTCTGACCTTCCGGACCCCCGCGCAGCTCAGCGGCCGCAGCTCAGCGGTGCGCAGGGCGAGCGAGCGCCAGTCCGAACAGCCCGTCCGCGTCGGTGAACCAGCGCTCCAGCTCCAGGCCGGCGGCCTTGAGGTCGGCGCGCAGGCGCCGTGGCGTGAACTTGGCGCTGATCTCGGTGCGCAGCTCCTCGCCGGCGGCGAATTCGACGCGCAGGTCCAGGTCGCCGATCAGCACCGAGCAGGGTCGCGAGGCGCGCAGCCGCATCTCGACCCATTCGTGCTGTCGATCGAAGAAGGCAACGTGCTCAAAGCTCTCGGGCAGGAAGTCGGCGTCGAGCTCGCGGTTGAGCACGTGCAGCATGTTGCGGTTGAACTCGGCGGTAACGCCCGCGGAGTCGTTGTAGGCGGCCTCGATCACGTGGCTGTCCTTGAGCAGGTCACAGCCGAGCAGCAGCCGATCCCCGTCGCCGGCCAGCAGTCCGGCGATCTTGGCCAGGATCCCGCGACGGGTGCCCGGCGGGAAGTTGCCGATCGTGCCGCCCAGCAGCGCGACGAGCCTCGCCGTACCCGAGCCGGCGGGCACGTGCCCGAGATGGCGCTCGAAGTCGCCGACGACGCCGTGTACGGCCATCCCCGGGTAGTCGTCGGCCAGCGCTTCCGCGGCCGCCTGGACGACGCTCTGGGAGACGTCGAGGGGGACGTAACGACGCAGCGTGCCCGCGTCGCGCATCGCGTCCATGAGCACGCGGGCCTTGTCGGAGGCGCCGGCTCCGAGCTCCACCAGCTCGTCGGCGCCGGTTAGCTCCACGATCTCTGGCGCCCGCGCACGGAGGATCGACAGCTCGGTGCGCGTCGGGTAGTACTCGGGCAGCTCGCAGATCTGCTCGAACAGCTCCGAGCCTCGGGCGTCGTAGAGATGCTTGGGCGAGAGCTCCTTGAACGGCTTGGTCAGGCCGTCGAGCACGTCGTTGGCCAGCGTCCGCTGCTCGTCGCCGCTCAGCCACGAGTCGACCTGCACCGCGGCCTGTCCGGAAGCGCTCACAGGTCCCGCGCGATCCGTAGGCCGGAGAAGATCTGCCGGCGCTCCGGCAGGTCCCAGTTGCGGAAGGTGGACGTGCCGACCCGCGGGCGGGTCGCCCACGACCCGCCCCGCAGCACCCGGTAGCCGGATGCGAAGAACACCTCGGAGTACTCCCGGTAGGGATACGGCCGGAAACCGGGGTAGCCGTCGAACTCGGTCGCGGTCCATTCCCAGACGTCCCCGATCATCCCCTCGCAGCCGCACGGCGAGGCGCTGAGCGGCAGTGACCCGACGATGTCCGGGCCGTGGCTGAGCTGGTCCACGTTGGCGTGCACGCCCGGCACCGGGCACTCGTTCCCCCAGGGATACATCAACGCTCGCTGCTGCTCCTGGTCCCAGGTCGCCGCCCGCTCCCACTCCACCTCGGTGGGGAGACGAGCACCGTGCGCGCGAGCAAAGGCGTCGGCCTCGAACCAGGAGACATGGACGACCGGGCGGTCCGGATGCAGTGGGGCGAGCCCTGCGAGACGCCACTCGGACCGGAGGTCGGCCGTCCAGCCCTGTGGTCGGGTGATGTCGTAGTCCTCCTTCCAGGACCAGCCTTCGTCGGACCACCACTCGCGCCGCTCGTAACCACCCCCCTCCACGAACGTCAGATACGTCGCATTGGTGATCGGCGTGCGCCCGATCAGGTAGCCGCGTACGTCGGTACGGTGTCGCGGACGCTCGTTGTCATACGCGAAGCCGGACTCGGCGCCCGCACCGATCGTGCATGGGCCGCCGGGCACCTGGACCAGCTCCAGCCCGCTCGAGGTCCGGCCTTCAGCGCTCGTCTCGCGTCCCGGCAGCTCATAGCCGTCCAGCTGAGCGAGCTGAAGCGTCTGCAGCATCGTCTCGTTGTGCTGCTGCTCGTGGCGTAGGACCAGCTCGGCGATCGTGCCGTCCCCGACGCCGCGCCGATCGATCACGTCGACCGTGCGCTCGCGCACCTCCTCAAGGTACTCGCGCGCCTCTCTCGGACGCAGGAACGGCAGCTCACCGCGATCGGCCCGGGGGGTCTCGAAGGCGTCGTAGACGTCGGCCAGTTCCTCGCGCAGGAGCTCACGCTCGCCGAGGCGGTGGACCAGCCACAGGTCCTCGAACGCGGCGATATGGCCGAGATCCCAGACGAGCGGGCTCATGAGCGTCGAATGGACGCGCTCGAGATCAACGTCTGAGACCGAAGCGATCAGTGCCAGCGTCCGCTGCCGCGCTTCGTCCAAGGCGCTGAGCGCCTCGGCGTCAGGTCGCACCCCTGCGGCTGACGGCGAGGCGTCCATGAGACCCATTCTGCCAGGGTCGGTTCCTCGGCAAACTCAGTTTTTCAGGACGTAGCGCAGGAACAGCGAACCGGCCCGCTCGAGCACGCCCGCGAGCTCCACGGCCTGCAGTTCGGGCAGCTCCGGCCCGGTGGTGAGCGCCGGTCCGACGCCCCCGCCGGTGAGCTGGGGAGTCAGGGTCAAGAACAGCTCGTCGAGCACGTGCTCGCGCACGAGCGCGGCCAGCACGGTGGGCCCACCCTCGGTCAGCAGCGCGCGCACGTCGTAGTGGGCCCGCAGGTAGCTCAGCGCGGCCGCGAAGCTCAGCGCGGCGCCGTCCAGGCGCACCACCTCCACCTGGGCACGGGCGGGGCTGGTGTCCACGTCGGCGCCGCTGAACACGATCACGCGAGCCTCGGGCTCGTCGAACAGGGGGATGTCGAAGGGCACGTCCCCTGTGCGGGTCAGCAGACAGGCCAGCGGCTCGGGCGCCAGCCCGCGCCGGCGGCGACGCTCGCGCGACTCCGGGAGCTTCAGGATGCGGCCGTACTGCTCGGCTCGCAGGGTCCCGGTGCCCACCAGCACCGCGTCGACCTCCCGACGCAAAGCACGGAAGATCGCCAGGTCGCCCTCGTCGCCCAGCTGACCGGTGAGGCCGTGATAGGTCGCCCGTCCGTCGACGCTCGAGACGAAGTTGGCGACCGCGTACGGGCGGTCGGCAGGGGCGTGCTCGGCGAAGCGCAGGTCGGCGATCAACTCCTCGATCTGCACGTCGCCCGCTGGGGGGAGCAACTGGTGAAAGCGCATGTCGGTCATAGGGTCTCATGCCGCTGACAAACCGGTTACGCTGCCAGCCGATGAACTTCAAGGCGCTCGATCGCGGCGAGCTCGTGGCGATCGTCGGGGGGATCCTGCTTGGCATCTCGCTGTTCCTGGACTGGTACGCGCTGGGCAACCGGCACGCGATCCTGGCCAGCTGCCACGGACCCAAGTCGAGTTGCACCGGCTGGGCGGCGTTGACCTTCCTGCGCTTCATCCTGCTGATCGCCGCCGTGGCGCCGCTGATCCTCGCCTACATCATCGTCCGCGGGCACGCGCTCTCGTGGCCGCGTGGCGAGCTGACCGCCGTGACCGCGCTGATCGCCCTGGTGCTGACCCTGTTCGTCGGCCCGATCGACCACCCGGGCGTGCCGCCGGGCGAGATCAGCCTGGCCACCGGGTGGTTCGTGGCGCTGGCGGCCGACCTGCTGATTCTGGCCGGCTCGATCTGGCGCTCCCAGGAGAGCGGCGCGCGCCGCAAGCCTCCGGGGGTCCTATGAGCGCCAAGTCTTCCAGCCAGCCCGACCGCAACCTCGCCCTGGAGCTCGTCCGGGTGACCGAGGCGGCGGCGCTGGCCGCCGCGCGTGAGATCGGCCGGGGCGACAAGGAGGGCGCCGACCAGGCGGCCGTGGACGCGATGCGCGCCGTGCTGGACACGGTCTCGATGGACGGCGTGGTCGTGATCGGCGAGGGCGAGAAGGATGAAGCCCCGATGCTCTACAACGGCGAGCAGATCGGCGACGGCACGCCCCCGCAGGTCGACGTCGCCGTCGATCCCCTGGAGGGCACCCGCCTGACGGCGCTCGGGATGCCCAATGCGGTGGCGGTGATCGCGCTCTCCGAGCGCGGCACGATGTTCGATCCCGGCCCGTGCTTCTACATGGAGAAGATCGCCGGCTCATCCGAGATCGCCGACCTGCTGGACCTCGACCGGCCGTTGGCCGACACGCTCGCGCTGGTGGCCGAGCGCAAGCACACCGACATCCGCGACGTCATGGTGGTGATGCTCGATCGCGAGCGCCACCACGATGCCATGCGCCAGGTTCGCGAGGCCGGCGCACGTGTCCGGCTGATCACCGACGGCGACGTGGCCGGCGCGCTGCTGGCAGTCTCCGAGAACACCCCCGTGGACCTCCTGTGGGGGATCGGGGGCACCCCCGAGGGCGTGATCTCGGCCGCCGCGATCAAGTGCATCGGCGGCCAGCTGCTCGGACGCCTGCATCCGCGCGACGACGCCGAGCGCGAGGCCACCGTGGCGGCCGGCTACGACCTCGACCGCGTGCTCACGTGCGATGACCTGATCGCCGGCGACAACGCGTTCTTCTCGGCCACGGGGGTCACCGACGGGGACGTGCTGCAGGGGGTTCGCTACCAGGGCGACCGGGGTGCCAGCACCGAGTCCTTGGTGATGCGGTCGCGATCCGGCACGGTGAGGCGCGTGTCGGCTCGCCACGACCGGACCAAGATGCGCGCGCTGGGCATCACCACCTACGGCTGATCAATCGTCGGCGAGCTCGCCGATCTTGGATTGAGCCAGGTCGAGCTTGGCCAGCGAGCGCAGGAACGCGTTGGTCACCAGCACATGGATCGCCGACTGGGTCATCTCGTAGACCGGGATGCTGAAGCCGACGGCGATCGAGGGGAAGAAGTTGGCGACCTCCACCTCGATCAGCATCCGGCGGCGGCGGCCGTCATCAGATGGTTCGCGGCGCACGTCGAGCGCGAGAAATCCGCAACCCCGGCCGGTACGCGCGACCAGCAGGCCGTCGCGAATCCGCCAGGTGACCGTGCCGTGGTCGTCCTCGAGCGTGTAATCGGGCTTGTCGAACCGCAGCAGCGTCAGCGGACGGCCGAGCAGTACCACCGAGCGGCTATCGGCGTCGTAGACGACCCGGATCAGGCCCAGCGTGACCCGGGAGAGAAAGCGCCAATAGGTCCGTGCCAGGTTCTCCAGGTTGGCCGGCGTCCACAGGCTCTCCATGTCGCGCTCGTCGACCGTCAGCTCGGCCGACTGCACCGAGCGCACGGCTCCGTCGCGCTGGATCACCGTCGACTTGCGCGGCGACACGATCACCGCGTGGGCCGGCAGCTGACCGCGGCGCAGGCGTTGCAGGCGGCGCACTGCGACTGCGGACACGGCGGCGAGCGCGATCAGGAGCGGGGCGAGCACGGTGGGCCTGGGTCAGCGAGCGAGCGGCTCGAGCGAGACGAGCGACCCCGCGGGAAGCGCGCCATCACCCATCGGGATCATCGCCAGCGCATCGGCGCCCAGCAACGAGGTGAGGATATGTGAGCCCTGGGCGCCGTTGGGAAAGGCGGTCGGGCCGAGCTGTGGGCCGCCGATCTCCAGGCGGACCCGGATCGCCTGGTCACGACGAGAGTTGCGCTTGACGTCGGTGGCCAGCGCCGCCTGAGCGTATGGCGGGCGCGGCACCCGCCCGCCCTGCAGCGCGGCCAGCGCGGGCGCGACGAACAGCGAGAAGGTGACCACCGCCGACACCGGGTTGCCGGGCAGGCCGAAGACCAGCGGCCGGGCGGGGATCGACCTTGCGATGCCGAACCAGGTTGGCTTGCCCGGCTGCAGTGCGACCGACCAGAACACCTCCTCGACCCCCAGCTCGGCGAGGGCCGGCTTGACGTGGTCATGAGGGCCGACCGAGACGCCGCCGGAGATGATCACCACGTCGGATTGGTCAAGCGCTTGGCCGATGCCCCGCTCGGTGGCGCCGCGGTCGTCGGGCAGGCGCTGGGCGGGCGCCGCAAGCGCGCCGGCGCCGGCGACGAGGCCGACCAGCATCGGGGCGTTGGAGTTGTGGATCTCGCCCGGCCCGAGCCGCTCGCCGGGCGCCCGCAGCTCGTCGCCGGTGCACAGGACCGTCACCCGCGGGCGCCCGGAGACCGACAGCGTACCCACGCCCGCGGCCACGGCGGCCCCGAGGTCGACGGCGCACAGGCGCGTGCCGGCGGTCAGCTGCAACGCGCCGGCGCGCATGTCCTCACCGGCCCCGCGAATGTGCTGGCCGGCGGTCGCGGCGGCCCGGGTCTCGATCTCGCCGTCCTCACGGCTGACCTCCTCCTGGGGGATCACCGCGGTGGCGCCCGCCGGGATCGCCGCGCCGGTGGAGACCCGAATTGCCCGGCCCTCGTCCACCCTGTGGGTCGCGGGCGTGCCGGCGCGCGACTCACCGACGATCGTCAGCCGCCGGCCCGGGTCACCGGCGAGGATCGCGTACCCGTCCATCGCCGAGCAGGGGAACGGCGGAACGTCCTCGGTGGCGCGCACGTCCTCGGCTAGCACCCGGCCCAGAGCATCGTCGATCGCAACCGGCTCGGGATCGAGCGGCTCGATCTCCTCGAGCACGCTTTCGCGTGCCTGGGCGACGGTGATCAGCGTGGTCGACATGGCGATCTCATTGAGTGGGCGGATTTCCCAGCATATTGCCCCTTGGTCCCAGCCTGCCCGCGTGGACCGCGTGATAGAAGACTGCAATGCCGCCGTTCCCACCGCGTCGGCGACGGGCCCGTCCCGTTGCCGACGCTCCGATCGACGGGCTCCTCCCGCGCACGGAGGAACTGGCCAAGGGATGGCTGCTGGCCCTGCTCGAGCAGGCCCCGCTGCGGAGCGCGCCGGTCATGCTGGGGGCGGGCCTCGTGGATGAGGGCCCGCAGCTGTGCGACGCCGTGCTGCGTGCGCTGGCCGATGACCTGGAGCTGCGGCGGCTGGAGCCTGACGGCGCGCTCGGCGCCCTGGCGGCCCGAACGGGAGAGCTCGCCGGTGCGGGCGGGGACCCGGCGGCTACCGTGCAGGCGGTCGATGCCCTGGGCGCTGTGCTCTGGGAGGCGCTGCGGGACGAGCTGCGGGGGCCCGACTCCGACCTGATCTCCGATCTGGCGCAACGGCTGGCGCTCGTGTGCGGTCTGCTGCGCGTGGCTGCGCTGGAGCGCGGTAAGACGTTCGACGTTGGTGCGGAGGACGTGCCCGACGCCCTGGAAACTGCGATCGCCGGCTCGCCCGCGGACTCCGGGGAGGCGCCGGTCGCTTCGCCTCCGGCCCCGGACTTCGCGAGGCCTGCCCCGTGGCACTCGCCGTCCGCGGATGCGCTCTGGGCGGGCGCGCTGGACGATGAGCTGCGGCGCACCGATCGGTTGCCGCTGGCGCTGCTGCTGGCCGAACTGGAGGACGCCGAGCGTGTCAGCGCCACCGAGAGTGCGGCCGCGGCCACGGCGGCGTTCGAGCACTTCGCCCGGGCGGTGCGGAGCGTCGTGCGCCAGCAGGACATCCTCGTCTGCGAGTCAGACAGCCGCGCGTGGATCATCGCCCGGGACACGGCTCGCCCGGAGGGGCAGGCGTTGGCTGCACGGGTGGCCGAGGCGGTGGGGGCGGGTCCGACCTGGCGCGGGGCTCCGCTGACCGCCAGCGTGGGGGTGGCCGTGTGGGGCGAGGACGGGCACACGTCGAGCGAGCTGATCGGGGCCGCCGAGGAGGCGCGCTTTGCCGCTTCGGCCAGCGGGACCGGCGTCACCCGCTGACCGCGGAGCCGCGGGGCTTCGGCCACCACCGGAGCGGAGTCGCTGACCGCAGGAGGCTGCGTGTCGACGCGATCAGCGGGTCGGCAGCGACACGGCGTTGATCGTCGCCACGCCGTCGATCCCGAGCACCTGGGCGGTCGCCGAGGTCAGGTCCCAGTCGCGGCCCGCGACATACGGACCGTGATCGATCACCGGCACGGTGAGCGTGTGCCCGCGGTAGTAGATCGCGACGAGCATCCCGCAGGGCAGCGTCTTGTTGGCGACCCCGATCGTGCTCTTGGTGAGCGTCGTTCCGCAGGCCGTGCGCTTGCCGTACATCCCGGGGCCGTACCAGCTGGCCTTGGACGGCCGGTAGACCGTCGTCGTCAGCGAGGGGGTGACGGAGGCCGGATCGGCGCTGTCGGCCGAGGCGTTGGCCGCTGAGGTGATGACCGCGCGGATCGCGAAGCGCCCGATGTGGTTGGTATGCCAGGTGGCGGTGAACGAGCCGTCCGGGCCGACGGTGGTATGCACCGTGTTCGCCCATTGCCAGTCCGTCTCGTGCCCGGAGCGCTGGATCTCGATCGTCTTTCCGGCGGGTGCCGTGCCGGTGAAGCTCAGGCTCCGGCTCAGCACGGCCGATGCCCGGGTCCGCAGGTTGATCCCGCTGCCGCTCGTGCTGACGGTGACGTCACCGCTCTGCAGGGTGGGGGTCGTGGTCGGCACCGGCGTCGTGCTCTGATTGCCGCCGGCCGCCGAGCCCGCCGACCCGGAGACCGGGCCGCTCAGTCCTGAGCCACCCGAGCCGGCCCAGGCGGCCGGCGGGACGGCCAGCGCGGCGCACAGCAGCGCGAGCAGGGGATAGGCGTATGAGCGTCTTTTCACCATCGGTTTGGTACTTCTGGTTCATGCCTACGAGGTGAGCTGACGGGCTCGCGTCTGGGGTGACGCTACGGTCCTTTGCGGGACCGATTCGCCCCGGCGGAACTGAGTTAGATCCGCAAGTGGTTCCCCCGCCGGTCGCGCCCTGGGGCGAGACCGCTCGGCTGATGTGGCGGGTGAGTATACGCAACGCGGCGATCGATGTCGCCAGTAGCTCGGTCAGGCCGTCGGGACGAATCTTTCCGGTCGCCGGCGTGGTGCCCGAGCGAGCGGGCGGCCCAGTCCTAGCTCAGCGCCGGGGAAGGCGCGACAGCGTGCGGCGCAGTGCTCGGGCGCTGGCCTGCAGGCCGATCTCGGCCAGCTCGGCCGCCGCCTGGACGGCTGTCTGCACCGCGCCGGGGGCGGGTGGTGGCGGCGGCGCGACGGGCTCGCGTGCCGGCTTGCGCTGGGCGCTCTGCTCGGCAGCGGCGGTGGCAGCGGCAGCGGCAGACGCGGAGGCGGAGGCGGTCCGGGGCTTGGCGGCGGCACGCGGCTTGGCCGGTCCGGCGGGCTTGGCCTTGGCCTTGGCCTTGGGGCGCGCGGGCTTTGCCTTGGCCACAGCGCGCGCGGGCTTCGCCTTGGCGGCGACCGCCTGAGCGGCCGCTTCGGACGGCTCGGCCACGGGTACGTCGGGGCGCTTGTCGCTGCGCCGATGGGGCCGCGTGCGGGGCAGGGAACCGAGGACTCCGGGCTGGCGCTGTTTGCTCATCGTGCTCCATGATCGCGCACCGCAGTCGCGCGCGTCGGTCCGTCAGTGAATTTCAGCGTAACTTTGCGGCGCCTCTGGTTGTTCTATGTATAAGAGGTGAACGACGGTGCCGGGCGCAGGCGCTCAAAGCGCACTCGGGCGACATGCCCTCACGCTCCTCCAGGCCCCGTCGCCGACCTTGCCTTCAAAAAGTATAGTGTCTATAGTCGCTGACTCTGTTTGAGTAGCGGGCCTACGCTCTCAATAGCGAGGCCCGAGTGGTGCAACTCAGCGCCGGTACCGCCAGGGCCGCCGCCAACGACGGAAACGGAAACCGATGTCTGTAGCGGAACTGCAGGAACTCGAAGAGATCAAGGGCCTGGTCAACCGTGGCCAGCAGCTCGGCGTGCTCACGTATTCGGAGATCGCCGGCGCCGTCTCCGAGCTCGATCTGGACGAAGCCGACGTGGAGGAGCTGCACGGCTTCCTCGAGCGCGCCGAAATCGAGCTCGTGGAGGAAGTCGATCCCGCCCTGGCCGCTACCGAGGTGGAGCGCGCGCCCGACAAGCGCGGCCGCCGCAAGGCCAAGACGGCACTGGATCTCAAGCCGGACATGACGACCGACTCCCTGCAACTGTTCCTCAAGGACATCGGCAAGGTGCGCCTGCTGACCGCCCAGGAGGAGGTCGACCTGGCCAAGCGGATCGAGCGCGGCGACCTGGACGCCAAGCAGAAGATGGTCGAGTCCAACCTGCGTCTCGTCGTCTCGATCGCCAAGAACTACCGCAACCAGGGCCTGCCGTTCCTCGACCTGATCCAGGAGGGCACGCTCGGTCTCGTCCGCGCCGCCGAGAAGTTCGACTACCGCAAGGGCTTCAAGTTCTCCACCTACGCCACCTGGTGGATCCGCCAGGCGATCGCCCGTGCGTTGGCCGACAAGGCCCGCACGATCCGCATCCCGGTGCACGTGGTCGAGAAGCTCAACAAGATCGGCCGCGCCGAGCGAAAGCTTGTCACCGAGCTGGGCCGTGAGCCGACCGCCGAGGAGATCGCCGAGGTGACCGGGATCGAGCCCGAGGAGGTCGAGTCGATCAAGCGCTCGGCTCAGGCTCCGGTTTCGCTGGAGAAGCCGGTGGGCGACGAGGAGGAGTCCGAGTTCGGCCAGTTCATCGCCGACGAGCGGGCCGAGTCCCCCTACGAGCGGGCCGCCGAGATCCTCACCAAGGAGGCGCTGCGTGAGGCGCTGGAGAACCTCAGCTATCGCGAGCGGCGCGTGCTCGAGCTCCGCTACGGCCTGGGCGGCGAGCACCCGCGCACGCTGGACGAGGTCGGCCGTACGTTCAACGTCACGCGCGAGCGGATCCGTCAGATCGAGAACCAGTCGCTCAAGAAGCTGCAGTCGCTGGCCGAGGCTCAGAAGCTGCGCGACGTAGCGTAGGCAGCGGTCCGCTGAGCAGCGTCCACGGGCGGCGGGGTATGATTCCGCGCCACCTGGGGCCGCACTGACCGGATCGTAAATCCAAGGCGGAGCCGTAGCTATGAGTCGCAGCAGGATCGTCTTCTTCGCCGGCGCCATGCTGACGCTGTCGCTGCTGGTGGGCATACAGCCGCTGTCATCGGTGGCGTCAGCGCAGGATCAGACCGCGTCCAGGCACGTGATCGTGCTTCTCAAGCAGCAGGCTCCCGGCCTTCCGGCGACGCGCACGTTCGAGGTACAGCGCCTGGCGGTGTTCAAGAAGGCTCGGTTTCCGGTCCTATCGCAGCTGGCGTTCTCGGGCGCCCGAAATGTCCACGCCTACTCCCTGCTCGATGCGGTTTCGGCGACGGTCTCCGCGGACGAGCTGGCCCAGCTCAGGTCGGATCCCGCCGTCAGCGAGGTGATCCCCGACCAGGTGATCCACCTGGCGAGTCCGCAGGCCACAGCGACGGCGCCGGCGGCGCCGCCGACCACCCCGCTGCCCGGCGCCTGCGCACCTCCCGGTCACGTCCAGCGTGACCCCCAGGCGCTGCAGGCGATGAGTGTCGCCTCCGACGTCCCGCACGCCAGGACCGCGCGATCCCTCGGGATCACGGGCAAGGGCGTGACCGCGGCCTACATCGCCGACGGGGTTGACATCCACAACCCGGACTTCATCCGGGCCAACGGCCAGCACGTGTTCGTCGACTACAAGGACTTCAGCGGCCAGGGCACCAACGTGCCGACCGGTGGAGGAGAGGCATTCCTCGACGCCAGCTCGATCGCCGCGCAGGGGCGCAAGGTCTACGACGTGAGCCACTACAGCGATCTTCCGCTCAACCGCCCGTGCGACATCCGCGTCGAAGGCGTGGCGCCCGGCGTGCGCCTCGTCGGGCTGTCGATCTTCGGTGCCGAGGACGCCGGCTTCGGCTCCCAGTTCCTGCAGGCGATCGACTACGCCGTGACCCACGATCACGTCGACGTGCTCAACGAATCGTTGGGCAACAACGAATACCCCGACGATCGGGCGAGCCTGGACCTGATCAAGCGCGCCGACGACGCGGCCGTGGCCGCCGGCACCACGGTCACGGTCTCCAGCGGCGATGCCGGCGTGACCAGCACGATCAGCACCCCCGCGACCGACCCGAAGGTGATCGACGTGGGTGGAAGCACCACCTATCAGATCAATGCCCAGACCGGATACGGCGGAGCGCGGTTCCCGGGCGTGTTCCGCTGGCTGAGCAACAACATCAGCTCGTTCAGCTCGGGCGGCTTCGAGCAGGACGGCCGTACCGTGGATCTGGTCGCGCCCGGGGAGGACAATTGGGCCCTGTGCTCGACCGACGTGGCGATGTACAGCGACTGCGCGAACTTCGCCGGCCAGCCCTCCCCAGTGCAGCAGACCGGCGGGACCAGCGAGTCGGCACCATTGGTCGCCGGAGAGGCAGCGCTCGTGATCCAGGCGTACCGCCTCAAGCACCGAGGGGCGACACCGAGCCCGGCCCTCGTCAAGCAGCTGATCGTCAGCAATACCGACGACATCGGCGCCCCCGCCGATCAGCAGGGAAGTGGCCTGGCCGACGCCGACAGGGCAGTGCTGGCCGCCGAGGCCGACGGGACCGGGAGCGCGAAAGGCGTCGCCGCGGGGAGGCGCGCGACCGCCGCGATCCTCGCCAGCCGGACGCAGCTGAACGCGATCGCCGCGCCCGGGACCGCGCAGGACTTCACCGACCGGCTGACCAACGAGAGCGGATCGACCCAGAGGCTCTCGCTCTCGACGCGCCAGATCGGTCCATATCAATCGCTGCGCGCGGCGACGGTCAACCTCAGCGAGACCGCGAGTCCCGCGAGCCCGCAGATCGTCGACTGGCAGGGCATCCGGGACAACTACGAGAAGCTGCAATTCACGGTCCCACCGGGGGAGAACCGGCTGAGCGCCTCGATCGCCTTCCAGAACATCTCGCCCACCGATCTCGCGGCGAGGGTGCGGTTGTCGCTTGTCACGCCTCACGGGAGCCTGGCCGCCTATTCGGTTCCGCAGGGTGATGGCAACTACGGCAACGTGCAGGTGACCGACCCGGCGCCCGGAGTCTGGTCGGCCTACATCTACAGCCGGGACACCGCGGATGGCGGAACCACCGGCCCGGTGCTGTTCGGCGCGGAGGCGGCGCGCTACACCAGCTTCGGGACCGTCAGCCCGTCGAAGCTGACGCTGGCTCCCGGGGAGTCCGGTTCCGTGACGCTGCACTCGACAACGCCCTCGCGGCCCGGCGACACGCCGGCGGCGATCGTGGTCAGGTCGAGAGCCGGCGGCCGCGCCCCGGCCGGCAAGACGACGATTCCGGTGACGCTCCGGAGCTTGATCCCGAGCGGCACGAGCTCGTTCACGGACACGCTCACCGGCGGTAACGGTCGTGCCCCGATCACCGGCCAGACGTTCTACTACCAACTCCACGTAGCCGATCCCGGTGGCGAGCTGAACGCCGGCGTAAAGCTCGCTGACAACCCCGAGAACCCTTTCAGCGCCTGGTTGGTGAGCCCCTCCGGCGAGGCGCAGGCGTTCGCCAGCAACACCATCCCTGACGCCAACGGCAACCCCTATCACGTGCCCGGAGCAGGGCTTCACGCGCTCAACGCGGCGCCGGGAGACTGGACGCTGATCGTGACGTTCGCGCCGCAGGTCTCGGGTAACGCGCTCGATGAGCCGTTCACCATCACCACCAACCAGCGCCTGCTGCGCGCGGGGCGTGGCGGCCTGCCTGACTCTCGGACCGCGAGGCTGAGCTCAGGCACGCCGTACACCTACGACGTCACGATCAGGAACCCGGGTCCGGCACCGGAGTCGTTCTTCCCGGACGCGAGGTTGCCCGGGAGCACCCGGGTGCCGCTGACGGCGCTGAGCGGCGGGAGCACGACTGAGCCGCTCACCAACAAGTCGAACCTCCCGTTCTACCTGGTCCCGACCGAGACGAGCGTGCTCAACGAAGCGGCCACGACAACCGGACCCGCGGCGATTCAGTTCGACACGGTCTCGCCCGCGGGGGACCCTGACGTAGGTTCGACCGTCGGCCGGTCGGTCACCGCTTCGCTTACGGCGAATCCGATCGCTCAGGGTGTCTGGGGGGTCTTCCCAGTCAGCGTGGGAGCTTTCGGGGCTGCCTCCGCTCCCGCGGAGCCGGTCGCCACCAGCGCCTTGGCGTACACGCGAGCGTTCGATCCGACCGTCAGCTCCCCGACCGGGGACCTATGGTCCGCGAGCGCCGATCCCTCGACGCTCGACGCGTTCGCTCCGGTCACCGTGAACCCGGGGCAGACGGCGACGATTCCGATCACGCTCACCCCCGCCGGACGATCAGGCGCCTCGGTGAGCGGCACGTTGTTTGTCGACGATGCGAACTTCATCGTGTTCGACAGCATCGAACAACCCAACGGCAACGAGGTAGCCGCGGTCCCCTACCGGTACACGATCAGGTAACAGGCGCTGTCAACAGAGAGGACCGCTCGCGCAACCGAACTGCCGTGAGCCCACTTCAGTTCGTGAAGCATTGCGCTAGAATCGGTCCAGATGATCGACGGAGAGACTTGCCCCGTGTGCCGGACGGCCGAGATCGTGTGCGGCAAGTGGACGCTGCTGGTGATCCGTGACCTCGCCGAGGGCCGCTCACGATTCTGTGAGCTGGAGCGCTCGCTGCGGGGGATCAGCCCCCGAACTCTCTCCCTGCGGCTGCGGGGGCTGGAGGAGGAGGGCATCGTGGAGCGCCAGACGTTTCCCGAGGTGCCGCCTCGCGTCGAGTACGTGCTCACCCCCAAGGGGCGGGCCCTGGTGCCGTTGATCGAGGACATGCGCGCCTACGGGCGCCAGTGGCTGGGCGCCGACTGCGCCGAGGAGCTCGACTCCGCAGACGAGCTCGAGCCGGCCGTCTTCGCCTGACCGTCCCCCGCGCGATGCGGATCGCCGTCTCGGCCGATGAACTGACTGGCGTGGCCGCTGCGCTGCCAGCGCTCGTGCGCGCCCGCGGGCACGAACCGCTGCTGCACGGCGCCTACGTGGCCGCGGAGCGCCCGGATTGGGCTTGGGCATCGGAGCGGGCCGCTCGCGACGTGATCAACGGCGCCGCCGAGCAGGCGATCGTGGCCTGCTGGACGGGCACGGGCGCCTCGATCGCCGCCAACAAGCTTCCGGGGATCCGCGCGGCTCTGTGTGCCGATGCGGCCACCGCCGCGGGCGCCCGCCGCTGGAACGATGCCAATGTCCTGGCACTGAGTCTGCGAACGACCTCTGAGGCCGAGCTGGCGGAGATCCTCGACGCGTGGCTGGCGACCGCGCCCTCCGACGACGCAGGGGACGAGCGCAACGTCGCCCATCTGCGCGAGATCGAGGAGCATCGCTAGCGGCACTGCAACTCGCGCTGCGGCAAGAGGATTGACTGTCGGCACGCAGAAACCGCCCGGGTGCGCAACGCCGCCCTGCACCGTCAGCTGGAGACGTTCACCGTCGACGCCTCCGGACGTCTGACCGCCGAGCTCGCCGGCGGCGCCGAGATCGGTTTCGAGGTGACCGAGGAGCGGGCCGGCGGCCGCGCGGCCGGACGGGCGCTGCACGTCTACCGGCCGCTGACCGGCGAGTTCATCGCCTCCCGGCGCCCCGCGCTGGAGACGCTGCCCAGCCATGGCGACGCGCTGCACGCGCTGGCCGGCTGCGAGGCGCTCGACTCCTACCTGGTGGAGCGGGGGCTGGTCAAGCTGCCCGAGGATCGCCGCGGTCTGAGCGAGGCCGCGCTGGAGGCATTTCTGGGCGCGGTGTTCGCGCAACGCAGTGAGTTCGGCTTCGAGCCCGCACACTTCGAGGCCGCCTACGGGGAGCTGGAACGCGCGCTCTATGAGGGGCACTGCACCGCCACTGTGGTGGCGCCGGTGATGGGGATCGCCCTTGATCCGGACACGGTCGAGCTGGAGCTGGGCGAGGGTCTGTCACTGATCCGCGGCGATGCGCTGGGCGACGCCCCCGCGGAGGCGGTGTGGGGCGACGGCGAGGAACCCAACGTGCTGGCGCTGCTGGCGATCGACCAGGCGCGTTCCGACCATCCGCCGGTATCGGTCGCGCGAGCGCGCTTCAGGCGCATCCTGTCCGCGCTGCGGCTGTTCGAGCGCGGCGGCTACGCGCTTGGACCGGTGGCCTATGCGCGCAGCCAGGCGGGCAGCTGGCGTCCGGTGGCGATCGGCGTCAGCGGCCGTCCGCGGCTGCTCACCCTGATCCCCGCTGCCCAGCAGGAGGAGCTGCAGGCGTTCTATCGGCTGGTGTCGCGTCGCTCACCGGGCGGCGGCGAGCTGAGCTGGGCGCTGGCACGGTTTGAGATGGGCTGCGAGCGGGTCGCGCCGTTCGAGGCGCTGACCGACTACCTGCTGGCCCTGCGGGCGCTGCTGGAGCCCGAGGGCCCGGCCAGCGGCCGCCTGGCCCAGCGACTGGCCGTGATCTGCGCGTCGCCCGAGGCGCGCGCCGACCTCGCGCTGCGGGTCGCCCGCGCGATCTCTCTGGAGCGGGCGGTGATCACCGGACTGGAGTCCGACAACCGGGGTGTCTGCACCCTGGTCGACGAGCTGGCCGAGCACCTCCGAGCGATCCTCCGAGACGCCCTCTGCGGGCACCTGGACAGCGACCTGTGCTCGGTCGCCGACGAGCTGCTGGCCGAGGCGGCGCAGACCCCAGCCCGCTAAGCTGAGCCGCGGACCGCTCCCTACTCGGTCTTCGCTGAAGGCCGGGAGTGTTCTGCCCACCAGGCACGACACCGTAAGTCCTGGGGCTCGTAAGTAGTCAGGGGGAGCGCGATCTGCAGCGACGAGCGGGCTTCGGCCCGCTCGTTCTGCGTCAGGACCGCGGCGAGATACGCTCCATACGTGCCCGACGACACTTTGATCTGCATGGTCGAGATCCCCATGGGGAGTCGCAACAAGTACGAGTACGACCCCGTGCTCAAGGCCATCAAGTTCGATCGCTTCGTCTCGGCTTCGGTCATCTATCCGACCGACTACGGGTTCATCCCCGACACCTTGGGTTTGGATGGCGACGAGCTCGACGTGCTCGTCTGCGTCTCCGAGCCCACGTTCCCCGGTTGCATGGTCCCGGTGCGGGCGGTCGGCGTGTTCCACATGACCGACGAGAAGGGGCAGGACGACAAGATCGTGTGCGTGCCGACCAGCGATCCCCGCTGGAACGTCTACGAGCATGTGGACGAGCTGCCCAAGCAGCTGCGCGACGAGATCTTTCATTTCTTCTCGGTCTACAAGGACCTCGATCTCGACCGTCACTCGGAGCCGGCTGGCTGGGGCGACCGCGAGGCGGCGCTGCGCGAGATCAACGAGGGCCGCCAGCGCTACCGCGAGCGGGGTCACGAGCTGACCGAATGACGGACGTCTACCACCTGGAGCTGCGCCAGTTCCCGCACGTGGCGCGCGTCTTCAATCTGGACCGCGCCGAGCTCGAGGCGCGCTTCCTGCGCCCCTGGATCCAGGGCGCGATGATCGACCATGACGAGCGCCGCTGGTCGCCCGACCGCACCCGGCTGAAGGTCCTGGAGGGCCCCCCGGTGCGGCCCGACGAGCTGGGTCTCGGCCGCGGCTGGGGGACGGCGACCAAGGGCTCTGAGGACGTGACCGATACGGTGCTGGCCCAGGCAGAGCGCGGCGCTCGCGCGCGACCCGAGGTGGAGGCGCTCAAGGAGCAGGTGCTACAGCGCGCCGGCGAAGCGATCGGCATGCGCTCGGTCGTCGTGCTGGCCGGAAGCGCGCATCCGGGTTGGCGCGCGTCCGAGCAGTTGTCGGTGGCCGAGCAGGCGGTCTGGGAGCTGCTTCACCAGCAGCGGCTGACGATGCTGGCCGGCGGTCGGACGGTCGACCGGGAGCGCTGGCAGGAGGTCGTGCTGCGCTTCTCCAGCTGGGCGCCGGGCCCCGAGGACGGGCCGATCCTGGTGCAGCTTCGCGACGAGGGAGATTTGGACCTCAGGCCCTGAGGCTCAGGCGACGAGCTCGGCGACCAGCGCGCGGCGCTCGGCGTCGGAGGCGAACAGATAACGCGCAACGCGCCCCAGGCCCTCGATGTCGTGCACGTCGTCGTCGAGGTGGGGGACGAGGATCATCGCTTCGCCGCCCTCGTCGCCCAGCTCCTCGGCCAGGCGCGCCACGTTGCGCCGGTCGCGCCGGGCGAGCAGGTGGTAGTCCTCGAAGTTGGCGGCCACTCGGGCCGCGAGGCCGGCGGGCAGCTGCTCCCCCAGCGCGGCGGTCAGCTCCGCGGGAGCGGCATCGCCGATCACGTCGTGGTGATAGCGGTTGACGATCATCCCCGCGAACGGCAGCCCGCCCGCCTGCAGCGTGCGCCGGAACCAGATCGCCTCGTCGATCGCCGGGGCCTGTGCCGAGGTGACCAGCACGAATGCGCTGGTGGGCGCCTTGAGCATCTGCTCGACCGCCGCGGCGCGCTCGGAGAAGTCCTCGGTCATGTCGCCCAGCAGCCCGAAGAAGGTCGTCAGGTCGCGTGATCAGGTCCACGCCGGTCACCCTGCGCAGCGCGCTCAGCAGCGGCGCGGCCCCGCGCCCCAGCACACGCATCCCCAGGCCGGTGGGCCGGATGAACGCCTTCAGCGCCCGGCCCTCCAGAAACGAGGTCAACCGGCCGGGGGCATCGAGGAAGTCCAGCGCGTTCCGCGACGGGGGGGTGTCGAGGACCAGCAGATCGAAGTCGCCTTCGCGCTGCAGCTCGTAAAGCTTGGCCACCGCGGTGAACTCCTGCGAGCCCGAGACGGCCGTCGACAGCTCCCGGTAGACGCGGTTGGCCTTGATCTCCGCGGCGCGCTCGGGGTCGGCGGCGATCCGCTCGATCAGCTCGTCGAACGTCCGCTTGGGATCGAGCATCATCGCCCACAGCTCGCCCGCGAAGTCCTCGCCCAGCCGCTGCGGATCGACCCGCCGCGGCTCGTTGGCCAGCTCCTGCAGGCCCAGGGCGTTGGCCAGACGCTTGGCCGGATCGATCGTCACCACCGCCACCTTGGCCCCGCGGGCGGCCATGCCGAGCGCCACCGCCGCCGACGTGGTGGTCTTGCCCACGCCTCCGGACCCGCCGCAGACGCACACGCGCTTGCCCTCCAAGAGCTCGGCGACGCTCACGGCAGGTGAGTGTATGGGCGCGGCGACCAGCTTCGCCGCAGGCTCAGCGGCTGAGCAGCGGCGACGGCAGCTTCTGCAGGCCGGCGTCCAGGGCGCTGGCCAGCAGCTCGAGCTCGGGCTGACCGATCTGCTCGGCGAACAGGTAGGGCAGCGATACCAGCTCGTGGCCGAGCCCGTCGCGCAGTCGCTGCAGCTGGTCTGCCTGGGTGCGGGCCCGAGCATGCTCTGAGAGCGCCGCTCCCAGGGCCACGTTGGCCAGCGGTGAGGTCGCCTTGGCGCGGGCGCGCTGCAGCCGGGTGCGCTCGGCACTGGAGAAGCGCTCCGGGTACAGCGCGTTGACGATCACCGCGTCGAGCGGAAGCTCGTCCTCGGCCAGCGCATCGCGCAGCCACAGCGTCTCTGAGACCGGCATCTCCTCGGCGGTGGCCACGGCGGCGACGGCGGTGAACTCGCGGTCGGCGATCGTTGCCGCGATCGTTCTCGCCTGGTGGGCGATCGGCCCCACGCGGGCGATCTCGGCGAACGTGCGCGGCGTGCGCAGGATGCCGACCCCGTGGCCGGCAGCCGGGGAGTCGACGATCACCAGGTCATAGGCGCCGGCGCCGCTGGTGCGCCGCTCGAACTGCGCCAGCTCCCACACCTTGCCGATGCTCAGCAGCTCGCGCATTCCCGGGGTGGCCATCGCGAACGCCTGAAACAGGCGGCTGGACCCCAGCGCCTGACCGACCGGCCCCGTCTTGACGCGCAGGTACTCCTCCATCGCTGACTCGGGATCGATCGAGATCGTGAACAGGCCGTCGGTCAACTCCACCTCCTCGAAGGTCTCGCCGGACTGCGCGAACGTCTGGCGGACGCGCTCCTGGCTGGCCAGCTCGGCGACGATCGTTCGCCGTCCGCTGCGCGCGGCCACGATCCCGAGCGCGATCGCGACCGTCGATTTGCCCACGCCGCCCTTGCCGGTTACAAAGATCAGCCGCCGCTCGAGAAGTCCGGGCACAGCCGTGCAACATAGCCCCAGCTTCCCGATGCGTCGCGAGACGTCGGCTCGAAACCCCGCCTGAGGCAAAGGATTTCCCGCCCCGTCTGCGAATACTCACCGCGTATGAGTTCCCGGACGCATCGGAGACCAAAGCTGATGGCCACGCCCAAGGTGATCGCGCTCGCCAACCAGAAGGGCGGCGTCGCCAAGACCACGACCACGCTCAATCTCGCGGTGGCGTTTGCCGAGGAGGGCCACCGCGTGCTGTGCTGCGACATGGATCCGCAGGGCAACCTGACCATGTCCCAGGGGATCGACCCCGACACGCTCGACAAGTCGATGTACGACGTGCTCGTGCATCACATCTCGATCCGCGAGGTGATCCGCAAACGCGAGGTGGACGTTGCCTGCGCGTCGATCGACCTGGCCGGCGCCGAGATCGCGATGTCGACGATGATCGGCCGCGAGCGCTCGCTACAGAAGGCGCTCAAGGAGGTGCAAGACGATTACGACTTCGTGTTCATCGACACCCCGCCCAGCCTCGGGCTGCTGACGATCAACGCGCTCACCGCCTCCCACAAGGTGATCGTCCCCGTGCAGTGCGAATATCTGTCAATGCGCGGCTTGATCCAGCTGCAGAACACGCTGGCCATGATCAAGGAGAACCTGAATCCCGACGTGGAGATCGAGGGGATCCTGCCGACGCTGGTGGACCTGCGCACGCTTCACGCCAAGGAGGCGATCGAACTGCTGGAGGAGAACTTCGGCGATCGCGTGTTCGCCTCGCGGATCCGCAAGACCGTCAGGTTTGCGGAGGCGCCGGTCAAGGGGATGTCAGTACTGAAGTACGATCCCGACGGTCTGGCCGCACACGCCTACAGGCAGCTCGCCAAGGAGGTCCTCTCACATGGCAACCGGTAAGCGCGCGAGCATGCGCGAGGGGCCGCTCGCCGACCTGTTCCGCAAGACCTCCGCCGAGGAGCCGGAGGCACCCGAGCCGCCGGTGCAGCCGCCCGCGCCCGCGGAGTCGGCCGCAGCCGCCGAGCCGCCGGCGCCGGCCGAGCCGCCCCAGGCCCCGCCACTTGCGCCCGCCGAGCCCCGCCGGCGCTCCCACCCGTCGCTGGACGCCGACCTGCCCCGGCCCGAGCCCGAGCCCGAGCGCGTGGCCGCCTCGGCCCGCGAGCGGCTGAATCGCGCGTTCTCGGCCGACATCCCCGAGAACGTGTTGGAGCCCCCGTCGACCAGTGCGCCCGAGCGCGACGTCTACGCGCGCTCAGAGCGCGAGCTCGAGGCGTTCGCCCCCCCGGCGCCCGCCGCGGCCGGCGGCCCGGTGCTGCGCGTCGTGGGCGTGGGCGGCGCGGGCGTCAACGCCGTCAACCGGATGGTCGAGGCCGACATCTCCGGCGTCGAGTTCCTGGCGATCAACACCGACCTGCAGTCATTGCAGCTCTCGGCTGCCGACGAGACCCTGCACATCGGGGACGGAGTCACGCGCGGACTGGGCTCCGGCTCTGATCCGGACCTGGGTCGCAAGGCCGCCCGCGAGGAGTACGACCGCATCAAGGCGCTGTTGCGCGGCTCGGACATGGTGTTCATCGCCGCGGGCGCCGGCGGCGGCACCGGCACCGGCGCGGCTCCCGTGGTGGCGCAGATCGCTCGCGAGCTGGGCGCGCTCACCGTGGGCATCGTGACCCGCCCGTTCCAATTCGAGGGTTCCCGCCGGCGCGAGCAGGCCGAGGCCGGGATAGACGCCCTCGGCGCCGAGGTCGACACGCTGATCGTGGTGCCCAACAACCGGCTGCTGTCGGTGCTGGACCGCGGGGTGTCGATGGTCGAGGCGTTCCGCGTGGCCGACGACGTGCTGCGCCAGGGCGTTCAGGGGATCTCGGACCTGGTCACGCTGCCCGGCCTGATCAACCTGGACTTCGCGGATGTGCGCACGATCATGGCCGATGCCGGCAATGCGCTGCTGGGGATCGGCATGGGCACCGGCGAGCGCCGCTCGATCGACGCCGCGGAGCAGGCTGTGGCCTCGCCCCTCCTCGAGACCAGCATGGAGGGAGCCCGCTCGATTCTGCTGTCGATCACCGGCGGGCGCGACATCTCGCTGTGGGAGGTCAACGAGGCCGCCAAGGCGGTGGCCGAGGCGGCCCATCCGGACGCCAACATCATCTTCGGAGCGATGGTCGACGACAAGCTCGAGGATCAGGTGTGGGTCACGGTGGTCGCCACCGGCTTCGGCGATCAGCCCCGCCGCCGGCGCGAGGAGGACCCGTTCGTCGCCCACCCCCGCGTGGACGAGACGCCCGCGCCCCGGCCTCTGCGCGAGCCGGCGGGCGAACCGCGGGTCAGCCGGGTTCGCCGTCCGTCGGTCGACCTCGACGTCCCTGAGTTCATGCCCCGTCGCTGACGGCCGGCCGTCGGGGCGGGCTCGGGCTAGTCTGGCGAGCCCATGAGTCAGTCCGCGTCCCAGCTGGGCGTCGTCGCCGCCGGCCATCCGCTCAGTGCCCGGGCGGGCGCCGCCGTGCTGCGCGATGGCGGGAACGCCGTGGACGCCGCGCTGGGCGCGATGCTGGCGTCGTTCGCCTGCGAGCCACTGCTCACCGGCCTGGGGGCCGGCGGTTACATGCTGGTGGTGGCGCCCGGCGAGGCGCCGGCGCTGCTGGACTTCTTCGTCGAGGCGCCCGGCCGGGGGAAGGCGGATCCCGCGCAACCCGCCCAGCCCCGCTCGGACCTGATCCCGGTGAGCATCTCGTTCGGCGACGCTCTGCAGGAGTTCAACATCGGGGCGGCCTCGGTGGGCACCTTCGGGATGCCGGCCGGGCTGTGCGAGGCCGCGCGGCGCTACGGGCGAGTGCCGCTCGAGCAGCTGGTCGCCCCGGCGGCCGTTCTGGCGCGCGACGGCGTGGAGCTCCACCCCATGCAGGCCTACATCATCGAGCTGCTGCAGCCGATCGTCACCTCCACACCGGAGGCGGCCTTGCTGTTCGCTCCCGGCGGGACGCTGCTGCGCGCCGGCGACCGGCTGTGCCAGCCCGAGCTCGCCGATGCGCTGGAGCGCCTGGGCGCCGAAGGCGCGCGGCCGTTCTACGAGGGCGACATCGGCGCGGCGATCGTCGCGTGGTTGAGCGAGCGCGGCGGCCTGGTGGGCCGGGAGGACCTCGCCGCCTACGAGGTCGTCGACCGCGCGCCGCTGCGCGTCGGCTACCGCGACCGCGAGGTGCTGACCAACCCGCCCCCGTCGGCCGGGGGAATCCTCATCGCCCACGCGCTGGCACTGCTGGATTGCATGCCCGCGCCGCCCTCGGTCTCAGAGATCGTCGACGTGATGGAGAGCACCCAGCGCGAGCGCACGCCGGAGTTCCTCACCGGCCTGGATGATCCGGCGTTCGTGGAGCGCTTTCTGGCCGCCACCGGCGCGGCTGACAGCGCGGACGCCGAGGTCTCCGCGGACGCAAAGGCCTCCCCGGGGGGCCGGCTGGGCTCCACGACGCACATCGCGGCTCTCGATCGCGACGGGTGGGCGTGCTCGGTCACCTGCTCGGCCGGGTCGGCATCCGGGGTCATCGTCCCCGGCACCGGAGTACACCTCAACAACATGCTCGGCGAGCAGGACCTCAACCCGCTCGGCTTTCACAAGCATCCGCCCGGGCGGCGAATGCCCAGCATGATGTCGCCCACCGTGGTGCTGCGCGGTGGGCATCCGGTGCTGGCGGTCGGCAGCGCCGGCTCCAACCGGATCCGCTCCGCGATCCTGCAGACGATCATCCGCTCGATCGACGACGGGATGACCGCCCAGGCGGCGATCGACGCCCCGCGCGTCCATTACGAGGACGGCATCGTCTTCACCGAGCCGGGCGTCGACGCCAGCGCGCTGCAGACCGCCGGGCGCCGGGTGTCCCCGTTTCGCGATCGCAACCTGTTCTTCGGTGGCGCTCAGGCGGTGGCCCGGGGGCCCGACGGGAGGTTCTCCGGCGGAGGTGACCCGCGGCGGGGGGGAGCCGCCACCATCGTCGACGGGCCATGACGGTTCGGGGCTGCATGCATGCGGCGTGCGTCGCGCTGCTGGCGGTAGTGCCAGCCGGGTGCGGTCTGAACCAGGAGTCGCCCGACCTGTTCCTGTTGACCCGCACCGGCCCGGGTCCGAAGCTGACCCTGCTGCCCAATGACAGCGGCACGATCCGCTGCGACGGCGGCGGGGCGCGGACGCTGCCCGACTCGCTGCTGATCGAAGGCCGCGACCTGGCCCAGGACCTCGACAAGGACGCTCGGCGCGGGCTGACGATCAGGCCGTCGGCGGGAACTGTCTTCTACTACCGGGTCAGGCTGGAGCACGGGACGATCTCGTTCCCCGACAGCGCCGCCAGGCGCCAGAAAGTGCTGTCGCGCGCCACGCTGTTCGCCGCCCAGGCCGCGCAGCAAGCCTGCGGCCTGTCCGGATGAGGGGCAAATGAGAGGGTCGGTGCCCGCTCAGCCTCCGATCCCCAAAGGCGGCTACGCTTGCCGCGCTTCGTGCTCACGCTTGCCGCTGCCCACCTGATCACCACTGCCCAGGCGATCATCCTCGGTCTCCTCCAGGGGGTGACCGAGCTGTTCCCAATCTCCAGCCTCGGGCATACCGTGCTGTTCCCGACCCTGTTCCGCTGGCACAACATCGTCGCCTGGCAGTCGCAGGCCGAGTCGCCGTGGCTGGCGTTTGTGGTCATGCTGCACGTCGGCTCGGCGATCGGCCTGCTCGTCTATTTCTGGCGCGACTGGGTGAGGATCATCAGGGCCTTCTTCGTCACGCTGGGCAAGCGGCGCGTCGAGACCTCCAGCGAGCGGCTGGCATGGCTGATCATCATTGCCACGATCCCGGTCGGCATCCTCGGACTCGCGCTCGAGCATCCGCTGCGCGACCTGTTTGCCAGGCCCCTGGCGGCGGCCATCTTCCTGATCGTCAACGGCTTGATCCTGCTCGCCGGAGAGCGCTACCGCCGCCGGGCAGAGGTCAGGGTGCTGGCTGAACGCGAGGGGCTCAACCCGGAGGGCGCCCGGCGCCTGGACACCCTGGAGTACAAGGAGGCGGCGATCATCGGTACCGCCCAGAGCGCCGCCCTGATCGCGGGCATCAGCCGCGACGGCGTCGTCATGACCGGCGGGCTGGTGCGCGGCTTGGACAACTCCGACGCTGCCAAGTTCGGCTTCTACCTGGCCACGCCTCCGATCCTGGCCGCCGGCCTGCTGAAGATCGGCGACCTCACCGGACCGCTGGGGGACGGCGGGGTGCGCGGCGCGGCGCTGGTCGCGGCCATCTTCTCCGCGGTGGCGGCGGTGATCACCGTGCACTTCCTCAGCAAGTACTTCGAGCGGGGCAACCTGCGGCCGTTCGCGATCTACTGCCTGCTGTTCGGGGCGTTCATGGTCGTGTTCACGTTGGTCGCGGGAGCGCCGTAGCCCGCGGCCTAGCCGAAGCGAACCTTGCCGTTGGAGCGTGCACGCGCCTGCGCGCGGTCGACGAAGTCCAGTCGCTTGGTGGCCGCCCTGAACAGTCTCGTGACCAGCTTCAGCCGAGCGTTCTCCGAGCGCAGGTCCAGCAGCCCCTGCTTGGCGTCGAGGCCGAAGTCGACCGTGGCCGCCATCGCGTAGGCGTCCATCTCGTCGAGCTCCACCTGCTCGGGCTCGCGGTCGGTGGCACGCTTGACCAGATCGGCGTAGGCGGCGCGGGCTTTACCGGCGGCGTCGGGATCGGTCTCCTCGATCTCGTCGGTGAGGAACTCGATCACGCCCGCGGGGTAGGCGAGATGGCCCTGGCGCTCGAGCACCCGGAAGGGGCGCGTGCCCCGCGTGAGGATGTTCATCCGGCCGTCCTCCATCCGCTCCAGCACGCGCTCGATCTCGCAGCCGCAGCCGATCTCCCGCAGGCCGTCGTCGGACATCCAGACGATCCCGAACTCGCGCTCTGCCTCCAGGCACTCGCCCATCATCTGCTTGTAACGCTCCTCGAAGATGTGCAACGGGATCAGCTCTCCGGGGAGCGCGACCAGCCCGAGCGGGAACAGCGGAAACTCGCGCTCAACCTCGTCGGCCATGACCGCGCAGTCTACGGCGCGGAGGTGGGAGTTCCGCCCGGTGGCCTAGGGTCTGCGGGCGGTCAGCAGCAGGTTGTAGAAGATCGCGGGCGGCAGAAACGGCTCGAGCAGCCGCTCGTCCACGCGCTGCAGCATCAGGTAGCCGTGGAACGCGTACTTGCGCCACAGCATCGGCACGTCGGCGGGATCGGCGGAGGCCTCCAGGGCGCGGTTGAACCACCCGAACCAGTTGGCGGCCAGCTCCTCGCCTCGAACCACCACGTCGTCGAAACCCGAGCGCTTGGCATGCCTTGACAGATCCGACGGGGCAAACGCGTGAATGTCGACGAAGCGCTCCAGGTCGTGGTCGCGGGGATCGGACCCCGACTGCCCGCCGTTGCCTCCCGGCGGGGGCGCCGGGCTGGCGCGGATCAGCCGACGCCAGGTGGGCGCCAGCGCGGTGGCGCCGCGCTTGGGCAGCGACGCGATCCGGTCTCCGACGCGCGATGGCTCACCGGCGAACAGGATCCGGCCGCCGGGGCGCAGCACGCGATGAAACTCGGTGAACGCCCGGCGCAGGTTGGGCAGGTGGTGCAGCACGGCGTGGCCGAGCACCAGGTCAAAGCTCTGATCCGGGAACGGCAGCGACTCCGCGTCGGCTCGGGCGGCGCGCACGCTCAGCCCCAGCCGCTGCGCGTTGCCGGTCAGAGTGGCCACCATCCCGGGTGAGATGTCGGTGCAGGTCGCCTCGGCGACGACCCCGGCCTGGAGCATGTTCAGCGTGAAGTACCCCGTGCCCGCGCCGATCTCCAGCGAGCGCTCATAGCCGTCGTCGAGCTCGGCCCCGAGCAGCTTGCGCAGCTTGCCCAGGACCTGGGTCTGGCCGATCTCGCCGAAGTCGATGCCCCACTTGGCGTCGTAGCTCTCGGCGGCGACGTCGTGATACCGGGTGTTTACGTCGCGGATCTCGTCCGCGCTGCGCAATGCCTCCATGCCGCCGGCCAGATTACCCTCTCGGCACGCCGATGCCCGTCTCAGCCCATCTGCAACGCGATCAGCCCCCCGGCGTGCCCGCGCTGGAGCTCACCGGCGAACGCACCCTGCCCGATGTCCCGGCCGAGAACTACTGGTACCGCCGGCATCTCGCCGTGTACGAGTGGATCGGGGCGCGGGTGATCGGAAAACGGGTGCTCGACATGGCCTGCGGCGAGGGCTATGGCTCGGCCGTGCTGGCCCGGGGGGCGGAGAGCGTGGTGGGCGTGGACGCCAACGCCGAGGCCTTCGAGCACGCCCGACTGCGCTACACCGTTCAGAACCTGCATTTCGAGCGGGGGATGGTGGAGAACCACGGCGGGGCGGGCGGGACTTCGGACTACGACGCCGTCGTGTTCCTGCAGACGATCGAGCACGTCCACGACCCGGTGGCCGTGCTGCGGCACTTCAGCTCATTGCTCGCCGACGGCGGGGTCGCCTACGTGTCCACGCCCAATCTGCTCACCTTGGCGCCACCCGGGGCTGCCAAGTCCGACAACCCCTGGCACCTGAAGGAGTACCGGGCGCACGAGTTCGATGCCCTGTGTCGCACCGTGTTCTCCCACGTCGAGCTGCTCGGGCTGTTCCACGCACGCAAGCTGCGCCTGCACGAGCGCGCGCTCGCCTGTGGCTGGGATGCCGTACACCCACGGCTGCGGCTGACCAAGCCCTTCTACGACCGCTTCACACCGGCGATCTCCGCCCGGGACTTCGCGCTGGCGCCCAGCGGACTGGACCGCGCGCTGGACTTCCTGGCGGTGTGCCGCTGAGCGGTGTTATGCGAGCCCGGGGTGGCGAGCTGGCTCTCGTCCTGCACACCCACATGCCCTACGTGGAGGGCTTCGGCACGTGGCCGTTCGGCGAGGAGTGGCTGTGGGAGGCGATCGCCACCTGCTACCTGCCGCTGCTCGACGTGCTGCCGGGGGCGCCGCTGACCCTGTCGCTGACCCCGGTCCTGGCCGACCAGCTGGAGCTCCCCGGCGCGATTGAGCGCTGCCTGACCTTCCTCACCGAGATCCGCCCCGAGACCCATCGTCGCGACATCGCCGAGCTGCGGGAGGCCGGCCACGAAGCCCCAGCCGCGGAGCTCCGGCGCTCGGCCGCCGAGTACGCCGCCGCCGCTGACCGGCTGACCGATCTGGGGCCTGGCCTGCTGAGCGCACTGGCGGGCCACGCCGCCTGGACGTCGGCGGCGACCCACGCAGTCCTGCCGCTGATCGCCACCGAGAGCGGGGTGGACCTCCAGGTGCAGACGGGGATCACGGCGCACCGGCGGCGCTCGGGCGGGTGGGGAGGCGGCTTCTGGCTGCCCGAGTGCGGGCACGCCTCGTGGCTGGATCCGCTGCTGGCGCAGGCCGGTGCCCGGGCCACGTGCGTGGAGCTGACCGGGCGCTTCGGACTCGGCGATCCCCGCCATCTGCGACCGCTGATCAGCGAGGCCGGTCTGGTGCTGTGGCCGATCGACCGCAGCACGATCGCGCTCGTGTGGGGGGAGGGCGGCTATCCGGCCCGCGCCGCCTATCGCGACTACCACCACCACACCACCCACCGACACCGGGCCTGGCGGATCGACGGGGCGCCCTACGACCACGGCGCGGCGGTGCGGCAGGCTCGCGCGGACGCCGCCGACTTCGTCGCCCGGGTGCGCGCTCGCGTCGCCGGCGGCGGGCTGTGCGTGTGCGCGCTGGACACCGAGCTGCTCGGCCACTGGTGGTACGAGGGTCTCGAGTGGTTGCGCGCGGTGCTCGACGAGTCCGCCCGCCAGGGCCTGGCGCTGACGACGCTCGATGACGCCTTCGAGCGCCATGATCCGGCGTCGCTGGGCGAGCACCGGTTGCCGGTCAGCAGCTGGGGGGAGGGTGCAGACCTGCGCACCTGGAGCGGGCCCGACGTGGCCGAGCTGGCCTGGCAGGCCCGCACGCACGAGCTGGCCGTGGCGGCTTGGACCGCCGAGGGCCCGGATCGGCACGTCCCGCCTCGGGCGCTGCGCGAGCTGCTGGCGCTGCAGTCCTCCGACTGGGCGTTTCTGGCTCACCGGTCGGCTGGCCGGCGACTACCCCCAGGAGCGCGCGGCCGGCCACGCGGCGGCCCTGCGCTTGGCGCTCGCCGAGCCGGAGCGCTGCGATCCTCTGCTGCGCGGGCTGGCCCCCGAGCTCGCCGGCTGGTCCTGATCGACCGCCGGGCCTATGCGCCCCAGCGAAACGTCTCGGGTGCCTCGCGCATCCGGATCAGCTTGGCGGGGATCCCGCCGACGACGGCGTTGGTCGGCACGTCGGTGGTGACCACCGAGCTGGTGCCGATGACGGAGTTGTCGCCCACGGTCACGCCCCGCAGCACGCAGGCCCCGTAGCCGATCCACACGTTGTGGCCGACGTTGACGTCGCGCTTGTAGATCCCCTGCTCGCGGATCGGACGTTCGACCTCGACCATGCCGTGATCGAAGTCGATCATCATCACGCGGTCGGCGACGATGCACTCGCGCCCGATGGCGATGTGCTGGAAGGCCGAGATCGTGCACTCCTGGCCGAAGACCGTCTTGGCGCCGATCGACAGCTCGCCCTCGTGGACGCGGACCTTGCAGCCGTGCCCGAGCCAGGACCAGCGCCCGAGGTAGACCCGCGCGTCCTTTCCGATCTCGAACTTGACGCCCGGGCACACGAAGCACAGCCCGTCGGTGACCAGCCGGCCGCGCCAGCGCAGCTTGAGCCACAGCCAGCGCCCGGCCAGGAACAGGTATCCCCAGCTGAGCATGTGGTTGGCGCGGGCGAAGCGCAGGAACTCCAGCAGGCCACCCCGCAGCCGCGGCGGCGGGGTCCGGACGAACTGCGGCGGCGCCGGGGACTTTCTCACGGTCGTCGTCGACACAGCGGGCAATCGTAAACTTCCGGCCCGCGGTTGTGACGGGCGGGTGTGGGAGTCGTGGCGGACCGGCGAGCCTGGCATGATGGCTGACCCGCATGAGCCGCTCTGACCAGCCTCTCGCCCAGCGCCTGCTCGCCGGCGACCGGCGCGCCCTGGCGCGGGCGATCACGCTCGTGGAGAACGACGATCCCGCGGGCTGGGAGCTGGTTCGCGAGGTGTACCCGAAGACCGGGCGCGCCGCCATCATCGGCTTCACGGGGGCTCCCGGGGTGGGCAAGTCGACGCTGCTGAACGCGCTCACCAAACTCGAGCGGGGGCGTGAGCGATCGATTGCCGTGCTCTCGATCGATCCCTCGTCGGCGTTCACCAAGGGAGCGCTGCTCGGAGACCGCATCCGCCTGACCGACCACTTCCTCGACCCCGGCGTCTTCATCCGCTCGATGGCCAGCCGGGGGGCGCTGGGCGGACTGAGCGAGGCGGCTCTGCAGGCGGCGTTGCTGATGGACGCCTCCGGTCGCGACGTGGTGCTGGTGGAGACGGTGGGCGTCGGCCAGGCCGAGATCGACGTGATCGACCACGCCGATACCGTGGTGCTGGTGCTGATGCCGGGCTCGGGCGATTCGATCCAGGCGCTGAAGGCCGGGGTGATGGAGATCCCCGACATCATCGTCGTCAACAAGGCCGATCATCCGATGACCGACACGATGGTCCGCGAGATCAAGGGCGTGCTGGCGCTGGGGCCGCGGGAGGGCTGGCAGGTGCCGATCGTCCGTACCGAGGCGGCCCGGGGCACGGGGGTCGAGGAGCTGCTGCACAAGCTGGGCGAGCATCGCGCCTACATCGAGGCCGAGGGCACCCTCTCGGAGCGCCGGCGGCGCAACCTGATGAACGAGGTTGTGGCGATCGCCACCGCCCGGATGCGCCGGGAGCTGGAGGCGAAGCTGCGCGAGGACGAGCATGTCCAGGAGCTGCTCGACCGCGTCGTCGCCCGTGAGCTGGACCCAGCCAGCGCGGCGACCACGATCCTTGAGGGACAGGTCAGGTCCTGAGCCGTTGGCCGACGCGCTGACCGTCCCTCACGCAGTAGCGGCGATCGTGCTGTGCGTCGCCGGGATGGCCAAGCTGCGTTCGCCGGCAACGGCGGCGACGGCACTCAGTGTGGCGTCGGGGCTGGTCCGGGCGTTCTCGGTCTACGAGCTGGCGCTGGGCGCCGGTGCCCTGGCGTGGCCGGTTCTCTGGCCGCCTGTTGGCGCTCACCTACCTCGGCTTGGCAGGGCTTACCGCCGTGCTGGCGCGCCGGGCGCAATCGTGCGGGTGCTTCGGCGAGGGCGACGTCCCGGCGTCGATCGTCCAGTCGGTCCTCAGCGTCGTGCTGGCGCTGGCCTCGGTGGCGCCCACCCACGACGTCGGGTGGGTGTTCGCGCGGCCTGCGGGCTCCGCGGCGGTGCTGGTGGCGGGGATCGTCGCTGCCGTCTACGGGACCGTCGTGGCCTACTCGCAGATCCCGCCGGCGTGGCGGGCCTGGGGAGCGTCGTGAGCCCGGCGGCACGCATGGCGGAGGCGCTCGGGTCGCTGCTCGAGCGTCGCAGCTCCCGCCGCGGGCTACTGGCACGCGCCGCGGTTGCCGGCTCGGCGTTCGCCGTCGCGCCGGTGCGCTACCTGGTCCGCCCGGGAACGGCTTGGGCGGTGTTGATCCCCGGCAGCTGTCCTCCCGGCTCGCGCTGCCAGGACGGGTACACGGCGTTCTGCTGCGAGATCGCGCACGGCAACAACCGCTGTCCGGAGGGGACCTACGTGGCGGGGTGGTGGAAGTGCACCGACTACCGCGGCTCGGGCCTGTGCAGGGAGCAGGGCTACCGGTACTACATCGACTGCAATCGCACGCCCGGCACCGTCTTCCCGGGCGGCTGCCAGTGCGCTAACGAGAACTGCGACGAGCGCTGCATCGACTGCAACCACTTCCGCTACGGGCAGTGCAACCCCCAGGTCCACGGCACCACTGAGGTGGTCTGCCGGCTGGTCATCTGCCAGAACCCCGGGGCGGTGCCGGGCCTGAACTGCAACGGCACCGAGATGATCGACGACAACACCTGCAAGCACGAGGCCGGCTGCCTGAAGGGTCTGGCGATCCCCGTGCAGGGCGGAGGAGGAGCGTAGCCGTGACCGCGATCGTGTCGGTGGAGACCGTGCTGCTGGTGATCCTGGTCGTGTTGGTGGCGGGCCTGCTGCGCAGCCACGCCGAGATCCTGCGCCGGCTCGGGCCCGTCGACTCCGAAGCCGAGCCGCGCGTGCCGGCGCCGGGCGCTCCGGAGCGCCCGGCGGGAGCTCCCGCCGCACCGATTGCCGGGTCGACACCGGACGACGATGTCATCGCGCTCGACCTGAGCGCTCCGGGAGCGCCCACCCTGCTGGCGTTCCTCTCCAGCGGCTGCTCCACCTGTGCGGCCTTCTGGGCCCGGCTGCACGAGACGCGGCTGCCCGCGGGCGTACAGCCGGTCGTGGTGACGCGAGGGCCGGACCGCGAGCGTCCCGCTCGTCTGCGCCAGCTCGCCCCGGCGGGGGTCCCGGTCGTCATGTCGTCTCAGGCCTGGGAGGACTACGCGGTACCCGGCTCGCCCTACTTCGTGCTCGTCGAGGGGTCGATCCGCGGCGAGGGCGCGGCCACCACGTGGCAGGCGCTCAGCTCACTCGTGGGTGACGCGATGGCGGATCGCGACGATCGCGCGGCGCGCGAGCCGGCGGGACGGCCCGGGCCCTCAACGCCGAGCGAACGCTGGCCGCTGCCGGCATCGGCCCCGACCATCCCAGCCTCTACCCCGGAGGCCGACCCGGGGCATGAATGCGCTGCCGTGGCTGGGATGCGCGGCGGCCGTCGTCGCCGCGGCGCGCGCGGCGTGGTCGCCCTGAGGCGAGTCGATGCTCGCGAGCATCACCCCGCTCGGCGAGCGGGGCCGCCAGAGCCACTGGACCGTCACGGTGACCGCGTTCGCCGTCGGCGCCACCGCGGCCGGAGCAGCCGCGGGGGCGCTGCTGGGCGCCCTTGGCCGTCTGCTGCCCGACGGGTTGGGCCCTCACGCGCGGATCGAGGTGTTCGCGCTGGCGCTGGTCGCAGCGCTGGCGCTGGACCTCGGCGCCAGACCGGTGCCGGGGCCCCGCCGTCAGGTCGACGAGCGCTGGCTCGATCGCTACCGGGGTTGGGTGTACGGCCTGGGCTACGGGTCTCAGCTGGGTCTGGGGATCGCCACCGTGGTCACCAGCGCCGCCACCTACGTGACCCTGCTGTGTGCCGTGCTGACCGGCCCGGGGACGGGCGCGCTGGTGATGGGCCTGTACGGAGGGCTGCGGGGGCTCACGCCGCTGCTGGCGGCCGGGGTGCGCACGCCGGCCCAGCTGGTAGGGCTCCACGCCCGGTTGCAGTACGCCGAACCGGGCACGGCACGCGCCGGGGCGGCCGTGCTGGCCGCCGCCGCCGTGCTGGGCCTCGTCGTCGGCGTGTCGTGATCCTCTCGGCCCACGGCATCGAGGTCACGCTGCCGCCGCGCTGGAGCGGGCGGATCTTCGCCCGCGCCGGCGGCAACGCCACCCTGCACGCGGGGAACTTCCGGTTGGCGCTCGGCGACGGGGAGTTCGGCGATCGCAGCACCGGGCAGATGCCGCCCGGGTCGACATTCTTCGCGCTGGTGGAGTACGTGCCGGGAGGCGGGCTGCAGCCTGGCCGGGGCCTGTACGCGCCGAGCTCGATCCCGTTGCCGCTGGATCCCACCGCGTTCTCACCGCGCCGCCTGGCCCACATCCGCTCGGGTCAGACCGGGACACAGCATTTCTTCACCGCTGCCGGGCGGCCGCTGTGCCTGTACGTGGTGATCGCCGCCGACCAGGAGCGCCGCATGCGGTGGCGCCGTCAGCTGGTGGCCGTCAGCGCCGTGCTGGGCTCGCTGCGCGTGGTGCCGCCGGGCGAGATCACGAGCCTGCCCGTGTAGCGGGCGGCGTCGTGGGCGGGAGCGGTGACGCACCGGGTCAGTCCGACGCGCCGAGGGTTGCGATAGAAGGCCCGCACCTGGCCGGCGAGCACCTGATCGCCGACCGTAGCGGCGGCGGTGACGCGCACGGTGATCGAGAACGGGACGGCCTCGCCCTTGGCGTAGCGCTGTCCGGCGCAGCGCATCGGGGCGATGAACGTCGCCGAGCCCTCGTAGAAGCCGGGCGAGTGACGGCGCAGGACGAGTTGGTCGGTCTTGGTCGGGTCGCTGAGGCTTCGCGTGCGCTTGAGCGCCACCGTGGCGCAGGCGCCCGATGGGCACGTGGAGCTGAACGTCCACGTGCGGAGGACCAGCTCGCCCCGGTGCTCGCCGCCGATGTTGACCGCGTCGGTGACCCGGCCGGACATCGCGAACACGCCCTCGAGCCGGGCCGACGCCAGCAACCCGGCGCCGCCCGCCGCCGGCGCGGTCGCCAGCCCGGCGAGCAGCAGCGCGAGACCGGTCGCCAGCCTACGCATCGCCCTGCGCGAACGCGGTCGCCAGCTCGGCCAGGAGACGCACCCCGAAGCCCGTTGCGCCCTTGTCCAGGTACGGCGCGCGCCCGTCGTCGCCGACGGCGGCGATGTCGAGATGCGCCCATCGCGCGTCGCCGGCGAAGTGGTGCAGGAACTCTGCCCCGGTGATCGCGGAGGCTTCGCGCCGCTGCGTGCGGTTCGTCAGCTGGGCATAGCGGCCCTTGACCATCTCGGCATAGGTGGGGTGCAGCGGCAGCCGCCACAGCAGCTCGCCGGTGCGCTCGCCGCAGCCGATCAGCTGCGCCGCCAACCCGTCGTCGGAGGCCATCAGGCCGGCATAGGTGGCGCCCAGGGCGGCGACCACGCCGCCGGTGAGGGTGGCGATGTCGACGATCGCGTCGCAGCCGAGGCGGCGGGCGTGGGTGATGCAGTCGGCCAGCACGAGGCGCCCCTCGGCGTCGGTGTTGTTGACCTCGATCGTGGTCCCGTCCAGCGCGGTCACGATGTCGCCGGGCCTGACCGAGCTGCCGCTGACCAGGTTCTCGGTGGCGCCCACGATCCCCAGCACGCGCACGGGTACCTGAAGCTCGGCGAGCGCGGCGATCGCCTCGATCACCGCCGCACCGCCGGCCATGTCGAACTTCATCTCGATCATCGAGTTCGGCGGTTTGAGCGACAGGCCGCCGCTGTCGAAGGTGACCGCCTTGCCGACCAGGCCCAGCCGGGGGGCCTCGTCGCGCGCTCCGGCGTACTCAACTGCGATCAGGCGCGCCGGTTGCGTCGAGCCCTGGGAGACGGCCGCGAACGCTCCCATTCCGTGCTCGCGCAGCTCATCCTCGTCCATGACCGTCACCGTCAGCGTGCCGTGATCGTCGGCCAGCGCGATGGCGTAATCCGCGAGCGCGGCGGGCGTGAGGTCATTGGGGGGCGCGTTGCCCAGGTCGCGGGCACGGTTCTGGGCCTGTGCGAGGACCGAGGCGCGATGCACGGCGTCGGCCAGATCGCGGTCGGGGGCGCTGATCGTCAGCTGCCCAAGCGGCGGTTCGTCCGGCGCCGGCCGGTAGCGGGTGAAGCGGTAGGCGCCGAGCAGGGTGCCCTGCACCAGGCCGGCCGCGACGGCGGCGTCGACGGCCGGCGGGAGCTCCCAGCAGAGGTGGCGGGCGCCCAGTTCCCGAGCGCGGCGCTCCGCGTGTGCGGCGGCGACCCGCGCCCGCTCGGCGTCGAACTCGTGGCGCGGCCCGGCGCCCACGAGGATCACGCGGCGGCCCTCGGAGCGGGCGACGGCGACGTGCTTGAACTTGGGCTTGGCCTCCCCGGCGTCCACGAGCGCCTGCAGCGACGCCTCGGCCAGGGGCTCGGCGTCGAAGACTCCGACCGCGAGGGTGTCGGCGTCGGTCGCAAATGCGCGACTTGTGATTGCCGATACCCGCATTGCGGGCACGTTACTAACGACGTCGTAGCATGCAAACCACCCCACCAGCGACCACCGGAGACTGAATCCCGATGCCCAAGACCGTGATCCTCTCAGCAGCTCGGACGCCCGTCGGCAAGCTCGGAGGTGGGCTGTCATCGTTGGATGCCACCGATCTCGGCGGGGCCGCGATCAAAGAGGCTCTGGAGCGCGCCAGGGTCGTCGGCAGCGAGGTCCAGCACGTCGTCATGGGCCAGGTGCTCCAGGCCGGCCAGGGCCAGATTCCGTCGCGTCAGGCGCAGATCAAGGGGGGCATCCCCAAGGAGGTGCCCTCGGAGACGATCAACAAGGTCTGCGCCTCGGGCATCCGGGCCGCCGGGATCCTCGACTCCGCCATCCGGGCCGGCGACCTCGACGTCGCCGTGGCCGGTGGCATGGAGTCGATGTCCAACGCTCCCTACCTGCTCAAGCAGGCCCGCTTCGGCTTCCGCATGGGCGACGGCAAGGCGTTTGACGCCATGATCAGCGACGGCCTGACCAACCCGTTCAGCGGCAAGCACATGGCCCAGGAGGCCTCCGAGGTCGCCGCCGAGCTGGAGATGACCCGGGCCGACATGGATCGATGGGCGCTGCGCTCCCACCAGCGGACCATCGCGGCCACCGACGAGGGCCGCCTGCCCGAGGAGATCGTCCCCGTGACGGTCAAGGGCAAGAAGGGGGACACGGTCGTCGAGGTCGACGAGGCGCCGCGGCGCGATGCCAGCCTGGAGTCACTGGCCAAGCTGCCGCCGATCTTCATGGAGGACGGCTCGCACACCGCCGGTAACAGTCCCGGCGTCAATGACGGCGGCGGCGCCATGGTGCTCGCCTCCGACGAGTGGGCCAGGGCCAACGAGAGAACCGTGCTGGCGACGATCCGCGCCCAGGGCCAGGTGGCCGACGACTTTCCGTATCTGGCCAGGACGCCGGCCAAAGCGGCCAGGGTCGCGCTGGACAAGATCGGCCTCTCGCCCGACGACATCGACCTGTGGGAGATCAACGAGGCGTTTGCCTCGGTGACGCTGAATTCCATCCGGATGCTCGAGATCGACGAGGACAAGGTCAACGTCAACGGCGGCGCCGTGGCCATCGGCCACCCGATCGGCGCCTCGGGCGCTCGCATCCTCGGCGCGCTGATCCACGAGTTGCGCCGCCGCGGCGGCGGCCTCGGCTGCGCGGCGATCTGCTCGGGTGGCGGTCAGGGCGATGCGGTCATCGTGGAGGTCAATGGCGGCTGAGGCCGCGGCGGCGGTCGGCGCCGCCTTCTTCGATCTCGACAAGACCCTGATGCAGGGCTCGTCGGCGTTCCAGTTCGGGCGCGCCGCGTTCAAGGCGGGCCTGATGAGCCGCCGCCAGCTGCTGGCCGACGGGCTCGCCAACCTCCAGTTCCGCATGCGCGGGGCCACCGACGCCGACTCGCTGGCGCTGCGCGAGCGGATCGCGGCCTCGCTTGAGGGCGTCCGCGTGGTCGACCTGGAGCGCCTCGGGGTCGAGGTGCTGGCGGGGATCCTGCCGCGCGTGTACCCGCAGATGCTGGAGGTTGCCCACCGGCACCAGGACGCCGGGCGGCGGGCGTACATCGTCACCGCCGCCTCGCAGGAGCTGGCCGAGATCCTCGCCACGGTGATGGCCCTCGACGGCGCGATCGGCTCGGACATCTCCGAGATCGTCGACGGCGTCTACACCGGGCGGCCGACCGGGCTGTTCATCTATCGCAGCGGGAAGGCGACGGCGATCGAGTCGCTGGCCACGCGCGAGGGCGTGGACCTGTCGGCCTCCTACGCCTACTCGGACTCGGAGTCCGATCTGCCGATGCTGCGCGCCGTCGGCCACCCCGTGGCCGTCAACCCCGACGGGGTGCTGGCCCGGATTGCCCGCGAGGAGGGCTGGGAGATCCTCCGCTTCGACCGGCTGAACCGGCGGCTGAAGACCGCCGCCGCGATGGCCGGGGCCGCGGCGGCGGGCGGCGTGGCCAGCGCCGCCGTCCTGCGGCGCCTGCGTTCGCAGCGCCCGTCCATCTATAGACTGCTGCCCGCGCGCGTGGCCGCGCGCACCCCATGAGCGCCTCTGAGAAGAAGATCCGCGTCGTCGTCGCCAAGCCCGGACTCGATGGTCACGACCGCGGGGCCAAGATCATCGCCCGTGCCCTGCGCGACGCCGGCATGGAGGTCATCTACACCGGGCTTCACCAGACGCCGGAGCAGATCGTCGAGACCGTGATCCAAGAGGACGCCGATGCCGTCGGCCTGTCGATCCTCTCGGGGGCGCATATGACGCTCGTCCCGCGGATCATGGAGCTGTTGTCCGAGCAGGGCATCGACGACGTGGTCGTCACCGTCGGCGGAACGATCCCCTCCGACGACATCGAGGAGCTCAAGACCCTCGGCGTGGCCGAGGTGTTCACCCCCGGCGCCTCCGCTCAGCAGGCGATCGACTTCATCCGCGGCGCCGTACGGGCCTGAGGCTCGACAACAGTCGGACGAGAGCTGAGACACGGCCCCGAAGACCGTGTCATCATTTCGTGTCAAGGTAGCCGATTGACTCGTCAGTCAACGCGGTAGTATTGCCCCACACTTGATCGCGACATCGCAGTATCTGAGCCCGCTCACCCGGAATCCCCGCTCAGGACACCTGATAGGAGGCCACACTTGAAGATTTGCGTCCTGGTCAAAGAGGTCCCGGACGCCGCCGTCGAGAAGCGCATCGATCCCTCGACGGGGCGCATGGACCGAAGCGGGGAGAGAAATCTCAACCCCTACGACACGCATGCCATCGAAGCCGCGATGCAGATTCGCGAGGGCGGGGCCGTGCAGGTCGACGAGATCGTCGCCGTGACGATGGGACCGAGCACCGCCACCCGCGCGCTGCAGAAGGCGGTCTCGCTGGGCGCCGACCGCTCCCTGCACCTCTCAGACGACGCTCTCGCCGGCTCAGACGTGTCGGCCACGGGCTACGCGCTGTCCAAGGCGCTGGCGAAGGAGTCGCCCGATCTGGTGCTGCTCGGCCAGCAGTCAGACGACGGCGAGTGCTACACGATCGGTGCGGTCGTGGCCGACCACCTCCAGATGCCGTCGCTGACCCAGGTGATCAAGATGGACGTCGATAACCAGTCCCCACCCACCCTGACCTGTGAGCGTCAGGCCGAGTACGGCTATGACACCGTGGAGATCTCACTGCCCGCCGTGATTTCCGTCGGCGACGCCATCAACGAGCCCCGCTATCCCTCGCTGAAGGCGATCATGGGCGCCAAGAAGAAGCCGCTGGAGACGCTGGCCACCGGCGACGTCGGCATCGACACGTCGATGGTCGGAGCCGAGGGCTCGCGCGTGCAGTGCGGCGAGTTCCACGATCCGCCGGCCAAGTCCGCCGGCCAGATCATCGAGGACGAGGACACCGATGAGACGGTCGAGAAGATCGTCGCCTGGCTCGACGAGAGGAAGCTGATCTGATGGCCGACGTTCTGACGTACGTTCTTCACTACGAGGGCGAGTTCAACAAGAACTCGCTCGGCGCCGTGTCCGAGGGTGCGGCCCGGGCCGCCGAGATCGGTGGCGAGTGCCACGCCGTCGTCGTCGGCGGCGAGGACCTCACCGACGAGCTCTGTCAGACGCTGGGCGCCTACGGCGCGACCAAGGTCTTTCGCGCCAAGGGGCCCGAGGGCCTCGCGCAGCCGGTCGTTGACGTGATGGCCAAGGTCATCGACGAGGGCGGCCACAGCTACGCGCTGTTCGGCGGCGGTCTGCTCGGCTTCGAGATCGGTGCCGGGCTGGCCGCTCGCAAGCAGGCCGGGGTGACCATGGAGGTCATCGCGATCAAGGCGGCCGACGGAAAGCTGGTCGCCGAGCGTCCGATCCTGGGGGACTCGAAGATCTCCGACTCGCACTACCAGGGCGACCTGGGGATCATCATCGGGCGCATCAACGCGTTCGAGACCAAGCAAGCTGACGGCACCGCTGAAGTGGTGGACGTCGATATCGAGTACTCGCCATGGTCCACGCAGGCCAAGATGAAGCAGCGCGGCGAGCAGCGCGGAGCCGACGTCGACATCGAAGGCGCCGACATCCTCGTCGCCGGTGGCCGCGGACTCGGCAAGGCCGAGGGCTTTGAGCTGGCCGAGTCACTGGCCGGCGCGTTCGGCGGCAACGCCGCCGTCGCCGCCACCCGTGCGGTGGTCGACGCCGGCTGGTATCCCTACGCCGCGCAGATCGGCCAGACCGGCAAGACCGTGTCGCCGAAGCTGTACCTGGCGGCCGGAATCTCGGGCGCGATCCAGCACAAGGTCGGGATGCAGTCCTCGGAGAACATCGTGGCCATCAACAAGGACGCCAACGCGCCGATCTTCGAGTTCTCAGATCTCGGGATCGTGGGCGATCTGAACAAGATCCTGCCCAAGCTCACCGACGCGATCAAGGCCAAGAAGGGGAGCTGATCGGCCGTGGCGGGGAACAACGGTCATCACGGCGGGCCGTACGCGCCGAGCGAGTTCCCGCCGCCCGTCGACTCCGTCGGCGAGTTCATCAAGCGCGGGCTCGACGACGAGGACGAGCTGATCGAGGTCGGCGTGGCGATCGTCGGGGGCGGCACCGCCGGCTTGGCGTGCGCCAACCGGCTGCTGCAGTTGCTGGGCGACGACGAGGCGCTGATGGAGCGCCTCGGCGAGGTGCCGGTGGCGGTGATCGAGAAGGCCAAGACCTGCGGCGGGCACAACCTGTCGGGCGCGGTCATGCGCCCGGGGCCGCTGCAGGAGCTGTTTCCCGAGATGTCCCGCGAGGACTGGCGCAAGGAACGCTTCGCGTTCGGCGAGGTCACCAAGGAGTCGATCTACGCTCTGCCCAACGGCAAGATGAAGCTGCCGGTGCCGAGGTTCGCGGTGCCCAACTTCAAGAACCACGGCAACGAGGTGGTCTCCGTCTCGGCGATGGCGCGCTTCCAGCAGGCCCAGGCCGAGGAGGGCGGCGCCTACATCCTCACCGAGACCTCGGCGACCCAGCTGATCGTGCAGGACGGCAAGGTCGTGGGCGTGCGCTCGGGCGACAAGGGCCGGGGCAAGGATGGTGAGCCGCTGGGCAACTTCGAGCCCGGGACCGATATCAAGGCCCAGGTGACGGTGCTGGCCGAGGGCTGTTGGGGCCATTTGACCGGCGCCGCCATCAAGGAGTTCGAGCTGGCGGAGGGCCGCGAGCCGCAGGTGTGGGAGCTGGGCGTCAAGGAGCTGTGGAAGGTGCCCAAGCCGCTTGATCGGGTGATCCACACAATCGGCCCGTGGCCGCTGAAGATCCCCGCCAAGTACGGCCACGTTGGCGGCACGTGGCTATATCCGATGAAGGACGAGAAGACCGGCGACGACCTGGTTTCGATCGGCTTCGTGGTCGACCTCGATTACGCCGACGCAACCACCTCGGCCCACGACCTGCTGCAGCAGTTCAAGCTGCACCCGCTGGTCAAGGGGATCCTGGAGGGCGGCGAGCGCGTCGGCTGGGGAGCCAAGGCACTGCCCGGCGGCGGCTACTGGTCGATGCCCAAGCTCACGATGCCGGGCGCGCTGATGGTGGGCGACTCGGGCGGGATGGTCGACGCGGCCGCGCTCAAGGGCGTGCACCACTGCATCAAGTCCGGCATCCTGGCCGCGGAGGCGATCTACAAGTCGCTGAAGAACGGCGAGTCGCTGGCCGGATACGAGCAGGCGATCGAGGACTCGTCGGTCGGCCAGGAGCTCTACCAGGTGCGCAACACGCGCCAGCCGTTCCAGAAGGGCTTTCTGCGGGGCGCCCCGCTGAGCGGCGCGGCGATCATGAGCAAGGGCAAGGTCCCTCGCGGACGGCTGCCGTGGCACCGGGGTGACGAGGTCCCGCTGTTCGTCGGCGACACCGCCAAGGGCTATCCCAAGCCCGACGGCAAGTACACGTTCGACAAGCTCGCCAGCGTCTACATCTCGGGCAACGCGACCCGTGACGACGCGCCCAACCACATCCGCGTGCACCGCAACGTGCCGAGGGAGATTGCCGAGGGCTGGCGCTGGATGTGCCCGGCCGGCGTCTACGAGATCCCCGAGGACGCGCCGGACACGGGCTTCGTCGACGTGACCGTCAACTACACCAACTGCGTGCAGTGCGGGGCGATCACGGCCAAGGGCGGGCGGCTCACGCCTCCCGAGGGCGGCGACGGACCGCTTTACCAGATCACGTAGGCAGGGGTTGCGGCCAGCGTGGAAACTTCTGGCCCTCCAACCGGTTAAGACGCTGTAGATGAGGCGTTTTCTCCTGCTCCCGGCGCTCCTCGCGCTGCTCGCGGTGGGCGCTGGGTCGGCGCCTGCGACCGGCCAGGCTCCCCGGCACTACGACCTGACCGCGTTCGCCTGTCAGCGGGCGCTCGATCCGGCCAGCAGGTCGGTCTCGGTCACCGCGGTGATGCGCCCGGTGCAGGGGACGCGCAGGCTGTCGCTCAAGTTCGACCTGCTGGAGAAGACGGCGGGGGTCACCCGGAGTCTCACCGGGGCCGGCGACCTGGGGATCTGGTTGTCGCCCAAGGACCCGACGCTCGGCCGGCGTTCCGGCGATGTGTGGGAGCTCAACAAGGCCGTCTACAACCTCGAGGCTCCCGCCGTTTATCGCTTCAGGGTGACGTTTCGCTGGCTCGGCCCGCACGACAAGGTGCTGGCCACGGCCGTCATGCAGTCGGGTAGCTGCAGGCAGCGCGAGCTGCGGCCCGACCTGCTGGTGCGCGGCGTGTCGGTGGCCGCCATCCCGCATCAAGCCCACAAGCAGCGCTACGCCGTCCTGATCGCCGACCGGGGTGCGTCCGCCGCCGGCCCGTTCCAGGTCCTGTTCACGCCCGGCGACGGCTCGGCGCCTCAGACCCGCTCGGTCGCGCGCATCGACGCCCACTCCTCGCTGCAGCTGTCATTCGTCGGACCGCTGTGCGACGCGGGCAGCCCGCCGACGGTGGTCGCCGACTCGACCGATCAGGTCGACGACTACGACCGCGACAACAATGCGATGACGGTCACCTGCCCGGCCTGAGGGAGCGTCCCCGGACGCCCCCGAGCGCGGCTAGAATCGTTGTAACTATGAAGACCGAGATACATCCCAATTACGTCGACGCTCACGTCACCTGCACGTGCGGCAACGACTTCATGACCCGCTCGACTCAGCCTGAGATCCACGTCGAGATCTGTTCGGCGTGCCACCCGTTCTACACCGGTCGTCAGAAGCTGGTCGACACGGGTGGTCGCGTGGAGCGCTTCCAGCGCCGGGTGGCCAAGGGCCGCCGCAGCGCCCGCACCACCACCGCGAGCTAGAGCACGCGCTTGCGCGACGGCGGCAACGACACCCCGTTGACCGCCGTCCGCGACGCGCCGCTCGGCGGTCAGGCCGTGCTGGAGGGCGTGATGATGCGGGGCGTCCGTAACTGGGCCGTCGCGGTGCGCAAGCCGCCCGACGAACTGGCGCCCGAGGGCGTCCTCGGCGAGATCGCCGTCCGGCGCTTTGCGCTGCGTCCCCGGGCCAAGCGCCACCGCTTCTACCGGCTGCCGGTGATCCGCGGCGTCACCGCGTTGGTCGAGTCGCTGGGGATCGGAATGCGCGCGCTGACCATCTCGGCGAACGCGCAGCTGCCCGGCGAGGAGGAGGAGATCTCCACCGGCGCCTGGTACGGGACGGTGTTCGTCTCGCTGGCGTTCGCGATCGGCCTGTTCTTCGTCGCCCCGGTGGGCCTGACCAGCCTGATCAAGCACCAGCTTGGTTCGTCGCTGCTCTTCTGGGTGGTCGAAGGGGTACTGCGAACGTCGATCTTCCTCGGCTACCTGTTGCTGCTCTCCCGGATCCGCGATCTGCGCCGGGTGTTCGAGTACCACGGCGCCGAGCACAAGGTGATCTCCTGCTACGAGGCCGACGACGAGCTCACCCCGGAGCGGGCCAAGCTGTACTCGCGCCTGCACCCTCGGTGCGGGACGAGCTTTCTGCTGATCGTGATGATCCTGGCGATCTTCGTGTTCGCGCCGATCGGCCTGCCGGCGTGGTGGATCCTGGTGCTGACGCGCATCGTGGGCGTGCCCCTGATCGCCGGGCTGTCGTTCGAGGTGATCCGCTGGGCGGGGCGCAACCGCCGCCACCGCTGGGTGCAGCTCGTGATGTATCCGGGAATGCAGCTGCAGAAGCTGACCACGCGCGAGCCCGACCTCGATCAGCTGGCGGTGTCGATCGCGTCACTGCAGGCCGTGCTCGAGGTCGAGAGGCCGGGCGACGCCACCGCCGGCGATCTGCTCGGGCTCGAAGTGGTCGCGTAGGCACTTCTACTCGCGGGTAGGTCTGAGGTACGGATTACGTACCCAAGAAGGAGAACCCATGGCAAACGACGGCAGCATCGACAAGGGCAAGGGCAGGCTCAAGGAAGCGGCCGGCGACCTGACCGACGATCAGTCGCTCAAGAACGAGGGCAAGGTCGACAAGGCGTCCGGTGGGCTCAAGAACGCGGTCGGCGACGCCGCCGACAAGGTCAAAGACGCGGTCAACCCCAAGCACTGACGGGCGGAGGCGCTCCGCGAGGTAGGACCGCCGGCGGACGGCGGTCCTACACTCGCGAGCATGATCGACGAGCTCGTCTCCCGAGTACAGACACGCTTTGGGGAGCTCGAGGGCGAGCTATCAGACCCCGAGGTGATCGGGGACCGCGAGCGTTTCGAGGCCGCCAGCCGCGCCTACCGTGAACTGGAGCCGGCCGCCCGCCTGGCGGTCGAGTATCGCCACGCGGCCGACGATGCCGCGGGCGCCCGGGAGCTGCTGGCCGAGGGCGACGATGCCGAGCTGCGGGAGCTGCTGGACAGCTCACGTGAGCGGATGGCCGAGCTGGAGGAGGAGATCCGCCTGGCGATGGTCGAGCGCGATCCCAACGACGACAAGAACGTGATCGTCGAGATCCGTCCGGGCGCCGGCGGTGACGAGGCCGCGTTGTGGGCCGGAGACCTCTACCGGATGCTCACGCGCTACGCCGAGCGACTCGGGTTCAAGGTCGAGCCGCTGTCACTCGGAGAGGGCGCCTACACGTTCTCGATCAAGGCCCGCCCACCCGCCGGGGCCTATTCGGTGTTCAAGTTCGAAGGCGGGACGCATCGTGTCCAGCGCGTTCCCGAGACCGAGTCCCAGGGCCGGATCCACACCTCCACCGCGACCGTGGCGGTGCTCCCCGAGGCGGAGGACGTCGACGTGCAGATCGATCCCAACGACCTGCAGATCGACGTGTACCGCAGCTCCGGTCCGGGCGGGCAGTCGGTCAACACCACCGACTCGGCGGTGCGGATCACCCACAAGCCCACGGGGATCGTGGTCTCGATGCAGGACGAGAAGTCCCAGCTGCAGAACCGCGAGCGCGCGATGCGGGTGCTCCGCGCCCGGCTGTACGACCGGGCGCTGGCCGAGCAGCAGGCCGAGATCGGCGCCAGCCGCCTGGCCCAGGTGGGCACCGGGCAGCGCGCCGAGAAGATCCGCACCTACAACTACGGCGAGCAGCGGGTCAACGACCATCGCATCAACCTGCGCGTGCACAACCTCGACGCGATCCTGATGGGCGAGCTCGGCGAGCTCACCGCCGCGCTCGCGGACGACGAGAAGCGCCGACGCCTGGAGGAGCGCGCCGTTGGTTGAGACGGCTGTTGGGGTGACGCTGGGGGCCGGTGTTGCCGCGTTGGCGGGGGTGTCCGAGACCCCTCGTCTCGACGCCGAGCTTCTGCTGGCATCGGTCTTGTACCCCGCCCACCCCGATCGCGCCCAGCTCGTGATCAACCGCGACGAGCCCGTGGGCGGCTCGGAGGGTGAGCGGTTCTGGGAGCTGGTGGCGCGCCGGGCGGCGCACGAGCCCGTGGCCTACATCCTCGGCCGGCGGGCCTTTCGCCACCTGGAGCTGAAGGTGGACCCGCGGGTGCTGATCCCGCGGCCCGAGACGGAGCTGCTTGTCGAAGTGGGCCTGTCGCTGCCGGCGGGTGCCTCCGTCGTAGACGTGGGGACGGGAAGCGGCGCGGTCGCCCTCGCGCTCAAGGACGAGCGCGCCGACCTGCGCGTCGTCGGGGTCGACGTGAGCGCCGAGGCGATCCACGTGGCTCGCGCCAACGCATCGCGGCTCGGGCTGGACGTGCGCTTCTTCGTCGGCGACCTGCTGTCCGGCGTCGGCCGCGCCGATGCCGTGCTGGCGAACCTGCCCTACGTGGAGGATCACGCCGAGTTGCCGCCCGAAGTGGTGCGCTTCGAGCCGGCGGGCGCGCTGTTCGGGGGCCCCGACGGCCTGGATCTCGTGCGGCGACTGGTGGCGCAGGCGACATCTCAGCTGTTGGCGCTGGAGATCGCCCCGGGGCAGGCCACCGCGGTCGCCGCGTTGGTGGGCGGCGCGGGTTACGCGGGGGTGGAGATCCGGCGCGACCTGGCGGGCCTCGAGCGGGTCGTTATGGGGCGTCGGCCATGATCGAGCGCGGGCCTGACGCCGAGACCTTTGAGCGCTGCATGAGCGTGGGCGGTGTGGCCGTGTTCCCGGCGGACACCGTTTACGGGCTGGCCTGCGACGCGGCGAACAGGCTCGCCGTCGAGCGGCTGTATCGCCTCAAACGCCGACCGCTGGACAAGCCGTCGGCGGTGATGTTCTTCGACCTCGATCTGGCGCTGGCCGCGCTGCCGGAGCTGGGACCGGGTTGCCGAGGGGCGCTGCGGCGGTTGCTGCCCGGCCCGGTGACGGTGCTGTTGCCCAACCCGGAGCAGCGTTTTCCGCTGGCCTGTGGCGCCGATCCGTTCCTGTTGGGGGTCCGGGTCCCGGTGGTGCCGGCGCTGGCCGGGGTGCACTGGCCGGTGCTGCAGTCGAGCGCCAACCTCGCGGGGGAGCCGGACGCGCGGCGCCTGGAGGATGTCCCGGCCGTGTTGCGCCGCGCCGCCGACCTGGTGATCGACGCCGGCGAGCTGCCGGGGACGGCCTCGACCGTGATCGACCTGCGCTCCTATGAGCAGGCGGGGGAGTGGGCCATCGTGCGTCAGGGCACGGTGTCCGACACGGATGTGGCCGCGGCGATGGAGGGGCAGTTTCACTTCAGGCCCGGCTCCTACCTGGAGATGATCCGCTCAGAAATCCCCGTCTATGACCGCTTCCAGGGTGAGCTGGTGGCGGCCTCCGGAGAGGGAGCGCGGCGCGTGCTGGAGCTCGGGACGGGCACGGGGGAGACGGCGGCGCGCCTGCTGGAGCGCCATCCGGAGTCGTTCCTGGTGGGCGTCGACGAGAGCGACGGCATGCTCGGCGCCGCTCGTGAGCGCCTGCCCGAGGACCGGGTGGCGCTGCGGGTGTCACGCCTGCAGGACCCGCTGCCCGAGGGCCCGTTCGACGTCGTGGCCAGCGCGCTGTGCGTGCACCATCTGGTGGGCTCGGAGAAGCGCGCCCTGTTCGGGCAGGTACGCGACGTGCTGGGGCCGGGTGGGCGGTTCGTGCTCGCCGACGTGGTCGTCCCGCCTGATCCGGCCGACGCCGTCACGACGCTGACGAGGGACTTCGACCATCCCGACGCGCTGGACGACCAGCTGACGTGGCTGGGGGAGGCGGGGTTCTCCCGGGCGCGGGTGACGTGGAGCCACCGTGACCTGGCCGTGGTCGTGGCCGAGGCGCCGTGACCGCCGCTCGGCCCGGCGCGCCGTGACCGCCGCTAGGATCCCCGGCGTGAGCTCCGAGTTGCCGCCGGACTTCTTCAATCGGCCCCTCGCCGAGGTCGATCCCGAGATCGCCGACGTCCTGGCGCTGGAGCTGGAGCGCCAGCAGCGCACCCTGGAGATGATCGCCTCGGAGAACTTCGCGCCCGCCGCGGTGCTGGAGTGCCAGGGCTCGGTCCTGTCGAACAAGTACGCCGAGGGTTATCCGGGCAAGCGCTACTACGGGGGCTGCGAGTACGTCGACGTCGCCGAGCAGCTGGCGATCGACCGCGCCAAGGAGCTGTTCGGCGCCGATCACGCCAACGTGCAGCCGCACGCCGGCGCCCAGGCCAACACCGCCGTCTACCACGCGCTGCTGCGCCCGGGGGACACGCTGATGGGGCTGGAGCTGGCCCACGGCGGGCACCTCTCGCACGGGATGAAGATCAACGTGTCCGGGCGCCTGTACGAGATCGTCGCCTATCACGTCGACCGCGAGACCTCGCTGATCGACATGGACGAGGTGGAGCGCCTGGCGCACGAGCGCCGTCCCAAGATGATCGTCGCCGGCTGGTCGGCCTATCCACGCCAGCTGGACTTCGAGCGCTTCCGGGCGATCGCGGACTCAGTGGGCGCCTACCTGCTGGTCGACATGGCCCACTTCGCCGGGCTGGTGGCGGCCGGACTGCATCCGTCACCGGTGCCGACGGCCGACGTGGTGACGACCACGATCCACAAGACGATCGGCGGCGGCCGCGGCGGCATGATCCTCTGCAAGGAGGAGCACGCCAAGAAGATCGACTCCGCCGTCTTCCCGGGGCAGCAGGGCGGTCCGCTGGAGCACATCATCGCCGGCAAGGCGGTCGCTCTTCGCATCGCTCAATCCGAAGCGTTCCGCGAGCGCCAGCGGCGCACGCTGGACGGGGCCCGGGCGGTGGCCGCGGAGCTTCTGTCGGCGGGCGGCGGGGTTTCCGTGCTGACCGGCGGCACCGACGTGCACCTCGTGCTGGTGGATCTGCGGGAGTCCGATCTGGACGGCAAGCAGGCCGAGGATCGCCTGCACTCGATCGGCATCACCGTCAATCGCAACGCCATCCCCTTCGATCCGCGCCCGCCGGCCGTCTCCTCGGGGCTGCGGATCGGCTCTCCCGCCCTGGCCACCCGGGGCCTGCAGGTCGAGGACTTCGTCGAGGTCGGTCGCGTGATCGCGGCCACCCTGACCGCTGAGGCGGACGCGTTCGAGGGTCAGCGCGCCGAGCTCAGCGAGCGCACGGCCGCGATCGCCGAGCGCTTCCCGCTGTACGCGCAGCTCGCCGCCACCGTCTGATCGCGCGCGGTCGTCGCGGCGTCAGCCGTCGCGGTCACGACGGAGGGGTTCGCCGATGCGCCGCTGGCGCGCCGACCCCGTGCCTCCCGCGCCGACCGCCCTCCCCGATCACGGGTGCTGGGCGGCGGCCGCCTACGCCGCTAGCACGGCCGGCCGGCCGCCGCCGCCGCCGCCTGGAAACGTCCAGTTCGGTCCGGCCCGCCGGGCCGGTTCGGACGGTTCCGGCGTGGGGCGCCGTGATCATCCAGTTCGGCTCGAAGCTGGCCACGATCTGGACGTTTCCAGGGCGGTGACCGTCGGGCGCGCGTGCTCGCAGGTCGCCGAGGTCGCCGAGGTCGCCCAGGTCGCCGAGGTCGCCCAGGTCGCCGAGGTCGCCCAGGTCGCCCAGGTCGCCGCGCAGCGTTCCCCGGCCAACATTTGGTGGTTTTGTCCAAGCTTGTTGGGTTGAGCGGGTCACGAGGGGTCAGGGTCCTCACCGCGAACCCGGAGCCGCCCGCTTCATGCAGTCGGCCTCGGCTGGCATGCTTCAGGGCGCATGCGATATTGGGATGCCGGGCTTTCCTTCGTGGTCGCGGCGGCGATCGCCGCGGTGCTGACGCCCCTGTCAGCGTGGCTGGCGCGGCGACTGGGCGCGGTCGACGTTCCCCGCGAGCGCGGGCTGGCCTGGCGTGAGACCCCGCTGCTGGGGGGACTGGCGATCCTGATCGCCGTGCTGGTGGCGGCGGCGATCTGGATGCCCGACACGATCAACCTGCCGCACACGGCCCATGCCGCACCCGGGGTGAGCAAGGCCAACACGTGGGGGCTGATCGTCGGCGCGTGCCTGATCGCGCTGGTGGGGGCGGTCGACGATATCCACGAACTGCCCCCGCTGGTCAAGCTGATCGGCCAGGTGGGCGCGGCGGTGATAGCCGTACGCGCCGGGGCCGTGGTCACCGGCATCACGGCGCCGTTCGTGGGCGCACTGCAGTTCCCGAACGCCGGCGGGGTGCTGACCGTGATCTGGCTGGTGGGGCTGATGAACATGGTCAACTTCTCCGATGGGGTCGATGGGCTCGCGGCCGGACTGTGCACGATCGACGGTGTCGCGTTCTCGATCATCGCGTTCGACCTGAACATCCCGGGAGCGGCGATCCTGGCGGCGCTCACCGCCGGTGCGGCGCTCGGCTTCCTGGTTCACAATTTCCATCCGGCCTCGGTGTTCATGGGCGACGCCGGCGCCAACCTGCTGGGCTACCTGCTCGGGGTGGCGGCGGTCGTCGGCTCGCTGAAGACCAACGCCCTGGTCGCCCTGCTGGTGCCGTTGGTGATCCTCGCGATCCCGTTCCTGGACACCGGGTTCGTGGTCGCCAAGCGCCTGAAATACCGGCGCAAGCCCTGGTCGGCGGATGCCAACCACTTTCATCACCGGATGGCCCGGATCGGTTTCTCGCAACGCAAGACGGTGATCTATCTGTACGGATGGTCGCTGCTGATGGCGGCGCTGGCCGTGGCGATGCGGCTCTATCACCACCACCACCACCAACCCGGCTGGATCGCGCTCATCGTGCTCCTCGCCCTGGCCGCTCTGGCCACCAGCGTGTATCTGGTCTACGTGCTGGAGATCTTCAAGTTCAAGGGGCTCCGAGCCCAGGATCTGCGTGCCGCCAAGCCGCACACCAGCGAGGCCGAGATCGACGCGGTCGTGGCCCACGACGTCGAGACCGGCGAGTTCGAGAAGGTCAAGTGATGGACCGGGCCAACCTTCAGCAGTTGCCATCGTTCATCACCGCCGACGGCTCGGCGATCCGCGAGCTGGCGGGCCGCGCGGGGACGGGCGCGGCCGCCCGGCACCAGAGCCTGGCCGAGGCCACGCTCCAGGCCGGCGGGGAGACGGCCGAGCATTACCACCCGCAGGCCGAGGAGCTGTACTACTTCGTGGCCGGCGAGGGCCGGATGCGGCTGGGGGACCAGGAGTCTGAGATCAGCGTCGGCGACTGCGTGACGATTGCGCCCGGCACTCCGCACAAGCTCTGGAACACCGGGCCGGGTGAGCTCGTACTGCTGTGCTGCTGTGCGCCGGCCTACTCCGACGATGACACCGTGATGACCGGCAGGTAGAGGATCCTCGCGGGCCTGACACGTAGCGAGCGCGTCGGCCTGGTCGTCGTCGCGGTCCTCACCCTTCTGGCCGGTATCGCTCGCTACGTGAGCGCGGTCCCGCACGTCGCCGCCTTCGCGGTGGCCGGGCTGGCGCTGGCCGGGGGAGCGTGGATCGTGTCGTTCTCAACCGAGCAGGTCGGTCAGCGCTTCGGCCCCGCGATCACCGGGTTGATGCAGTCCACGCTGGGCAACCTGCCCGAGTTCTTCGTGGTGATCTTCGCGCTCCAGGCGGGCCAGAAGATCGTCGCCGAGACGGCGATCCTCGGCTCGATCCTGGTCAACGCCCTGCTCGTGCTCGGGCTGGTGCTGATCGCCGGCTCCCGGCGCGAGCCGGACCGGATCATGCGCTTCAGCCCGCGCCTGCCCAACGACACGGCAACGCTGCTGCTGATCGCCAGCTTCATCATCGTGCTCGTGGGACTGGCCGACTCGTCCAACGATCACGCCAGCCACCACATCAAGGCGATCTCGATCGTCAGCGCGGTGGCGATCCTCGCCGTGTACGGGTTCTGGGTACGCCAGTACCTGACCACCGAGCAGGCGAGCGACGCCCCGGGGAGAAGGCGCGGCTCTCGACCGGCTCCAGCCTGATCCTGCTCGTGCTGTCGGGCCTGGCGGCAGCGTTCGTATCGGACTGGTTCGTGCACGCGCTCGAGCCGACGATCAAGAGCACCGGAATCTCCAAGCCGTTCGCCGGGCTGGTGATCGTTGCCATCGCGGGTAACGCCGTGGAGCACGCCGTCGGCGTGGTGCTGGCTCACAAGGGCCAGCCGGAGTTGGCGATCTCGGTCGTCAAGAACTCGGTCGCCCAGGTGGCGGCGTTCCTCTACCCGCTGCTCGTGCTGGTCTCGCTGCTGACCGCGACGACGCTGACGTTCGCGCTGGCGCCCGTCTACACCGGCGCGCTGCTCGGCACGGCGATCATCATCTGGCAGATCACCGGCGACGGAGAGGCGACGCCGTTCGAGGGGGCGGCCCTGGTGGCGGCGTTCGTGATCCTGGCGACGGTCGCGGCGTTCGAGTGAGGGTCGGCGACGGGGAGAAGGGGGCCTGCGAATGAGCTGACGAGCCAACTCGGAACGGGCCGGAATGCCCGTTCCGTCGAGTGCTGATTCTGCTATTCTGACGTTTACGTAAGAATCAGATTGCGAAGAGAAGGCGGTACTCCCTTGTCAGCCCTCAAAGCTCCCGCGGACGGAAGCGCCCGCCGCATCGGCGTTCACTCCGATCACAGCTCGTACAAGTGGTGGGCGCTGTCGTGCACGAGCCTCGGCATGCTGCTGGCCACGATCAACTCCGGCACGCTGATCATCGCCCTGCCGGACCTCGAGCGCAGCCTCCACACCAGCCTGCTCGAGCTTGTGTGGGTGATCCTCGTTTACATGATCGCCTCCACCGTGCTGGTGCTCAGCGCGGGCCGCCTGTCCGACCAGTTCGGGCGCAAGAAGGCCTACGTGGGGGGATTCCTGTTGTTCGCGGCGGCTTCCCTGGGAGCCGGCTTCGCCGGCGGCGGCACCGAGCTGATCCTGTGGCGGATCCTGCAGGGCATCAGCGGAGCGTTCCTGTTCGCCAACTCGGCGGCGATCGTCACCGACGCGTTCCCCAAGGAGGAACTGGGCGTCGCGATGGGCACCAACACGATGGTCGCGGCCATCGGGCTGGTCATCGGCCCGGTGCTGGGCGGCGCGCTGGTCGACATCTCCTGGCACTGGGTGTTCTGGTTCAACGTGCCGTTCGGACTGCTGGGCAGCCTCTGGGCCTGGCAGGTGCTGCACGAGATCACCGGGCGCGCGGAGGATCGCTCGTTCGACTTCCTGGGCACGGTCACCTTCCTGGTCGGGCTCACCGGCATCGTCTACGGCATCTCCAAGGGCGGCATCTCCGGCTGGACCTCGTCGCTGGTGATCCCCTCGCTGATCGTCGGCGTGGTGCTGCTGCCGCTGTTCGTGCTGATCGAGAGCCGCCACAGGGCGCCGATGCTCGACCTCAGCATCTTCCGCGACCGTCTGTTCGCCACCGCCTCGGGTGCGGCCTTCGCCAACGGCCTGGCGCGGTTCGCGCTGATGTTCGTGTTCGTCTTCTACTTCCAGGGCGTGCAGGGTGACTCGCCGATCCTCGCCGGGGTCAAGCTGGCGCCGCTGGCGCTGGGCATGCTGATCGCCTCGCCGCTCGCCGGTGTGTGGGCGGACCGCCGCGGCTCGCGCACGCTGGCCGTGCTGGGCATGCTGGTCACCGCCGCCGGCCTGGCGCTGATGACGATGCTCGGCCGTAACACCAGCTACGTGCTGCCCGGCATCTACATGTTCATCGTCGGCGTCGGCTCGGGGATGTTCAACTCCCCCAACACCGCGGCGATGATGGGCGCGGTCGCTCCGCACCGGCGGGGGATCGCGGCCGGCGCCCGGGTGCTGGTGCAGAACACCGGCGCCGTGATCTCGATCGCCTTCGTGCTCGCCGTCGTGACCTCCTCGGTGCCCAAGTCGGTGCTGTTCGCGGTCTTCTCGGGCCTGGCCAACCACATCTCCAACGCCCAGCTGGTGCCATTCCTGTCGAACATGCACGTCGCGCTGTGGTGCCTGGCCGGCGTCTCGCTGGTCGGCGCGGCGATCTCCGCCGCCCGACCCAAGTACATCCCCGGCGAGGACTCGACGAACGAGGCCGGCGCCGAGCCGGTCCAGGCCGAGCGCGAGCCCCAGGCGGCGCTCACAGCCGGATGACTCACGCCGCCGACATACAGGCGAGCCAGCCGGATGACGCGGACGCTGCCCGATCAGGCGAGGCTGGATGCCGAGCGGGCCGCAAGTCCGCGGCCGAGCGGAGGCGATCAGCGTGAGCGTTACCGCCGAGCGGTGCCTGCGGATCGGCGAGCTGGCCGAGCTGACGGGCACCACGCCGCGCACGATCCGCTACTACGAGGAGATCGGCCTGCTCGGCGGCGGCAGCGAGCGGGCGCAGGGCAAGCACCGCGCCTTCACCGAGGCCGACGTCGACCGCGTGCGGGAGATCATCCGCCTGCGTGACCTGCTGGGCCTCTCGCTGGACCAGCTGCGCGAGCTGCTGGAAGCCGAGAGCGCCCGCGCTCACCTGCGAGCCGAGCTGCAGCAGACCGAGGCCCCGGCCGAGCGCCGGCGCATCCTCGAGGAGCTGGGCCACCACATCTCGACCCAGCTCAAGCTGGTGCGCAGCCGGCTGTCCGAGCTCTCCGAGCTGGCCAGCGAGCTGGAGGACAAGCAGAAGCTGGTGGCCGAGCGGATCGCGGAGCTCGCGAGCGCCTGAGCTGACGCCGGGAAGTAACCGGACGGCGCCAAAGACGTACTTTGCCCCTCCGTCCCCTGCGACCGCAGCGGGGCGGCCGGTTCCCTCCTATGACGACGACCTCCACCCGCATCGCGCGCCTGACGCCCACGCTCGCCGCCCTGGCCGCGGCCCTGGTGGGGGCGATCAACGTCGCCTCGGCGGTGACGCCGGACATCCGCTGGCGGGGGCACCTGCTGCTGGACTTCGAGCCGCTGGAGGCGGTGCGGTTGCTGCATGCGTTCGCGCTGCCGACCGGGACGGCGCTGCTGCTGGTTGCGCCGTACCTGCTCAAGCGACGCCGGCGGGCCTGGCAGGCGGCCATCGCCCTGATGCTCGCGCTGGGCCTGCTGGACCTGTTCAAGGGCCTGGACTTCGAGGAGACCGTGATCACGTGGCTCACGGCCGCCGGGCTGGCGTGCGGCCGCTCCGCCTTCGGCGTCGATCACGACGCGATCACGGTGCGCTCGGCGGTGTGGCGGGTGCCGTTGATCGGCGCGCTGGGACTGGCGCTGTCCGGGGCGGCGGCGTGGGCGTCCCAGGGCCATCCGTCGGTGACCTCGGTGACCCGCGAGACCTGGGACCTGCTGCGCTGGCGGCTCGGGCCGCTGCACCTGCGTGACCTGCCCCTGGCGGCGATCGTGCACGGGATCGAGGTCGGCACGCTGATGGCGATCGCCTACGCGATCTTCCGCCCGCTGGCCGGCCCACGCGCATTTCCGGGAAGTTCCGCGCGCAGCGCCGCCGCCGCGCTGGTGCGTGCCCACGGCGCCGACACGCTGTCGTTCTTCAAGCTGCGCGCGGACAAGCACTACTTCTTCAGCGCCGACCGCTCCGCGTTCGTCGGCTACCGGGTGGAGAACGGCGTGCTGCTGCTGTCCGGTGATCCGGTCGGGCCGGACGCCGCGCTCGCCGACCTGCTGGCGCAGGTGCGCGTCTTCGCCGAGCTCCGGGGGCTGCGGCTGGGTGCGGTCGGCGCCTCCGAGCGCCTGCGACCGATGTACGAGCGGCTCGGCCTGCGCACGCTGTATCTGGGCGACGAGGCGATCATCGATATCGACGCGTTCTCCCTGGAGGGCAGGGCGATCCGCAAGGTCCGTCAGTCGGTCAGCCGCCTGGAGAAGGCTGGGTTCAGTGCGCAGCTCCACGCCGTCGCCGAGCTCGATGCGGCGACCACGGCCGCCGTCGAGGCGGTGCTGGAGCGCGGTCGCGAGGGTGCGCCCGAGCGCGGGTTCTCGATGGCGATGGACTCGATCCGCTCCGAGCACGACGCCGACACGCTCGTCGTGCTGGCCCGCGATGAATCGGACCCCGCGCGCCCGATCCGCGGCGTGCTCCATTTCGTCCCCTGTTACGGCCGAGCGGCGATGTCGCTGTCGTTCATGCGCCGGGATCCGGGAACTCCCAACGGCCTGACCGAGTTCATGGTCTGCAGGGCGGTGGAGCTGCTGCGCGAGCGCGGCGTGGAGGAGATGTCGCTGAACTTCGCGGCGTTCGCCAAGTGGCTGCACAGCCCCGACCGCGCCAGCGAACGCGCGCTCGGGAAGCTGATCGCGCTTGGCAACCCGTTCTTCCAGATCGAGAGCCTGTACCGCTTCAACGCCAAGTTCTTTCCGCGCTGGGAGCCGCGCTACCTGGTCTACGAAGGGCCGCTGGGGCTGCCGCGCGCGGGCCTGGCCGCGATGTGGGCCGAGGGCCAGTTGCCCAAGCCGTTGGAGCGCGGTCCGGCGCGGTCTCGCAAGCCGCGGCTGCCGGCGCCGGCACGCTAACCTCCTACTAACCTTTTGGCGGCGCTCCACTACCCCGCCGGTAGTGGGAAGGCCGCATTTTCGGGCGCCCGGCTCTCGGGCCGCGCCTGCTCAGCCACGCCGCTACCCTACGCGGCCCCAACCCAGTAGCTCAGCTTGAGAAGAAGCGTCAGCCGACAACATGACGAACAGCAGTCGTCCGCCTGTAAGCGGCCGGGACGTGGCCGGAGCCGGAGCCTTGATGCTCTCGGTGAACCTGATGTGCGCGGCGGCCGGCGCGGGCATCGGCGCGCTGCTGGGAGCGGTCGTCCCCCTGGCGATACTCGGCTTTCTGATCGGCTTTCTGGTGGGGATGCGAGTTGTCGCTAACCGCTTCCGCGATGTCTGAGCAACCGCCCACGGTGCTCGGCTACATGGACGTCGTGCTCGTCATCCTGGCCGCTCCGATCATGCTGCTGATGGGCGTCCCGGTCTCCGGGTATGGAATCGCTGGCGGGGTTTGGGTAACGCTGCGTGTGCTCGGGGTAGGGGTCGATCGTTATGCCAATGCGACACCGGACGCCAACCGCCAGATCGGCGTGCGCATGGGCTACATGCTCGGACGGCTGTTCACGCTGGCGATCGTGGTGATCCTGGTGCGCAAATCAGACGGACAGGATGCCGGTCTGACCGCGCTCGCGGTGATCGTGTTCGCCTTTACCGCTCAGCTGGTGTGCAGCGCCTTCACCCGGCCGCGGTCGGCCGCGGCTCGCCGGCGGTCCGCCGCCTCCCGGGGAACGAGGTCTTCACGATGAGCAACACCCGCAAGGTGCTGTACGGCGTCGGCGGCTTCTACGTGCTGGGCATCGCGCTGCTGGTCATCATCTTCGGCTTCGGCCACAAGAACAACACGTTCCAGATCCAGAACGAGTTCAAGCTGACCAACTGGGTCAACCTCGGCGTGTTCAGCATCAACCGCGCGGTGGTGTACCTGTTCCTGTCGGCGATCGCCACGATCGCCATGATGGTGTGGATCGCCGGTCGCATGCAGGCCCGGCCCAACCGGGTGCAGACGGCCGTCGAGGTGCTGTTCTCGCTGATGCGCGACAACATCACCCGCGGGAACATGGACGACTCGATGGCCGCCAAGTGGTTTCCGTTCCTGGGCGCCCTGTTCCTCTTCATCTGGTTCTGCAACCTGATCGGCTATCTCCCGCTGCCGACCAACTCCGAGGAGACGTTCAACCTCTTCGGCGCGCATATCCCGTCGTTCGCGCTGTACGCAGCCACCGCCAACGTCTCCGTCCCGCTGGTGCTGGCGCTGGTCGTGTTCGTGGCGTTCAACTTCGAGGGCATCCGCACCCAGGGGCCGATCGGCTATCTCAAGAGCCTGATCCCGGCCGGCGTGCACGGGCCGATGCTGCTGCTGATCTTCCCGCTGGAGGTCATCTCCACCTTCATGCGGCTGGTGTCGCTCACGATCCGGCTGTTCGCCAACATCCTCGCCGGGCACATGATCATCCTGTTCATGTCCGGCGGGCTGGCGGTGATCCTCGGCCTGACGTTCCTCGGCTGGTTCACGCTGCCGATCGGCATCGCCGTATACATGTTCGAGCTGGGTCTGATCGCCACCCTTCAGGCCTTCATCTTCGCGACCCTCGCCGCCATCTACCTCGGCGGCGCGGTGACTCATCACTAACGAAAAAGGAGCTGTCCCCAAGTGCTTTCACATATCGTCGCCTTCGCTGCGTCCTCCTCCGGGGTCGGCGCCGGTCTCGGGATCGGGATCGGCGGCGGGCTCGGCGCCGTGGGCGCCGGCGTCGGCATCGGGATCATCTTCGGCAAGGTGATCGAGTCGGTAACGCGCCAGCCCGAGATGCGCGACGAGATCACGAGCATCCAGTGGCTCGGCTTCGCGCTCACCGAAGCGTGCTTCTTCTACGGGCTGGTGGCCGGCCTGATCTCCTACGTGCTCAAGTAGATGGCCGCGACCGCCGCATCGTCAGGCTCGTTCCTGATCTCGCCCAACGTCGGGCTGATGGTCTGGACGCTGCTGCTGTTCGGGATCTCGATGTACGTGCTCGCCAAACTGGCGTTCCCGCGCATCTCCGAGGCGCTGGACAAGCGCCAGCATGCGATCGAGGAGTCGATCGATCACGCCGAGCAGGTTCGCCACGAGGCCGACCGGGTGCTCGAGGAGTACCGCGAGCGCCTGAAGGAGGCCCGCCAGCAGGCCGACGAGATCGTCACCCGCGCGCGCCACGCCGCCGAGTCCCACGAACGTGAGGCCACCGAGGAGGCCAAGGCAAAGCGCGAGCAGATGATGGAGCAGACCCGCCGCGATATCGAGGCCGAGACCCGGCGCGCGATCCAGGAGATCCGCAGCGAGGTCGCCAACCTCACGGTGATGGCCACCGAGAAGGTGACGCGCAAGGTCCTCGACGACGATGATCAGCGTCGGTTGGTGGACGAAGCTCTCAAGGAGCTGGACTTCAGCGCGCTCAGCACAGCGGAGGGCCACCGCTAAGTGGAGGAGATCGCCCAGGTCTACGCTCGCGCCCTGTTCGAGGTCGCGGTCGAGCACGACTCGCTGGATGAGATCCGCGAGCAGCTCGACGCGTTCGCGGACGCCATGAACGAGAACCGGCAGCTGGCGTCCTTCTTCTTCTCGCCGTACTTCTCGGCCCAGGAGAAGAAGGAGGGCCTGGAGCGCACGGTCATCGATGCCCATCCGGCGTTCGCCAACTTCCTGCAGGCGCTGATCGAGCGTCACCGGATGCCGGCGATCTTTCGCATCCGCACGGAGTTCGTCGCGTTGTGGGATGAGGAGCGAAGGCTTCTGCCCGTGCAGATCACCAGCGCCGTGGAGCTGGACTCCGAGACCGTGGAGAAGCTGGGTGAGAGGATCGGCGAGCAGGTCGACCGCAAGATCGAGCTGTCCGCCGAGGTCGACCCCGAGATCCTCGGCGGCGTGGTGCTGAGGGTGGGCAACGTGATCCTCGATGCCTCGATCAAGAACCGACTGGAACAACTGAGAAAGCAAGTCGCGCAGGCGTAGGCCGCGCCAAAGGGAGCAACTGAATCCATATGGAGATCAAGCCCGATGAGATCACCTCGATCCTCAAGAACCGGATCGAGGGCCTCGACACGTCGAGCGCCGAGCTGACCGAAGTCGGCACGGTGCTGTCGGTCGCCGACGGCATCAGCCGCGTCCACGGCCTGGAGAACGCGATGTCGTTCGAGATGCTCGAGCTTCCGCACGACGTGACCGGGCTGGCGATGAACCTGGAGTCCGACAACGTGGGCGCGGTGCTGTTCGGCCCGTGGGAGCACATCTCCGAGGGCGACACCGTCAGGCGCACCGGTCGCCTGCTGGAGGTCCCCGTCGGCGAGGCGCTCCTGGGGCGGATCGTCGATCCGCTGGGCACCCCGCTGGACGGCAAGGGCGAGATCGAGACCACCGAGACGCGCCCGGCCGAGCACAAGGCGCCGGGCGTCGTGCAGCGCCAGCCGGTGGTCGAGCCGATGCTCACCGGCCTGAAGGCGATCGACTCGATGATCCCGATCGGCCGCGGGCAGCGCGAGCTGATCATCGGCGACCGCCAGACGGGCAAGACCTCGATCGCGATCGACACGATCATCAACAACAGGGACCGCGACCTGATCTGTGTCTATGTGGCCATCGGCCAGCGCAAGTCCACGGTCGTCCAGCTGGCCAACACCCTGGAGGAGGCCGGCGCGCTGGAGAACACGATCATCGTGATGGCCGCCCCCGACGAGGCGGCCCCGATCAAGTTCCTGGCCCCCTATGCCGGGTGCGCGATGGCCGAGCACTTCCTCTACAACGGCAAGGCGGCGCTGACGGTCTACGACGACCTGACCAAGCACGCCACCGCCTACCGGCAGATGTCGCTGCTGCTGCGCCGCCCGCCGGGCCGCGAGGCCTACCCCGGCGACGTGTTTTACCTGCACTCCCGCCTGCTGGAGCGCGCCGTCAAGCTCAACGACGACCTGGGCGGGGGCTCGCTGACCTCGCTGCCGATCATCGAGACGCAGGCCGGGGACGTGTCGGCGTTCATCCCCACCAACGTGATCTCGATCACCGACGGGCAGATCTTCCTGGAGCCGAAGCTGTTCTACTCGGGCGTGCGCCCGGCGATCAACGTCGGCATCTCCGTCTCCCGGGTGGGCGGCAACGCCCAGATCACGCCGATGCGCAAGGTGGCGGGCACGCTCAAGCTGGAGCTCTCCCAGTACCGCGACCTGGAGGCGTTCTCGCAGTTCGGCTCAGACCTCGACGCCGACACCCGCAGCTCGCTGGCGCGAGGCGAGCGACTGGTGAACACGCTGAACCAGAACGAGCGTCACCCTATGGCCATCGAGGACCAGGTGGTGCAGATCTTCGCCGCCACCAACGGCTTCGTCGACCGGATCAACGCCGACCGGGTCTCGCATTTCCTGGACGGCCTGGCCGAGTCGGTGCGCGGCAACGAGCCCGACCTGGTCAAGGCGATCGCCGAGGGCGACTGGTCCGATGAGACCCAGTCAAAGCTCAAGGAGGCCGCCAACACCTACGCCGAGGACTTCGGCTACGACCTCGACGAAGAGGGTCATCCGCTGGACGACGAAGACGAGCCCAAGCGGTCTGACCGGTCGAGCTCGGACAGCGGCTCCGACGAGGACTCGGGCTCTGACGGCTCTGACGATGATGGTGAGGAGCAGGCCGAGGCGGCCTAGCGATCTTCGATGGCCACCTCGCAGCGAGACGTTCGCAACCGCATCAGTTCGGTCAAGAACATCCAGAAGATCACCCGGGCGATGGAGATGGTCGCCGCCGCTCGGCTGCGCCGCGCCGAGCAGCGCATCGAGGTCCTGCGCCCGTACGCTGACGCGATCCGCCGGATGACGCGGCAGGCCTCCGGCGCGGCCGGCGACGTCCCGCGGCTGCCGATCCTGATCGAGCACGAGCAGGTGCGCAACGTGGGCCTGCTGGTCGTGGCCGGCGATCGCGGCCTGGCCGGCGCGTTCAATTCCAACGCCGTGCGCGCCGGAATCCGCGCCGGCCGCGAGCACAGCGCGGAGGGCGCCTCGCTGGTCTACTTCGCCTCCGGGCGGCGACCGGCCTCGTCGCTGGCGTTCCGCGGAATGGAGGTCGCCGAGAGCTTCACCGGCTTCACCGACCGACCCTCGTACGCCGACGCGCGACGGATCGCCGAGCGGCTGATGGCCGCCTACATCGACGAGGAGGTCGACCAGGTGGAGATCTTCTACAACGGCTACATCTCGCCGCTCACGCAGAAGATCCGGCGGGAGACGCTGCTGCCGCTGCAGCGGGCCAGCGTGTTCGACGACGACGACGAGGAGGAGGACGACGAGTCGTCCGATGAGGATTCCCAGAAGCGCGCGCTGGTCGAGTACGAGCCCGATCCGGAGGAGATCCTCAAGCGGCTCGTCCCCGACTACGTGGAGATCTCCGTCTACCGGGCGCTGCTGGAGTCCACCGCGTCCGAGCACGGAGCACGGATGACGGCGATGCGCAACGCATCGGAGAACGCGAGCACGCTGATCGACGATTACACCTTGGAGATGAACCGGGCCCGCCAGGCCGAGATCACGCAAGAGATCATGGAAGTCGTGGCCGGCGCAGAAGGTCTCGGATAAGGAGAACAAGCATGTCTGCCACCAAAGAAGAACAGACGGAGTCAAACCAGGAGGAGCGCAACGTCGGGCGCATCGAGGAGGTCCAGGGCGTCGTCATCGAGGCCGTGTTCCCCGACAAGCTCCCCGAGATCAACCACGCGATCCTGATCAAGCGTCCCGAGGCCGCCCGGGCCGAGGAGGACGAGGACCTCGCCGCCGCCTCGGAGGATTATCTGGTCTGCGAGGTGCAGCAGCACCTCGGCGACGACCGCGTGCGCGCGGTGGCCATGGACACCACCGACGGCCTGTCGCGTGGCACCGAGGTGATCGACACCGGCTCTCCGATCACCGTCCCGGTCGGACGGGCGACGCTGGGCCGGATCTTCAACCTGCTCGGCGATCCGATCGACCTCGGCGAGCCGCTCGACGAAGACACCGAGCGCTGGCCGATCCACCGCGATGCGCCCACGGTCGAGCAGCTGACGCCGACGACCGAGATGTTCGAGACCGGGATCAAGGTCATTGACCTGCTGGCGCCCTACGCCAAGGGCGGCAAGGTCGGCCTGTTCGGCGGCGCCGGCGTGGGCAAGACGGTGATCATCCAGGAGCTGATCCACAACCTCGCCCAGGAGCACGGCGGCCTGTCGGCGTTCTGCGGCGTGGGCGAGCGCTCGCGTGAGGGCAACGACCTGTGGCTGGAGATGAAGGAGTCCGGCGTGCTCGACAAGACGATGCTCGTCTTCGGGCAGATGAACGAGCCGCCCGGCGCGCGCATGCGCGTGGCGCTGTCCGGTCTGACGATGGCCGAGTACTTCCGTGACGAGGAGGGTCAGGACGTGCTGCTGTTCATCGACAACATCTTCCGCTTCGTGCAGGCGGGCTCCGAGGTCTCGGCGCTGCTGGGGCGGATGCCCTCGCAGGTCGGTTACCAGCCGACGCTGGAGTCCGAGATGGGCCAGCTGCAGGAGCGCATCACCTCGACGCGCAACGGCTCGGTCACCTCGATCCAGGCCATTTATGTGCCTGCTGACGATCTCACCGACCCGGCGCCGGCGTCCGCGTTCGCCCACCTGAACTCGACCACCTCGCTCAGCCGGTCGATCTCGGAGAAGGGCATCTATCCGGCCGTCGATCCGCTGGACTCGACCTCCACGATCCTCAAGCCCGAGATCCTCGGCGAGGAGCACTTCAACGTCGCCAACCGCGTCAAGGAGGTGCTGCAGCGCTATAAGGAGCTGCAGGACATCATCGCGATCCTCGGGATCGACGAGCTCTCCGACGAGGACAAGGTGACGGTCCAGCGGGCGCGCCGGATGGAGCGCTTCCTCTCTCAGCCGTTCTTCGTCGCCGAGCAGTTCACGGGGACCCCCGGAAAGTACGTGCCGATCGCGGAGTCGATCCGCGGCTTCAAGGAGATCCTGGAGGGCAAGCACGACGACCTGCCCGAGCGGGCGTTCTTCATGAAGGGCTCGATCGATGAGGTCGTGTCCGACGCCGGCGGCAAAAAGGACGACGACTCCGGCTCCGACGACTCCGGCTCCGACGACTCGGACGACAGCAAGTCCGAGGAGCGCTCGGACTCCGAGCAGGACTCAGGCTCGGAGGACGACGGCGGGACCGAGGCGGGCTGACCGATGGCCGAGCACGAGAAGTTCAGGGTCGAGGTCCTCACCCCCGACGGCGAGGTGTTCTCCGACGAGGTGCAGATGGTCTCCACGCGCACCACGATCGGCTCGATCGGCGTGCTCGCCCACCATCAGCCGCTGCTGGCGATGCTCGATCCCACCGAGCTGCGTCTGTACAAGACCGACTCCGACGTGGTCTCGTTTGCGCAATCCGAGGGCTACCTGCAGGTCGCCAACAACCGGGCGCTGCTGCTGGTGGAGGAAGCCTACGAGCCCGACAGCCTGGACGCCGGGGACCTGCGCACCCGTCTGGAGGAGGCCGAGAAGGCGCTCGACGAGGCCGAGGATGAGTCCGAGCGCCAGCGCGTCGCCCAGCGCAACAAGCGTCGCTGGGAGGCGTTTCTGCGGATCGCCGAGGGCGGGTAGGCCAGCTTTCGCTTATCGCGGCGTCATCTGCGCTGCCTAAGCTCTCCGCCTGATGATTGACGAGCGCATTCTCGCCGAGAGACTGATCGGCTACGAGACTTCTCGGCCCGACGTCATCGTTGCCGCCGCAGGATTCGTCAAGGGTTGGCTCGAATCCCGGGACATCGAGGTCTCAGACCACGATCACAATGGCCTTCCCGTGCTCGTCGCGGAGGTGGGCCCGCGGGGCGACGACGTCCCCTGCATCGTGTGGCACGGACACCTGGACGTGGTTCCCGGCCGCGCCGAGCAGTTCCAGCCGCGGGTGGAGGGCGACCGGCTGGTCGGCCGCGGCGCCTATGACATGAAGGGCGGCCTGGCTTCGATGATGTGCGCGCTCAAGGACGTCGCCGGCCAGGATCGCGTTCGGGTGCGGCTGGTCGTCGTACCGGACGAGGAGTCCGAGGAGATCGACGAGCGCTCCACCGACGCCGTGGTCGCGCGCGGGCTGGGGGGCGACTTCGCGATCACCGGCGAGCCCACCGACCTGCACATCGGCATCCAGGCCAAGGGGGTCCTGGCGATGCGGATCGTGGTGCACGGCCGGGCCGCCCACAGCTCGACTCCGTGGCTGGGCGACAACGCCGTGCTCAAGGCAGTCGACGTGTTCCGGGCGATCGGGTCGCTGCCGTTCACCCGTGAGTCCTCGGAGATGTTCGACCGGCCGTCGATCAACCTCGGCCGGATCGAGGGCGGCGACGCCCTGAACAAGGTCCCCGACCGCTGCGAGATGGCCGTCGACGTGCGCTATCTGCCCGGCCAGGATCCCGGCGAGATTCTCGCCCAGGTTCGGGCGATCCCCGGGATCGACGTCAAGCGCACCTTCATCCACCCCCCGGTCACGGTGTCCCGGCACAACCCGTTCGTGGAGGGACTGCGCGAGGCCGTGGCCCGCGCCATCAGCGGCGAAGTGGTCAGCGTGGGCCGCGACGGAGCCTCCGACGCGGCGTCGTTCATCGAGGCGGGCATCCCCGCGGTCGAGTTCGGTCCCGCGGGCGCCGGTCATCACGGCCCCGACGAATGGGTCTCGCTCTCCTCGCTGGCCCACTACCGCCGGGCGCTGGCCGACTTCGTGCGGGCGCTCCCCAGCTGGCAGACGCGCAACGGGGAGGAATCGGACCCGACCCACCCGCTTCGCTCGATCGAGGGCGGTCTGGCAGCCGGATGACTCACGCCGCCGACATACAGGCGAGTCTGGATGGCGAGCGGAGGCGGTCAGCGTGAGACGCCTGATCCCGCGCGGCCGCCGCGGCACGGCGTGGCGCTTCCTAGCGGCAGCGGTGGTCGTGATCGGAGCCACTGCGGCCACCACCGCCGTCGCCGGCCTTCTGCAGGTCAACACCCTGGTCAACGACCTCGGCGGGACCCCGTCGCTGAAGACCGACCAGGTCACGCTGCCCAGCCCCGGCAAGCCGCAGACGATCCTCATCATCGGCTCCGACCACCGGGCCGGCGAGCCGTTCAACGCCGCCAATACCGACACGATGCTGCTGGTGCGCCTCAACAGCTCATCCTCGACGATCAATGTGCTCTCGATCCCGAGGGACCTGCAGGTGACGATCCCCGGCCATGGCAGCGCCAAGATCAACAGCGCCTATCAGGACGGCGGTCCGGGCCTGCTGATCAAGACGATCCGGAGCAACGTCTTTCCCGGCCTGAGGGTCAACCACATCGTCGACGTCAACTTCGGCGGCTTCGCCAAGCTGGTCAACGCGATCGGCTGCGTGTACTCCGACATCGATCACCGGTACTACAACAACACCGCCTACACCGGCTATTCCAGCATCGACATCCAGCCCGGCTATCAGAAGCTCTGCGGAGTGCAGGCACTGCAGTTCGTGCGTTTCCGCCACACCGACTCCGACCTGGTGCGCAACGCCCGTCAGCAGGACTTCGTGCGCTGGGCCAAGGACCAGTACGGGGTGACCCGGCTGATCGACAATCGCGACAAGCTGCTGAAGATCTTCGGCAAGCACGCCCAGACCGACCACCTGCTGCACACCACGGACGGCCTGATCAACCTGTTCGATCTGGTGGCGTTCTCGGCCGGCAACTCGATAAAGCAGTTCAAGTTCCCGGCGACGTTCCAGCCCTGCAACAGCGGGCCGACCACTCTCGGGGCCACGACGGCCGCGTGCTACGTGACCGCCACGGCCACCGCGGAGAAATCGATCTTCGACAAGTTCATGACGCCGACGCCCAAGCCCAAGACCAAGGCCAAGAAACCAAACTCCGGCAAGGGCAAGCGCAAATTGTCAAAGATCCCCACCGCCGGCCTCACCGGTGACCTGCCCGACGGGCGCAGCCAGGCCGCTCAGCTGACCAGGCTGAAGATGCCGATCTACTTCCCCCGGCTGATCAAGACCGGCTCCAGCTACTGCCTGGGGCTGATCTCCAACTGTCCGATCGGCGAGGGCGCCGGCACGAACTTCTACCCGCGCGCCTATACCCTGCATGACCAGCGGGGCTACGGCGACGTCGCCTATCGGATGACGCTGTCGCTCAACCCCGTGCTCGGTCAGTACTACGGGGTCCAGGGAACGACGTGGAAGAACCCGCCGTTGCTGGCGAGCCCCAGCGGCACCCGTATCGTCGCCGGCCGCAAGCTCTTCCTGTACGCCAACGGCGGAAGTCTGACGACGGTCGCCTGGCACACTCCGCACGCCGTGTACTGGATCTCCAACACGCTCACCACCGACATCTCGAATCAGCAGATGGTCGGGATCGCGGCTTCGCTGACCCGCGCGCGCGGCTAATCGCCCGCGCTCGCTAGCCTCAGCGGCCTTATGAACCCAGAACGTGCACCTGTCGCCGTGATCGGGACTGGCTATGTGGGGTTGGTGACTGCGGCTGGGTTTGCCGAGCTGGGCAGCGAGGTCTGGTGTGTCGATGTGGATGCGGCCAAGATCGCCGGCCTGAAACGGGCGGAGATTCCGATCTTCGAGCCGGGGCTGGCGGACTCGGTGGTCCGTCATCGTGAGCGGTTGCATTTCTCGACGGAGCTTTCACCGGCGTTGGAGCACGCGCGGCTGTTGTTCGTGGCGGTGGGCACACCGCCGACGTACTCAGGGGATGCCGATCTGTCGGCGGTGCATGCGGTGGTGGATGCGATGCCGCCGTCGGATCGTCATGCGTTGGTGATGAAATCGACGGTCCCGGTGGGGACGGGCGCCTCGATCAAGCGGGTGTTCGCGGAGCGGGACAAGTCGGGCTTTGCCTATGTGTCGTGTCCCGAGTTTCTGAAGGAGGGGTCGGCGCTGGAGGATTTCCTGGAGCCCGACCGGGTGGTCATCGGCGATGACGGAAACTGGGCCGGCGACGAGGTCGCGGCGCTCTACGAGCCGCTCGGAGCCCCGATCGTGCGCACGGACATCGCCTCGGCGGAGATGGTCAAGCTGGCCGCGAACGCGTTCCTGGCCACGAAGATCTCGTTCATCAACGAGATCGCCAACGTCTGTGAGGAGACGGGCGCCGACGTGATGGAGGTCGCGCGCGGAATGGGGTTGGACCGCCGGATCGGCAAGCATTTCCTGAAGCCCGGCATCGGATTCGGCGGGTCGTGCTTCCCGAAGGATGTCTCGGCGTTGAAGCAGCTGGCGGGCAATTCCGGCTATCACTTTCAGCTGTTGACGGCGGTGATCGAGGTCAACGAGCTGCAGAAGCGCCGCGTGGTGGGCAAGCTGCAGAAGCACCTGGGGTCGTTGGTGGGGCGGCGGATCGCCTTGTTGGGGTTGGCGTTCAAGGCCAATACCGATGACATGCGCGAGGCGTCCTCGCTGATTCTGTCGGCCCGCTTGCAGGCCGACGGCGCGACGGTGTCGGCGTATGACCCGGTGGCCGAGACCGAAGCGCGCAAGATGATGCCCGGGGTGGAGTTCGCCGACTCGGCGCTGGGGGCGGTGGAGGGCGCTGATGCTTGCATCCTGGTCACCGAGTGGCCCGAGTTCGCCGAGCTCGACTGGGCGGCGGTGCGCGAGAAGATGGCCGGGGACCTGCTCGTCGACGGGCGTAACTTCGCCGACCGCGAAGCGGCCACCCAAGCCGGCTTGACCTACGAGGGGATCGGTCGGTGAACCCGGACCCGCCCGACAGCCGATCGCCCGCATGCAGGCGCTGATCCTGGTCGGCGGGGAGGGCACCCGGCTGCAGCCGCTGACCTCCACCGTTCCCAAGCCGGTGGTGACGCTCGTCGACCGGCCGTTCATGGCCTACATGCTGGAGTGGCTGCGCGGGCACGGAGTGGACGATGTGATCCTGTCCTGCGGGTTCATGGCCCACGGGGTGAGGGCCGTGCTCGGCGACGGCTCGGCGCTGGGGGTGCGCCTGCGCTACGTCGAGGAGCCCGAGCCGCTGGGAACGGGAGGTGCTCTGAAGTACGCCGAGGACCTACTGGACGAGCGCTTCTTCATGTTCAACGGCGACGTGCTCTCCGACATGGACCTGACCGCCCAGCTGCGCCAGCACGAACGGACGGGGGCGCGGGCCACCCTGGCGTTGATGGCCGTCCACGATCCGTCCGCCTACGGGCTGGTCCGCCGCCACCCCGACGGCTCGGTCAAGCAGTTTCTGGAGAAGCCCAGCGCCGACGAGGCGCTGGACACCAACCTGGTCAATGCGGGCGCCTACATCCTGCAGCGCGAGGTGCTGGCCGGGATGGCACCGGCCGGCACCCGGATCTCGATCGAGCGCGAGGTGTTCCCGACGCTGGTGGACGAAGGGCTGTACGGCTATGAGGCCACCGGCTACTGGCTGGACATCGGCACTCCGCAGCGCTACCTGCAGGCGACGTTCGAGATCATGGAGGGCGTCATCAAGACCGAAGTGGGACGTCAGCTGGCGGATGCCGGGGGAGTGCTCGGGAGCTGCGAGGCGACCGTGCGCCCGCCCGTGGTGATCGGCGACGGCTGCGAGATCCACCCCGACGCGGTGCTCGGCCACCGCGCTGTCCTGGGACGGGGCGTACGGGTCGGGCCAGGCGTGCGCATCGAGGGGTCGGTGGTGCTGGACGGCGCCCAGGTCGGCGCCGGCGCGCGCATCAGCTCCTCGATCGTGGCCGCGGACGCGCACATCGGCGACGGCTGCCAGCTGCTCGGCGAGGTGGTGATCGGCGCCGGGGTGCGCGTGGGCCCGGGCAACAGGCTCAAGGCCGGGACCCGTATCTTCCCCGGCGTGGAGCTGTCTGAGGGAGCGAGCACTTTTTGACCGAGGCCGCCTCAGCCGATCTGACGGCCGACGCGATCGCCTCCGTCGACAGCACGGGCCAGCTGGCCGACGTGCTGGGCCTGCCCGAGCACCTGCGCGACGCCCTGTGGCGGGTCGAGTCGGCCAACCTCAAGCCGGTGGACTGTCCCGGGGGGCTGGTCGTCGCGGGCATGGGCGGCTCGGCGATCGGCGGCCTGCTGGCCCGCGCGGTGCTGGGCGATCGCTGCTCGCGCCCGCTCGCGGTCGCCCGGGACTACGGAGTGCCGTCGTGGGCGACCCCCGACACCGCCGTGCTGTGCTCCAGCTACTCCGGCGAGACCGAGGAGACGCTGGCCGCCTATGAAGCCGCGGGTGCGCTGGGAGCTCATCGGATCGTGTGCACGACCGGCGGGCGCCTGGCACAGAGCGCCCGCGCCGACGGCGTGCCGGTGATCCCCCTGCCCGGCGGGTTCCAACCGCGGGCGGCGGTCGGGTACTCGCTGGTCGTCTCGCTCGAGGTGGCGGCCCTGGTCGGCGCAGGCGAGCCCTTGCACACCGAGATCGACGTCGCCGCCGCCCACGCCGAGCGACTGGTGAGCCAATGGGGCCCGGATGCGCCCGAGGACTCGCTGGCCAAGCGCCTGGCCCGCTCGCTGCACGGCACCACGCCCCAGATCGCCGGCGCCGGCCTGACCGCGCCGGTCGCCTACCGATGGAAGACCCAGCTCAATGAGAACACCAAGTCCCCGGCGTTCGCCGCCGAGCTGCCCGAGCTTGACCACAACGAGCTGGTGGGGTGGCAGGGCGCGCCGGCGGTGGGTCGCTTCAGCGCGGTGTTCCTGGACGACTGCGACCTGCACCCCCGCGTGCGTGAGCGCATCCGGCTCACCCAGGAGCTGATCGGTGACAGCGCCACCGTCTCAGAGCGTGTGGAGAGCGTCGGGCAGACCGCAATCGAGCGCCTCGTCTCGCTCGTGCTGCTCGGCGACCTGGTCTCGATCTACATGGCCATCCTGGAGGGCCGCGACCCCGTCCAGGTCGACGCCCTAGTCGAGCTCAAGCGCCGTCTGGCCCAGTTGTAGACAGCATCGAAGGGCGAGAGCGCGAAACCGCCGCCCTGGGCCCGGAGAAGGCCTTCTGAGCCGATCAGAACGTTGCTCGCGTTTGCAGCGACTCTCAGCCTGCAACATCCGCAACGGAAAACGCGGCGGATGCAACACGCGTCCCGGCCCGCCGCGGATCGCGCAACATCATGATCGGGCTAAGTGGGTGAGAGTGGGCGACCGACGCCATCATGTGGCGCCAATCGCCCCCCGGCAACGAACGAGGCGCAGAGGGCATGGGGTTTCCGCGCCTCCAGACCTCGCGTCGCTGCCTCCCGAGCGCGGCCGGCGCTGCCGGCTGAGCGGGGAAGCAGGGGCGGAAGCCCCACCCGCGACCCGCCCACGAACATTGACACACCTGTGGTAACGTTGGGCGCCGGTATGCAAGCGCTGACGATCAATGAGGCTGCCAGCACGACCGGGTGGTCGGCTCGGATGCTGCGCTACGTCGAGCAGGCAGGCCTGGTCACGCCGGCGCGCTCGGGATCGGGCTACCGCCTGTACGGCGCCGAACAGCTGCAGCGGCTGCGCACGCTCAAGGAGCTGCTGGCGGGCTTTGACCTGTCGCTGTCCGACGTGGCCTTCGCGGCCCGCCTGGATGCCGACACCGCGTTGCGCGATGCCGTCCAGGCGTGGCTGAGCTCCGAGGCCAGCCGCCCTGAGCACGTCGAGGCCGAGGACTGGCTGCGCTTCGAGCAGGACAAGCACGAGCGTCTGCTCGCGGCTGTCTGAGCGTCTGGCCGCCGAGTCCCCACAAGAGAATCCGAACCCCACGATGCCCCGGGAGAGAACATGAGCACAACCGTCGCCGAGACCGATTACAAGGTCGCCGATCTTTCGCTGGCCGCCTTCGGCCGCAAGGAGATCCAGCTGGCCGAGCACGAGATGCCGGGGCTGATGTCCACCCGCCGGGAGTTCGCCGACAGTCAGCCGCTGAAGGGCGCCCGGATCACGGGTTCGCTGCACATGACGATCCAGACGGCCGTGCTGATCGAAACGCTGGCGGCGCTGGGCGCGGAGGTTCGGTGGGCCAGCTGCAACATCTTCTCCACCCAGGACCACGCGGCGGCGGCGGTCGTCGTCGGCCCCGATGGGACTCCGGACGACCCGCAGGGGATCCCGGTGTTCGCATGGAAGGGCGAGACGCTGGAGGAGTACTGGTGGTGCGCCGGGCAGGCGCTCACGTGGCCGCAGGACGAAGAGATCAACATGATCCTCGACGACGGCGGCGACGCCACGCTGCTGGTGCACCTGGGAGCCGAGTACGAGGCGGCGGGTGCGGTACCGGATCCGTCGACCGCTGACAACGACGAGCACCGGGTGATCCTCACCCTGCTGACCGAGTCGCTCAAGGAGGATCCGCAGCGGTTCACGCGGATGGCCGCCTCGATCCAGGGCGTCACCGAGGAGACGACCACCGGCGTGCATCGCCTGTACCAGTTCGCCAACGAGGGCAAGCTGCTGTTCCCGGCGATCAACGTCAACGACTCGGTCACCAAGTCGAAATTCGACAACAAGTACGGCTGCCGGCACTCGCTGATCGACGGCATCAACCGGGCCACCGACGTGCTGATCGGCGGCAAGATCTGCGTCGTCTGCGGCTACGGCGACGTCGGCAAGGGCTGCGCGGAGTCATTCCGCGGCCAGGGCGGCCGGGTGATCGTCACCGAGATCGATCCGATCTGCGCGCTGCAGGCGGCGATGGACGGCTATCAGGTGGCGCGTCTGGAGGACGTGCTGTCAAGCGCCGACATCTTCATCACGACGACCGGCAACAAGGACGTCATCACCGCCGAGCACATGTCGCAGATGAAGCACCAGGCGATCGTCGGCAACATCGGCCACTTCGACAACGAGATCGACATGGCCGGTCTGGCCGCGATCGACGGGATCGAGAGGATCAACATCAAGCCGCAGGTCGATGAGTGGGTGTTCCCGGGCGGGCGCACGATCATCGTCCTCTCCGAGGGCCGGCTGCTGAACCTCGGCAACGCCACCGGACACCCGAGCTTCGTGATGTCGAACTCGTTCACCAACCAGGTGATGGCCCAGATCGAGCTGTTCGGCAACCGCGACGAGTACCAGACGCAGGTCTACACGCTGTCCAAGCAGCTCGACGAGAAGGTCGCGCGGCTGCACCTGGATGCGCTGGGCGTGCGGTTGACCGAGCTCACCCCGAAGCAGGCCGCCTACCTCGGCGTCCCCGTCGAGGGTCCGTACAAGTCCGATCACTACCGCTACTAGACGGAGACCTGCGCGAACGGGTCGGGCATGGCGCGCGCCGCGGTCCCGGCCCATGATGTAGCCGACCTGGCCCTCGCTCCCGAGGGCCAGGCGCGGATCACGTGGGCCGCCGGGCAGATGCCGGTGCTGGCGCAGATCCGTGAGCGCTTCGCCGCCGAGCGGCCGCTGGAGGGCATCCGGATCGCCGCCTGCCTGCACGTCACCGCCGAGACCGCCAACCTGGTGCGCACGCTGGTGGCGGGCGGGGCGACGATGGCCCTGTGCTCGGCCAATCCGCTCTCCACCCAGGATGACGTGGCCGCCGCCCTGGTGCTGGAGGACCATGTCGAGGTGCGGGCGGTGCGGGGCGAGAGCATCGACACCTACGTCGAGCACGTGCTGGCGCTGCTCAAGAGCGGGGCGGATGGGCCTCAGGTCACCCTCGACGACGGCGCCGATCTGCTGATGACGGCTCACTCCCGCGGCGGCGAGCCGCTTGAGCGCCTGATCGGCGGAACCGAGGAGACCACCACCGGGCTGGTGCGCCTGCGCCGCCTGGAGGAGGAGGGCGGCCTGCGCGTCCCGGTGCTGGCCGTCAACGAGGCACGCACCGAGCGGGCGCTCAACGACCGCCACGGAACCGGCCAGTCGGCGCTTGACGGGATCGTCCGCGCCTCCAATGTGCTGCTGGCCGGCAACACGATCGTGGTCGTCGGCTACGGCTGGGCGGGTCAAGGGGTGGCCGAGCGCGCGCGGGGTGCGGGGGCGGTCGTGGTCGTCTGCGAGGTCGACCCGCTCCGTGCGCTGGAGGCCCGGATGGCCGGCTACTACGTGATGACCGCGCTGGAGGCGGCCGAGCGAGGCGACATCTTCATCACCGTTACCGGCTCCCGGCGGGTCCTGCGCGGCGAGCACTTCGCGCGGATGAAGGACGGCGCGCTGCTGGCCAACGCCGGGCACTTCGACGTGGAACTGGACCTCACCGAGCTGAGCGAGATGGCCACCGGCGGGATCCGCGCGGTGCGGCCCCTGGTGGAGGAGTACACGCTGGCCGACAAACGGCGGCTCAACCTGCTGGCCCGCGGCCGGGTGGTCAACCTGGCCGCCGCCGAGGGGCACCCCGCGGCCGTGATGGACGTGTCGTTCGCGCTGCAGGCGCTGGGCGTGGAGGAATTGGTCCGCCACGGCGGCGAGCTGGCCGCGGCGGTGCACCCCGTGTCCGCGGCGGTCGACCGCGAGGTGGGGCGGCTCAAGCTGGCCGCGCTGGGCGTGCGCATCGACGAGCCCACGCCAGAGCAGGAGCACTACCGAGAATCCTGGAGCCCCACCGACCATGACGGGCCCAGCTGACGTTGACGGGCCCAGCCCACCACTGACGAGCCCAACCGGGCACTGAGATACGCTGCCGGTCCATGGAGGGCTCGACCGGGCTGCGGGGAGGAATCGATCTGGGTGGGACCAAGATCGAAGCGATCGTCGTCGACTCCGAGCAGCAGGTCCTCGGGCAGGCGCGTCAGCCCACGCCCACCGAGGGCGGGCCGACCGCGGTGGCCGACCACATGGCAACCGCCATGCACGAGGCGGCCAAGGCCGCCGACGTGAAGACCTCCAGCCTGGTCGGCATCGGCGTCGGTTCGCCCGGTGACGTCGACGAGCGTGCCGGAACCGTCGGCAACGCCCGCAACCTGCCGGATTGGATGAGCACGTTCGAGCTGGCGGCGGTGCTGAAGGAGAAGCTGGGGACCGACGTGGCCCTCGGCAACGACGTGCAGGTCGCCACCCAGGCGGAGTTCGAGCTGGGGGCGGGCAAGCCCTATCAGTCGGTCCTGGGCGTGTTCTGGGGCACGGGGGTCGGCGGCGGCCTGATCCTGGGCGGCAAGCCCTGGCTGGGCCGAGGCGGCGCCGGCGAGATCGGCCACATGGTGGTCAGGCGTAACGGCGCCCATTGCCCATGCGGTCGCCGGGGCTGCATGGAGGCCTATGCCGGGCGCGCGGCGATGGAGGCCAAGGCCCGGCGTGAGGTCGACAAGGGCGCCCAGACCGACCTGTTCAAGCTGATGAAGCAGCGCGGTCGTACGCGGCTGACGAGCGCCGTCTGGGCCGATGCCCTGGAGGCGCGCGATCGCCTCGCCACCAGCCTGATCAATCGCGCGGTCAAGGCGCTGGGCGCCGGCGTCGCCTCCGCGGTCAACCTGCTCGACGTCGAGGCGGTGGTGATCGGAGGAGGGCTCGGGGTCCGTTTCGGCCAGCCGATGGCCGAGCGAATCTCGACCCAGATGTATCCGCATCTGTTCAACGACACGCGGCCTCCGGCCGTCAGGGTGGCGGGGCTCGGCGATCTCGGAGGAGCGATCGGCGCCGCGCTGCTGGTGCGTTCGACGAACCAAAAGAGCAACGCTTAACGCGAGCTACGCCGTTGCCTCTGGCGGGCAACCCGTGTCTCTGGCAGGATCCCCCGCGGGGAAGCACCGCGGATGCAGGGGATCACGGAGGAGGAGGAGAGCGACATAAGCCCGCCTGCCAGCACCACAGACACCCCTGGGCGGCGCCCCGGCGCAGCCACGCGGCCCCCGCCGCCGCCGGGTCCCGCCCGGGCGGGTACCGCAGCGCGGGTGATCGCCGCCGTGTCGCTGGCCGCTGCCATCGTGGTGGTGGCCCTGGTGGTGCTCGGCGGCGGCTCGGACTACACCGTGCACGCCGACTTCCAGGACGCCAGCGGCCTGGTGAACGGCGACAGCGTGTTGATCGGGCCCGCGGTGGCCGGGACGGTCACCGGGATCGGCTTGACCGACACCGGCGACGCTCGAGTCACGCTGCAGCTCAACGGCGACGTCGGCGCGCTTCCCCAGGGGACGGTGGCCCGCATCGCCGAGGACTCGCTGTCGGGAATCGCCAGCAAGTATGTGCTGCTGGAGCCGGGACCCGCGGAGGCCCCGAAGATCGCCCCCGGTGGTCTGATCGGCGTGCAGCGGACCCGCTCGGAGGTCAACCTCGACGCGGTCTTCGACACCCTGGATCCGCCCACCCGGGCCGGCCTCAGGAACCTGATCCGCGGCGAGGCGGCCTCACTGCAGGGCCGCGGCCAGCAGGCCAACCAGGCGCTCAAGTACCTGGCGCCCGGGCTCCAGGCGACCAGCGATGTGACCGCCGAGCTGGCCCGCGATCAGCCGACATTCGACAGTCTGGTCGTCCAGGGGGCCGAGGCGATGAAGGCGCTGGCCTCCCGCAGCCAGCAGCTCTCCCAGCTGATCGCCAACACCAGCACCGCCACCGGCGCGATCGCCAACCAGAGCCAGGCGCTGACCGAGGCGCTGACGCTGTTCCCGGGCACGCTGCGGCGTTCGACGACCACGTTGGCCGGCCTCAACGGCACGCTCGACTCGCTTGATCCCCTCGTCGCCGCCTCCAAGCCGGCGGTCCGCCGGCTGCCGGTGTTCGCTGCGCGCCTGAATCAGCTGCTGACGGCCGCGATACCGACGGTCTCAGAGCTCAACTCCCTGATCCACGATCCGGCCGGCACGGGCGACCTCACCCAGCTGGCCCAGCAGACACCCGCCCTGGAGCGAATCGCGAGCGTCGCCTTTCCCCAGATCATCAAGCAGTTCAACGACTCGCAGACCCAGGTGCAGTACCTGCGCGAGTACACGCCCGACGTCGTCGCCGCGCTGAGCGACATCGGCCAGGCCGGCGCCGCCTACGACGCCAACGGCCACTTCGTGCGCAACCAGCCGACGCTTTATCCGTTCACGCTCGACGGCCAGGGAGAACTGACGATGCAGTTCCCCTCCCAGCGCTACCAGGGCCTGCACGCCGTGCGCAACCGCTGCCCGGGCGCAGCGGTCCAGCCCGTCCCTGACGGCTCGGCGCCGCGGCCGGTCAGCGGCTGTCAGACGACGTCGGTCCCGCCCGGGCCATGAGGCGGCTGGCGGCGATCGCAACCGCGCTGGCGGCGGCGATACTGGTCGCCATCGTGCTGGCCAGCCCGGCCCGCTCGAACGGCGGCCCCTACACGGTGCGCGCGATCTTCGACGACGCAGCGTTCGCGGCTCGCGGCGAGGACGTGCGGGTTGCCGGCGCCAACGTGGGCACGATCAGCTCGCTGGGGATCACGGCCGACAAGCGCGCCGCGGTCTCGCTGAGCATCGACGACTCGCGCTTCACCCCGTTTCACGCCGACGCGCACTGCGCGATCCGCCCGCAGTCGCTGATCGGCGAGCAGTACGTCGACTGCGAACCCGGAACCGCGGGTACGCCCGAGCTTTCCAGGATCGGCCAGGGTGCCGGCGCCGGCAGCTACCTGCTGCCCGTTGCCCGCACCAGCTCGCCCGTCGACACCGACATCGTCCAGGACATCTCGCGCCAGCCGGTGCGCCAGTCGCTGGCGGTGATCATCGACGAGCTCGGCACCGGTCTGGCCGCCCGTGGATCAGACCTCAACGCGGTCATCCACCGCGCCAACCCCGCGCTCGGCAACACCGACAAGGTTCTCCAGATCCTCGCCTCGCAGAACCGGGCGCTCGCCCAGCTGGCCACCAACTCCGACACCGTGCTGGCCCCGCTGGCGCGCGAGCGCCGGCAGATCTCAGGGTTCATCACCACGGCCAACACGACCGCGGTGGCCAGCGCGCAGCGGGCGGCCGATATCTCGCGCACCTTCCAGCTGTTCCCTTCGTTCCTGCGCCAGCTGCGCCCGCTGATGGTCGACCTGGGGACCCTCGCCGACCAGGGAACGCCGGTGATGACCGAGCTGGGGCAGAGCGCCTCGGCGGTCGGGCGGCAATTTGCCAACCTGACACCGTTCGCGGGCGCGGCGCGCACCGCGCTGATCGACCTCGGCCGCGCGGCCTCCGAGTCTCAGGCGTCGCTGGTGGCCACCCTGCCCCTGGCGCAGCGCTTCAACCGCCTGGGCACGGCGGCGCGCCCGACCGCCAGCTCGCTGCAGCGCCTGCTTCAAAGCCTCAACCAGACGGGCGGCATCCAGCAGCTGATGAGCCTGCTGTACGAGGGTGCCTCGGCCACCAACGGCTTCGACAGCCTCGGGCACTTCGCGCGTTTTGAGCCACTGGACTCCAGTTGCACCGATTACGTCTCGGCCACTCTGGCCGGTTGCTCGGCGAACTTCAGCGGCGTCCAGGCCACGTCAGCCAGCACGCCGACCGGGGGCAGGGCAGGCACGCAGCCCACCTCCGACGACCGGCTGGTCGCGTCCGCCGTGCAGACGGCGTCGGGCAAGACCTCGGGCGCGAAGGCGATGAGCGGGCTGCTGGGCTACCTGATGGGCGGCCGGCGATGAGGCTGTCCTTCCGCCGATCGCGCGCCGCTCCCGCCCAGCCCGCGCCGCCACGCTCGAGCGGCGAGGTGCCGGGGGCTCCCGTCACCCGTCGCCGCCGCGATCCGGGGCTGGCGGGCAACCCGATCCTCATCGGGGCGCTCACCGTGCTGGTCACGATCGTCGCCGTCACGCTCGCCTACAACGCCACCAACGGACTGCCGTTCGTGCCCACCTACAACCTGCACGTCCAGGTCGCCAACGCCTCCGAGCTAACCCATGGAACCGACGTCACGATGGGCGGGGCGCGAGTCGGGGTTGTCTCCAGCGTAACGGCGGCGCGCTCGGCCGGCGGCCGTCCGATAGCGCTGCTCAACCTCCACCTCTACGAGAGCCTCAAACCGCTCCCGGTGGACTCGCGCTTTGACATCCGCCTCAAGGGAGCCATCGGGCTTAAGTACCTGCAGATCTCGTTGGGCCACGACCGCCAGGGATACGCCGACAACGCCACTGTCCCGATGCGCCAGACGAGCAGCGAGGTCGATTTCGACCAGGTGCTGTCGATGTTCAACCCGCCGACGCGCACGGGCGTGACCGACTCGACGATCGGCTTCGGGCAGGCGCTTGCGGGACGCGGCTCTGACCTCAACAGCGCCATCCACGCGTTCGTGCCGCTCGTCTCCGACCTGGGACCGGTTGCCCGCAACCTCGCGTCGCCCTCGACCGGCCTGGCGGGCTTCTTCCGTGGCCTGGAGAGCTTCAGCGCGGCGCTGGCGCCCGTCGCCGAGACCCAGGCGACGCTGTTCACCAACCTGAACACGACGTTCCGGGCGCTGGCCTCGGTCGCCGTTCCATCGCTGCAGCAGACGATCTCGCAGACGCCGCCGACGTTCGAGGCGACGATCGCCGAGACCCCGGTGATCCGGCCGTTCCTCACCGATACGGCAAGTCTCCTGCACGAGCTGCGGCCGGGCTTCGCCACGCTGTCGCAGAGCGCGCCGGTGCTTGCCGACACGTTCGCGATCGGCACCCGGACGCTGCCGCCCACCGCCGAGCTGGACGCGCGGACCGTCTCGCTCGCCGAGGCGCTGAAGAACTACAGCCAGAACACGGTCGCCCAGGGCGGGATCGACCGCCTGACGCTGACGCTGGGCCATCTCAAGGAGCCGCTGCAGTTCCTCACGCCGGTCCAAGCCTCATGCAATTACGTGACGCTGTTCTTGCGCAACATCCAAAGCCTGCTCTCCGAGCACGTCACCCAGGGCACGTTCCTGCGCTTCGTCCCGCTCTCGATCCTGCCCGGCACCAACAGCCAGAACGGGCCGTCGCACCAGGTTTCGCAGCTGCCGGTCGGCAAGGACTCGGGGCCGCTGCACTCCAACCCCTATCCGTACACCGATTCTCCCGGCCAGCCGGCCGAGTGCGCGGCCGGAAACGAGACGTTCGAGGCCAACCAGGTCGTGATCGGCAACCCGTCGGGCAAGCTCGGTTTGAAGACCGAGAAGACGAGGGCGAGCCCGTCATGAGACGACACCGCTCGCGCGTGAGCAACCTGGCCGCCGGCCTCGTCGCCGGGATCGTCGTGCTCGTCGTCTGCTACCTGGTGTTCGGCGGGTCGGTGCCATTCACCGGCTCGCCGTTCCAGCTCAAGGCCACCTTCACCGCCCAGACGCAGCTGCATCTCGCGTCCCCGGTGCGAATCGCCGGCGTGGAGGTCGGCACGGTGACGTCGGTCAAGCGCGTCGGCGGCTCATCGTCGGCGGCGGTGGTGACGATGGCGATCCAGCGCAACGGCCTGCCGATCCACGCCGACGCCACCGCCGACATTCGCCCGCGGCTGTTCCTCGAGGGCAACTTCTACGTCGACCTGCACCCGGGCACGCCGTCGGCGCCGACGGTGTCCTCCGGTCACATCCTGCCGGCGGCCAACACGACCGGACCGGTCCAGCTCGACCGGGTGCTGTCAGCGCTGAACTCCAACACCCGCGTCAACCTGCAGACGCTCTTGCGGGGCTTCGGCGGCGCTCTGAACGACCGCCCGACGGTCGCCCAGGACGCCTCCCAGGATCCCACCCAGCGCGGGCTCACCGCCGGCCAGTCGCTCAACCAGTCGCTGACGTACGCCGCCGGCGCGTTCAGGGCCTCGGCGATCGTCAACGAGGCGCTGCTCGGCCAGCAGCCCCACGATTTATCAAGCGTCGTCTCGGGGACCCAGCGGTTGTTCGGCGCGCTGGCCTCGGAGTCGGGCCAGCTCAGCGACCTGGTGACGACCCTGAACGCGACCATGGGCGCCCTCTCTGATCGCCAGGACGACCTGCAGGCGACGATCGCATTGCTGCCGGGGACGCTGCGCGCGACCGACGACGCGCTCGGGCCGCTCCAGGCGTCGTTTGCGCCGACGCGTGAGTTTGCGGGCGAGCTCACGCCGAGCATCCGCCAGCTCGGTCCCACGATCGACGCCGGCCTGCCCTGGCTCAGCCAGTCGATCGCGCTGTTCTCACCGCAGGAGCTGCGCGGGCTGCTGGCCTCGCTCACCCCCGCGGTCCAGGGAACCTCCAAGACGCTGACCGCCACCCAGTCGCTGCTGCAGGGTTCCGACAACCTCGCCCGTTGCCTCACCCACGACATCATCCCCACCGGCAACGAGCGGATCTCCGATCCCCCGCTGACCACCGGGCTCCAGGTCTACCAGGAGCTGTTCCAGTCAGCCGTCGGGCTGGCCTCCTCGGCGCAGAACATCGACGGCAACGGCCGCTACCTGCGCGCGTCCACGGGCGGTGGCGGCCAGCGGGTGGCCACCAGTTCGCTGTCAGGCGGCGGGCCGCTGTACGGCAATGCGGTGCTGCCGCCGCTGGGCACGCGACCGGCGTTCGCCGGGAAGGCCCCCACGGTTCGCTCCGACGTGGCCTGCTATCGCAATCCGGCGCCGGCCCTGAACCGCGTCACCACGGGAACCGGCCCGTGAAACGCGCGATCCGTGAGCATCGTTTCGACTTCATCGCGATCGCGGCGCTGTTCGTGGCGGCGATCGCCGTCACGCTGTACATCCTCGAGCACCAGCCGTCGTTCGTCTTCGGCCAGAGCTACTACACGGTGCGCGCACCGTTCGCCACCGCCGCCGCCGTCACGCCCGGCCAGGGGCAGGCGGTGACGATCGCCGGCGTCCAGGTCGGGCAGATCGGCGGCGTGTCGGTGCAGGACGGCCGCGCCATGGTGACGATGAACATCTACAAGAAGTACCAGCCGATCTACAACGACGCCACGGTTCTGCTGCGCCCTCGGACGCCGCTCAAGGACATGTACCTGGCGCTGGATCCGGGCACCCGCAGCGCGGGCGCGGTCCCCGCGGGCGGGACGCTCTCGGCGGCCAACACCAACCCCGACGTGGACGTCTCGGAGATCCTCTCCTCGCTGGACGTCGACGCGCGCAACTACCTGATCCTGCTGCTGGCCGGTGGTGCCCAGGTGTTCCGCGACCCTGGTGCCAAGGGCACGGCGCCGAGCCCGGCGGCGGTGGCCAGCCTGCAGGGCACGCTCAAGCGCTTCGAGCCGCTGGACCGCGACACGCAGCGCTTCGCCACCCTCCTGTCGCAGCGCCAGCGCAACCTCCGCCGCGCGATCCACAACCTCAACCTCGTCGCCGGCTCTCTGGGCGGCGTCGAGGGCCAGCTGGCGTCGCTGATCCGCTCCTCGGACACGAACTTCCGGGCGATCTCGACCAACGATGCCCAGCTCGAGCAGACGCTGCAGCTGTTCCCCGGGACGCTGCGCCAGACCCAGCAGACGCTCGGCAAGGTCGCTTCGTTCTCCCGTGCCAGCGCCACGACCCTGCACCTGCTCGGACCGTTTGCGCGCAACCTCGGGCCGGCGCTGGCGGCCTCCCGTCCGCTGCTGCGCGACACGACGCCGGTGATCGCCAACCAGCTGCGGCCGTTCTCGGTGGCAGTGCAGCCGCTGGCTCGCACCCTGGCGCCGGCGACGGCCAAGCTCAAAGTCGCCATCCCGTCGCTGTCGAGCTCGATCAACGTGCTCAACACGCTCTTGAACACGCTGGCCTACCAGCACGGCTCCGAGCCCAGCTACCTGTACTGGGGCTCGTGGCTGGCCCACAACGCCGACAGCCTCGTCTCCTCCCAGGACGCCAATGGGGCGCTCACCCAGGGGATCTTCATGGGGACGTGCAGCGAGCTGAACTTCTACGAGAACACGATCGCGCCCAACAACGCCGGGCTGGGCATCCTGCTCGACCTGCTCAATGCGCCGACGGCCTCCACGCTTCCGGGAACCAAGCAGGTCGGAACCTTCACCACGTGCCCGAGCTGATCGCGATGAGCGCATGAACAAGCAACGGCCCAGCATCCTCGCGATCCTCACGATGTTCGCCTTCACGGCCTCGTGTGTCGGCCTGCTGATCTTCCTGTGGATCTCGTTCGGCGGGTCGCTGTCGCTTTCGCCCCAGGGCTACCGCTTCACCGTCGAGTTCGACCAGGCGGTCGAGCTGGCCTCCCAGGCGGAGGTGAAGGTCTCCGGAGTCAACATCGGCCACGTCGTCTCGGTCGGTCTGGACCGGCGCACCGGCCTGAACCGGGCCGTCATCCAGATCGACCGGCAGTTCGCCCCCCGGCCGGCGGACACGCGGGCGATCCTGCGCCAGAAGACGCTGCTGGGGGAGACATTCGTGCAGCTCAGCGCCGGCTCGCCCAGCGCCCCCAAGCTGCACGACGACGCAACCCTGCCGCGCGCGCAGGTGGCGCCGACCGTCGCGCTCGACCAGATCCTGTCCACGTTCGATCCGACCACGCGGCGCGCTTTCGAGACGTGGATGCAGCAGGGTGGCGTCGCGTTGACCAACCGTGGGCAGGAGTTCAACACCGCCCTGGCGGATCTGGACCCGTTCGCCACCAACGTCGACCGCGTCCTGGCCGTGCTGCGACGACAGGGCCAGGCGACGACCACGCTGCTGCACGACGGCGGGCTGGTGTTCTCCGCACTCGCCCACTCCCCGGCCACCCTGCAGGGCTTCGTGCGCAACTCCAACGCGCTGTTCGCCGCGACCGCCTCTCGCGACACCGCGCTCGCCGACACGATCCGTGCGTTCCCGGCGTTTCTGGCCCAGACGCGGAGCACGATCGACCGGCTCGGGACGTTCTCGACCACCGCCAAGCCGCTGATCGACGAGCTGCAACCCGCGGCCGTACAGCTGACGCCGGCTCTGCGCCAGCTCGTAGTCGCCGCGCCGGAGCTGCGCACGCTCGTGCAGGACGTCGCCCCCCTGACCCGGGCATCCCGCGCCGGCTTCCCCGCGCTGCAGCGCTTCCTCGTCGACAGCGTGCCGTTCCTGCAGCAGCTGAAGCCCTACCTGGGCCAGCTCGTCCCCGTGATCGACTACGTCAACGTCTACCGGCGCGAGATCGCCGCCTTCTTCGCCAACAGCACGGCGACCACCGAGGGGACGCTCCCATCGGCCTCCGGCCACAACGAGCATTACCTGCGGGCGGCCAACACGGTAGGCCCCGAGGCGCTCCTGCCGTATCAGGCGCGTCCGCAGTCCAATCGTTCCAATGCCTACATGACGCCCGGCGGTTTCGACCGTCTGCGCGCGGGCCTGCAGGTGTTCGGCAGCTACCTCTGCACGAGCCATCCACTGCCCGCTTTGTCGCCGTCGCTGTCGACCAGCACAACTTCCGTGACCGGGACTGTGTTAACAATTGCGCAGCTGGTAGGTCAGTACTACCTCACGTCCAATCCGTCCGGTCCGTCGTGCGCGCCCCAATCGTCCCTGGGGAAGCTGACCACCGGACAACCCCAAGCCTTCCCCCATCTACAACCGCTTCCGTGACCTCTGCCGGCCACCTCTGCCGGGAGTGCTCGCAACAACCCAGAAGGAGGAGTCATTTGCGTAAATCACTGGTGATCGCCGTCACAGCGGCAATCATGCTGATCGCCGCTGCGTCCGCGTACGCCGCGATCAATACCTACACGGCGAAGGACGTCGTCTCGCCCGCCAAGGCCGGCACGGCCAAGAAGCCGGTCTCGGTCGGCTATAACGAGGCCCTCACGGCGACCGGCACGGCCGGGAACCGCACGGCAGAGCTCAACAACATCAAGACCACGATCTACGGTCTGAAGCTCAACGACAAGGGCCTTCCGACGTGCTCGGTGGCCACCATCGCTGCCGCCAAGAGCGATGCAGGGTGCCCGAAGGGCGCGATGGTCGCGACAGGCGCCATCACCGCGGTCATCGGGAGTCCGACGAACTTCAGCACCACGGATCCCACGGCTACGGCATGCGACCCGAACCTGCACGTCTGGAACGCCGGCCCGGGCAAGCTGGCCTACTTCTTCGTCGAAGGCCCGGGCCACCTATGCGCGGGAGGGGCAGTCACGACCGGGGCCGTGCCCCCGTATCCGGTGACCCGCAAGCAGGTCGGCAAGAATCTCGTGGTCAACACCCCGATCCCGAACTACGTCACCCAGCCGCTCGGCCTCGCCGGCTCCCTGGAGACAGAGAATCTGAAGTGGCTCAACCTCTCCACGAAGGTCAACGGCAAGAAGGTGGGCGTGCTGCAGTCGATCGGCTGCAAGAACGGCAAGCGTCCGTTCTCCGTGGCGTTCACGGCGACCCTGCCGACGACCAACACGACGGAGACCAACACGGTCTCCGGCACGCAGGCCTGCAAGTAGGTCTAAAGGCAGGCACTCCTAGCCATCCAGGCGCCGCGTGGAGACCGTGGGTCTCCGCGCGGCGCTCGTCGTTTTCAGGCGACCTCGTAGCGCTCGGCGCGCTGCGCCTCGCGCTCTGACTCGCGCAGCATCTGCACGAACACCCATACGAGCGCGATCCCCATCACGATCGACTGCTCAAGCGCCATCACCAGCCCGGCCATCGACTGATCGGTGGAGGGCGACAACCCCCAGTAGTGCGGATGGTGCTCATAGAAGGGATAGAACGACGCGGGCGCGAACGCCAGCACGATCCCCAGCGCGCCCACCAGCAGTTTGGTCGAGACCATGTAGGCGACGGGGCCCAGGCCGCCCATCCGCATGCGGCTGCGGATCGGCGAGAGCAGGTGCCACCAGTACAGCGAGCCCGCGCCGGCGAAGCACACGTGCTCGAAGGCGTGCACGGTGGGGTTGCGCAGTGCGGCGTCGTACATCGACGGGATGTGCCAGAGCCACATGAAGCCCGCGTAGGCGAGCACCGCGAACGCCGGGTGCGCCAGGTAGCCGGCGCGGCGCTCGAGCGCGTGCAGGCGGCGGGTCACCGGGCGCAGCAGCACCTTGTTGAAGCCCAGGATGATGAGGATCGGAGCGAGGTCGAGCAGCAGGATGTGCTGGACCATGTGCATCACCAGCAGCTGGTCGCCGAGCACATCGATGGGGGAGACCAGCGCGGCGAGGATCGTCGCCAGGCCGGCCGCGAACAGGGCCAGGCGACCGTAGCCGGGGCGGTGCGGGGTGGGCGGAGTCCCGTTGCGGGCCCGCCGCCAGGCGATTCCGTACAGCGCCGCCATCGCGCCGACGCCGATCAGGACCGTCGGCTCCAGCGACCACTGGATCGTGGGCGCGACGCTCGGAGCGCTTGGACCGGACAACACCACTGGACTGGACATTCTGACGATCGACAAAAGCGGCCGCCAGGAATAACCTCGTGATCACACACAGCAACGCTTCCACTCAGGAGGTCGGTCATGCGGATCGAAGTCAAGGGCCGCAACATGTCCATCTCACAAGATGTGCGAGAGCACGCCGCCAAGCGCTTCGACAAGGTCAGCAGGCAGGTGTCGGAGCTCGCGGAGCTGGAGCTGGAGCTGACCCAGGAGCGCAACCCCTCGATCGCCGACTCGCAGGTGGCCGAGGCGACGCTCCACCTCAAAGGGGTGACGCTGCGCGCGCGCGAAGCCTCGGGCGACCTCACGCACTCGATCAACCGCTGCGCCGACGAGCTCGCCGTCCAGGTCAAGCGCCACCGTGACAAGCGCCGCAAGCGCCGCGAGGCCCGCTCCAACCGGACTCCGGCGGCGCCCGAAGCCATGCCTGGAGACGTCTCGTCGGCGGCCTGACCGCCGGGCTGCCGGCGCGGCTCCCCGCGCTACCCTGAAGCCATGTCCTTCCTTGACCGCGCGCTTCGCATGGGCGAGGCCAAGAAGTTCAAGACCTACGAGCAGAAGGTCTCCCGCATCAACGGCTTCGAAGCCGAGGTGGAGCTCTACGAGGACCAGGAGCTACGAGAGACCGCCGACGAGCTGCGCGAGCGCGCTCGCAACGGGGAGTCGCTGGATGACCTGATGTACGAATGCTTCGCGCTGGTCCGCGAGGCCGGCAAGCGGTCGATGGGGATGCGCCATTTCGATGTGCAGATGATCGGTGGCATGGTCCTGCACGACGGGTGCATCGCCGAGATGAAGACCGGCGAGGGCAAGACGCTGACGGCCACGCTGGCGGTGGTGCTCAACTCGCTGGGCGGTCAGGGCGTACACGTGGTCACGGTCAACGACTACCTGGCCCGCCGCGACGCCATGTGGATGAAGCCGATCTACGACATGCTCGGCGTCACTGTCGGCGTGCTGCAGAACATGCAGGACCCCGCGGAGAAGGCCGCCGCCTACGCTGCCGACGTCACCTACGGCACCAACTCCGAGTTCGGCTTCGACTATCTGCGCGACAACATGGCCAAGAGCCTGGAGGAGAAGTTCCAGCACGGGGGGCGTGAGAAGGCGGCCGACGGCAAGTCGATCTACCACCGCTTTGCGATCGTCGACGAGGTCGACAACATCCTGATCGACGAGGCCCGGACGCCCCTGATCATCTCCGGCGCGCCCGAGCAGGCGGCCGACCTGTACGCCAAGTTCGCCCGCCTGGCGCCCAAGATGAAGGCGGGCAAGACGCCCGACGGGATGGACCCGCGCACCAAGAAGCAGTTCGTCGCCGACTTCGATTACGAGTTCGACGAGAAGTACAAGACCGTCTCCATCACCGAGCAGGGCGTCGCCAAGGCCGAGCGGTTCATGGGCATCGATCACCTCTACCGGGCCGAGAACGGCCACCTGGTCAACCACCTGATCCAGGCGCTGAAGGCCGAGTCGCTGTACAGGCGAGACGACGACTACGCCGTGATTGACGGCGAGGTCAAGATCATCGACGAGCACACCGGGCGGATCCTGGAGGGCCGGAGGTGGTCCGAGGGCCTGCATCAGGCGGTGGAGGCCAAGGAGAACGTCCGCGTCCAGGAGGAGAACCAGACGCTGGCGACGATCACGCTGCAGAACTACTTCCGCATGTACGAGAAGCTCGCGGGCATGACCGGCACCGCGCTCACCGAGGCCACCGAGTTCATGAAGATCTACGAGCTACCGGTGGTGCAGGTCCCGACGAACATGCCGATGGTCCGCGAGGACCGCAACGATCAGGTCTACAAGACCAAGGACGGCAAGTGGACGGCGGTGGCCAGGGAGATCGAGGCACGCCACGCGACGGGCCAGCCGGTGCTCGTGGGCACGATCTCGGTCGAGGTCTCCGAGATGCTCTCCGAGCAGCTGACCAAGCGCGGGATCAAGCACAGCGTGCTCAACGCCAAGCCCGAGTTCGCCGAGCGCGAGGGCGAGACGATCGCCGAGGCCGGCGCCCCCGGCGCGGTCACGATCGCCACCAACATGGCCGGCCGCGGCGTCGACATCAAGCTCGGCGGCAACGCCGAGCATCTGGCCGCGCTGGAGGTGGCCAAGCTGGGCCTGGCCCCCGGGGATCCCGACTACGACGAGCACCTCGCCAAGGTGCTGCCGTCGATCGACGAGCGCGTCGAGGTGCAGCGGCAGTCGGTGATGGAGGCCGGCGGGCTGTTCATCCTCGGCACCGAGCGCCACGAGAGCCGCCGGATCGACAATCAGCTGCGCGGTCGTTCCGGCCGGCAGGGAGACCCCGGCGAGTCGCGCTTCTTCCTGTCCGCGCAGGACGACCTCGTGCGGCTGTTCGCCGGCGAGCGGATCTACAAGATCCTCGACCGTCTCGGCTCCGTCGACGACGAGGGCAATGAGGAGCCGATCGAGGCCGGCATGCTCTCCAAGCAGATCGAGAAGGCCCAGCGCAAGGTCGAGGAGCAGTACTTCCTGCAGCGCAAGCACACGCTGGAGTACGACGATGTGCTCAACCAGCAGCGCGAGGTGGTCTACGCCTATCGCGACGAGGTGCTGGAGGGCCGCGACATGAGCGACGCTGCGCGTGAGGAGATCTCGAACCTGATCGAGCGGCTGGTCACCGAGTACACGATGAGCGAGTTCGTCGAGGACTGGGACGTGGATGGCCTGATGCGCCGGATCGAGGAGATCTTCACTCCCTCCGACGAGCTGACCTCGCTCGAGCTGAACCGCGTCGACCGCGAGGACCTGACCCAGCGCCTTCAGGAGGAGGCGCTGTCCGAGTACGAAGGACGTGAAGAGGAGCTCGGCGAGGAGTTGTTGCGCCAGGTCGAGCGCTATCTGCTGCTCGAGATCATCGACCAGCGCTGGCAGGAGCATCTCTACGACATGGACTACCTGCAGCAGGGCATCCACCTGCGCGGGTTCGCCCAGATCGAGCCGCTGGTCGCCTACAAGAATGAGGCCTTCGAGCTGTTCCGGGACCTGATGAACAGCGTGTGGGAGGACTTCGCCCGGCTCATCTATCACGTCGAGGTCACGCTCACCGACGAGAACGGCGGTGTCCCGCCGGCGCGCAGCAGCCCTAGCCAGGCCTCCAGCTCGGCGACCGGCGGCGGCCGCGTGAGCTACTCCGGCGGGACGATGCAGTCCGGCTCCTCGGCGATCGCCGCGGCCGCGGGAGCGCAGCCCGACTACGAGCAAGCCGAGATGGAGCCGATGGCGCCCGTCCAGCAGCGCCGGGTCGACGAGGACCAGCAGATCGGGCGCAACGACCCGTGCTGGTGCGGCTCGGGCAAGAAGTTCAAGAAGTGCCACGGCGCCTGATCGCCGCGTTTGATCACGTCTCCGGAGTGCCCGCCCGGTCGAGGATCGACTCGAGCGCCCGACTCAGCGCGCCCGCTGGCTCATCGACGCTTGACGCCGCCCTCCAGCCCACGTGCGCGTCGGGTCTCACCAGGACGCAGCCGTCCTCGGCCACTTCTCGCAGGCGTGCCCAGTCGTCATACAGATCGGTGTAATCGCGCCCAGGGCCGATCACGTAGGCGGCGATCTCGATCTGCAGAGCCTCCGCTACCTGCGCCGCCGCGGTTGCCCAGTGCTCGCCGGAGATTCCGGTCAACAGCGCGAACCGGCCCTTGCCGGCCAGGTCGTGCGTACTCACCCGATGGCCGTCGGCGCCCAGCCAGCAATGCGGCAGGCGCGCGCCCGGCCACGTCGTGGGGTGGTAGTAGAGCTCCGCGTCGCGCGTGTACGGGGGCTCCGGAGTCCCGTCCGGCATGACCGCGCGGGAGCGATAGCGCTGGCCGAGCTCCACTCCGTGGGCGTTGAACTCGTAGTCCTTGAGCTCGAGCGCACGGCGCAGCTCGTCGCGCTGCGCCGCCGCCTCCGGAGTGTTATCCGCTCGAGCCCGCATACGCTCGTTCATCACGTCGGGATCCCTGGTATCGGTGAACCCCAGCGCCGCGAAGATCGGACCGAACTCCTCGATCGACTGGTTGGCGCGCAGCACGATCTGCTTGCCGATCGGGGCGCGCTCGGCATCGAAGCTGTCAAGCAGACCCGGCCCGGCGTCACCGCGCAGCACGTAGGCGAGCTTCCAGCAGAGGTTGTAAGCGTCCTGGACCGAGGTGTTGGAGCCGAGCCCGTTCGACGGCGGATGGCGGTGCACGGCGTCGCCCATGCAGAACACCCGGCCCTCGCGGTACCGCGTGGCGTACATCTTGTTGTTGCCCCACAACGAGGTGGAGCGGATCGTCACGGCAACGGTGTCGTCGCCGACCAGGTTGTGAACGATCTCAATCGCCGCCTGATCGTCGATCTGCGGTGGTGGCTCGTTGATGTCATAGCCCCAGACGATCAGCCACTCGTCCCATGGGCGCACCATCCGCACCAGTCCCATGCCGATGCCGCCGATGTCCGAGCCGGGCTGCAGCACCCAGTACAGGACGCTCGGACGGTGCTGCACCTTGGCGCTCAGGTCCGCGTGAAACACGATGTTCATCGAGCCGGCCACGTCCATCTGACCCTCGAAGGGCAACTCGATGTCGCGCGCGATGACGCTGCGCCCGCCGTCGGCGCCGATCACGTAGCGGGCCTCGATCGTGTACTCGTTGCCGCTGATCCGATCGCGCACCCGTACGCGTACCCCATCCTGGTCCTGCTCCAGGCTGAGGTACTCGGTGTCGAAGCGAATGTGCGAGCCCCGCTCGGCGGCATGCCCGATCAGGATCGGCTCCAGCAGCGTCTGGGGGAGATCGCAGTTCTCCGACGGGCTGGCCAGCGTGTAGTCAGCCTGGCGCGCGGGGTGCGTGCCCCAGGTGCGCACGCGGCCGATCTCATCGCCCGAGAGGCTCGTGCAGAACACCGTGTCGCCCATCAGTCGCTGGGGGGTGCCGTTGGCCCTGATGTCGGCCTCGATCCCCAGATCGCGGAAGATCTCCACGGTCCGCTGGTTGGTGATGTGGGCCCGAGGCGTGTTGGCCGTCCACGAGTACTTGGTGATCACGATGTGCTCGACGCCGAGCGTCGCCAGCGACAGCGCAGCCGCGCCACCGGCCGGGCCGCTGCCGATCACCAGCACATCCGTGCGGACGACTTCCGTCATGGAGCGGCCTCCTCCCCGACAATGGATGACAGGGGAGACGATGACCTCCTGCAGGCCAGAATCATATGGAAATGTAATCAGTCGAGCTCGAGGGCGAGATGAGCGCTATGCGAAAGCTTCAAAGCCAAGGTGTCCATCACATCACGATCGTCGGAGCCGACCGGCGCACCTCGATCGACTTCTGGGAAGGCGTCCTGGGCATGCCGTTCGTGTTCGAGCAGCCCAACCTCGACCGCCCGTCGGAGAGCCATCTCTACTTCGATCCGGGCGACGGGCGCCTGATCACGATCTTCACCAACGAGGACCGCGCGCCCGATCCCCAGCGCACCCCGACAGATCCCGGATGCGTCCACCACATCGCCATCTCGCTCTCCCGAGCCACCTTCAACCAAGCCGTGGAACGCCTCGACGAGCGCCGGGTCTCCCACAGCGGAGTGAAGGACCGCGGATTCATGGACTCGATCTACTTCGAGGATCCGCTCGGGCTGCTGATCGAGCTCGCGACATACCGATTCGAGCCGCCTGTCGGATACACGCACGCCGAGGTGCTTCTCGAGGCGCATAGGATCCGGACGGCACGCGAGGATTACAACATCGATCAGGTCCACCTCGCTGACGCCATCGAATCGCTCGTCCTGCGCGCGCGGGGGTCGCTGTCAGAGGACCGGTCGCCGAAGCGCGCGTACAACCAGGAAAACGTCACCTAGGCGTGGATCACGCCGGGGCCGGGTATGTTGCCCGCGATGACACCCCGCCAGAGCATCTCGTTGCAGGGTCCCGCCGAGCATGACTTCGATGAGGTCCTGACGCCCGACGCGCTGGAGTTCGTGGCCGCGCTCGCCCGGGAATTCGAGGAGCGCCGCCAGGAACTGCTGGCCGCGCGGGCGCAGCGCCGTACCCGGCTGCTCGCCGGCGAGGAGTCGCTGCGCTTCCTGGAGGAGACCGCGTCGGTGCGCGAGTCCGACTGGAAGGTCGCGCCCGCCCCCGAGCCACTGCTCCAGCGATGGGTGGAGATCACCGGCCCGACGGACCGAAAGCTGGTCATCAACGCGCTGAACTCGGGTGCCGACGGGTTCATGGCCGACTTCGAGGACGCCAACTCGCCCACCTGGCGCAACATGGTCACCGGCCACACCAACCTGCGCGACGCGATCGAGCGCCGGATCACCTATGACGACTCCGACGACCGTCACTACGAGTTGATCGAGAACCCGGCCACGCTGCTCGTGCGCCCGCGCGGGTGGCATCTGCCCGAGCGCCACCTGCTGATCGATGGGGAGCCGATCTCCGGCTCGCTGTTCGACTTCGGGATGTACTTCTTCCATTGTGCGCCGCTGCTGCTGGCCCACGGCGCGGGCCCATACTTCTACCTGCCCAAGATGGAGTCGCACCTGGAGGCGCGGCTGTGGAACGACGTGTTCACGGTCGCCCAGGACCTGGTGGGGATGGAGCAGGGCACGATCAAGGCGACGGTGCTGATCGAGACGCTGCCCGCGGCGTTCGAGATGGACGAGATCCTTTACGAGCTGCGCGATCACTCGGCGGGGCTCAACGCCGGCCGCTGGGACTACATCTTCTCGGCGATCAAGTGCTTCCGCAACGATCACGAGAAGGTGCTGCCCGACCGCAGCGCGGTGACGATGACGGTGCCGTTCATGCACTCCTATACCGAGCTGCTGGTGGCGACCTGCCACCGCCGCGGGGCTCACGCGATGGGCGGGATGGCGGCGCTGATCCCCTCGCGCAGCGACGAGGCGGCCAACGAGAAGGCGCTGGAGGGCGTGCGCGAGGACAAGCGGCGCGAGGTCGAGCAGGGCTACGACGGCACCTGGGTCGCGCACCCCGACCTGGTCCCCACGGCCCGCGAGGTGTTCGAGCGCGGCCTCGGCGGCCGTCCGAACCAGCTGGACAAGCAGCGCGACGACGTCGCGGTGACCGCCGAGGACCTGGCCGACCTACAGGACACTCCGGGCGAGATAACCCTCCAGGGGTTGCGTACCGACATCAATGTCGGCTTTCAGTACCTGTCGTTCTGGCTCGGTGGCCGCGGGGCGGCGGCGATCAACTCGCTGATGGAGGACGCGGCCACGGCCGAGATCTCCCGCTCGCAGATCTGGCAGTGGGTCCACTACGGGGTGATGCTGGCCGACGACGGTCGCATCGTGACCGCCGATCTGGTGCGCGAGATCCTCGACGAGGAGACGGCCAAGATCCGCGACGCCGTCGGCGAGGAGACCTGGCAGGCGGGCCGGCCGGACGAGACCCGTCGCATCTTCGAGCAGGTGGCGCTCTCCGAGGAGCTGACCGAGTTCCTCACCCTGATCGCCTACGAGTACCTGGACTAGCGCCCGCGGCCGTTTGCCTGCCGCGAGGGCGATAGGGGAAACCTGACGTCCACAATCGCCCACCCCCGCGCGGAACTAGACCGTCTAGTTCCGCGCGCCGGGATCCGCGCGCAGACCGGCAACCCGGCTAGGGCACCATCCAGCTCAGCACCGAGCTCGACTGCAGCAGCACCAGGAGGGCCATCAACAGCACGAGGACGACGCTCCAGCCGATCACCTTGCGGAAGATGTCCCCCTCCTGGCCGCCGAGGCCGACGGCCGCGGCTCCGATCGCCAGGTTCTGGGGAGAGACCATCTTGGCCAGCACGCCGCCCGAGCTGTTGGCGCCGGCAAGCAGCGTGGGGGACAGCCCCGACTGCTTGGCGGCGGCCACCTGCAGGGCGCCGAACAGGGAGTTGGTCGAGGTGTCAGAGCCGGTGACTGCCGTCCCGAACCAGCCGATCAGCGGCGACAGGAAGGCGAAGAAACCACCCGCGCCGGCCGCCCACGTGCCGAGCGTGATCGTCTGGCCCGACAGGTTCATCACATAGGCCAGGGCCAGCACCGAGCACACCGTCACGATCGCCCACTTGAGCTGGTTCAAGGTGTCCGCGTAGACGCGCAGCGCCTTGCCCGGGCGGACCCGGAGCGCGATCGCCGTGATCACGCCCGAGACGAACAGACCGGTACCGGCCGCGGTCAGCCAGTTGAGCTTGAAGATCAGGCTGGTGGGGGCCTTTCCCTTGGCGTTGAGGACGTGCAGCCCCGGCCACGAGAACTCGCTGGTCGCCTTGTCCAGCTGGGTGGCGATCCCCTTGAGGCTGATCAGCCCCAGCACGACGATGATGATCACGTAGGGCGCGAAGGCCAGGACCAGCTCGCGGCGGGTCAGCGGCTTGTCGTCGTCGGCGCTGACCCGGCGCTCGAACGCCGGGTCCGAGGTGCTACCGCCGGCGATCGCGGGTTGGCCGATCTTGCGCTCAGCGGGTGCGCTCATCGGCTCGGCCGGTGCCCACGCCTGCATCAGCGCCAGCACAGCGGCAGCCGAGCCCAGCGAGGCGATGATGTCGGTCAGCTCGGTCGAGACGTAGTTGGAGATCGCGAACTGCAGCACCGCGAACACGACCCCCGCCGTCAACGCCGCCGGCCACGCTGCGCGCAGGCCGCGGCGTCCGTCGGTCATGAACACCAGCACGAACGGCACCAGCAGAGCCAGGAACGGCGTCTGACGGCCCACCATCTGCCCGAGTTGGTGAACGGGCAGTCCCGAGACCTGTCCGAGGGTGGTGATCGGGATCGCGATCGCCCCGAAGGCCACGGGGGCCGTGTCGGCGACGAGCGCCACCGCGGCGGCCTTGATCGGCTTGACGCCCAGGCCGACGAGCATGATCCCGCAGATCGCCACGGGCGTGCCGAAGCCGGCCAGTGCCTCCAGCAGCGCGCCGAAGCAGAAGGCGATCACCACCACCTGCACACGCAGGTCGTCCGAGATCCGGGCGAACGCCCGCCTGAGCACCGCGAAGTACCCCGTGGCGTCGGTCATGTTGAAGATCCACAGGGCGTTGATGACGATCCACATGATCGGCCAGAAGCCGAACGCCGCCCCTTCCAGCCCGGAATCGACCGCCTGCCCGACCGGCATGCTGTAGACGATCAGGGCGACGAGAATCGCCACGACCAGGGTGATCAGTGACGCCCATTGGGCCTTGAGGCGCACCGCGCCGAGGAGCACGAACAGCACCACCAGCGGCAACAGCGCGAAGATTGAGGTCAGTCCCAGCGAGTGCGAGACTGGATCGAGTACCTGCTTGTACATGAATAGCCTCCCTTGGCCTCCCTCAAGGCCAGTTGCTATCCGCACATGTACCCGCCGCGGCAGACTCCAATCCGGCCCCGTGGCCTCCCCCGGTCGGGAGGAACCGCATTCGAGTACTCCCTGGCGGCGCTCCCGCCCAGGGAGCCCACCTCGGCGGTTGCTAGGGTCTCCAGCGATGTCGACCGCACCCACAGAGCCGCTTCCCCAGCGTCTCGCAGCCATCCGCCGGCAGCTCAAGCTGCTTGCGGACTATCTTTGACCCGGCTGAGCTGAACCAGCGCACGGGCGCGCTGGAGGACGAGATGGGAGCGACCGGCTTCTGGGATGACCAGGAGCGCGCGGCGCAGGTCACCGGCGAGCACGCGCGGGCCACCCGCAAGCTGAGCGTGTTCCGCCAGCTGGAGTCCGACGTCGAGGATCTGGAGCCACTGGCCGAGCTCGCCGAGGAGGACCCCGAGATGGCGACGGAGCTGGAGGAGCAGCTGGTCTCCGTGCAGCAGCGTCTGGACGCGCTCGAGGAGGAGCGCCTGTTCTCGGGCCGCTATGACTCCGGCGACGCCCTGGTCACGGTCAACGCCGGTGCCGGGGGCACCGACGCCCAGGACTGGGCGGAGATGGTGCTGCGGATGGAGATGCGCTGGGCCGAGAAGCGCGGTTTTGCAGTGGAGCTGCTGGAGGCCTCTCCGGGAGAGGAGGCCGGAATCAAGTCGGCCACCTTCCGCGTTCGCGGCGAGAACGCCTACGGCCTCTACGGATCGGAGAAGGGGGTGCACCGGCTGGTACGGCTGTCTCCGTTCGACTCCGCCAACCGCCGCCAGACGAGCTTTGCCGGCGTGGAGGTCTCGCCCGTGGTGGAAGCGACCGCCGACGTCGAAATCGATGACGACGACCTGCAGATCGACACCTACCGAGCCAGCGGCGCCGGCGGCCAGCACGTCAACAAGACCGACTCGGCGGTGCGGATCACCCACAGGCCGACCGGGATCGTCGTGCAGTGCCAGAACGAGCGCTCGCAGTCCTCCAACAAGGCCGAGGCGATGGCCATGCTGCGATCCAAGCTGGCGGAGCTGGAGGAGCGCAAGCGCCGTGAGGAGATCGCGCGCGAGCGGGGCGAGGCCCAGGACGTCAACTTCGGCTCGCAGATCCGGTCCTACGTCCTGCATCCGTACACGATGGTCAAGGACCACCGCACGGATTTCGAGATGGGTGACATCAACCGCGTCCTCGACGGCGATCTTGACGGCTTCGTGCGCGCCTACCTGCTGGAGGCCGCGCAGTGAGCCAACCCTACGAGCCGCGCAACCCGCGCGAGGCCGACGAGCCCCGCGACGTCCTGTCCGAGCCCGCGCCGCGCCGCGCTCGCGAGCTGCCGACCGCGCCCTACCTGGAGGCGATCGTCTCCTACGGGTTCCGCGGATCGGTGCGCTTCCATGTGCCCGGCCACAAGGGCGGTCCGGGGGCTGACCCAGGGTTGCGCTCGGCGATCGGCGAGCGCGCGCTGGCGCTCGACATCTGCCAGGACATCGAGGGCATCGATGTCGGTCCGAGCCCGACCCCGTACGAGCGGGCCGAGGAGCTCGCGGCCGCCGCCTACGGCGCTGGACAGACATGGTTTCTGACCAACGGGGCCACTCAGGGCAACCACGCGCTCTGCCTGGCCCTGGCCAAGCCATCGGACCACGTGCTGGTGCAGCGCAACTCCCATGCCTCCGTCGTCGACGGGCTGGTGCTCAGCGGCGGGATGGCGAGCTTCGTGGCGCCCGAGTACGACGCCGAGCTCGGCATGGCCCACGGCGTCACTCCTGAAGCGCTGGACGAGGCGCTCCGGCGCGCCCCCGACATCAGCGCGGCGTTCATCGTGTCGCCGACCTATTACGGGATGGCGGCGGACATCGCGGGGTGCGTCGAGGTCGCTCACGGTCACGATGTCGCGCTGGTCGTCGACTGCGCCTGGGGCTCGCACTTCGGCTTTCACCCGTCGTTGCCCGAGTCGCCGCTGCGCCAGGGCGCCGACGCGGTGCTCGCCTCGACGCACAAGATCGTCGGCAGCCTCACGCAGTCAGCGATGCTGCACGTCGGCAATCGCTCCCGGCCAACCCGGATCGATGCCGCCGAGGTATCGCGGTGCGTGCGCCTGGTGCGCTCCACCAGCCCCAACTCGCTGCTGCTCGCCTCGCTGGACGCGGCACGGCGCCAGCTGTCGGCCCACGGCGAGGCGCTGCTGGACCGGACGATCGAGGCCGCCGCGGCGGCGCGCGCGGCGATCGAGCGGATACCCGGCTGCGAGGTCGTCGGCGAGGCGTTGGTCGGTCGTCCCGGGATCGCCGGCTGGGACCCGCTGCGGATCGTGATCGACGTGCGCGGCACCGGCTGCACCGGCTACGAGCTGGCCGCCGAGCTGCGTGCCGCAAACGACATCTACGTCGAGCTGGCCACCCAGGCGACGCTCGTGCTGGTGCTCGGCCTGGGCCAGCCGGTGGAGCCGCTGGAGCGCTTCGCCCACGACTTCGCCGAGACCGTGCGATTGCTCGCCCGCCCGGGCGAGGGCCAGCCGATCGCCACGCCGCCCGCGTCGCTGGAGCACCAGACGGTGGTGCCGATACGCGATGCGTTCCTCGGCCACGGCGAGTCGGTGGCCGTCGACGAGGCGATCGGGCGGATCTCGTGCGAGTCGATCGCCGGCTATCCGCCCGGCGTACCGTCGCTGCTGCCCGGCGAGCGTGTGACCGCCGAGGTCGTCGGGTACCTGCGTTCGCTCACTGCGGCAGGCGCCCGGCTGCACGGCGCCGCCGACCCGACGTTCGCCACGGTTCGAGTGCTCGTCGGCGACGAGCACTCCCCGGCCGCGGGTCGTCCGGCGGCCTCGGCTACGGCGTGACCTTGACCACCTGGCCGTTGATGGTGCCGGCGTAGACGGCGCCGCCGTGCGTGCCCAGGGCGGCGACCGGCTGCGTGAAGCCGGTCAGCAGGGGGCGCACCGGACCGCCGGAGAACCCGATCGAGACGACCTGCGCAGGCGTATTTGCCTCGGCCGAGCCGAATTCGGCGATGTACAGGCGCTGGCCGATGATCCCCACGCCGATCGGATCGGTGTGGGGCGGCAGGAACCGAAATGGCCTGGCCCGCCCGGCGCACGCCTGGAGCACGATCCAATTGCAGCTCGGGTAGCCGTAGTTCTGTCCCGGCTTGACTCGCAGGATGAAGTCCTGGACCAGGTTCTGGTCGGCCCCGCTGTCCTGGCCGAGGTCCGAGACGAACGGCGACGACGATCCCGCCGGGAACGCCATCTGCCACGGCTGGCGGATTCCGCGGGCGACGACGCGCAGGTCGCCTCCCGCCGAGGTGAAGGACAGAATCTGGCGCGCATGGGGATCCGTGGTCGGCCCGTGATCGTCGGCTGTGGGGCCGTCCTCAGCCACCGCGACACCGGCATACAGGCGGCCGTCCGCGCCGAACCCAAGGCCCGAGAAGCCCGAGAAGCCGTTCGGTCCGGTGAAGATAGTCCGGCGGCGGGTGAACGACGACCCGTTCCATCCGCTCCAGGCCAACAGCTGGGACGCGGCGCTCACGTAGAGCGTGCCACGGTGCCACGTGAGTCCGGCCACATATCCCGGCGAACCCGGAAGCCGGCGAGCGACCCCATTGGTGATGACGTCGACGCCGCCCGGCGGCACGCCGTTCGGGCCGCCGGCCTTGCCGAGGAACACCTGTCCATCGCCAAACGCGAACGCGGTGGCGATGCCGGGGCCAGGGCCGGTCACCTGCGTGACGGTCTGGCCGCCCGGGGCGGTCGGCAGTGACGCGGCGGCCGCCCGGGTGGTAGTCCCGGCGCACGCCGACAAGCAGCCGCAAACAAGCGCGGCGGCCGTGGCCGTCAGGGCACGCACGTTCATCCTGCTGCCCGCGCTGACGGAGATCGGTTGGCCACGCTGGCCAGTGATCATAGAGCGGGGTACGGCGGCCGCGGAGCGCAATGGCGCCCCGCGGCCTCCGTCACGACTACGGCTGGACCGAGAACACCTGCCCGGTCAGCTCGCCGACGTACAGCGTGTTGCCATTGGCGCCGAGGCCCACGGTGGGAGCCACGAAGCCAGTGAGCACTGGCGTGACCTTGCCGCCCTTGAGCGGCATCGAGACGACCTCGCCACCCTTGTGCGGAGGGGTGAGGCCAAGGAACGACGTCATGTACAGCGTCTTGCCGATAATCGCCATGCCCATGATGTCCGAGTGGGGCGAGAACACCTTGAAGGGCTTGGCGAAGCCCTTGCACTTGGCGGCGACCGTGCCGTTGCACGCCGGGAAGCCGAAGTTATCGCCGCTCTTGACGCTGAGGACGTAGTCCGGCGGATTCTTCGCGCCCTTGTCCACACCGAGATCAGAGACCAGCGGATTCTTGGAGCCCGGGGCAAAGACCATCTGCCACGGCTGACGGATCCCGGAGGCGAACACCTTGAGGCCCGTGCCGTCGGCCTTCATCGACAGGATGTCGTACAGGTAGGGCGAGAGCGTTGCCGGTCCATGGTCGTTGCCGTTGAGCAGCCCCAGGTCGGCGCCGACGTACAGCCGGCCGTCGGGCCCGAAGGCGATGCCGTTGAAGCCCTGGAACTTCTTCGGCGCCGTGTAGATCGCCTTCTGCGAGGCGAACTTGGTGCCGTTCCAGCCGCTCCACTTCTGGATCGTGAAGGTACCGGCGGTCTTCGACGTGGGCGTTCCGCCGGCCACGTAGAGAGCGCCCTGGTGCCAGGCCAGCCCGGACACGAAGGCCGGCGATCCGGCCAGCTTCACTCCGGTGCCGCCCTTCAGCAGGAAAACGCCGCCCTTCGGCGGGCCGTTGCCCTCCGGGCCGCCGTCTCCTTCGAACACCTGGCCCTTGCCGAACGCGAACGATGTCGGCGTGGCGAGACCGCCGCCGATGGCCACCTGCGTCACGGTCTTGCCGCTGGGCGACTTGGGGGGCGGCGGGGGCCCGGTGGGCGGCGCGGTGGCGGCCTGGGCGGTCACCGCGACCAGGCAACTGCAGGCAAGCGTTGCCGCCAGCAACTTCAAGGTACGACTCATCCACTTCCTCCTCTTGTATGCGCCCCCCGGGAGGTGAGCCGAGGGTACTGGTCCACTGATACGGGCGGATGATAACGGCGGGCTATGCTCGCCGCTCATGTTCGAGGAGATCGTTGCCCGGGCGCTGGCCGAGGATCTCGGCGACGGCGACGTGACGACCGCGGCCACGGTGCCCGCCGACGCTCGCGCCAGAGCCCTCATCACCCAGAAGTCCCCGGGCGTCGTGTTCGGTCTGGAGGTGGCCGAGGCAACCTTCCGGGCGCTGGACTTTAGGGTGGAGGTGCAGCGACTGGTGGCGGAGGGTGTCTGGCGCGAACGCGGAGAGGTGCTGGCGGTGCAGGGTCGTGCCCGGGCGCTGCTGTCGGCCGAGCGGACAGCGCTGAACTTCCTGCAGCGGCTCTCCGGCGTGGCCACTCTGGCCGCGCGCTGCGTCCAGGCCATCCAGGGCACGAGCGCCCGCATTCTCGACACCCGCAAGACCACTCCGGGACTGCGGGAGCTGGAGAAGGCGGCAGTGGCCACCGCGGGCGCCACCAACCACCGGGCCGGGCTCTATGACCAGGTGCTGATCAAGGAGAACCACGCGGTGCTGGCGGGCGGCGTGGGTCCGGCGGTCGCCAGCGCGCGGGCCGCCGCTCCGGAGCTGCTGGTGGAGGTGGAGTGCCGAACACCGGAGGAGATCGACGAAGCGCTGGCCGCCGGCGCTCCGATGATCCTGCTGGACAACATGGGCCCCGAGCAGCTGCGCAACGCGGTCAGACAGGTCGCCGGACGCGCCGAGCTGGAGGCCAGCGGTGGCGTCACCCTGGAGACGCTTCGGGAGATCGCCAGCACCGGCGTAGACTTTGTCTCGGTGGGCGCGATCACCCACAGCGCTCCCGCCCTGGACCTGTCTCTCATCCTCCAGCCGCTGCCATGAACCTTCCGATGCTGGGCGACACCGACGCGCCGCTGATGCTGGAGAGCATTCCCGCGCTGCAGCGAGAGGTGCGAGCGGTGGCGGCCGAGCAGGGGGCGGTGATCCTCGCTCACAACTACCAGCTGCCCGAGATCCAGGACGTGGCCGACTACGTCGGCGACTCGCTCGGACTCTCGCAGCAGGCTGCGGCCGCCGAGGCGGACACGATCGTGTTCTGCGGTGTGCATTTCATGGCCGAGACGGCGTCCGTGCTGTGCCCGGACAAGCGGATCCTGATCCCCGACGCCGACGCCGGCTGCTCGCTGGCCGACGCGATCACCGCCGCGCAGCTGCGGGCCTGGAAGGCCGACCACCGCGATGCGATTGTGGTCATGTACGTCAACACCACGGCCGAGGTCAAGGCGGAGACCGACTACTGCTGCACGTCGGCCAACGCCGTGCAGGTGGTGGAGCACATCTACCGCGAGCATGGCGCCGACACCGAGATCCTGTTCGGGCCCGACATGTTCCTGGGCGCCTACGTGGAGCGCACGCTCGGCAAGCCGATGCACGTGTGGGACGGCGAATGCCACGTGCACGCCGGGATCAAGCCGGCGGACATCGAGGCCGTGCGCGCCAAGCATCCCGGTGCCGACTTCTTGATCCACCCCGAGTGCGGCTGCTCGACGAGCGTGATGGAGTACGTGGCGGCCGGCGACGTGGTCGCCGACGGGGTGAAGATGCTGTCCACCGGTGGCATGCTGAGATACGCGCAGGAGCTCGACGGGGCGGACGGCTCGCGGACGGCGATAGTCGCCACCGAGACCGGCATGCTGTACCCGCTGCGCGAGGCGGCCCCCGACGTCGACTTCATCGCCGCCAACGAGGCTGCGTCGTGCCGCTTCATGAAGATGATCACGCTGCCCAAGCTTCGTGACGCTCTGCGCCGCGGCGGTCCCGAGGTCAAGGTGGCGGCGGAGATCGCCGAACGCGCCCGGGTGCCGATCGAGCGGATGGTCGCGATTAACTAGTCATCGGCCGCGGCGGGTTTCGTCGGCACCGGCGAGGTGTCCTCGAACAGCAGCAGCCCGCGCTCGACCACCGCCTTGATCGCCGGGGTGGTCGTCCGGCGGCGCAGGAACTCCGGGGTCGTGTAGCAGTGCACGTCGACGGGATCGCCCATCTCCAGGGCATCCCACAGCGAGCCGGCCTGGTAGACGCGCTCCAGCCATGGCATCCCGTCGAAGGCGTGCGAGACGAGCACGACGACGAACTCGGGCCCGCGCTCACGCTGGGGGGGCGCGCCGCGGAGGTCCTCGACGCGGGCGCCTCCCACCATCACGATCGTCAGCGGCCAGCGATCTCCCACCCGGCCTAGGTAGCGCTGCAGCTCTCGCAGGTTCAGGGCCGTGCTCGACTGCACGCCACGATTGTCAGGCCCCGAAGTGGCGGCGTCAATAACGTGCGATCGCTGCAATCATCTTGCTTTCCAGCAGGATCCCGGTGCCGTTGTCGGGGCCGTCGATGAACAATGCGAAGGCGAGGGTCCTCCCGCTGCGGCTGTGGCAGTAGCCGGCAAGGTTGGTGACGTAGTCCAGCGTGCCGGTCTTGGCCACACAACGGCCCTGGGCCGCCGTCTTGACCCCGATCGTCTTCACCGTCCCCTCCACTCCCACCCTCGGCAGCGAGGCCGTCAGCTCATCGCCGGCGTGCGTGTGCCAGATGTCGCGCAGCAGGTCGACCACCTCCAGCGGCGAGGAGCCATCGTCGCGCGAGAGGCCCGACCCGTCGACGATCTTGGGATGGAGGTCGTAGGTGTCCGCGATCGTCTCGGCGATCACCCGCGCACCGGCTGCGATCGACCCGCCTCGACCGAACAGCACCCCCAGCTGCTTGGTGAACATCTCGGCGAACAGGTCGTCGGACGGGACGTCCATGAGCCGTGTCATGGTCGCCATCGGTGGCGACGAGATGAGCGCCAGCAGGCGCGCGCCCGCCGGCGTCCTGCCCGTGTGGGTCGAGGCCCGCGCGGCGACGTGCGAGGCGCGCATCGTCAGCGCCAGCTCGCGGGCGGCAAACGTGGCCGGGTCGTAGTGCCGGGCGGTGGTGCCGTGGTCATACGTCAGGGCGCTCAGCTGTCCGCCGAAGTCAGGGATGTCGACCATCAGCTTGGTGAGCATGCCGCCGCGCCGGCGATCGAACAGCGACTCGTCGCCGATCACGCGGCCGGTGACGCGACGGATCCCGCGGGCGCGCAGCTGGTCGACCAGCTGGTTGGCCGTCGGGCCGTAGCCCTGCTCCCAGACCTTGTTGAACGTCGGGTCGCCGAACGTGGGATCGCCGCCGCCGCGCAGATACAGATTTCCGTGCCACACCCCGTGGCGCAGCGAGCCGGTGCCGAGCACCGTGGTGTGCAGACGCGCTCCCGGCCCGAGCTTGTCCATCAGCGCGGTCGTCGTCCACAGCTTCTCCACCGAGGCGGGCGGCCGCTTGGCCGTCGCGCGCAGGCCGAACAGCTCGGAGCGCCGACCGACGTCGTATACCAGCGCCCCGCTGGTCGGACCGGCCTGGCGCATCTGCTTGGTGAGCGCCGTCTGCAGCCCGGCTTCGGCGGCTGACACGGGCGGGCGGTGGCCGGACCCGGTCAGGCCGGGATCGGCGGCGTGACGGTGCTTATGGCCGGCGGGAGCCGCTCGAGTGCCCCGGACGGGAGGGCACGACCGGAGCGCCGGCATCGAACGCGACGTCGCGCTTGCTCGTGTGGCTCAGCGAGCCGAGAAGGGCGAGGGTTATCGCCACGGCCACGACGACGACGGCGCCCGCGGCGACCCAGCGTCTCAGGCCGTCTCCAGCTCGGTGACGGTATGCGGGCCCGACCACGGCCACCGACAGCTCGTCGGCGACGCCGGCGGCGACTTCCCGGACGTCGTCGTAGGTCACCTGGTCCAGCAGCTTGATGGTCGCGTCGGGATCGACGGGCTCGCCGTAGACGATCGTCTGCTGGGCGGCGAAGCGGGCGACGGCACCGGTGTTCTCGAACGCGATCGTGCGAGCTCCGGCAGCGTACGCCTGGGCGCGCGCGACCTCGGCCCTCGTCGGCCCCTGGTCGCGCAGCTCGGTGACGATGTCACGCATACGGCGGTAGGCCTCGAGGGTCTTGCCCGGATTCCAGGCCGGCCGACAGCTGCAGGATCGGTACGTCGGCGTAAGCGTGCGGGAACGCGCTGACCGAATAGGCCAGACCGCGCTGCTCGCGAATCTCATCGAACAGCCGGGAGCCCATCGAGCCGCCCAGCAGCGTCCCGTAGATCACCATCGCGGCCCGCTCGCGAGGGGAGGCGACGTCGATCGCCGGCCGGTAGGACATTCGCAGGTGCGACTGGTTGGAGTCGCGCTCGCGCACCATCGTGCGGGGGTGCTGGGTCGGAGCGGGGTCGTACGGTTCCGGCGTGGGACCCCGGACGAAGCGGCCGAACACCTCTGACAGCTCACCATCGTCGCCCAGGCCCTCGAGGTTGCCGACGGCGAACGCGGCGCCGCGCAAGGGCGACCAGCGCCGCTCGCGGAAGGCCACGATGCCCTCCCGCGTGAACGTGTCACGGATGTGCTCGGTGGTGCCCAGCACCGGACGACCGAGCGGATGCTCGCCGAACACGGCCTCGTCGATCAGATGTTCGGCCTGAGCCGCCGGCTGGTCATTGGCGCGGGCGATCTCCTGCACCACGACGCCGCGCTCGCGATCGAGCTCCTCGGCGTCGATCTTCGGTCGGGCGACGAAGTCGGTGAGCAGGTCGGCGGCCTCCAGGCCGCGGGAGGCCCGCGCCGTGATGTGGAAGGCCACCAGGTCATGGCTGGTGTAGGCGTTCAGCACCGCCCCGATGTTCTCGGCGGCCTCGTTGACGTGCCGGTATGTGGGGTACTTCTCGCCTCCCTTGAAGACCAGATGCTCCAGGAAATGGGCCATCCCGTTCTCCTCGGGACGCTCGGTGCGAGCGCCGGCGTCGAAGGCCGCGAGGATCGTGACCGAGCGGGTTCCCTGCACCGGGATGCGGTGCACGCGGAGCCCGTTGTCGAGCGTTGAAATCCCGATTTCGGACATGACCGTGACAACGGTACTCCGCGGGCCCGCCGAAGTCCCGATCGAGCCTCCGGCGTCCTGCAAATCCCGTTGCAAGGGCCCGCGAGATTGGCTCTTTCGCATGGCTCGTCGCTACGCTGCGCGCACTCTATGCCTAGCTCCTCAAGAATCTCCCGTCGCACCCGCAAGCGCGCCGTCGAGGCATCCACCCACCATTCCCGGGCGGCCGGGAGGGCTTCGATTTCTGACAGCTCTCCGCGCTCGGTGATCGAGTTTCGGGGCGTTTCCAAGCTATATGCCGGCGACGTGGGCCTCGACCAGGCGACGTTCTCGGTACAGCGCGGCGAGTTCGTGTTCCTCGTGGGCTCCACCGGCTCGGGCAAGTCGACCCTGATGCGCCTGCTGATCAAGGAGCTCGAGCCCACCAGCGGCACGATTCGCGTGGCCGGACACGACCTCGAGGACATCTCTCGCAAACGCGTCCCGTTCTTCAGGCGCAACATCGGCGTCGTCTTCCAGGACTTCAAGCTGCTTCCCAACCGCACGGTGCACGACAACGTCGCCTATGCGCTGCAGGTCACCGGCGGCTCGCGTAAGGAGATCCGCGCCAAGGTGCCCGACATCCTGCGCCTCACCGGGCTGTCGACCAAGCTGCACAACCTGCCCCACCAGCTCTCGGGCGGCGAGCAGCAGCGCGTGTCGATCGCCCGGGCGTTCGTCAACCACCCGCCGCTGCTGCTGGCCGACGAGCCGACGGGCAACCTCGACCCGGAGACCAGCATCGACATCATGCGCCTGCTGTACCGGATCAACCGCACCGGCACGACGGTGCTCGTCGCCACCCACGACCAGGCGATGGTCGACAAGATGCGCCGCCGCGTCCTGGAGCTGTCCCGCGGCCGGGTCGTGCGCGACGAGGCCGCCGGGCTGTATACGCGTGACGAGACCACGCGGGATCTGGCTCGCAGGTTGCGCGCTCCGTCGACCCGGCCCCCCGGCCTGTAGGGATGAAGCTCGGCTTCTTCCTGCGTGAGGCGATCCGCGCGGTGCGTCGCAGCGCCGCCCCCAGCTTCGCCGCGGTGGCCACCGTATTGGTCACGATGCTCGTGCTGGGCGTGTTCATCCCGATCGTGCAGGCGACCAACGGGGCCGCCAACACGGTGCGCAGCCGCGTCGAGGTCGACGTCTACATGAAGACCAAGGCGACCGCCGCCGACGAGGCGCGCGTGCGCAAGGAGCTGTTGGCGGTGCCGCATGTGCGCTCGGTGCAGTTCGTCTCCAAGCAGACCGCCTACGCGCAGCAGTCCAAGGCCGATCCGCAGGCCTACAAGCTGCTGGGCTCGAACCCGCTGCCCGACACCTTCCATGTGGTTCCCGACAACCCGGCCAACGTGCTCAGCGTCCACAACGCGCTGGCGCCCACGAGCGGCGGCTCGAGCGGGATCGACTCGGCGATCCAGAGCGTCTCCAACAAGCGCAACGACACCAAGAAGATCCTCGAGGTCACGAACCTGGTGACGATCACCGCCGCGGCCTTGACGGTGCTCCTGACGATCGCCTCGGTCCTGCTGATCGCCAACACGATCCGCCTATCGCTGTACTCCCGCCGCCGCGAGGTCGAGGTGATGAAGCTCGTGGGAGCCACCGATTGGTTCATCCGCTGGCCGTTCGTGATCGAGGGCGTGGTGGTGGGAGCCGCCGGAGCGCTGCTCGCGATCGTGGTGCTGGGGATCACCAAGGTGGCGCTGTTGGATCCGCTCGCCGGCAACTGGGCGTTGATCGCCGCACCCCGGACGATCCCCTTCACGGCCCTGATCGCCGTGCTGCTGGTGGCCGGGGTCGCCGTCTCCGCCCTCGGCTCCGGGCTGTCGCTGCGCCGCTTCCTGCGCGTCTGAGCCGTTTCGGCCGGGTCGCGCCGCTCCGACCTGCGGGCGCGTGAGCCCAGCTACCCTCAGAGGTCCGATGTTCGCGCCTCGTTCCCGCAGTCCGCGCATCGCGGCGCTGGTCGTCGCGACTGTGCTCGTGCTGGCCGTGGGGCTGTGGTTCGGCGGGCACCCGAGCTGGTTGCCGGGACCGCTGCGCAGCGCGTTTACGTCGCAGAACTCCAGCGACAAGCTCGTCAACCAGGTGATGGGCCTGCTGTCCAAGGACTACTACCGCAAGATCGACGCCAAGGACCTGGTCAACAAGGGGCTGACGGCGGCCGTGGCCTCGCTCGACGACCCGTACTCGCACTATTACGACCCGTCGCTCTATCGCTCCTTCCAGGCGGAAACCGATCCTCACCTGAGCGGGATCGGGATCGACATCAAGGCCATGCCGAGTGGCCTGCGCGTGCAGGACGTGATCGCCCAGTCTCCGGCCGCCAAGGCCGGGCTCGCCGCCGGTGACATCATCACCCGCGTTGGCTCCACGTCGCTGGCCAAGCGCTCGCGCGAGTTCTCGGCGCGGTTGATCCGTGGCCGGGCGGGAACTTCCGTGACGCTCACCGTGCAACACGGCGCCCACCGCCGCACGATCGCGATCGTGCGCGCCAGCATCACGGAGCCGGTCGCCGCCAGCCGAATTCTGAGCTTCCGGAACACCAAGCTGGGATACGTGCGCCTGACGAGCTTCGCCCAGGGCTCGGGCGACGAGGTCCGCGCCGAGGTGAACCATGTGCGAAGCCAGGGCGCCAAGGCGCTGATCCTCGACCTGCGCGACAACGGCGGCGGTCTGCTGGAGGAGGGAGTCAACGTGGCCAGCATCTTCATCCCCGACGGCACGATCGTGTCCACGGACGGCCGCAGCCAGCCGCGCCAGGTCTACATGGCCAAGGGCCACGCGATCCCCACCAGCATCCCGCTGGTCGTGCTGGTCGATCACAACACCGCCTCCGCCGCGGAGATCGTCACCGGAGCGCTCCAGGACCGTGGCCGCGCCAAGGTGGTCGGCACCCGCACCTACGGCAAGGGCGTCTTCCAGGAGATCCAGCCGCTGTCCAACGGGGGCGCGCTGGACTTCACGATCGGCGAGTACTTCACTCCCTCGGGGCACAACCTCGGCGGCGGCGGGGTCCGCCGCGGCGCCGGGATCAGCCCCAACGTCTACGCCTTCACCGGACCGCGCTCGCACACCGACACCGCGCTCACCGTGGCCGAGAAGACGGTCGCGGCGCAGCTGCGGTGAGTCGGGTGGACGGGGGCCGACCGGGAGAGCGCGCGTCGATTTCGCGCGTCGCGGTGCTCGCCCGCCAGGGGAAGTTCCTCATCGCCGAGCCGTTCTTCGGACCGGGCCCCCGGGTGGTCGTCAGCCGCGACAAGCGCTTCAGCGTCGGCGACCTGGTGCTGCTGGGCGCTCCGAAGAGCGGCGGCCGCGGGAAGGGCGGGGGAGGCCGACGGGCGACGATCGAGCGGCGCCTGGGCCGCCCCGACGTGGCCCGCGACGTGATCGAGGCGCTGATGCTCGATCGCGGCCTGCGGCGGCGCTTTGACCCGGTGGCGCAGCGCGCGGCGCGAGAGGTGGCGGCATTGCCGGTCGGCGTCGACGGCCGGCGCGACCTGCGGGATCTGCCCACGCTCACGATCGATCCGATCAGCGCCCAGGACTTCGACGACGCGATCTCGGCCGAGTCGGTGGTGGGCGAGGCGGCGTGGCGGGTGTGGGTGCACATCGCCGACGTCGCCGCCTATGTGGCGCCGCGCTCGCCGATCGACCGCGAGGCCTACCGGCGCGGAACGAGTGTCTACGTGCCGGGAATGGTGGAGCCGATGCTCCCGGGCGAGCTGTCCAACGAGGCCTGCTCGCTGGTGGCCGGCGCCGACCGGCCTGCGGTGACGGTGGAGATGACGGTCTCCGCGCGTGGGGTGCGCGCCGCCTCGATGTACCGGTCGCTGATCCGGTCAGACGAGCGGCTGGATTACGGCCGAGTCGACCGGCTGTTCGCGGGCACCGAGGCGGCAGCCGAGCCGTGGGGCGCGCCGCTCCAAGACGCCCGGGCGGCGGCCGCGGCGCTGGCGGCACTGCGCGCCGGTCGCTCGGCACTGGTTCTGGATTCGGCCGAGCCTTCGTTCGGGTTCGATCGCGAGGGTCATGTGGTAGGGGCGACTCTCGAGGCGCAGACCGAGTCGCACCGCCTGATCGAGCACCTGATGATCGCCGCCAATGAGCAGGTCGCCACGTTTCTGGAGGAGCACCGGATCGCCACGCTGTACCGCGTCCACGAGCGTCCCGAGTCGATGGCGGTGGAGCGCCTGATCGACCAGCTGGCCTCGCTCGGCGTGCCCACCCCTCCGGTGCCCTCCGGACCGTTGACGCCCCAGCAGGCGGCGGACGTGATCGGAGAGGCCTCGGTCGCCGTGTCCGACTGGGTGGCCCGGACCGGGCACGGAGCCCGCGCTCTGAACAGCCTCATCCTGCGGTCCTTGAAGCAGGCCTACTACGACGCGCGCAACCGGGGCCACGCCGGCCTGGCGTCCCCGCGCTACTGCCATTTCACCTCGCCGATCCGCCGCTACCCGGATCTGATCTGCCACCGGGCCCTGCTGTCGGCGATCGCCGGCGAGCCCGCACCCGAGGCCTCATGGGTCCAGAACGCCGGTCCGTGGTGCTCGACCCGCGAGCGCGAGGCGATGACGATCGAGCGCGATGCCGACGACGTCGCCAGCTGCTTCCTGCTGGAGCGCGAGCTGTTGCAGGGCGGAGACCGCGACCGGCTGTTCTCGGGCGAGGTGGTCGGCCTGATCGGCGCAGGCGCGTTCGTCGCCTTCGGCGAGCGGGCCCAGTTCGAGGGCATGTTGCCGGTGCGCCGGCTGCGCGGTGACTGGTGGGAGCTCAACGAGCAGGGAACCGTGCTGGTTGGCACGCGCAACGGCGGAACGCTGCGGCTGGGCGACGAGCTGGAGGTCCGGGTTGGGCGGATCGACGCGCCGCGGGGTAGGGTGGATCTCCTGCCTTCGGAGATGAGCGTTCATGGCTAAGGGAAAGAAGAGAAAGGCTGCGCCCGGCGACGTCGCCACCAACCGGCAAGCGTCGTATCGCTACAACCTGCTCGAGCGCTTCGAGGCCGGGCTCGTGCTCACCGGCACCGAGGTCAAGTCGCTGCGCGATGGCAAGGCCCAGATCAAGGACGCCTATGCGATGGTGCGCGACGGGGAGGTCTGGCTGTACGGGCTCTACATCCCGCCCTACGGGCCGGCCTCGCGTGAGAACCACGACCCGGAGCGGCCACGCAAGCTGCTCCTGCACCGGCGCGAGATCGAGCGACTCGTGGGACGCACGCACGAGCGCGGCCTCACGCTTATCCCCACGCGTCTGTACTTCGCCGGTCCGCGCTCGCGGGCCAAGGTCGAGATCGCGCTGGCCAAGGGCAAGGACCTGTTCGACAAGCGCGACACGATCCGCAACCGCGACGTCGCCCGCGACGTGCAGCGTGAGCTTCGCGAGGTCGGCCGGTGAGCGTTTTTCGGCGCAGCGTAAGCCGGGTAGTGTCAAACCATGACAATCGGCAGCTCCATCGTCTTGATCGCGGTCGGCGCGATCCTCAAATGGGCCGTGACGGCGCACGTCAACGGGATCGATCTTCAGACCGTGGGCACGATTCTGTTCGTGCTCGGGATCCTCGGTCTCGTGCTGGCGATCGCCTACACGTTCCGTGACTCGTTCGGAGGCCGCTCAGTGCCTCCCAGCGAGCAGGACACGCGCTACCTGCGCTGAGCGGGGGCCGCGGCTGGGGGCAGCCCGCGCCCGAAGCCCTCGTAGCGTGCGTGCTCCAAGTCCCCGCTCACACCAGCGTGCGCGGCAGGTGCGTGGCGTGCATACCGATCACCAGCAGCGCGATCAGCGCCAGGTAAACGAATGCCACCAGCGCCCGGTTACGCGGGCTGACGCGGTAGTAGGCCTCCTGTTCCGCCCCCCCGGCGCGGCGCTGCTTCCAGCGACGCCACGTCTCGAAGCCCGCGAACACGACGATGATGAGGATGATCGGGTTGGGCCAGATCACCGCGAGCGCGATCATCCCGGCGAAGCCGGCGAACCACATCCATGGAGCCATCGCCGCCATGGCGCGGCCGCCGTCCAGCGGCACGACCGGCAGCAGGTTGAAGAGGTTCAAGAAGAAGCCCGTGAACGCCAGCGCGCGCCAGTAGTCGTGGCCCGTGATCTGCCAGATCACCAGGCACGCGGCCGCGCCGAGGCTGCCGAGGATCGGACCCGCCAGTCCGGTGCGGGCTTCGGCGAGCGCATCGTCGCCGAGCGAGCGCGCGGTGATCAGGGCGCCCATGAAGGGGATGAACATGGGCGCTGAGGCCTTGATGCCCTCGCGCCGGAGCGCGATCACGTGCCCCATCTCGTGCACCAGCAGCAGGATCACGAATCCGACCGCGAACCAGAATCCCCAGATCGTCGCGTAGGCGACGATCGAGACCAGCATCGTGCCCGCGGTGGCCAGCAGCTTGACCTGGCCGAGGATCAGCAGGACCGACTTGAGCTTGGCCAGCAGCGCGAGGATCGCGGCGCCCAGCGGGACGACGCGGCGCTTGAAGAACGACTCGTGCCCGTGCCCGTGCTCGCGCTGGCGCTTGTCGCGGCGATCGTCGGAGTCCGCCGGACGTGGTTGCCTGAACGGGACCTCCAGCCCGGGGATCGGACCAAAGCCCTTCGGCCGCTCCGGGGCGGGCTCGGGCAGCGTGGGTGGCGTGTGCTCCATGGCCTGGCGACTGATTCTCGCAGGCGCTGACCACTCCTTCGCAACCTCTTCGGTAGGAGGGCGGGTTCGGTCCGCACGCGGCTTTGGCGGAGACGCGAGCCGGCCTATACTGAAGTGGACAACACACCCAGGGGACGACAGGCTTCGACGTGGTCGGACTCGTGGGGATGGTTGCGAGTCGAGGTCCCGGGTGGCCTCGTAAAACTCCCGGGAAAACAATAAGTGCGGACTCTCACGAGTACGCGCTCGCCGCTTAGTCACTAGCACTAAGCCGTGAGCGTCCTGGCCTCCGGCTCGCCTGCGGCGGAGTCGCCGGGATCAATTAGCAGGCTCACCCGGTGAGGATCGCTCCAGCCGATCCGGGGAAATCTTTCGGAGCTGGTCCCCCACAACCCCGCCGGCGTGGCGAGTGGGGGGCGAGATCAGAGCGCCGGATACGCTCGTAGAAGCCATCTTTCACGCGACCGCGGACGCGGGTTCAATTCCCGCCGTCTCCACCTTCGCAAAGAATTCGAACCGCCCTCCGCGCGATCTCGGCCGGGGGGCGTTTCGACAGGGGCGAGCGCATCGAGGTCATGACGACCGAGCCTGCGACTGAGTGTCGAGCCGCGCCACCCGGGTTTGACTCCGGAGCGATGGTGCGGTATGACACGAGCGGGCTAATCGAGGAGGGACCGTGGGAATTCACAGACGCGCTGCTGTGCGGACCGGTGTTGCCGCAGCGACCGCTGCCATCGCTCTGGCGACCGGCGGGACGGCTGCGGCATTTGCGCCGTTGCCGCCGGGCGGACAGGTGAACGCCGACGTGGCCGCCGGGATCAATCCGGCGAACGGGGTCAGCGGGGAGGATCCGTCCAACGCGGATGTCGTGGGTGGCGCGCTCGTCGCCGGAAAGGTGGCGGTCCCGTGGGCGATCTTCCGCCAGAGAGAAGGTGCCGCAGGCCACGATCAGGTGTTCTCCCGATCGTTTGCGGCCGGGGCCTGGACCACGCGCGGCGCCGGCACGGTCGGCGGACGATCCAGTCTCGCTCCGCTGTTCTCCGGCTCGCTCAACTTCGATCAGGGGCAGGACGGCGAGGCGCCGTCGATCGACTTCGCCGGAGCCGGCCGGACGGTTCCATGGGCGACGTGGTACGAGCTGACCACCGGCACCGGTTTCGCCAACAACAACGTGTTCGCCAGTCGCTTCGACAACACCGGCGACGCCAATCAGGGCAAGTGGATCTTCAGCGGTCAGAGCCGGGGCAACGGGGGAACCGGCCCCGGCGTTCCGTCGTTGAACATCCACACCGACCAGCAAGCCGAGAACCCGTCGGTGGCCGGCGGCAGCGCCGCCGACCCCACGAAGCCGGGGCCGTGGGTCACCTGGCAGGAGACCGGCGCCAACGCTCCCGGTGCCGGCAAGAACCAGATCTTCGTCGAGAAGCCGCTGGGGCCGGGGCAGGCGAACTGCGTCGGCGTCACGCCGGCGGCGGCCGATCCAACGGCGGCGCCCGACGGTGGCTTCTGCTGGCAGCAGGTGGGTGTGGAGCGCCTGGGCGCCGATCCGTCGCTCAACGTTGATCGCACGCGCGACGCCGTCGAGCCGGATATCGCGTTCACCGGCGCGAACGACTTGGTGCCATGGGTCGTCTGGTACGAGCAGAATCCCAGCGGCGACGGTCTGCGCAACAACGAGATGGTGTTCGCCGCCAAGGGCGTCGCCCCGAGCACGACGACTCCCCCGACCGGGACCGTCGACGGTGGGTTGAACTGGGTGAGCGTGGGCGGCACCGGCCAGGGCGTGCTCGACAGCTCTGCCCACGGCGGGACCTGCGGCCAGAGCCTCGCCAACGAGGCCGGCTGCTCGCTTAACAAGAACCCTGACGCGAGCGCCGAGGACCCGCGAGTGGCCGCCGGGACGATGAACCCGGCCAACCCCACGGTTCCGTGGGTCGCCTGGGACGAGACTCTTGCGGGGGTCAATCAGGTGTTCGTCTCTCGGCTGGTGGGGACCGGGGCCGCTGCTCACTTCGAGCTGACCAACAACGGCGCGCCGATCTCGGTGGGCGCCAACCCCTCGACCCGGGCCGATATCACGTTCTCTCGCAACACGCCATACGTTTCATGGCGTGAGGACACCGGGGGCGGCGTCGAGAAGGCGTTCGTGGGTCACTTCGTCAATGCCGCCAACCCGACATTCGTGCTCGACGAAAGCGACGTGCCGCTGGCGCCGACCGCGCAGGCCGACGTCCGTGAGCCGATTTCGTCTTCCTGCACCGCCAATCCGTTCAACCAGGACGGCGCCGTGTGTCAGGGATCCGCGATCGGAACGCCGTCCTTCCTGTTCACCAACGCCAACCCCACGCTGAGCCTGTTCGGCGACGCCTACCAGCCCGGCACCCCGGTGACGGGTGCAGCGACCGCGGTGACCGGCGCCGCGGCGACGCTCAACGGTTCGGTCAACCCGCAGGGGGCATCGGTCAACGTGTCGTTCCAGTTCGGGGCGACCACCGCCTACGGGCAGTCGACGGCGGCGCAGACACTCGGCGCCGACAACGCGAACGATGCCTTCAGCGCCGCTCTCTCCGGTCTGGCCGCGGGCACGACGATCCACTACCGGGCCGTCGCGACCACGGACTTCGGGACCCTGGTCGGCGCTGACATGACGCTGGAGACGGCGGCCAACCCCATCGCAGGGCACGCCTCACCCGGGCGCGTCACTGTCTCGGGGACGACGCTGACCTTGCCGCTCGCGTGCCGCGGCAGCACCAGCTGCCGCGTCTCGGGCAGCTTCACGGTCATCGAGACGCTCCAGGGGCACAAGGTCATCGCGGTGAGCGCCCGGAAGGCCAAGCGAACGCACAAGCGGGTCGTCCTCGGGACCTCGGTGGTGAGCATCGGGGCCGGCGCGCACGGCACGCTCCGCCTGACGCTCAACCGGACCGGCCGGAGGCTGCTGTCGGCCCTTCACCGGCTGACGGTTGGGCTCACCGTGACCCAGACGCGCCCGGGCCGGCACCGGGTGATCGTCAAACGCAAGGTGACGTTGAAGTAGCCGGCCCACCTGGCAGAGCAGCCGACGCTCGCGCCGCCGGACCCCAGCGGTCCGGCGGTGCGCTCGGCGATTTCAGTGCTCGTCGACAACGAGCACGATCTTGCCGCGGCGACCGTGCTGATCGGACATGCGGTGAGCCTCGGCGGCCTGCGCCAGCGCAACCGTCTGCGCCACACGCGTGCGCAGCCGTCCCTCCGTCACGGCCTGGAGCAGCTTCTCAAGCTCCTGTGGGTCTGGCTCGATCAGCATCGGCACCTGATTGATGTCTCGCCCGGCCTTCTCCTGGACCGGGCGGGTGGTGACGATCGTGCCCCCGTCGGCAACCGCGGGAAGCACCGCCGCGCCGACGGGCACGGCGTCCAGCACGTAGGGGAACGTGCTGATCGCCGAGAGATCGCTGTCGCGCGCGAGCACCCGCTCAGCGCCGAGCGAAGCCACCCAGTCCTCGTCGTCGGTGCCCGCGACCGCGGTCACCCGCAGGCCGCGCGCCACCGCCAGCTGCACCGCGTAGGAGCCCACCGCGCCGGAGGCGCCGGTCACCAGCAGCTCGCTGCCATCGGGTGCCCCAAGGTAACCGAGCGCCTGCTGCGCGGTCAGGGCGTTCAATGGCACGGTCGCGGCCCGCACCGGATCAAGCCCGGGCGGCAGGCCGACCAGCCACTCGGCCTGGAGAAGAACCCGCTCGGCGTAGGCGCCGTATCGACCGCGGGCGTGATACCACGGGATCATGCCGACGACCCGGTCCCCGATGCTCACCGCGGTGACGCCGTCGCCGACCGCCGCCACCTCGCCGGCCAGATCCCAGCCGAGCACGTAGGGCGGACCCTCGATTCCGAACCCCGGAGGGAACATGCCCTCCCGGGCACCGAGGTCGGTTGGGTTCACGTTCGCCGCCGCCAGCGAAACCACCGCTTCGCCGGCGCCCGGAACGGGTTCCGGCCGCTCGACCGTCCGCAGAACGTCCGGTCCTCCTGCCTTGGTTACCACGCATGCCTTGATTGCCATCTCCTTGCCGGTGGGCGAAACGCTAAACCGGCACGGCCGCGTCCGGCGACTCGTCCAGCATTCCCGTGCTCGGCGCGGTCCCTGCACCACCCGGCGGCGTTGTCACCGGGCGCATCGGCCGGGTGCGCCGAAGAGCGTCAAGCAGGGCGCCGGAGCCGACGCTGTTCTCGTGGCCGAGCGAGTCCAGCTTACCGGCGGCGATCGCGGCCCGGTGCTTGGCGTCGTCGCCGACCTGGGCGACGCGGATCACCTGATAGTGGCGGCGCAGCTCGTCGCGGACGGCCGCGGGAAGCGCGGCGATCGCGGTCGCCAGGCCGGCGCTGTCGGGAACTCGGGCCGCGAGTTGGAGTCCCCCGGGCAGGCGCCGGCGCTGCAGCGACTCCTCGGCCGCGGTCAGCGGTTCGCCAAACATGAGGCGAATCCCCTGGTCGAGCATCTCGTGCACCGGCGCGTACAGGCCGGCGCTGCCGTAGTAGGCGAGGAAGCGAAACGACTTGGCCAGGTAGCGATCGGTGGCGTCGGCGCCCAGCACAGCCAGCAGCCCGAGGTCGTGCTTGAGGTTGCGCGCCACCAGGGCCAGGAAGATGTCCAGCTTGTCGCGCCCGCCCAGGGGATCCTGCCGGACCTTCATCTTCTTGCCGGACGTGCGCGGATCGTCGACCTCCACCTCGCTCTGGAAGTTGTTGACACCCTCGAACAGCACCACCGAGTCCAGCGTCTGCTGGCCGCTCTTCGCCTCGGCGACGGCCATCTCGGCCGCGCGGTTGCCGCCGGCGCTCCAGCCACCCACCACCAGGCCCGCCGGGGTGATCGACACTCCCGTATCGGTCCTGAGCAGATCGAGCACCCGCTTGACGTAGGCGTTGGGAGCGGTCGACGCGTCGCCGAAGCCGGCCGCCAGATCGCCCTGCGGCATCACGACCACCAGCTGCTGGTCGCCCTCGGCGATGCTCGCCGCCAGCTGGGCCTCCGAGCGGTCGCGCGTCTCGTCCTCGTCGCGAACGCTACGGCCGCTGGCGCGGTAGCCCGGGTTGTTGAGCCCGTGAAAGTGCAGCAGCACCTGGGCCGGCGACGACTGAACAAGACTCGAGGGGACGAGCACCACGACCCGGTTGCCGCTCTGCTCGTCGGTGACCTTGGTCATGGCCTGGTCCGTGCTGCCACCCAGGGCCGCGTCGAACAACGGGTAGCGGTCGACTCCTGGCACCGGCGTAGAGCGGTCGTGGTTGGGGCTGGTCGTTCGGGTGCCGGGCCATCCCACCTTGCGCAGCAGCCGGCCCACCGCGGCGTTGCCGGCGGATCGCTGCAGCGCGATCACGCCGGACGCGCTCGCCTCCGCGCTCGCGCTCCCCGGCTCACGCCGCGCTGACGGTGCGCCCGCCCGGGCGATGCTGTGTCCGGCCGGCCCGCGCTGGTGTCCGCGCACCGGCCGAGCCTCGCAGATCGATCGCCCGCCCGCAATGGTCACAGCGCCATCTCCAGGGCGGAGGCGGCGTGCAGCACCAGATCGTCGCTGCCCCGCGGTCCCCAGATTTGCACGCCCACCGGCAGACCGGACGCGTCCCGGCCGGCGGGCACGGCGCACGCCGGAAGGCCGAACAGGTCCTGCGGGACCGTGTAGGGCAGGACACAGTCGCGCAGCGCCATGCGCCGGCCGAGATGGTCGACCTCGTCCGGATCCTCGATCAGCGAGGGGGGGACCGCGGTGATCGGCGTGATCATGAGGTCGACACGATCGAACAGGGCGGTGCATCGGTGATCCAGCGTCAGGCGAGTGGCGGTCGCGTCGGCGTACTGCTCCAAGGTGATCGACTTGGCGGCCTCGAGCCGGGCCCGCACGTCGGCTCCGTACTCGGGTGCCCGCGCCGGGAACAGCCCGGCGCGCCGATGCGAGATGACCGCCTCGGCGCCCTGGATTGTGGTGAACGTGGGGTGAATCCGGTCGGCTCCGGCGAACGCGACCTCGCCGACCGATTCACAGACCGTGCCCAGCACCTCGACCGCCTGGTCGAACACCCGCTGCAGATCGGGCGCGAGGGCCACCCGATGCAGGTCCGGGCAGACCCCGACCCGAACCGATTCCAGTCCCGGGCTCGACGTCGCCACGCCCAGCTCGGTCAGCCACGCCGCCAGGTCGCCGACGGTGCGGGTCATCGCCCCGACATGATCCAGCGAGGCGGCCAGCGGCCAGACGCCATTGCGCGAGATCGCCTGAAACGTCGGCTTGAAACCGGCGGTGCCACAGAAGCTCGACGGGATTCGCACCGAGCCGCCGGTGTCGGTGCCCAGCGCGAACGGAACCTGGCGGCTGGCGAGAGCGACTGCCGATCCGCCGCTGGAGCCCCCGGCGACCCGCTGCGAGTCGACGGGATTGCGCGGGGTTCCCACGCCCGGGTTGACCGACGTGATCCCCCAAGCGAACTCGTGGGTGGCGGTCTTTCCCATCAGCACGGCGCCCGCCGCGCGCAGGCGGGCGACCGCCGCGGCGTCGGTCGCCGGGACGCGGCCCGAGAACATCGCCGACCCGTAGCCGGTGGCCACCTCGGCGGTGTCGAAGATGTCCTTGGCGGCGAACGGCACGCCGGCCAGCGGTGGCGGCCGGCCACCGCCCCCGTAGGCGCGCTCCGCGCGCCGGGCCTCGGTGGCGGCTCGCTCCAGGCACAGCACGGTGAACGCCCCCAGCTCTCGGTCGACGCCGTCGATCCTGGCCGCGTGGGCAGCGAGCACCTCGACCGGCGACAGCCGCCGGGTCCGGAACCCATCAAGCAGCTCGCCCGTGCCGAGGTCAATCAGCTCGGTCAACAGCGCAAGCCCCGGAGAGCGTCAGCCGGCGAGCGCCGCGAGACCGGCCTCGGCGCAGGCGCGGTCCTCGTCAGGCTTGCCGCCGCTGACCCCCACCGCCCCGAGCACGTTTCCGTCCCCGTCGCGGATCACCAGGGAACCGGCGCCCGCGATCAGTGGCAGCCGGGTCATCTGGCTGACGGCCGACACGAACGCCGGACGATCCTGTGCCACCTCGCCGAGGGCGTGCCCGTCGCGATGCCAGACGGCGGCGCCCTGGGCCTTGGCCTCGGCGATCTGCGCGCTGAGTGGAGGCGCGCCGTCCATGCGGTCGAGCCCCTTGAGCAGGCCGCCCGTGTCGACGACGGCCACGGTGACGCGCAGGTTGAGCTCGCGGGCGCGAGCCAGGGTGGCGGCGATGACGGTGCGAGTGGCGGCCTGGGTGATCATCATCTGGCGAGGGGATTGTAGGTCGAACCAGCGTGGCCTCGCCCTCCGGCCGAACGGCTGTCCGGCTGGTCAGTGGCGCCGGAGGTTGATCGTCCGGTGGGCGACGGCGCGCCGCTTCGCCGAGTTGGTCAGCGTGATCGTGAACTGCACCTTGAGCTTGTGCTGACGCAAGAGCAACCGGCGAGACGCGTCGGAGAGCGTGAGCATGATCGTCTTGGATTTCCCGGCGGCCAGCTTGAAGTGGACGGTTCCCAGTGAGACCTGACGGCGACGTACCTTGGCCGTGGCGATCGCGAACGAGCTGACCGTCCTGCCGGTGAGCACGCCCGTACTGTTCTGACTCGATCGCAGGAGGAAGCCCACCGCCGTCCCGTCGGAGGTCACCGTGGTGCTGAAGCGCTGCAGATCCGGTGCCGGTGGATTGCCGTTACCCGGCGGGCCGCCACCGGTTCCCGAGCCGCCCGCCGCCAGTGCGGCGAGATGGTCGTGCAGCGCGGTTCCGTTGGGCGGGGCCGGGGTCCCGCTGGGATCGCGTGTCAAAAAGAACGCGCTGCAGCCCTGGTCGCTGATCTCCTGGGCGCTGAGCACCTCCCAGCCCCATGCGGCGTAGCTGACGCCGTGCTGGTCGGCCCAGGTCATGTAGTCGGTGTCGAACGTGCTCGGCGTCTTGTTGGTACACGTGGCGTTGTCGAAGTTATCGGCGTCGAACTCGCCGGTGACGACGGGGACGTTGGCGGCGACCGCGGCGATCGTGGTGTTCCAGCAGGTCGCGTTGTCGCACGCCTTGCCCTGGTAATTGTGGAAGGAGGCGGCCTCCTGGTTGAGGGGATCGTCGGGCGCATGGTCGACCCACTGGGTGAGGTCGTTTGCGAAGTCCAGGCCGCCGGTGAGCACGGGCTGGGTGGCGCCGGCGGTCCGGATCGTGCTGACGAGCGTCTGCAGGCCGGCCACGCGGTACGGCGTGGTCTTGTTGCCGTTGGCGTCGTATGCCGAAGTGACGCAGGGAGCTCCGCCGGCAGGGCCGTTGGCCGTCCCGGTATCCCAGCAGTTCCAGGTGACGCGATCCTGAGGATCCCGATCGTCGCCCGACTTCGGATCGGTGGGATCGTAGGGCTCGTTGAAAACGTCGAACACGATCGCTGGGTTGTCCTTGAACGTCGTGGCGACCGATTGCCAGAAGGCGGGGGAGTGGTCGTTGTCGGGCATCGGCTGCTGTTCCTCGGCGACCTGCGTGCCGGGCGCGGTCCAGTGCAGGTCGAGGATCGCGTACAGCCCGTGCGCGTTCAGGAACGACACGTAACGCTTGATCGCCTGCTGGTATCCGGCCTGCGTCAGTGTCTCGCCGGGATCCTGGCTGTTGTTGGGCTGACCGTTGATCCCCAGCCAGCAGTCCTCGTTGAGCGGCACCCGCACCGCGGTCGTATGCCACGACGCGATCGCCTTCGCGTCAGCGTCGTCCATGTGGCCGTCGTTGTAACCAAAGCCGTCGACGCAGCCGTACTCGAAGCTGGCGTGGTTGACGCCCAGCAGGCGAACCGTCTGCCCGGCGCCGTTGACGAAGTGGTTGCCCTGCACGGCGATCGACAGCGGGACGTCAGCCGCCCGGCCGGACGTCTCGCCGAGCGCGGCTACGAGGATCGCGACGGCGATCCCGGCGAGCGCAGGCAAAAGCCAGCGCAGGCGATGAAGGAGTTCCGGTCCCATTTGCCCCGCGCCGAGCTTACGCGCAGCCGTTGCGCAAGTCCAGTTTCAGGAGTCAGCGAGCGACGAGCCTGCGCGAGGTGCTGCGCGTAAGCAACCCATTGACGGCCACCAGTGAGAGCTCGGCGGCGAGGTTCAGCCGGGCGAGGAGGTTGACAGCCCGCTTGAGCTTGGCCGCCCTCGGCGGCGTCTCGACCGCCGGCTCCGAGCCGCTGTCCATCGGCACCGCGCCGTCAGGGGCCTGCTGGGCGAAGCCGATCCCCCCGGCCGCCGAGGCCAGACCGGTAACGACCACCGCGCCCACGGCGACGTCCTTGGCCAGCACCAGCGTGCTGCGCCGGCGACTGGTCCACAGAGGGCCGCGCTCATCGCGGCGCGCCGACACCCATCCGGCGACCAGGCCTGCGACGGCCAGCGAGTTCACCGTGCCATAGCGACGCCACGCCTGGTTGAGGACCTTGCCGCGCTCGGCCTTGTCGGCGACAGCGGCCAGCGCGGGATGCATGGCCACGCGCCCGAACAGGTTCCCGCCCAGCAGCGCCGCCAGCGAGGCGTCCTGAGCGACCTGCCCGGCGAGTGCCGGCAGCCGCTTGCGCGTGGGCACGAGGCCCAATGGATCCGGCGGCGAGGGGAGCGACGGACGCGGGGGCGAGGGGAGCTTGGCCATCGATCGAGGACTACCCCATCGGCGCGCGCCAACAAACGTGATACAGGTAGGGGCATGACCAAGATCGCTGTCACCGGCGGAAGCGGCAAGGCGGGGCGTGTCGTGATCCGCGACCTTCACCAGCACGGGCACGAGGTGCTCAACATCGACCTGGTGGGCTCGCCGGAGTCCAACCACCCCGAAGATCCGATCCCCTTTCTGCGCGCCGACGTGACCGACTTCGGCCAGGCGCTGGAGGCGCTCTCGGGCGGCGACACGCTGCCCGGGATCGAGGCCGTCGTGCACCTGGCAGCGATCCCGTCGCCGGCACACTCGACGGCCGCACACATCTTCGATGTCAACGCCAATAGCACGTATGCCGTGTTCTCGGCCGCGCAGCGACTGGGACTGCAGAAGGTCGTGTGGGCATCGTCCGAGACGACGCTCGGGCTGCCGTTCGACCGCGCCCCCGACTACGCCCCTGTCGACGAGGCCCACGTCTATCCGGAGAGCAGCTATGCCCTGTCCAAGGTGGTGGGCGAGGAGCTGGCGCGGCAATTCAATCGCTGGAGCGGGATCCCGATCATCGGCCTACGCTTCTCCAACGTGATGGTGCGCGCCGACTACGAGCGGTTCGCCGCCTGGCAGGACGATCCGCACGCGCGCAAGTGGAACCTGTGGGGCTACGTCGACGAGAGCCATGTCGCCCAGAGCGTGCGCGCTGCGCTGGCCGCCGACCTGCCGGGCGCCGACAGCTTCATCATCGCTGCCGCCGACACCGTCATGCAGATGCCGAGCCGGGACCTCATGGCCGCGGCCTTTCCCGACGTGCCGCTGTCCGACACGGTCAGCGGCAACGACACCCTGCTCGACATCACCAAGGCACGCCAGATCCTTGGCTACGACCCGCAGTTCAGCTGGCGCGACGTCGAACCGGTCGGTGGCTCCGTCGACTGATCGGTGCCGCGCCGCTCAGGCCTTGAGCGGCACGGCGGCCTCCGGGGTGGCCGCGTGGAAGCTGAAGCTCTGCTCCAAGTACAGGCGCACCACCTCGCGGTCGTGGTCTGAGTAGCCGATCGAGAGGTCCTGGCCGGACTCGAACAGGAAGTCCTCGCCCCGCAGGCTGAGGACCACGGCGCCTGATACCCCGGGGGCCCACACCACCGGCCCGTCGAGGATCTTGCGCAGATGGTCGCGCAGGGGGTAGCCGCCGTGCTCGGCCGTCTCCGAGACGCGTGTGAACTCGTCGCTCCCCAGCGCGAGCGCATAGGGTCCGGAGATGCCGGCCTGCAGCAACTGCTCCACCGCGCGGGCGACCGGCCGCGGGTAGCCGTCGGCATCGTTACCCAGCATCAGGCCCTGATGAGGCGATGCCTCCGAGATGCCGACGATCCCGGCTTCCGGCCAGCCGTGGAAGACTGCCCGGTTCTCCGCCACGGCCATCTGATGGGCGGCCAGATCCAGCGGCTCCAGATCGGCGTCCTCCGCGCCGCGGTCGTCGTCGCGCAGCTCGGCGCGGGAGATCGCGAACTCGGCCCGGAGCTCCGCGAGCGGGAGCACACGCCGCTGGACGGCGGTCACGCCCTCGCACGGAGCCTGCGCGAGATCCGAGACGCGACCCAGGTTGGTGGCCGAATACGCCCAGCCGTACGGCCCCAGGAAGTCGATCAGCTTGCGGGCGGCGAGCGCCGCGCTGAGGCGCTCGCGGGCCTCGTCGTCGAGCAGCTTCCAGTTGCCGTCGCTGATCGGCGCGTGGGAGCGAAGCAGATGGTTGCTCATGCCGTCATGCTCCTCAGGCTGCCCAGCCCCAGCGAACCGCTGCCGTCGGCGGCGTAGACGCCGGCATCCTCGGTGCCGCCATCGCCCTCGGTGGCCTCCTCCTCGGCGGCCTCGCCGTGCTCGACGATGTCGCCCGGCTTGAACAGGATCCCCTGGGCGATCTCGCGCCAGATCGGCGTTCGACGCAGGAGGAACTCCAGGTCCATGCTGAAGTGCTTGTACTCCTCGCCGACGGCGTCACGCATCACCGCGACCGCCTCCGGGTCCTTCTCGATCGCGATCCGCTGCTCGTACCAGCCGATCGCCTCGGCCTCCTCGGTCAGCGATGCGCACAGCCGGGCGAACGTCCGGGTCTCCGCTGGAAGCTCCTCGGGCGGCTCGTGGTACTGGTCGAAACCCATCTTCTTGCTCCTGGTTCTAGGTCGCTCTCTCGAACAAGCTACCTCGTCATGGGGTGTGGAATCATCGACCTCGTGTCCGGCCTCCGGCAACGAACGCCCACGGCGCCGATCGCGGCGCTGGGACTGGTGGCCGGCTTCGGAGTTGCAGTGGCCACCGGCTCACGCCCGCTGGGCGGCGTCGTGCTCGCCCTGTGTGGCGCGTGCTGCATCGCCATCTGGCTGCACCGCGACGGGCGTCGGACCACCCTCTGGCTGACGCTGGCGGGTCTTCTCGCCTTCGCCCTCTCGCACGTCCTGGGGCTGGTGATCGGCGCCTGGCCGGCGGTGGCGCTCGTCGCGCTCGCCACCGCCGGGCTGTGCTGGCGCGTGTCGGACTCGCGGCGCGAGCGTGGCCGGAGCGCGAACGGGCGCCGCGGACTCAGCCCGGAAGCTGGAGCTGGCTGAGCGAAAACGTCGCCCCGTCGGGGGCTGCCAACACGAGCGCCTGCTCGTCCCGTTCCTAAGCGCACGCTTAACCTGAGAGCAGTCGGATCGTTACAACCGGAGCACTAACCTCCGTTGCGTATGTCCTACACGACTGCAGAAGGCAGAGAGCAGGTGCTCGGTGACCTGGCGGTCGCGATCGAGCAGATCGCGGAGGCGCTGGCCGCTCTCGGCGAGGCGTACGAGCAACTCGACGAGCACACCGCCGACGTGCTGGAGGAGGAGCTGTTCCGGCCGGTGCAGTCCGCCTACGGGCGCGCGCGGCGCACCTACTCGGAGTTCGCGACCCGCTCCGGCCTGACCGGGCGTACGTTCGAGGCCCACACCCCGGGAGTGCAGTCCCAGTCGATCCAGGCGCTGATCGAGCGCGCCGTGGACGCCGCCCACGACGCCGATCAGTCGATCGCCGAGCTGCAGGACTCGATGCTGCCGGTCGAGGTCGGAGATCCCGAGCTGCGCGCCGGCCTCTCCCAGGTCCGCGAGACGGTGGCCGCGGTGCCCGCGCGCGCTCGCAACCTGGTGCGCACCGTCGGCCGCTGACGCCGGCGCACGTCGTTAACGCTGCTATCAGCTTCAGCCGTTAGCATCCCTCGCCTTCATGGCAACCGACTCGCCAACAGCGGTCGCGGAACCCGCGTCCGCCCCAGACGAGCCGTCCGCGTCGCACGTAGCGAACGTTCGTGCGGTCAAGCTGCCGCTCGTAGACCGACTGGCCAGCGCGGTCGTCACCGGTGCGCCGCCGATCCTCGTCGCGCTGGGCATGTGGTTCGGCTGGAACCACGGCCTGCTCGTATGGCAGGACCTGTTGGTGCTGGCGATCTTCTACATGGTGATCGGCACCGGCATCACCGTCGGCTTTCATCGCCTGCTCACCCACCGCAGCTTCAAGACCAGCCGGCTGCGTGCGCGCCGGCTTCGCGGCGCTGGGATCGGCCGCCGCGGAGGGCCCGGTGATCGACTGGGTGGCCACCCATCGCAAGCACCACCAGTTCTCCGACGAGGCGGGCGATCCGCACAGCCCCCATCTGGACGAGCGCCACGGCTGGCGCGGCGAGCTGTGGGGCTTTGTGCACGCGCACGTCGGTTGGGTGTTCTCCGACATGGAGGTCGCCGACGAGCGCCGCTACGCCAAGGACCTGCTCGCCGATCCGTGGATCCGCTTCGTCGACAAGACCTTCGTCCTGTGGGTCGTGGCCGGGCTGGCGGCCGCCTTCGGCCTCGGCGTGGCGCTCACCGGGACCGTCGCCGGCGGCCTGACCGCGCTCCTGTGGGGCGGCGCGGCGCGGATCTTCTTCATGCATCACGCCACGTTCTCGATCAACTCGGTGTGCCACTTCTTCGGCCGGCAGGCGTACGACACCGGCGACGAGAGCCGCAACGTGTTCTGGCTGTCGATCCCCACCTGGGGCGAGGCCTGGCACAACAACCATCACGCGTTCCCTACTTCTTACCGCCACGGCCTGCGGCGCTGGCAGCTGGATCCCTCAGCGGGGATCATCCGCCTGCTGGAGATGACCGGTCTGGCCTGGGATGTGGTCCGGGTGGACCCGGCCAGGCGAGATCGCATGCTCGCCGCGGCCGCGTCCAACAACTAGTCTCCCGCGCTCCTTGGCGTTCTCCAACACGGCACTTCTGCGCCGGCAGATCGAGGCCGCGCTCCCGCGCCGGCCGTTCGCGATCTCGTTCTGGGACGGCACCTCGGTAGCGGCCACCGAGCCCGATTCGCCCACCTTCCGCCTGCTCGCCCCGGAGGCGCTGGCTCACGTGGTGCGGGCTCCCGGCGAGCTGGGGCTGGGCAGGGCGTTCGTGCTCGGCCTGATCGAGTCAGACTCAGTGGAGGGCGCGATCCGGGTGATCGACACGTTCGAGCCGCCGAAGCTCTCGGTGCACCAGATGCTCGGCCTCGCCGCCGGCGTGCTGCGCGCCTGCGGGCTGGTCAGGCTTCCGCGCCCGCCCGCCTCCGAGCTGCGACTCACCGGCGAGCGGCACACGGTAGGGCGCGATCGCCAGGCGGTCAGCTACCACTACGACGCCGGCAACGAGTTCTTCACTCTGTTCCTGGACGAGTCGATGACCTACAGCTGCGGATACTTCCGCGGCGGGGCCGAGACTCTGGCCGATGCCCAGCGAGCCAAGCTGGATCTCGTGTGCACCAAGCTCGGGCTGCGCCAGGGCGAGCGCGTGCTCGACGTCGGCTGTGGGTGGGGGAGCTTCGCGATCCACGCCGCCCAGAACTACGGCGTGCGCGTGCTCGGCGTCACCCTGTCGGAGGAGCAGGTCCGCCTGGGCCGCGAGCGCGTTGCCGCCGCCGACCTCTCGGACCTGGTGGAGCTGCGGCTGGCCGATTATCGCGAGCTGTCGGGCGAGCCATTCGACGCGATCTCCAGCATCGGGATGGCCGAGCACGTGGGCAGCGAGCGGATCGGCCTGTACATGCGTACCCTGCACGACCTGCTGAGGCCGGGCGGACGGCTGCTCAACCACGCGATCGCCAAGCTGATGGACTTCGACGAGCAGGACGAGGGCGCGTTCTCGGAGCGCTTCGTGTTCCCCGACGGGGTCCCGCTCCCGCTCTCGCGGATCGTCGACGGCATGGAGCGCACCGGGCTGGTGGTCCGCCACGTGGAGGGCTTCCCCGAGGACTACGCCCGGACGCTCGGCTACTGGATCGAGAGCTTCGAGCGGAGCTTTGACGAGGCGGTGCGGCTCGCGGGCGTCGAACGCGCGCGGGTCTATCGCGTCTATCTCCGAGCCGCGCGAGCGGGCTTTCTGACCGGCTACGTGTCGGTCTACCAGGTGCTGGCCCACCGGCCGACCAGCGCCCGCTATCAGCCCCCGGCCGGCGCGGCGCCGGCCGGGTCGTACTTCTGAGGCTGAGCCTTCTGCGGCTAAGCGGTCGCGGCGGCGCTGGCGTCCGATGCGGGAGGGGCGGGCTCCGGCTGCGGCTCAGGCTCGGGAGCTGCGTCGGCGACTGCCTTGGCGCCGATGGCGCCCAGCGCGCCCAGCAGCAGCGACAGCACGGCCCACTTCGGACCGTGCATCTGGCTGCCGCGCGCGGCGTCAATCGACGGCGAGCCCGGTCCGGTCTCGGCCAGGGCGGCCGCCGCGGCGATCAGCACCAGGTTGTACTCATAGCCCTGGTCGGTGACCCAGGGGCCGTTCTTGAGATGCACGCGGTGGATCGCGGTCAGCATGGTGGCGATCAGCGCCGTGGAGGCCAGCGGAGTCGCGGCGCCGAGGACCAGCAGGGTGCCGCCGCCTGCCTCCGCCGCACCGGCGGCGATCGCGTGCCGCTTGCCGGGGCGCAGCCCGAGGCTCTCGAAGAATTGCCCGGTCCCTTCCGGCCCGTAACCACCGAACCAACCGAACAGTTTCTGGGTGCCGTGGCCGAAGAAGTAGCCGCCCACGACGAGGCGAAGAATGAGGCGTCCAATTTTCATGGGTTTGACCCTATCAGGTTGTTGTGTACACAACCGACTTGCAACGTTCGTCCGGGGTGCTGCAACCTTGCGCCTACGCGCAGCATGGGCATCAGGACGGAAGCGGGCGCGCTTGCCTAGGAGCGGTCGGCAGGGTCTCGAACCCTGCTTTTTTCCCGCGCCGGCGGCCAATACGCAGGGAGTATCGTGCCGCCCAGCCGAAGCGCCCTTTAAGGAGGAGAGAGCATTGAGCACCGTGAACGTGCGCCTGAACGTGAATGGCTCCGAGCACAGCCTCGAGGTGGAGCCCCGCCTGCTGCTGGTGCACGCGCTGCGTGACCAGCTTGGCCTGACCGGCACCCACGTGGGGTGCGATACCTCCAACTGCGGTGCCTGCACGATCCACATGAACGGCGAGGCCGTGAAATCGTGCACGGTTCTGGCCGTCCAGGCCGACGGCGCGGAACTGACCACGATCGAGGGCCTGGGCACCGAGGACAACCTGCATCCGATGCAGGAGGCCTTCTGGAACAACCACGGCCTGCAATGCGGCTATTGCACTCCCGGGATGATCATGGCCTCGTCCGCGCTCCTCACCGAGAATCCGCATCCCACCGAGGACGAGGTGCGTCACGCGCTGGAGGGCAACCTGTGCCGCTGCACCGGGTACCACAACATCGTCAAGTCGGTGCTCGACGCCGCTGAGAAGTCCTCGTCGGAGGTCTCTGCATGAGTGTCACCGAGGCTCCGTCAGGCGAGAACGTCGGCAGCGCGCTCCGACGCAAGGAGGACCCGCCGCTGATCACCGGCCACGGCCGCTACGTCGACGACATCAATCTGTTCGGCATGCTGTGGGCGTCGTTCGTCCGCTCACCCGAGGCCAACGCCAAGATCATCTCGATCGACACCTCGGCCGCCGTCGCACGTGACGGCATCACCGCGGTCTTCACCGGTGAGGACATGTCTGATCTCGGCGGTCCGCTGCCGATGGCGTGGGCGCCCCCCGGCGTCGAGGTCAACAACCCCGAGCACTGGCCGCTGGCCAAGGGCGCCGTCAAGCACGTGGGCGACCCGGTGGCGGTCGTCATCGGCGAGGATCGGTACGCAGTCCAGGACGCGACCGAGGACGTGCTCGTCGAGTACGAAACGCTCCCGGCGATCGTCGACCCCGAGGCCGCCATCGCCGGGGGGCCGTTCGTGCACGAGTCGCTGGGCACCAACAAGGTGCACGAGTGGACGCTCGCCGGCGGCGACGTCGAGGCGGGCTTCGCCGAGGCTGACGTGATCGTCGAGCGCCGGGTCGATCAACCACCGGATCGCCGGCGCTCCGATCGAGTGCCGCGGCGTGGTCGCCGATTACCGTGGGGGCTCGCTGACGCTCTACTCGGCGACCCAGGTGCCGCACTTCGTACGCCTGTTCATGGCGCTGCTGCTCGGCCTCGGCGAGGATCACGTGCGGGTGATCGCGCCCGACGTCGGTGGCGGCTTCGGCCAGAAGCTCCAGGTCTACGGCGAGGAGCTGTTGGCCTGCTGGGCCTCGCGCAAGCTTGGCCGGCCGGTCAAGTGGACTGAGACGCGTTCGGAGAACATGTCGGCGGCTCACCAGGGCCGCGACCAGATCTCGCAGGTCAAGATGGGTGCCAAGCGCGACGGGACGATCACCGCTTTCCACGTGAAGATCCTGGCCGACTTCGGGGCCTACAACATGATCCTGACGCCACTGATCCCATCGCTGGGCGCATTCGTGATGGGCGGCTGTTACAAGATCCCCAACGTCCAGACCGACATCACCGGCGTGTTCACCAACAAATGCCCGACCGACGCCATCCGCGGCGCCGGGCGCCCTGAGGCAACGCAGATGATCGAGGTCACGCTCGACCAGGTGGCTCACGAGCTGGGCATGGACCCGCTGGAGATGCGCCGCAAGAACTTCATCCCCACGGAGGACTTCCCCGCAGCGACGGCGACCGGTGTGGTGTACGACTCAGGCAACTACCACGGGACACTCGACAAGCTGATGGAGCACGTCGACGTGCCGGCGTTCCGCGCCGAGCAGGAGAAGCTGCGTTCCGAGGGCGTCTACCGGGGGATCGGGTTCTGCACCTGGACCGAGATCTGCGGCTTGGCCCCGTCGCGCGTCACCGGCCCGGCCGGCGTCGGCGTGCAGGCCGGGCTGTGGGAGTCGGCGATGATCCGCGTGCACAACACCGGCGCGGTGACCGTCTACACGGGCACCTCGCCCCACGGCCAGGGCCTGGACACGGCGATGGCCCAGATCGTCGCCGACAAGCTCGGCGTCGACCCGTCGGTGGTGGAGGTCGTTCACGGCGACACCTCGATCGGTCCCGAGGGGCGCAACACCTACGGCTCGCGCTCGCTGGCCACCGGCGGCGAGGCCGTCGCCCGCGCCACCGACAAGGTGGTCGCCAAGGCCAAGGCGATCGTCGCCGCCGAGCTGGAGGCGGCCGCCGAGGACATCGAGGTTGCCGGCGGCAAGTTCTCGGTGAAGGGGTCACCCGACCGAGGGATGGCGCTGCCCGACATCGCCGGGGTCGCCTATATCGGCGCGGTTCCCGAGGGCATGGAGCCCGGGTTGGAGGAGACGACGTTCTACGACCCGGAGAACTTCGTGTTCCCGTTCGGCGCTCACGCCTGCGTCGTCGACGTCGACGTCGAGACCGGCAAGGTCAAGGTGATCCGCTACGTCGCCGTCGATGACTGCGGCAACGCGGTCAACCCGATGCTGATCGACGGCCAGATTCACGGCGGCGTCGTGCACGGCATCGGTCAGGCGCTGTACGAGCGCGTGCACTACGACGACGACGGCCAGCTGGTCACGGGCACGTTCGTCGACTACGCCCTGGCCACCGCCGCGGAGCTGCCCAGCTTCGAGACCGACCGCACCGTGACGCCTTCGCCGGTCAACTCGATGGGCGTCAAGGGTGTCGGCGAGGCGGGGACGATCGCGGCCAGCGCGGCCGTGACCAACGCGGTGATCGATGCGCTGCGTCCGCTGGGCGTTGACTACATGAACATGCCGCTCAGCCCGATGCGGGTCTGGAAGGCGATACACGACAGCGAGGGCGCGAGCCCAGAGGGAGGCCTCTCGTCATGATCCCCGCCGCATTTGACTACACCGTCGCGGACACGCTTGAGGGCGCGATCACGGCGCTCGTGGAGGGAGGCGAGGACGCCAAGCTGCTGGCCGGCGGGCACTCGTTGATCCCGCTGATGAAGCTGCGGCTGGCGGCGCCGTCGCTGCTGGTTGACCTGCGCAAGGTGCCCGGGCTGCACGGCATCGAGCGTCAGGACGGCCACTGGCGGATCGGCGCGCTGACGCCCCACCGCAAGCTCGAGTTCGCGACCGAGCTGGGCCTCGTCTCCCAGGTCGCGGCCACGATCGCCGATCCACAGGTCCGCCACCGCGGGACGATCGGCGGCTCGCTGGCCCACGGCGACTCCGCCTCGGACCTGCCGGCGGCGATGGTCATCCTTGAGGCCGAGGTCACGCTGCAGGGCCCGGGCGGCCAGCGCACGGTAGCGGCCGGCGACCTGTTCGAGGACTATCTGACCACCGCGGTCGGCGCTGACGAGGTCCTGACGGAGATCCGGGTGCCGACACTGGAGGGCTATGGCTCCTCCTATCACAAGTTCAACCGCCGCTCGGAGGACTGGGCGATGGTGGGCGTGTGCGTGGTCGTCAAGAACTCCGGTGGCACCTGTGAGGACGTGCGCATCGGACTGACCAACATGGCGTCCGTGCCACTGCGGGCGACCGCCGCCGAGGAGGCCCTGCGCGGGCAGGAGCTCAGCCCGGAGAACATCGCCAAAGCCGCCGAGCAGGCCGCCGAGGGCACCAGCCCCCCGTCGGATCTCAACGCGACCGCCGAGTACAAGCAACATCTCGCTCGGGTCCTCACGCGGCGGGCGATCACCGACGCCCTGGGATAGCTGACTAACATCGACAGCCGGATGTCGCTCGCGGAGCTCCAGACGGTCGGCGCCGCGAGCGACGCTCTCGCGGCGCAGGGCTACCTCGCCGATCGGCCGCTTGCCCTGGCGGTCAGCTTGGCCGTGGCGCTGGAGCAGCCGCTGCTGCTCGAGGGCGAGGCGGGAGTCGGCAAGACGGAGGTCGCGCGGGCACTGGCCGCGGCCAGCGGCGCGCGGCTGATCCGTCTGCAGTGCCACGAGGGCATCGACCTGCACCACGCGGTCTACGACTGGGACTACGCGCGCCAGCTCCTGGCTCTGCGGGCCGCCGAGGGCGGCGTCGACGAGGGCGAGCTGTTCGCCCGGCGCTTTCTGCTGCGCCGGCCGCTGCTGGAGGCACTGGAGGCCGACCCGGCTGATCCGGTGGTGCTGCTGATCGACGAGATCGACCGTGCCGACGACGAGTTCGAGGCCTTCCTGCTGGAGTTCCTCTCGGATTTCGCGGTCACGATCCCCGAGCTGGGCACGATCACCGCCCGCCGGCGGCCGATCGTGCTCCTTACCTCCAACCGCACCCGCGAGCTGCACGACGCGCTCAAGCGCCGCTGCCTCTACCACTGGATCGACTATCCGACCCCCGAGCGCGAGCGCGCGATCGTGCACTCGAGGCTGCCCGAGGTCCCCGACCGCATTGCCTCCCGGGTGGTGACCGCGGTGGCCAAGCTGCGCGACCAGGGCGACCTGTACAAGCAGCCCGGCGTGGGCGAGACGATCGTGTGGGCCCAGGCGCTGCTGGCGCTTGGCGAGGAGGCCGATCTGGAGGAGACGCTGGGCGCCGCGCTCAAGGTTCACGAGGACCTGCTGCGGGTGCGCGAGCGCGGGGTCCTGGAAGGGGTGTGACGTTGGCGGTCGATTTGCTGGACGCGCCGGCGGACGCCCTGGTCGGCCGCCTCGGCGATCTGGCGGCCGCGCTGCGCGCGCAGGGCAGTCGCGTCGGGGTGGGAGAGCTGCTGACGGCGGTCCGCAGCCTGGACGCAGTGGATTGCGCATCCCGGGAGGATTCCCGGCTCGCCCTGCGTACCGTCCTGTGCTCTCAGAAGATCGACCTGGAGCGCTTCGACATCGCGTTTGAGGCCGTGTTCGGCGACGGCCGGGTGGTCGGCCGACCGGCGCATAATCCGCTGGACGAGCTGGGCAAGATCGAGCGCGCGGTGCTCCCGCGGGCGGGCATGGCCGACCCGGGCGCCGCCACCCCGCGCGATGGCGCAGAGCCGGTGCCCGCGGCATGGTCAGACGTGGAGCTGATCGTCACCAAGGACTTCGCCCGCTACACCGAGGCCGAGAGCGTGCTCGCCCGCGATTTGATCGCGCGCCTGGCGCGACGCCATCCGACCCGGTTGTCGCGGCGCACGCGGCCCTCGCGGCGGCGCGGTCGCACGCCGGACCTGCGCGCGACCGTCAGCGCCTCGCTGCGGACAGGCGGCGAGCCGCTGCACCGCCGCTGGCGGGCGCCCACCCGACGGCCGCGCCAGCTGGTGCTGGTGTGCGACGTGTCGGGCTCGATGGCGCCCTATGCGCGGATGCTGCTGCAGTACATGCACGCCTGCGTGGTCGCTCGGCGCCGGGTCGAGGCGTTCGCCTTCGGCACCCGGCTGACGCGGATCACCAACGAGCTGGCCGGACGCGACCACGACCGGGCGCTGGACCGCGCCGCGGCCGTCGTCACCGACTTCTCCGGCGGCACCCGGATCGGCGCCGCGCTGGCCGAGCTCAACCGCGTCCACGGCCGGCGCCTCGGCCGCGGCTCGGTGGTCGTGATCCTGTCCGACGGTTGGGACCGCGGCGACCCCGAGCAGCTGCGCGACGAGATGGCCCGCCTGCGCCGGGCGGCTCACCAGCTGGTGTGGCTCAACCCGCTGGCCGCCCACCCTGACTACGAGCCGCTGACCCGCGGTATGCAGGCCGCTGTGCCCCACACCGACCAGCTGCTGGCGGGCAACTCGCTGGCCTCGCTGGAGGAGCTGGCCCAGATCCTGGAGGCGATGTGAGGTCAGCCGAGCAGCAGGAATGGCTGACGACCTCCGAGGTGCACGGCCCGGCTTTTGAGGAGCCGTCGGAACCGGCCCCGCGGCTGGTGATCTTCGGTGCCGTCCCGCTGGCGGCGGCGCTGTGCAGGTCGGCGCTGGCAATCGGCTGGCCTGGGTTTATCGTCGACCCGCGTGAGCGCTTCGCCGACGCCGGGCTGTTCCCTGACGCCGAGCGGGTGCTCGTCGCCTGGCCGGCGGAGGCATTCGCCGAGGTGGGCGGGATCGACGCGGCCACTTCGGTCGTCTGCCTCACCCACGCCCCCGAGCTCGACGATGAGGCGCTGATGATCGCGCTGCGCTCGCCCGCGCCCTACGTAGGCGCGTTGGGCTCACGGCGTACGCAGGCGCGTCGCCGCGAGCGCCTGGCCGCCGCCGGGCTCAGCGACGCCGAGCTGGCCCGGCTGTCCGGGCCGGCCGGGCTGGACCTGGGCGGAGTGACCGCGGCCGAGGCGGCGCTGGCGGTGCTCGCCGAGGCGGTGGCGTCCCTGCACGGCCGCGGGGGCGGACGCCTGACGGCTTCGGCCAACCAGATCCACGCGTCCACATGACCGGCGGTCTGATCCTGGCGGCCGGCGCGGGCAGCCGTTTCGGCGACGCGCCGAAGCAGCTGGCCACGTTTCGCGGTCTCCCCCTGCTGGAGTGGGCGGTGCGCGCGCAGTGCTCGGTGCCGAGCCTGGAGCGCGTGGTCGTGGTGCTCGGCTCGCGGGCTGACCGGGTGCGAGCGGCCGTCGACTTCGGGCGTGCGGAGACGGTCCTGTGCGAGGACTGGGAGAGCGGCCAGGCGGCCTCGCTGCGGGGGGGTCTGCGCGAGCTCGCCGGCTCGGATCGCGTCGTGGTCACCCTGGGCGACGCGCCGCTGGTCACCTCGGAGGTGATCGGCCTGTTCTGTGCCGCCGAGCCGCGCACGCGGGCGGTGTACAAGGGACGGCCCGGGCATCCCGTCGTCCTGGGCACCGAGGAGATCGCGGCGCTGACCTCGCTGCGCGGAGACCGCGGCGCTCGCGACCTGCTGCGTGGTGGCCCGGAACTGGAGGTCGGCCACCTATGCTCCGGGCGCGACGTCGACACCCCTGACGACCTGGAGGAGATAGCCGATGAAGCTAGAGCAGTCATTTGAGGTCCAGGCTCCGCTGGAGCGGGTCTGGAACGCGCTGATAGACGTGGAGCAGGTGGCGCCCTGCCTGCCCGGGGCATCGGTCACCGGGCGCAATCCCGACGGTAGCTACAACGGGGAGTTCAAGGTCAAGATCGGGCCGACTTCGGCCGCCTACAGCGGCAAGCTGCACATGGAGAACGTCGACGAGGCCAAGCACTCGGCCACGATGCAGGCCGCCGGCACCGACAAGCGCGGCCAGGGTGGAGCCAAGGCCACGATCGTCTCCTCGGTCTCCGAGGCTCCGGGCGGGGCGACCACCGTCCACGTGGACACCGATTACCACATCACCGGGCGTCTGGCGCGGTTCGGCCGGGGCGGGATGATCGAGGAGATCTCCAACCGGCTGCTGGGGGAGTTCGCCGCCTCGCTGCAGGGGATGCTGGCCGGAAGCGGTGATGACGCGCCCAAGACGAAGGCGGCCAAGTCGGCGACGACCGACGCGGCGCCGAGCGCTGAGCCCGCGCCCACCGAGGTGGCGCCCGAGCCGGCCGCGAGCGCCGTGCCGGCCGACGTGCCGTCGGCGCAGGAGTCGGCGGCAGCCGCGGGCAACGGTGCCGCCGCGGGCACTCCGCCACGCTCGGAGCCCGTCCCGCCGCCGACGCCGCCCCCGACCGCCGGTCCTGAGGCAGAAACGACCTCCGGGGCGGCCGGTCCCGCTCCGGAGAGCGAACCGCTCGACGCGGTCTCGCTGATCCGCGCTGTGGCCGCCAAGAAGATCAAGAGCAACCCCCGGCCGTTCGTCGGCGTGCTCGTCGGCTTCCTGGTGGCGCTGCGGGTGCTCCGCCGGCGCCGCTGAGGCCGGCGCCGCTGAGGCCGGCGCCGCTGAGGCCGGCGCGGTCGCCGGCTATCGTCGGCTGTCGCGGCGGCGGGAAGGAATCGGGTCGGTGTGCGTCTTGATGGGCGATGCCCGGTCACATTGCCGCCGTCGCGCTGGCCACTGTGGCCGCCGCCGCGCCCGCGCACGCGGCCCACGCGCACCCGCCCCTGAGCCGCCACGTGGCGGCGGCAAGCTCGTTCGTCCCCCCGCCGCCGCCTCTGCGCAAGACCACGACGCAGCGCCGACCGCAGCGGGTTGTGCATGCCAAGGCCGTCCATCGCCGCGTCGCGCATTTGACAGCCGACCCGGGCGTCACGATCGCCGACTTCCACTTCACGCCACCCAGCACCACGGTGCACGTCGGGGACACGATCACCTGGACCAACGACGGACCCAGCTCCCACACCGCCACGGCAAGTGATGGCAGCTTCAACACCGGTACGCTGAGCAAGGGCCAGAGCGCGTCGCACACGTTCACCAAGGCCGGAACGTTCGCCTACGTGTGCACGATCCACCCGTTCATGCACGGCACGATCACCGTACTGGCCGCGGCGACCTCGACCCCCGCGCCGACAACCACTCAGGCGCCGAGCACAACCACGTCGCCCACCACCTCCAGCGCCCCCTTGAGCGCGACCCCACAGGCGACGGCGACCACACCGGCCCGCGGGGGGACCGCCAAGCCGACGCTTCCGGTTACCGGCCTGGACGTGCTCGGCGCGATTGCCGCCGGCTCGATCCTGGTCGCCTCCGGGCTTGCCCTGCGACGGGCCGTACGGATCTGAGAAAGCGGCTGGGGTCCTGACCGGGTGAGCGTTGCTCAGGCGCGCCCCGCGGGCTCGTCGAAGCTGGCCGCCGGCAGCACCGCGATCAGGCCCGATGGGTTGATCATCGGATGGGTCCCGTAGTAGTGGGCGCGGATCTCGTCGAAGTCGACGGTCTCGGCGACGCCCGGCCACTGGTAGAGATCACGCGCGTACGGCCACAGGTTCTCGTATTCCACCAGCTTGCGGATCGAGCACTTGAAGTGGATCTGGTACACGGCGTCGAAGCGCACCAGCGTCGTAAACAGCCGCCAATCGGTCTCCAACGGGTCGGGGCCCAGCAGAAAGCGTTGGTCCGCCAGCCGGGCGTCGAGCTCGTCCAGGGTGGCGAACAGACCGCGCACCTCACGTTCGTACACCCCCTGCCTGGTGGCGAAGCCGGCCTTGTAGACCGCGTTGTTGACGCCGTCGTAGATCTTCTGGTTGAGCTCGTCGATGTCTCCGCGCAGTCGCTCGGGGTACAGCTCGACCGGGTGCTCGGCCAGCGGGGCGAAGACCGTCGAGAGCATCCGCAGGATGTCCTCGGACTCGTTGCAGACGATCGTGCCGGCCTGCTTGTCCCAGAGGACGGGCACGCTGACCCGGGCCTCGTAGTTCGGGTCGGTGGCGGCGTAGGCCTCACTGAGGAAGTGAAATCCATTCACCGAGTCGACGTACTCGCCGCCGGGAAACTCCCAGCCGCGCTCGTCGCGCAGCGGACTCACGAACGACACCCCGATCGCGTTCTCCAGGCCCATCAGCCGGCGTCCGATGAGCGTCCGGTGGGCCCACGGGCAGGCGCGCGCCACGTACAGGTGATACCGGCCCGTTTGCAGCGGGAAATCGGTCGACCCGTCGTCGGAGACGTAGTTGCGAAACGCCGACGCCTGGCGTTGGAATGAACCGTCTTCGCCACCCTCGTGCCCCAGCCCGCGGAAATGTTGTTGAGTGCTCATCCAACCGAGGCTAGTCCACCACCGCGTAGCCTGTAGGCGAGATGACCGTCCAGCCAGATATCGCTGAGCGGTTCCTGAGTCTGCATCGCGCCGGCCAGCCACTGCTGCTGCCCAACCCGTGGGACGTGGGGTCGGCGCGGCTGCTGGCCTCGCTGGGATTCGACGCGCTGGCCACCACGAGCAGCGGCTTCGCAGCCACACTCGGTCGTCTGGACGGCTCCGTTACCGCCGAAGAGGCGCTGCGGCACGCGGCCGCGATCGTCTCGGCGACCGAGCTACCGGTATCCGCCGACCTGGAGAACCTCTTTGCCGACAGTCCCGAAGGCGTGGCCGAGACCGCTCGAGGGGCGGTCGCCGCCGGTCTCGCCGGCTTCTCGATCGAGGACTACTCGGGCGATGCGATCTACGAGCTGGAGGACGCCGCCGAGCGCGTCCGCGCCGCGGTCGAGGTCGCCCATGCCGGCCCTGCCCACGTGGTGGTGACCGCACGGGCCGAGAACCATCTGCACGGCCGCGACGACCTCGACGACACGATCGCCCGTCTGCAGGCGTATCAGGAGGCCGGGGCCGACGTGCTCTACGCGCCCGGCCCGACGTCCGCGCACGAGATCGGCGCGATCGTGTCGGCCGTCGATCGGCCGCTAAACGTGTTGGCTCGGCCCGGCTCGCCGTCGGTTGCCGAACTGGCGCAGCTGGGGGTCAGCCGGATCTCGGTCGGCGGCAGCTTCGCGTTCGCTGCCATAGATGCGCTGGTGAGCGCCGCGCAGGAGCTACGCGACGAGGGGACCTACGGCTACGCGGAGCGCTCCGGGGCGGGCGCGCGGGCCGCGCGAGCGGCCTTTGGCTAGCGCGGCCTCTCGTTCGAGCCCGCTGGGCCGTGGCGGCACCGAGGATCGCGTGTCTGGCGCGAGCGACCTCGGGCGATGCCCCGACGCCGCCCCGGAGCCGGAGGTGACGTGAAGCAGGTCCTGCGGATCGCCGCGTACCGCCGGCTGCTCGCCGCCTACGTGCTCAATGAGCTTGCGTGGTCGGTGGGTACGTTGGCGCTGGCGCTCCTGGTGTACCGGCGGACCGGCTCGGCGATCGGCTCGACCGGGTTCTTCCTCTGCTCGCAGGTGTTGCCCGCGCTGATCTCGCCGGCGCTGGTGGCGAAGCTCGACCGCCGCGCCCCCAATCGGCTACTGCCGGCGCTGTACGCGATCGAGGCGGTGCTGTTCGGCGTGCTGGCGTGGATGACGAGCCGCTTCGCGGTCGCGCCTGTGCTGATCCTGGCCCTGTTGGACGGGGTGGTCGCGATCATCGCGAGGGCGATGGCGACGACCGTACGAGTGCAGGTGTTGCGGCCGCTGGACCTGGTGCCCGAGGGCAACGTCGTGGCCAACACGGCGTTCGCGATCTGCTTCATGGCAGGTCCGCTGCTCGGCGGCCTGGTCGTGGTGGCCGGCGGGACGGTCACCGCACTGCTGGCCAACTCCGGGCTGTTCGCCGTCATGGGCGTGCTGCTCGCCACCGCCGGTCTGCCGGGCGGCACGGAAGTCCAAGGCCCCGCCACCGGACGGCTTCGGGGCGCGCTGGCTCAAGCGCGCGCGGACCGGGGCCTGTGGCGGCTGCTCGTGATCCAAGGGATCGGGCTGGCCTGCTTCACGATCTCGATCCCCGTCGAGGTCGTCTACGCCCAGCGCTCGCTGCATGCCGGAGCGGGTGGCTATGGCGCCCTGTTGTCGGCGTGGGGAGGGGGGGCGATCGCCGGCAGCATCGTGATCGCCCGCTGGCGCCGGCGTTCGGCGCGCACCCTGATCGGTTCCAGCGCGCTGGCGCTCGCCGTTGGCTTCCTGGTGATGACCGCGGCCCCGTCGCTGGCGATCGGGCTGGTGGGGGCGGCAATCGCCGGCGTCGGCAACGGCGTGGAGTCGACCGCCGCCCAGACGGCCGTTCAGCAGCGAGCCCGGCAGGAGTGGATGGCGCTGATCATGAGCCTCAGCCAGTCGGTCTCCCAGCTGGCGCCCGGCCTCGGCATCCTGGCGGGCGGCGTGATCACCTCGGTGGCGTCGGCCCGCGCCGCGCTCGGGGTCGCCGGCGCGGGGTCTCTGCTGTTCGCCGCAGCCGTGATGTTCGCTCTGCGTCCGTCGGTGATGACGTCCGTCGCGTCGCCGCGGCCGTCCGGCGCACCCCTCCCGATCGACGGCGCGAGCGCCGCGCCGGCGAGCAGTCACAAGTCGGCCGTCTGAGCGGCGCCGTGCGAGCCGGCTGCATCGACATCGGCTCGAACACCACTCGCTTGCTGGTCGCCGATCGGACCACGGACTGCCTGCAGGAAGTCCACCAGGAGCGCGCCTTCACGCGGATCGGTCGCGGGATGACGCGGGGAGGGGAGATCACGCCGGCGAAGATCGAGGAGGTGGTCGCGGTGGTCTCCGCTCAGATGGAGACCGCGCGGCGGACGGGCGCCACCCGGCTTCGCGCCGTCGCTACGGCCGCGATCCGCCACGCCGCCAACGGACAGCAGTTGATCGAGGCGATCCGGGCCGCGACGGGGCTCGAGGTGGAGATCCTGTCCGGCGAGGACGAGGCGCGTCTCGCCTTCTGCGGCGCCGCCGCGATGCTCGACTCAGAAATGGACCCGTCCGCGCTGCTCGGCGTGCTCGACGTCGGCGGCGGGTCATCGGAGATGGTGGTCGGCCGCGTCCCGTCGCACGTCGGCTGGTGGGCATCGGTGCCGCTGGGCTCGAGCACGCTGACCGACGACTGGCTGCACAGCGATCCGCCGTCGAGCGCGCAGTTGGCGGCCGCCCGTCGCGAGGTGGCCACCGCGCTGACGCCGCTGACCCCGCCTCGGCCGGCGCTGACCGTCGCCGTGGGCGGCAGCGCCACCTCGCTGGCCCGCGTGGCGGGAGCGGTGCTGGATGCCGGCGCGCTCGTGCGCTCGCTGCGGCTGCTGGCCGGCGAGCCATCCGCGCTGGTGGCCCAGCGCGCGCAGATCGACCCGCAGCGCGCCCGGCTGCTGCCCGCCGGCCTGCTGATCCTGGAGGCGATGGCACAGCGGCTGGGGACCAGGATCGTCGTGGGGCGGGGCGGCGTCCGCGAGGGCGTGCTGCTAGAAGCCATGTCGTAGTGACAATCGAGCCTCCGATCCCGCCGCGCGATGCCCTGTCCGAGGTGCGCCTGCGCGCACCCACCCGTGGCAACCGTCGACTGGAGCGGCTGATCGAAGCCGTCAACGCCGATCAGCAGGTCAAGGCCTGGTGGCATGTCTCCGCCGTCAACGCCACCCGCCGCCTCGGGATGTCGGATCACAGCTGGGTTCACATTCAGATCGTGCTCAACATCGGGCTCCGCCTCGCCCGGCTGCTGTTCCGGCGCGGGGTGACGCCGAGCGTGGTCGCCGACTACGGGATGCAGGAGCGCGACGCCGAGGTGGTGGTGGCGGCTGCCTGCCTCCTGCACTGTGTGGGCATGTCGATCCACCGCGCAGACCACGAGCGTTACAGCCTGTTCCTCACCGCCGACAAGCTCGGCGCGCTGCTGGCCGACGTCTACGAGGAGCCCGAACGCTCGATCATCGTCGCCGAGACGCTGCACGCGATCATCGGCCACCGCCGCGACGGCGCGCCGTTCACGGTCGAGGCGGGAATCGTCCGTGTCGCGGATGCTCTGGACATGGCTCGCGGGCGGTCGCGCGTGCCGTTCGAGGCCGGGCATCAGAACATCCACTCGCTTTCGGCCTACGCGATCGAGGACGTGAAGATCTCGCCCGGCCGAGACCGCGCCGTGCGCGTGGAGATCGCGATGTCCAACAGCGCCGGCATCTTCCAGGTCGACGAGCTGCTGGCCGAGAAGCTGCGCGGCTCGGGGCTGGAGGAGCACATCGAGGTCATCGCTCGGATCGAGGCCGAGCACGAGCAGCGGCTGCTGCCCGTGTTCCGGATCTAGCCCTCGCGAGGTCGCAGAGCGTCGATGATCAGCTCCAGGTGGCGATGCCAGTCAAAGCCCCGGGCGGGGTGCGCCATCGTCGCGCACAGCCCGCACATCAGCATCCCGATGTCGGCGGCGGTGGCGTCGGCGCGGATCGAGCCCGTGGCGTGGGCGCGGGCGACCAGCTCGGCCGTGAGCTCGACGAGCTCCTCCTGCTCGGCGGCGGCCTGAAGCCAGATCTGCTCCCCGGCGCCGGCCAGCGCCTGCTGCATGGCGGCGTCGCGTCCCAGCTGCGTCGCGTTCGCGCGCAGCCACTCGGTCAAGACCTCGAACGGCGCCCCCGAACGCTTGAGGGCGGCCCGCGCGCCTTCGCTCAGCAACCGGAACTTCTCGCGCACCAGCTCCGAGAGCAGGGCTTCCTTGGTGGGGAAGTGGCGGTAGACGGTGCCGACCCCGACGCCGGCGCGCCGGGCAACGTCGTCGATCTGCGCGTCGGCACCGGATTCCGAGAAAACCTCGCGCGCGCTCTTAAGGATCCGCTGACGATTGCGGCGGGCGTCGGCCCGCTGCGGGCGCTCCTCCTGGCTGAGCATGTCGGTCACCGCCTGGTCACAGGATTGGTTGACAACCGGAATCATCGTTCACTATAGTGCTCGGAGTCAAGCGGAACCGGAGGTCACCTTCCATGTCAGCCCTTATCGAAGATCAGCCAGCGGAGCTCTACGCCCCCCGCGCGAAGAATCTCGCCCTGCTGCTGCTGGCGATGACGCAGTTCGTGATCGTCATCGACGCGTCGATCGTCAACGTGGCGCTGCCCTCGATCGGGTCGGCGCTGCACTTCTCCCGTGACGATCTGAGCTGGGTGGTGAACGCCTACGTGTTGACCTTCGGCGGCTTTCTGCTGCTCGGAGGCCGGATGGCCGACCTGCTTGGCCGCCGCCGCATGTTCATGGTCGGCCTGATCCTGTTCTCGGCGGCCTCGTTCGCGGGCGGCATCGCCCAGTCCGAGGGCTGGTTGATCGCGGCTCGCGTCGTGCAGGGTCTGGGCGCAGCGATCGTCTCCCCGGCCGCGCTGTCGATCATCACCACCACGTTCGCCGAGGGGGCCGAGCGCAACCGCGCGCTGGGCGTCTGGGGCGCAGTCGCCGGCGCCGGCGGCGCCGCCGGCGTGCTGCTGGGCGGGATCCTCACCAGCGGGCTGAGCTGGCGCTGGGTGCTGTTCGTCAACGTCCCGATCGCGCTGACGGCGGCCGCGCTGGCACCGCGGACGCTGCTGGAGAGCCGCCGCGAGGAGGCCGGCAACACCTTCGACATCCCGGGCGCGGTGACCGTCACCGGCGGCCTGGCGCTGCTCGTCTACGCGGTGGTGGAGGCGGTCAACGTGGGCTGGGGCGCCACCCGCACGATCCTCTGCCTGGCCGGCGCGGTGCTGCTGCTGATCGGCTTCGTGGCGATCGAGCTGCGCCAGCGTGATCCGCTGATGCCGTTCTCGATCTTCCGCCTGCGGACGCTGCGAGGGGCCAACATCGTCGGCCTGCTGATCGGCATGTCGCTGTTCTCGATGTTCTTCTTCATCTCGCTCTACCTGCAGAACGTGCTCGGCTATTCGGCGATCAAGGCCGGCGTCTCCTACCTGCCCCTGGCGGTGGGCATCATCGTCTCGGCCGGCGTGGCTTCTCAGCTGGTCACCCGGCTGGGCTTCAAGACACCTCTGATCGCCGGCATGCTGCTGATCGCCGGAGCGCTGCTGTGGTTCTCCCAGGTGCCGGGAACCGGGGGGTCGTTCGCCGCTGACGTGCTCGGACCGTCGCTGCTGGCCGCGTTCGGGCTGGGCTTGGCGTTCGTCCCGGTGACGATCGCCGCCGTCACCGGCACCCAGCCCAACGAGGCCGGTCTGGCCTCGGGCCTGATCAACACCTCGCAGCAGGTCGGCGGCGCGCTGGGCCTGGCGATCCTGGCGACGATCGCCAACAGCCGCACGCAGAACGTGCTTCACGGCGGCGTCCACAACGCGACCGTCGCCCTGGCCAAGGGCTTTGACCGGGCGTTTCTGATCGGCGCCGGGTTCGCCCTCGCCGGCGCGATCCTGGCCGCCGTGCTGATTTCGTCACGCGACAGCCGGGAGCACGCGCAGGCGGCGACCTCCGAGAGCGCGCCGGTCCCCGTTTGAGAGCACCGCTCGACGCTATTGCGTGACGGCGGCGCCCGACGGGCGTCGCGGGCGTGGGTACATGCGGACGTAGTGCACGAGCCGCGGCTGCTGGGACGTGTTGGCTTGCGGCCCGTGCGGCAGCCGCGCGTCCCAGATGATCAGATCGCCCCCGCCCGCGGCGATAGGCACCGGCCCGAGCGGCTCCAGATCCTCCAGTTCGGGATGACGGGGCTCAGGCAGCGATCGGATCCAGTCGTCGATGCGGCGATGAAACCCCGGGACGCATCGAAATGCTCCCTGCGACGCGCTGGTCTCCGTGAGGTAGAGGATTCCCTGGAGGTGGGAGACGACGGGGAGCTCAAAGCTCGGCAGATCGAGATGCAGGCCGGTTCCGCCGTACGGGTCGCCGGGCCGCACCGGCGGGTTGAAGCCGCAGCGGTCGCTGCTCATGACGAGATCGCTAGTGCCGGCCAGCTGGGCGAACGCCTTTCGGATCCGCGGCGAGGCGTGGATCTCAGCGATGCCCGGCGCGTGGAACAGCTGGACCATGATTCCCTGCTGCAGCGACCTGCCATACCAGCTCTCGGGCGCATCGGGCATCGCGCCGATGTGCGCGTAGATGGCGGCGCACAGCTCGGCGCACGCGTGCGACGGCGCTGCGCGGGGGACGATTACATAGCCACGTTCGTCCCAGAGGGCGAGATCCTCGGCCGACAGCACCGGCTCGACGGCATCGAGCTGCTCGATCGCACCAAGCCGGGGTGGGGTGACCACCCCGGCGGCAATCCCGTTGGCGTCCTCGATAAGGGCGTGCTCCAGCGAGCCACCGACCTGGTCCAGTACCCACCGCTCCAGCTGCTCCAGACTCGGGCGCTCGCGATACAGATACATGTGGAGCGGCTCCAGCCCGACGCCGATCCGATCGAGGACGGCGTGCCCGATCTCGAACTGCTCGGACGAAGGCTGGGGCATGGCTCCCGGCTCGCCGACCGCCATCCGCCAGAGCTCTTCTAGATGCTGGATCCTCAGCGGCGGCTCGCTGACGGCAAGCCCGGGGGACACGTCCCTACCAGCCGCCGCGCCAGTCGGCGTTGGCGGCGCGCGCCCGGGCCGCGTCCTCGCGGGCGTGATGGCGCTTGTCGAGCCGCCACTGGATCAGCGACAGGACCAGGATCAGCAGCGGGAAGAAGGCGATCGTGATGAACATCATGCTCGTGATGTCCTTGTCGTTGGTCTCTCCCCACCAGCCCTGACCCCCGTCGGCCCGCGCGAATGCGGCGGACGGGATCGTCAGCAGCGCGACTGCCACGGTCGCGAGTGCGAGGGTGATCCGGGCGCGGCGCATCGTTCGCAGAGCGTATCTGATCGCCGGGCGAAACCGGCTAAGCCGGAACGGTCTGCGGGGCCCTCACGGCCTTGAGCGCCGACAGCAGCGCCGCGTTGTACTCGGTGTCGCGGCTGGTGACCTCCAGATGGTCCAGCGGAACCTCGAACACCGTCGCCCGGACGGCAGCCGCCAGCTCGCGCTGCTTGGCCGGCGAGACAGCGCTGTCACGGCCGGTGAGGACCATCGCCGCGGGCACCTGCACACTGCTCAGCCAGGGCCGGGAGTCGAACCGTCCCATCTCTCGCCCGGCCTCGGCGACGTCGCGTCCTGAATGGCGCATCAGCTCCGACATCCACCATGCGGTGCGCTCGTTCAGCTGGATGCCACTGCGCTTGAAGCCGGCCTGGAAGAACGTCTTGGGGGCCAGCTTCACCGCTAGGCCGACGGCTCCCATCCAGCGCCACAGCTTCACCGTCTCGGGATCCTGGAAGTGCTGGCAGGTGCCGCTGAGCACCAGGCCGCTGAGCAGGCCGCGATGGTCGCGCGCCATCAGCTGGGCGATCGTGCCGCCCATCGAGTAGCCGACTGCGATCGCCTGATCGATCTCCAGCGCCCGCAGCACCGCGGCCGCGTCATCGGCGCAATCGGTCAGCCGGAATGGGGCCAGGGCCCGCAGGCCGCGCGCGTGGCCGCGGTGGTCGATCGCCAGCACGCGGTAGCCGGCGTCGGCCAGCGGCCGGTAGACCGAGTGCCAGTTGAGATCGGCGCTCACCATCCACCCGTGGAGCAGGAGCACCACCGGGCAGGTGGGGTCCGTTTCGCCGGTGTCGCGCACGAAGAATTCGCCGCGGTCGGGCACCAGGACCGTCCGGGCCGGCGCCATCTCGCGCGGCGGAATCGGTTGGTACGCGGGCGTACGGGCCATCGTGCCTGATCTTATTGGGTGCACGCACGGGTCCTACCATCAGAGGTCATGGCCGTGGTCATCGCCTCAGATCTCAAAAAGGACATCGCGGGAGAGCCGCTGCTGCAGGGCGTCTCGTTCAAGCTCGAGCGCCGTGACCGGATGACGCTCTCGGGCCGCAACGGAGCCGGCAAGACGACGCTGCTGCGGATGCTGGCCGGCGAGGCGTCGATCGACGGCGGCGAGCTGGTGCTGAGCAAGGGCGCCAAGATCGCCCTGCACGACCAGCGTCCCCCGCGCGACCGCGACATCTCGCTGCGGGCCTACATCCTCTCGGGGGCGGCCGAGCTGGTGTCGATCGAGGCCGAGCTGGGTGAGCTGGAGCAGGCGATGGCTGCGGGTGCCCACGACGCGGCGACGCTCGAGCGCTACGCCGGCGCGCAGGCCCGCCTGGAGCACGCCGGCGGCTACAACTGGCGCGAGCGAGCGCTGGCCACGCTGCACGGACTCGGGTTCCGCGACGACGCCGACCTGGATCGTCCGCTGGCCACGTTCTCCGGCGGCGAGCTCACGCGCGCCTCGCTGGGCCGCGCGCTGGCCGGCGACCCCGACCTGCTGCTGCTCGACGAGCCGACCAACCACCTGGACATCGCCTCGCTGGAATGGCTGGAGGGGCATTTGACCAGCCTGGACGCGGCGATCGTGTTGGTCGCCCACGACCGCTGGTTCCTGGAAGCGGTCGGCACCTCGGTGTTGGAGTTGGAGGCCGGGCGGGCGAGGTTCTTCGCCGGCACCTGGCACCAGTGGCGGCGCGAGAAGGCCGCTCGGGAGCTGGCTCTGGGCCGCGCAATCGAGCGCCAGGAGGCCGAGATCGAGCGCCTGGAGCGGTTCGTGACCCGGTTTCGGGCCGGCACGCGCGCGCGCCAGGCGCAGTCACGCGCCAAGCAGCTGTCCAAGATGGACCGCCTGGAGCGTGATCCCACCGACGGAGCCGGCCTGGAGTTCGCCTTCAAGGCGCCCGAGCGCAGCGGCCGGGTGGTGTTCGAGCTCGAGCACGCCTCGCTCTCTGCTGGTGGCAAGCAACTGCTGCGCGACGCCGAGCTGTGGCTGGAGCGTGGCGAGCACGTGTCGCTTGTCGGCGCCAACGGAACCGGCAAGACGACCCTGATCGAGACGCTTGCCGGGAAGCGCGAGCTTGTCGACGGAAAATTGCTCGTCGGCCACAACGTCCAGATCGGCTTTCTCTCCCAGCACGCCGAGGAGCTGTCCGGCGGAACGGCCCGCACCGTCGTGGAGGCCGCCCAGCACGCCACCGGGTTGACCCCCGGCAAGGCACGGGCCCTGCTCGGCCGCTTCCTGTTCTCCGGCGAGGACGCCGAGAAGCCGCTCGCCGGGCTGTCCGGCGGCGAGCGCCGTCGCCTGTCGCTGGCGATCCTGGTCCACTCCGGCGCCAACCTGCTGATCCTCGACGAGCCCACCAACCACCTTGACCTGGAGAGCCGCGAGGCGCTGGAGGCGGCTCTGCGGTCGTTTCCCGGCTCGCTGCTGCTCGTCTCCCACGACCGGGCGCTGCTGGACGCGATCGGCACGCGCACCGTGGCGATCGAGGACCAGACGCTGCACAGCTACGTGGGCGGCTGGCCGGAGTACCTGCGGGTGCGCGCCGAGCGCAATGCCAAGCCGGTGGCGCCGGCTCCGTCCGCGTCCGCGTCCGCGTCCGCGAGGGCGGCGGGCGGCGGCAAGTCCGAGCCCAGGCGCGCCGCCAAGCGCACCCCGCCGGCGCGCAAGCCAAAGGGTGGCAACGGCGCGGCCCGCCTGGAGGCCGAGATCGAGGCGGCCGAGGCGGCCCTGGCCGCGATCGAGGACGAGCTCTCCGATCCCGGCGCGTGGGCGTCGCCGAGCGCCAGCGCCCGCTCGACGGCTAAGCACGAGGAGGCCAAGCGGGTGGTCGCCGAGCTGTACGCGCGCTACGAGACGGTCGCTGGGTAGCTGAACTTCCCTGAGACGCTCCGAGGCTGGGCGTCTAACGGGACCCCTGGTTCCGTTAGACGCCCAGCCCTGCATTCTTGGCGGAGAGACGGACCGCCGGCCGTCTTCGCTGCGTCCTACACTGACTCGAGTATGGCCCCGCCACGGCAGGCCACGGGTGTCAGGCTGGCGCTGATCGATGACGACAGCGGCCTGGTGGCCGTACTCGACCGGCGACTGGAGGCGTTGCGCTGGGATCGCGAGGTCTTCGGCTATGCCCCGGCGCCTGACCAGCTGGCCGCGCTGCGCCTGCATTCGCTGATCGTCAACCCGGCGATCACCGGCCTGGAGTACGTGGAACGGGTGGCCGATGCACTGCCGGGTCTCGGCCTGCTGGTGGTCGCTCCGCCCTCGCCGGTCGCCGACCGCGTGCGAGCGTTGCGGGGCGGTGCCGACGACTGGATCGCCAAGCCATGCCACCCCGACGAGCTGGTGGCGCGAGTGGAGGCCGTGCTGCGCCGCCGCCGGATGGGGGACGTGCCGGTGGAGCAGGCGACGATCGCGGCCGGCGAGCTGTTGGTCCGGCCCGACCGCTTCGACGCCTACGTCGGCGACCGGCCGGCGTCGCTGTCGCGCAAGGAGTACGAGCTCCTGCACCTGCTGGCCACCGCCGACGGCCAGGTGCTGGAGCGCGAGGACGCCTACCAGCGGGTGTGGGGATACACGATGGCGCGGGGGGACCGGTCGGTCGACGTGTTCGTGCGCAAGCTGCGGCTCAAGCTGGAGGCGGTGTCGCCCGGGTGGCGATATGTGCACACCCACTTCGGCGTCGGTTACCGGTTCGCCGCCGAGCCCGTCGGCGGCGCCCTCGCGGCGGCCGCCGAAGCCGCCGTGCCGGTGCCCGCCGACGCGGCTGGGGCGCCGGTCGCGGACGGCGTACTCTTGAAGCGGTGATATCGACCGTTCGCAACGTGATCATCATCATGGCGCTGGCCGCCGTGGTGGCGATCGTGCCCGGCGGCGGGACCGCCTCGTCGGTCCTGCTGCAGGCCGTGTGGCTGGCCTTCCTGGCGACGATGACCTGGGCGGCGACGATCTTCTATCGCGAGCGCCGCAGCGACCTCTATGGCCTGGGCGATCGGCGCCGGGCGGCGCTGTATGCCGCGCTGGCCACGTTGGCGGTGACGCTGACGGCCACCCACCGGCTGTGGGCAAGCCCCGGCGGGTCAATCGCCTGGCTGGTGCTGGTCGGCGGGGCCGTCTACGTGGGCGGCGCCGTGCTGTGGTCGGCGCGCCGGTACTGAGTCCGGGCGCGCCGGCGCGTACACTGCCGCCGCCGTGAGCGTGGGCAGACGAGAGGCGGTGGCCGACTGGGCGATGGTGATCGCGGGGCTGGCGCTGCTGGGCTCCCTGTTCCTTCCGTGGAGCCACCAGCTCTCAGGCTCGGTGCTCGCGCAGTACGGGGCCACCGCGGCGCTCGAGGGCGTGCCCCGGAACCCGACCGCGTGGCAGGTCTATTCGGCCGTCGACGTGATCCTGGCGCTGCTCGCGGCGGCCCTGCTGGCCGGGGCCCTGCGGGGCGGGCGACCGGCGCGGCTGGGGCTGATGGCCGCGCTCGTGATCGCGGTGGCGTTCACGCTGCACGCGCTCAGCACGCCGCCCACGAACGGCGCCACGCTGTTCGAAGCCGGGGTCGGCTACGCCCCCGAGTCCCCCGCTGCCGGCCCGGGCGAGACGCTCGCCCTGGTGGCCCTCGGCCTGGGCCTGGGCGGGTTGGCGCTGTCGCTCACGGCCGATTAGGGCAGCCGGACCTCAACTACGCCGACCTGGGCATGTAACCGCCGCCCATGTATTCCGGTTACGTGCCCGCGCTCCCTCGAGATGCGGATGAGTGGGCTCGGAGCACTCCTACTATCTGAGAGCGATGTCCGTATATGCCGCCGACCGGCGCCGCGAATTGCCCGACGAGCCCGGCGTGTACCTGTTCCGCGACGAGCGCGGCAAGGTGATCTACGTCGGCAAGGCCAAGTCGATCAAGAAGCGCGTCGCCTCCCACTTCTCCAATCCCAGCACGCGGGCCGGCCGCGAGATCCTGGAGATGATCGACCAGATCGAGGCCCTGGTCGTCCACACCGAGTCAGAGGCCCTGCTGGTGGAGCAGAACTTCATCAAGCAGTACAAGCCCCGGCTCAATATCCGCCTGCGCGACGACAAGTCCTACCCGTACATCGCGATCTCACTGGACGAGGACTTTCCGCGGGTGTACTTCACCCGCGAGCGCCACCGTCGCGACCGCGCCTACTTCGGTCCCTACAGCAACGCCAAGCGCGTGCGCTCGACGCTCGAGGTGCTCGGCAAGGTGTTCATGTTCCGCTCCTGCGACGGGCCCGAGCCCGGCCGGCGCAGCGGCTCGCCGTGCCTGGACTACTACATCAAGCGCTGCGAGGCGCCGTGCGTCGGCTACGTGTCCAAGGAGGAGTACCGCACCGCGATCGACGGCGTGATCGCCTTCCTGTCGGGCCGCTACAAGGAGATCGAACAACGGCTCACGTATGAGATGAGGCTCGCCTCGGCCGAGCAGCGCTTCGAGGACGCTGCGCGGGAGCGCAACCGGCTGCGGGCGATCCGCTCGCTGCTGGAGCGCCAGCGCGTCTCCCACGACGGCTCCGGCTCGTTCGACGCGATCGCCGTAGCGGTCGGCGACAGCGAGGCCAACGCGCAGGTCTTCCAGGTTCGCGACGGCGTGCTCTCCGACCGGCAGAGCTTCTATCTGGACAACGCGTCGGACGCCGAGATCGCCGAGGTCGCCCAGGCGTTCGTGCTGCAGTACTACGCCAGCGCGATGTCGGTGCCGCCGTTACTGATCGTCCAGCGAGAGTTCTCAGAGGTTCCCGGCCTGGCCGAAGCCCTGAGCGCGCGCCGGGGGGGAACGGTGGAGATCAGAGCGGCCGAGCGGGGCGACAAGCGGCGCATCCTGGAGCTGGCCGAGCGCAACGCCCGGCTGGCGATCGACCAGGAGAAGCTGCGCTCCGAGCGCCGGCGTCAGCAGCGCGTGGAGGCGCTGGACGGACTCCAGCAGGCGCTGGGGCTGGACACGATCCCGCTGCGGATCGAGTGCTTTGACATCTCGACGCTGATGGGTACCAACACGGTCGCCTCGATGGTGGTGTTCGAGGGCGGCGCCCCGAAGAAGTCCGACTACCGACGCTTCCGGGTGTTCACCACCGGCGACCAGAGCAACGGCGGCGCCACCGGGAACGGCGACCCCGAGCTCAACCCCGGTCCCGACGACTTCGCCTCGATGGAGGAGGTGCTGGGCCGGCGCTTTGCCCGCTGGGAGAGCCAACGCGACGTCTCACCGCACGACAAGGACTACGACCCGAGCTTCGCGGCCCTGCCCAACGTCGTGGTGATCGATGGCGGGAAGGGTCAGCTGGCGGCGGGACTCAGGGCCCTGCAGGGCTTTCGCGACCGCGGCGTCACCGTGATCTCGCTGGCCAAGCGGATCGAGGAGGTGTTCATCCCGGGCCGCGAGGCGCCGCTCGTGCTGGCGCACGACACGCCGGAGCTGCAGCTGCTGCAACGCGTCCGCGACGAGGCCCACCGTTTCGCCATCACTCACCACCGCATCCGCCGCGACCGCGCGATGACCTCCTCGATGCTCGATGACCTGCCCGGGGTGGGCCCGGCGCGCAAGCGCGCCCTGCTCGCCCACTTCGGCTCCCCGGACGCGATCCTCTCGGCGTCCCGCGAGGAGCTGGAGGCGGTTCCCGGAGTCCCCGGCAAGCTGGCCCGCGAGATGTACCGCGAGCTGCACCGCACCGGCGTCTGAGAGCCGTCCAACCCTTAGAGCGGGATCTCGTAGCGCAGGAAGCCGTTGAACTGGCCCACCTGGTCATACAGCCGCCGGGCGGTCGCGTTGGACTCGTGGGTCGACCAGTAGACGCGACCCAGTCCGCGCTCCCGCGCCCAGTCGGTCACGGCGGCGATCAGGGCGCGGCCGATGCCCTGCCGCCGCGCCTCGGGAGCGGAGAACAGGTCCTGCAGGTAGCAGACGTCGGGGCCCGAGGTGTTGGCGTGCTGCAGAAAATGCACGATGCCGACGAGCCGCCCGTCGAGGGAGGCGCCGAGCGCGTGCATCCGCGTGTCGTCCTGGAAGGCCGCCCACGCGCGGTCATACACCGCCGGCTCCGGCGAGCGCTCGTAGAAGTCCATGTAGCCGGTGAACAGCGCCTGCCAGGCGTCGCGCTGCTGCGGCGCCAGCGGGGCGATGGCGAGCATCAGTGGCGGGCGAGGCCCGAACCGCCGCCCCCGGCGTTGGAGATCGTCACCATGCCGGCGCTCCCGGGAGGAAGGGGGATCGTGTACCGGCCCGAGGAGGGGGTGACCGGCGTCTGGGAAGGGGCGCTCGGCAGCGTGCCGGTGGCGGTTTCGTCGCCGAACGTCTGGCCGCCGACGCTCACGCCGCTGGTGGCCGCCAGGCTCGGCGCCGACAGGGTCTCCAGAGAGCCGGTGGCGGTGGCGCCGGGGACCGTCACGTCGACGTCGTGCTCGGCGGTGGCGTCCTGGTTGATGCCCACGATCCGTACGCTGCCGTCGGCCGCCTCGGTGGCCCAGACCTTGACCGGGCCGGCGGGGGCGGTCACGGGCAGCAGCCGCGCCCCTGGGGGGAAGGCCTGCGCGAACATCATCAGCCCGTAGTACTCGGGGTGCACGAATGCCTGCCACGCCCCCTGGGGGGTTTGCGAGACCGTGAACAGCTCGTAGTGCGAGCCCGGCAGCATGTGGAAGTTGACTCCCTCCACGCCCCGGCTGGCGAAGTTGAACATCGTGTCCAGGGCCCACAGGGCGGAGGCGAAGCTGTCGCTCACGCCCGCCTTCCCCTCGCAGGAGGCGGAGTTCATCTCGGCGATCCGCAGCCCGAGACGGTGCTGAGAGGCGGTCTTGACGAACGGCGACAGCGGAGCCGCCAGGCCGGCCGAGGAGCTGTCGGCCAGCAGGTTGGGGATCGACGCGAACGTTGGGTCGGCGGGGTTGGCGGTGCAGTTGCGCAGCGGATAGCGGTGGTAGGTGACGAGCTTCAGGCGCGGCTCGGCCTTGATGAAGCCGTTCAGGCCACGCATCCAGTTGGGCCCCGAGACGGCCGGCCCGGCGAGCGGCAGGTCGGGCAGCGCGCTGGCCCACTGGGTGAACTGCTTGGTGTAGGCCGCCAGGTCGTACTTGGACGAGCGGCGGCGGAACACGCGACCGGTGCGGTCCCGGTACCAGGGGAACACGGAGTACAGGTCGGGCTCGTTGCCGATCTCCAGCGCGTCGATGTACCTGCGCCCAATGCCCGAGAGGAAGGCACGCCCCTCGGCGGCGGCGATCGCGGGACGGCCGGCGGCCAGGTTGATGCCGAGGATCAGCTTGGCCTTGAGGTCGGAGGCGAGCGCCTGGGTGGTGCGCAGCCAGCCCTTGGTCAGCCGGTAGTAGATCCCGCCCTGGGGCACCATCCCGCGGATCGGCCACCAGGTGCCGTCGGTGCTGTTACCCCCAATGCGGATGACCGGCGACTGGCCGGGCGTCAGGCCCTGCAGCAGGGACAGCAGCACGGGGTTGATGGCGCGGGGGTCCCGCCCGGTGTACTGGTGCATGGCGCGGTACTCGAAGGACACCCCGACGAAGCCCGTGGGCATCGACGGACCCGTGGGGCCGCCCGAGACGGTGGCGGAGAGCGTGTCGGCGGACGCGGCGGCGGCCATGGCGGCCATCGTGACCAGCGCCGCCACGATCGCGAGACAGACACGGCGGCGAAGCACGCCGGCCATGGTGGCATACGGCGATGGAGGCGGGCGGCGGGACCGATTTTCTTCGAGCCGCCGCTTGTCCGCCGAGCGCGTCAAGCTGTACATACCTATGGAAGCCTCCGCACTTACCGACCTGGTGGTGATCACCGGCTTCTCGGGCGCCGGGAAGTCGACCGCGATGGCGGTGTTCGAGGATGCGGGCTACTTCTGCGTCGACAACCTGCCGTCCGAGATGATCCGGTCGCTTGTGGATCTGTTCATGCACGCCGGCTCGAAGGTGGCGCGGGCCGCGGTCGTGTCCGATGCGCGCGGCGGGGACTACTTCGAGGGTCTGGCGGCGATGCTGGACGGTCTGTCATCCAGCGGCGTCCGGCCGCGGATCCTGTTCCTCGAGGCCGAGGAGCAGACGCTGCTGACGCGCTACAAGGAGACCCGGCGGCGTCATCCGCTGGCCCCGGAAGGCGGCGTCGCCGAGGGGATCGCTCGCGAGCGTGAGCTGCTGGCCCCGCTGCGCACCCGCGCCGACGCCGTGATCGACACCAGCGGGCTGACCGCGATGATGCTTCGCCGCCGGCTGACCGACGAGCTGCTGCCCAACAAGACGCCCGGCCGGCTGGCGATCACCCTTCAGAGCTTCGGCTTCAAATACGGCCCCAGCCGCGACGCCGACCTCCAGCTCGACGTGCGCTTCCTGCCCAACCCGCATTACGAGCCGACGCTACGTCCGCTCACCGGCCGCGATCCCGACGTGGTGGAGTTCATCAACCGCGACGGAGAGCTGGACGCGTTCTACGAGCGTCTGCACCCCCTGCTCGATTACCTGCTGCCCCAGTACCTGGCGGAGGGCAAGGCGCATCTGGTGGTGGGCATCGGGTGCACGGGGGGACGGCACCGCTCGGTGGCGGTCGCCGAGCACCTGGGCCGGCGCTACGAGGGCAATCGCGACTACCTGATCGACATCGTGCACCGCGATACCGCCGAGGCGGCGTGATCGACCACGTCGGCTTCGAGGTCTCAGACCTGGGAGCCAGCACCCGCTTCTATGACGCCGTGTTCTTCGCCCTGGGAGCGCGCCGGCTGATCGACTCCGAGCACGCCGTGGCCTACGGAGTCAACGCCCCGATGGTCTGGTTCGTGATCCGCGGACGAGCGCCCGCTCCCGGTTACGGCCACGTGGCGCTGCAGGCCAGCGGCAAGGCGGCCGTCGACGCCGCGCACGCCGCCGGGCTGGCCAGCGGCGGGTTCGACGACGGGGCGCCCGGCCAGCGGCCCCAGTACGGGCGCCGGTACTACGCCGGCTACCTGCTCGATCCCGACCGGCTCCGGGTCGAGATCGTCTCGCACCGATAGGCCCGCTGCCGGTTTCGCTAGCCTGTCGCGAGCCGGAGGCACGACGTGAAGCGCTCGGGCCCCTGGTCTTGCTCGCGGTAGTTGGAAACGGAGGTTTCAGCATGGCGGTACGGGTCGCAATCAACGGCTTCGGCAGGATCGGGCGCAACGTGTTCCGGGCCGCTCATGAGAACGGGGCCGACATCGAGTGGCTTGCCGTCAACGATCTCGTCGATCCCAAGACGATCGCCCACCTGCTCAAGTACGACTCCACCTACGGGCCGTTTCCCGGCAAGGTGGAGGCCACCACCGCCGGCCTGTCGGTCGACGGCAAGCAGATCCGGGTGCTGGCCGAGCGCGATCCATCGTCGCTGCCGTGGGGCGACCTGGGCGTCGACGTGGTGATCGAGTCCACCGGGCTGTTCACCGATCGCGAGAACGCCTCCAAGCACATCGATGCCGGCGCCAAGAAGGTCCTGATCTCAGCTCCGGCCACCGATCCTGACACCACGGTGGCGCTGGGCGTCAACTTCGACGAGGTCTACGATCCGGGCTCGCATCACGTGATCTCCAACGCCTCATGCACGACCAACTGCCTGGCGCCGGTCGCCAAGGTCGTGCATGACACCGTCGGGATCAAGCATGGACTGATGACCACGATCCACGCCTATACGGCCGACCAGCGCCTGCAGGACATGCCACACAAGGACCTGCGCCGAGCCCGCGCCGCCGCCATCAATCTGATCCCCGCCTCCACCGGCGCCGCCAAGGCGATCGGCCTGGTGATCCCCGAGCTCAACGGCAAGCTGCACGGCTTCGCCGTACGCGCCCCGGTCCCCACCGGCAGCGTCGTCGACCTGACCGTCGAGGTGACGCGCGAGACCAGCGTGGACGAGATCAACGGCGCGCTCAAGGCGGCCGCGGAGGACGGTCCGCTGAAGGGCCTGATGCTCTATACCGAGGACTCGATCGTGTCCTCGGACATCGTCAAGAACCCCGCCTCCTCAATCGTCGACTCCCAGCTGACCGCGGTCATGGACGGCACGATGGTCAAGGTCGTCGCCTGGTACGACAACGAGTGGGGCTACTCCAACCGGGTCGCCGACGTGGTCCAGCGATTGCTGTGAGGACGCTCGCGGACCTGGGGGAGCTGGGGGGCAAGCGGGTCCTCGTCCGCGTCGACTTCAACGTCCCGCTCGACGACGGCACGGTCACCGACGACACCCGGATCCGAGCGGCCCTGCCGACGCTCGAGGCGCTGCGCGAGCGCGGTGCGGCGCTGATCCTCGTCTCCCACCTCGGCCGCCCCAAGGACCACGAGCCCGAGCTGTCGCTGGCGCCCGTCGCCGAGCGCCTGTCAGAGCTGATCGGCGAGCCGGTCAAGCTCGCCCCGGGCGCACGGGGCGAAGAGGTCGACCACCTCGCCGAGGCGCTGCGCGAGGGCGACATGCTGCTGCTGGAGAACATCCGCTACGAGCCGGGCGAGACCAAGAACGACCCCGAGCTGGCCGCCGACCTGGCCGGCCTGGGCGACGTCTACGTCGACGACGCGTTCGGCGCCGCCCATCGCGCGCACGCCTCGACGGTGGGCGCGGCCGAGCTGATGGAGCCGCGGGCGGCCGGTCTGCTGCTCGAGCGGGAGGTTTCGACCTTGAACGGACTGCTGCGCGAGCCCGCGCGCCCACTGGTGGCCGTGCTCGGGGGCGCCAAGGTGGCCGACAAGATCGGCGTCATCGGCTCCTTCCTGCGTGCCGCCGACTCGATCCTGATCGGCGGCGCGATGTGCTTCCCGTTCCTGGCCGCCCAGGGCCACCCGGTCGGCGACTCGCTGTGCGCCGACGAGGACGTGGAGCTGGCCCGGCAGGCGTTGCAGGACGCCGCCGGGGAGGGCAGCGCCACGATCGAGCTGCCCGCCGACCTCGTGCTCGCCGACCACTTCGGTGCCGATGCCACGCCCCAGCCGCTGGACGGGATCGACGTCCCCGACGGGCTGATGGGCCTCGACATCGGTCCGCGCAGCGCCCAGGCCTACGGGGAGCTGATCGCGCGCGCCGGCACCGTGTTCTGGAACGGGCCGATGGGCGCGTTCGAGCTCGAGCCGTTCGCTGCCGGCACCCGAACGGTCGCCCAGGCGGTGGCCGATGCCCCCGGGGTCACGGTGGTCGGCGGCGGCGACTCGGCGGCGGCGCTGGTGCAGTTCGGGCTGGCCGATCGCGTCACCCATCTTTCGACCGGCGGTGGAGCGGCGCTCGAGCTGATCGAGGGCAAAGAGCTTCCCGGCGTGGCGGTGCTGTCATGAGCGAGCGCACCCCGCTGATCGCCGCCAACTGGAAGATGCACAAGACGATCGGCCAGGCCGAGGAGTTCATCCAGGCGCTGCTGCCCCGGATATCGGTGGTCGACGGTACCGACGTCGACGTGGCCATCTGTCCGTCGTTCATGGCGCTGCAGGCGATGGTCGACTCCGCGCGCGGCTCGCGCGTGGCCGTCTACGCCCAGAACATGCACCATGCCGATGAGGGGGCCTTCACGGGCGAGGTGGCGCCTCCGATGCTGACCGAGCTGGACGTCGCCGGCGTGCTCCTGGGCCACTCCGAGCGGCGCGAGATGTTCGGGGAGACCGACCGCGCGCTGTCGCAGAAGGTTCCGGCGGCGCTGGCCGCGGGGCTGCTGCCCGTGCTGTGCGTCGGCGAGACCGAGGAGGAGCGCGAGCGCGGCGACATGGAGCGCAAGCTGCGCCACCAGGTCCAGGAGGACCTGGCGCGCCTGGAGCCCGAGCAGCTGGGCGACGTCGTGATCGCCTATGAGCCGATCTGGGCGATCGGCACCGGCCAGGTGGCCACTGCCGAGCAGGCCCAGGAGGCGCTCGCGTTCGTGCGGGCGCTGGTCGCCGACCGCTCAAAGGAGGCCGCGCAGCGCACGCGGATCCTCTACGGCGGCAGCGTCAAGCCCGACAACGCCGCGGAACTGCTCGCCCTGCCCGACGTCGACGGCGCGCTCGTCGGCGGCGCCAGCCTTGACGCCGTCGCGTTCGCGGAGATCGTCGCCGCGGTCGCGCGGTGAGCGGACTGACCGACGGCGCCGACGGCCTGCCCGTCGAGCAGGCGGTCCTGATCGTGCTCGACGGCTGGGGGCTGGCCCCCGAGGGTCCCGGCAACGCCGTGTCGCTTGCGGATACCCCCGTGTTCGACGAGCTGTGGGAGGCGTTCCCGACGACGACCCTGACCGCGTGCGGCCGGGCCGTCGGCCTGCCCGAGGGGCAGATGGGCAACTCCGAGGTCGGTCATCTCAACCTCGGGGCCGGCAGCGTCGTGGTGCAGGACCTGACGCGGATCGACGCCGCGGCCGAGGATGGCTCTTTTGCCGAGAACTCGGTGTTGCGCGATGCATTCACCGGCTCGGAGCGGGTCCACGTGATCGGTCTGGTGTCCGATGGCGGCGTGCACTCGAGCCTTGAGCATCTCAAGGGGCTGATCGAGCTGGCAGCCTCGCTCGAGGTTCCCGACCTGGTGGTCCACGCGTTCACCGATGGACGCGACACGCTGCCCAAGGGCGGCGCCGGTTACCTGGAGCAGGTGGCGGAGTGGATGGCCTCGCGCGGTGCCGGGCGGATCGGCTCGGTGGTCGGGCGCTACTACGCGATGGATCGCGACAAGCGCTGGGATCGGGTGAAGCTGGCCTACGACATGCTGGTGCACGGGGAGGCCGAGCATCATGTCGACAGCGCCGCCCAGGCCGCCCGTGACGCCTACGAGCGCGACGAGACCGACGAGTTCATCAAGCCGACGCTGGTCGGCGAGGAGGCGAGGATCCGTCCCGGCGACTCGGTGCTGGGGCTGAACTTCCGGCCCGACCGGATGCGCGAGATCACCCAGGCGCTGGCCGATCCATCGTTCGACGAGATCGATCGCGGCGAGGGCGGGGTCGTCGAGCGGTACGCCACGATGACCGAGTACGAGGAGGGCTGGCCCTACCCCGTGGCGTTCCCGCCCGAGCGGCCGGCGACCACGATCGCCGCGGTCATCGCCGCCCGGGGTGAGCGCCAGCTGCACGTCGCCGAGACCGAGAAATACCCGCACGTGACCTACTTCTTCAACGGCGGGGAGGAGACCGCGTACGAGGGCGAGGAGCGTGAGCTGGTGCCCTCGCCGCGCGACGTTCCCACCTATGACCACAAGCCGGCGATGAGCGCCCCCGAGGCCGCCGAGGCGTTCGTCAGCGCCTGGAATGCCGATCCTCCGCGATTCGGGATCATCAACTTCGCCAACGCCGACATGGTGGGCCATACCGGGGTGATCCCGGCGGCCGTGGAGGCGGTGGAGACGGTCGACCGCTGTCTGGCGTCGGTGGTCGAGGCGGTCCACGCCAGCGGCGGCGCGTGCCTGATCACCGCCGACCACGGCAACGCCGACCACATGCTCGAGCCGGACGGCAGCCCCAACACGGCGCACTCCTTGAACCCCGTGCCGGTGATCGTCACCGTCCGCGGGTTGAGGCTGCGCCCCGATGGCGGGGTGCTGGCCGATGTGGCGCCCACGCTCCTGGCGATGCTGGACATCGCCCAGCCCGACGAGATGTCGGGCACGTCGCTGATCTCGCGCTGAGGCGGAGCGCCAGCGGGGTTGCCGGTACCGCAGGCGGGGTCACGCGGCCCGGCCGTATCCGCAGCCCCTCATGCGTTCGCGCTGCCGCGCCATGTCGTGCGACGGCGGCAAAGGTCCGCACGACGCCCCGAGGGCTCCCACGACGCGAGCTCCGCCCATCGTGGCCGTGTCCCGGCCGGCCGCGGACCTGGAAACGTCCAGGTCAAAGCCGCCGCCCACGGGAAGATCCAAACCAAAAAACTTGACAGCGCTACACTTAGATTTCATACTGTCTCCATGAGCAGTTCCGAAACCTTAAACGGAGGTATCTGAAATGGCACTTGTCCGCTGGGAGCCGGTTCCGATGAACCGCCTCTTCAACTCTCTGTTCGACACGGCAACCACCCCGACACCGCGTCGCTGGCTGCCGGCCACCGACCTGATCGAGTCCGACACCCACTACGTCCTGCGCGCCGACCTTCCCGGCGTGTCCGAGGAGGACATCAACATCGAGGTCGACAAAGACGTGCTGACGATCTCAGGCGAGCGCAAGGCCGAGCATCAGGATCGCAAGGACGGCTATTTCCGGGTCGAGCGCGTCTCCGGCGGCTTCCGCCGCTCGCTGCGTCTGCCGGACGGCGTCGACGCCGAGGCGATCACCGCCAGCTTCGACCGCGGAGTGCTCGAGGTGAGCGTCCCCAAGCCCGAGCAGCCCAAGCCGCGCAAGGTGCAGATCGGCGTGGGCAAGACCCAGGCGATCGAGAGCGCCGAGGCGCCCGCCGAGGAGCCGCAGGCCGCGTAGCAACACGTTGTGCGATGCGCGAAGGCCCGGGCCGGCACACCGCCGACCCGGGCCTTTTTCGAACGGCGACCTGATCAGCCGAACCGAGGTCTACTTCGGCTGGAATCTGGATTAGCGCATGATCCCGGTATGGCCCAGCGAGTACCGGCCGGGCTGGGGCCACACGCACAGGCCGTGAGGGCCGCTGCCCACGGGGATCGTGGCCCGCAGCCGGCCAGTGCGCGTGTCGATCGCATACACGACCGCGTTGTAGCGCCCGCTCAGCCATAGCGTCCGGCCGTCGGCCGACACGCCGCCCATGTCGGGACTGGCGGGAGCGGGGAGCTTCCACGTCGCGACCACTTGGCGCGACTTGAAGCTCACCACGGAGACCGCCCCCGCGGCGCGGTCAGAGACGTACATGAGGCGGGCATCGCGGCTCGGGTATAGGCCGTGGGCGCCGGCTCCCGTGCGCAGGAACCCGAGCAACCGGAAGCGGCGCGGGTCGATCTCCCACAGACCGCCGTTGAGCTGGTCGGCGACATACAGGGTGCGCCCGTCCGGCGAGAGCTTGACGTCCTGGGGACTGCTGGAGCCGCCGCGCAGGACGAGCGTGGCGATCAGCCGCTGGGTGCGCAGGTCGATCTCGATCATTTGGCCGCTGAACTCGCAACTGGCATAGGCGTAGCGCCCGTCGGCGGAGAAGTCCATGTGGTCGACGCCGCGGCACGATGGGACCGACAGCGACTTCACCAGGCGCATCGACGAGGGGCGGCGGAAGTCCAGCCGCTGCAGGCGCTCGGCGACGACGATCGCGAACCGCCCGTTGGGCGTGAAGTACAGGTTGTACGGATCCTCGACCGGGATCGGGGTGCCCGGCCGGCCGGTACGCGGATCGATCGGGGTGAGGCTGTTGCCCAGGTCGTTGTCGACGTACAGGCGGCGCAGGTCCCAGGACGGCGTGACGTGCTGGGGGAGGGCCCCGGTGGGGAAATGGGCGACTACTTTCAGGGTGCGCTGGCTGATCACGTCGACCGTGGCGCTCATGCTGTTGGGCACGTAGACGAGCGCCGGATCGGCCCGGACGACGGGGCTCAGATCACCGGGCGTGTCGGCGCGGTAAACGTTGACGGCAACTGCCCGATGGCCCGCTTGCCCGGCCGGCGCGGCCGTGGTGAGCGCTGGCGGATGGGCGACCGAGCGCGTTCGCGGTCCGGCGCTCGCCCCGCAGGCGACCGAGCTGAGGGCGAGGGCGACGCAGGCGGCCAGGCGCGAGACGGGGCCGGACAGGCGCGAGACGGGGCCGGACAGGCGGGGGCGAACGGCCACGAGACGGAGCTTCCCAGCCGGCGATGAGACGCCGATGAGCAGTTGGTGTGGATGCCATTAGGCTCACTTGGGGCGGCGTTCAACGGCCAGCACGTAGCTGACCACGGCGCGAAGCTGGGTCTCGGTGAGCGGCCGGCGGACCGGCATCTCTCGCGCCAGCTGCAGCAGCTGAGTCCGGCTGGAGCGGAAGTGCAGGAGGTCGCCGCCCTGCCGGCGGGGATCCTCGACGCCCGACAGTGAGTGGCAGGCGCCGCAGGCCTCGCCGAACATCACGCGCCCGGACGGGGCGCGGTGGGCGTGGGCGGCCCCGCAACCGCCCAGCAGCGCGGCGCTCGCGGCGGCCAGCAGCCAGCGTCGCGCGAGCGCAGGCGTCAGGCGAGCCAGGTGGTTCATGGCGCAAGCATGAACCACCCGGCAGGCCTGACTGAGTAGGGTCAGGCGGTGTTCACGATCCGGACGGAGGACCCCGCGTCGCGTGCGCGCACCGGCACGCTGCACCTCACGCACGGCGAAGTGTCGACGCCGGCGTTCGTGCCCCTGGCCACCCGCGGAGCCGTGAAGACGCTTGAACCGCGCGACGTCGCGGCCCTGGGCTACGAGATGGTGCTCGGCAACACGTTTCACCTGATGCTGGCGCCGGGCCCCGACCTGGTGGACGAGCTGGGCGGCCTGCACGAGATGATGCGCTGGTCGGCACCGATCATCACCGACTCGGGCGGCTTTCAGGTCTTCTCGATGGGCTACGGAGGCGTGGCCGACGAGATCAAGGCCCGCCGGAAATCGAGCCCGCCCACATCCGGGGGCGCGCGACCGCGGCCCACCCTGACCGCCGAGCCGCACGGGTCGATCCTGGCGATCGAGGAGCAGGGAGTGCGCTTTCGCTCCTATCTGGACGGGGGCGAGCGCTTCATCGGCCCCGAGGTCTCGATGGCCGTGCAGGCGGCGCTGGGCTCGGACATCGCGCTGACGTTCGACGAGTGCACGCCGTTTCACGTCGACCGTGAGTACATCGCGCGCTCGATGCAGCGCACCCACCGCTGGCTGGAGCGCTGCCTGGACTGGCACGAGCGCCAGGGCCCGAACGGCCAGGTCGTGTACGGAATCGTCCAGGGCGGCACCGAGCACGACCTGCGGCTGGAATCGACGGCCGTGGTGGCCGCGAGCCGCAGCGACGGCATCGCGATCGGCGGATCGCTGGGCCAGGACAAGGCGCAGATGTACGAGGTGGTGGACTGGAGCACCGCGGAGCTGGCCCGGCTGGCGCCGCAACGGCCCCGCCACCTGCTGGGCATCGGTGAGATCGACGACCTGATCGCGGGCGTGGCCTTCGGGATCGACACGTTTGACTGCGCGATGCCGACGCGCCTGGCCCGTCACGGCATGGCACTGGTGCCCGATCCGGCGGGTCGCTGGCGCGTTGACCTCGTGAAGGGGCGTTTCCAGCGTTCGCCGGAGCCGATCCTCGAGGGGTGCCCGTGTCCCGCCTGCGCGCAGGGATTCTCACGCGCTTACCTGCACTATCTGCTGCGCGCCCATGAGCTGACCGGCCTGCGGCTGGTCACGTTGCACAACCTGAGCTTCATCGGCCGGCTGATGTCCGATCTGCGGGCGGCGATCGACCACGGCCAGCTTGCCGAGGTCAGCGCGCGCCTGCTCGCCGGCGCGGCTCCGGGCGCCGCGCTGACGAGCTGATCAAGGGCGACAGGCGAGCCTTTACTTCGTGTACTTGTTGATGATGTTCTGCAGCTGATTGATCGCCGACTGGGCGTCGTGAGCGACGATCTTCTGGTAGTGCACGACCGTGTTAGAGGTGCTGTTGGCGATCAGCACCGCGGCGATCACGATCAGCGCCAGCACGGCCAGCAGCGAGAAGAAGCCCATCAGCCGCCGAAAGCCTCGCCCGGAGCGCTGGGGAGGGCGCTCGGCGGCCGCAGCCTGGCGGCGACCGGCCGGGGCGGCGGTCCGCCTGGGGGCCTGCCTGGCCGGAACTTCGCGCGGGGGCAGCTGACGCGGGGGCGCCGCCGCGCGCGCCGGGGTGACGGGCGGCTGGGCCGACACGTGGGTCGCCGCCGTGGGCCGGGCGTCGGCCACCTGGGTGGCGGCGCTGGTGGCGAAGTTGGCGTCCTGCGCACCGGGGGGTGCGACCCCGCGCGCTCCGTCGCGCAGCGCGTCGGCCAGCTCCAGCGCCGTCTCGGGACGGCCGCGCTGGTCGATCGAGAGCGACATGGCCACTGCCTGGGCGAGCGAGTGCGGGACCTCGGGAACGAGCTCGTCGAGCGGGATCGGGGACTCGCGCTGCTGTTTGAGCGCCAGCTCTGACAGCGAGCCGGCCTCGTACGGCAGTCGGCCCGAGATCAGCTGATACGTGACCACGCCGAGCGAGTACAGGTCCGCTCGGGGGCCCGCCTCGTCGCCCCGGGCTTGCTCCGGGGCCAGGTATGCGGCGGTGCCGAGCACCGAGCCGACCTGCGTGATGCTGGACTGGTCGACGGCGCGCGCGATCCCGAAGTCGGCCAGCTTGACGACCTCCGAGTCGGACACCAACAGGTTGCCGGGCTTGACGTCGCGGTGCACGACGCCGTTGCGATGGGCGTAGTCCAGGCCCCGGCACGCCTGGGTGACGACGTCGATCGCCTGTCCAAGGGGCAGACGGCCATGGTCGCGCAGCAGTTCGGCGCACGAGTTGCCGGCCACATGCTCCATCACGATGAAGTGCTGGTGGTGCCCGGAGTCAAACCCGAAGTCGAACACCTGGACGATGTTGGGGTGCACGAGCCGCGCCGCGGCCAGAGCCTCGCGCCGGAAGCGTGAGATGAACGTCGGGTCGTCGGCCAGGTGCTCGGCCAGCAACTTGAGCGCCACGTAGCGCTCGAGGCGATTGTCGAAGGCCAGGTGGACGGTCGACATCCCCCCGACCCCGAGTCGGCCCTCGATCCTGTATCTGCCCGCGATGGTGGTCGTGCCGGTCATTGTCCCGTGCCACCGTTGCCATTCTTGCCGTTCCCGTTGCCCGAGGTCCCGGTGCCCAGCGAGGCGCCGCCGTTGGTGGTAGTTGAAGTACCCGGCGGGGTGGTATTCGTTGCGGAGTTGGTCTGCGTGGCGGCGGTGGAGCTCTGGGTTGCGGTGCTGGTGACGGTGGCGGTGGTCGTGGGGGTCGACGAGGTGGAGCTCGAGCTGCTGGAAGATTTGGAGCTGGAGCGGGAGCAGTCCTGGCTGGCCAGCTGCTTGATCTTGACGGCGCCGTCGCCCAGGTTCTGCACGAGTTTGGAGCTCACGGAGGACGGCAGCGATCCCACCGCGCCGTTGAAGGAGTTGGCTGCACTCGTGGCCGCGCGGCAGTTGCCCGAGTTGACGGCGGCCGAGACCGCGTCCAGTTGGCTGGACAAGGTGCTGCTCTGACTGCCTGAGAGCAGGCCGTTGGAGCCGCCGCAGGCGACTACGAAGGCCGCAGCGAAACCCAGTCCGCCGGCCAGGAATGCTCGAGAGCGCAAACCCATCCGGAGGCTGACTTTAGAGGCTGATCCGGTTTGCTTGACGTTACGTGATCTATTGCCCGTAAAGCAGGCGCTCGGCCAGCGATTCGGGCAGCCTTGCGGCCCGAATCGCCGCCTGAGCACCCGCGATGTCGTAATCGGTGCGCCGATAGACCGCACGCCAACCGTCGAGGTCCAGCTCCAGCCAGGCGGCGCGCGGATCCCCGTCCCGGGGCTGGCCGACGCTGCCCGGGTTGACCAGCCACTCGCCGTCCTCCAGGTCCAGCTCGTGGTCGGCGTCGCGCGTCTCGCCGGTCGCCGGGGCCCCCGGAAAGCGCGAGAACGACAGCGCCACGTGGGAGTGGCCGATCAGCCCGATCCGGTGGTGCTGGGCGTCGAGGCACAGCTCAGCCTGCAGCGGCGAGAGCACGTACTCCCAGACGGGGTCGCGGGGGCTGGCGTGGTACAGGGCAACGGCCTCGTCCAGGCGCAGGGGCTTGAGGGACTCCAGGTACTCGCGCGTCTGCGGCTGAATCGTGTCCCGCGTCCAGGTGGCCGCGACCGCCGCCCCACGGGAGAACTGCTCCAGGGGGATCGCGCCCGTGACGCCGAGGTCATGATTACCGGCCAGGCAGATGGCGGCGTGCTCGCGGGCCAGCTCCACGCATGCGTCCGGATCCGCCCCGTAGCCGACCAGGTCGCCCAGACACCAGAGCTCCCGACATTCCGACTCGGCGATCGCATCCAGCGTCGCCTCGAAGGCGTGCCGGTTGCCGTGGACATCGGATACGACCGCAACTCGCATCACTACAGTCTCGCGGGTGAGACGTGATTCGCGCTTGGCGGGGTTGCTCCCGGTGCTCGCCGCGGCCGCCACCGCCGAGCTGGGACGGCGGCTGCTGGCGCCCCGCACGCCGGTGCCCGAACCCGCTCAGGTTGACGTCCACACTTACTTCAGCGACTCCGAACTGGCGCGCGGACGGCGATTCGCGCGGCCCCAGCTGGCGCTCGCCCTGGCCAACGAGGCGCTCGAGCTCGGGGCGCTGGCCGCGCTGACAATGCGCGCGGCTGGGCCGTTGCGCCCGGGCCGCAGGTGGCGACACCCGGCTCTGGGGGGCGCGGCCGTGGCCGGCGGGCTGGCGTTGGCGCTGTCGACGTCGACGCTGCCGCTGAGCGCTGCGGCTCGGCGGCGGCGCCTCGCCGTTGGCCTGGAGACGCAGTCATGGCGCGGGTGGTCGGCCGACCAGGCCAAGGCGGGGGTCATCCAGACCGGCTTTGCGGCCGCCGTCGGCGCCGGCTTGGTGGCGGCGACGCGGCGCTACCCGCGAGGCTGGTGGCTGCCGGTGGCCGTCTCCTCAGTGGGCGTGGGCGCGACGCTGGCGGCGCTGGCGCCCGTGGTGCTGGACCCGATCTTCAACGATTTCACCCGGCTGCCGGAGGGCGAGACCCGCTCCGACGTGCTGGCGCTGGCGGGGGATGCGGGAGTCAAGGTGGGGGAGGTGTACTCGGTCGACGCCAGCCGTCGCACGACCGCCGCCAACGCCTACGTGACCGGGCTGGGGCCGACCAAGCGGGTTGTGTTGTTCGACACGATGCTCGATCGATACAGCCGCGACGAGGTCCGCCTGGTGGTCGCCCATGAGCTCGGCCACGTGCGTCACCGCGACGTGGCGCGCCAGCTGGCGTTCGCGGCGTTGGTGGCGCCGGTGACCGCCTGGGCGGTGCAGCGGGTCAGCTGGACGCTGTCGCCCGAGCGCGGCACGCCCGGGTCACTGCCCGCGCTCACCCTGGCGGCGGCGCTGGTCGTGGCTCCGCTGGGACCGATCGCCAGCCGGCTGTCACGCGCCGTGGAGCGCCGCGCCGACCAGTTCTCGCTGGAGCTGGCGGGTCCGAACGCCGCCGACGCGTTCATCTCGTTCGAGCGCGGTGTGGCGCTGCAGAACGTGGCCGACCTGGAGCCGCCGAAGTGGGTGACGGGGCTGCTGGGCTCGCATCCGCCGACCGCCGAGCGGATCGGGGCCGCGGTGGCGTTCATCCGGCGGACCGAGTCGACAGCAGCGTCGCGCTGAAGCCCCGCACGGCGGTCGTGTATCGGCCTCCGTGGCCTCGGATGAGCTGCACGACCGGGCGGCCCACCCAATGTACCTGCCCGTTGAGGTGCTGTCCGGCGAGCGTCACATGGGCGGTGGATCCGGGCGACGGGGCGAGCAGACGCTGCACCCGCGCGGGCTCGCGGGTCGGCAATCGCAGCGCGACCCGCAGCGACGTCCTCGACCGGTTGATCAGCAGCACGCGCAGGGTGCGCCGGGCGCTCATCACTGCCCACACCCCGAGACGGCGGCGCGCCCACGGCGACACCTGCACCTGCAAGAGCCGGGCGTGTCGGCCCAGCAGGCGGGCGAACATGACGAGCCCGTAGTACAGCGGTCGAACGCTGACCCGTCCCCGGTGAAAGCGAAACGGGGAGTTGATGGAGTAGGCGCGCACATGCAGGTCCGCGGCCCCCACCCCGGCGCGCGCAAGCGAGAGCAGCGCGTCCGGCGCCCACAGGGCGGTGGCGAAGCTGTCGCTGACCCCGTCGACGCCGCTACAGGTGACCGAGTTGAACTCGGTGACCCGCACCCGCAGCCCCTGGGCCGCCGCGAGTGTCACCGCGGGGCGCACGGCCGCCGCCATCCCCGCGGTCGCTCGCGCCCCGAGCAGTCGTAACACCGACGGGTACATCGCCTCGGTGGGGGAGGCGCAGGCCGTGAACGGGTAGTCGTGCACGCTGACGGCTCCCAGACGCGCCGGCGCAGAGCCAAGCAGCACGGCGATCCACGCACGGTCGTGGTTGGGCAAGGCCAGCGCCGGCGCCAGCAGCGGAACACGGGGGGCGGGGCCGCGCACGGACGCCGCAAAACGCGCGTAGGCCTGCGCGTAGCTGGCCGGCGTGATCGACCGGGGCAGCAGCCGGGTCACGGCCTCTCCGATGTGATCGAGCCAGAACGTGCGGTCGTAGATGTCGGGCTCATTACCGATCTCGAAGCCGATCACGCTGCCGCGGGGCATTACGGCCAGCGTCTTGCGGGCCCAGACGCCGGCCAACCGCGGGGTGCCGGTCACCAGGTTGAGGTCGAAGATCACGCGCAGATGGCTCGCTCGGGTGACATCGGCCGCGGCGCGGAGCCAGCGCGGGGTCAGCGGGAACATCCACCGGGGCCAGCGCCGCTGCGCCGGCTCCCAGAACGAATGGTCAGACGAGTTGCCCCCGATGCGCAGGACGAAGCGTGGGTCGCCGGGGACGCGCACGAGCGACACGAGCCGCGCAAACAGGCCGAGATGGCGCGCGTCGATCGACAGACCCCAGTACTCGGTCGAGAACCCCAGGAAGGAGGAGGGCACCGGAACACTGGGGGCTCCCGGCGCGATCGTGACCTTGACGTGGGCAGCGGCGCGGGCTGGCGCCGGAGGGCGCCTCGGATCGGGCGCGAAGCGTCGCGGCCGCCCGACATCGGCGTCGCCTCGCGACTGTGCCGATCGTGGGTGCGATCCAGCGACGCCGAGGGCCACCAGGCACCCGAGGGCCAGAAGCGCCGCCAACCACCGGCGCGAAGCTCGCAACGTCCTCTTCGTGGCGGCGTTCATCCGTGCCTCCCGGAAGATCGGGCTTGAATCGCGCCACCGGTGCGCCGCGGCGCGGGCACAGGACGTTAGGCCGCGATCGAAGGATCCCGAGTTGGCGGATCGCGAGGTTTGTGTTAGCGCCGCCAGGCCGTGGATGGGCCTTGGGCGATCAGGGGGCGCGCAGCACGATGACGCAGTTCTGGCCGCCGAAGCCGAAGGCGTTGGCGGCCGCCACCCGGACGTCGGCGCGGCGAGCGGCGAGCGGCACGTAATCGAGGTCGCAATTCGGGTCGGGCGTGTGCAGATTGGTGGTGGGCGGCAGGACCCCGTCGCGGATCGCCAGCAGGCAGACCATCGCCGAGAGGGCGCCGGCAGCGCCGATCAGGTGGCCCACCATCGATTTCGGCGAGCTCGCCGGCACGCGGTCCGCGTCGTCTTTGAGGGCGATCCGGATCGCGCGGGTCTCGGCGGCGTCGTTGGCCTTGGTGGAGGTGCCATGGGCACAGATGTAGTCCAGCTCCCGGGGGTGGACTCCGGCACTGCGCAACGCCAGCTCGATCGCCCGCGCGGCGTGGGCCCCGCTCGGCTCGGGGGCACTCATGTGAAACGCGTCGCTGGTCAGGGCGCCCCCGGCCACCGTGCCGTAGGACCTGGCGCCACGGGCTCGGGCGTGCTCGGCGGACTCGACCACGCAGATGACCGCGCCCTCGCCGAACACGAATCCGTCGCGGTCGGCGTCGAACGGGCGGCTGGCCTCGGCGGGGGCGTCGTTTCGCTCTGACAGGGGCCCCATCACCGACAGCCCGGCGAACATCGCCTCGTTGATCGCCGCGTCGGTCCCGCCGGCGATGACGACGTCGGCCTCGCCGGTCGCGATCAGGCGGCGAGCCTCGAGCAGGGCGGCGGTGCCGCTCGCGCACGCCAGGGCGGACGCGTTGACCGGCCCGTGCGCACCGAGATCGATCGCCACCTCGCAGGCGGCCATGTTGAGGATCGTCGAGGGTACGTAGTACGGGCTGACGTCCTTGGGGCCATTGGTCACGAGATTGCGGATGTTGCGCTCGGTCTCCGGGGTGCCGGCGCAGGCGCTGTTGACGATGACCGCGGTTCGGTCTGCTGCGGCCGTGGTGTCGAGGCCCGCGTCGGCGACGGCCTCGCGCGCGGCGACGATCGCCAGCTGGGAGAAGCGGGCGGCACGGCGCGCCCGCTTGGGGCCGAGTGCCGCCTCGGCATCGAACCCGTGGATCTCGCCGGCGATCCGCGTCGGCAATCCGGAGGCGTCGAAGGACTCGATCGGCGTGATGCCCGAGCGGCCGGCGACCAGCCCCTCCCAGGTGGCAGGAGCGCTGTCGGCCAGTGGCGTGATGGCGCCGATCCCGGTGACCACGGGGTCGGCGCGTTGGGGCGCGCGGGCGCTCACGTGCTCACGGACGAAGCAACAGGCCCTGCGCCGCGTCTTGGACGGCCTGCTCGCGCAGCTGGTAGTGGACCTTCTTGCCGGTGGCCGTCATCGGAAGCTCGGACACGAAGCGGTAGGCGCGGGGTCGCTTGTAGGCGGCCAGCATCGGATGGCCCTTGCAGTGAGCCTCGCACGCGACCGCGTCCAGTGCGGAGTCGGAGGCGACGACGTAGGCGACGACGGTCTCGCCCCACTGCTCGTCGGGCAGCCCCACCACCGCGGAGTCGGTCACGCCCTTGAGCTCGTTGAGCACCGCCTCGACCTGCGTGGGATGGACGTTCTCACCGCCCGAGATGATCATGTCGTCCTTGCGCCCGACGATCGTCAGGTACTCGTCGGCGTCCCAGGTCGCCAGGTCGCCGATGTACAGCCAGCCGTCGCGAAAGCGCTGGGCCTGCTCCTCGGGCTGGTTGACGTACGCATAGCCGGCCTTGACCGAACGCACGGCCACCTCGCCGACCTCCGCGCCGTCCTTGGCGGCGTGATCGTCGGGATCCGCGGTGCGGTCCTCGTAGATCTTGACGACGGCCACGTCGTCGTCGGTGCAGGCGCGGCCGGCCGAGCCGGCGTGCTCGGGCAGGTCCGACGGGCGCAGGAAGGTGTTCCAGAACGCCTCGGTGGTGCCGTAGCCGTTGAAGATCCGGGGGGTCAGCGTCTCCTGGTAGCGGAGGCACGCTTCGCGGTCCAGCGGCGCGCCCATGGTGACGATCCCACGGAGGCTCGTCAGGTCGCGAGGTGAGGTGCTCTGCTCCGCGGTCAGCATCGCCAGGTTCGTGGGTGCTCCAATGAGGAAGGTCAGCCGGTGCTCCTGGACCCAGTCCAGGACGGTGGCCGGGTCGAAGGCCTTGAGGGCCACAGACTCGGCGCCGACGTAGAGCACCGGGTTCGGGCCCCCCGAGTAGAGACCTCCGCGATGGAACCACGGCGTCATGTTGAGCGTGCGGTCCTCCGGCGACAGCGGGAAGTGCATGATCACGTCGTGCGCGGAGAGGACGTCGACGAGGCTGCTCAGGGACACGCCCTTGGGCATGCCGGTGGTGCCCGACGTGTAGAGACGCGTGGACTCGTCGTAGACGGTGGCATCTGCCGGAGGATGCGGGTCCGCGTCGGCCGGCGCGCTGTCCAGCAGTTCGCCGAAGGACGTCGCCGGCGCGGTGTCCTGCCCGACCGCCACCAGTAGCCGGGGCTGATGTTCGGCGAGCGTGATCGCGTCGGCGGCCGTTTTGGCCAGGGTCTGGTCGTAGGCGAACGCGGTCGGCCGGCTGTCGTCAAGCACGTAGGCGATCTCGCCGGCGGAGAGCCGGAAGTTGATCGGGGCCGGGATCGCGCCCAGACGCTGGGCGGCCAGCCACGTCAGCACAAACTCCGGGGTGTTGAAGAGGGAGAAGACGATGGCATCGCCAGGCTGGACGTTGTTGGCTGAAAGCGCGGCGGCCAGGCGTCCCGCGTCGGCCCACAGCTCGGCATAGGTCCAGCGCCGTCCAGTCGCCGGGTCGTGCAGGGCGGGACGGTTGGCGAAGCGGTGGCTGTTGCGCTGCACACCCGCCAGGTAGGTGAAGTTGTGCTCGAACACGGCCCGGAACGCCGAGGCGTCGTAGCGGTAGGGGGTATCGACGGTCACCGGCTGACCTGGCTTGCGCTCGCGCTCGCGGCCGGGCTGGGGCTCGGGTCCAGGGCACCGAGTCGGGTGCCGACCTCGGCGAGGCGCTCGTACTGGGTAAGCGTGTCGTCGCCGAGCGTGAGCAGCAGGAACTCCTGCACTCCCACCTCCGCGTACTGGGCAAGTCGTTCCACGGCGCCGTCGATGCTATCCAGCAGCGTCCAGCGCTCGACCATGTCCAGCGCCATCCGGTATTGACCGCCGATGTGCGCCTCGGCCTGGGTGCGGGCATGGGCGCGGTCATCGTCGATCCGGGTCAGGATCAGCAGGGCCGTGGCGGGGCAGGGACGGCCTTGCACGGCGGCCAGCTCGGCGAGACGCCGCGAGCGCTCTGCGACGCGCTCGGGCGACATCCACATCGGCAGCCAGAAGTCCCCGAAGCGGGCCGCGCGCGTCAGGGCGGGATCGCCGCGGCCGCCGACGTAGACCGGCGGCAGCGCCCCCATGGCGGGCTCCAGCGCGGGCGACTTGACGCTCTGGGAGCGGCCTTCGTAGTCGACGGGCTGGCCGGTCAGCAGGTCACCGAGCACGGTGAGCGCGTCATCCAGCCGTGCGCCTCGCTGCTTGACGGGGACCCCGGCGGCTTCGAACTCCTCCGGGAACTCCCCGCCGACCCCGACGCCGAGCCGCAGCCGTCCAGGCCCCGCGAGAGCGTCGATCGTGGCGAGCTGCTTGGCTGCCCAGGCGGGCGGCCGCAGGCCCAGGAGCATCACGCTGAACCCCAACCCGACGCGCTCGGTGACCGCGGCGGCGGCGCTCAGGCAGCCGGGGGCGTCGAGCCCGGGGGCCGGGCATGCCAGGTGGTCCCCGGCCCAGACGGCGTCGAACCCCAGCTCCTCGGCCAGACGGGCCGCCGGGACGATCTCGGGCGGCCCGCCGGTGCGCAGCGGATCAAAGCTCGGCAGAAGGACGCCGCAGCGAGCGGCCACCGGTCAGTTCTCGGCGTCGTCGTCGGTGTAGTCGACCGTGCCGCCGCCGGTGCCTTGAGAGCCGGGGAACTCGGGCAGGTTCTTGATTCCCTCCCGGGTCTGCCACTTCTCGTAGTTGTCCTGCATCGCGTCGATGAGCTCACGCATGAACTTCGGCGACAGGTTCACGCGGGTGACGACCACGCCGGGGATCTCCTCCTCCTCCACCTCGTGGTCCACGCGTGCGAAGGTGATCGTGAACTCGTAGTCGGAGTGACTGACGTTGGCGAAGTTGGAGTAGACGCCCGCCATGACGTCCGGCGAGAAGTGGATATTGATGTGACGCTCGGGAATGTTGGGATCGTCCATATCTTCGTAGTATCCCATCGTGCGGATCGTCGTCGTCGCCGTGGGCCGGTTGCGCCCCCCGTTCGTCGACGACGTTCAGCACTACCGGAAGCTGTTGGCCGGCCACGCGCGCCTGGAGCTGGTGGAGGTTCGCGAAGACGATCAGGTGGTCCGCCGCCTGCCCGACCGGGCGTTCGTCTCGCTGCTGCACCGCGAGGGCGAGCGTCCTGACTCGATGCGCTTCTCGCGCTTTCTGGAGGAGCGGAGGCGCAGCGGCCGTGACCTGTGCTTCGTGATCGGGGGCCCCTTCGGACTGGACCTCGAGCAGGTGGATCATCGCCTGTCGCTCGGGGAGATCACCCTGCCCCACCAGCTGGCACGGGTGGTGCTGCTGGAGCAGCTGTACCGCGGCCACAAGATCCTCGCTCGTGAGCCCTACCACTACTGACTCTTGAGCAGCGGCATCCAGACACCGGAGGGTCGCGAGCGTCACCGAGCGCTCGAGCAGTCGCATCGCTCACGCCGGGAGCTGCGGATGTTCATGCGCCGCCTGGTGTTTCTGCTCGTGGCGGTCGTCGGGCTGATCGCGCTGGGAACGATCGCCTTCACGATCACCGACGGCAAGTCGGTCGGGCTGGCGTTCCTCTGGACGCTGGACACGGTGTCCACGCAGGGCGCGATCGGGATCCCGCCCAGCACCGGCGGGCGCGTGGTCGTCGTCCTGCTGGAGATATTCGGCATAGGTACGCTTTTCTACGGGCTGGCGACGGTCGCGGAGTTCTTCGTGTCGGGCCAGCTCAGCGGGCTGCTCGACGAGCGCCGCACCCAGCGCATGATCGACTCCTACTCAGACCACTTCATCATCTGCGGCTTCGGACGCGTCGGCCGTCAGGTTTCGCGTGACCTGCTGCGCGCGGGCGTCAGTCACGTCACGATCGACTCCGATCCGGGGCACCGGGAGGTCGCCGAGACGATGGGCGTGCGCTTCATCGAGAGCTACGCCGCCGACGACGAGGTGCTGCTCGACGCCGGTATCGAACGCGCCCGGGCGATCATCGCCTGCGTGGACTCCGACGCCGACAACATCTTCATCGCGCTCACCGCGCGCGAACTGCGGCCAGACATCCTGATCGTCGCTCGCGCCTCGGCCGAGGACTCGGAGAAGAAGCTGCTGCGCGCTGGCGCGGACCGCGTGATCTCGCCGTACAAGACCTCGGGCTCCGAGATGGCGCGGGTGGCGCTGCACCCCCAGGTCGGCGGGGCCGTCCAGGTCGCCGACTACCGGCTGGAGGAGATCGACGTGCCGGGAGCCTGCGAGGGGGTCGGCAAGACGGTCGCGCATGTCCGCGGCGAGTCGGTGATCGTCGCCGTGCGGCGCACCGACGGTCGGCTCGAACCCCAACCATCGCCGGACTCTGTGATCGAGGCCGGAGACATGCTGGTGGCGATCGGCGAGCCGGACGCACTGGAGGGGTTGGAGGCGCTATTCCAGCCCGTGAAGGTCGCGAACGCGTGAGCTCGGCCGAGCTAGTGGGCAGTCCGCTGGACCAGCTGCGGGCCGCGGTCCGGGAGGCGGCCGCCCAGCTGCGCGGCGGGGAGGCCCCCGCCGAAATCCGCGTCGAGCGGCCCAGGCGAGCCGCGCAGGGCGACTACTCGACCAACGTCGGGATGCTGCTGGCGCCTCATCTGCGCGCCGCGCCGCGGGAGCTCGCCGAGCGAATCGGCGAGGCGTTGACGGGGTTGCTGGGCGAGGCGCTCACCGGCTATGAGGTGGCGGGACCCGGCTTTTTGAACCTGACCCTGTCGGACGAGTGGCACCGCGGCGCCCTGCGCGCCGTGCTGGACGCCGGCCAGGAATTCGGCGCCGGTGGCGCCGCCCCGGGACTGCGGGTCCTCGTCGAGTTCGTGTCGGCCAACCCCACCGGGCCGCTGGTGGCGGCGAGCGGGCGTCACGCGGCGTATGGCGACGCACTCTCCCGGGTGCTGGCGCACCACGGCCACCAGGTGTGGCGCGAGTACTACTTCAACGACGCCGGCTCGCAGATCCGCCTGCTGGGCCAGTCCGTTCAGGCGCGGGCGCGCGGCGAAGCCGTCCCCGAGGGCGGCTACCAGGGCGATTACGTGGCTTCACTGGCCCACCAGATCGACGGCGTCGCGCAGATGCCGGTGGACGAGGCCTCCGGGCGGGCGGTGGAGCTGCTCCTGACCCAGATCAAGGGCACGCTGGAGCGCTACGGCGTGCACTACGACCAGTTCTTCTCCGAGCGGGTCCTGCACGAGGGCTCGCCCAGCTACCTGGACCGCGCCCTGGAGCTCGTGGCCGAGGCGGGACACTCGTATGAGTCCGAGGGCGCGCTCTGGCTGCGCACCACATCGTTCGGCGACGACAAGGATCGCGTGCTGCGCCGCTCCGACGGCGCGCCCACCTACTTCGCCGCCGACCTGGCCTACCTGCTTCAGAAGCAGGAGCGCGGGGTGGACCTGCAGCTTCTGCCGGTGGGATCGGACCACCATGGCTACGTGTCGCGGATGAAGGCCGCCTTCCAGGCGCTGGGCGGCGATCCGGCCACGCTGGAGCTCCCGATCCTGCAGTTCGTGCACCTGATCGAGGGCGAGGACCGCGCGGCCATGTCCAAGCGGCGCGGCGAGTTCATCACCCTCGATGAGCTGCTCGATGAGATCGGCGTCGACGCGACCCGCTACTTCATGCTGCAGCGCTCCCAGGACCGGACCGTCGATCTCGATCTGGAGCTGGCCCGCCGGGAGTCCCCCGAGAACCCCGTGTACTACATCCAGTACGCCCACGCGCGGGTCGTGTCGATGCTTGGCCGTCTGTCGGCCGCCCGGGTCACGGCCGCGCTGACGGAGGCGGGCGCGGGGTGGGGTGCAGAGGCGTTGCAGAGCGCCGAGCGCGACCTGATCAAGGCGCTGGTGCAGTTCCCGGACGAGATCACCGAGACCGTCGAGCGCCGCGCGCCCCACCGGATCGCCGCCTACGCACTGGACCTGGCCCAGACGTTCACCGCGTTCTACCGGGACTGCAAGGTCGTGGGCGCCGAGCCCGAGTCGGTGGAGTCGTTCCGGGTGGCCCTCTCACAGGCCACCCGGCAGGTGATCGCGCTGGCGCTGTGGCTGCTCGGGGTCAGCGCGCCGGACTCGATGTAGACCGTCCGGCCGCTTCATGGCCTCTAGATGTCGCGCGCCAGGTCCTCGTCGAGTCGACGCACGTCGTCGGCGCTCATCGCCGGCCCGGCCCGCTGCGGTGCCCCCGCGGCAGCAGCGGCGGCGCTGACCTCTCGGGCGCGGCGCCGCCACCGCGGGAGGGTGATCGCCAGCGTGAGGATCCCCAGCACGACCGCGACCGGCGGAATCACGTAGACGAGCAGGTTGAAGCCGTGGGCCGGCGGCTTGGCCAGGACAGCGGACCCGTACTGCTGCACCAGGTCGTGCTCGATCTCCCGCCGGGACTTGCCCTGCAGGATCAGGCCGCGGATGTAGTCGCGCTCCTGGAAGGCCTCGGGTGACTGAGCGACCGCGAGGGGCTCATGGCAGAGGACGCACATCACCTCGCTCTCGATCTGCGTAAACGAGGCGCGGGTCGCCGGTGCGGCCGTGGCGGCTGCGGCTGCGACTCCAGAGACGACCAGCACGGCCAGCATGAGGCCGGCCAGCGTGCCGGCGAGGCCTCGTCTCATGTCCGCTTTGCGAGGATCGGCGAGAGTGTCTGGTGCAGCCATTTGCTTGTCACCGGGAAGCGCTGCAGGGCCTGGATCCGGCCTTGGCGATTGATCACGAAGGTCTCCGGCACGCCCGTGGTGCCGAACGAGCGCACGAAGTTGCCGCTGACGTCGCGCAGCACCGGATAGGTGATGTGGTAGCGGCGGGCGAACTGCTGCGAGGAGGTGGAGGCGTCCTCATAGGTCACCCCCAACATGGTCGCCCCCCGCTTGGCCAGCACCCGCTGCTCCCTGGCCAGCAGCGGAGCCTCGGCGGCACAGGGATCGCACCACGAGGCGAACACGTTGAGGACCACCACCTTGCCGCGAAAGTCGGCCAGGCTCTTGCTCTGGCTGCCGCCGCCCAGAACCGGCAGCGCGTGACTCGCATCGGGCGCCACCGGGAACTTGCCATGCGCCACCTGGGAGTCGATCGACGACGTGTCGTTCTGCTTGGAAACGCCGAACGTCAGGAGCGCCAGCAGCGCCACCGCGGCCACCGCGATCAGCCCGGGGAGGATGAAGCGCTGCATATGCCCTGATGGTAATCAAGCAATGCTCCGGACTTGCCGATACGGCCCACGGCTCAGACCCGCACGCGGAACTCGCCATGCGCCTCAGGGACATCTACGACGACATGCCAGACGGCGCGGCCCAGCGCGAACGCAACAAGCGACGTCTCGCGGAGCTCGAGCGGGAGGGAGACGCCCGCCGCGCCCGCATCGCCCGGGCCGGCGCGTTCGCCCCCGGGGCGTGGTGTGCCCCGGTGGGCTGGGGACGCGGACTACGCCGGCAGCACTAAGCGCGTGCCGGGGAAGATCAGGTTCGGATCCCCGGTCTTGATCCGCCGGACGTTCATGTTCCAGATGGCAACGAGCTTGGCGTTGATCTCCTCACCGCTGGCCGACGGCCCGACGAGGCGGGAGGCGATAGACCACAGCGAGTCCCCCGGTTGAACCATGACTGAGTGCGCGCTGGCCATCGACGAATCGTTCATCGAAGCGGGCTTGACCATCTTGGTGAGGCTGACGGGACGCGTGAGCGGAGCGCCACGATCGACCATCCTGACGACGCGCACCCGCTGCCCACGGCTACCGATTGTGATCGCCGTGTAGGCGACTCCCGGAGAGAAGCGCACGCCCGGCGCGTTCAGGAGTGTGGGATCGCCGGGCTTCATCAACCACGGCTTCATCGCCGATAGTCGATACACGCCGGGCATGATCGAGAAGTACGGCGTCGCGCGCGTGTACGGGAGACGGTTCGCGAGCGTGTGCATGTCGAGCATGAACATCGGGGCGCCGAGCTCGGGGGCCGCGTGGATCATCCGCAACAGGCTGGTGCCCGGCTGGGCGCTTGCCGATCTGTAGAGGTCGAGCTTGACTCCCGAGCTCGCCGGATCGTCGACGATAGCGATGTCGTAATCCCCATTGCCGACGGTCGAGGTGCCGGTGGCCAGCACCTTGCCGGCGCCCTTCAGCGTCCAGCGGAAACTTCCGGATCGCACTCCGGCGAACTTCGTGACCTGTCCGAAGCCGATCGACCCGACGTCCTGTTGGCCGTTGCCGGCGTTCACGGCCACAGTCGCCGTGCCGACGCCCGGAACCGCGTGCACGAACCGGATGAACGCCCGGGAAAATGCCTGCGCCGGCCACAGCAGCCATACGCAGAAGCCGATAACGAGCGGGGCGAGACTTCGGGTTCGTTGAGAGTGTCGGCGCATGTGTAATGCTTGCGTGGCCTCGCGGCCGAACCCTAGCAAGCACGCTTTGTTGACCGATCGCGTGAAAATCCCTGGATGCCCCGCGTAGCGACCAGCCGCCTGACGGAGGCAATGGCCAGCCTGCCGCCGGCCGATCGTGCCTTGGTGAATCTCTGGGTGAACCGCGGGCTGGACGACGCTGCGCTGGCGGCGTTGCTCGATATCAGCGAGGAGACGATCGCCAGCCGCCGCGCGCGAATCGTCGAGCGCCTCAGCGGGACGCTCGGGCTGCCTCCGGATCACGTGCACGCCGCATTGAACGAGATCACGGTCGCGTCCGGCTTGGAGAGCACGGTCGCGTCCAGCGCCGAGAGCACGGTCGCATCCACCGCGGGCAACGGCGACGCCGCCGGGCCGGCTTCGCCGGTCGGTGAGACGAACGGCGCCCACGTAGCGGCTTCGCCCGAAGCCGTCCCTGCGCCACGGCGCCGGCATCGTGCGAAGGCGTTGGGGCTCGTGCTGGTGGCGATCGCCGGGGTGTGCATTCTGGTCGTGTCGCTCGCCTCGAGCGGGTCCACGCACCGACGGCGTCCCACCGCAGCCGGCGGGTCCACTCGGACGGTGCCGACCTCGCCTGCGAGTTCAGCGACGCGCAGGTCAGGAGGCGGTTTGCTCGCCGCCCTTCCGGGGGGCACGGGTCACGCCTCCGGCTCCATTGCGATCTCGGCTGGTCTCACGCTCAGCTTAAGGGTGAGGGACCTCACTCCGGCCTCTCATGGCCACTACGAGCTCTGGCTCTACGACTCGCTGACCAATTCGGTCCCGCTGGGTCGGTTGCGCACCGGCGTGGATCACCTGTCGTTGCCGCTCCCCCGCGATGCCGACCGCTATCACTGGATCGACATCTCCTTCCAACCAGTCGGCGCCGTCTTCCACAGCGGCGAATCAGTGCTGCGCGCCGTCAATCCTCTCTTCGGAAGGGCTGCGACCAGCAAGCCCTGAAGCCCGCGGACAGGTCTCGGCTCGTCGGTAGAGATGATCTAGGCTTTGCGGCACTTGCGGACGTAGCTCAGTTGGTAGAGCGTCGGCTTCCCAAGCCGAAGGTCGCGGGTTCGACCCCCGTCGTCCGCTTCGATAAAGACCAGCAACTCCGACCTTTCGGGTCGTCGCTGATCTTGCGAATGAAGAACGTGTCTCCAATTTGTCCGCAGGTCGGCGTGGGAGCGGGACGTGGGCGAGGATCCGCAGCGGCCGACAGGGCATGTCTTCCGGGTCGAGCGCAAGCGTCTCGCCGAAGCGATAGCAGGCTGAATCTCACGGTCCAGTGAAAGCGATCGCCGGCTTTCGCGACTGCCGGCGCACGAACTCGCCAGCGCGAGGACGGCGGGACCGCGCTGCTGCAGGACGCCGATTGCGGCCAGCGCGCCGTCGTGGCCCGTCGGTCGACGACGGGAAGTCTGAGCCAGACTGGCGCAGAGGCGACGAAGCAGGTGCGACGCCTCGGCCGTTCCGCCGCTCCTGCGCTCGTCTACCGGGACAGCGACTCTGCGGCGTAGCGCTGCTCGGTGAGACCCAGGACGGGGGCGCGGGTCGTCCCCGTCGTGAGCCCTGGTGTTGCGGCTGGTCCTAAGCGGTCTTCTTGGCGTCCTGTCAACTCGGCGATCTGCGGGGCCCTTTAGGGAAGCAGGATGACCTTGCCGTGAGGGTGTCCGGACATGCTGAGCTTGACCGCGTCGCGCCACTCGGCGAGCGGGTAGGTGCGCGCGATCGGGATGCGGAATTTGCCGTCGGCTGCGAGCGTGGCGAACTCGGGCATAAAGGCTGATGCCGGTGCGCTGTCGGCGAGGTGGTCGGGTCGCCAGGCCGCGCCGCTGCCGCGCCGGCCGCTGCCCACGCGCGACCGGCAGTCGGACCGCGCAGCACGCAGAACAATGCGCCGACCGGCAGCGTGGCACGCAGCTGCAGCCATGGACCGAGTTGCTCCCAGGCCCAGCGGTCCATTCCGACCTCGCGGCGCTTACCGCCTTTGCCGCGGCGGACAAGGATCGCGCCGCGGTGCAGGTCAAGTTCGCTCTCGCTGAGCGTCAGGGCGTCGCCCGCAGGCGTCCAGCTGCACGGTGGATGGCATGCGTCCTCCCTCGGACGATGGTTGACCCACCGATCGTCTCGCTGGATAGCACTGTCGTGGGCCTCGCTAGTGCTCCTCGCGCATTTCGATCATGAGGACCGTCCACGTCGGCCTGGCGGTGCGCACCGCTGTGCACCTGCACTACGCGTTATCAGTAAGGGAAGACCGACCCGCATCTGGCACGAGACCGAATCGGGGCGCAGACGCTCGTGCCGATCCCGATCGTGGCACCGAGCAGTAAGCCGGCGGCGAGCACCGTCGGCTCGGTGGCGGTCCGGGCGATCCGGACGGAGTGCCCGCGAGCGGCTAGCCCGGGCCTACGCGGGCGCGGTGCGACCGGCCCGCCGCCCGTACGCAACTGGAGGCGCCGCGGCGCGTATCTCGTCGAGCAGCCGGGCCGCGAAGTCGCTCGGGCTCTCGTTCGCCGCGAGGCCCCCGCGGGTTGGCCTGAAGAAGCGCACGCGCAGACGGGCGCGCCTTGGGAAGCGGACGAGCTCAACCGTGCCCTCGACCGAGCAGCACACGATCTGTGCCTCAGGCACGGCTTGCGCGAGTCGTCCGAACCCGCTTCGGGCACGGAGCGGCCGCCCGTCTGTCCGAGTGCCTTCAAGGAATATGCCGATGCAGGAACCAGCTCGGAGCTCGGAGGTAGCCCGTTCGAGGGCTCCAACGTCGCCCATGCCCCGCCCTATAGGAATCTGTCCCATCCCGTCAAGGACCTTGGCCAGCAGCGCGTTCTTCCACAGCGATGACTTCGCTAGCGCTTGGATCTGGCGTCGCTCAACGGCAGCGATCCCGATCACGACCGGGTCCCACCACGAGTCGTGGTTGCCGGCCAGTAGCGTCGGCCCAGAGCACGGCAGGTGCTCAAGACCCGACACCTCAAGACGACCCCATCCGCGGACCACCGGAGAAGCGGCCATCATCACCGCCCGAAAGGGGGTTGCTACGTGGGAGGGCATTACCGGAATCCTCTCAATGATGGGGTCTTCTGTGCCCGGAAGTCGGCTCCGGTCAGTCACGACCCCGATCCGAACAGAAACGCTTGGTCAGCTTATACGGGCGGCACCGAGCAGTTAAGCTCGCACAGCATGCCGGACGTCGACCTCAAATCGCTCGTCTATAAGGACGATCGGCCCAAGGAGTATTTCGACACATTTCACGAACGGACTCGTGCCGGGCCGCCCGGAGCGACCTACGAAGTCGTTCGCCTGGTCACGGTGTTCCATGCTCTGACGACGTTTCGTGCACGAGGTATCGATAGCGGCAATGTCCCGGCCGGACCACTGATCCTCGCGCCGAACCACGCCTCGAACATGGATCACTTCTTCACTGCAGCCTTTATTCGACGCCGCATCCAGTTCATGGCTAAGTCCCAGCTGTTCGGCTCCGGCCCGATGAGCTGGATCTACAGCCATGGCGGCGTATTTCCAGTTCGTCGCGGAGACCAGGACGAGGAGGCGTTTACCACTGCATTCAGCATCCTCGATCGCGGTGGCGCGATGGTGATGTATTGCGAGGGCACCCGGTCTCGGACGGGGAAGCTGGCGGAATCGGCAAAGCCAGGAATCGGCAGACTCGCGCTCGAGTCCGGAGCTCCCGTCGTGCCGGTCGCGATCCTCGGTTCTCATAAGGTGCGGAATTGGAAGCGAATGCAATTTCCGAAGGTGACGGTCCAATATGGAGCCCCGTTCAAGTTCGATGTTGTGTCAGAGACGACACGCGACCAGCGCCAAGCGGCGGCCGATTACATTTTCGACCGAATCAAAGAGCTTCACTCGGACCTCGAGCGGCGCGGACATCGGGCAGAGAGACGTACCCAAGGGCAGCGCGCCGATGCCGCCCCGAATCCTTTGGTCGAACGCGACAACGAGGCTTAGCTCTAGCTCTAGATCGGATCCCTAGCCGCGAACGCGCTGCTGGGGCGGTAGCGCCAGGCCAGCAGGCCGAAGATGATCCCGCCGGCCAGAAAGTAGGTCTCGATCGCCCAATAGGACACGGTGACGTGGGTCATCCCGGTCGCGCTCTTGGTCGAGATCCCGCTGATTCCGTTGGGCAGCAGGCCGGTTGCGCGCGTCAGGTCGTCAATGAGCCCGGCGCCGCCGCGGAGAACGAGCACCGTGCAGGCGAGCCAAACGACGATCGCGGCGGCGCGCTGCATCTTGCCGTGCAGCCATCCGCGAGCGATCGCCAGGCACACCCACGCGCCCAGCGGCCAGGCGGGACCCTCGAGCATGGCGAAGATCCAGCCGGCCACCGAATCCGGGACCAGACCGGGTAGCTGGCCGCTTGTGAAGGGGGCTGCGAAGGTGCCGCCGAGGTACCAGTAGACGTGAAAGGCGAAGAACACGACCACCCAGGCGAGCGCCGCGTAGGCGATTCGAACGGGCAGGGGTCGTTCGCTTTGCGAGCGGGGATGCCTCGCTTGGATGAAAAGGGATGACGCGGTCGCTCGGGAGTTCATCTCGCCGACCTCAGGTACGATTGGAAATCTCCCCCCGGTCCGAGGTGCGTCAGCTTGTCGGGGTTGACGATCGACCTGACGCCAGAGCCGCGAGACCACCGTGGACAGGTAGGCGCGCGGCGACTCGATCCGCTCCCCGCCCGCCCGCGCCCGGTGCGGGCGCAGGGACCCCTCCTGCACCACGTCCTCGGCTTCGCTGACGCTGCCAAGCATCCGGTAGGCGATCGCGAACGCCGACGGGCGCAACTCGTTGAACTCCTCCTCGCCCATCGCTTTAGCCGAGTCCCTGCGCGAAGCCCTGGCGCCAGCTTCGATAGCGCGGCTGCCAGCCGAGCTCGCGCTTGGCCTTGGCATTGGAGGCACCCTTCACCTCAGTCATCGTGAGCGTCGCCGCCTCACCGGCGGCCAGCCGACCGAGCCAGCGAGGGATCCGCCTCGGTGGCTTGGCATTCAGCGCGCTTGCCAGCACCGGCAGCCACTCCCGGACCGGCGCGGGGTCGTCGTCCACGACGTTGTAGATACCCGGCTGGCCATGCTCGACCGCGATCGCGGTCGCCGCGGCGGCGTCATCAATGTGGACCTGCGAAAAGACGCCACCCCCGTCGCCGACGATCGGAAACCGACGCTTGCGAATCGGAGCCGCCATCACCGCATCCGCAGCCAAACTGATCGAGGTCCCCGGACCATAGAAGGCGCCATAGCGCAACACCAGACCCTCGCCCCACTCGATACTCGTCACCGCCCGCTCCAGATACAGCAGCCCCTCCACGACCAATCGCAGCGACGCCGGCGGGTCGGGGTCCAAGGGATCGGCCTCGCTCAGCACCGGCCCGCCCGTGCGGGCCCATCGGAAGGCTCCAAAGCTCTGCGCCACAAAGCGCCGCGCTCCCACGGCACGGCCGGCAGCCAGCAGATGGTCTGTCCCCTCCATCCGCAACCGGTTGGTCATGATCGCGCCCTTGAAGCGCTCGGGGTGCCGCGCGTCACGGACGCTCATCGGCCCCGACAACGCTGTGAGCTCATGCACGATCACCTCCGGCTCCGCTGACGCCACCGCCCGAGCGACCGAGTCGGGATCCAAAGCGTCAGCCACGATCGGACGCGCCCCCAGACTGCGCACCAGATCCTGCTTCGAGACGCTCCTGGTCATCCCGACCACATCATGGCCTCGCGCCACCAGCTGCGGGACGAGACCTCTGCCAAGCACGCCCGTGGCGCCGGCTACGAACACCTTCATGTCTGTTCCTCTCGTCGTCATTTGCCCCCTTAAGACCACGCAGACACGCCGCCTGTGACAGTTCCAGCGCCTCGCTGCTCACCATGCGCATGTCGCTTGGGCACCACCGTCCGCGCGCGCTCGGCTCTGGCACGCTCACGACCCGGACGCCGGCGGGCGGGAGCAACCGAGACTGACGGCGCCTGTTGTCAGAGCCCTGCTCTCGGCAACCGATGAAAGTCGGCCGCGCTCGCCGAGGAGCTTGTGTCGACACATTGGATCGGCTTGCTGAAAACCGTGTCCCGAATCTGTCCCGATCTCAGCAATTCTGAGCGAACCTGACCTGCTCCAACTAGACTCAGCAGCCCGTAGCGACTACAAAAGAGCTGCAAATGGGCGCTTCCCAAGCCGAAGGTCGCGGGTTCGACCCCGCGTCCGCTTCGGTTTTCTCCCTGCTATTGGGCGGTTCTTACTTTGTAACGATGTGCTGCAAAGTTCGCGGCAACTTTCGCGGGCAACTGTTCGCCGATTTATACCTGCTAATCGTCGGGTTTTAAGCCGAAGGTCGTGACGCGGTTACCGCGGCTAACCGCCCGCCCCGCCGTTGCCGCCTGTCCCGCCGTTACCGCCGTTGCCGCCGTTGCCGCCGTTACCGCCGTTGCCGCCGTTGCCGCCGTTGCCGGCGTTACCGCCGTTGCCGCCGGTGCCGCCGTTGCCGCCGTTGCCGCCGTTGCCGGCGTTACCGCCGTTGCCGCTCGCGGCGGCGCTCGCAGCGGGGATCACGACGGAGCGGATCAGCGGCGCCGCGAACGCAGTCCCTCCAGTAATCGCGAGCCGACGGGTGACCTCGCGGCGGGAAATCCCCGGAGCGGGTTCGCCGTCCGGCGCGCTGGCGAGCAGCCCGCGGTCGTCGAGCTCCTCAAGGGCGCGGCGCACCGTGTCGGGTTCGAGCGAAAGCCGCGCGGCGATCCGCTCAGGGGGCGTGCTTCCGTCGCAGATGTCCCATACGGCTGCGGCGACCGGCGTGAGGGCGTGCGCGGTGTGACGCGACCCGTCGTAGACCACGAACTCGTCGCCGGCGGCCTCTACGAGCAGACCGGCAGAGCGACGCAACGGTGCGTTGTTCAAGTCTCTCGCTTTCCTATCGCAATCACGACCACTGACGCCCCGGACACGACTACTCGCTACCACGATCCGTGACGCGAGATCCTACCAGCAGTTGCACGCAATACGAAGCTATGCGAAGGCGGTCCGTCCCCGTGCTATGGCTCCGCGCCGTGGCGTCCGGCCCAGGCTCGCCCGGCTCGACAAACGGGTCGCACCGCGTACCGACCGAGACAATCGGCACCGACGCGCTTGTCGCGCTGGCCCCTGATCCCGTTGAAGTCCGGGAGAAGCGGGCCGCGGCCGGCACATCCCGAATTCGCCGGAGGCAAGCCAGCGGCGAGCCGACGGCGCCGAGCGCCGCCGACCTCGCGCGCCGCGCCATCAGCCGACCGCGCTGACCGTAAGCGTCCAAAGTGCTTGGATCCATCCGGCGAACAGATCAACTGATGAACCGCGACGAACAAAGCGATGGCTCAATGAACAACCCGGCCGCAGATGTCGTCGCGCGCCAGTACGAGCGGTGGAGGTACCCGCAGCCGACAAAGGACCTCGAGGGATGGCTGGTCGGTAACTGGGAGTGGTTCGACCCTAGCCACTCACATCGGCTCCTGTGGCCGGACCGGGGTTACAAGCGAGGCCTCGATCTTCTCATCGCTGGCTGTGGCACGAATCAAGCCGCAGCCTTTGCGCTCACGAATCCCGATGCAAGAGTGATGGCGATTGATGTCAGTCAGTCGGCACTGGACCATCAGGAGTACCTCAAGAACAAGTATGCGTTGTGCAACTTGGACCTGCGTAAGCTGCCGATTGAACAGCTGTCGACCTTAGGAGTCGACTTTGACCTGATTGTGTCGACCGGGGTTTTGCATCACATGGCTGATCCACTGGCAGGTATGAAAGCACTCGCCCGCTGTCTGCGGCCAGATGGTGCCATCGGGGTAATGCTCTACGCAAAGTACGGCCGCATCGGCGTCGAACTGCTGGAATCGGTCTTTCGTGACCTGAGGCTTCGCCAAGACGACGCCTCCCTCAAGGTCGTCAGGGAAACTATCTCGCTCCTACCACAGGATCACCCCGCCCGGAGTTATCTGGCCCTAACGCGGAATCCGCAGCATGACGCCGTCTTAGTGGATACCTTTTTGCATGGCCGCGCGTATCATTACACCGTTCAAGAGTGCCTCGATCTCATCAGTTCAGCCGGACTCGTGTTTCAAGGATGGCTGTTCAACGCGCCGTACTACCCGCACGATCTACTGGCCTCGTCAAGCGAGCTCTACCCAGCTCTGAATAGGTTACCCGAGCCGAGGATATGGTCGGTGATGGAACGGATTCACACGCTGAACGCCTGCCACTTCTTCATTGCATCCCGTCCCGACCGACCCAAAGAGTCTTATACGATCGATTTCTCTCAAGCTGCCTCCCTCGACTACGTGCCGATGATGCGCATGCGTTGCGGTCTCTCCGGCGAGGAGCTCTTCCGGCCGGACTGGCGTATGACTGTCACCCCAGCTCACCTGCCGTTTGTGCGGCGGATCGACGGCCATCGCACAATTCGAGAGATCATCGCGTCCGTCGCTGAGGCAGGGGCTTCGCCGCGAGTCGGCAGTTCGGATCTGGAGAAGTTCGCCCAGAGAGTCTTTCAGGCTCTGTGGCGGCTCGATTTCCTCGCGATGGCCCTGGAGTCGCGCTCGTAAGGCGACGCGCCAGCTTCTGCGCGCTGTTCAGGACCGTTGGGTCTAACGACGAGCCCGTTGCCGCCGGGACCGCGCGGTCATCGAGCGCTTTCCCGGCTCACGGATCGGGTAGTCCGGTGGCCAAGGGCAGCTGCCATACCATGCCTCTCGCCATGGCCTCCTGGAGTCATGACCGGCGGCTCCTCCTGACTCTCGAGTCCTACGGCGTACAGCTCCAGTTGAGCATTCCGAGTCAACCCCTCCGTCCAGAGGTGGAGAGGATCCTGCCGCCCGGCTGGAAGGCCTGCAAGCCGAAGCCCGGTCTCGCACGATTCTCGCTCGAGCAGACGGCCGGAGGCAAGTTCAGCGTCGCGTGGCTTGGAACCTCTCTTATTGAAGGCGTTGATCTAGAGCTCGCCCTCGATGTCCTCGACTCTCAGGTGCGTCTCTACATCGCTGCTAACGCAAAGCCTTGGCTCTTTGTCCATGCCGGCGCAGTCGTCGTCCACGGACGCGCCATCGTGATTCCGGGCCCGAGTTTCTCCGGAAAATCGACACTTGTCCTGGAGCTCGTGAAGGCAGGCGCGAAGTACGGTTCGGACGAGTTCGCGATCCTCGATTCGAAGGGCTGGGTCCACCCTTACCCCCGCCGGCTGTCCATACGAGACGTCCATGACGGTCGCGCCCGCGAGATAGCCGCCGCCGAGCTCGGTGGCGTCGAGGCGAATGGCTATGCGCCAATCGGCATCATTGCGCTCACGTCGTATCGCCCAGGTGCGGAGTGGCGCCCCGCCCGAGTATCGCCGGCAGCCGGCATGCTCGGACTTCTCGAAAACACGGTTCCGGCTCGAGATCGTCCGGCAGAAGCCATGGCCACGACGCGGCGGGCGATCGCCGGGGCCGTCGTCCTCCAAGGCGCGCGGGGTGACGCCGCGAGAGCGGCCCGAGGTCTCCTCGAAGCGGCCGAAGAGGCCGAGGCCGGCTAGGCAGTCATCCGCAATCCAATTGCCCGCCACCACGCCACGTCAACCCTCCGCCGGGCCTATGACTGCTCCGCCGCGGTCTCCAGCATCCTCATGGCTGGAGGCACGGGTCGACCGTGTGCTCACCTGTGCAGAACTCCTGGGTTGGGGCGAGCCGGGAGTTTCGGATGAGATCAGATGAGATGACGGTCTGGGTCAATGAGGCCACGCTTTCATAGAGATCCAGACCGACGAGGCCTACGACACCTCGGCACGTCATCGAAGACGACGGCTGGCAGCCAGAGCTTCACGCCCACGCTGGCTTTACCCAGCGTCGGTGGCCAAGCGGCCAGACCACCGTCTGAGCTCGGGGAGCGCCGCGCCCCGGTCGTGATCCCTCAGCTATTCGCGCTACAGGCACGGGAAGGGCATTCCGAAAACCACCCCAACAAGCCGCTCAGAGCACCAAACGTTGACTGCGACGAGGTGATGCATGCGGCCGCGGAGCCGGTTCGCACTCTGATCGGGCCGTCTCCGCGGACTTCCGGCCGGATCGGCTGGAAGCAGTCGTCTCGGGCCTCGTGGAGGGCCTCGGCGAGACTGCTGAGTTTCGTGGCTGCGGGAGCGATCAGGATCCAAGCACCGTGCCGGGCTTGGGCAGCGTGCCGTTGACCAGGAAGGCGTTGATCGCCGTGCGGGTGGCGCCGTGGTTCAGGTAGGAGGTGTGCCCGTCGCCGCGACGGGTGAGCAACACGCTGTGGGGTAGCTGGCGGTGCAGCACCTTGGCCCACACGTACGCGGTGGAGGGGTCGTGGGTTGCGTTGACCATCAGGATCGGCGGGATCTGTGATGACACGTGCAGCCGGTGCGGCGGGTTGCGTGCGATCAGTGGCCAGCCGACACACTGCGCGGCGATCTCGTAGCTTTGGCTCAGCCCGCCGGTGAGCGGGTCGCGCCGGCGCACCAGCATCCCCAACGCGTGCAGTCCGGCGAAGGTATTGATGGTGGTCGGGAAGTCCTGGCACTCGACGGTAAGCCCGCTACCGGCGATCGCCGGGTCCCGGTCGCCAGTGGCACGTGGTGGGCTGAGCAGGGTGGCGTTGCCGTGTTGGGCTTGGCGGATTGCCGTGGCCAGCCCCTTCCAGCCCGGGCCGGTGATGCCGGGGTTCTTGAACAGGATGAGATCCTGGGCGTCTTGGTGGATGTCCTGGCCGGTGACGCGGCGACGGCAGCCGGCCTTCGCGCATCCGGGGGCAGGAATCGGGCGCCGGTCCGCGCGCGCGGCCAACCGGGTGAGCGCCTGGAGGGGGTGATGGCCGCGCAGCGGGCAGCTCTTGTCGTGGTTGCACCACGTGTCCCAACGACTCAGTTCGACCTCGTAGGCATGGCTTTCGTCGAGCACCATTGTGCGCTCGCTAAGCGAGTGCTCGAGGTTGCCGTCGAGCACCATTCGTCCGACCCGGTGCGGGAACAGCGAGGCATACAGCGCCCCAATCTCGGTGCCGTAGGAGAGGCCAAGGTAGGTCAGGGTGGGCTCGCCCAGGGCGGCGCGGACCGCGTCGAGGTCCCGGGCCACGGTGATCGTGTCATCGTGGGCGGCCAACGCGCCGGACTCGCGCTCGCAGCTGCGCCCGAGCGCGCGGTTGTGGGCGACAAGCCCGCGAAACGCTGAGCTGGTCTGCGGGAAGTAGTCGATCGGTCGGTTAAACAGGACAGCCGAGCAGCGGATCGGGTCGCTGAGCCCGACGCCACGCGGGTCAAAGCCGATCAAGTCGTAGTCGTCGCGCACGCCACTGCTGAAACCAGGAGTGCCGAGCGCCTCATGTGCGACCAGCTGGGTGCCCGAGCCCCCCGGGCCACCCGGGTCGAACACGAGGCTACCCAGCCGGTGAGCCGGGTCAGCAGCGGGCAGCCGGTCAATGACGACGTGCGTGCTGCCACGGGCAGGGTGCGCATAATCGACCGGGACGGTCAGCGTGGCGCACTGCAGGGCCGCCGGAACACCGGGATAGGGACAGGCGCGCCAGGCGGGCGCCTGGGCCGCGGCTGCCGTCGCGCGGGCGGTCAGGCGCAGCGTGAGGTGCTGGTCGTTGGCTGCGGTCAGCGACCCTGAGGGGGTCGAGACCGAGAACAGGTCGCTCGGGGCTGGCGGCCGCGCGGTACTGGCGGCAAGCGCCGAACTGCAGCCGATCAACGCGAGTACCGCGACGGTCAATGTCACAAGCGCCCGCGAGCCGCCGCCCAACGACCGCCGCAAACGGGGCTGGTGGCGCAGCGAAACTGGCCGGCGGTCGGCCATCGGGACACCTCGGGTCGCGCTGACCAAGTCCGTGCCCGGGACATGACGATGCCGTCCAGCTAGCACACTGAACCTGCCAGCCATTCTCATCATTGTCATCTCCGGTTGTCGGTAAGCCCATCGCGCGACGCGCGACCGGGACAGCCATGACTGGTCCGCCAGCCGTATCGCGTCGGCGACAGCGCGAACGCTGACCACGAGCGGGCCGAATCGCCGGCGGGCGAGAACGGTCGGCTGATCGACGAACGTCACGCTACCTATCGGCAGCACACCAGAAACCATGACCGCTCGATCGACAGCATCCAACCTCGGCTGCCCCGGCTGTTCGGCTCCGGACGCGTTTAGCTGCTTTCCAGCCGTCGCAGCGCGGCCTGGTCGACGATCTGGCCACGCCCCGGGAGATCGACTGCGACGGGGAGCTCCACGTGCAGTTCGGCGGCCTCGTCGATTCGAATCGTGGCTTCCCGCAGTGTGTAGTCAAGTACGTGACCTCCGAGCAATCGGTCGTCGGAGACGAAGTGCAGATGGAAGCCGACGATCTCGATGCCGTCCAGGTCGTCCGGGAAGCAGAATCCGACCATCGTTCCCGAGACGTCGCGCAGCTCGCGCTGGTGCTGGTGGTCGATCGCGTCAGCCAGCAATCCGTAGGGCGGGACTTGCTTGGGCACCGAGCGGACGCGGACCATCTCAAAGTCGCCGTCGATTCGGATCGCCGTCGGGGCGCGCAATCGCTCGGGGTGGTCCAAAAGCTGGTGCTCCATTATCGCTTCACCGATCGGGCCGCTGATGTGCTGCGCTGGGCCCGGCGTGAATGGCACCACGACCGCGTATGGCGATTGGGATTGCAGGTCGGGGCGGGTGAGGGTGCAGTCCAGTTCGGCTTTGAACACCTGCCCGTCGATCACGATTAGTTCTCCGTCGAGACCGTTCAGCGTGCCGAGGCCCAGATCGCCGTGTTCCAGCAGCTCGTTCAAGGTGACGTCGCCGTCGAACGCGCCGCCGAGGAGGGCTTGGATCGTGGAGGTCTGAAACAGCTCGTGGGGCGCACCCGCGGCATTGATCCGGTCGTGGCGCAGCAGCACGACGTGCAGCGCCGCGAGGAACTTCAGCTCGCTCATGAGAGCGCCGCATCGTCGGGTTGGGTCACCGGCCGAGCGTAGACCACACAACTCCCCGGCGCCCGAGCTGCCCCCGAGGTCGTCTGATACCGCCGAATGACGGTCGCCAGTGCGAAGAGCTAAAGGAGCCTGGCGGTTCGGTCGATGCAGATTATGTGACGAAAATCGTCACATAGCTCGCGCGGAATTTTCGGCGGACACCCGCCGGCGCATGTGCTCGTAACCGACGGGAGGAGGCACTATGACCGCCAGCATGCCCGTGATACCACCAGTCGTCGGGACGCCTGACGAGCCACCCGCAGTTCGTAGCGCGCAGCGGATCGTCGAGGGCGTTGAGGCTCACGGAGTCAAGTACATCTTCGGTATCCCCGGAGCGAAGATCGATCAGGTCTTCGACGCGCTGGTCGATGGTGGGCCCGAGCTCATCGTGTGCCGTCACGAGCAGAACGCCGCGTTCATGGCGGCCGCGGTCGGGCGGTTGACGGGAATTCCCGGAGTTACGTTGGTGACATCGGGTCCTGGAACGAGCAATCTCGCGACCGGATTGTTGACAGCCAACACCGAAGGCGACCCGGTTGTCGCGCTCTGCGGGGCGGTCTCACGGGCCGACCGGCTCAAGCGCACTCATCAGTCCTTGGATGCGGCAGCCCACCTCGGAACGGTCACGAAGTTCTGCGGTGAAGTCAACGATGCCGACAACGTCCCGGAAGTCTTGGCCAACGCCTTCCGCGCCGCCACCAGTTATCCGAAGGGGGCCGCCGCCCTCGTGCTTCCGTCCGACGTGTTGGCGACGCCTACGACTGTCTCGGTCCGTCAGCCCGTGCCGGTCGGCCGACCCGGCGGCGCGCCGGCGCCGGATATCTTCGCTGCCGCCTCGCTGATCAAAGCCGCCAGACGGCCTGTCCTGTTGGTCGGCGCACGAGGAGCTGCGCCCGAGAGCGTTTCAGCAGTCCGCGCTCTAATCGCTGCGACGCAGTTGCCGGTCGTTGAAACCTTCCAAGCCGCGGGCGTTGTCTCCCGCGAGCTCGAGAGCCAGTATCTCGGGCGGGTCGGCTTGTTCCGGAATCAGCCGGCAGACGTTATTGTCGCGCACGCCGATCTTGTGATTGCTGTTGGGTACGACCCAGTCGAGTATGACCCAGGCCTATGGAACCTCTCTGCCTCGCGGCTGATCCTTCATGTCGACTGGCTCCCGGCTGATATCGACCGGCACTATCAACCGAACCTGGAGCTGATCGGTGATCTAGCCGTGACGGCCGCGGCAATGGCGTCGCTGCTCGAGGATTTACCCCGAAACGCAGAGTTCGACCAACTTGTGAGCGAAGAGCGGCGACGGTTAGACGAGATCGACGAGCACGCCCGCTGCCAGTCGCACGGCCCCAACGGACTCAGTCCAGCCTTAGTAACGCTGCTCCTGCGAGACTGCCTTGAGGACGACGCGACGATCGCCTGCGACATCGGCTCGGTGTACATCTACATGGCGAGACACTTCAGAGTGTACGAGCCACGGCACCTGCTGTTCAGCGACGGTCAGCAGACCCTCGGGGTCGCGCTGCCGTGGGCGATGGCCGCAACGCTCGTGAGGCCGGGCAAACAGGTGGTCTCAATCTCAGGAGACGGCGGATTCCTGTTCTCCGCCCAGGAGCTCGAAACTGCCACGCGTCACGGTATGACGTTCACACACATTATTCTGCGCGACAACACCTATGACATGGTCGGCTTTCAAGAGCTTCTTCACTACGGAAGGAAGTCCGGTGTCCAGCTCGGCGACTATGACGTGCGACACTTCGCTGCGGCGTTTGGCGCCCATGGTTACCGAGTCTCGAGTGAAGAAGAGTTCGTTGCGACGTTGAAGCGTGCGCTTGACGAGGAAGGCCCGTCGATCGTCGACGTTCCTGTGGACTACAGTCGCAATACCGAGCTGGCTGCTGACCTCATCGGCGACGTATTCCACTGACCGGCCGACGACGGCGGCTGGGGTTCCGACATCCCTGACAAGCCCGGCGTGGTCGCGCTCGGCGCCACTAGCGATGAGGTGGCAGCCGGTATCTAAGCGCCTATGCCGAGGACGTGCGCGAGCGGCGGGTCGGCCTGCCGGCGCCCGATCACAGCGCTGGCACGCGACGTCCAGGCCGAGATGGCTTGCGCGGAGGCGATCATCGAAGCTCTCCCACGCGGCGCAAGCCGCTCAGATCGTGCTCGGTCGTCGCAGCGCGAACATCGAAGGAAGTCCAGCCCGCAGGAATCACATTGACGCATTGATGATCTCGTTGGCGATCCAGTGCGCGATCTTCTCGGGATAGGGAGCCGGGACCCCGAGGACGATGTGGGTAAAGCCGGCGTCGATGGCCTGTCTGATTCGGTTCCGTGTCGTGTCGGGCCGGTCGTATGTGACGCGGAGGTGGATCGAGCGGATGATCGCTCGTGGATCGCGGCCTATCTCGCCACAGAATCGGTCCAGGAGGGCTGTTCGTTCGATGCAGTCCGCGATGTCGCCTCCGGCGATGTTCCACACGTCGGCTTGCTCGGCGACGACGCGGAGCGTGGCGGTGGTCCGTCCGGCGATCAGGATCGGCGGGTGCGGACGCTGTACGGGTTTGGGGTTTCCGAACGCTCCGGTGAGCTGGACATACGTGCCGTCGAAGTCGAAGGGGGCGGGTTCTGTCCACAGCCGACGGATGACCGTGCACGCTTCGGCGAGGCTGCCGACCGCCTCTGCGAACGGGAGGTAAGGCAGGCCGTGGGCCGGATACTCGCGTCGCGCCTCTGGAGGATGTGGCCGGGAGCCGACACCGATGCCGAAGTCGAGCCTCCCGCGCGAGACGACGTCGACCGTCGTTGCGATCTTGGCGAGCATCGCGGGCGGCCGCATCCGGTTGCTGGTGACAAGCAGCCCGAGGCGCAGCCGCTGGGTCTGTGCGGCCAGTGCCGATAGCAGCGTCCAACCCTCGAAGATCGGTCCGTTCGGGTCGCCGCCGATCGGCAGCAAGTGGTCGAATAGCCATGCGTGCTCGATCTCTGGGATCGAGTCAGCCTCGTGCCAGACCCTGAGAATGTCGCCGTAGGCGACCTGTTGTGGGGCGGTAGCGATCCCGAAGGTGACCGCGCTTTCAGGTGTCGGGCGACTCATTTCGTTTCGCGTTCGCCGCGCGAGAACGCAACGCCCCGCAGGTCGTCGCCTCGGCCCGGCGCCGTTACTGTGACGGGACGGACCGAGATGACCGGGGTGAGCGTCGCGGCGACGGCATCGATATCAGCGGGTTCTGTGTGGCTCATCGAAAATGCTCCTTGGGGTGGTGCGTCGGCCCGGCCGGTCGCGGACGGCCGGCGGCGGGGTAGTCTTGATCAAGAAACGGAGAGGGTGTCCGCGTGACTGTAGCGCCAAAACGGGGGACCTCCCCACTTATTCGATGACACGATCACAGTCCACGCCTCAACGAACCGCGCGACGAGTCGATGCCGAGCGCAACCGCGAACGGATCCTCAGTGCCGCACGCGAGGCGTTCGCCGATCCCGACTCCGACGTCTCGATGGCCGAGATCGCCCGCCGTGCCGGAATCGGTTCAGCCACCCTCTACCGCAACTTCGCCAACCGCCGCGACCTCCTGGAAGCGCTCTACGTCGACGAGATCGACGCGGTATGCGCAGCGGCAGCGGTGATCGACGGCGACAGCCCGGGAGCGATCCTCATCGCCTGGCTGCGCCGCTTCTACACCTACTTCACGAGCAAGCGGTTCGTCGCGACTGAACTGCTTGAACACACCGGCGCGGACGACCCGGTGTTCGGAACCGGCTACACACGCGTCCTCGCGGCCGGTCGGCCGCTTCTGCTCGCCGCCCATGAGTCAGGCGAGATCCGAGACGGCCTCACGACTGAGCAGATCCTCGACATGATCGCCGCCATCGCCAAGATCCCAGGAGCCGACAACTACCGCGAGCCGATCTTGGACGCAGCGCTCAGCGCACTCGGCAAAGTCAACAGCGAGTGAGTCAGCCAGAGCGGCGCGAGACCTGCTCTGCAGTCAGCGCGCGAGTCGCGATGACTCCGGCCCGGCGCATCCGCACGCTGGCCGGCACCAATCCCCGTGGCAGCTTGTCGGACTCCGCGAGCACCGTCCCGCCGTCGCGGGCGATGGGTGCGGCAGCCGCGGTTTCGCGAGCCCGGACGGACCGTATGCGACGCGAAGGTAGTCGCCGGCTGCGCGAGTGGCGAGCTCAGCAGCGGGGTGCTGCGGATGCCATGTCGCCGCGATCGGCCAACATCGTGCCGACGATCCTGCCGGCGGGCCCGACGACGCCGGCGCCGGGTGGCGTCGTCGAGCGAGTGGTTCAGGATGGTCTCCCGTTCTGACGGGATGGCTGGGAGGCGGCGGTGTGGGCGAGTTGGAGTACGGCGTCGGCGCCGGCGGCGATCGGTGAGGCGATCTGGCCGTGGTCAATGAGTACGCCCATTGGGGTGCCGTGCGCGTCAAAGGCGTTCATCGCTTGTCCGTCGGGGTCGATGAGCACCTGTGAGCCGATGCGCTGCTGGCGGGTTTGCTCGGGGTCGCCGGAGCTGATCACGAGTAGCCGGGGGGTGTGCGCGGGCGGGTGATCCTCGAAGGCTTTGAGGTCGTCGAGCATCTGTTGGCAGAATCCGCAACCGGGGTTCCAGAAGATCGCCAGGGTGCGCTGGGTATAGAGGTCTGAGAGCGCGACCCGGTGACCGTTGAGATCGCTGAGCGTGAGCTGGGGCGCGGGCTCGCCCACCCGCGAGCTGTCGCGCGGCGGCGGGGTGCCGTTGCCGTTGGCGGTCGGGACGTGTTCTCTGACTGCGAGCAGCGGCCGGGTGGCCTGAGCGAGCAGCGTGGTGATCGCTTCTGCGCCGCCGACGGTCGGGCTGGCGATCAGCCCGTCAGGATCGATGATCACGGCCGTCGGGGTGCCGTGCGCCTCATAGGCGTCGGCGACCTCGCGCTCGTCCTGCAACAGCAGCCCCTCCAGGTGGTGCTCGGCGGCCTTGGCGTGGTTCTGCTCCCGATCGCCGCTTGCGATCACCGCGATCTCCAGCACGTCTTGGTGCGCGCGCTGCCAGGCGGCGATCGCGGGCAGCAACGCGGTGCACGGCCCACACCCCGCGTCTGAGAAGACCAGCATCACCCGCCGCCCACCAGCCAGCAGCGACGCGAGCGACACGCGCTCGCCGTGTGGCCCGTCAAGCTCAAACCCCGGCGCTACAGAATCCACCGCCAAGCCAGCGCCGGACAGGCCCGCCCCGAGCGCCCCCGGGTCGTGCCCGAGCTCCGGGCCAGCGCTGAGGGTCAGCTGGGCGATCGCGGTCTCCAGCGCCTCCAGACGCCCGAGCGTGCGGCCGTTCTGAGCCAACAGCTGTAGACAGAACCATCCGACAAACCCGACGAGCGCAACCATCACCACTCCCGCGCCGATCGCGACCAGCCACGCCGCGGGGACCCGCGTCACCCAACGAGTCGCGCTCACCCCCGCATCGCCCCACCCCCCGACGGCGACAAACCCCGCGACCGCTGCCAGCAGCAGATTACGCACCAGGGTGCGCCACCCCACCCGCGCGGAGTGAAGCTGCCCAAAGCAATGACAATCCGCCTCCGCGCCGCGCGCCAACACCACCAAGATCCCCGCGATAAACACCCCCAGCAGCGCCAGTGCGCCCAGCGCCCCGTACCGCGCCGACCCGCTCAAAAGCAACGCGACCGCGACCACCAACTCGCCTACCGGCAAACCCACCCCCACCACACCCGCCACCCGCACCGGCACCCCGAAGTCCACCACCGCGCGACGCGACCCCGGCAGATCAGCGAGCTTCGCCGCACCGGCGACCACGAACACACACGCCAGCAAAACCCTCGATACCAACAATGCCGACCCCATAAGCGAAGCCGAGCCTATGCCCACCAACCGCCCAACGTCAACCCGGTGCCGGCGTATCCAGCGTCCGATCCGGGCAGCGAGATGCCCGCGGCGCGCTCGCCGAAAGTCCGCCTGAGCATCCCTTGAAGAGAGTCCCGTGCCATCCGCGACAGGCCTCCGGCGAGCGGGCTACCGAATCGCGCGGCAGCCCGCGTCCATTAGGCTCTGCGGTGTTGAGAGCGCTGGTGGCCCAGCTTTGACCGCTGCCAGCCGCACCGGACGCAGGTCTGACCACAACCACGAAACGGAGTTCTGATGAAGGCTGCAGCGCTGGGGTCTTGGATCGCGACAGCGGTGCTGGGGTTCTCGATGATGACCGTCTGGCTGGGCCGCGGCGGCCTGCGCCGCTCGAGCGCTTCGGGTCGTCGGCTCACGCCCCACCTGCTCTCCGATCACATCATCCCCGCGGTGAGCGCCCTGTTTCTGTGGATCGTGTTCCTGGTGAACGGTGACGTCGATCTGGCCTGGATCGCCTTCGGGATGCTGATCGTCGTGGCGGTGGTGGGGTTCACGAACTTCCTGCTCTGGCAGAGGCGGCGGCTGGGGCTGCTGCGCGCCACCCGCTCGAGTTGGAACGTCGCCGCCGACCAGGTGGGCGAGGAGCACATCCCCCCCGAGCAGCACTTCCCGGTGCTCAACGTGGTACTGCATGGCGTGCTGGCGGTCAGTACCGTCATCCTGGTCTTAGTGGTCGCGCTGAACGCAAGCTGAGCTGGCGCCGCCGGCCGTTGCGAGCGGACCCGGAGCACCCGCGCCTCAGCTCGATCCCCGACCGCCGACCCAATGGACAGCCATCGGCCTGGCGTCACCAACTTCGTACACGTCGGTCTTGTCGTCGAGGACCTCGACGAGGCGGTCGGGTTTCTTACGCTGCTCGGCTTCAACTGACACGTTTCTGCTCCGCTACGTCGGCGGACCAGCGCGCCTGATCGTCGAACTCGCCGAGCGGCTCGACGCTGCGCCGGGCTGAACGGCCAGACTGAGCCGTCCAGGTTTGAGGGGGGCGGCGGTGTTCGGCGACTAACGTCGCCGATCCGGTGGGGAAGCCGGTTGGTCGGTCAAGGGGCGGGCGTCTCGCCCTGAAGCAGCTCACCACGCCGGATCCGCGCGGCCATGTCCTTCGACTCCTCGCGATACACGGTTCCGTCGTCGAGTTGGATGACGGGATACTGGCGCTGGCCGCTCAGCTTCTCGAGCGCGTCTCTCTGGCCGCGACGGAGCGGACCCTTGACGACCGTGTACGCGATGCCCTGCTCGTCGAGCTCCTTCTGGACCTTCCAGCACGGATGCGCACCGATCTTGACCCACATATTCGGGCAGCGGTGGAGTTTGAGTGCCACTTTCCGTCCTCCCACGTAGAGATGCTGCACCGACTCTACGCCCACACGACACGACAGGTCAGATTCACCGAGCCTGACCAACTGCGCCTGAACCGCGACGAAGGCCCGGTACTCTCCTTGGCGGCGGAATCCACCACTGCCTCGGCGCGGCGCTCGCTCGCTCGCCTCGAAGCCCAGGTGATGCTGCCACTGCTCCTGCAGCGCTTCCCGAACGCCTGCCCAGCAGGCGACCCGGTGCGCCGCGCGGGCCTGATGATCCGCAGGTACACCTCACTCCCGATCGCCCTGAACCCCTGACCAGCCTCACCCATCATGAGATCAAATTCATCACCAAATACTGTGGCCGAGCCGCCGGCCGGGTACCGGCCGCAGCGCGCGAAAACGCGAATCGACAAGGCCATGCAGGCGCTGGCCCGCTCGCCCATCGGCGGATGGCTGTTCATCAACGTCTTCCCCGTGATCGATCGCTGGCTGATCCCTCACTCACGCGGTCGGCTGAAGGTCGCGCTGGGACAGCCCATCCTGCTGTTGCACACCCGCGGCGCGCGCTCCGGCCAGCCCCGGACATCACCGCTGCTCTACACACCCCACGGCGACAGCCTCGTCATCGTCGCCTCCAAGGCCGGGGATGCGCGCGACCCCGCCTGGTATCACAACCTCCGCGCGCATCCCGAGAGTGTCACCATCGAGGTCAACGGCACTCACACCGCCGTCCATCCGCGCGTTGCCCAGGGCCCCGAGCGCGAGGCCCTATGGCGACTGGTCAACGACAACTACAACGGCTACGACGCCTACCAGGCGCGCGCGGGTGAGCGCATCATCCCGATCGTGGTCCTCGAGCCAAAATGAGCGGCCGGTTATAGCCGGCATCGGGACGACGGAGGAACCACCCAGCCTCAGCGCTCGCGCCACACCGGCTCGCGCTTGTCAAGGAATGCGCCGATGCCTTCCTGAGCATCCTCGGCGATGGCGTTGCGGCTCATCACATCCTGGCAGTGCTCGTAGGCGCCCTCGAGGTCGAGGTCGATCTGCTCGTAGTAGGCACGTTTGCCGACCCGCACGGTCATCGGGCTGGCGGCCGCGATCTGACGGCCCAGCGCGAGCGTGGTCTCCGCCAACTCGTCGACCTCGACGACCCGGTTGACCAGTCCCCAGTCGGCCGCGGTCTGCGCGTCGATCGGGGTGCCGGTGAGCAGCATCTCGAGGGCCCGCTTACGGCCGACGGCTCGACTGACCTCGACCATCGGCGTCGAGCAGAAGAGCCCGATCTTGACGCCCGGGGTGGCGAACCTTGCCGTGCGGCTGCTGACGGCGAGGTCGCAGGCAGCGACCAACTGGCAGCCGGCGGCGGTGGCGATGCCGTGCACGCGGGCGATCACCGGCTGGGGCAGCTCGTGGATAGCGCTCATCATTGTGGTGCAGGTCGCGAACACGCTTCGGTAACTGTCGAGATCGAGGCCCACCATCTCCCCGAGGTCGTGGCCCGCGCAGAACGCGGGCCCAGCCGCAGCGAGAATCACGACTCGCACATCTGCCTGCTCGCGGAGCTCCGCGAGCTCGCCGATGATCCGGTTCATCAGCTCGAGCGACAGCGCGTTGCGCTGATCAGGTCGGTTCAAGGTCAGGATTGCAAGCTCGCCGTCGCGCTCGCTGTGCAGGAGCTCGTTCGTGACAACCTCCACAGCTCAGCCCTCCTCGCTCGTCGCCTTCAGCAGACGAGATCTTACGCCCCGCGATGGTGAGCGCTCCGGTCGCCCCCGCCGGGCCGGTCAGCTCAGGACGCCCCCGGGGGCACGGCGGGGCGGCCGCGCGCACCGGGCCTCGTCACCACGATCTGGACCATCGCTATGAGCAGGACGATGACGGTCAGGATTCGCTCGATCCTGTGTATTTCGAAGAAGAAGCCGTAGATCTGGATCGTCGCCGCGAGCGCCTGGGCCGCGAGCGGAAGGGCGATCGCCGGCCATCCGTGGAGCTCTTTGGGCTCGAGCCGGCCGGGACGAGCCTGCCAGGCCGCGAAGGCGACCATCAGGGCCCCGGCCACGAGGGCGGCATCGTAGAGCCGGGCATGGTTATCGGAGTGCCCGAGACTGTGCAGGGAATACACCGCGTCGGCCACGCCCATGACGACGAGGCCGGAGCCCAGGGCCAACCACATGCGACCGGGACGCCAGAGCATCAGCGCGAACACGCCGAGCGTGGCGCCGACGATCAGGGCATCGCCGAGCGGGTACGCGAACGCCACGACCGTCGCGAGCGTCGAGGTGTGCGAGTGCTCGGATGCCGGCTCCAGGAACAGGGCCACCCACGGCGTGGCGACGAGCAGCATCACCACCACCCCGTCGATCCAGCGGTGAAGCTCAAAGACCGGGACGCGCTCGCGGACCAGCAGGACAAGCGCAACGCCGATCAGGGGATACCAGGCCAGCCAGAAGACGTCCGAGATGCTCGTGGCAGGCACGATCGCGGCGTGACCGAAGCGAATGCTCCAGATCGTGTCGCCGACCGCCCAGCTCGTGAGCGCGAGCGTGACAAACAGCCACGGGGCGCGACCCGCGGGTCGTCCGCGTCGCACCGGCGAGGCAGGCCGCGGCGGCGACCCACAGCAGGGCGGCGTGGAGCCAGCGATCGAAGAACTCGGTCACGCCCGTGCCGCCGAGGCCGAGATCCTGGTGCGCGGCGTAGGCCGCAACGACGATCGCGAGCGCCGACCAGATGACCACGCCAGCCCGGGGCCGGCGCAGTCGTGCTCCGTCTACCGACACAGCGCCTCGCCGTCGTCATCGGCCTCGAGGCGTCGAAGCGCAGCTTGGTCAAGCGCCACTCCGTGACGCGGGGTGCCGACCGCCGGCGGCAGCTCGACGTGGAGCTCGGTCCCGAGGTCGAGATGGGCGGTCGCATGGTGGAGTGCTGAAGCGCAGGACATGCCCGCCCATCGCGCGATCGTCGGTGACGAAGTGCAGATGAGAGCCGACCATCTCGATCCCGTCGAGCGCATCCGGAAAGCAGAACCCGACCATCGTGCCGGAGACCTCGGCGAGATCGGTCACCTGCTGTTGGGCGATCGCCTCCGCGAGCGGTGGATACGGGAGCTCCTGCTTGGGCACGGAGCGAACCCGGACTGACTCGAAGCGACCCGCGACGCGGATCGCCGTCGGTCGACCAGCCCCGTTGACGTGATCGGCCAGCCGCGTTTCCAGATCCCCGTCCGAGAACGGTCCTCGCAGTGTCAGGCCTTTACCCGCCACAAATGGGACGACCACTGCGTACGGTGTCCGAGACGAGATGGGCGGGCGGATCAGCGTGCCATCGAGGTTGGCCTTGAACGCCTGCCCGTCGATCACGATCAGTTCGCCGTCGAGCCCGTTGAGCGTCCCCAGGCCCATGTCGCCATGCTCCAGCAGCTCGCCGACGGTCACGTCGCCGTCGAACGCGCCCGCCAGCAACGCCTGAACCGTCGAGGTCTGGAACAGCTCATGGTCATGGGACCCGGCTCGCAGCTGGCGGTGGCGCAGCAGCTCTACGTGAAGCGCACCCAGGAACTGCAGCTCGCTCATCGTGCCCGCCACGTTGTCGAGCTGCGCAGCGACACGAAGTGCTCCGGCTCGATCAGCCGCCCAGCGGGCCCAGGGGGATCGCGGGACCGGCGATCGGCTCGCCGAAATGGTTGAAGTGGACCACCACCTGAGGGTCCTCACACTCGAAGTAACCGGGTACGTGGTAGCCCGTGGTCGCGAAATCCAGCCGATCGTCCCCGTCGAAGTCCGCCACCGCGATGCGCGCGGCTGACGGTTCGGAGACGCGGGTCTTTTCAAAGCGGGCGGCCCCGGCGTCGACCGGGCGATAGTGGAAGACGCCCTGGTGGGGCATGGGCCCCCGTAGAGCCACGAGGAACTCGTCGTCGCCGTCTCCGTCGAAGTCGGCGCAGACGACGTGGTGGGCCGGGCCCTCGCCCGCCTCGTTCGGATCTCCGAAGGTTTCAAGCACGGTGCGCCGCCACGTACGCTGCGCGAGGTCGCCATCGCCTTCCGGGGTGTACACGGCAAGCGTGTTGCCGTGGAACGGCTCGACCGCCGCGATGTAGGCGTACGGGTCGCCTCCAATCCTGCCCACGGCGTGGTTGCCGCTGCCCCGATAGCCGGTTTGTGCCGCCTGGCCGGGCTCGCCGTGGCCGAGCAGGACAGCCTCCCAACGGCCGTCCGGGTTGACCCCGAACCAGCTCAGGCCCTCTTCGCTGGCCAGCAGCGTGGCGCCCAGCCCAACGGCGCCCGGGGCGCCGTACTCGCCGAGAGCGATGGCGTGAATCACACGGAAGCTCTCGTCGTCAGCCACGTCGGCCGGCCACGACGATGCGGCCAGCACGTCGTCGGGCCGCCGGTAGAGCACAACCCGGATCGGGGTATGCACGGCTTCCATCCCCGACCGCGGACCGACGACCGGCGCGACGAGCACCTGCAGCTCCTCAGGGTCGGTGAAATGCCCCAGGCGCAGCCGGTGCGCCGACCCGAGCTGTCCGATCGGGCGCACCTGCCAGGGCTCATCGCGCTCGCCCGCGTTGCGCAGCCAGGAAACGCGGCCATCCTGCGGGGTGGCCTCGAACATCGTCGGCGCGTAGTCGTGGCAGACGACGAGGTCCGTCCGGCCGTCGCCGTCGATATCGGCCTGGTCGAGGGAAACCGGTCGTGAGAAGTTGCCGATGACCCGCCGGCGCCAATCCGGGTTGCGAAACCACGCCACCTCCCCGAGCGCAAGCCCCGAGGTCACCAGGTCCGGCCGGCCGTCGCCGTCGACGTCGATCGGCATCACCCAGTAGCCGTCGTTGACCCCCTCCTGAACGATCTCGTGGGCGAACTGCGGTTCCGCGGCCATCACAGGCCGAGGATCTCGCCGAGGTACGCGCGTGCCATCTTCGCGTAGGTCAGAGGGTGGGCTTTCGCCGCGTCCTGCTCGGCCTCGACGATCAGCCATCCTTCGTAGCCCGCGTCGGCCAGGGCCGCAAAGACGGGTACGAAGTCGACTGCGCCATCGCCGGGAACGGTGAACACGCCGCGCTCGACACCCTCCAAGAACGACCACCCCCCGGCGTCGGCGGCCTCCATCTGGTCGCGGCGGATGTCCTTGAGGTGCACGTGCGCGATGCGGTCACCGTGATCTCTCGCCAGCGCCGCGGGATCGTCGCCTGACCAGTAGAGATGCCCCGTGTCGAGGAGCAGATGCACGTGGGCGGCGTCGGTGTCCGCCATCAAGCGGTCGACCTCGTCGCGGGTCTGCACGCCCGTGCCCATGTGGTGGTGGTAACAGAGGCGCATTCCCTCGTCGGTCGCCAGCTCGCCCAGCCGGTTGAGTCCATCGGTCATCCGCCCCCACTGCGCTTCATCGAAGACCGGCTTGTTGGCCTTGAGAGCCACGGGTTGCTGGTGAACGGCATGACCCAGTTCGGCCAGGCCGATGTCGGTGCCGCCCATCTCCTGGATGAAGGCCAGCTGCCGGCGGAACCCGTCGAGGTTCTGCTGATCCATCGCCTGCGCGGTGAAATAGGTGCTGTGCCACGGCTCGGAAACGGACAGGCCACGCAGGCGCAGGGAGGCCTTGAGCTCATCGATGTCCGTAGGGAACTTGTGACCGACGCTGCATCCCTCGAAACCGGCGAGCGCGATCTCGCTGACGCACTGCTCGAATCCGATCTCGTCTCCCAGCGTCGGCAGGTCGTCGTTGGTCCACCCGGTGGGGGTGATGCCGAGCCGGATCGACCCGGCCGGAAATACTGCCACGCTCATCTCGACTGCCCGTCGGCAACCCGGTCGCGCCCGGCGGCGGGCGCGAGGATCGAGCGCGCCGACTTGATCGCCACGGCCACACTGGTCAGGGTCGGGTTGGTGGCCTGGCCTCTCGGGATCAGCCCGTTGCCGCCGACGTAGAGATTGTCGACGCCCCAGACCTTTGAATCGGCGTCACACACGCTGGTCGCCGGATCCTCGCCCATGCGAACGGTGCCCGCAAAATGCAGCGGCACGCCTGGCGGGACGAACTGCGGCTCGGATCCCGGCAGGAAGCCGCCGAGAGATCCTGCGCAGCGCAACATGTCCTTCATCATCCGGTGCTGTCGCTCGCGGTCCTCCGCAGAGAGCTCGAACTCGAACGTAGCCTGGGGCATCCCGAAGATGTCGAGGTGGCGCTCGGAGAACGTCACGCGGTTGTCGGGCTGTGGGTCCACGATCCCGAACCAGCGGAGATCGACGATCAGGCGACCGTCGATGTTCGGCGGCAGCTCGCCGTAGTTGAAGGCGTCGCGATGAATCTGGCAATGCCACGGGCGACCCTCCGAGACCGGGATCATGCAGTTGGGCTCGGGGTCGCCGAACGGCAATGGCACGGGGTCGGATGGGTTCTCGATCCGGTGTCTGCGCAGTTGCTCGGCGAAGCGGTGATCGGACTCCAGCGCGCTGAGCCGGTGCTCGGGGAGCACGATCTGGCAGAACGCCATCGGCTGTTCGGTCAGGTACCGGCCGAGTGGCTCCGGCCGGACACCGGACGCCCACAGCAGCTGTGGCGTGTTGATGGCGTTGCAGGCCACGATGAAGTGCTCGGCCTCGACCCGGAGCACCCGGGACGAGGTCAGATCCTCGACCTCCGCGTACTCGATGCGGCTGCCGTCGACGCTGAGCGCCAGACGACGGCAGATGTGCTCCGGACGCAGGTCGAAACGCCCGTCGTGATCGTCGTGGGCCAGAGGGCCGAGGACCGTATCGGTGCCGCTCCAGTGCACGAAGCGAGGGTTGTCCGTTCGGCGGCGGACCGCCAGGGGAAGCGCCTGAGCCTGGTAGGGAGCCTCGAGCTCACCGAACTCCTCGGTGAGGATGTCAAGCACGATCTGGTGGCGAATTGCGTGCGAGAAAGCGGTCTGCGTCGTTTCGAACCGGCGCTCGCTCTCGCTGTAGAGCTCCTCCCACTCATCCTCGGAGAGGAGATCGCAGCGCTCGATCGTGGGGTGGTGGCGAGGCGTCGCGCAGGTCCAGTGCGTGGCCATCCCCCCGACGATGTAGCTGACGGCGGCCGCGTCGAGGTTGCGATACGGGCTCTGCTCCGGGTTCTGGTTGTTGTGGACGAAGCCCTCATGAGTATCGAAGTCGACCCGGAACGCGGCCGGGTCCAGCGTGACCTCGGCGGTGTGGTTGGAGGGCACGGACACGGTCGTCAGGTGTCCGCGGATGACCGACGCGAACAGGTCGATGTTGCGCTGATAGAGCGCGGAATTCTTCAGGTGCGCCCCCGGGACATCGGAAAGCTTCGCGCCGGCGTCAACCACCATCACGCTCCGTCCCGCCTCGACGAACTCCCGGGCGAACGTGGCGCCGATTGGGCCGGAGCCGGCGATGAACGCGTCGACCTTGATCGTCTCGCTGCTGTTCATAGAACTCCCACCCTGCATTCTTGGGGCCGGTTGGTGAGGCGCGCGACTGGCTGGACAACAGCCATATCGTGCGATCGGCGGCGCCGCGCGACAGCAGAAGCTCTAGGTGGCCCTAGAGGAAGGTCCAGCTGTCACCTCCGCTGTGCCCGCCGAGGGACCTAGTAGCGATCCACGCGTCGGGTTGGGCAGGTCCCACCTGACGTGGTGGGCTGCAGCCAGTCATCAAGGAGACGCGAATGTCATACAAGCCGATCGAGGACTACGGCATCATCGGCGACCTCCGGACGATCGCTCTGATCAGCACGGACGGGTCGCTGGACTTCCTCTGCTGGCCGCATTTCGACTCCCCGTCGATCTTCGTGGCGATGCTGGGTCACGGCAACGGCGGCAAGTTCCAGATCGGGCCGGCGGTGCCGACCAGCCGTTACAAGCAGCTCTATCTACCCGACACCAACGTCCTGATCACCCGCTTCCTCTCCGACGACGGCGTCGGCGAGGTCATCGACTTCATGCCGGTTGGAGAGCACCGTCACACGCACGCGGTGGTGCGCCGAGTGCAGGGGGTGCGAGGACCGTTCACGTTCCGCATCAACTGCGCTCCGGCCTTCAACTATGCCCGCGACTCCCACGAGATCAAGCAGGTGGGGCCGGGAGAGTGGCTGTTCGTCCCGGCCGGCGAAGGCAACCCCACGCTACGCCTACGCACGCCGGTCGAGCTTGAAATCGTCGATGGCGCCGCCGTCGGCGAGCTCACCCTGGACTCCGACGAAACGGTCGACTTCGTGCTCGAGGTCGCCGATCCCAGAAGCGGTCGGATCTCGGCACAGCCCGGATGGGTCGATGCCGCGTTCCAGCACACGGTCGATTTCTGGCGGGATTGGGTCGGCTCGAGCACCTACCGAGGCCGGTGGCAGGAGATGGTCAACCGCTCCGCGCTCACGTTGAAGCTCCTGACCTCCGAGAAGACCGGGGCGATCGCTGCCGCCGGAACGTTCGGCCTGCCCGAGATGGTCGGCGGCGAACGCAACTGGGACTATCGCTTCACCTGGATCCGTGACGCCTCGTTCACCGCCGCGGCGCTGATCCGGCTCGGGTTCCGCGACGAGGCCCGCGCTCTCATCGGGTGGATAGAGAAGCGCTATCACGAGTCCGAGGAGGCGGGCAAGCTCCAGATCATGTACGGGATCGACGGCCGTCAGGACCTGACCGAGGAGGTGCTCGAGCACCTCGAGGGATACCGGACCTCCGCGCCGGTACGCATCGGCAACGCGGCGTACAACCAGCTGCAGCTCGACATCTACGGCGAGCTCCTGCACATGGTCGACCTGTTCGATGAGTACGTCGAGCCGATCTCCTACGACACGTGGACGCACATGCGCGCGTCGGTGGACTGGACGGCCGCGAACTGGCAGCGCACCGACGAGGGCATCTGGGAGGTACGCGGCGGCCAGCGCGAGTTTCTCTACTCCCGCCTGATGAGCTGGGTGGCGATCGACCGCGGCATCCGGCTGGCTCAGCGCCGCTCGCTGCCGGCGCCGATCGTGGAGTGGCGTGCGGTTCGCGACGAGATCCATGCTGAGATCTACGACGGGTTCTGGAGCGCGGAGCGTCAGGCGTTCGTGCAGTCCAAGGGCAGCACCACGATCGACGCATCGAGCCTGCTGATGCCCCTAGTGGGATTCATCGCCCCGCGCGACCCGCGCTGGCTCTCGACCCTCGAGGCCACCGAGGTCGACCTCGTCGACGACTCGCTCGTGTACCGCTACCGCGCCGAGGACGCGGCGTCCGACGGCCTGGCCGGTACCGAGGGAACCTTCTGCATGTGCTCCTACTGGTTCGTCGAATGCCTGGCGCGGGCCGGTCAGCTGGATAAGGCGCGGCTGTTCTTCGAGAAGATGAACGGCTATTCCAACCATCTCGGGCTGTATGCCGAGGAGATGGGTCCGACCGGCAGCTACCTGGGGAACTTCCCTCAGGCCTTCACGCACCTCGGACTCGTGAGCGCCGCGATGTGTCTCGACGAGGCGCTGTCAGTCGCGGAGCGCTGACCTCGGCTTGGCGCGCGGCCGCGGCAGCGGGACATCGCCCGCAGGATTCGAAAGATCCTCGCCGACGCGCCCGGACTCAGAGCATCCGCCTAGGGGCGGGCGGGGTCCGAGGCTTGAGCCGACGCGCCTGCGCACGTATGCTCGGCGGCGTGTCACTGGGCATTCATCGTCGTTGCTGGTGGTGGCCGCTTCTCACGCGGCCCCGCTGACCTCTGTTCTCGGGCCGCTCCTGGGCGGTCCGCTGGTGAAGCTGACGATGAGTGCCCGGGAGGGCCCCTTTGCGAAAGGCCTTCCATGATTGACCTCGATTCAACTGTCGACCCGCGCTCTCGGGTGTTCGCGCCGCGAGTGCTGACGGGTGATCGCCCGACCGGCCAGCTGCACCTCGGTCATCTCTTCGGGACCTTGCTGAACCGGGTCCGACTCCAGGTGGCGGGAGTAGATCTGATGGTGGTGATTCCCGATTACCAGACGATCACCGACCGCGACAGCCCCGCGTCGCTTGCCGAGGATGTCGACGAGCTGGTCGCCGACTATCTGGCCGTCGGGATCGACCCGGCACGCGCGACGATCTTCGCCCACTCGCTGGTGCCCGAGCTCAACCAGTTGCTGTTGCCGTTTCTGAGCTTGGTCACGCTGCCCGAGCTTCTGCGCAACCCCACGGTGAAAGACGAGGCCGCTGCTTCTGGGATGACGGCGCTCAACGGGCTGATGCTCACCTATCCCGTGCATCAGGCCGCCGACATCCTGTTCTGCAAGGGCACGCTCGTGCCCGTCGGCGCTGACCAGCTGCCGCACGTCGAGCAGGCCCGCGCGATCGCGCGGCGGTTCAACCGACGATACGCGCCGGAGTGCCCCGTCTTTCCCGAGCCCGAGGCACTGCTCAGCGACGCCCCCGGGCTCCTGGGAACGGACGGTCGCAAGATGAGCAAGAGCCGCAACAACGCGATCGCGCTTGCCGCAACCGCCGATGAGACCGCTCGGCTGCTGCGCCAGGCCAAGACCGATTCGGACCCGCGCATCACCTACGACCCCGATCACCGCCCCGAGGTCTCAAACCTCGTTCTGCTCGCCGCGTTGTGCGAGGAGGCCGACCCCGGGCAGGTCGCGGAGGAGATCGGGGCTCGAGGCGCCGCAGAGCTCAAGCGCCGCGCCACGGAGGCCGTCAACGAGCGCCTGCGACCGATCCGCGAACGCCGCGCCGGGCTGATCAATGACCGCGGGCAGCTCAGGGCAATCCTCCGCGAGGGCAGCACCGCGGCGCGCGAGATCGCGCAGAACACGCTCGCGCAGGTCTCGAGCGCCATGCACACCAGCTACTGAGTGGCCTCACCCACGCAGCTGTCGGGTGGCGGTGAGGTGCCGGGGAGCTGTTGTCGGATGCCGTCGATGAACAGCTCGAGCCCGTAGTCGAACCGCTCGGCGGCCACGAGCGGACAGCGATCGCTCAGGCGAGCTTCAGGGGCACTGCCGCGTACGGGTCGATTCGATACACGAGTGACACGCGATGAAACCCGTCGGCGATGTCGGCTGACTTCTTGCCGCTCAGGACGAGCACCGGACTCAGCGGCCGGCTCTCGATCGCTTTGATCATGTCCTTCATGACACCGGGATCGTCGAGCGGTGCCGCGGCCAGTCCCGCCGCTCTGAGGATGTCGTTCGCCCGACGGGTGGTGAGCGGCGCCTCGCGCAACCGCTTTACGGCCTTCGCGACGGCGTCCGCGCCCAGCCTCAGCGACAGGTAGGCCTCGGCTGCGGAGTAGTCGTGCTCCGCTACGTGCTCAGCCCATTTGATCTGGACCCGAGGATGGATCTCGGCTCCGCCCTTGCCGCCGTTTGCCATCCAGCGATCATGGCAGGGTTCATCGCGCCTAGTTGATCGTGAATTTCTTGTGCGCTGCGTTGGGATCGATACCGCCGGCGTTGTAGGCGTCCACGAAGAACTCGTAGTTGCCGGGCTTGAGCGGGGCGGCGTACTTCTTGGGCGACGTGCACGTGTGGAAGAACACGACATGGTGGTTCCGGGTCAGGTCGCACTTGAAGCGCTTGGCCATGTGGGCCTTGAACTTGAACTCCGCGGTGTGCTTCTGCTGGTTGATCTTCACGAAGGTGATCTTCGTGTGCGACGGTGGCGTGCATTTGTCGGCAGCGGGCACGGCGAGCGCCGGACCGAGCGCCGATGCGGTCCCACCCGTGCAGGCGGTGGTCTGGTAGGTGAGACTGACCTGCTTCAGGCCGCCGGTGAAGGACGAGTCGCTGTAGCTGAAGTCGAACGGGAAGTTGCTGCCGGGGCCGAGGCCGAAGCCGGTCTGGCAGCTGAAGGTCGCGCCGGAGGTGTCGCAGGGCTGGCCGATCTGGGCGTCGAACGGGCCATGGGCGGCTACGATGCCGACGGTGTCTGAGTCGACCGTGGCGGCGACATTCGTGATCGGAGCCTCGCTCGTCGACACGTTGAACACATCGACACAGTGCGTCAGGCCTGAGAAGCAGGGGTGGTTCATGACCAGGGCCCTGGCCTGCAGCCCGTGGCCGTTGGGATTCATCACGGCCCCGTTGACGAGGATCTGGACGAAGTTGACGTTGACGAAGGCCAGGCCCCCGGTGAACGTCGACGGATAGGAGAGCGTCAGCGTCGTCTGCCCCCCGGGCGGGATCGACAGCCCACGGCACGAAAACTTGTTCTGCACCCCCGAGCCCGCCGAGGCGCCCAGCGTGCAGGACGTCGATCCGCTTGGAGCGGCCGTGAAGCCGACTGAACCCGAGAAGTCGGCCAACTGGCCGTCGATCTCGATCGCATCCGTATAGCTCGAGCCGTTGTTGGTAATCGTGAGGTGTCCGCCGGACAGGCTCGCGCTCACCTGCAGCCCTCCGCCGTCGGTTCTCGGCGCGGCGCCGTTGACCAGGATCTGGTCGACCGGGTCGGCGGCAGCGGACGCGGCTGGGACCACGAACGCGACGAGCGCCAGGGCGCCGGCGATCAGCAGCCGTCGCGCGCGACGCACCGGACGGGGCGAGGTCGGGGCGGTCCAACGCACGGCTGCAAACGTAGTCATCCTGTTCCTTGGGTTCGGGTCGGACACCGGGCTCCCGCGCGGCAGCATAAACCACGCCGCCGCAGCTCATCAGCCTCGGCTCTCACCTCCGGGAAGCAGCACACTGCCGAGGATCCGTCGCTTGCGTCCGGGTTTCGGGGTGTTGACGAGGCGCGGTTGGAACACTCTGAAGATCTCGCGTCGCAGCTCGGTCAGCTCGGCGTCGTCCAGCCACATCCCGGTGAGGCTGTAGCTGACGCCGTCACGCAGGAAGTCGAGGTCGCCTTGCGCGAGGTAGCGGTCAAAGTCAGAGAGGAGCGCCGCGACGAACGCCATGAAGGCGTGGCGGTGCTCGTCGGGGCTCATGTTCGCGAGCTCGTCCAGTCCGATGCTGGCGGCTGTCACCCGCAGCACGTATGTGCGCTCCAACGCCCCGCGCACCCGGCGTTCGGAGACGACGGCGAGCACCCCGGCGTCGACGAGGCGCGCGACGTGACGGTAGAGGCTGGCGGTGGGCACGTCCGGAAGCTCGGCTCGCAGCTGGCTGGTGGTCAGCGGCCGGTCGCCGAGGAACGCCTGGACGATCCGCAGTCGGACCGGGTGCAGCAGGAGGTCAGCGCTCGCCACGGCAGTCACCCTAGCGATCGGCTATCGATTTCGGTAACATTCTCAATTATGAGAACGATGCCTCAGAAGTCCCCCCCGAAGCGGAGCAATCGGCGGCGGACGGCCATCGTGGCAGCCGCCGCGATCCTCGCCGAGACGGCCGCGATGCGCCTCCGCGGATACCGAATCGGCGCCAACGTCGTGGTCCGCTGCCGCCAGGACCATCTATTCACGACGATCTGGCTGCCCGGAGCGTCTTTGAAGTCGCTGAAGCTCGGCTGGTGGAGATACCAGTGGTGTCCGGTCGGGCATCACTGGTCGCTCGTGACCCCGGTCAGGGAAACCGATCTGAGCGAAGAAGCGAAGCGCACTGCGAACCAAACCAAGGACATCCGGATCCCCTGATCCGTCGTCGGACCGTCCGCTCCGGGGGCTCGGCCGGGCGTCGGCACCCGCTAGCGAGTGGCTCGGGCTTGCACTGAGCACTCGGTCTGGTTATCTTTCCGGCAGCGGTCCTTCGCGTCGCCGGGAGCGGCGCGGAGGAGTGCATTTGGCTTGCTAGACGCGCGCGACGGTCACACGATGGCCGTCCCTTGCGCGGCTCGCGGCGGTAATTCGTTCGCTGGAAGGTAAGCCTGTGCCGTTTTCCGCCCTGGTCATTCAGTCACGATCGCGTCGCTCGCCTGTCGGTGACCCGACGATGAACGTACTGGCCCGACGGGCCGGAGAACGTCCGCAGCTCGGCACCACGTTGGAGGAGGGGACCGTGTCGGGGCGGACACGGCGTTCGAGGGGGGAAGCCTCGCGGGTCGCGCGCTCACGCTCGAGCGCGCGACCCTCGAGCATCTCGCCGGTGCCGAGGGTCTCGAGCAGATGAACGATGTCGGGCGCCCCAAGGGCGTCTCGGAGCTGCCGATGCACGCGGACGAGTGGCGCGACCTGCGCGAGCAGATCCCGCCGCGCGCGTCCCTGGATGAGGTGGACGAAGCGCTGGCGCAGAACCACTCGCTCAGCGAGGACGACCGCGCGGCGCTGTGGCTATACGCCTGGTCTCGCAGCCAACGCGACCGCCATGGCGACGAACCGCCGACCGACGCCCGGACCCTCGGGGAGGCCATCCGGGCGCCACTCGCCCGGCTGTTCGCCCTCCTGCGGCCCGACCCCGCCGACTCGTCGCGCTGATCAGCCCACCCGCGTCGGTTCTCCGGCCGGTTCGTAGGCCGGCCAGGTCGGCAGTCCACTCGCGATCTCGCTGCGCCGGGCTGCGCGGGGTTAGAGTGTGCGACGGCGATGCTCGACTGCACGTACTGCGTCCAGATCCCGCACCACACGGGGCAGCTCGCGAAGGTGGCCGGCGCCATCGCCAAGGGCGAGGGGCTGATCGGCGACGTGGTCACGATTTCAAGGGGACGCGAGCACTCGATCCGTGAGATCACGGTCGAGGTGCGCGACGGGGCGCATCAGGATCTGATCGCCGATCTCCTCAACGAACTGGAGGGGGTGCGGATCCTGTGGCATCAGGATCGAGCGTTCATCCGTCACGAGGGCGGCAAGCTCAGGATCGACGCGGTGCGACCGGTGCGCACGGTGCAGGAGATGCGCGACGTCTACACGCCGGGCGTGGCGCGCGTCTGCAGTGCGATCGCCGCGAACCCCGAGCTGGCCAGCCAGTACACGATGATCTCGCGCACCGTGGCGATCTGCACGAACGGCACGCGGGTCCTCGGCCTGGGCAACATCGGACCGCGGGCTTCGATGCCCGTGATGGAGGGCAAGGCCGTCTTCTACCGGCAGTTCGCGGGGATCTCGGCGATGCCGATTCTGATCGACGCCCCCGACACCGATACCTTCGTCGACACGGTGCTGAAGATCTCGCCCACGTTCGGCGGGATCCACCTGGAGGACATCTCGGCTCCGGAGTGCTTCGAGATCGAGCGGCGACTGATCGAGGCGCTGTCGCAGCCGGTGATGCACGACGACGTGCACGGGACCGCCGTCGTCTCGGTGGCCGCGACGATCGTCGCCTGCCGCGACGGCGGCGTCGATCCGCGCTCGGCGACCATCGGGCAGCTGGGCCTGGGCGCCGCCGGGTTCGGGATCGCGTCGCTGATGGTCGACAGCGGCGTGCGACGCGTGATCGCGTTCGATCCGGTGCCCGCATCACACGCGCGCGCCACCGCGCGCGGGATCGAGATCTGCTCGATGGAGGAGGTGATGCGCGAAGCGGACGTGGTGGTGGCCACCACGGGGAGGCCCGGGCTGATCAAGCCGTCGATGATCCGGCCCGGCCAGGTGATCCTCGCGCTCACCAACCCGGAGCCCGAGATCGAGCCCGAGGCGGCCGAGCGAGCCGGGGCGGCGTTCGCGGCCGACGGACGTAGCGTCAACAACGTCGTCGGCTACCCGGGCATCTTCCGTGGCGCCCTGCAGGCCGGGGCCGCCGCGATCAACGTCGAGATGAAGCTCGCCGCCGCCCGGGCGATCGCCGATCTCGCGCCGCAGGGCGAACTGGTGCCCAACGTGCTCGACCAGGCGGTCCACGACGCGGTCGCCCACGCCGTCCGGCAGGCGGCGGAGAGCAGCGGCGTCGCCCGGCCCGACGAGGCGGCCGAGCTGTAGCGCTTCGCCGCGCCGGCCTCGGCGGCGCGCCTAGACTCAGACGGCAATGAGCTTTCTGGGTGGCGCGAGCCGCGGATCGGACGGCGATCTGGACCTCAACCGGCAGCCGGTCACCGCTCACGTCCAAGAGCGACGGGCGGTCCGCTCCGATCGACTATGCGGCGGCACCCTGGCCTGCGACCGCTGCGACGCGCCGATCGCCCTCGCCGCGGAGTCGATCTCGCTCGCGCAGACGTTGAGCTGCCCGTACTGCCAGCGCCGGGCGCCGGCTCGCGACTTCCTCTCGCTGGCCTCCCCGACGCGGCCGGCGCGCGTGGCCGTACGGGTCAGCCGCCCGGTGCGGCGCGCCGGTTAGCCTCCTCGGCCGACAGCTCCGCCACCAGCCGGTCCAGCTCGGGCACCTCGGCGCGGAGGCTGGGCAGGTTCACGACGATGCCCTCCTGGGTGCTGCGCGCGAGCACGACCACCGCCCCCTCGTCCTCGGAGGGGTTCTCCTCGCGGTGGGGCACGTAGGGCGGCACATAGACGTAGTCGCCGGGTCCGGTCTGCACGCGGCGCTCGGCATCCTCCTGGAGGAACACGAACACCGGATGTCCGGACACCACGTAGATGCCGGTTTCCGCCTCGCCGTGATGGTGATCGCCGGAGACCATCCCAGGGTCGATCCGGCTCTCGCCCATCCAGATCTTGCGCGAGCCGTTACGCGCGCCCGAGATCGCCTCGTAGCGACGCATCCCGGGTGTCTGCGCGGTGTCCGCCGAGAGCTGGTCGTGGCCGGTGTGGTGCAGACGGCGATGCCAGGCGGCGGTGCCGTCTCGCCGGCCGTTGTCGCCCTCGCTCATGGCGTAGACGATACCTGCACGAGCGCGAGCTTCGCGGCTCTCGACAGCCGCTTGATCCGGGCCTCCTCGCGCCGCGCGGCGGTGCGGTCGGGCATCGGCAGGGCCAGCTGGAGCTCCACCGGGCAGGCGGCTGGCGGTGTAGCGGCTGGCCCTACCGGCCCGGTGGCGGGCCAGCCGGCGGTCAAGATCGACCGTCCAGCCGGTGTACAGCGAGCCGTCGCGGCAGCGCAACAGGTAGACCCAGGCATCGGCCATCTCACGCCAGGGCTTCGCCACTGCGCTGCCGGACCCTGCCTTTACGCTACTCGCCCGGGGTGTACTTGAAGGAGATGCCGAGCCGGATGCGGTAGTTCAGGACCCCGCCATCCTGGATCGTCAGATCCGAACGCACGACCTCGGCCACGCGAAGCTCGCGGACGCTCTTGGCGGCCGTCTCGACCGCCACGCGGGCGGCATCCTCCCAGGACTCGCTGCTGACGCCCACTACCTCTGTGACGCGATAGACGCTGTCTGCCATATGCGACCTCCGTCGATATTGAGCCGGTGAGCGAGTCTTGCACCGTTGCCGCCGGCCGTGGGGAAACTCTGGCGGCGCGACCGTTAGGCTGACCGCATGGCGTCGGAAGGGCTCACGGTGCAGGACGGAATCGCCGTCGGCGAGGACGGCGTGGCACGCTGCTTCTGGGCCGACTCGGCCCCCGAGTACCGCGCCTATCACGACACCGAGTGGGGCTTTCCGGTGGCCGACGACGTGCGGCTGTTCGAGAAGCTCAGCCTCGAGGGCTTTCAGGCCGGACTCTCGTGGCTGACGATCCTGCGCAAGCGCGAGTCGTTTCGCGCCGCCTTCGCCGGCTTTCGATTTTCGCGCGGGTCGCGAACTTCGGAGAGCGCGACGTCGTCCGGCTGCTGGGGGACGCCGGGATCGTCCGCCACCGCGGCAAGATCGAGGCCGTGATCAACAATGCCGAACGGGCGATCGAGCTCGTGGCCGCCGAGGGCTCGATCGCCCACTACGTCTGGCAGTTCGAGCCCGGCCCGTCACGCCGGGAAGCTGGATCGCGACCGCCTCGCCGAGCTGGCGATCACGACCGAGTCAACCGGGCTGTCCAAGGACCTCAAGCGGCGCGGCTGGCGATTCGTCGGGCCGACGACGGCGTACGCGTTCATGCAGGCGATGGGGCTGACCAACGATCACCTCCACGGCTGCGGCGCGCGGGCACGAGCCGACAGCGCGCCGGCAGGCGTTCGAGCGGCCCTGAGGGCGGCGGTTCACGGACGCCGGGGCACGCCGGTCCCGGCTCGCAGCGCCACGTCCATCACCGCGGTGGGCATCAATCGCGAGACCAGCACCTGCACGCGGGGGCCGCGGCCGACGATGTACCGGGCCCGCGGTCGTCGAGCGGTGAGTGCCTGCTCGATCGTCGCCGCCACCCCGTCGGCCGGCGCCGCCGCACGCTGCGCGCGCGGGATCGTCTTGCGAAACCCCGCGATGTGCTTGGCGTACAGCCCGCGATGGTCGGGCGACAGCGAGCTCTCGACGGCGTCGGCGTCGCGATCGGCATTGCGCCACAGGTCGGTGTCCGTCTGCGCGGGCGCCACCAGCGACACGCGGATGCCCCACGGCCAGACCTCCAACCGCAGCGCGTCGACGATCCCCTCGAGCGCGAACTTGGACGCGTTGTAGGGGCCGAACATCGGCGTCGCGATCTGCCCGCTCACCGAGGAGACGAACACCAGGCGCCCGCGCGAGGCGCGCATGCGCGGCAGGGTGGCCTGAGCGACGGCCACCTGACCGACGACGTTGACCTCCAGCTGGCGGCGCAGCTCGTCGAGCGAGACCGCCTCCACCGGGCCGGTCACGACCACACCGGCATTGTTGACCACGGCGTCGAGGCGAGCCGGCAGCGAGCGCTCCAGCGCCGCGAGCTGCTCGGCGTCGGTGATGTCGAGGGTGACCGGGGTGACCAGCTGCGGGTGCTCGGCGACCAGCGGCTCGGCGTCCTCGGGACGGCGAACGCCGGCCAGCACGTCCCAACCGGCGCCCGCCAGGCGACGCACCGTGGCCGCGCCGATCCCGCGGGCCGCGCCGGTGACGAGCACGCTGGGCATCAGGAGAAGCTGCGCAGTACGCGGCGAGCGAGCGAGCGGGGGCGGGTGAGTCGCCTGACCGCGATCCCGACCTCCTCGATCCTGCCGTGGCGGACCCTGAGCACTCCGGTGCCCCGGCCGTTCGGCGGCAGGTACCAGAAGTTCAGCCCGACGTGGTAGGGCCGGCCGAGATGAAGGCGCCGGGCGACCGTCCGCAGCCGGGCGCCTGGGTGCACCCCGCGCAGCGCGTAGTGGCGATCGGCGGTCAGCGCAACGATCACGCGACCCTGCAGGTGACGGCGCTCGGTTCGCGCCACCGACCGCAGCAGCGCGGCCGAGGGGTACTCGACGCGAATCCCGCTCGGCTTCAGGCAGAAGTAGTCCTGGTAGTGGCGCCGGCGCGTCGTGCTCTTGGTAAACGCCCGGCGCGCCGCGCGACGGGTCATGCCCAGATTCACCTTCCCCAGCGCGGTAGCGCTCAGGCGACCGGTTGCCTGCGGACAGCCGCGCCTCGCGGGCGCGCCGGGGGCGGGAGCGTAGACCACCGGGCCGTAGGCGCCGGTGCCGGCGACCGGCAGATGCAGCACGCCCGGCGCTGCCGGCGAGGTGGAGATCGTCACCGGCCCGGGGATGTTGTTGCCGCGATATGCCTGGTCGCCGCCGGCGACCACGAGCGCGATCCGGTCGCCGGCCGGGAAGCGGTGCACGATCCCCGGCAGGTCGACGTTGACGGTGCCGCCGCCGGCCGGGATCCGTACGGGGGCGATCAGCTTGTCAGGCAGCGTGATCGAGCCGCTCGGCGAAAGGTCATAGAGCTTGAAGAACAGCACCAGGTCGCCGGCGGCGCCGGTCAACGACGTGACCGCCTGGGCGGGCGCGGAGACGCTCACCCTTACGGTGGGGATCCCGATTACGTCGGTGTTCTGCGACAGCGGCGCGGTGCGGTACTCGGCGTAGCTGCCGGGCACGTCGTAGGGCTCCTGGCCCGGCTCCTCGTTCGATTCGACGGCGGAGATCTCGCTGTAGCTGGTGGGCGCTCCGGCGGCGGGGGTGGCGAACGTCGACGTTCCGTTGCGCACCGCCGATGGCTGGTTGACGAGAGCGTCCGTTCCGGACAGCTGAAGGTCCTGCACGGCTCCCACCGGATAGGCCGCCGCCCGGCCGTACGCCTGGTCGGCATCGCCCGTGTACTTGACCCAGGGACGAAAGAACGTGAAGTCCAGCGAGGGCGTGGCCGGGTCGCCGCCGAGGTAGTGCCCGAACCACTGCAGCACGGTCTGACCCTCGTAGGTGAGGTGGCCGCCCGAGTCGTAGATCGCATAGCCGCCGGCGAGATCGCCGAGCTCCCCGGGAGCGGGAGTCTCGTGGGAGTGACCCCAGGACTGCCAGATCATCTTCACCGGCGTGTGCTGCGCGCGCAGCGACTCGTAGGTGGCGACCGCCTCGTGCAGCGAGAACAGGGTGTCGTCCTCTCCCTGGGCCAGGAGCGTGGGGATGCGGATCCTGGACATGTAGGACTCGACCGAGGCATGTCGCAGCAGCGCGATCGCCGAGTCGGGCGGCGTGCCGGTGGCGCTCGTCTGGATCGCCGCGGCACACACCTGGGAGTTGAAGTTCGGGCATCCGGTGAGATCGGCCGTCGGGTCGTTTCCGAGCTGCTGCAGGCCGTCGGCGGCGGACCCCTCGGCGAAGAACGCGTTCAGCCAGATGAACTTGGCCACGCCGGGCACGGGGTTGCTGACGCTGTCCGAGGGCACGGTTCCGGGCAGGCCGGCGTTGTTGGGGGCCAGCGAGTAGGTCAGGTCGTTCCAGGTGATGATCGGAACGATCGTGTCGAGGCGCGGATCCTGCTCGGCGGCCGCGAACTGGACCTCGCCGCCGTAGCTGCCGCCGATCATGCCCACGCGCGGGTCATAGGCATGGTGCTGGCCGTCATGGGCGGTCTGATCGTGGATCACGTAGTCGACCTTGGTGCCGTCGGTGGCGGCCAGGCCGCCGCCGAGGAAGGTGATCAGCTGGCTGGCGGCTCGGCCGTCCCAATCGGGGTCGTCGAGCTCGATCGGGCAGCCCGAGCCGCCGAACCCGAGGCCCGAGTAGGACAGCACCACGTAGCCGGCGGATGCCAGCTCCTGACCGAACGCGGCCTGGTCGTCCTTGGAGCCGCCGAAGCCGTTGGTCGTCAGGACGGCCGGGTCGGGATGTGCCGCCGTCGCATCCGCTGGGCGGTAGAGATCACCGACGATGTTGCATTGACGCTGCGCGCCGGCGGGGCCGACCGTGACCAGGAAGTGCAGCGTCTTGACGGTGTAGCTCTGCGCGGTCGCGACCGCCGGAAGCGCCAGCAGCACGAGCGCCACGCACAGAGCCGTTCGCCACGCCCCTCGGCCGCTGATGGCCCTGTCGTATATGACCACAAAGCGGAGTATCTACGACGGCGACCGTCGCGCGCAAGCATGAGCCGTCGGCGCGCCCGCCGTATCACTGTCAGGCGCCCGCGCACACCGCGCGAGCGCAGCGCGGCGTCAGGCCGCGCGCAGCCCGGGAGTGGGCTCCGGCCCACACGCCCGCAGGTCGTGGTTCAGGCGTGCGGCGGTGACCTTCTCCCAGCGGCCGCTCTCCACCAGCGAACGGCACAGGCGGCCGACATCGTCGAGGGCCGCCTGCGCGGAGCCGTCCTGGTGCAGGTCGGAGGCGAAGATCAGGTTGTCGGCAGCATGGCGGATCCGGTCCTGCTCCTCATCGAGGAGTTTGCTCGGACCGAGCTCGTCCAACGTGTGGATGACGCGGCGGTAGGCCTGTGAACGGTCGGGGCTCATGAGATCAATGCTAGGAACCTGCGAGGACGCCCATCATGTCGACCGTCACACAACGCGGCCTTGGCCGACTGTCCAAGGATCGCGACGCGGGGTTGTACGTACGCGGGCAGGTCCGCAGCAAGATGTTGACCGTGCTGGTTCATTCATCTGTGGTTATCGGCACGAGGGCCTCCGACCTTCAGGACGCATCCGGTCGGGCAGCGGCGGCTAAGCTGGCTGACCGGTGAACGGTGAGCATCACCTCGCGCGGCTGGCCGAGCGGGCCTACGAGCGCCGTGGCAACTACCCGTCGATGCTCTACGAGGGCGACTGGCTGGACTCGGGGGAGATCTTTGAGCGCTCGCGACGGATCGGCGGCGGGTTCATCGCGCTGGGCGTCGAGCCCGGCGAGCGGGTCGTGGTGGCGATGGCCAACTGCCCCGAGGTTCCGATCGTCTACCAGGCGCTGTGGCGTGCCGGGCTGGTGGTCACCCCGGCAACGTTCCTGCTGCCCGCGGCGGAGCTGCGCCACGTGATCGCCGACGCCGAGGCGTGCGCCGTGGTGACCACGCCGGAGTTCCTGCCCAAGGTGGCCGAGGCCGTCCAGGGCGTGCCGAGCGTGCGCTTCTTGATCTGCACCGAGGACTCCGACTACGACGTGCTGCCCCTGTCGTCCCTGCTGGCCGCCGAGCCCGCGCCGATCGTGAGCCGCGCTGACGACGACCTGGCGGCGCTGCTGTACACGGGCGGCACCACCGGGCGGGCCAAGGGGGTGATGCTGTCGCACGCCAACCTGCATTTCTCCGGGCGCTCGGCGCACGAGGCCGCGTATGTGCCCGGCCTGCACCGCACCCTGACCACGCTGCCGCTGTCTCACGCCTACGGCATGCTGGTCACGATCGCCGGAATGCATTCTCCCGAGCGCGGGATCTCGGTGCTGCTGCGGTGGTTTCAGCCGAGCGCGTTCCTCACCCTGATCGGCGAGCATCGCCTGCAGCTCAGCGCGGTGGTGCCGTCGATGCTCCAGATCCTCCTGGCCAGCCCGCTGGAGGACTACGACCTCAGCTCGCTGCGCTATGTGAGCTGCGGCGCGGCTCCGCTGGCCCCCGAGGTGGAGCGCGAGTTCTGTCGCCGGGTGCCGTCGGTCTCGGTCCGGCAGGGCTACGGCCTGACCGAGTGCGCCGCGCTGATCTCCACCAACCCGGCCGGGCGCGAGCGGTCCGGCTCGGTGGGTCTCCCGGTGCCGGGTACCGAGGTCGAGATCCGCGGTGAGGACGGCCGGCCGCTGCCCGCACGGGAGATCGGCGAGGTCTGCGCTCGCTCGCCCGGGGTGATGCTCGGGTATTGGATGTCGCCGGAGGCGACGGCCGAGGCGGTGCGTGACGGGTGGCTGAGCACCGGCGACGTCGGCTATCTCGACGACGACGGCTACCTGTTCCTCGTCGACCGCAAGAAGGACCTGATCATCCGCGGCGGCTTCAACGTCTATCCGCGCGACGTCGAGGATGCCCTGGTGGAGCACCCGGCGATCAAGATGGCCGGGGTGGTCGGGCGCAGCAGCCCGGTGCACGGCGAGGAGGTGATCGCCTTCGTCGCGCTGCACGCCGACGTGGAGATCATCCCCGAGCAGCTGGTCGACTGGGCGCGCAAGCGGATCGGCGGTTACAAGTACCCCCGCGAGGTCCACGTCGTGGAGGCAATCCCCCTGACCGCCATCGGCAAGATCGACCGCAAGGCGCTGCGGGGCATGCGGGAGGGTTGACGTCAGGCGGCGAGGGCCGCGGTGGCGGGGCGCCCGGGGGCCGACGCCAGGTCGTCCCACAGGTGGATCACCGCGTACGCGCGGTACGGGCGCCAGCTGGTCGAGAGCCGCTCAGCGGCCGCCGCCCGCCCATCGAGCCCGCGTTGCCGTAGCGCGTGCTGGATGCCCAGATCGGTGGCCGGAAACGCGTCGGGGTCGCGCAGCGCCCGCATCGCCACGTACTCGGCGGTCCAGGGTCCGACACCCGGGACGGCCAGCAACCGCCGGCGGGCCGCGTCCCGATCGGCGCCGGCGTCGAGGGTCAGTTCATCGCGGGCCAGCAGCGCGGCCAGGCTCGTCAGCGCGCGTGCCCGTGAGCCGGGCATCCGCAGCATCTCGCGGTCGAGCGCCGCCAACGCCTCGGGACCGGGGAACGCGTGGGTCACCCCGTCAAGCGGCCGCTCCAGCGGCGTGCCGTGAGCGGCCACCAGGCGTCCGCCCGCCGTCGCCGCGGCGGCCAGCGAGACCTGCTGGCCCAACACCGCGCGCACCGCCAGCTCGGGACCGTCGACGCTGCCCGGCACGCGCATGCCCGGAGCCCGCCGGCGCAGCGGGCCGAGCAGCTCGTCCTCGCCGAGCGCGTCGGTGACCGCCTGCGGGTCCGAGTCAAGGTCCAGGAGCGCGCGGCAGCGTTGCACGGCGGTGGCCAGGTCACGCATGTCATCGAGCGCGAAGCGCGCGCCGATGTGGGCGGCCTCCGTGGGGCACAGCCGTACGGTGCCGTTGCCGCGGGGCAGGCGCAGGCTCCGCGTGTAGGCGCCGTCGCGTACCTGCTCGACGCCCGGCACGGCCCGGCGCGTCAGATAGGCGAGCAGGGCGGCGCCGTCGTAGGGCCCGCGATAGGGGAGCTTGAGCGCCACGCCATCGTCGTCGCCGACGGCGATGTCGGGCTCGCGGCGGACGCGGGCCCGCAACTCGGTCGGCGACATCGCGAACACCTCGCGGATCGTCGCGTTGAACTGGCGCACGGAGTGAAAGCCGGCCGCGAACGCGATCTCGGTGATCGCCATCGGGGTCGTCTGCAACAGGATGCGGGCAGTCTGGGCACGCTGGGCGCGGGCGAGCGCCAGCGGCCCCACGCCGACGACCCCGACCAGCAGACGGTGCAGGTGGCGCTCGGTGTAGCCCACGCGGCGGGCCAGGCCGGTCACCCCCTCGCGATCGACGACCCCGTCGGCGATCAGGCGCATCGCTCGGCCGACCGCGTCGCCGCGCCGGTCCCACTCGGGCGAGCCGGGCGAGGCGTCGGGACGGCAGCGCTTGCAGGCCCGCAGCCCTGCGACCTGGGCCCCGGCGGCGGTGGAGAAGAAGCGCACGTTCTCGCGCTTTGGGGTGCGGGCCGGGCAGCTCGGCCGGCAGTAGATCCCGGTGCTCGTGACGCCGACGAAGATCCAGCCGTCAAAGCGCGGATCCTCCGCCTGGGCGGCTCGCCAGCAGGTGTCGTCGTCGGGGAGCATGGTCCTCACTGTGGCACGCCACGACCCGTGTGTCTGGCGGAAATCGGACAGCGACAATAAGCAACTGGCTGGTTGCGTATAATCAAAGCGATGACGGTCGGCTACGAGCAACGGCTGCGGGACCTGTACACGAGCTTCAACGCCCGAGACGCTGACGCGGTGCTCGCGGCAACGGCTGCCGACGTCGACTGGCCGAACGCGTGGGAGGGCGGGCGCGTCATCGGGCACGCCGCGGTGCGCGACTACTGGACGCGCCAGTGGCAGGAGATCGACCCGCGCGTCGAGCCCGAGTCGATCATGACCCGCTCCGACGGACGGATCGCCGTCTACGTGCACCAGGTGGTGCGTGACCCGTCAGGCACGGTGATCGCCGCCGGACACGTCGTGCACGTCTACGAGCTGCGCGACGGGCTCGTCGTGCGGATGACGGTCGAGGAGGCGGGATAGGCTCCCACGCGTGGCGACGCGCGAGCTGACCACCGACCTCGCGGTACTAGACCGTCTAGTCCAGTTGGACGGCGCAGACGTGCTCGACGTCGGCTGTGGCGGCGGGGCCCTGGTGCGCCAGCTGGCGCAGCGCGGGGCGCGTGCCACCGGACTGGAGATCTCCGAGCGCCAGCTCGGTCACGCCCGGGATCACGGCGTCGGGCGGTTCGTCGTGGGTCGCGCCGAGGAGCTTCCGCTGGACGACGACTCGCTCGACGTGGTGCTGTTCATGCGCTCGCTGCACCACGTGCCCGAGTCGTCGATGCTTCCCGCCCTCGCCGATGCGCGCCGGGTGCTGCGGCCCGGTGGAGTGGTCTACGTAGCCGAGCCGCTGGCGGAGGGCGACTACTTCGAGCTGGTGAGCATCGTCGACGACGAGACCGATGTACGGGCCGCGGCGCAGCGGGCGGTGGACCGGGCGGACCGCGCCGGCCTGACCCGGCGCCAGACGCTCGAGTACGAGGTGGGCGCGGTCAGCGCCGGGATCGAAGCGCTGCGCAAGCGGATCGTCGAGGTCGACCCGGAGCGGGCCGCGGTGTTCGACGCCCACGAGGACGAGCTCGCCGAGGCGTTCTCCAGGCTCGGCGCGCAGCGCGAGGGCGGACGCTGGTTCACGCAGCCGATGCGCGCGGACGTCCTGCGTGCCTAAGTGGGCGGTCGTCCTAGGCTCGATCTGACCCACCGATCAGGGAGAGCCCGATGCAATACGTGAATCTCGGCCGTACCGGACTGCGCGTGTCGCGCGTCTGCCTGGGGATGATGAGCTACGGCAAGCATGCGAGCCGGCCGTGGACGCTGGACGAGGCCGACGCCGAGCCGATCCTACGCGCGGCGATGGAGGGCGGGATCAACTTCTACGACACCGCCGACGTCTACAACGGCGGCGAGTCCGAGGTGCTGACCGGACGGCTGCTGCGCAGGCTGTTCGGGATGCGGGAGGAGTACGTCGTCGCCACCAAGGTCAACGGCAGGACGATGCCGGGCGAGAACGGGCAGGGTCTGTCGCGCAAGCACATCATGGCCTCGATCGACGCCTCGCTGAAGCGCCTGGACCTCGACTACGTCGACCTGTACCAGATCCATCGCTTCGATCCCAACACGCCGGTCCAGGAGACGATGGACGCGCTGCACGACGTCGTCCACGCCGGCAAGGCCCGGTACATCGGCGCCTCCAGCATGTTCGCCTGGCAGTTCGCCAAGCTCCAGTCGGTGGCCGGCACGCGCTTCGTCTCGATGCAGGACCACTACAACCTGATCTACCGTGAGGAGGAGCGGGAGATGATCCCGCAGTGCGTCGATCAGGGCGTCGGCGTGATCCCATGGAGCCCGCTGGCCCGGGGGATGCTGACCGGCAACCGCACCCGCGGCGGCGAGAAGCTCACCACGCGCGCCCAGACCGACACGTTCGGCGACAACCTCTACCGGCCCGACGTCGACTTCGACGTGATCGAGCGTGCCGACGAGATCGCCGCGGAGCGCGGCGTGCCCACCGCGCAGGTGGCGCTGGCGTGGCTGCTGCATCGCCCGGGGGTGACCGCGCCGATCGTCGGCGCCACCAAGCTCGAGCACCTGCAGGATGCGCTGGGCGCCGAGCAGCTGTCGCTCAGCGCGGAGGAGATGGAGCGCCTGGAGGAGCCCTACAGGCCCCATGCGATCGCCGGGCACTCGTGAACCGCGCCGGCGCGAACATGTAGGTTGACGCGATGTCCGACCGCCAACTGCCCCGCCCCACGAATCGCGTGCTCGTCGTCTTCGGGGCGACCGGCGACCTCGCCGCGCGCAAGCTGTTCCCCGGCCTGTTTCATCTCTACCGCGAGGGGCTGATGCCCCGGGACTTCCGGATCATCGGCTCGGGCCGTCATTCGCCGGGCACCGACGAGGAGTTCCGCGACCGGATCCGCACGGCGCTGCAAGAGCACGGGCGGGGCGAGCTCGACGACCACTGGGACGAGTTCGCCGCGCGGCTGAGCTTCGTCGTCTCAAGCGCCGACGATGGCCGCGACCTGGCGCAGGCGATAACCGACGCCGAGGAGGAGATCGATGCCGACGGCGAGCGGCTCGTCTACCTGTCGGTGCCGCCGGGCGCGATGCAGGACATGGTGGTGATGCTGGGCGAGACCGGGATCGCCGATCACTGCTCGCTGGTGGTGGAGAAGCCATTCGGGCACGACGTCGAGTCGGCGCGGGCGCTCAACGCCGTGCTGCACGAGGTGCTCGAGGAGGAGTCGATCTACCGGATCGACCACTTCCTCGGCAAGGAGGCCGCCCAGAACATCCTGGTGGCGCGGTTCGCCAACGGAATCCTCGAGCCGGTGTGGAATCGCGACCACGTCGCGTACGTGCAGATCGACGTGCCCGAGGCGCTGGACATCCAGGGCCGTGCGGGCTTCTACGAGCAGACCGGAGCCTTTCGCGACATGGTCGTCACCCATCTCATGCAGATCCTCGGGATCGTCGCGCTGGAGCCGCCCTCGCGCATCGACGCCGACTCGCTGCACGTGGAGCGCACCAAGGTGTTCGCCGCGATCCGCCCGCTGGACCCTGATCGGGTCGTGTTCGGCCAGTACGACGGCTACCGCGACGAGGCCGAGGTGGCCGACGACTCCCAGGTGGAGACGTTCGCCGCCGCCGAGGTGTTCGTCGACACGTGGCGCTGGAGCGGTGTCCCGTTCTACCTACGGACCGGCAAGTCGCTGGCCGAGGGGCGGCGGACGGTGACGATCGGCTTCACCGAGGCGCCGCTGCGGATGTTCCCCGACCGTGATCCCGACACGCCGGTGCGGCCCAGCGAGCTGATCTTCGAGCTGTCAGACGATCCGCGGGTCCGGATCGAGGTGGAGGCCAAGGTGCCCGGGCCCGAGATCGAGATCGGGCGAGTGGCGTTGACCCTGGACGTGGACGAGGCGTTCGGCGGCGCCGACGGTCTGGAAGCCTATGAGCGGCTGTTGCACGACGTGATGCTGCAGGAGCGGCTGCTGTTCACGCGCTCTGACCAGATCGAGCGGCTTTGGGAGGTGTGCGCTCCGGTCGTCGAGCACCCGCCCAGGTCCGAGCCCTACGCGAAGGGCTCCTGGGGTCCGGAGGCGGCGCTGGAGCTCCCGGGCGAGATCGGGTGGCGGCTGCCCGACGGCGACGGCGATGGTCGCGGCGGCTGAGAGGATCAGGCGTCCGGCAACCAGCCGGACCGGTAGGCGGTCTCGCTGTCGGGCCTGACGCTCGCGTAGGCCGCCTGCGGGTCACGGGTCTCGTGGGCGAGGCCCGCGCCGTGGTGCTGGGCCAGCTCCGAGACGGGATAGACCACGTCGTGCCCCAGGCGCGTGCCGAGGGCCAGCACAGCGCATGGATTGGTGCCCGCGCCGACGAACACGTGCTTGGTCCAGGCGGGGCAATGGACGAAGTCCCAGGCCTTCAGCTGCCGCTCCTCGCCCTCGATCAACACGAGGCACTCGCCGCTGAGCACCAGGAAGTCCTCCTGCTCGTCCTCTGCGTGGTAGAAGGACGACGGCTGTCCGGGCTCCAGCACGCTGATGTTGACGCCGATGCTGGGAAACCGCGCCTCGCCCTCGAACCGCGTGTAGGCGCCGAAATCGCCGGTCAGCCAGCGCGCCTGCTGAGCGTTGAGCACGAACCAGCCGTCGCCGACCGGGGCCAGGCCCTCTCCGGCTGGCCGCAATCGTGCCTCCCGCGTCATCTCGCCAGTCTGCCCCGCCACCCTCGCGAGCAAGCACGTATTACGATCCGCCGCCCGGTGAGCCTCCTCAGCCAAATCCTCGCCCGGCGCATGCGCCTGCCCCGCGCCCGGACCGAGGACGTCGTCTGCGAGCGTGACCTGCGCGCCACGATGGACGACGGCGTGGTGCTGCTGGCCGACCGCTGGGTGGCGGCCGACACGCGGGACCGCCCGCAGCCCACCGTGCTGGTGCGCTCCCCGTACGGCCGGCGACAGTTCGTGGGGATGCTGTTCGGGCGTCTGCTGGCCGAGCGCGGGCTGGCGGTCGTCGTGCAGAGCGTGCGCGGGACGTTCGGCTCGGGCGGGCGGTTCAGCCCGTTCGACGAGCGCGACGACGGCCTGGCCACCCTGCGCTGGCTCCGCGACCAGCCATGGCACGCCGGCCCGATCGGCGCGATCGGGCCCAGCTACGTGGGGTTCGTGCAGTGGGCGGTGGCCGGACAACCGAGCGCCGACCTGGCGGCGATGTCGATCCACGTGAGCGCGTCGCAGTTCTACGACCAGACGTATGCCGGCGGCAGCCTGTCGCTGGAGACGATGGCGTCGTGGATGGTGCTCCTCGCCGCCCAGGAGAGCCGTCTGGCGCCTGTGGCGATCAACCGCGCGCTGCACAGCCTGCCGGGGCGGCTGGCCGAGCTGCCGCTGGGCGACCTGGACGAGCGTGCCACCGGTGCCCCCGTTCAGTGGTTTCGCGAGGGGTTCGGGGACATGGACCGGGGCGGCGCCTACTGGTCGGCCCGCGACTTCTCCTCCACCGTGCCCGAGGTGACCGCCCCGGTGTCCTTCGTCGGCGGCTGGTACGACATCCTGCTGCCCTGGATGCTGGACGACTTCGAGGCGCTGCAGGGCGCCGGGCGCGGGCCGCAGCTGCTGATCGGGCCGTGGAGCCACACGTCGCCGGGACTGGTGGGCGCCGGCGAGCGCGAGGGCGTCGCCTGGCTGCGAGCTCACCTGCTGGGCGACGACCGATTGGTGCGCGCGGCACCCGTACGGGTGATGGTCACCGGCGAGCGCCGCGGAGGCGGCTGGCGAGATCTCCCCGCGTGGCCGCCGCCCAACACCGGGGAGCGGCGTCTGTACCTGCAGTCCGGCCAACGCCTGAGCGATGAGCCCGCGGCCGGCGACGCGGGGGACGGCGATCGCTATCGCTACGACCCCTCCGACCCGACGCCGTCACTCGGCGGGCCCATCCTGTTGGAGCGCTCGGCGGTCGTCGACAACGCGCCGCTGGAGGCCCGCGACGACGTCCTGACCTACACCACCGCGCCGCTGGCGCAGACGGTGGAGGCCATCGGTCACGTCAGCGTTGAGCTGTGGGCGCGCGCCTCAGAGCCGTACTTCGACCTGTTCGCCCGCGTGTGCGACGTCGACGCCGACGGTGTCTCGCGCAACGTGTCAGACGCGCTCACCAGCATCGGCCCCGGCCGCGCCGAGCAGACATCCGACGGAACCTGGCGGGCGCGCTGGCGGCTGTGGCCGATCGGTCACCGGTTTGCCGCCGGGCACCGCGTCCGCCTGCAGGTCTCCTCGGGCGCGCATCCGCGCTATGCGCGCAACCCGGGGACCGGTGACACCGCCGCCCACGCCAAGGCGGAGACGATGCGGACGGTCGAGATCGAGATCCTGCACAGCGCCGAGCGGCCCTCGGCGCTGGTGCTACCGATTCAACGCTGAGCCGAGGCCGCCTGCGGCCGGCCGCTGTGGCGCCGGCGTCGGCGGCGCGGCCCGTCGGGGCGGTTGGCGGCCTCAGTACGGCGCGCCGGCGTGGGCGCGGGCCGCTGGCGGTGTCGCGGAGCGGCCGTGCGCGGGGCGGAGGCGCCGCGGAGGCTGTGCTCGAGCTCCAGGAAGTCCGCCATCCTCGCGACGTCGCCGCTTTCGGGCCCGTCGACCAGCGTGATCGCCAGACCGCGACGTCCCGCGCGGCCGGTGCGGCCGACGCGATGAACGTAGCTGTCGTGGTCGTGTGGGGGATCGAAGTTGATGACGTGCGAGATGCCCGAGATGTCGATCCCGCGCGCCGCCACGTCGGTGGCCACCAGCGTGTTGGTGGCGCCGGAGGCGAAGGAGGCCAGGGCCCGCTCACGCTGGCGCTGTGACTTGTTGCCGTGCAGGGCGGCCGCCGTGATCCCGCGCGCGGACAGACGCTTGACCAGCCGGTCGGCGCCGTGCTTGGTCCGCACGAACACCAGCGCCAGGTCGCGCTCGCAGTCCAGCTCTGAGACGAGCGCCTCCAGCCGGTCGGCGCCCTTCAGGGCGACGAAGCGATGGTCCACGTCCTCGGTGGCACGCCGCTCGGACGGCCCATGCTCGTGGGTCACCGGATCGGTGGTGTAGCGCCGGGCGGTGACCCCGGCCTGGCCGTCGAGCGTCGCGGAGAAGAACAGCGTCTGGCGTTGCGACGGGCAGGCGCGCACGATCCTGTCCACGGCCGGCTTGAAGCCCATGTCGAGCATCCGGTCGGCCTCGTCAAGCACCAGCGTGCTCACGTTCTGCAAGTTGAATGCGCGGCGCGCGAGCAGGTCCTCGAGCCGCCCGGGGGTGGCGACGAGGATGTGGGAGTTGGCGGCGCGCTTAGCCTGCTCGACCAGGCCGACCCCGCCGTACACGGCGGTGATCCGCAGGGCACGGGCGTGGGCGATCGGGCGCAGATCGGAGGCGATCTGGGTGGCCAGCTCTCGCGTCGGGGCGAGAATCAGGGCCGCCGGCCGTGGGCCGTCGGCCGGGATGCCGTCGACGAGCGGGACCCCGAAGGCGAGCGTCTTACCCGAGCCCGTGGGCGAGCGGGCGAGGACGTCACGCCCGGCCAGGATGTCGGCGATTACCAGGCGCTGAACCGCAAACGGCTCAGTGATGCCCCCCTTGGCGAGGGACTCTACGACGGCGCGCGAAACGCCGAGTTCGGCAAAGGACTGCATGGAAATACATCACTCCTTGGGCGGCAAACTGCGCCGCAAAAACGTTCGGGAGGCTACGGCTGACCCGAACCGCTATCTGCGGGACCCAAGCAAGCTGCCTCGCGGCCGAGGATCGACCGCTGCGTCGAACCTAGCAGGCCCGGCTCTCGCCGGCTGCACGCACGGCGTCACCGACGTGAATCTCACCGTCGGCCAGGATGTCGGCGCGCAGCCCGCCGCGGTGCACGAGATCTCGCAGCACCGGCCGTCCGACGTAGCCCTGCACGACCGTGCAGGGCTCGCACAGCCGCATCCCGCGGCAGCGCAGCGACCCGATCTCAAACTCGTGGCCGACCAGCCGGTTGAGGTCCAGCCCGCGCACGACCACGTTGCGCCGGTGCTGGTCGGCCGTCAGCGCCGGAGTGAAGGATTCGCACACCTCGGCGGCCACCAGGGTCAGCGCGCTGCCGGGGCGGCCCGACGGGAAGGTGCCGGTGCCGGCGACGTGGCGGTCGCCCTCCAGTCCAAGACCGGCCAGGGCGCGCGCCCGCTGCAGCGCCCGCGCCGGCTCGCCTGCGGAGGGGGCGACCCAGATGCCCTCGACGGCGCCGCTGCCGGGGGGTGCGGTGGGCAGCGGGGGACGGGCCTGGGAGATGTCGGCGGCCGCCAGCAGGTAGCCCTCGGTCAGCCACTCGGCCTGCACTCGACCGTCTCCGGCCGGGTCCCACACCACGCCCGAAGGGACCCCGAACATGACGGCATATCGAGGCTCGGAGCCCGGCGTGTGGACGCGTGCGATCCAGGGGCCCGGCCACGCGAACGACGCCGGGTCGGCCACCCCGGCGATGCCCATCCCCAGGCCGCCGAGCCAGCGCGACACCGTCCAGCCCGAGGCCGGATCCTCGTCGACGGCCGGCTGGGGAAGATCGGCGGGGGCGAGCTCCAGGATGTATGAAACGCAGGCCAGAAATGAGTCGCGCAGGCGTGTCTGGGACGAGCTGAGCATCATTGACCACAGGGTAGGCCCACGAGCGCTGCCGGGATGGATACTCTCACCCGCCGACCTATGCCAGCTGAACAGGTGATCCTCAACGGCGAGCTGTCGATCGCGCAGGTGTCGGCAATCGCCGCCGGTGCGCGGGTCGTGCTGGACCCCGAGGCCGTGACGCGGGTCCAGGCCAACCGCGAGACGCTGGAGCGCATCCTCTCGACCGGCACGGCGGTGTACGGGATCAGCACCGGCTTCGGGGCGCTGGTCTCCAACACCGTGGCGCCCGAGCTCCAGCGCCACCTGCAGGTCAACCTGCTGCGCAGCCACGCCGCGGGCACGGGCGAGGACCTCCCCCGCGACGTGGTGCGTGCCGCGATGGCCGTCCGGCTGAACGGATTGCTGCTGGGTCACTCGGGTGTGCGTCCAGTCGTGCTGGAGCGCGTGGTGGAGCTTCTCAACGCGGGCTTCACGCCGCGCGTGCCGTCTACCGGCTCGCTCGGGGCCAGTGGGGACCTGGCCCCCAGCGCGCACGCGTTCCTCCCGCTGCTGGGGGAGGGGGAGGCTTTCGCCCGCGACGGGACGCTGCTGCCCGGCGCCCAGGTGCTGGCGCGGCTGGGCGCGGAGCCGCTGGCGCTCGAGAGCAAGGAGGGCCTGGCGCTGATCAACGGCACCCATTTCATGAGCGCCGTCGGGGCGCTGGTGGCCGCGCGGGTGGGTCCGCTGCTGGACGGGATCGACGCCGTGGCCGCGGTCACCGTGGACGCGCTGCGGGGCGCCCTGCCGGCGTTTGACGCGCGCGTGCACCGGCTGCGCCCGCTCGGCGGTCAGGCGCGCAGCGCCGCCAACATCGTGGCCGCGCTGCACGGCTCGGAACGGGTCGGCGGGGATCGGACCCGTGCTCATATCGGGTCCGGCAGTCTCCAGGACGCCTATTCGCTGCGCTGCGCCGCACAGGTGCACGGGGCCGCCCGGGAGGGCTTTCGCTTCTTCTCGGAGTTGGTGTCTGCCGACCTCAACGCCGTGACCGACAACCCGCTGGTGTTCGACGACCCGCCTGAGGTGATCTCGGCCGGCAACTTCCACGGCCAGAGCCTCGCGCTGGCCTTTGACACCTTGTGCCTTGCCCTGGCCGACCTGGCATCGATCTCCGAGCGGCGCACGTTCCGGCTGGTCTCGCCCTCGCTCAACGGCCGTCTGCCGGCGTTTCTGACCAACGACGCGGGCGCCTCCAGCGGTTACATGGTGATCCAGTACACGGCGGCAGCGCTGGTCACCGAGCTGCGGGCGCTGGCCCATCCGGTAAGCATCGACACGATCCCCACCTCCGACAACCAGGAGGATCACGTCTCGATGGGGATGACCGCCGCGCTGCTCGCGTTGGCGGCGGTCGGGCGCCTGGAGCGGGTGGTGGCGATCGAGCTGCTGTGCGCCTGCCAGGCGCTGGACTGCGACCCGGGTCCGGCCGGCGGCGTGGTCGAGGCGCTGCACGCCGCCGTGCGCGAGCGCGTTCCGACCCTGACCCAGGACCGTCCGCCGGCCGACGACCTGCGCGACGTGCTGGGTCTGCTCGAGGACGGGACGCCGGCCCGCCTGCTGGCCGTCGCCGTGGCCCGCTGACAGACCGACCGGCGCGCGATAATTGAGACATGGTCTACGCACCGACCGCCCGCCACCTGCTGCGCGCCAAGGACCTCGCCGACGCGCGCTACGCCGATCAGTTGGACGTCGATGACCTCGCCGCCGTGGCCGGCCTGTCGCGCGCGCACTTCAGCCGCGAGTTCCGGCGCGCGTTCGGCGAGTCACCGCACGCCTATCTGCTGACCCGGCGCCTGGAGCGGGCCGCGGCGCTGCTGCGGACCACCGATCACTCGGTCGCCGAGATCTGCTTTTCGGTGGGGCTCTCGAGCCTGGGCTCGTTCACGACGAGCTTCAAGCGAACCTATGGCGTGACGCCCACCGCCTATCGGGCCACATTCCCGCCGGCGGCCCACCTGGCGATGGTGCCGAGCTGCATCCTGCGCGTCTATGGGCGTCCGCAACGCCGCACGTTTGGAGAAGACAAGACGGCGGAGTCGACGTAGCGTCCCCAGCGTCAATTCCGTCCCCCCTTTTGATGGAGGTAGTCAGATGATCCGGATCGCCAGTATGCAGCTGTGGGTGCACGACCAGGACGAGGCGCTCGCCTTCTGGACCGAGAAGATCGGCATGGAGGTGCGCTCCGACGTGACCATGGCCGAGATGGGCAACTTCCGCTGGCTGACGGTCTCGCCTCCCGGCCAGGAGGACGTCTCGATCGTGCTCATGGCGGTCCCCGGCCCGCCGGTGTTCGAGCCCGAGACGGTCGAGCAGATCAACGCCCTGATGCACAAGGGCGCGGGTGCCACCGTGTTTCTCACCACCGAGGATTGCCGCGGCGACTTCGAGCAGCTCAAGGCGCGCGGCGTGGAGTTCGTGGAGGAGCCCGAGGAACGGCCGTACGGCATCGATGCCGGCTTCCGCGACCCGTCGGGCAACCACATCCGGCTGACCCAGGTGACGATGGCGGGCGTCTGAGCGTTTGAGCCCGGAGCGCGAACCCGAGCTGACTGAGCTGCTGGCCGAGCAGCAGCGCTACTACCGAGCGCGAGCGCCGACCTATTGGAAGGAGGCGCTCGTGCCGCTCGGCTCCGAGCAGGCCGCTGCCCTGAGGCGCGACCTGGGCGCGGCCTTCGACGCGCATTTTCGCGGCGACGTGCTGGAGCTCGCCTGCGGTCCGGGGACCTGGACCGCGATGCTCGCCCAGCGCGCCGCCGCCGTGACGGCGATCGACGGGGCGCCGGAGATGCTCAAGGTGGCCGCGGCCTCGGCCCCGGAAGCCAACGTGCGCTTTGAGCAGGCCGATCTGTTCAGCTGGCGCCCCACACGCCGCTACGACGCGGTGTTCTTCGGCTTCTTCTTGTCACATGTGCCCGGCGAGCGTTTCGAGAGCTTCTGGGCGCTCGTCGGTGACGCGCTGGCGCCGGGCGGTCGCGTGGTGTTCGTCGACGACGCCTATCGCGCTCCCGAGGAGCTCGTCTACGGCCCGGAGTCGTCGGTGATCATGCGCCGGCGCGAGGGCGCCGATGGATACCGGGTCGTGAAGATGGCCCACACCTCGGCCGGGCTCGCCACACGGCTGGCCGAGCTGGGCTGGAGCTTTGAGATGCGCGACCACGGCCCGTTCTTCTGGGGGCTGGGTCAGCGCTCCCCGTCGAAGTAGTCGCGCGCGCCGTCGGCGCGGCGCAGCAGCACAGTATCGGCATCATCGCCCGGCCACACGCCGATTTTGTCGCTGTCGGGATACACGGCCACCGCGGGCTCGCGCGAGCTTGACCACATCATCACCCGAGCGGTCTCCTGTGTCCGGTTGATCAGCTTGTGGGCCCCGTCGGGACCGACGGGGAAGCACACCAACTCGCCGGCCTTCAGGGAACGCTCGCCCTCAGGGGCGCGCAGCGTCGGCGTTCCGGCCAGCACGAGCAGCCATTCCTCCTCGTACTCGTAGTGATACGGGCACGAGCTCTGGTCGGGGGGCAGCTCGTAGACCTTGACGGTGATCGCGGTGCCGCCGGCCTCGCGGCCGACGAACGCCTGGCCGGAGCGGTAGCCATCCGGATCTTCGGGATCGAACTCGCACTCGGCGTTCAAGACGTTGGTCATGGGGCGCGATCTTGCCAGCTCGTGGTCAGGCCCGTGACCACCAGCGCGCTCGTGGCTGGGTCACGACCGGCGGCGCCTCGGGCAGGGGGCGCCCGGAGATGATGGCCGCCGGCGAGTCGACCGCCAACCACTCCGCGCGCTCCGCGCCGACCAGCTCGGCGGCCGCCGCCACCGCCACCGGCATCACGCTCACCGGCCGCCAGTTCGTCGCGCGGTGGCTGTCGGAGGCGAGGGCATGGGCAAGCCCGTCGAGGCACAGCCGCTGGGCCAACCGGGCGGTGGGTGACCTGCGCGGGTCGCCGAGCAGGCCCTCGGCGTTGATCTGCAGCAGGACCCCGCGCTCGACGAGCCCCTCCACCGTCGACGGGTCACGCTGGAAATCGCGGCAGCGCTCGGGATGGGCGAGCGTGATCCGGAAGCCGCGCGTACGCACCTGGTACAGGAGGGCCTCGAGCCCGACGACCGTGTCCGGAGTTTCGATCAGCAGGTCCCGACCCAGTTGCCCATAGCTGCTGAGCCGCAGCGCCCTGTCGTCGGCGTCCAGGGCCCACACCAGCCCCACCTCGCCGCCGCTGATCAGCTCGATCCCGAGCCCCTCGTCGGCGATCCAACCGCGCAGCTCGTCGACGCGGCCCGCCAGCTCGTCCACGCGCACGTCAGGGAAGTCAGAGCGCAGATGGGGGGTGGCGGCGATCGTGGCCGTCCCCGATTTGGCCGCCGTGCGCAGCATCAGCTCGGCGGCGGCCCGATCAGCTGGCCCGTCGTCGATCCCGTACAGGACATGGGCGTGGATGTCGACGTATCTGCTCATCGCGCAACACAGTCGGTTCTAGCAGTCGCCGCCGTACGGGCTTTGACTGGAAGAATGCGGCCGATGGATCTGAAGCTGAACGACAAACGAGCGGTGGTCACCGGCGCCAGCCGCGGGATCGGGCTGGCTGTCGCTCGCGCGCTGGTCGCCGAGGGCGCGGACGTGGCGCTGGTCGCACGCCATCGCGAGCCCCTGGACGCGGCCGCGAGCGAGCTGAGCGGTCACGGGCTGCGCGGGCGCGTCCTGCCCGTCGTGTGCGACACCGGCTCCGATGACGCGGTCACGGCGATGGCCGAGACGGTGACGGGGCAGCTGGGCGGCGTCGACATCCTCGTCAACTGTGCGGCCAAGGTCAACACCGGGCCGATCGGCGACGAGGAGCTCGATGAGCACCTCAACGTCAAGCTCAAGGGATACCTGCGCTGCGCACGGGCGTTCGCGCCCGGGATGGTCGCTCGGAAGTGGGGCCGGATCGTCAACGTCAGCGGGCTCGCCGCCCGCTCGGCGGGCTCGGTGGTCGGCTCGGTACGCAACGTCGCGGTGGCTGCGATGACGAAGAACCTGGCCGACGAGTACGGCGCCGACGGCGTCAACGTCACCGTCGTCCACCCGGGACTGACGCGGACCGAGCGGATGCCGGAGGTCCTCGCCGGTCACGCCCAGGCCCGCGGCATCAGCGTCGAGGAGGCAGCGGAGACGCTCGCGCGGGGGGTGGCGATCGGGCGCCTGGTCACCGCCGAGGAGGTGGCATCGGTGATCGTCTTTCTGGCCAGCCCGCGCAGCGTGGCCATCACCGGCGACGCGATCGTCGCCGGCGGCGGCATCCGAGGAGCGATCTACTACTGATGGACTCCGGGTTCGAGCAGATCCTCTACGAGGTCGACGCCGGGGTGGTGACGATCACCCTGAACCGTCCGGAGCGGCTCAACGCGTGGACCGAGACGATGGGAGGGGAGCTGATCGATGCCTTGGACCGGGTCGACTCAGACGACGACGTCCGCGCGGTGATCATCACCGGGGCCGGCCGGGGCTTCTGCGCCGGGGCCGACCTGGAGGCGGGCGGCCAGACCTTCGACTACCGCGCCCGGGGGGCCCGGGATGAAGTGCCGCGCGACGGCGGAGGCCGCTTCGTGCTGCGGGTGTTCGAGTGCACGAAGCCGGTGATCGCCGCGATCAACGGCCCGGCGGTCGGGGTGGGGGCGACGATGACATTGCCGATGGACATTCGCCTGGCCGCCGACGACGCCCGGATCGGCTTTGTGTTCGCCCGCCGGGGGATCGTCCCCGAGGCGTGCTCGAGCTGGTTCCTGCCGCGTCTGGTCGGCATCAGCCAGGCGATGGAATGGGTGGCCACCGGCCGGGTGTTCAGCGCCGACGAGGCGCTGGCGGGAGGGCTGGTGCGCTCGCTGCACCCCCGGGGTGAGCTGCTCGACGCTGCGCGGGCGATCGCCCGCGAGATCGCCGACAACACGGCGCCGGTGTCGGTGGCACTCGCCCGCAGGCTGATGTGGACGATGCTCGGGGCCGAGCATCCGATGATCGCCCACCGCGCCGACTCCCGCGCGATGTTCGCTCGCGGCCGGTCGGCCGACGCGCGCGAGGGCATCGCCTCGTTTCTGGAGAAGCGTCCCGCGGACTTCCCCGATCGGGTCAGCGACGGGTTGCCGGACGTGTTTCCGGGCTGGTCGCCGCCTGAGTTTCGATAGCGGACGCCAGCCGGGCCGCCGCGACGGCGGCCTGCCCGAAGGAGATCCCTCCGTCGTTCGGGGGCAGTTGCTCGGGGACGAGCACTCGCAGGCCGGCCCCGCGCGCGCCGGCGGCCACGCTCTGCAGCAGCAGGCGGTTCTGGAACACGCCGCCGCTGAGCACGACCGTGCTCAAGCCGCGCTCGCCGGCGATCTCGGCCAGCGCGGTGACCGTGGCGGCGCTGATGGCGCCATGGAAGCGCGCCGCCACCTCCGCTGCGTCCACGCCTGACCGCAGGTCGGCCATCAGCTCGCGGAGCGCCGGACGAGGGTCGGCCAGCGTGGCCCGGTAGGCGCCGACGTCAGCTCCGGCCCGCCAGGCGGCCGCCTCCAGCTCGATCGCCGCCTGGCCCTCGTAGCTGACCTCGGCGCGCAGTCCGCACAGCGCGGCAACGGCGTCGAACAGCCGGCCCATGCTGGAGGTCAGCGGAGACACGGCCGGGCTGGCGGCGACCTGCGCCATCTTGCGCCAGCGCGACTGCTCGACGGTGGCGGCCAACTGGCGGGGCAGCGGCTGGGGCTCGCCGAAGGCCTCGGTCAGCCAGGCCCACGCCATCCGCCACGGCTGGCGGATCGCGGCGCTCCCGCCCGGCATCGGCACGGGCCGCAGCCAGCCGGCGCGCTCGTAGCCGAGCAGGTCGCCGATCAGCAGCTCACCGCCCCAGACCGTGCCGTCCTCGCCGTAGCCGGTCCCGTCGAAGATCGCCCCCACGGCGGCCTCGGCCGACACGCGGTGCTCGGCCAGGCACGCCGCCAGGTGCGCGTGGTGGTGCTGCACGCCGATCAGCTGCACGCCGTCGCGCTCGAGCGCGTACTGGGTCGACAGGTAGTCCGGATGCAGATCGTGGGCGACCACCTCGGGCGTCACCGCGAACAATCGCTGGAAGTGGTCGATCCCCTCCCGGAATGCCTCCAGGGTCGCCACATGCTCGAGGTCGCCGACGTGGTGGCTGACCCACGCACGCTCGCCCTTGGCCACGCAGAACGTGTTCTTCTGCTCGGCGCCGCAGGCCAGCAGCGGCGCCGGGGCGGCCACGGGGAGCGAGAGCCGGGAGGGCACGAACCCGCGCGAGCGGCGCAGCATCAGTGCGCGTGATCGTCCGCTGAGCTCGACCGACCGGACGACCGAGTCATCGGTGCGCGTCTGAATCGCGCGGTCGTGGACGCAGAACAGGTCGGCGATCGCGTCCAGCCGCGCCAGCGCGTCCTCGTCGCGATAGGCGATCGGCTCGTCGGAGACGTTGCCGCTGGTCATCACCAGCGCGCCCGGGCCGAAGTCCCCGAGCAGCACGTGGTGAAGCGGCGTGTAGGGGAGCATCACGCCCAGCTCGGGCGCGCCCGGAGCGACGGCGTCGGCCACGGCGGCCCGCGGGCGGCGGCGGGCGAGGACGATCGGGCGGGCCGGCGACTCCAGCAGCGCCCGCGCCTGCGCCGAGACCTCGATCAGCTCCGCGGCCGCGGCCGTGTCGGAGACCATCAGCGCGAACGGCTTGTCCTCGCGGTGCTTGCGGGCTCGCAGGGCGGCGACGGCGCGCTCGTCGGCGGCGTCACACACCAGGTGAAAGCCTCCCAGCCCCTTGACGGCGACGATCGCTCCGGCGGCCAGCCGGGTGGCGGTGGCGGCGATCGGGTCGTCGGTGTCGATCTCGGCCGCGCGGGCGTCCAGCAGGCGTACGCGCGGGCCGCACACCCGACAGGCGTTGGGCTGGGCGTGGAAGCGCCGGTCGAGCGGGTTCTCGTACTCGGCCCGGCAGGCGGCGCACATCTGAAACGGCGCCATCGTCGTCAGCGGCCGGTCATAGGGGACGTCGCGCACGATCGTGAAGCGCGGACCGCAGTTGGTGCAGTTGATGAACGGATAGCGGTGGCGGCGGTCCTCGGGGTCGGCCAGCTCGGCGAGGCAGTCGGCGCAGGTGGCGGAGTCGGCCACGATCAGCGCGTCGGGCGGGCCGGTGCGCTCGCTGGCGCGGATTGTGAACTCGGGTTCGCCCAGCGGATTGACGGTCTCGCAGCGCACGGCATCGACGCAGGCCAGCGGCGGAGCCTCCGTGCGCACGCGCGCGAAGAAGCGCCGTACGGCCTCCGGGTCGCCCTCCACCTCCAGCAGCACTCCGTGCTCGTCGTTGAGGACGTAACCGGCCAGTCCCTGCTCGTGCGCCACGCGGTAGATGAACGGGCGGAAGCCGACCCCCTGCACGGTGCCCTCCACGCGCGCGCGAGTGCGCACGGCGCTCATCCGCGTTCGACGAGCTCGCGCAGCAGGTGGTAGGCAGTCGCCTGCGCCTCCTGGATGCGCGGAATGTGCTGCGAGGGGGTGACGATCACGTGATCGGCGAGCTGCTCGCCAGCCACGCGTCCGCCGTCATAGCCCACCAGCGCGATCGTCGCCAGCCCACGGCGTCGCGCCTCGGCCAGCGCGTCCAGCACGCTCAGCGAGTTGCCGCTGGTGGACAGCGCCAGGAGCACGTCGCCGCCGCGGCCGTAGGCGATGATCTGGCGGGCGAAGATCGCCTCGGTTCCGATGTCGTTGGCGATCGCCGTGATGATCGCCGTATCGGCAGTCAGGTCAAGCGCGGGCCGCGGCGGCCATCCGAGGTCCTCGGCGGCGAAGTCGGCGACCACGTCCATCGCGTCGGTGGCCGAGCCACCGTTGCCCAGCGCCAGCAGGCGACCACCGCCGTCCAGCGCAGCGCGCAGCGCGTCCGCCGCGGCGACCAGCTCCTCGAAGCTGCGCTGCACGGTCGCCGAGCGCAGCTGGGCCACCTCCTGGGACTTCATCAGTGCGGACTCGCGGACGTCGACGAGGATCGCGTCCAGGTCGTGCTCGCGCTCGGCCAGAAACGGGTACAGGAAGCTCGATGCGCCGGCGTCATGGGAGCGGCGCTCGCTGCGGCCCTCCAGCAGCCCGCGGTGCTCGAAGAACACGTGCACCAGCTCCCACAGCACGTGATAGGCGGTCTCGACCAGCTCCTGGCGCACGAACGGGTCCGACGCCGGGGGCTCGAGCTCCCACTCGGCCCCCAGCGCGGAGAACGCGATCGTCAGGCAGCCCCGGGCGCGCGCCGCCGACAGCGCGGCCGGCAGATCGGGCCCGTCGGCGGGCTCGCCGAACGCGATCACGATGTCGCCGCTCTCGGCGGTCAGCGCCAGCTCTCGCTCCAGCCGGGCGGACTCGCCGGTCAGGCCCAGCGCCGGGAGCGCGCGCTTGCCGACGATCACCGGGTGCACGAACTCGACGGCGACGTGGCGCACGTCGGAGCGCGCGGCGGGGGAGACGCCGATCGCGATCAGGCGGGCGCCGCGGGCGAACCGCTCGGCCATCGCGTGGCACAGCCGGGCCAGGTGGTCGGCGTGTGCGCCGAAGAATCGCTCCCCCGCTTCGCGCCGCTGCTCCAGCCGTCGCTCTGCCAGCTCGCGCGCCTCTGAGACGGGGCGCGCGACGGTCATGCGGGCGTGGCCACTCGGCGTGCCGCCAGCTCGTCCAGCCACGCGCGCAGTTCCTCCACGCCTTCGCCGGTCCGGGCGCTGGTCACGATCCGCCGGACGCCCGGGTTGACGACGTCGATGTTGTACAGCAGCTTGTCGAGGTCGAACTCCAGGTGGGGGAGGAGATCGACCTTGTTGACGAGCACGAGCTCGCAGGCACGGAACATCAGCGGGTACTTGAGCGGCTTGTCCTCGCCCTCGGTGACCGAGCAGACCATCGCCCGGGCGTCCTCGCCCACACGGAACTCGGCGGGGCAGACCAGGTTGCCGACGTTCTCGATCACCAGCAGGTCGATCGCGTGCAATGGCAGGTCGCCCATCGCCGAGCGGACCATGTTGGCGTCCAGGTGGCACTCGCCGCCGAAGCCGTTGTCGGTGTTCAGCTGGACGACCGGCACGTGCAGGGCGGCCAGTCGGTCTGAGTCCATCGAGCCCTGCACGTCGCCCTCCAGCACGCCCACCCGGGCGCCGCTCTCCAGCCCCGATCCGAGCGCCCGCTCCAGCAGCGTCGTCTTGCCCGCGCCGGGCGCGGACATCAGGTTGAGCACCGCCACGTCGTGGCGGTCGAAGTCGTCGCGGTTGGCGCGCGCGATCGTGTTGTTGGCGTCCAGCGCGTCCTCGACGACCCTCACCTTGGTGCGGTGCATGCGGCCTCCCTGTCCTCGACCTCGATGTATTCGACCTCCAGTTCCTCCCCGGCCAGCACCTGCACGTCCGCCGAGCCGCACTCCGGGCAGCGAAATGCCGGGATCTGTGGCGACCACTGCCGGTCGCAGTCCGAGCAGGCCAGTGACGTCTCGATCTCGACCAGGTCGAGCGTCGCTCCCTCGCACGCCGTGTCGCGGGCCACGATCTCGAAGTAGAAGCGCAGCGAGTCGGGGACGACCTGGCGCATCGCTCCCACGCGCAGGCTGACCGACGACACCGGCCGGTCGTCGGCGTGCTTGAGCGCCGTGTTCAGGATCGCGCTGGCCACCGACAGCTCATGCATTCTGCAGCTCGGCGAGGGTCTCGAGCACCACGTCGGCCGCGCGCTCCAGCGCCCCGCTGACGGCGTCGGACAGGCCGAAGCCCACGTCCTCGACGACCTCGGGCTCGCACGCCACCACGAACACCCGCCCCGGCCAGCCGCCGACGTACTTGACGAAGCGCAGCACCGTCTGGGGATCCATGCCGTGGGGATCGAGCATCTGGCCGTCCTCGATCTGGGCGTCGACGTCAGCCTCCTCGGCCTCCATCACGTACAGGGTGCCCGGGGGCTCGCCCTGGCGGCTGACGTCGATCAGGATCAGCGCGTCGTAGCCCCGCATCACCTCGTAGGCGAGATCCAGCCCGCCGGTGCCGAAGTCGACGACGTGCACGCCCGGCGGGATCTCGCGGTCTGACAGCAGCTTGGCCACCTCGCCCCCGAAGCCGTCGTCGCGCAGCCATGCGTTGCCGATGCCGGCGACGAGGATCTGCTTGGTTCGCTGTGCTGTCTCACTCATATCGGCTCCACTTCGTTGGCGAAGAAGAACAGGTAGCGGCCGGTCTCTCGCATCAGCTGCTGACCCGGGTCGTCGTCGACGGTCACGGCGATGTGCACGCGGTCGTCGTAGTCGACGTAGATGCGCTCGATCGTCGCTCGGCGCCCGTCGAGCATCCGGTCGTAGGGATCGCGATCGGTGCCGGGCCGCAGGACCAGCGTGTCGCCCCGCGCGAAGGTGACGCCGTCGACCGTGATCTGCTGCTCTCCGCGCACGTCCGCCTCGGCGCCGCTGGGCGCCGCCGGCTCGGTGACGACGTCGCTGAGCCCGCTGTGCAGCGCCATGATCTCGTCGGGACCGACGGCCAGTGCGCGCTCCAGCATGTCTCCCACGACACGGTCCCGGCCTGCCGCCGCTGCGCGCTCGTCGTCGGTGAGCGCGTGCACGTGCAGCAGCAGCGCCTCCTCGATCTCGGTGTTGTCGAACAGGTTGCCGTGGCTGTGCTGTGAGATCTTCGGATGGTCGGGGAGCACGATGCCGGCTCCCAGCACCGCGTCGTCCTCCGGGCTGGCCAGCACCGGCCAGATGTTCACGCTCTCCCGACCGGCCTCCAGTGGCGAGACGAACCGCCCGTCGGAGATCTGCACCACCAGGTGCACCGAGATCAGCGAATCGGCCAACGCCTGGGCGCGGCTCAGCCTCGCCGGAACGTCAGCGGTGTTGTGAACGCAGGCCCGCACCAGCACGCGCCCGTCCTGGGGCTCGGAGCGCAGCGTCAGGCGACCGCCGGGCAGTTCCACGGTGGCGCGCTCGCCGATCGCCACCGGGCCGAGCTCGAAGCGCTGCTCGCGGGCCTCGTGACGATCGCCGCTGGGGGCCAGGTAGCGCAGCGTGGCGCTCAGAACCGCCCCCGGCTGCGCCAGTGCCAGGCACTCCATGCGCACGTGGTCGTGTGCCCCCGCGCACTCGGTCGCATACCGCGGCGGGTACACGATCCCGAACGGCGTCGGGGTGGAGTTCTTGGTTGCCTCGGGGGTGTAGGGATACAGCGCGTAGCCCTCGTACAGCAGCGAGCCCACCAGTTCCTCGAGCGCCGGCTTCATCCTTCAGTCCTCCTGCAGGAGCTCGCGGAGGCAGGCGTCGAAGCTGGCAAGGCCCCGTGCTGCCCGACGGTCGTTGAGCGCGTTCAACGTCTCGTCGTCAAGCCGGATCCAGCCGCCGCCTGGATAGTGCTCGGCGATCATCGCCCGCCACGTGCTGACGGGCATCTTGTACTGGGCGGTGCTGCTCCAGGCGACCGGGACGACCATCAGCGGGTGCCCCGGCCCCTCGCCGCGATAGAAGACGTTGCCGTTGAAATGAAACGACAGCGGCACGTCGCCGTCGCGCACCGCGTAGAAGTACTTGGCGGCCGCCACCTCGAGGTCGTAGGTGCACGGCACCTCGATCCCGAACGTGGTGGCGCCGGTGAACCCCGGAACGTTCGTCGCCACGCGCGCCCACGCCAGCCCGCTGGTCGACGGTGCCCACGAGGCCGGCGGGCCGAACAGCTCGCTCAGCCGCTCCCGGGTCTCCGGGTCATAGCCGCGCCGGGCCGGGTCGATCATCACCTGCGCGGTGAGCGCGATCGACTGCACCTCGACGCCCTGCGGCTCTGAGGCGAGCGCCTCGAACAGCATCGTCGGCGTGGCCGCGAACGCGAGGTGCGCCACGCCCGTGATCTCGAACTCGGGGGCGGGCACCCGCACCGTGGTCTCGATACTCACCGCGTCACCGCCTGCTGGCGGATGGCGGCAAAGAACTCCGGCACGGCGGTCTCGATCGCCGAGCCGCCGGAGATCCCCTCCCAGCGGGACTTGATCAGCCCGACGAGCCCGTAGCACTGGTCGATCGGGAGGATCGCGTACTGCGGGGGATCGGACAGGCGGTTGACGACCAGCGCCTCGGCATCGGAGTCCAGCTGCTCGAGCACCGGGTTGGTCGCCACCAGCGCCTCCCACGCCTCGAGCGGGAGCTCGGACTCGGTGGCGCCGGCCGGGCTGGGATAGAACGCGACCACGCCGCCGGTGACCGTGCTGCGCATGAAGAACGCGAGCCCGATCGGGATCTGAAACGACGCCCAAGTCTCGGCGTCGCATCGGAATTCGTCGAGCCACAGCGTGCGCATGCCCGTCGGTCGGTACTCGGCGTTACCCGAGTACAGCGCCCAGCAGGCCTCACACGAGCAGATGATCCGGCGGTCGACCAGATGCAGCATGTGGCGGTGGTCGTCGGGGAGCGTGGTGTTGCAGATGTCGCAACGCTCGGCGGCGGGCTTGCCCGTCGGCGCACTCCGCGTCAACCCGGCCTGGGCCAGGCCGCGCATCCGGGCCACCGCCTGGGCGCGGCTGCTGACGCCGCCGTTCAAAGAGCCACCCGCAGGCCGCCGTCCTGCAGCAGAGGGACGGGGCGCAACTGCAGCGGCTCGCCGCCCGCCGCGCGGCCCGCGCGCGGAAGGTCGAACTCCACCTGGCAGCTGGGGCACCGGAGCACGCCATCGGAGAGCTCGCCGGCGCCGAGCGGCTCGCCGCAGGCGGCGCATTCGTTCACGTAGGCCAGCAGCGACTCGCCGACGCTGGCGAGCAGGAGCATGTCCGCGCCGACAGTCAGTTCGCGCAGATCGCCGGCCGGCGGGCGCGCCGATTCGTCGATGCCCACCCACTGCGGCGCCGGCGCGGACTGGACGACGGGCAGCTCCAGCCCGGCCATGGGCAGCTCCAGGCCCCTCGGGGCGGGGGCGTCGGTCACCCCCGACACCTCCAGCCCCGCCAGGTCCGGCGCATGCTCCTCCAGCGCCTGCTCGATGGCGGTCTCCAGCGTCGCCCGAGAGGCCGCGCAGCCGTTGCAGCTGCCCTGCAGGGCCAGCCGAGCGACCCCGTCGCGCAGCTCCACGAGCTCGACGTTGCCGCCGTGAGACTCCATGTACGGCCGCACGGTGTCCAACGCCTCCAGCACCCGCTCCTCGAGCGATACCGGGTACAGGTCGTGGATCAGCAGCAGACTGGCCACCGCCCCGTCCTGGGACAGCTGGTCCAGGATCGTGGCTCCCGCGTCACGGGCGCCGGCGATCGCCTCCATGATCCGCGCCAGTCCGTCGCCGTACATGGCGATCACGCTGGCCAGCAGCTCCTGGGCCAGCTCCCGAGCGTGCGGGTCCTGGAGCTCGTCGACCCGTTCGGTCAGCGCCTGGACCCGCTCGAGCAGCTCGGCGGGGTGGACGGTCTCGAGGGGGTGGGTGGGCACCGATTCAGCTGAGGCCGGTCGGGGTGTGGATCACCTTGCGCACCTTGCCCCCGCCGTTGTACATGTGCACGCCGCACGGCAGGCACGGGTCGAAGCTGCGAACCGCCCGCATGATGTCCACGCCCTTGAAGTTCTCCGGGCCGTTCTCCTCGAAGATCGGGGTGTTCTGCACCGCGTCCTCATAGGGGCCGGGAGTCCCGAAGGTGTCACGCGGGCTGGCGTTCCAGGGGGTCGGCGGGTAGGGCTGGTAGTTGGCGATCTTGCCCTCGCGGATCACCATGTGGTGCGAGAGCACGCCGCGCGCCGCCTCGTGGAAGCCGCAGCTGACGGCCTCGTCGGGGACGGTGAACTCCTTCCAGCTCTTGGTCCGCCCGGCGCGGACCTCCTTGAGCGCGCGCTCCAGGCAATGCAGGCCGACCAGCGCCGAATACGCCTGGTGATAGGAGCGGGCCCGATCGCGCTCGACCGCGTTTGACTTCTCGGGGATCTTCCACTCCAGCTCCATCTCCGGCATCGAGGCCGACTTGGGCAGCACCATCTGGATCGAGTGCCCGGTCGCCTTCAGGTAGCCGAAGTCGACGATCCCGGCCTTGGCGGTGCACCACTGACGGGCGAACGGGCCGCCGCCGGTGTCGCAGCAGACGTGGGTGTCGGTGCGCTTGTCGTAGATGCGCGGCGAGACCACCCAGCTGTACTTGTCGGCGAAGTCCCGCTTCTGGGGCTTGGGCAGCGTCTGCTTGTTCCACGGGTGATTCTTGTCCACCGGGTTGCCGAGCGGGTCGTGGGTGACGAACGTGGGCTCGTTCTCCCAGCCGTCGAAATACGAGCTGCCCAGCAGGATGCGGATCATCAGGTTGATCTCGACCAGGTCGGTGGAGATCAACTCGCCGTTGATGACCACTCCGGGCGTGATGTAGCGCTTGCGACCCCAGTCGGTCATCGTGCGGTAGTCGTAGTCGACGTAGTCGGGGTCGTCGAAGCAGCCCCAGTTGACCAGGTTGGTCTCGCGGTAGCCGACCATGTCGTAGCCCGGCAGCTGCTCGAGGAAGAAGTCGTACAGGTCATCGTGCATCGGCACGACGCGCTTGACGTAGTCCATGTAGCGCATCAGCCGCACGTAGTAGTCGGTCAGGGTCTGGTGGGTGATGTCGGCGCTGCAGCCGCCCGGCATGATCGTCGACGGGTGGGTGTGGCGCCCGCCGAACAGGCAGTACATCTCGCGCGTGTATCGGGCCACCTGCAGCGTCTCCAGATAGAAGCTGCCGGTGAACGGGTTCAGGCCGCGCATGATGTCGGCGATCGTCTTGTAGCCGTGGATGTCCGAGTGCGGCGCCGACGTGTTCTCCGCCGTGGCCAGCAGCGTGGGGTTGGTGTCCTTGACCATCTGCTCGCAGAAGTCCACGTTGGCCATGCAGTCGTTGAAGATCGCGTGGTCGAACATGTAGTCGGCTGACTCGGCCAGGTTGAACGCCAGGTCGCCCAGCGGCGGCGGCTTGACCGAATAGGCCATGTTCTGGTTCAGACACGAGCACGTGCAGTGGTTGTCACCGCAGATGCCGCAGATCCGGCTGGTGATGAAGTGCGCGTCGCGCGGGTCGATGCCCTTCATGAAGATGTCGAAGCCGCGGAACACCATTGACGTGCTGTAGCACTTGTTGACCTTCTGGGCTGAGAAGTCGATTTCGGTGTGGATGCCCAGGCTGCCGACGATCCGTGTGATCGGATCCCACGACATCTCCTTGACGACGACCTTCTTGTCGGTGGTTGTGGCCATTGAGGAAAGCTCCTTTGATGGTGGCGTTCAGGTGGACCGGCGCTACCAGCGCTTCTGGTAGCCGGACGTGAGTACCGGTCCGGGACGCCGCCACTCGGGCTCGACGTCGTACTTGTTCTTGATGTTGCGCTTGCGGAAGAAGTTGATCATCGGCCCGTAGCTGAAGCGCTCGAAGTTGGCCGCGCGGCGACCCCACTCATCGGGCTCCATGAACGGCATGTACTTGTCCGGGAAGCCGGGCATCGTGCAGGCCATGCAGATCCCGCCCACGTTGGGGCAGCCGCCGATTCCGTTGACCCAGCCGCGGATCGGAACGTTGCACTTGACGACCGGGCCCTTGCAGCCGAGCTTGACCAGGCAGCGGTGATCGTTGCCGTACTCGGTCGCGAACTGGCCCTCCTCGACGAAGCCGGCGCGGTTGCAGCCCTCGCGGACGGTGCGGCCGAACAGCCACTTGGGCCGAAGCTGCTCGTCGAGCTCGGGCACCGGCGCCATTCCCGCCAGGTGGAACACCAGGTACATGAGTACCTCGGTCATGTTGTCGGGCTGCGCCGGGCAGCCGGGGATGCAGACCACCGGCAGGTTGGCCTTGGAGCGCCACTTCCAGCCCAGGTAGTCAGGGACCCCCATCGCCCCGGTGGGGTTGTTCTTCATCGCCGGGATCCCGCCGTAGGTGGCGCACGTTCCGACCGCGACGACCGCGGCGGCCTTGGGCGCCAGGCGGTCGATCCACTCGTTGACGGTGATCGGCTGGCCGTTGGCGGGGTTGACGCCGAAGCCGGTCCAGTGGCCCTCGCCGTTGATCTGCTCGTTGCCCAGCGAGCCCTCGATCACCAGCACGAACGGGTCGAGCTTTCCCTGCTCGGCATCGATCCACGCCCGCGCGAAGTCCTCGCCGGTCTCGAACGCGATCACCTGGTTGTGAATCACCACGCGCGGCATCCCGGGGATGACGCCCTGGATGATGTCCTCCAGGCTGGGGTTCGTCGCCGAGGTCATGGCGACGGAGTCGCCCTCGCAGGAGAGGCCGACCGTCATCCACAGCACGTGTGCGGTGACAGCCTCAGTCGCCGCCTGGTTGGGTACGAACTCGGTTGTCGCCATGTGCGTCCTCTCTTGTCTTGTCAGCAGATGCGCGGCAGGGGATCGCCGACCAGCTGATCCATCACGCGCCGACCGCCGAACGCGGTCTGCACCATCACCATCCCGGGCGGCTCGGTCCGAACCTCGCCGATCGCCGCCGCCCGCTCACAACCCGGCACTGTCCGCAGCGCCGTCAGCGCCGCATCCGCCTCCTCCGGCGCCACGAAGGCCACCAGCCGGCCCTCGTTGGCGATGTACATCGGGTCGATGCCCAACAGCTCGGCGGCCGCCCCCACGACCGGCGAGACGGGCACGTCGCCCTCGCGCACGACCATGCTCACCCCCGAGGCGCGGGCCAGCTCGTTGAGCACCGAGGCGACACCACCGCGGGTGGCGTCGCGCAGGCAGTGCAACTGCGCCCCCACGGCGTCCAGCAGGGTATCGACCGCGGGCCATAGGCAGCAGGTATCGGACTCGATCTCCGCGTCGAGGTCGAACTGATCGCGCGCCAGCATGATGGCCGAGCCGTGCTCGCCGATCGGCCCAGAGACGAGGATCTGATCGCCGGGACGGATGCCGTCGGTGGCCAGGTGGGCCCGGGGATCGACGGCGCCGATCCCCGTCGTGCAGAGGTACATGCCATCGGCCAGTCCGCGCTGCACGACCTTGGTGTCGCCGCCCACGATCTCCACCTCGGCGGCCTGGGCGGCCTCGGCGATCGCCTGTACCTCGGCGCGCAGCACGTCGGCGTCAAGGCCCTCCTCCAGGATCATCGACACCGTCAGCGCGCGGGGCCGAGCGCCGGCCATCGCCAGGTCGTTGGCGGTGCCGTTGACGGCCAGCTCCCCGATCGAGCCGCCCGGGAAGCGCAGCGGGGAGACCACGAAGCTGTCGGAGGTCATCGCCAGCCGGGTGCCGTCGATCTCGACCGCGCCCGCGTCGGCCATCGCGCCGAGCGTCTCCCCGCCGAACGCGGGCACCAACAGCCCCTCGATCAGCGTCTGCGTCGCCTTGCCCCCGGCGCCGTGGGCGAGCGTGATCTGCTTGTCGCGAAAGCGCGCGCGCTTGGCCCGGGCGGTCTCGATGATCTCCAGCACGCGCTGCTCGCGGCCTGTGATGCTCACACCGCCTCCGCCTCACGCGCGTAGCGCCCGAAGTTGTAGTAGGCGGCACACGCCCCCTCCGGGGACACCATGCAGGTGCCGATCGCGTGCTCGGGGGTGCACGCGGTCCCGAACACCTTGCACTCCCACGGCTTGATCACGCCCTTGAGCACCTCGCCGCACTGACACGCCTTGGGGTCGGCGACCCGCACGCCCGGCGTCGGGAAGCGCTGCTCGGCGTCGAACTCGGCGTAGGCATCGGAGAGACGCAGCGCGCTCTGGGAGATGAACCCCAGCCCGCGCCACTCGAAATGGGGGCGCAGGGCGAACACCTCGGCCATCACCTCCAGCGCGCGCAGGTTGCCCTCCTCGGGGACCACCCGCCGGTACTGGTTCTCCACCTCGCAGCGCCCGTCGCTCAGCTGGCGCAGGATCATCAGGATCGACTGCAGGATGTCCAGCGGCTCGAAGCCCGAGATCACCACCGGGCGCTCGTAGTCCGCCGGAATGAAGCCAAACGGCCGCGCCCCCACCACCGTGCACACGTGGCCCGGGCCGATGAAGCCGTCGAGGCGCAGGTCCGGTGACTCCAGCAGCGCGCGCAGCGGCGGCACGATCGTCACGTGGTTGCAGACGCAGGAGAAGTTGCTGATCCCCTCGGCCTTCGCTCGCTTGAGGGTCAGCGCGGTGGAGGGCGCCGTGGTCTCGAAGCCGATCGCGAAGAACACGACCTCGCGGTCGGGGTTCTCGCGCGCGATCCGCAGCGCGTCCAGCGGGGAGTAGACCATCCGCACATCGGCCCCCTGCGCCTTGGCCTCCAGCAGCGTGTACTCGGAGCCCGGGACGCGGAGCATGTCGCCGAAGCAGGTGAAGATCACCCCATCGTGATGAGCGATCGCGATCCCGTCGTCGACGCGCCCCATGGGGATCACGCACACCGGACAGCCGGGCCCGTGGACCAGCTCGACGTTGGCCGGCAGCAGGTCGTCGATCCCGTACTTGTAGATCGAGTGGGTGTGCCCGCCACACACCTCCATGACCTTGTAGTGACGCTCGGGAGAGACCTCGGACAGGATCTGGGTGGACAGTGCCTGCCCCAGCTGCGCGTCGCGGTATTCGTCTACGTACTTCACGCGGCGGCGCTCATGTGTCGGATCGCCACGCCGGCATGGACGAGCAACTCGTCGCCGATGCCAACCGGGCCGACGAGCTCGACCGCTACCTGGTGGCGGTCTCCACGCTCGTCGATGCAGTGCGCGGCATCGTCGCCGACTGCGAGCACCCGCATCGGGGTGCCCTCGTCCGAGCAGGTGATGCAGTGCCCGACGGCGTCACACGCGTCGGTCACTCGATCACGCTCGCCTTCAGCTCCTCGAGCTCCTGCTCGTACTCGGAACCCATCCGCTGGAGCAGCGCGAGCGTGGCGTGAGCCTCCTCCTCGTCGACCTTCGAGAGGGCGAAGCCGACGTGAATCAGGACCCAGTCGCCGGGTTGGGCGTGGTCGCCGTCGTTGGCCAGGAGGCTGACGTTGATATTGCGGCGCACGCCGACAACGTCGACCTTGGCGATCTGGTTGACCTCATCGACCAACTCGATCACCTGTCCGGGTATCGCCAGGCACATCGGCGTGCACCACTCCTCTCTGGCGGCCTACCCGTGACCGCTGACCAGTCACCGGACCTCCCCGCCAGAGGTCGGTATACCAGTCTCCGAAGCGTTGGTTCAGAGGCCCGTAACCCTGATGACGGTAATCGAAATTACGATGACCTGCAGGTTGGAGACCAGGGTGGAGACCGGTCAGTCACCACGCCCCGCGGGGGCGTATGCTCCGCGACGAGCCGGTCCTAAGCAACCCTCGAAAGGGAGGCGGCGGAGCGTTATGAAGGGCCAGGGAGAGGACGACTGCTCGGGCGAGCAGGGCGCTGCGGTTCATCTTCGATGGGCCACCAGGCAACGGCTCGCCGGAGCCGCGTTCCAGTTCCAATCAATACCTGCTTGACCACGATGTCGATCTCGCCGAGGTGCTCGACGTGCGCATGCGGTTGGTGGCGCGCTCCGCGGCGACGGCCGTGATCTTCGACGCCGACGTGGGGGACCTCCGGCTCAGCGAGCACCTGGCCTCGGCCACGCCCGGACCCGGCGTGCTGGTCCTCGACGGCGTGGTGGCCGTGAACGTGCAGGTCGGCGATCGCATCGCGGCCGAGCTGCTCGGACCGGGCGATCTCGTCGAGCCCGGTCTGCACGAGGCCGAGGACCTGCTGGCGTGCGCCACCGAGTGGCGCGGCCTGGTGCCGACGCGCTTCGCCCTGCTGGACGGCGACTTCGCGCAGCGGGTGCGTCCCTGGCCGCAGCTGATGCAGGCGCTGCTGCGTCGCGTGGAGCGCCGCACCCGCAATCTGAACGTGCAACGGGCGATCGCCTCCCAGCCGCGCCTGGAGGTGCGCCTGGCGCTGCTGCTGTGGCACCTGGCGGCACGGTGGGGCCGAGTCGAGCCCGGTGGGATCCGCCTGCCGCTGCCGCTCACCCACCAGCTGCTGGGACGGCTGGTCGGCGCCGAGCGCCCGTCGGTCTCCCACGCGCTGGCGCGGCTGGCGCGGTCCGGGCTGGTCACCGGCCACGGAGACGAGTGGCACCTGCACGGTCGCGTCGAGGATCAGCTGGGGGCGATGCTGCACACCCCGAGCGAACAGGTATCGCTCGCTGATCGCCGCCCGCGGGCCCACCTAGAGGGCACGGACCGGGCGTTCGATGCGCAGCGTCAAGTTCGCTCCGGGGTACGAGCTGGCCGAGAACCGCCTGGTGCATGTCCTGTGGCTGACCTCCGGCCTGGGCTGCGACGGCGATTCGGTGGCCATGACGAGCGCCACCAGCCCCAGCCTGGAGGACCTGGTGACGAGGGGTGATGCCCGGCGCGCCGCGGCTGGCGATCTACAACCCGCTGCTCGCCTACGAGACGGGCGAGGAGTTCATGACCGCCTTTCGCGAGGCGGCCGCCGGGCGGCTTGACCCGTTCGTGCTGGTGCTGGAGGGCTCGGTGGCCAACGAGGCGCTCAGCGGCGACGGGCATTGGTCGGCGTTCGGCGTCGACCCGGCCACCGGCGAGCCGGTGACCACCGACGAATGGCTGGAGCGCCTGACGCCGCGGGCCGCGGCCGTGCTGGCGCTCGGCACGTGTGCGGCCTACGGAGGCGTCCCCGCGATGCGCGGAAACCCCACGGGGGCGATGGGACTGCGTGACCGCCTCGGCGCAGGCTGGCGCTCGCGCCTGGGGCTGGCGATCGTCAACCTGCCGGGCTGCCCGGTGCTGCCCGACAACATCACCGAGACACTGCTCGTGCTGGCGCAGTTCGCGGCTGGTACTGCGCCGGCGCCGGAGCTCGACGAGCAGGGGCGGCCCGCGTGGCTGTTCGCGCGTACCGTTCAGCACGGCTGCGGCCGAGCCGGCTTCGCCGAGCAGGGCGAGTTCGCCACCTCGTTCGGCGCCCAGCGCGGGTGCCTGGTCAAGCTCGGCTGCAAGGGTCCGGTCAGCCTTTGCAACGTGCCGCTGCGTGGCTGGACCGCCGGCATCGGCGGCTGTCCCAACGTCGGGGGGATCTGCATTGGTTGCACGATGCCGGGGTTCCCGGATCGGTTCATGCCGTTCGTCGAGCCCAACGCCGGCGGGCAGGCTCGCGCGCGGGTGCGGCAGTTCACCTACGGGCCGCTGCTGGCGCGCCTGCGCCAGCGCGCGGTCACGCGGGACCTCGATCGCGAGCCGGAATGGCGCAGGCCGGGGGAGGAGCTGGCCAGCGGGTACGAGCCCCGCTGGTAGCTTTGGGTGCAGCCGATGCCGACTCGGGTGCTGTTCCGCTGTGAGTTCTGCGACGGGTTGCCCGACCCGTTGACCCAGCTCGCCCTGGAGCGCGGGTTGCGCGAGCTGGCCTTCGGCCAGTACCTGGAGGTGCCGCCGGGACGGTGGCTGCTGTGGCTGGGTGGCGGCCCGCTGGGGCCTCGGCGCTACGCCTGCGACGCTCACCGCGGCGACCTCGTCGCCCACCTGCGCGAGCACTACGGCGCGGTCGCGCCCCACCCCTGGAAGCGCCCGCCGTATCCGACGACGGCGCGCTCGTCCGACACCGAGCGCGCGATCCGCAACGGCGGTCTGTCGCCGATCCCGAAGTGGGGGTTCGGATGACCGAGGTCGATCCCCTGGCACAGCCGGTCTACGCCGAGAACACGTACAAGCCGTTCGGCGATTTCACGCTCGCCGAGGTGCAGGCGCGGGCCGCCGAGCTCTCCAGCGCCGCCGGTTGGGGGCCCACCGCGCGCGTGGGAGGCGTCGCCCGCGGCTGGTCGGATCTGGCGCGGACGATGAGCGCCGCGGACGCTGCGCGCGTGCGCGACCTGGGCGCCGACGAGGCGGCCGACTTCGCCCACCGGCTGTGGGTGGTCCGCTCGCTGCTGTAGCCCGCGGGGAGGGACCTGGGCATCTAACGGAACTCCTGGTTGCGTTATGTGCCCAGCCCGCCCCCGCAGGCGGTCCCCGCGGACCCGCAAAACTGTGGTGCCCGGACGCCTCCCAGCGTCCGGACACCACCCAACCCCTGTCGGTCGGGTCTGCTAATGCTCCTGGATCGGAGCCGTGTTGCCGTGATCGAGGTCCTTGATCAGCGGCGTCAGCACTGGGGTGCCGAAGCCGGACACGTAGTCCCAGCCGGGCGTTGCCTGATAGGCCCCATTGGTGCCGAGTTGGTAGTCGTAGAAGTCGCGGGCGTACTCGGTGGCGTTGTCGCCGGCGGCGTAGATCAGCGGATCGGCGAAGCCGGTGCCGGTGCGCGAGGCCGCCTGGACGCGGGCCCACATGCCCATCATCAGCGGCGAGGAGAGGCTGGTGCCGCCCTCGCCCGAGGCCCCGCCCAGCTCGTCGGAGTAGATGTCGTACGAGCTGGTGGCGATGTCGCCGGACTCGGCGGCGACGTCGGGGATTCCCCGGCAGGTGCCAAGGCTGGTGTTGGGCGTGCCCTGGAGGTCTGACAGGCAGGGCCGGTTGACGTTGGCGTCGCCCTTCTGGAACGAGGGCTCGGGCACGAAGAAGCTCTGTCCGCCGCCGGTGTAGGGCCACGGGTACTCGAGCGCGCGCTGGGGCGGGGTCGGAGCCGTCGGGGTAGAGCACGCTGCCGCCGACGGCCACCACGTAGGGGCTGACCGCCGGGTAGTTGGCGATCGGGACGCCCTGGTTGAGGACGCCGTTACCGGCGCCGAGCTCGGGGCCGAGGACCAGCACCGGGCACGACGAGCCGGTGTCGCCGGTTGCCGCGAACAGGGTGCGGCCCTCCAGGACGCCCTGACGCAGCGTCTGGTCGGCGACCGGCTCCAGCGCGTTCGGGGCGCCGGTGCCGTAGAGCGCGTTCTGATCCTGGTTGTTGTTGAACTGCGCCGGGATCGTGCTCTCGAGCGTCGCGTTGGCGGGCGTCGTCTCGCACTCGCCGAACGAGGCGTTGGCCTGCTTGGGACCGTTCGGATCGTCGACCCAGGTCGCGAAGTCCGCCTCGGCGTCGGGGTCGATCAGGTGCTGGGAGAAGTACAGATGCACCTGCTTGACGCCGGGCGCCATGCCGCTCGAGGACTGCGTGTCCAGCTCCCACTCGACGTTGCCGCCGGTGTCGGAGAAGTCTCCGTCCTTGGGGATGTCGGTGACCGTGACCGGCACCTTGGGCAGCGAGTGCTCGCTCTCGAACACCGCCAGGTCCTTGACGGTGGTGCTGGAGTCGCCGGCGCCCATGACGGCCACCGACTGCCCCTGTCCGACGTTGTCGGACGGCATGTCGTACACCGACCACAGGTCCTGCGGGGTCAGCTGGGCCGGGATCGTGGGCGTGCCGGCCGCGCGTCTTGCCGAGAACCCCGCCGATGCCGAGCTTGCCGCCGAGCGACCCGAGCAGTCCGCTCTCGCCGGGGATCGACTTCAGTGCCGTCGGGCTGGTCGGCCTGCCGAGCACGCTGTCGATCGCGCCCGTCGGATCCGAGCGGGTGGCGCCGGTGAGCGGGGTGGTGGGGTGGATCAGCGTGTTCAGGCCCATCACCGTCAGCACGTGCAGCCCGGCGGGGACGCTCGGGGCGCTCGCGTTGGCCAGAAAGCGGCTCCCGTGCGCCTGATAGCTGCCGATCGAGGTCTGAAACAACCGTTGCACCTGACTTACGGTGGCCGAGATCTCCACGAAGTTGCGCGCCCCCGAGGTGTCGAGCACGCGGGCGCCGCCGGCCTGCAGCCAGGCCAGCGCCTTATTGAACGTGGTCTGCGACAGCCCGAAGCGCGCGTCGTACTGCGCGGGGGTGAGGAAGTGGTGGTACTGCGGGCTCGACGGATCCTGCTGGGCGGCGACCAGGGCCTGCTCGGCGGCGGCGTGAGGGTCCTGGAAGCCGATCCCGATCTCCATTTGCTGCGACGGCTGGGCCGATCCCAGGCGCGTGGCGTGCGCCAGCGGCAGGTGGTTGCGCGGAAACCACACGCGCGCGGTGCGGGCCGACGCTGAAACGGCAGCTGCCGCTCCGAGGGCGGCGACGGCGAGCAGGGCCAGTCCCAGCGTGCGGGGCAGACGGCGGATCATCTGGTGAGAGCTCCTTGATCGGGCCACGTTCAGCCCTGATAACGCTGGTCTCGCGGAGAACTTGCGCAAACCCACCGCGGACGCAGTCGCGCGCCCGAGCGCAGGCATCGCCGTCACGGGCTTCGCCCGCGTGCGAGCGCTGCGCATCGCCGTCACGGGCTTCGCCCGTGCGGTCCTGCCGCCTCGGCTACGGAGTCGGTGTGCGCTGCTACCAGGCCTGGGCGCCGCCGCAATGGGGGCAATCGACCGAGGTTGACACCAGCGCCCGGAACACGAACCCGCATTGGCACGTGTACATGGCGGCGTCGGTGGGCGCTCCGGCCTCGCGGCGACGCCGCGCGGCGGAACTCCGGTTCACGGTCGTTTCCGGGACTTTCTGGGCTTCTATCCGCCCTGCGACCCGCCCCGGTCGCCCATCGCGGTGGCGCCGCAGCAAGGCGGCGCCGGTTTTGCTCTTGGCAAGCACAGTCATAACAAATAACGACAGCGACGCCCAATGGTTTCGCCTGCAAGCCAATATTCCCTTGTCGTTAACACGAAGCTAATAAACAAATTGGTTCGTTCCCCCGGCCCGGCCTGGCGTCGCATCGAGTGGCGCCGTCCCGGCGTGGCCCCAGGGGGCGTTGTGGGACAATGGATCGCGGTCATGGACCCGAGCCGCAAGCGTGTCATCCGCCTCACCGTCGCCCTGACCGCCGCCCTTCTGCTGGCGTCGGCGCTGGTGTACACGAGCTTCTCGGCCGGACGCGAGGAGCTGACGGCGTCGCAGCTGCTCAAGCGCGCGCAGCCGGGCAGGTCCTACATCCTGGCCGGCACGGTGCTCAACGGCTCGGTGCACCGCGACGGGGACGCGCTGCGCTTCCGGGTGCGCGATCCCAAGCTCAAGGTCTCGGTCCCGGTCAGGTACACGGGCGAGGTCCCCGATCCCTTCGCGCAGGGCCGCGCGGTGCTGGTGACGGTTCACGAGGGCGCGGGTGCCGGGACGGCGCGGGATCAGTTCGTCGGTCAGCAGAACTCGCTGACGACCAAGTGCCCGTCCAAGTACAAGGCGGCCTCCGCCTCATATTGATGGCAGCGGGCGACTGATGGCCGCCGCCGGTCGGCTGCTGCTGATCTTGGGCCTGCTGAGCGCGGTCTACGGCTTCGGCGCGTCGCTTTACGGCGCGCGCAGCGGCACCAGCGCGTGGGTGGACTCCGCGCGGCGCGCGATGTACTCGCTGGCCGGCATGTCGGCGATCGCGTTCGTGATCCTCGACGTCGCCTTCCTGCGCTCGGACTTCTCCTACAACATCGTCGCCAGCGGCTCCAGCACGACGACGCCGTTCTTCTACCGGGCGGCGGCGGTCTGGTCCACCCAGCAGGGCTCGCTGCTGTTGTGGGTGATGCTCCTCTCGGGCTGGTCGAGCCTGGCGCTGTACCTCACCCGCCACAAGGTGCGCGAGATCGTCCCCTACGCCCAGGCGGTGCTGTTCGCGCTGGCCGGGTTCTTCGTCGCCCTCAACGTCCTGTTCGCCAACCCGTTCGCCACCAGCTCGACGCCGCCCCCCGAGGGCGCCGGGCTGGACCCGCTGCTGCGCCACACGACGATGATGATCCACCCCCCGATGCTGTATTCGGGCTACACGCTGCTGATGGTGCCGTTCGCGTTCGCCGTGGGGGCGTTGATCACCGGTCGCCTGAGCGCCGAGTGGATCCAGGTGACGCGCCGCTTCGCGCTCGCGGCGTGGCTGTGTCTGGGGATCGGCGTGATGCTGGGCGCCCGCTGGTCCTATACCGAGCTGGGCTGGGGCGGCTACTGGGCGTGGGACCCGGTGGAGAACGCCGCGCTCGTGCCGTGGCTGGTCGCCACCGCGTACATCCACTCGATCATGATCCAGGAGAAGCGGGGGATGCTGAAGGTCTGGAACGCCTCGCTGGTGCTGGCCACCGGCACGCTGGCGATCGTCGGCGATTTCCTGGTGCGCTCGGGGATCCTCAGCTCGATCCACGCGTTCGTCTCCGATCCCACGCTGAACGTCTCATTCGTGGCGTTGATCTCGGTGATGGTGATCGGCTCGATCGTCCTGGTCGTGTGGCGACGCGACCGGCTGCGCAGCGACGCCCAGCTTGAATCGCTGATCTCACGCGAGGGCGTGTTCCTGATTCAGAACTTCGTGCTGGTGGCGGTCGCGGCCGTGATCCTGTGGCTCACCTTCTTCCCGCTCATCTCCGAGGCGATCACCGGTACCCCGACGTCGGTCGGGCCGCCGGCGTTCAACGAGCTGGTGGACCCGCTGGCGATTGTCATCGTCGTGCTGTCAGGCATCGGGCCGATCATCGCGTGGCGCCGGGTGACGCTCGGCAAGCTGCGGCGCAGCTTCGCGTTCCCGGTGGCGGCGGCGCTCGTGCTGCTGGTCGTGATGCTGATCGTGCCCGGGGTGATCGAGCACGGGTTCGCGCTGGCGATGTTCTGCGTCGGCACGTTCGTGGTGGCCTCGGTGGCGCAGGAGTTCCTCCGCGGGGTGCGTGCGCGCCAGGCGATGACCTCCGAGTCGCCACCGGTGGCGCTCGGGCGACTGGTGCGCCGCAACCGCCGGCGCTACGGCGGTTACATCGTGCACGCGGGCGTGGCGCTGGCACTGATCGGGATCGCCGCCTCGACGTCGTTCCAGCACGCTCGCGACGCCAACCTCAAGCCGGGCCAGTCGGTGCACCTCGACGGCTACGACTTCCGCTACGTGCGACCCACGGCCGCCGCCACCCCGCAGAAGATCTCATTCGGGGCGATCCTCGACGTCAGCCGGGGCGGCAAGCACGTCAAGACCCTGCACACCGAGTACGGCCTGTACCCGTCGCTGGACCCGATGCATCAGATCGGCCGGTTCTTCGAGAGTGGCGACGGCGCCTCGAACGAGAGCCGGGTCGGCCTCGACGCCGGACTGACGCATGACATCTGGACGGTGATCTCGCCCAACATCACGCCGCTCAATGGTCTGATCAACCGCGGCGACGTGCTCATCGGCCGGGCCCTGCTGCAGGCCCAGAAGCTGCCGGCGCCACAGCGCGACCAAGCGCTCGCCAACCTCTACCAGCTGCGCGACCTGGCGATCCGCGGGATCACCAGCCGGTATGTCCACCACCCGTGGTCGGCTTCGTTCCGGCTGATCGTCTCGCCGCTGGTCACCTGGCTGTGGCTGGGCGCGATCGTGGCTGCGCTGGGCGGGCTGATCGCCCTGTGGCCGATGCCGCTCTCGCGGGGCAGCCGGCGTCGGCTGGCCGCGCCGGGCGACGCGTCACGTCCGGACGGCGTCCCGACCGTCCCGCCGACCCCCGAGGCCGAGCGCCAGCCGGAGCTGGTCTGAGGAGCGAGGATGGCCTACCTGATCGTCCTGGTCGTGCTGGCGGTCGTCGTGTACGCCGTATCGCAGCCGCTGCGCCGGGCCCGTGAGCCGTCCGCGCGGCCTGGTCGCGTGGACGCCGATCAGGTCGCGGAGCTGGAAGCCGCCCGGGATGCCAAGTACCGGGAGATCCGCGACGCCGAACTGGACGTCCGCACCGGCAAGCTGTCGGACGACGACTACGCCGCCCTCGACGGCACGCTGCGAGATGAGGCGATCGAGATCCTCCATGACCTTGATCGCGCGCGCGAACAGCTACCATCATCCCCGTGACCGCGATCCTCGATCTCGTTCAGATCATCCTCTGCATCGCGCTGATCTTCGTGATCCTGATGCACTCGGGCAAGGACGCGGGCCTCTCGGGCGCGTTCGGAGTCGGCACCGGCGCCGGGCCGCTGGGCGGCGGTTCGCTGGTGGAGCGCAACCTCAACCGCTGGACGATCGCGTTCGCGGTGCTGTTCGTGATCAACACGATCGTGTTGATCAAGATCGGCTGAGGGCGCCGCGCTCACAGCGGGCGGTCGAGGCGGGATGCCAGACGCCTGCCATTGCAAGATCCGCTGCACAAAACCCCCGCTAACGAAGCGCTTGCTAGGTTCGCCGCCTGGCCGTGGACGCCCCGCCGCGGTCCCATCGACCCATGCTCAAAGCCCGCCGCATCGCTTGTCTGTGCCTGCTCGCCGCCGCGGCGGTGACGCTCACCGGGGGCTCGAGCTCGGCCAGTCTGCTCGACCGCTACCAGTCCGGACAGCAGCAGTCGTCGCAGCTTCGCTCCAAGATCAGGGCCGAGAGCCGGCAGATCGAGGGCTATCAGGGTTCGATCGCCTCGCTGCAGTCGCGCCTGACGATCGTGCAGCGCAGCGTCGCCACCCAGGAGCAGCTGCTCGGGTCGGTCACCAACCAGCTGACCGCGGCCCGCGCCCGCCTGGTCAGATTGCGCGCCGCCTACGCGCGCGATCTCGCCACCCTCGCTGAGCAGCTGCGCGCGCGCTACGAGTCGCCACTCCCGACGATCGTCAACGTGGTCGTCGACTCCCGCGGTTTCAACGACCTCGTCAACGCGATCCGCGATCTGACCGCCGTCGAGCGCCAGAACGTCAGCCACCACGCAGGCGGTGGCCGCCGCGCGGGCGGCCGTCCAGACCCAGACGGTGCGCCTGGCCAAGGTCCAGGCGCGCCGGCGGCGGGCGACGGCGGCGGTGCTGGCCGAGCGCGACGACATCGCGCACCTGAAGGCCTCGATCGTCTCCCGAGAGCTGAGCGCCCAGCGCGTCAAGAACGCCAACAGCGCCAGCCTCGGCGCGCTGCACCAAAAGCTCGTGCACGAGGCCGCAGTGCTCGACGCCCAGGCTGCCCGCGCGCGGACGCTGTCGTCGGGCGGCGGGGTGGCGCCCCCCGCCGGCTGCACGAACGGGCCGTTCGTGCCCCACGGCGGGGAATTCGGCTTCTTCCAGGCGCCGGGGACCAACTACTCCGTCAACCAGGAGCCGATCATCGCCGCGCGCCTGGACCAGCTCGGCAAGGCCCTGCAGCTTCATCTCGAGGGCGTCTCCGGCTATCGGTCGCCGGAGCACTCGGTGGCGGTCGGCGGCTTCGCCGACGATCCCCACACCCGCGGCGAGGCGTCGGACACGCCCGGGGTGGAGGGCGTACCCGAGTCCACGCTGAACCAGTTCTGCCTCACCCGCCCGTTCGGCGGCGCGGCCGAGGCCGATCACATCCAGCTTTCCTAGCCGGCTCCGGCTGTTCGCATAGCGGCGACCTGGGCGCTATGCGACCAGGGGCAAAACGACTAATGTCCCGGGAACCGTGATCCCTGAGCGAACCCAGGTGGCCATCGTCGGTGCCGGCCCGGCCGGTCTGCTGCTCGGTCAGCTGCTTCATCGTCAGGGAATCGAGGCGGTGATCGTGGAGTCGCGCAGTCGCTCCTACGTGGAGGCGCGGATCCGCGCCGGGGTGCTCGAGCAGGGAACGACCGAGGTCCTGCGCGAAGCCGGCGTTGGGGAGCGGATGGATCGGGAAGGCCTGCTTCACGGCGGCATCTACATCAACTTTGAAGGGGCTCGCCACCACATCCCGATGACCGAGCTCACCGGCGGACGCGGCGTGATGATCTACGGGCAGACAGAGGTGGTCAAGGACCTGATCGCGGCGCGGCTCAAGGCCGATGCCCCGCTGTGCTTCGAGTGCGAGGACGTGACGGTCGACGGCATCGACGGCGACAACCCGATCGTCCGCTACACCCACGACGGACAGGCGCACGAGCTGCGCTGCGAGCTGATCGCAGGCTGCGACGGCTTTCACGGGGTGTGCCGGAGCTCGATCCCCGACGACGTGCTCGATACCTGGGGACGCGAGTACCCGTTCGCCTGGCTGGGGATCCTCGCCGACGTGGCGCCGTCCACCGACGAGCTGATCTACGCCCAGCACGAGCGTGGCTTCGCGCTGCACAGCATGCGATCGCCGAGCGTCAGCCGCCTGTACCTCCAGGTCGATCCCGCCGAGAAGATCGACGACTGGTCGGACGAGCGCATCTGGTCAGAGCTGCACCAGCGGCTGGCCACCGAGGGCTGGGAGTTGACCGAGGGGCCGGTGATCGAGAGGTTGCTGGCGCCGATGCGCAGCTTCGTGGCGGCGCCGATGCGCCACGGGAGACTGCTGCTGGCCGGAGACGCCGCGCACATCGTTCCGCCGACGGGCGCCAAGGGCCTGAACCTGGCGGTCGCCGACGTCACGCTGCTCGCCGAGGCACTGGTCGAGCACTTCCGTCACGCGTCCGACACCGGCCTGGACGAGTACTCCGACCGCTGCCTGGCCCGCGTGTGGCGCGCCCAGCACTTCTCATGGTGGATGACGACGATGCTGCACCAGGATCCCGAGCGCCGATGACTACGCGCGCCAGCTGCAGCGCTCCCAGCTGCGCTACACCTGCTCCTCGGAGGCCGCGATGACCTCGCTGGCCGAGAACTACGTCGGCTTGCAGCTGCAGGAGGCAGCGCTGCACCATGGCTGAGCTGACCACGCTCTCCGAGGCGGTGGCATCGCTGGTGCACGACGGCGACGCTCTGGCGATCGAGGGCTTCACCCACCTGATCCCGTTCGCCGCCGGCCACGAGGTCCTGCGTCAGGGTCGCCGCGAGCTGGAGCTGATCCGCATGACCCCGGACGTCCTCTACGACCAGATGATCGGGATGGGGTCCGCGCGCAAGCTCGTCTTCTCCTACGGCGGCAACCCCGGGGTGGGCGGCCTGCACCGCTTCCGCGACGCCGTCGAGCACGAGTGGCCGCGGCCGATCGAGCTGGAGGAGCACAGCCACGCCGGCATGGCCAACCGCTATGCCGCCGGGGCGGCGAAGATGCCGTGCGCGATCATGCGCGGCTACGTCGGCACCGACCTCGCCGAGATCGCCAACGTCAAGCCGATCACGTGCCCGTTCACCGGTGAGCAGCTGATGGCCGTGCCGGCGCTGGCACCCGACGTGGCGATCGTGCACGCTCAGGAGGCCGACCGCGAGGGCAACGTGCAGCTGTGGGGAATCCCCGGCGTGCAGAAGGAGGCCGTGCTGTCGGCCAATCGCTCGCTGGTCACGGTGGAGCGGATCGTCGACGAACTGGAGCCGCGTCCGGGCGGGTTGGTGATCCCCGGCTGGGTGATCGACGCCGTCGTCGAGGCACCGGGCGGCTCGCTGCCGTCCTACAGCCTCGGGATCACCACGCGCGACAACGACTTCTACCGCCTCTGGGACAAGCTCAGCCGCGACCGCGACGAGTTCACCGAATGGATGCGCGAGAACGTGATGGACGGAGTGACGGCCGCGTGAGCGTGTGCGAGGATTTCACCGCCGGGGAGGTCCAGACGGTCGTGGCAGCGCGGCGGCTGACCGACGCCCAGTCGGTGTTCATCGGCGTGGGCCGGCCGAGCACGGCCGCGATCCTGGCCCGGATGGTCCACAACCCCGACCTGGTGCTCGTCTACGAGTCGGGCACGATTGGCGCCAAGCCGTATCGCGTGCCACTGTCGATCGGTGACGGCGAGCTGGCCGAGACCGCCGACCTGGTGGTGTCGGTGCCCGAGATGTTCAACTACTGGATCGGGACCGGGCGCGTGGAGGTGGCGTTCCTGGGCGCCGCTCAGGTCGACCGCTTCGGCAACCTCAACTCGACCGTGATCGGCGACTATGCCCATCCCAAGACGCGGCTTCCGGGCGCCGGTGGAGCGCCCGAGATCGCCGGCTTCTGTCGCGAGGTGGTGGTGATCGCGCCCCACACCCCGCGGACGTTCGTGCCCCGGTTGGACTTCCGCACCACCGTCGGCTTCGGCGACGGACGGCACGACCGCGAGCGACTGGGGCTGCGCGGAAAGGGCCCGACCGCAGTGGTGACCGACCTGGCCGTGCTGGAGCCCGATCCCGAGACCAGCGAGCTCACGCTGACCCAGATCCACCCCGGGGTCACCGTGGAGCGCGTGCTGGAGCAGACCGGATGGGAGCTGCCGGTGGCCGGGTCCCCGGCCGACACGCCGCCGCCGACCGACGAGGAACTGGAAGCCCTGCGCGAGCTGATCAGCCGATGACTGAGAGAATCGCGCCATGACCACCCAAGCCGCCGGAACGCGCGGCGGGACGTACGCGCCCGTCACCGACACGCCGGAGAACTACGTGCGCGAGGAGCCATCGGCCCACCCGCCGCTCGACTACCCGCCGTACAAGTCCACCCAGCTGCGCCATCCCAAGCAGCCGCTGATCTACCTGCCGAACACGATCTCGGAGATCACCGGTCCGGCGCTGGGTGAGCCGCTCGCCGTCACCGACCAGGACGCCGACTTGACATCTCAGCACCAGGGCGAGCCGATCGGCGAGCGGATGATCGTCTCCGGTCGCGTGTTCGACACCGAGGGCAAGCCGCTGCGCAACACCCTCGTCGAGGTGTGGCAGGCCAACGCCTGCGGGCGCTACAAGCACGTGGTCGACAACTGGCCGGCGCCGCTGGACCCCAACTTCTCGGGCGCCGGACGCTGCCTGACCGACGACCAGGGCCGCTACCGCTTCCTCACGATCAAGCCCGGCCCGTATCCGTGGGGCAACCACTACAACGCCTGGCGACCGGCTCACATCCACTTCTCCCTGATCGGCCGCGCGTTCGCCCAGCGGCTGGTGACCCAGATGTACTTCCCGGGCGACCCGTTCTTCCCGTATGACCCGATCTTCAACTCGGTGCGCGACGAGAAGGCCCGCGAGCGGATGATCGCGCGCTTCTCGATCCACGACACCCAGCCCGACTGGGCGCAGGCCTGGGAGTTCGACATCTACCTGCGCGGTCCCGTGCCGACGCCGATCGAGGAGGCGTTTTGATCTTCGGCACCACCCCCTCTCAGACGGTCGGCCCGTACTTCGCGATCGGCTTGCCCTGGCCAGAGGGCCCCCATGTCGTCGCGCCCGAAACGCCGGATGCGATCACGATCTCAGGCAGCGTCTACGACGGCGCGGGCGTTGAGGTGCCCGACTTCCTGCTCGAGACCTGGCAGGCCGACGCCGAGGGTCGCTACGCCGACCTCTATGGCCATGGGGGCGCCTCGGAGATGCCGGGGTTTCGCGGCTTTGCCCGCTACGGCGTGGAGACGGGCGACGGCAGCTTCGAGATCCTTACCGTCAAGCCCGGTCGGGTGAAGGGACCGCGCGACGCGCTGATGGCACCGCACGTGGCGGTCACGATCATGGCTCGCGGAATGCTCAACCGGTGCGTGACCCGGATCTACTTCGATGACGAGCCGGGGGCCAACGCCGAGGACCCGGTTCTCGCCATGGTCCCCGGGGAGCGGCGCCAGACGCTGATCGCCGAAGCCGACGGCGAGGGCGGTTACCGCTTCGACATCCGCCTCCAGGGCCCGGGCGAGACGGTCTTCTTCAGCATCTAAGTGCTGTTCGACGGCATCTACGCGCGCGGGGAGACGGCTGCGCAGATCAGCGACGTTGCCTGGCTGCAGGCGATGCTCGACGTGGAGGCGGCATTGGCCGTGGCAGTCGACGCGCCGGCCGAGGCAGTCCGTCAGATTGTCGAGGCCTGCCGTGCCGACCGGTTCGACATGGGGGCGCTCGCTGCCGAGGCCGCTCGCAACGCGACCCCGGTCGTCGGTCTCGTCGCCGCGCTGCGCGACGCGGTGCCCGAGTCTGCTCGCGAGTACGTGCACGCCGGCGCGACCAGCCAGGACATAGTCGACACGGCGTTGATGGTGGTGGCGAAGCGCGCGCTCGAGCCGCTGCTGGCCGACGCCCGCGGCTGCGCCGCCGCCGCCGCGACGCTGGCGCGGGATCATCGGCACACGCCGATGATCGGCCGCACGCTGCTGCAACAGGCGCTGCCGACGACGTTCGGTCTGCGGGCCGCCGGCTGGATGGTGGGCATCGACGAGGCGTGCGAGCGTCTGCAGGCGGTGCGCGAGACCGGCCTGGCGGTGCAGATGGGAGGGCCCGTGGGGGCGCGCGCGCCCGGCGTGGCGGCTCGCTTGGCCACCGAGCTGGGACTGGCCGAGCCCGTGGTGCCCTGGGGGGCGATCCGCGTGCGGCCCGCCAACCTGGCCAGCGCCCTGGGTACGCTGGCGGGCGTGCTCTCCAAGGTGGCCCGCGACGTGACGCTGCTGTCCCAGCAGGAGGTGGCCGAGGTCGCCGAGGGCGAGGCCGGCGGCTCGAGCGCGATGGCCCACAAGCGCAACCCCGTGGCGGCCGTGTCCGCACTGGCCTGTGCCAAGCGCGTGCCCGGATTGGTCGCCACGGTCCTGGCGGCGATGGAGCAGGAGCACGAGCGCGCCGCGGGCGCGTGGCAGGCGGAGTGGGGGACCCATGCCGAACTGTTCACGCTCACGGGCTCAGCGGCGGCCTGGGCGCGGACGATGCTGTCCGGCCTGCGCGTGGATCCCGAGCGGATGGCCGCCAATCTGAATCAGGCCGCCACCGGAGATCAGGCGCCACCGGATGGCATCCACGAGCTGATCGAGCGCGCCCTGGCCGCACACGCCGACGCATGACGCCCGTGCAGCTTCATCACGAGCAGTCCGGCCCGTCCGATGCGCCGGTGCTGCTGCTGGGCGGCTCACTGGGGACCAACCTGCAGATGTGGGAGCCGCAGGTGGACGCGCTGAGCGCCCACCGGCGGGTGGTCCGCTTCGACCATCGCGGCCACGGCCGGTCCCCCGCGCCGCCCGGCCCGTACTCGATCGCCGACCTCGGCGCCGACGCGCTGGCCCTGATGGACCGGCTCGGGGTCGCCCGCGCGGACTACTGCGGACTGTCGATCGGGGGGATGGTCGGGCAGTGGCTGGCGATCAACGCCCCGGAGCGAATCGAGCGCGTGATCCTGCTGTGTACCTCGGCCCACCTGCCGCCACCCGACCCGTGGCTGGAGCGGGCCGCCACCGTGCGCCAGGCCGGCACGCCGGCGGTGATCGCCGATGTGGTCGTCGGTCGGTGGTTCACGGCGGGGTATGCCGAGGCCCACCCCGACACAGTCGCCCGCCACCGCCGGATGATCATCGAGACGCCGGCGGAGGGCTACGCCGGCTGCTGTGAGGCGATCGCGGGACTGGACGTCCGTGACGGGCTGTCCGGGATCCGGGCACCGGTTCTGGTCATCGGCGGGTCGCAGGATCCCGCGATTCCGCCCGAGCACTCGCAGCGGATTGCCGCAGCGATCCCGGGCGCGCGCCTGGAGATCCTCGATCCCGGCGCCCATCTGGCCAGCGTCGAACGGGCGCAGACTGTCAACGAGCTGATCGCCGAGCATCTGAATGGCTGAGGATCCGATCCGCGACGCCGGGATGGAGGTCCGCCGAGCGGTCCTCGGTGACGCCCACGTCGACCGGGCGATCGAGCGCACCACGGAGTTCACCGCCCCGTTTCAGGACTTCATCACCCGCTATGCGTGGGGCAGCGTGTGGACGCGTCCCGGCCTGGAGCGGCGCACCCGCTCGGCGGTCACGCTGGCCGTGCTGACGGCGCTGGGCCGCGAGAACGAGATCGCGATGCACGTGCGCGGCGCGCTGCGCAACGGATTGACGCCCGAGGAGATCGGCGAGGTGCTGCTGCACACCGCAATCTACGCCGGAGTGCCGGCGGCCAATGCGGCCTACGCGATCGCCCAGCGGACGATCGAGGAGGAAACGGCGACGGGCGGGTCCGAGGACCCGCCCGCCTGACCTGCTTGCGACTGTCGGCGCGTTCTCAGCGCCTGAGTCGTCAGCCCTTGGGCAGGTACGGCGAGATGATCTTGATGACCGCGCTCGCCGGCAGGCCGGTGTCACGCGTGCTCGGAGCGATGGACTTGCCGAGGTACAGGCCGATTGCGCCCGAGTGGCGTGCCTCGACGGTCACGATCGACGCCGCCGCCAGCAGATATGCCGGGGTCTTGATGTTGGGCGCCTGACCGAGGTAGGCGTGGACGCCCGTGTTCTCGAACGCATACGCGGCTTCCGCGAACGCCTTCGGGCTGGCGATTGCCGAGCCTGGGAGGTTGAACTTCGGCCGCGCCGGGACCTTGGCCTTCGCCGCCTTCAGGCCGGCCTGCAGGAACGCGACGTGCTCGTTCTCGTCCTTGACCACTGTCTTCAGGAAGGCCTGGAGCTGCCTGTCGTTACCCAGCTTGCCCTTGGAGGCGGCGAGGTTGTAGAACGTCGACTCCAGGTACTCGAGGGTCAGCGCATAGGTCAGGATGCCAACGTCGCCTGCGCCAAAGCTGGCGGGCGGACGCCCACCACCGGCGGCCATCGCCGCGCCGGGGATCAGGGCGCTCAAGATGGCTCCGCCGCTGAGGGCAGCGCCACCGGCCATTGCGCCCTTGCGCAGGAAGCTCATACGGGTATCACCAGAGGCCTCTTCGGCCGCCTCGCGAATTGCTCCGTCAACGTCGATTGCGTCGAGGTTGAGATTCTCCATAAACGGATGTTCCTTTCGAACTGGGACGGTGCGTCTCCGCTTCGAAGACGCTCTGCCTGGTTCTGCGAAGCAAGACGGCGAGCGGTTGCCTCGGTTGTTCGAAAGCTGACAATCAGCCGGTGGCGGCGATCACCGCGCTGCGCACCCCGGCCCGGGCGCTGACGGCCCACAGGGGCTTGGCCAACAGCAGCTGCACGTCGCAGATCCGGCGCTCGGCGAAGCCGCCCTCGCAGTAGGCGAGATACAGCGTCCAGATGCGCTGGAAGTGCTCGTCGTAGCCCAGCCGCGCGAGCTCGTCGGCGTGTCCGGCGAAGTTGTGGCGCCAGCGGCGCAGCGTCTCGACGTAGCTGGAGGTGATGTCCTCCAGGCCCACAGTCTGCAGGTCGGTGCGGCGGGCCACGTTACGGGAGATGACCTCCAGCGAGGGCAGCGTGCCGCCCGGGAAGATGTACTCGCGGATGAACGACTTGGAGGCCTTCTCCACCTCGTAGGCGCGGTCGTCGATGGTGATCGCCTGCAGCAGCATCGCGCCGTGGGGTGTCAGCAGCTGCGAGCAGCGCTGGAAGAACGTGCCGATGTGCTGCCAACCGACGGCCTCGATCATCTCGATCGACACGAGCTTGTCGTAGTGCCCCCGGAGATCGCGGTAATCGCTCATCAGCACCGTTACGCGGTTCGCGAGCCCGGCGTGCCGCACCCGCTCCACCGCGTAGTCGTGCTGCTCACGTGAGATCGTGGTCGTGGTCACGCGGCAGCCGCGAGTGGCGGCGGCGTGGATCGCGAAGCCACCCCAACCGGTTCCGATCTCCAGCACGTGATCCTCGGGGCCGATCTCCAGCCGCTCGCATACCCGCTCGAGCTTGGCCACCGATGCCTCCTCCAGGGTCATGCCCCCGTGCTCGAACAGTGCGCACGAGTACATCATCGTGGGGTCGAGCATCCGGGAGAACAGCTCGTTGCCCAGGTCGTAGTGAAACGCGATGTCCTCCCTGCGCTGGCGACGGGTGCCGCGGCGCAGCAGTGCCCGCAGGTGCTGGCGGGGAGCCCAGAACGGTGCCGTCACGGCGCGCACCCGGTCGATCAGCACGGCGTTGCGCGCCGCCAGGCGGATCACCGCCACGAGATCCGGCGAGTCCCACATCCGCTGGGCATAGGACTCGGCCAGGCCACGGCTGCCGCGCATCAGCATTCGCCAGAAGCGGACATCGTGCAGGTGGATCGTCGCCGTCGGTGTCCCGCTTCCGAAGCTGCGCCGGCGGGTGCCGTCGACCACCACCAGGCTCCCGACGCGGATCCGCCGCAGCAGCAATGAGGCCAGCAGTCGCCAGAAGCGGATCGGTCCTGGGCTCATCGCGAGACCGCCCGGGGATGCGGGTGAACGCGCGCGCCCGCCAGCTTGAGTCCGATCGCGTGGCCGTAGATGAGGGCCAGCGTGCGCGCCGCGGCGACGGGATAACGGACACCGAGCCGGGCGACCGCCGCGCGCGTCAGCTCGCGGCGACGCAGCGCCAGGGTCGCGTCAAACGCCGTCTGCTCGCCCCGCCGGCTGGCAATATGGACCGAGAGGGTGGTCCCGGGCTGCGAGGCGCGTGCCTCGTAGACGTGGTCCATGCCCATGAACGGCGACACGTGCAGCTGCTTGGGGAAGCTGCCGGCCACCAGCCCCGCTCCGCCCTGGTCCAGGACGTAGGCGTGGCGCTCCCCCCACGGGGTGTTGGTCACCTCCGCCAGCACGCTGTCCAAGCGCTCGCCGGCTGGGTCCAGGCAGTAGTAGAAGCTGACGGGGTTGAAGCACATCCCGAACGAGCGCAACTGCGTGAGCAACCGGATCGGCCCGGAGGGGCGCCGGCCGGACAGCTGCTCGACTCGGTCACGCACGGCTATGTCCAGCGAATCGGTCCCCGACCGCCCGCCGAGGAAATCGCGGCGGCGGAAGCGCAACGCCCCCGGCCCGCGAGCCAGCAGGCGTCCACCGAGCAGCGAGGGCAGCTCCTCCAGGTCCAGGTAGGTGAACGCGATCGGATGGGTGAACTCCTTGCCGGGCCGCGCGCGGCGGTGGCGGATAGTGCCGTCGTAGATGCAGCTGTGATGGGTCACAGCCGAACCCCGAAGCGCTCGGCGACGCGCTGCGCGGACACGACGCCGTCCTCGTGAAAGCCCCAGCCCCAGTAGGCGCCACAGAAATGCGTGTGGTCACGACCGCTTATCTGGTCAAAGCGCTGCTGGGCGCGCACCCCTCCGGCCGTGTAGACCGGGTGGGCGTACTGGATCCTGCGAATCACGTGCCGGGGATCGATCTCAGCGGTTCGGTTCAGGGTCACGCAGAAATCCCGCTCGGCCTGCAGCGACTGCAGACGATTCATGTGATAGGTGACGGTGGTCCGGTCGCCGGGAGCCTCGAGCAGGTGATAGTTCCAGCTGGCCCATGCCCGGCGGCGGCGGGGCAGCATACGGACGTCGGTGTGCAGCACCGCTTCGTTGGCCTGGTACGGGATCGCGCTCAGCACCTCGTGCTCGCGATCGCTGGCGTCGCTCAGGAGCGCCAGCGCCTGGTCGGAATGGGTCGCCAGCACGACCTCGTCGAAGTGCTGTGGCTCGCCCCTGGCCGGTGTCACCACCACGTGCTGGCGATCGCGCGAAACGCTGCGCACCTCGGTGCGCAGGAGCAGTTTCCCCGAGAAGCGCGCCAGCAGCGCCTCCACGTACCGCGCCGAACCGCCTCGGACCGTGCGCCACTGCGGGCGGTCGCGGAGCGAGAGCATCCCGTGATTGTCGAAGAACTCCGCCATGTAGCGGGCGGGGAAGCTCCACATCTGGTGCGGATCGGCGGACCACACGGCCGACGCCTGGGGGACGATCAGCCGGTCGATGAACGGTCGGCTGAAGTTCTGCGCCTCCAGCCAGGCGCCGAGCGACGGCCCTGCGTCACGGGAGCGCAGCAACTCGCGCGCCGCCCGGTTGAAGCGCGCCAGGTCGGCGATCATGCGATGAAACCACGGCGTGACCAGGTGCGCCCGCTTGGCGAACAGCCCGTTGGGCGAGCTGCCGTTGTACTCGAAGTCGCCGCGCCCATCGCTGACCGAAAAGGTCATCGTCGATGGCTGCGAGGCGACCCCGAGTCGCCCCAGCAGGCGTTCGAAGTTGGGGTAGTTGCGGTCGTTGAACACGATGAAGCCGGTGTCGATCTGATGGGTCTCGTGGGGCGTATCCACCCGCACCGTGTTGGTGTGGCCGCCGGCGTAGCTCCCCGCCTCGAACACCGTTACCTCGTGCTCGCTGCCCAGGAGGTGGGCGACCACCAGTCCCGAGACTCCCGCTCCGACGATCGCGATTCGCATTTGAACTCGTTCTACGGGGCGCGGTGGACGTTGGATCAGTCCAGCGCGGCGCTGATCACCGGCGGGTTGGTCGGCTTCTGGGTCCCGCCGGCCGGCTCGCGGGTGACCATCATCGACGAGACGCCGCGCAGGTTGCCGGGCACGTCGACGTCGGCGTCGCCCTGTTCGTCGACGCCGAACAGCAACTTGGCCGGCACGGGAGCGCTGTGGCGGCCCCGCTGCAGCCACACCTCATAGATCTGTCCGGCCGGCGGCGCCGCCAAGCGGTGCACGACGAGCTCGGCGTGGTCTCCGGTGAGGCGCAGGCGGGCGCTCCCGTGGCCGGTCACCTGGGCCGTGACCACACGCGTGGGCGGCGTCGACGAGGAGCCGGTAGCAAGGACGACCACGACCGCGGCCACGGCGACCGCCAGCGTGCCGGCGATTGCCAGTGCCGGCCGGGGCAGGGCGAAGAGTCGGCGGCGGGGCGCGTTCCAGCGGCGCCCGGGTGCGACTGCATGACCGGGCTCCTCGGCGATCGCGTCGATCACTCGTCGTCGCAGGCCGGGCGGCACCTGGTAAGCCGGCGCGCTCATCGGCAGCACGTCGACGACCTGCTGGAACGCAGCGAGCTCGTCGCGGCAGACCGCGCATCCCTCCAGGTGGCGCCGGAAACCTTCGGCCTCCGCCTCGTCCAGCGCCCCCAGCGCGTAGGCGGCGACATCCGCCCCGCAGTCTCGATTGTCTGTGGCCCAGTCCTTGTCGGTCATCTTCTCATCCCTGTGATTGCACCATTCCCGAAACATCGCCCAGCGCGAGCCTGAGCTTGGTCAGCCCGAGGCGCATCCGCCCCTTCACCGTCCCGGCCGGAAGCTGAAGCTGGTCGGCGATCTCGCTGTGGCTGAAGCCGCCGAAATAGGCGAGCTCGATCACCTGGCGCTGGTCAGCGGGCAGCTCCTGCAGCGCCCCCCGGACCTGTGACGCATCGTCGCGACGGTGTACCTCGCCCTCGGTGCTATCGGGCGCCGGCATCCGTTCCACGGCGGACTCGTCGCTGACGTCGCGGCTTGTTCTGCCGGTATCGCGGCGGAACAGGTCGATCGCGCGATTGTGGACCACTCCCAGCACCCAGGAGCGCACGCTGCCGCGCGTCCGGTCATAGCGCGCGCCGCTGCGCCACAGCGAGAGGAACGCCTCCTGCACGACATCCTCGGCCACCGCCCGTCGTCCGCACATCCGATACGCGAGCGAGAACGCCGCGTCGGCGTGGCGGTCGAAGATCACCTCGAACGCCCGAGCGTCGCCGTCCTGGACCCGTCCCATCAGATCCTCGTCGGCGAGGCCGAAGAGGTCGTGGCGCGAGGAGCGACGGCTGACGGGGGGGCGGAACACGACGGTTTGCCTCTCATTGTGGCGGGCGGTGGTGGTGACCGCGGGCCGGCCGGAGGAGGAGATGATCCGGCGAGCCCGCGATCAGGAGTGCAGCGGGGCCTACTTCTTGATCAGCGGCCCCGCCTTGGCGAGCACCTGCTTGGCGCTCAGCGGCTTGTCGAACGCGCCGTTGGGCGTGAGCGACATGTTGGTCAGAAGCCCGATCGTGGCGGCATGACGCGCCTCGATCTGCACGATCGAGCCCGCGGCGGCCAGCAGGGCCTTGTCGGTGAGCGACGGGGCGGCGCCGTTGTAGGCGCCCACGCCCGTGTTCTCCAGCACGTAGGCGAGCTTGAGGAAGCTCTTCTGGTTGGTCACCGGGAAGGCGAACATCGGCTTGGAGACCGGCTTGCCGCCGAGCTTCTTGATCGCTGCGGTCAGCGCGGAGACGTGCTCTGACTCCTCTTCGCCGAACGCCTTGGCGATCGGCTTGATCGCGGCGCTGAGGCCGACCGATTTGCCCTTGACTTGGTAGAAGTCCGCCTCCAGGTACTCGAGCGTCAACGCGAAGTTGAGGATCTCGAGGTCGGGTGACGCGGCCAGGGCGTTGCCGACGAACGGGGCGACGGAGCCGACGCCGTAGGCGGCGCCGGCGGCAAGCGCGCCGCGCAGGATGAAGGTGGAGCGGTTGATGCCCGGGACCTCGACGGCGCCGAGATCCGGGGTTTCCGTAGCGGAAGGATTCATGCTGGTGATACCTCTTTCGAAGGTTCGGTCGCCGTTCAGGCGATGAACGGCTTGACGACGGCCAGGACCTGGGCCATGCTCATCGGCTTGGCGAACGCGCCGTCGGGGGTCGGGTTCATGCCCAGCACGAGGTTGATCGTGGCGGCGTGGCGGGCTTCGATGCTGTGGATCGCCAGAGCTGCTGCCAGGATCTCCTTGCTCTGGATGTTGCCCGCCTGTCCGAGGTAGGCGGCGGCGCCTAGGTTCTCCACCGCGCCGGCCAGCATCGTGACCTGCTTGGCGTTCTTGATCGGGAACTTGCCCGTGGGCTCACTCGCCGGGGAGCCGAGCTTGGTGGCCACGGCCTTGAGCGCGGTGACGTGCTGTGCCTCCTCGTGGCCGAAGCTCTTGATCACGGACAGGTTCTTGCCGTGGAACAGGCCGCTCTTGATCACCTTGGCGTAGAACTGCGACTCCAGGTACTCCAGCGTCAGCGCGTAGTTCACGATCGCCAGGTCCGGAGAGCTGGACATTGAACTGGACGAGCTCGCAGTGGTCGCAGCGGCGGCGCTTGAGCTGGTGCCGGCCGCGCTGGACGAGGAAGAGGACGAGCTCCCGCAGGCGGCGATGAAGGCGCCCAGTGCGGTGGCCGCGGCGGCCCCGCCCATGCGCTTCCCGGCCATTGTGAGAAAGCGCTTGCGCTCGACGTCGTCCCGAGCCAGCTGCTCGACGACTCCGGTCGGCGACCGGTCGCCGTCGTGGTTGGTTGGTTCGGTCATCGAGTCTCCTTGGTGGGTCCGAATACGTGTGTCTGGTGCACCCCTTTCTACGAGATCGCTCAGTGCTCGGATCACTGGTGATCCGAGCTCGCCGCCAGCGCGTAAAGCTGAGCATGAGTACGAAACCGACCTCCGCGCTTGCCCTGGGGCTCGCCTCGCTGGCACTGGTCGCCTGCGGCTCGGGCTCCAGCTCCAGCCCAAACACCACGTCGTCCAGCGCCTCCTCTACCTCGACGACCTCCTCCGCCTCGACGGCGGCGCCGCCGGGTCAGTCAGGCAAGGCTGCCTCGGGTCACGTCACCGTCGCCATCAGCAACTTCAAGTACGGCCCGGCGAAGCTCACGGTCAAGCGTGGCGCCAGCGTGACGTTCTCAAACCACGACATGACCGCCCACACGGCGACCGCGAATGGTGGCTTTGACAGCGGCACGATCAAGCCCGGAGCGAGTGCCACGGTCAAGTTCAGCAAGCCGGGCACGTATCCCTACATCTGCCAATTCCACCCGTTCATGCACGGAACGGTCGTCGTCCAGTAGCTCAGCACGACCCGGTGACGCCCAGGATCAGCTCAGCAGCCTGCAGCGGGACGTCGAGCTGCGGGCAGTGCCCCACCTCGTCGAGGGTCACCCAGTCGGCGTGGGGAAGCCACTCGTTCGCATACCGAGCCGCGCTGCTCGGCCACGGCAGCAACCGGTCGGCTGTTCCCCACATGACGCGCACGGGACAGCCGATCTGCTGGGCGTCGAGCGAGTAGCCCTCGCGCAGGACCGCCTGGTTGAGCGTCTGCAGGCCAGGGCAGGTGGCGGTGGCCAGCATCTGATGGGCGAGCAGCTCGCGCGGGATGTGATCACAGCGCTCGGTCATGGCCAGGCTGACGCGCCGGCGCCCGGCTGGGTCGGCGACGATCGCGTCGGCGTGGGGCGCCAACTGCTGCATCTGGCACTGCCATTCGACGAACCGGTCCAGCGTGGGGCGCAGCGAGTCGTCGTCGCGCGCCCATCCGCCCGCCGGAGCCAGCGCCACCACGGACCGGGCGCGGCCGCGGGCGGCCAGGCGCAGCGCCCCATAGCCTCCCATCGAGTTGCCGACCAGATGCGCGGTGTCGATCCCGGCGGCGTCGAGCATCGCCTCGATTCGTCCGAGAAACCCCTCGGTGCTCACCGGATCCGGCGGGAGCGAGGGTCCGCCCCGATGGCCGGGCAACGTTGGCGCGAACACCTCGTGTCGTCGCTCGAGAGCCTCCAGCACCAGCTCCCACGCCCGCCACGTCCCGGTGAAGCCGTGCAGTAGGACCAGCGGCGGACCGCTGCCGCCACGGTGGAAGGCGGTGAACTCCAGCGGGCGGCTCACACCTGGGCGGCGGTGGTCGCCGAGCGACCGTTGACCCCGAGCTCCTGCAGCTCAAGCAGCTCGCCCGGCGGTTCACCGCACAGCAGCCAGCCGTCCTCGTCGGGGAGCACCAGCCCCTGCCGGTCAAGCTCGCCCAAAGCGCTGGTGACAGTCGGGCGACGCGCCGCCACCAGATCAGCGAGCACGGTGTGGGTCAACGACAGCGGCAGCAGGACTCCCGCGGAGCGCACCCGTCCCCAGCGATCGGCCAGATGCCAGAACAGCATCTGCAGGCGCACGTTGACGCGCGCCTGGTGCACGATCGCCATGTTGATGGCGAGGTTGCGCGAGCGTTCGAGGGCCCGGTCCACCAGTCGGCCGGTGAGCTCGGGATACGCGGCGAAGCGCCGGGCGACCGCCGCGTCGAGCACCGCCAGGCGAACCGGCTCCAGCACTCTCCAGCCTGTCGTGAGGGCCAGGGCGCCACGATCGTCCTCGCCGTGCCAGGGGCGCAGCAGGTCGCCGACGCCCAGCAACTCAGCTCCGAAGCGGCCGTCGATCCCGACCCGCCGCAGCAGCAGGCCCTCCAGCACCAGCAACCCGATACCGTCGCGGCCGTCAGCGCCCGGCGTGGTCCAGCGACCGCGCGGAATCCGCGCCGTACGCGCGACGCACTGCTCCACCGCCCGGACGCGCTGCTCGGGGTCGATGAGCTCGGCGAGGTCGGGATCCTCGCTCAGGACGTGGCAGACGCTCACGCCAGAGTTCGCGTTGGGTGCACTTCTGTAGAGGGATATCCGTCGCGCGAGAACCGCAAACCGGTCATCCGTCTGACAGCCCGCACGCATAGGCTGGTGCGCTCCAGCCAAGAGCGCCCGGATTTGCCGCCGGCCGTAAAATCGGGGGACCGGAGAGCGACGGGAGAGGGCGATGAGCGATTCGTATGCGCAGGGCCAGACCACGGTGGCGCTGTTGGAGGAGACGATCGGCTCCAACCTGGAGCAGACCGTGGCCAGGTTCGGCGACCGCGAGGCGCTGGTGTCCTTCCAGCAGGGCCTGCGCTACAGCTGGAGCGAGCTTGACCGGGCGGTCGACGAGCTGGCTCGCGGATTGATCGACGCCGGCCTTCAGAAGGGTGATCGGGTCGGGATCTGGAGCCCCAACTGCGCCGAGTGGGTGCTCGTCCAGTACGCCACCGCCAAGCTCGGGGTGATCCTGGTCAACATCAACCCCGCCTACCGAACCTCCGAGTTGGAATATGCGCTTCGCCAGTCGGGTTGCCGAATGCTGATCGCCGCGCCCGCGTTCAAGACCTCGGACTACCGGGCGATGGTCGCCGAGGTGCGCGAGGGGCTGGGGTCGCTGGAGCGCGTGGTGTTCCTTGAGGGCGAGGACTGGGATGAGCTGCTGGCCGGCGCCGCGCGGGTCGATCCCGGTCAGCTGCGGGAGCGCAGCTCCTCGCTGGAGGCCTCGGACCCCATCAACATCCAGTACACCAGCGGCACCACCGGCTTTCCCAAGGGCGCGACGCTGACGCACCGCAACATCCTCAACAACGGCTTCTTCGTCGGCGAGGGCGTTCGCTACACGCACGAGGACCGGGTCTGCATCCCCGTTCCCTTCTACCACTGTTTCGGGATGGTGATGGGCAACCTCGCGTGCAGCTCGCACGGCGCCACGATGGTTATCCCGGCCCCCGCCTTCGAGGCCGAGGCCACGCTCCAGGCGGTGGCGAGCGAGCGCTGCACCTCGCTCTACGGCGTGCCGACGATGTTCATCGCGATGCTGGCCGTGCCCGAGTTCGAGCGCTTCGCCCTCGATTCGCTGCGGACCGGGATCATGGCCGGCTCCCCCTGCCCGGTGGAGGTGATGAAGCGCGTGATCGAGCGGATGCACATGAGCGAGGTGGGCATCTGTTACGGGATGACGGAGACAAGCCCCGTCAGCACCCAGACCGCGACCGACGACCCGTTGGAGAAGCGTGTGGGCAGCGTCGGTCGCGTCGGGCCGCACCTGGAGGTCAAGGTGGCCGACCCGGAGACCTTCCACGCGGTCGCCCGCGGGGAGACGGGTGAGCTGTGCACCCGCGGCTACAGCGTCATGACCGGCTACTGGGAGGATCCCGAGCGCACCGCCGAGGCGATCGACACCGACGGCTGGATGCACACCGGCGATCTGGCCACGATGGACGACGAGGGCTACTTCAACATCGTCGGGCGAATCAAGGACCTGGTGATCCGTGGCGGCGAGAACGTCTATCCGCGGGAGATCGAAGAGTTCCTCTACTCCCATCCCGACATCGGCGACGTGCAGGTGATCGGCGTTCCCGACGAGCGCTATGGCGAGGAGCTGATGGCCTGGGTGGTCCTGCGCAGCGGGGCGTCCCTGGACGAGGAGGCGGTACGCGAGTACTGCCGTGGCAGGATTGCCCACTACAAGGTCCCGCGCTACGTCAAGTTCGTGGACTCCTTCCCGATGACGGTCACCGGCAAGGTGCAGAAGTTCAAGATGCGTGATCAGGCGATCGACGAGCTCGACCTGGGGGCGCAGGCCACCGCGAAGACCGCCTGACGGCCTGATCTGGCTTAGTGCCGCCTGGGATGACGGGGCGCCGGCGGGATCGTGTCGACCCCGGGCGGCTGGGCCGGCCACACCAGGACGACGGCGCAGGGCACGTGATCGACGACGAAGCGCGTGGGCGGCCCGAGGCTTGGGGGCCCGAGTCGCAGATCGCCGTCGCGGGCGAGCACGAGCAGGTCCGCGTCCGCGCAGGCGACCACCACCTCGCGCTCGACCCGGCCCCGGCGCGCCGCCGTCTCGCAGTCGCGGCCCCACAGTGTCCGGGCCGAGTCCAGCAGCCGGCCCGCCTCCTGATCGGAGACGGCGCGCAGGCTCCGCTCGTGGGGCGGCGGCCGGCGGCGGCCGAGGAGGCCCGCGGGCCCTGCGGCGGCGAGCTCCTCGACGTCGCTTGGCGCGACGTGCAGAAGCGTCACCTCGGCCTGCTCGGGCACGAGCTCTGAGGCCTGCCTGACGCAGGCCTCCCACGTTCCCTCGGCGATCCAGACGACGGCGCGCATCACACCACCTGCAGAGCCAACCACAAGCAGACGGTGCACGCCAACAACGCGGGCACGACGGTGAGCGCTCCGAGCCGGACGAACTCCGCGATCTCCACGGTCTCGTCGTGAGCATGGACGATCCGGCGCCACAGCAGCGTCGCCAGCGAGCCGACGTAGGTCACGTTCGGGCCCACGTTGACGCCGATGAGCATGGCGAGGACCGCGCCGGGGCCGCTGGCGGCGACGACCGGGAGCACGATCAGCGTCGCCGGCAGGTTGTTGACGAGGTTGGCCAGGACGGCGCTGACGGCCGCGACTGCCAGGAGCGCCAGAAGCCCCGAGCCATGGGGGAGCACAGCGTCGACGGCCGACGAGAGGCCATGCTGGCTGGCGGCGGTGACGATCACGCCGAGGGCGAGCACGAACGCCAGGAACGCGGGCTGCGCGGCGACGACGATCTCGCTGGGCGACGGCCTTGACCCGGCGGTCATCCCCAGCGCTGCGAGCACCGCCACCCACACTGGAGCGACCCCGGTCGCCGAGCTGACGGCGAAGCCGACGAGGGTAAACGCCAGCACGACCAGCGCGAACCGCGGGAGCGGGCGACCGTCAGCCACGGGTGCGTCCGTGGATGTCATCCGCAACTCGGAGCGAAACGCGCGCGTGAGGACGATCCACTCGATCGCCAGTCCCGCGAGCCATGGCAGCACCATCAGCGCGGCGAAGCGCGCGAACGACAGGTCGCTGGCCTGGAGGGCGAGCAGATTGGTGAGGTTGGAGACCGGCAGCAGCAGGGAGGCCGTGTTGGCCAGGTGCGAGCATGCGTAGACGTGCGGCCGTGAGCTGACCCGAAGCCCCGCCGCTGTCGCGAACACGATCGGCGTCAGCAGCACGACGGTCGCGTCGAGGCTCAGCACGGCGGTGGTAGCCGCCGCGACCGCGAACACCAGCGCCAACAGGCGCATCGCCCGGCCATGGGACGCGATCGCCATCGTGGCACCGAGAGCGTCGAACAGGCCGGAGCGGCGACAGCCGTCTCCGAGCACGAGCAGCGCCGCGAGAAAGCCGATCGTCGGGCCGAAGTTCGCGAGCGCATGCCGGGTGCCCGCGAAGCTGATCACGCCGGTGGCCAGGAGCAGGAGCGCGCCGCCGACGGCCACCGCCCAATCCGGCGCCCAGCGGGTGCGGACGACGGCGGCCGTCAGCGACACGGCCAGGACCGCTAAAGATGCGGCGGCGCTCACGAGACGTCCAGACCGCCGTGCACGTCAGCATCTTGCAGCAACCGGGGACTCCGGCGTCTCCTCCCGCGGCAACGGGCGGCTCAGCTCGCCGCGACGGTGCGGTTGCGCCCGCGCTCCTTGGCCTCGTAGAGAGCGGCGTCGGCCCGTGCGAACAGCTCCCTCGCCGTTTCCTGCCGGTTCCAGCTGGCGACCCCCGCGGAGGCGGTCAGGCCCGTCGGCGTGGCCAGCCGGAGCCGCTCGACCACGGCCACCGCCGTCTCCAGCGGCCAAGCGGGGACCACGGCCGCGAACTCCTCGCCGCCGTAGCGCGCAAGCAGATCCGAGGCGCGCAGTTGGTCGTTCCAGGCGCGGGCTGCCTCGGCGAGCAGGGCGTCGCCGGCCTGGTGTCCGTGCTCGTCGTTGAAGCGCTTGAACTCGTCGAGATCGATCACCGCCACGCACACCGGATGTCCATCGCGGTCTGCGCGGGCCAGTTCGCGCTGCAGGGCCTCCTCCCAGGCCCGGCGGTTGGGGAGTCCGGTGAGCTGGTCGGTGAGGGCCAGCCGCGCCAGGCTGGCGAGCAGCGCCTGTCGCTCCTCCAGGACGCCGAGCAGCTCGCCGACCTGAGCGCCCACGGTCGCCAGCGCGCCGCTGACCGAGCGGTCGTGCACCCGCGGCTCGGAGGCGAAGAACTCGATCACCCCGATGCCCTCGCGCTTGCGCAGCACGGGCACGGCGATCGCCGCGTGCAATCCCGCGCGACTTGCCGCCTGCGCTCGCGGCACGCGCTCGTCGGTGCCGTAGTCCTGAACCCACACCGCCTCGCCAAGCTCCAGCGCCCGGCCGGGCAGGCTCCCGTCGCGCGACAGTCGCAACTCACCGCCGAGCGCCTCGAACTCTCCGGCCTCCACGCCCTCGGCGGTCCAACTGGCCATCCGGTCCAGCGCATCGTCGTGGGCGAGCTGCCAATAGGCACCGACCGTCCAGTCCATCGAGGCGCCGAGCGTCGAGAGCAGCGATGCCATCGCCTGTGACGGTGAGTCAGCGCGCGCCATCGCCGAGGTCGTCGACTGCATCGCGACCAGCACGCGCTCGGACAGCTTGCGCTCCGAGATGTCGTGCATGAACGCGTGGAAGGCGATCGTGCCGGCGGCCTGGTCGGGTGAGCGGGCCTCCGAGATCGTCAGCTCGATCGGGAACTCGTGGCCTTCGCGGTGCAGAGCGGTCATCTCCAGCCGCTGACCGACCATCCTCCCCTTGCCGGTCTCGGCATAGCGGCGCAGGCCCGCTCGGTGAGCGTCGCGGTAGCGCTCGGGGATGATCGTCTGCGCCAGTTCCCGCCCCAGCACCTCGTCACGAGAAAAGCCGAACGTGTGCTCGGCCGCCCGGTTGAACGCGAGGATCAGGCCGGCCGAGTCCATCATGACGAAAGCCTCCTGCGCGGTGTCGAGGATCGCGCGCAGCAGCTCCGCATCCCCGGTCGGTCGGTCTCCTCGGGCCTGGCCCCCCGGCGCCGGCGTCAGTGCCTGGTCGCTCACGATGACGAAGATTAAGTCGATTTGACCGGCAGGGCAAGCCTGGAGCGAGTGTTCGCGCGACATCCGTGCCCGTTCTCCCTAAACGAACGCAAACGAATGCCCATCTAGTCTCGAGCCCCCGTGGCCCGTATCGACAGCGGCGCTCGCCTGACAGCCTTCGGCCGCCGAACCCGGCTGATCGCCGCGGCCGCCGGGGGCTGCGCGGTGCTGCTCATCGGCGCCTATCTGGTGCTGGCCGCGCACGGTGAAGGCCGTAGCCGGCATGGTCGGCCCCCGAGGCTGGTGATCGTCGGTGACAGCCAGAGCCCCGGTTCGGTGTCGCCGCCCCGGTCGGTGCCCGGACGACTGGAGCGGGTGCACTTCTACTCGCGTGCGTTGAGGCGGATTGCCGACTACCTGGTCTACCTGCCGACCGATTACACGCCGACGCGGCGGCTTCCCGTCTTCTACGGCCTGCACGGCATGCCCGGGCGGCCACTCGCCTTCAGCGCCCACGCCGCAATCGAACCTCGGATGGAGGCCCTGATCCGCCAGGGCCGCGTGCCGCCGATGATCCTGGTGTTTCCCGATGGCCGGATCGATGGCCGGACCTCGACTGACTCGGAGTGGGCCAACACGCCCTCCGGGCGCTTCGAGAGCTACGTGGTCGACGTGGTCCACGACGTCGACCATCGCTTCGCGACGTTGCCCCACCGCCAGGATCGCGTGATCGCCGGCCTGTCGGCCGGTGCCTACGGCGCGGCCAACGTCGGCCTTCATCAGCTGCGCCTGTTCGGCTCGATCCAGGTTTGGTCGGGCTACTTCATCGAGACCCACAACGGCGTGTTCGCGCATGCCGCGCCGGCGCAGATGGCCTACAACAGCCCGATCGACTACGTGCGACGACTGCGCCGGGCGCTGAGGAGATACCCGCTGCGCAGCTTGCTCTACATCGGCCACCACGACGAGTTTCGCTCGCAGATCGCGCCCATGGCGGCGGCTCTGAAAGCGGAGGGAGCCGACGTCGGCTGGGCCATCTACCCAGGCGGCCACAGCTGGCAGCTGTGGTCTGCGCACATGAACGAGATGCTGATCATGGCCGGATACGGCTTTCGGCACCCGCTCGCCCGTCGCGAGGTCTAGTTGGGGCGCTGAGCGCCGGCGGCGGCCAGCGCATCTTCCCCCGCACTGAACTGCCGGCTTTCGCACGGCGGACGGGATGCGCGGTCAGCCGCCCGACGAATGGGTCCTCGCCGCGCTCGCCCATAGCTCGTAGTAGAGCATCCCCTCACAGTCCGGATCGGGTGAGCGCAATCGGAACCCCGCAGCCTCCAGGGTGCGACACGACGCGTGGTTCTCCGGATCAACCCCGGCCTCGAACAGCTCGACCCCCGCCAGGCCCGGCTGGCCGATGAGCGCGAGGATCATCGCGGTCGCGAGGCCCCGACGACGATAAGCGGGGTCGATCACGAACGCGATCGCGCAGGTGACCGCGTCGATCGTGTCGAGGATGATCGGCCCGTCCGGGCCCTCCCCGCCGTAGACCGCGCAGCAATCGAAGACGCCGCCATCGACGTACCCGACCGGAGCTTCGCCGGTGAGCGCAAGGTAGTGGTGCGCGGCGATCTGCCATGCGCCGCGGAACACGGTCCCGACCGCCTCGTCCGCGTGAGCAAGCATCGCCGCCGGCCACTCCGGCCCACCGAGATACCGGCTCGTCTCCGGATCCTCAAACCACCCTGCGATCCCCGGGAGATCGTCCGTCGTCAACCGGCGCAGCGCGACACTCTCAGTGATCGGCAGTGTCATCGCTCGCTTCCGGCCCGATCGTCGGGGGCTGGATCCTCGCTCAACGCGGTGCGTGCCTCGGGCTCGGTCGCGTATCCGCACATCCGCACGATCAGTCCGTCCCGGACTTCGGCGACGACGAATCGCTCCGCACGCGCGATCCCGCCTTCCTCGTCTGTGCCGTCGTCCTCGTCGGTGTGGTGTACGTGCGCGAAGACGCGGTTGCCGTCCTCAACGAACGCCCTGACCGACACCTGACCGCCGGCGAGCAGCCCGACCCGCATCCGCGCCATCGCCTCCTCACGACCAACGCACCGCGGCACACCGCCGTCTGCCTCGGGAATCCCGCGCCAGTCGATATCCGGCGAGACCATCTCGGCGAGATCGTCGAACCGCCGCTCCGAGACCGCTGTGAACGCGGCCGCGACCGTCCGCATCGCAGCGCCCGGCACCACAGGCCGCGCCGGCGGGTCCTCGTCGTCTCGGCCATCGCCGCCAGCAACCGCGCCGTCCCGAACGTCCGGTCGCTCGAGTGCCTTCAGCAGCCGTTGGGCTTCGGGCTGTTCGTGATGCTCGGCCCAGCCGGCCGGCGTCGCGGCATACCCCGTGTCACGCAGATTCGGGTCGGCGCCATGCTCGAGCAGCAGCTGGATCACCGCGACGTTGCCGCGCATCGCGGCCTCGTGCAGCGGCGCGGTCCGCGACCGAGCGTTGACGTCGAACCCCAGCTCGATCAGCAGCACGACCGCCTCGTAGCTGTCCTGCTCGGCGGCGCGGACGAGCTGGTCGGGACAGCGCTCGATCGCACGCTCGCGTAAGCCGGCGCCGGTACCGAGTACCCGCTCCATTGCGCCGCGGTCGCCGGCCATCGCGGTCGCGATCAGTTCGTCGACCTGGTCGTGCTCCCAGATCGCGCCGGCGTCCACCAGCATCGAGACGATGTCCATGTGTCCGTTCAGTGCCGCTTGTTGCACGGGTGAGCGTCCTCGGTAGATCGGGTGCTTGATCTCGCGGCCGCTGGGATCGGCTCCGCGGTCGAGCAGCCGACGGACCCGGTCGGTGAACCCGTGCGTGGCCGCGGCGATCAGCAGGTCCTCGAGCATCTTCTGAGGGGAGTCCTGACGCTCGCCGAACCGTCGGCGCCACGGGCCGCCGTCGCCGGTGCCCAGCCCGAACTCGAACAGCAGGCCGAGCCACTCCTCTCCCGCGCTTGGGCCCCAACCCTGGTTGTAGAGCGCCTGCCCGTCGTTCGGGTCAGCGCCTGCCTCCAACAGCACACGGGCAAGCGCGAGCTCCTCCGGGTGCTTCGGGATGGTGCCGCCGCCGCCCAGCGCGCCGGTCAGCGCCGTGAACGGCGGGATCAGCCCCTCCCACAGATAGCCGGCGTTCGGATCGGCGCCGTGCTCCAGCAGCAGCCGCGCGACCGCGACCCCCGACCGACCCGCACCAAGAGGCACCCGCGCGTAGGCCAGATAGAGCAGCGGCTCCCACCCGAATGGCCCGCCCGGCAGCGACGCCTGAGACGGATCGCGGTCCAGCAGATCGCGGCCCGCGTCGACATCGCCGGTCGCCGCGATCGTGTGGATCGTTGCGCGCCCGAGCCAATCATGCGTCTCGAGCAGCGCTTGGGCGCGCCGGAACCGGTCCGGGTCATCGTCGCCATAGTTCAGGCACGCCAGCCGGAGGAACTCGTCGACCACCGCCGCGTCATCCGGCAGCGGGCCGCCGACGGGCTCATGATGCGGGGAGCGGGCGTAGTCGGCGACGAGCTCGAGATGCGCCTTCAGCTTTGGCCAGCTCGGAAACCCGAACTGACGCGCGACTACCAGCTGGGCGTCCGCGCGCGTGAACCCGTCGAGCTCCGGAGAACCCGGCGCAGCTGAGCCGAGGCGCGGGTGGAACTCGTTGACGATCGCCGCCGCACCAGGATCGCCAGCGCGCACCGCACGCTGAAACCCCTTCGCACCGTTGCGAAGCTGCTCAAGGTTGGCGTTGCCGGGAAGACCGCGGGGTGGCACAAAGGCCTCCTTTCACCAAGGCCAGGAGTCCGCAATCACAGGCCGGAAAGGAGACATCGACCACAAACCACAACACCAGCAGCAAGGTGGGCTTCGCCCTTTCCGCGGACCGGGAACGCCCTTGCGCGCATCCCGATCATAACCCCAGTCGCAAGAACCCCGGGCGTGCACGGGGCCGCGGCGCGGAACTGCGAGCCCGGTCCCCCAGCTCCTGAGCAGCATCAACGCCGCGATGCCGGCGACCGAGCGCGAACGATCCACCGGACCCATCGACTGACCGTGGACCGCGCCCGCGGGGCCAGCATGTTCTGAGAGGATTGCCGGGCGTCATGCCCCCGATCATCGCGACCATCGAGATCGACCGTGGACCCGAGGTGGTGTTCCCGTTCGTGATCGACCCTTCGAGGTTCCCGGCGTGGCAGCCGGCCGTGGTGTCTGGCTCGATGGACCGCGACTCGGTGTGTGTTGGTGCGGTCTGCACGACGGTGCGGAACATCGGCGGTAGCGCGCGGGAGATCCACTCGCAGATCACCGAGTACGACCCTCCGCGCCGCTGGGCGGATCACGGCACCGACGGACCGATCCGCGGGATCGTCACGGTTGATGTCGAGCCCTTGGATGACGGTGCGCGGTCGCGGGTCACGATCACGGTCGACTTCGAAGGGCATGGCATCGGCAAGCTGCTGGTGCCGCTCGTCGTCCGCCGTCAGGCGGCGGGAGAGATGCCGGATAACATGCGCCGGCTCAAGCAGGCACTCGAGGCTGCCTAGCTCGCCGCGCGGCCGAGGTCTTCGCGCCCACGCGCCCGCGTCATGCTGGGCGTCCGCGGACCTTCGTCGCCGTCCTTGACGATCATGGCCGGGTCCAAACTGCGTGAAACCAGCGCCCGCCCGACAGTGCCAGCCACGGAGTGTCCACTGCGAGCGCGGCGAGACCGAAGCCGGTGTGCGGGGCGAGGAACAGGTCGCACGCCTCCACCACGGCGAGCTGATCGGTCAGGCCGACGTCAAAGCAGTCAAGCGGGCGCGACCGGTGCTTCAGGAGCTCCGCCAACTCGCCCGGCGCGAGGGACGTGTGGTCCGCTCGTCACGTCCGCGCTTGCCGATCAGCGCGATCGGCGGATCCGAGGTCGGTGAGCATGCGATCATCCCGTCCCCGCCGCCTGGGCGGGCGGTGGCCGATTCGAGCCACTCGGTCTCCATCCGGGCGGCTGTGTGGATCGCGGTCAGGCGCAGCTCCTGGCTGCCGGAGCTGGTGAAGCGGTGGGGGACACCGGCGGGCGCGATCAGGATGTTGCCGGCTCGGGCCGTGACGCGGGCGTCGTCGAGCTGAAACTCGGCTTGCCCCCCATGGACGACGAAGATCTCGGGGTACGGATGGCGATGGAGCTCGGGACCCTCACCGGGCGGAGAGCTCACCAGGAACAGCGAGACCGGTACGTCGCCGTGTTCTGCGCCGATGAAACGAAGGCTCCCCGGCGTTCCCGCCACGGCGTTGGGTTTGATAAGCAGGCTCATAGTGCTCCTTTCGAGGTGTGCGAAGCGATGGTGGACGTGCTGGCTGGTCCGTGCATGTGACAAGTCTGGGTCGAAGCCGGCCAGTTGTCCAACCGATTGTCAGGCTTGGACTAAGCGATACCATCACTGGATGGATTTGCGGCAGCTCTCCCACTTCCTGGCTGTGGCGGAGGCGCGCCATTTCACGCGAGCCGCGACTCGGGTGCACCTGACCCAGTCGAGCCTGTCGAGTTCGATCCGGTCGCTCGAGCGGGAGCTGGGCACCGATCTGTTCGTGCGCAGCACCCGCCGGGTCGAGCTGACCGAAGCCGGCCGGGCGCTGCTCCCTGCCGCTCGGCGCGCCGTCGCGGCCGCGGAGGAGGGCCGGGACGCCGTCGCCGGTGTGCGGGGCCTGCTGCGTGGGCAGCTGACGGTCGGCGCCGTCGCCGTGCAAACCCTCGGAGTGGTCGACGTTCCGGCGTTGCTGGCGCGTTATCACCGCCGCCACCCGGCCGTGAAGCTGCGTCTACAGCACGACGGCGTGCCCTCGCTGGTGCGCCGCACCGCCGACGGAGAGATGGAGCTCGCGATCGTCGACCTGCCGCTCGGCCCCCAGGCCCACCGGGTACGAGCGCGGCCGATCGGCACCGAATCGCTGCTGCTCGCGGTCGGAGCAGAGGATCCGCTGGCCGACCGCCGCCGCGTCCGGCTGGTCGACCTCGCCGACCGCGACTTCGTCGAATACCGGCGGGACTCGTCGCTGCGCGCCAGCATCGACGAGGCCTGCGAGGCGGCGGGCCTCAGGCGTCACGTGTCCTGTGAGGTGGACACGATCGCCGATCTGGTGGAGCTCGTTGGCCTCGGCCTCGGGGTCTCGCTGCTTCCGCCGCGAGCGCTGCGCTTCGCCGGCGGCCGAGCGATCGGGGTCGCCTGCGATCCACCCATACCTCGCGAGCTGATGCTGGTCACCCCGCTGGACCGCGAACCATCGCCGGCCGGCGCCGCTCTGCTGCAGCTGCTCGATGCCGAGCTGCAGAACCGCCCGTCAGCCGCCGACAGCGCCTCAGCCGCGTGACTCACACGGTGTCGTGGTGAACTGCCTCCACGTTGTGGCCGTCGGGATCGAGCACGAACGCGGCGTAGTACCCGTCCGAGTACCGGGGTCTCAGGCCAGGAGGTCCGTTATCGCGCCCGCCGGCGGTCAGGGCGGCTGCGTGGAATGCATCGACCTGTTCACGCCGGTCGGCCGTAAACGCGATATGCGCCGGCGCGCCGGTCCCATAGCGAGTGGAGATCCCGAAGTCGGGGGCCTCGTCCAGTCCGAACCGGACGTCGCTCGCGTCCTCGCGCCAACGACCGATCTCAGCAAAACCGAGCGGGACGAGTGCCCGCGCGTAGAACGCGCGGCTGCGGGCCAGGTCGCTGACGCCGACGGTGAGATGATCGATCACGACCCGGCGTCTCGGCATGCCCCAACCCTACTCCGTGCCCAGCGCTGGATCCGCTGCGAACCCCGGCCACCAGGCCGCCGCGTGACCTCGCCCGCACCCTCGCTCAACCCTCGAGAACCCACAGACTGTTGCCGTCAGGATCGCGCAGCCAGAACATCGGCCGCACGCGAGGACCGGCCCGGCGTGCAGGCGCGCTCCGGTCCCACGCGTAGGTCGAGCCCAGGGCCCCGATCACCCTGGGAAGATTCGCCGGGTCGATGGCGTCTGTTCTCTCATGATGCGAGTGTCGGATACCTGGTCCGCAGCGCGACGAGCGCGCCCGCTGCCCGCGCGGCTGCATCGCCGCCTGGTCCTCGCCGGCGTGGTGGCCGTATCGCGGTCGGCTGCGGCTCGACCGGTGCGCCGGGATACGACACCGCGGCGCTGGCGAGGACGATCCGCACCGACCTGGACAGGCATCCGGGATTTCAGGTGGCGTCGGTCAGCTGCCCGAAGAAGGCCAAGCTGGCCAAGGGCGTCGTCGTCGACTGCAGCGTCAAGCTGCGGGGTGGCCATGTGGTTCGGATGAGGGCCACCCAGCTCGACGGTCAGGGCACCGTTCATCTCGTCGCTCCGAAATGCTCGCCGACAACGTCGAGCACGGCATCGTCGTCACCCTGGCGCAGCGCGGCCAGCAGGTCCGAGCGGTCTGCCCGCAGCACGTCACGGTCGTGATCGGCAAGACCTTCAATGCACCTGATCGACGGGGCAGGGCACCACACGGCGGCCGCCGTCACGATCATGGACTCAGACGGCGGCTTCAAGCTGCGTTTCTGAGCGCTCCGATGATGCGGGCGTACCTCTCAGCGGGGGTTGTGGGCACGCCACCCCGAGCCCTGGTCGCCGCAGATCCTGCGCGACGTGTGGGCCGGATTCACCCGGTTCGAGCAGATCCAGGCCGACCTCGGCATCTCACCCAAGGTCCTGACCGAGCGGCTGAACCACCTCGTCGAGCAAGGAGTGCTCGAGCGCCGGCCCTATGACCGCAGACCGCGGTACGAGTACGTGCTGGCTGACAAGGGCACCGAGCTCGTCGACATGCTGATGGTGATGGTGGGCTGGGCCGACAAGTGGCTCGCCGGGGAGGCCGTGCCGCCGGTCCTCTACCGCCACCACGCGTGCGGGGAGATCAGCCACGTCGATCTGCGCTGCGCACACTGCGAAGAGCCGATGCACGCCGGCGACGTCGAGCTGCTTCCCGGCCCCGGCGCCGCGCCCTGACCGGCCTTCGCCGCGGGCCCACCTTTGGCCGCCGCCGTGAGCGCCGCCTGCGGCACGCTGCTGGATAGAGGACAGCTAGCTGCCAGGATCGCGCACCGGGCCGACCGGCAGCCCGTCGCTGCGCGCCGGTGAGGCGTAGGGCGCCGGTGACTTCGAGGGTTCACGACAAGTTCACATGGCGTGCATGAGCCGGTCATCAGATGCCGCTCGGGCAGCGAGATGATTTGGCTGTCCGTCACGACGACGGGCGCGGGCCTGAGCCTCGCCGGACGCCCTCCCTCCTCGGGCGTCCGGCGAGGATCGATTGAGCCGCCGCGGCGCACCGACCGAGCGGGCGGGGCGGACAAGATCAGGTGAAGGCACCCACTCCGGTGATATCGCGCCCGACGATCAGCGTCTGCATGGTCTCGGTGCCCTCGTAGGTGTGGATTACCTCGATGTCGACGCCGGAAGTGCTACGTGACTTCGTCAAGCAACGAGTAGCCGCCTACAAGTAACCGCGGCATGTCTGGCTCGTCGACGAACTTCCCAAAGGTCCCACAGGAAAGATCGTCAAGCGTGAGATCGAGCTGCCGGCCACGATGGCGTGAAACCCGAGCCGACCGGTAAACCAAGACCCTCCGGCTCCTCGCCAGCTTGCTTTATCCAACGGCCCTGGCCTTGCGCTCGAACTCCTCGTCTGGGAGGACGTCGTGATCCCAAAGCTCGGCCGAGCGCGCTGAGATCGTCGGCAGGGCCGGGCCGGGTCGTCTTGCGCGCGAACTGGCGGAATGCCTCGTATTGCTGGCGGTCGTGAGCTTGGTGTTCGTGCATCGTGTGGCCGCGCACGATGAGGTAGCCAGGACGCCGACGAGCGGGAGTACGAATATGAGGAGCACTCAAAGGGCCTTGCTCCAGTTGGAGAGGTCGTGGCTGCGGAAGATGTCGAATACCACTCCCGACCGCGATCCAGATCCATAGGAACATGAACGCGAGCTCGACGACAGTGAGCGTCGCATCTCCGAACGTGAAAGCGGCGAACGGCATGGTTTCCTTTCGTGGGATTGCTTCCAAACGTCCTGCGGGTACGCGACCGTCGTCGCGTGGCGCGGCACCATCGTCTCAGACCGGCTCGGCGTCCTTAGCGTCGCGCAACGGTCGGCCACGACGCTCAGGAAGTGAGCATGGGCTCAAGCCGCTGCTCCAGGGCCGCCCGCGGAAGCGCGCCGACGATCCGATCGACCTCGTGCCCTTCACGGATCACAACCAACAGCGGGATCGAGCGAGCGCCAAACCGTGTCGCGAGCTCGGGGTTCGCGTCAACGTCGACCTTGACCACTTTGAGATGCCCTGCGTGCTTTTGGGCGAGCTCCTCGAGAACGGGCGAGATCATCCGACACGGGCCGCACCAGGATGCCCAGAAGTCAACCACCACCGGCACCGAGGCACTCGTCTCTGCAGCAAACGTTCCGCCGTCGGCGTCGACAAGCCACGCCAGCTCCGATTTGCATTTCGGACAGCGCGGGACGCCGCGGTCGATCGGGCCGACCCGATTGCGCGCCCCACACGTCTGGCACCTGATAACCGTCATACCCGAGGGTAGAACCTCCGGTTCCGTTCTCTGTCCCACGTGTAGACGAGGCTCATCGTCGCAACCGCGCCGGGCTCGCGGTAGTGCACAGCAGCCGCTGAGCGGGGACCCGGTCGCGGTGATTGCTGCCTCCCGCCGAGGCGCGCACCGACGGGTGCGCTGCACCGGTGCCAGTGTAGCGGGAACGTTGGGCAGCGCTACCCAGGGTTGGAGTTGAAGGTGTCGAGCAGAATCTTCGTCGTACTGTCCGGCTGGCCCTCGTGCGCGACGACGTACGTTCCTTGGTCAGTGACCGCGGTTGCGCCAGCTGGCTGAAACCACCGCCGGCCGGCCGTCGAGTCGCCAATCGCTCATGGAGCCAGGTCAGACGGACCGAGATCCCTCTCGTTTTCCGCAGGAGAAGCTCGAACCCGTTGCAACGGAGCCTTGGGTTGTTAGGCGGCGACGGACGAGATCTCTCCGGGACGCCCGCTGCACGGCTTCGTGACCGGCGGCTACACTCGCGACGTCGATGCAGAACCGGGAAGTCGGTGCAAGTCCGACACGGTCCTCGCCACTGTGACCAGGGAGCTCGAACCCCACGTCGCCACTGGGCCCACCGGCCTGGGAAGGCGGGGTTAGAGCGCTCGATCTGGGAGTCAGGAGATCGTCTGCATCGTCGTGTAGTGCCGATCCACGAGAGATGGAGGGCCTGTGCCGACCAATCGTGCCTACCTATCGCCGGGGATGCCGCCACCACCCCGCGCGTCGCGGACTGCTGTCCAGGTTCGACTGTCTGCACTCTCGTGGGCGGACCCGTCCCTTCACCACCGAGGAGCAACTTATGACCGAGTTCACCCCTCAGGTTCCGAGCGGGGACCTGACCACGCGCCTGGATGCCGGGCCGGTGATCTGTGCCGAGGGCTTCCTGTTCGAGCTGGAGCGCCGCGGATACCTGAGTGCCGGTGAGTTCGTCCCCGAGGTCGCCCTGGAGTACCCGGATGCCCTCCGGACCCTGCACGTCGACTTCCAGCGCGCCGGCTCCGACATCGTCGAGGCGTTCACCTACAACGGTCACCGCGAGAAGATGCGGGTCATCGGCAAGGAGGACCTGCTCGAGCCGCTGAACCGCGCCGCACTCCAGATCGCCCGGGAGGTCGCCGACCAGCGGCCCGGCGACCTGATGGCCGGCAACATCTCGAACACCAACATCTGGGACCCCGAGGACACCGCCCGCCAGGCGGAGGTGCGCGGCATGTTCGAGGAGATGGTGGGCTGGGCCGTCGAAGGCGGCGCTGACCTGATCGTCGGCGAGACGTTCTACTACGCCGGCGAGGCGCTGGCGGCGCTCGAGGTCGCGAAGGCCACCGGCCTGCCCGTTGTCCTCACCATCGCGCCGATGGCGCTGGAGGAGATGGCCGACGGGGTCGGCATCGTCGAGACCTGCCAGCGGCTGGAGCAGGCCGGCGCGGACGTCGTGGGCATGAACTGCTTCCGCGGGCCCGAGACGATGTTGCCCTGGCTGAAGCAGATCCGCGCGGCCGTGTCGTGCCACGTGGGCGCATTGCCGATCCCCTACCGGACCACCGCCGAGGAACCGACGTTCTTCAATCTCTCAGACGACCGCGCACGGGTGCCATCGCCGCACGGCCGCACGTTTCCGACCGCACTGGACCCGCTGTACGCCAACCGGTACGAGATCGGCGCCTTTGCCAAGGCCGTCCACGACCTCGGCATCAACTACATCGGCGTCTGCTGCGGTGCCTCGCCCATGCTGGTCCGCGAGACCGCTGAGGCAGTCGGGAAGTCCACCGAGGCCAGCCGATTCTCCGAGAACATGCACAACCACTTCATGTACGGCGACAACGAGCGGCTACCCGAGCACATCGTCGCGCTCGGCGACGAGGCCTAGCTGCCAGACACTGTCAGGAGGGGACCGTGAAGGCCGAGGTGATGCCGCCGTTGAGTGGAAAGGCTTCGCCGGTGATGAAGCCCGCGTCGTCGCTGGCGAGATACGCGACCGCTCCAGCGAGTTCCTCCGGGGTGCCGAAGCGCCCCATCGGGTAGTGCACGAAGCGACGCGCGGTCTCATCGTCGCCGATGTTGTCGAAGAGCGCACGAAGCTGTGGTGTTTCGATCGGGCCGAGGAGGAGCGCGTTCACGCGCACGCCGCGGCGCCCGAGATGGACACCCAGGTCGCGAGAGAGCTGCAGGACTCCAGCCTTGGCGACGGAGTACGCCATCTGCGAGCTGGCGGCACCCATTCCGGCCAGAAACGAGGCGGTATTGATGACCGAGCCGCTCGGGGGGTCGTTGTCCAGTAGGTAGGGGATGCCGTGTTTGCAGCAGAGGAACGTGGTCGTGAGATTGGCAGCCAGAACTCTCTCCCAAACGGGGAGGGGCATGTCGAGCGCGGAATGGTCGTCGCGGTCGTTCAGCCCGACGTTGTTGTAGAGAACGTCAATGCGGCCGAGGTCGTTCTTGATGCTCGCGAATAGCCCGCGCACCTGATCCTCGTCGGTGAGGTCAGCCAGCCGTGAGTCAGCGCCGACACGGTGCTCGCGCACGTCGACACCGACCACTGTGGCGCCCTCGCGCGTGAGGCGGTCCGCAACGACCTGGGCGAGGGCGCTGGCCGCGCCGGTGACAACGCAAACCCTGTCGGTGAGCCGTTGGAGATTACCTGGCATGAGCGGACATTCCTTTCAGTTCAGCAGTGACCGGTCAGCGGTGGGCGAGGCGCTCGCGGGCAGCGCGCAGCGCGAGCTCGCGTGCCGCTCGCTCACGATCGCGCTCGGCTCGCTCGTCGGCGGCGCCGGTCAACAGCCGCACCAGCGTGGGCACGAGGATCGTCGTCACTGCCGCCGGCGCGAGCACCAGCGTTAACCAATCCCAGAGCGTGTTGCCCTCATACCCGGTCCAGCTCCAGTCGCCCCAGTAGCCGCCGATGATCGTGGTAACCAGCGCAGCGCATATGACTGTCGCGGCGGCGACATGACCCCGGTGCAGATCACGGCCGCTCTGCGGCCACACCTGGACGGTGACGATGCTCACCGGCAGGATGATCAGCGTCAACCAGCTCCACAGCGTCTGGCCGCGAAAGCCGGTCCACTTGAGCGGATTCACGTAGCCGATGAGCACGAACAGCGCGAACACGACCACCGCGGCGCCGAGCGTCCGTCGCCGAACGGGGCTCATAAACTGCGAGAAGCGCAGCCACAGCGGGAAGGTGGCGATCGCGACCGGGAGCAACAACAGCTGCATCCAGTCCCACAACTGGTTGTTGGCCGTGAAACCGGTCCACGACCAGCGCAGCGCGTAGCCACCGACCAGCAACACCGCAAGCGCGAGCACCAGTACGGCGCAGAGCACCAGGTTTCGCCCGAGGCCCGCGAGCGACCGCAGAACCCACGCCGTGTCGGCGGGCCCGGGGCCGGGGGCTGCCACGGCCGCGCCGGCCGCACCTCGCCCGCCTTCGCCCGCCCGTCGGCTGCAAGCTCGCCGCTGACGCGGTCAGCCAACTCGACTGCGCCGCCGGTCGGCGGCCACGCGAGTCCCGCCGCGGCCAGCCGGTCCGCGAGACCGTGACTCAGGCTGGATCGCAGCACCCGCTCAAATCCCGACCCGTCGCGACTCTCGACGCCGTCCATCCTCGCCAGCACATGCGCGCCCAGGAGCTCGTCCTCGCCGAGCTCAATCGTCACGGTGAGACCCTCCGCTGAACCGGCCATGATCCTCGTTCCCCTTTCTGATACCGCGCTCCGACGACGCCGCCGCGCCGTGGCACAAGTATCCCGCCTGCTCGCGTCCGTGCGTCTATGCACAAGCGGGGGTAGGGGCCGCTTCACGCGCACGGGCGTGCAGCCTCGTAGATTCCGCGGCCGTGTTCTACACTGCTTGAAGCGGTGGCTGGCCGGCGAGTACTCCGAGCCGACGACTGCGATCCGCGCTCCGGACCGCGGGCCGCGGGCTGACCACCTCCCGATCGACTCACGGGCACGAACGATCTCAGCCGCCCCACTGGGCGAGTGGCAGCGCGAGGATCGGAGGGCGCTTCCTGGCCAAGTTCGCCTTCTCGCAACCAACCGCTGTGCCGGTCTGGCCCGAGGCGCGAATACTCAAGCTTCTCGGGCAACGGCCGCCGTTCGACGTGCCCGTCTCCCGCCAGTCCGGACCCGGCGTGTTTGGCCACCCGGATCGTCGAGGGTGGGGTGCCGCTCTCCTACGAGCTTGTCCGGGCATCGATACCCGAGCGCGTCGATGCGCTGGGCGCCGAACTGGCCAAGTTCCTCGCGAACCTGCACGCTCCGGAGATCCTCGCTCTCGCCCGCGAGCGCCTGGACGATCCACTGCGTATCCCCGAGCCCGGGCTGCAGGCCACGACCGACGAGCTGCGATTCCAGTTCACGCCGATGATCGCCGCCCGGCAGCGTGCGCGTGTGCGCCGCTGGTGTGACTGGGTCGACGAGCAGCTGGCCGTCCCCGCGGAGAGCGTGTTTGTCCACGGCGACTTTCATCCCTATAACCAGCTCTGGGACGCGCGAGGCCTGCGCTTGATTCTCGTGGCCGACTTTGAGGCCAGCGGTGTCGCGCAGCGCGAGTACGACTTCCGCGATTCGCGCGATCGTCGTCTCCAGGACGCCTCGGACATCATCGATTAACGGAATCTCGCTCGTGCCAGTGAGCGGATTCCGGATTTTCCGTCAGGGACCACGCGAGCGCGATCGCGTCCGCGCGCGTGTGCACGCCGAGCTTGCGATAGCAGCGGTGAAGGTGTGTTTGTACGGTGCGTTCTCGGAGGTTGGTCTGTTGGCCGATCGCGCGGTCTGAGCGTCCGGTCGCCACCCAGCTCAGGATTTCGGCTTCCCGGGCGGTGATGCCATGAGCGGTGAGGGCGCGCGCGAGCCGGGAATCGGCCAGCGGTAGCAGCAGTTCTTGTCTGCGTTCGTCGAGCTCTGTTTGCAGTCGGGTGTACTCGATGGCGTTGCGGTAGCTCTGGATCAGGAATGGGCGCGCCTGGCTGAGCAGCTCGCGTTCGTCGTCGCTGAAGTCGGGCGCCCCTCGCGACAGCGCGAGCGCGAGCACGCGTTCGGGTTCGTGGGGAAGCGTGAACGCGATCTGATGCTCTAGGCCGATCGGGCCGTAGAACTGTTGGTAGAGCTCGGTGCTGTGCAGCTCGGCCCTGGTCGTGACGTCTGAGAAGCGGTACGGGCGTCCGTCGAGCGTGCGCTGGTAGCGCGCGAGCAGCGGGTTTTGATGCGCGTAGCGGGCGAACAGCTGATGTGTCGGGCGTGGGAACTCCGGCTCGATCAGCACCACCGTCGCCCCCGGCTTGGCGCCCAGGTCGTTGAGTGAGATCCAGTCGGCCGGCACTGCTCGCCGCAGCGCTGCGAGGAGCCCGGAGCGGAACTCGTCAAGGTCGAGCATTCCGTGGACCTCGCCGATCAGCTCGAGCAGCGAGTCCTGGAGTGTGGCTGTCAGTCGTGGCACCGGCGTCCGGACACGATATACGTAATTCCTGCGTGTTTGACTTCGTGCCCGTCCGCGCGTACGTTCGTCCAGGCCGTCGCAGGGCCATGATCGCTACCAGGGGGCACGGATGTTGCATTCGCTCGGTCACGCGTGGACGCGTGAGTTTCATCGCGGTGCTCGCGGCACGCGTGGTCGGCGCTTCGGAGCCGGCCGCTGTCTCGCGCTGGCAGCGGGTTTGAGGATCGCGAGCGTGATCGGCGGCCGGGTGAGGATGCTGGGGTCGATGGTGGTTGGGTTCGTGGCGGTGCTTGGCTTGGGGGTCGCGCTCGCGGCGAGCGCTCACCGTCCCGCAACTCATCTCGTGCGCTCGCACGGTCTCTCGGCGGCAGCCCGTCATCGTCTCGCCAGCTCATACGGCCGGTTGCCGTTGTCCTTTGAGCAGAACCAGGGTCAGGCCGAGCGGAGGGTACGGTTCCTCGCCCACGGCGGCGGCTACGCACTCGGCCTGACCGACACCGGCGCGAGGTTGGCGCTGTATCGCAGCAGCACTCCGGCCCGAGCGACACGCGCCGCCACGGTGGCTGGCCGCGGCCGGTCAGCACCTTCGGCGGTGTCGGTGCGCACCCTGTCGATCGGCTTCATCGGCGCGAGCGCGGGGATGCGGCTGGTGCCCGGCCATCGGCTCGCGGGGCGAGTGAATTACATGATCGGACGGGACGCGCGTCACTGGCATACCAACGTTCCGACGTTCTCGGGTGCTTCCTACCAATCCGTTTGGCGCGGGATCGACGCGACCTTCACCGGCTCGCAGCACCAGCTCGAGTACGTGTTCACCGTCGCCCCGGGCGCCGATCCACGGCAGATCACGCTCGGCTATCAGGGCCAGAGCGGCCTGCGGCTCGACCACGCCGGGAATTTGATCATCTCCGCGGGCGGCGGGCGGGTGGTGCGTGAGCTCGCTCCGCACGCCTACCAGCTGATCGCCGGTCAGCGCCGGGTGGTTCAGAGCCGATACGTGCGCTCCGCCGGCCGGGTCGGGATTCACCTGGGCGCCTATGACCACCGCCGGATGCTGACCATCGACCCGACGCTCGCGTACTCGACTTACCTGGGCGGCAGCGGGGAAGACGATGGATTTGACATCGCGGTGGACTCCGCGGGAAGCGCGTACGTCACCGGTGTGACCACCTCGACGAACTTTCCCACCACGCCGGGAGCGTTTCAGCCAACCAACCACGGTTCCTACGACGCGTTTGTCGCCAAGCTCGCGCCGGACGGGTCCGGGCTTGTGTATTCGACCTACCTCGGCGGCACCGGCCAGGAAAGCGCAACCAGCTCTGCGATCGCCGTCGACTCGGCGGGCCAGGCCTACATCACGGGCGGCACGTTTTCCTCGGACTTCCCGGTCACGGCCGGCGCGTTCCAGCCCATATTCAATGGAGCCGACGCTTACGTGGCGAAGCTCACGGCGAACGGCTCGGGACTGATCTACTCAACGTATCTCGGCGGCACGGCCTTCGAGGACGGTCGGGGGATCGCGGTCGACTCGGCGGGCAGCGCGTACGTAACCGGACGCACCGCCTCGGCGGACTTCCCGACGACCCCCGGCGCCTACCAGACCACCCTTGAAGGCAACGAGGACGCCTACGTTACAAAGCTCAACCCGGCAGGCTCAGGGCTCCTCTACTCGACCTATCTCGGCGGCGGTGACGAGGGAATCGGCATTGCCGTCGACTCGGGAGGCAGCGCCTACATCACGGGGGCCGCCGGACCCCCGGCACAGCTTGGCCCGGGCGCGGTGCCGACCACGGCGGGCGCCTATCAGACCGCCAACGCCGGCAGCAGTGATGGGTTCGTCTCCAAGCTCAACCCGGCTGGCTCAGGGCTCGTGTATTCGACCTACCTCGGCGGAAGCGGGAGCGATTTCGGTGTCCGGATCGTGGTCGACACCGCGGGTAGCGCCTACGTGACCGGGTTGGCCGCCTCGGCCGACTTTCCGACTACGCCCACGGCCTACCAGACTGTGCTCGGCGGAACCAGCGACGGGTTCGTCACCAAGTTCAACCCGACGGGCTCGGCACTCGCGTACTCGACCTACCTCGGCGGCACAGGATTTGACTACGACACAGGGATTGCGATCGACTCGGCCGGCAGCGCGTATGTCACTGGGCAGACCCAATCGACCGACTTCCCGGTCACCGCGGGCGCCGCGCAGAGCAGCTACGCCGGTAACGGCGACGCGTTTGTCTCAAAGCTGGTGCCGAGCGGCTCAGGACTGGTCTACTCGACCTACCTCGGCGGCACCGGCCTCGAGCAAGCCGACGGCGTCGCGGTCGACGGTTCGGGCAATGCCTACATCGTCGGATTTCTCTCGTCGACCGACTTCCCCACCACGCCAAGCGCGTTCCAAACGACTTCCGGAGGGGGCGGCGATGCCTTCGTCGCCAAGCTCGGGCCACCGGCCCTGTTCGTTCACACTCATGGGGCCGGGAGTGACGCCGCAACGGCGTCGGGCACAGTGACTTCTAGCCCGAGCGGGATCATCTGCACGCGGGCAGGCGGGACGGACGACCAGGGGACGTGCTCTCAGAACTATGTGTCGGGAACCCTGGTCACGTTGACGGCCACCCCCGACGCGTCGAGCTCCGCCAGCCTGTCAGGTGATTGCGCGGCAACGGCTGGACCGGGGCAGCCGGTGAGTTGCATGGTCACGGTTGAACAGGGCCGGTCAGTCGTCGCCACGTTCACGCGCCAGAGCGCCGGCGGGGGCGGTGGCGGCGGTGGAGGCGGTGGGGGCGGTGGGGGCGGATCGCTCTCCCTGGCTCCGACGCTACGGCAGAATTGTCAGGCGTCGGCGATCTCTGCGAGCGGCGCGACGCTATCGGCGTCAGTTGATCCGACCGGCCTGCCTACCACCTTCCGCTTCGATTACGGCACGGGCATCGCATATGGCAGCCGGACACCCGACCGGCCGGCCGGCTCTGATTTCCAGGCCCATCAGGTCTCCGCGACGGTGAGCGGCCTTCAGCCGGGCACGACCTATCACTGCCGGGTGGTCGCAACGAATCTCGCCGGCACGGCGACCGGGGCCGATCAGACGTTCATCACCCAGCGTGCCGGCGTCTCGTTCGCGCCCGCGGTGCAGTCGAGCTGTCAGGCCTCGTCGATCTCGGCCACCGGCGCGACGCTCTCCGGGTTGGTCGATCCCAACGGGCAGGGGACGAGCGCCTACGTCCAGTACGGCACGACCACGAGCTATGGCAGCCAAACGGCGGGGCAGCCGCTGGGCTCCGATTCCCAGAACCATCTGCTGCAGGTCGCCGTGACCGATCTCCACGCCAGCACGAGTTATCACTGTCGTGTGGTGGCGACCAATGCGACCGGCACGACCTACGGCGCGGACGAGATGTTCACCACCGGACGGGGCGACCCGGGCTCGGTGGGGGGGTCCTCGAAGTACTCGTGCGTGCGGCCGACCGGTCGTCTGCTGGGCCGGCGCCTGGGACCGGTGACGCTGGAGATGAGACGCGCCGTCGTACGCAGGCACTTCACGCGTCGCAGCACCGGCGGGCGGCGCGACATGGACTTCTTCTGCACGGCCTCTCATCGGATCCGCGTCGGCTACCCGTCGGCGACGCTGCTGCGCTCGCTGTCGTCAACCCAACGTCGCCGGGTGAGCGGCCGCGCGATCCTCGTGCTGACGGCCAGCCAGCACTACGCGCTGCACGGCGTGCGTCCCGGGGCACAGCTCAGCCGTCGGATCGCACGCCGGCTGCACGTCGGACGCCAGTTTCACGTCGGCAAGAATCGGTGGTATCTGGCCAACGGGCTCGGCGGCCGCGGCGTGCTCAAGGTCCGCGGCGGCGTAATCCTCGAGATCGGGATCGCCGACGCGCGACTCACCGGTGACCGGCAGGCCGCGCGCCGCTTCTTTCATACCTTCGACTAGAGGGCGGAGACGGCCGGTGAGGTCGGTGATCCCGGGGGCCGCCATCGTCTTCTTCCGCGGGACTGACTGCTACAGAGAGTCCTCGCCGGTTGAGGACGAGGGCGGGACAGGAAGTCCGGCTGCGTTGAGCGCATGCACCATCCCGGGAAAGGCACCGCCACCTTGCACGATCCCGTCGCCACCGCTCGGCTGGCCGAGCAACCGTCTGGTGAGCGTGGAGCGTTCCTCCAGCAGCTCGTCGAGGACGCGTCGCAGATCCTCGGCGGTGGGCCCCTCGCGGCGCTCGAGCGCATCGCGAAGCCAAGCCTGGCGCGTGAGCTCCTTGATGAACGCGCCACTGACCCCATCAGAGCGCTCAACGAGATCGCGTTCGGTGACCTGGTCGATCTCGATGCCCTCACCGTAAAGAGCTAGAAGCCGGCGCCGCCCGTCCCGGTCGGGCAGCGGGATCTCCAGCGCCAGGTCGATACGTCCCGGTCGTGCCGCAAGCGCGGGCTCGATGATGTCGGGACGGTTGGTGGTCAACAAGAACAGCAGGTCCTCGTCCTCGGCCAGCCCCTCCATCTGGTTAAGCAGCTCAAACAGCACACCTTCGCTGCCGAAATCCATCGTGCGCTCAGCCGCCACCAGGTCGATGTCTTCAAAGACGAACGTCGCTGGCGCGAGATCTCGTCCAATCGCCAGCGCCTGCTCGATCAGACCGAGGCCACGGCCGGTCAAGAGGATCGTCGTGCGGCTGGGCATCGCCTGCAGCAGGTACATCACCGACAGCGTCTTGCCGGTGCCCGGCGGTCCGTGCAGCAACACCCCTCGCTTGAGGTGCCGGCCGGCGGACCGGAGCCAGTCTGCGTTTTCGGCGACCCCGATCGAGTGGCGCTCGAGCCGCTCCAGCGTCCCTTCGGGCAGGATCACCCCGTCGCGACCGACGGTGGGAACCGCATGAAATTGCACGCCGATCGTCCCCTCGTGCCCGCTTTGGTGCAGGGAGATGATCCGCCCGCGGAACACGTTGTACTCACGCATCGCCGCGCGCAGCGCTCGCAGCAGGCCCGACACCGCCCCGGGCGCCGCCGAGACACCCTCGAGCTTCAGCGACGACGGCTGCATCGGGTGATCCCCCGCACGCGAAAGCACCAGGACCAGCGGCGCGCCCTCACACACGGCCAGAAACACACCGCTGACAATGCACTGGATCACGCGGCCGTCGCCGACCTCAACATCGGTGTACTGCACGGGCCCCAACGTGATCGGGCCGGTCATCCCATGGCCCGCGAGAATCTCCGCCAGCCCGATCGCGCCAAACCCTGCATGGCGAGTCGTGAACCCAAGAATCTCCGCATCCGCCAAGACGGCATCCAGCGCCAGCTGCAGGTTCGCCTGCTCAGCCAGCGAAAACTCCGCCCCGGTGCTTGGCAGCTCCTTCGGGTCAACACCCAGATGCTCACGCAGCCGCACGGTCACCTCGGACTCCGCGTGCTCGGCAGCGAGCGTCATCGCCCGCATGAAGTCCTCAAATGCACCCCCGAAGGCTCCGAGATCAGGAAGGTCACTCACGGTCACAGACCGTAGGCGACAGCGAGCCGCATCGCAAGAAGCCGGTCGCTCGCGCCCGTCCTTGCCAGCGGCGTTCGAGCATGTTGCCATGCGGACGTTCCGGGAGGGGGAAACATCCGTCCGTCCCTCAACGCTCACCACATCCGTGCTGTATACGCAGGCGTTACGGCTATTCCCTTGGCTTGGCAAGAGCAGTGGTCACGTGGCGCTCGACGCGGCGGTCGGGCACGAGCCACATCAGCGCTACGCCGACGTATACGGCGAGGGCGATCCAGCGATCGGCAAACGACAAGCCGATCCCGAGGCAGTAGAGAAGCGGCGAGATCTTGCCCTTCACGTCGGAACCGAGTGCGGTCCGGAGCACGGAGCTCTCGCCTTCGGCGCGGAGCAGCATCGTCTGCAGGATGTAGTAGGCGATCGCGGCGCAAAGCAGGACGATGCCGTAGACGGCTGTAGGGATCGACGGAAACCGGTGCTCGCTCATCCACGCGGTGCTGAACGGGATCAAAGACAGCCAGAACAGCAGGTGCAGGTTGGCCCACATCGCTCCGCCGGTCACTCGGGAGATGGCGGCCAGCATGTGGTGGTGGTTGTTCCAGTAGATCCCGAGGTACACGAAGCTGAGCGCGTAGGCGAGGAGCACCGGCAGCTCATGCCCTAATGCGTGCCAGGAGGTGCCGACCGGGGTGCGTAACTCAAGCACCATGATCGTGATCAGGATCGCGATCACTCCATCGCTGAACGCCTCCAGCCGTCCCTTTGGCACAACTGGAGCCTAGCCGTGAGACTGCGAGACGCCGCTGGTGGGCGCGAACGGAATGGCACCGGCCAGGCGCGCCCCCGCCCCATACCTCCAGGTGGGCGCGCCCGCTGCCTCCGACGAGGCTGTCGCGCAAGCACCGTCACCGCGCTCTCCGGTAACGGCTTTGTTCCGGATCCCGACCGGCGAGCGAGCTTGGACTGAAGACGTCGTGGTCGACGGGCGGCCGGGGAGGAGGAGGCGTCGGTCAGGCGCCTGCCGCGGCCGCGGTCCGGGCCCGCGCATGGCACGCGACACCCTCTGCGGAGCCGGTCACGTCCCGTCCGGGCTGCCGCCCGGGATGACGGTGGCGACGGATGGCTCGGGCCGACGGCGATGCGGACTCGGGCCCCGATTGTGTCCGCCGGGAGTCGATGTCGAGTCGGGGCAGAAAGTAGTGGGCGAGCGGCCCGATGGACAGCGCGTAGACCACCGTGCCAATCCCCACCGTCCCGCCGAGCAGCCAGCCGGCGGCGAGCACAGTCAGCTCGATCCCGGTCCGGACGGTACGGACGGAGTGCCCACGTGCAGCGAGCCCGGTCATGAGCCCATCCCGCGGGCCGGGCCCGAGCCCGGCACCGATGTACGCCGCGGTCGCGACGGCGTTCAGAAACACACCCAAGACCATCAGCACCCAACGAGCGGCGATCTGGTGGGGAGGCGCGAACACCGCGAGCACGATGTCGATCACCGCGCCGACCACGACCACGTTGCAGACCGTGCCGAAGCCGGGCCTCTGCCGCAGCGGGATCCACAGCGCGAGCACGATCAGGCCGACGATCACCGCCCAGGTTCCCACGCCTAACCCCAGGCGGCGTGAGAGTCCCTGATGAAATACGTCCCAGGGATCGACGCCCAAGCCTGCGAGCAAGATCATCCCGTCGCTGCCTCCGTAGAGGACCAACCCGGGAAACAGCCGGCCGACCCGCTGTGCTCTAGGAGGGGGAATCAGCACCGCCACAGTCTCGCAACCGCCGGTGGACCGGATCACGACTTCACGCCTCGGCGAGCGCGGCTCCGGGTCGGCGCGGTATTTACCCGGGTGCGGCAGAAAGTGGCTCGCGGTTGTACCGGCTGGGTTGACGGGATGGTGCCTACCGGACCGGTCGGCGGTTGTAGAGATACCTGGCCCACAGATAGCTGGCGGCGGTGATCGCGAGGCACCACACGATCGCCTTGACGCCGGCGCTGCCCACGGACTGGTTGGCGAGCAGGCTGCGCACGGTGTTGGTGACCGGAGTGAAGGGCTGATTTTCCGCGAACCAGCGTAGGCCGGCGGGCATCGAGGCGACGGGCACGAACCCGCTGCCGAAGAACGGCAGGAGGGTGAGGATCATCGGTGTGTTGCTGGCTGTCTCGACGCTCTTCGCAAGCAGGCCAAGAGCGACCGATAGCCAGATCAGCGCGATGGCCAGCAGCACGAGGACCCCAAGGGCGGTCAGCCAGTGCAGGGGGCCGGCGGCGGCGTGGTAGCCGATCAGCAGCGCCGCGGTGGTGGTGACGGCGAGGCTGATCAGAGTCAGAATAAGGCTGCTGAAGACATGACCGGCGAGCACGGCGGGTCGCCAGATGCGCATCGTCTTGAAGCGGGCGATGATGCCCTCGGTCATGTCCTTGGCCACGGAGATGGCGACGATCTGAGCGGCGCCGACGACGGTGAACACCAGCATTCCGGGGGTGAGGAAGTTGATGTAGGTGCCGCGGCCGCCACCGACCGTGATTCCATTGCCGAGCGTGCCGCCGAAGACGTACACAAACAGCAGCAGGAACACGACCGGCATGAGGATCGGAAACAGCGACAGCCCGGGGTAGCGCTGCAGGTGGCGCAGGTCGCGCCGCAGCATCGTGGTCGAATCGCGCAAGGCGTATGTGCTGGTCATAGGTAGACCTCCTCTTCTGTCCTTGATTCCGCTCCCTCAGCGTCTCGGCCTGTGAGCGCGAAGAACACGTCATCGAGATCGGGGGTGTGAATCGCGAGATCGACGACGTCGACACCGGCCTCGTCGAGGTCGCGGAGAACACGACGCAGGGTGGCGACGTTGCCGTCGGTGGGAATCTGCAACCTCGGTGAGCCCCGGTCGGTGACCGGCATTCCCAGGGCGACGCCGGCGGCGAGTTGCGCCTCGGCGTCGGCGAACTGGACATCGATGCGGCCCCCGGGGATTCGCTGCTTGAGCTCCTGCGCGCTGCCCTCCGCGACCAGCCGTCCGCGGTCGAGGATCGCCACCCGGTCGGCGAGCTTGTCGGCCTCGTCGAGGTACTGCGTGGTGAGGAACACGGTGGTGCCGTCGTCGGCCAGGCGCTCCACGATCTCCCACACGGTGCGACGGCTGCGCGGATCAAGGCCGGTGGTCGGCTCGTCGAGGAAGATGACCTGCGGCGCGCCGATCAGGGTCATCGCCAGATCGAGACGGCGACGCATCCCCCCCGAGTAGGTCATGGCGATCCGGTCGGCGGCGTCGACCAGCTCGAACCGCTCGAGCAGCTCGTCAAGGCGCGCACGCGCGGGCGCGCGCGAGAGGTGGTGCAGGTCGGCCATCAGCGCCAGGTTCTCTCGACCGGTCAGCAGTTCGTCGATCGCCGAGAACTGACCGGTCACACCGATCGCGTCGCGGACCGCATCGGCCTCGCGCGTGACGTCGTGTCCGGCGACACGGATCGTGCCGTGATCTGCCTGGAGCAGGGTGGCGAGGATCCGAACCATCGTTGTCTTGCCGGCGCCGTTGGGTCCCAACAGCGCGAAAACGCTGCCCTGCTCGACCGCGAGCTCGATTCCGTCGAGAACGACGGTGTCGCCGAAGGACTTGCGTACATCAACGGCGGTGATGGCCGGTGAGGATGGATCTGTCATGGCTTTCTTTCCGATCGAAACTCTTGATTGACGTGGTTGCAGGACCCGCAGCTCAGGAGGGCAGCTCGCCCGAGGCACGGAGTGCTTCGCGACGCGCCTCCCACTCCTCTCGAAGCGCTTGAGTGCTCTCGACCAGGAACTCTGCGAACGCCGCCAGCTCGAGCAGCTCCGCTCGGCGTTCTAGCGGCGCATCGCTCAGGACCTCGAGGCCCTCCCGGGCGAGATCTCTGAGCTCCTGATACTCCGAAATGTCAAACCCCCGCGCTTGCGCCGAGGACATGTCAATGCGGACGCGATCCATCCGCTCCCCGGCGGCCCGGGAGCGCCGGACCGCGTCGGTCCGCTCCAGCACGCTCAGCGCGCCGGTGATCGCACTGCGACTCGCCAGCAGCGCCTCGCTCAGCTCGGCAATCGTCTGGTCGCGTGGTTCGCATACCAGCAGGTAGCCGAGCACGCGTCCGACCATCGGCGGATACGCGTATCGGCGGGCGTAAAAGCGGCCTAGGTGGTCGGCGTATGTGATCTGCTCGTCACGTGGCATGCTCCAGTTATAGCACACATCACGCAGATCACACAAATCTGTGTTATCTCGGTCTCCTGATACACGCTCGGACATGCCGACAGGTGTCGCCGCGACCGATCCCAGTCGCACCGGCATGGTCACCGGTCTGATCCGGTCAGGGGACTGCGGGCTCGAGACGCACGCGTCTCCTCAGAGCCCGCCTCTTGCGATGCGCTGCGGGGAGAAGCGACTCGTCAGGCGGCGGGGTGCTGCGGCGCGATCAGCACCGGGCGTTCGGTATGCGCGGAGAGGTGATGCGAGACGCTGCCGAGGACGGCACTTGCGATCGCGCCGCGCCCACGCTGACCGCAGACGATCAGCCGCGCGTCAATCTCACGCGCAACCTCGGCGATCGTCTTGGCAACCGATTCGTTCGCCTGCTCGACGCGCGCAGCGGCGTTGTAGCCACGCGCGCGGGCGTTCGCGGCGCCCTCATCGGCGATCCGTTGCGCTGCGGCGATCTCCTCCTCGTCGAGCTGGCCTTCGTTCGTGACGACGGCCACCAGCGAACCTCCTCTGGCCAACTGGATCGCTATCGGCGTCCACACAACCAGCACGACCGCATCGGCGGGATGCATGACGAGCTCGACGGCGACCGAAAGGGCAGCCTTCGATCCCTCAGAGCCGTCATAGCAGAACAACACGGGTCTATCCATCGCTGCGCCTCATGATCAACTCCTCGACGTTGCTCAAGTCCAGCCGGGCGGTCAGTAAAGCCGGCAGGGTCATCTGAAGCGGGACAGGCTCGCTCGGATTGGCCATTCGCATCAGTCCGCCTCCGGCCCCTGATCGCGGTCCTGCTCTCCGGTGATGCGCGAGTCGTCGCTCCAGTTCGGGTTCGTGCTGCGCGGCTTCCAGCCCCCCACGCCCAGCACTTGGAGGTGGCTGGCGGCGTGGGCGGCTGAGGACTGAGCCTGGCGGAGCCGTGCTCCCGACCGCACCGACAGCACCAGCCCCTCGTCGGCCATGTCCAAGATCTCGGGAGCGGACCGCGCGTAGCGCAGCAACCGGCGCTCGAGCTCGAGCAGCACCTCGTCGAGCACGGTCAGCAGCTCCTCGTTGGACCTGTCCTCGAGGCGCGGCAACCCTCCCCCGGCGTGTGGGTCGTGGTGGTGCTCGGTCATCGCTGCGGAAGCTACTCACATCCTGGGGCTGACGCACAGTCCGCATGGCCACAGCAGAAGCGCACTGGCCCCCACCGCGCAACAACGTTGCCGAGTGTGGTCGTCTGTCAGGGGTAGCCGGTCTCGCCCTTGCGGCTCGGCGGGAGGGTTCTGTTGTCGGCGATCCACTGCGCCTGCTGCTCGGCGTTCCAGTTGTCGAACGGCACCCGCTTGGCTACCTCGTCGGAATAGTCGTAGGCAGCGCCACGGTCCCAGTGGAGGAAGACGGCCACCCCCTGAGCCCAGAGAGCGCTGGCCGCGTAGTGATCGCCGCGCTGGTACTGGTAGACGTGGCCGGCCTCGTGGACGAGGGTGTGGTCGCTGATCGTGTCGTGCTGGAACTCGATCGTGTTGCCGACGGTGCGGGTCGAACCGGTGCCGAGCAGGGCGTTGGGGACCAGCTGGATCTTCCCGTAGTCAAGGTGGTCGCCGTAGACGTCCTTGAGCAGATTGTGCTCGCGGGTGCTGATGCCGCGCGGACCGTCGTGCTTGACCTCGGGCGGCGGAACGTCCGGCGGGATTCCGATCTCCGAGGGATCGATCCGGCTGAAGGAGGAGTCGTAGGTGTTCAGCCGGCTGAGCGTCGCGCCGCGCGGGTCGACCCGGCCGTCGCCGACGAGCCCCTCCTGGAAGACCTGGAAGCTGAGGATCGCCTTGAGCGTGTCATCGAAGTTGCTCGTCCCCGTCTCGCCACTGGCGCCGAGGAAGGTGGCCGGGCCGCCTGACTCCGGCGGCACGTGGTTGAGCAGCGTTTGGATGGTGGCCACGTCGTCCTGGATGTTGCTGGCATTGCGGCCGACCGAAGCCGTGATCGTCTTGTGGTGGATCGGATCGCTGGGTTTGCGCTGCAGCGCGCGCACGACAGCGCGGTTGCCGGCGGCGCGCTGGAGCCGTAGGACGTTCGCGACGACGGGGTCGCTCGCGGGGCGCGCCTCTGGACACGCCGATCGCGGCGTCGCGGTGGGCACGTCGACGTCGATGTCATGGTCGTGCTGCGCCATAGGTCCCTGTCGTCAACCTACCCACGCACCTGGAAACGGTCAAGCGAAGTAGCCGGAGTCGGTAGATGACGGATCGCTCAGCGTCCGCTGAGCGAAGCCCTCGTCGCTGGGAGGAGATATCGCTCTGTTGCTGGGCTGAGCAGCGTCCGCGGTCCTCATCCCCCGGCGTCGGCGGCCATGAACGCGATCGTGTCGCCCGCCGCCAACGGCAGCTGCGGCTCGCGCGTGATCTGATCACCATTGAGCGCCGCGGCCACGTGCTCATCCAGACCGAGGCCGATCGCGTCCGCCACGTCACCGAGCGTCCAGCCGCGCACCGTCTTGCGGCGCGCGCCCAACCGTGGCGCCAACGTGCCAAACCGTTCGACCTGGATCTCTGGGGCCGGCAGCGCGCACGCACGCTCGTAGTCAGACGGTTCGTTGAGATTGCTCACCGATCCGAGGTCTGGGTCCAGCCGAGCCAGAGCCCGATCGCGCAACATCTCGGCGTCGCTCAACCGAAGCACCCGGCAACGCTCGAACAGGAAGGCCGGCTTGAGCCGGTCAGCCGCCACCAGCTCCTCGACCTCGTCCAGCAAGCCGACGCGATACGCCGCCGCCAACGGTTGACGGTAACCGCCGATCTCCGGCAGGACGACATCGACATCGTCGCTGAACGAGCCGACGACGCGCCGGACGAATGCTGGATGCAATAGGGGGACATCCGTCGAGGACACGTAGGCGACCGCAGCCCGACCGTCGATCGCGGCAAGCCCCGCGGCCAAGCCCTGAAGCGGCCCGCGGCCCTCCCGCGCATCAGCCGCGAACTCGATCGCGCCATCGAGGTCAGGGAGTTCCTGCTCCGGCGCGCGCACCACGACCACAGGTCCGTCAACCTCCCGCGCCACGAGCCCCGTCACCCGACGCAACAGCGTCGAACCGTGCCATTCCAGCCCCGCCTTGGGCGAACCCATCCGAGACGATCGCCCACCCGCCAACACAATCGCCGCAGCCCTAAACATCAGCCGATGGTAGACCTGGCCATACATCCAGAAAGACACGACGGCGGGCGCAACGGCGACGAGATCGGCGAGTACGGCGTCCCGGAGGGAAGTCGGCTGGGGACGCCCGCTCAGGGGTCGCGTGCTGCTCGGGCGTTCTCGAGCGCCGTGATCCTGGCGTCGAGCTCCTTGACCGCCTCGATCAGCGGTGCGATCAAGCCGATGTAGCTGACGGTCTTGTAGCCGCGTTGATCAACGCCGACGAGCTCGGGGAAGACCTCCTCGACCTCCTGGGCGATCACGCCAAGATCCTTGCCGCTTTGGCCAGGTTGAAGGTCCTCGCGCCACTCGAAGGAGACGCCACGTAGCCGCCTCACGAGTCCCATCACGCTGCCATCGTCCGCAGGGCCGATCTCACCGGACCGTGAATCGTCGGACTGGCCGTCGCGCGTCATGACCCGCCAGCGGCGATCACTGCCGGCTCGCGCTGAGCGTCCGGACGTTGCGCTTGAGCCTGATGTCCGAGCAGGCGACGCACGCACCGTTTGCATCACAGCATCCCTGGCCGGGCTCGCAGCAGACCTCGAATCCCGTCGGGCCACAACAGTTCTGCAGGCAACACACGCCGCCGCACAGCGTGCCGGGTTTGCCCCCGACGCAGCAGGCGTTGCCCGCGCGAACGAAGCTTCCCGTCGTCACTCCGCAGCACACGAATTGCCCTGTGGCCCCCACGCAATCGCCCTTGTCGCAGCATTTCGCGTCCGACGGGCAGCTGCACTTGCCGAAGCACATCTGCTGACCGGGCGGGCACTTTCCGCCGCACGTCCCGTTGTGGCAGTCGCTGGTTTTGCAGCATTGGCCACCGCAGCAGTATTCACCCTCGGGGCAGCACAGGCCCTTGCCGGTGCCACACGTGACGCGATGCTGGCCCTTGGGGCAGCAGTGGCCTTTGGGAGCGCAGTAGCTGAGCTTTCCGGAGTTGCAGCACTGCTGCCCCTTCTTGCAGCATTCGCTCGTCCCGCAGCACGCCTCGTCCTTGAAGCATGAATGGCCGAGGGGCCCACTGCCTTGCGGACAGCATTTCTCCCGGAGCGGGTCATAGGTGCTGTCGTGGCAGCACCCGACCCCAGGCCCCCGCGGGATGCAGCTCCCGCCGCAGCAGAATTCCCCCTTGCGGCAACAGTTCTCCTTTCCGCAGCACGCCTCGTTCTTGAAGCATGAATGGCCGAGGGGCCCACTGCCTTGCGGACAGCATTTCTCCCGGAGCGGGTCATAGGTGCTGTCGTGGCAGCACCCGACCCCAGGCCCCCGCGGGATGCAGCTCCCGCCGCAGCAGAACTGGGTGGTGCTGTCGCAGCAGTGCGTGCCGCCGCAGCAGACATCGGGAGCCGAACACGGCGCATTGAAGTCAGGGCACGGGACGCTGGACTTTGTGGCGGCACTCGCGCCCGTCACCAAACCCGGTGGTCCGGTGACGGATGCGAGAAGCGCGCCGCCGGCGACCGCTCCGCTGCGGCGCAACACCGCCCGGCGGGTGAAGGTGCCCTCGGACAGGCCGCGGGCGGCATCGTCGAGCCAGTGACTCACGGTCTCAACCAGTCGCGACCACCCTCGCCGCCAGCGAGCGCGGGGGGCGTGGTCGCCAGCGCGACGACGGCATCGGTGCCCGCGGCTACCGGTGAGGCGACCCGCCCGTTCTCGATCAGGACGCCCATCGGTCCGCTGAGCGCGCCGAACCTCGCCGACACCCTCGGGATCGATGCCACCCCAACCACCCGCTCGGTCGCCGGCAGACCCACGCCGACCCCGCTCGCCGGACGCTCCGTCGCCCCGAACCCGACGACCGCCCGGCACGACCCGGCGGGATCGCCGAGCTTCGCCACACCGGCGATCAGGAACATGCCCGCCAGCAGGAGCCACGAGGCGAGAAGCGCTGTCCCCATACCGTGACGCCAAACCTATCCCCCGCGTGCCGCCAGCGTCAAGGGACCCGATGTCTGGAATATGCCGAACCTCGGCCGGACTCACCGCAGGCGTCACGGGCCCTCACGGCATTTAAAAAGCCCCGCTGTGCGGGTCTTTCTCGATGCGCCCGAGAGGACTCCAACCTCCACGGACCATGCAGTCCACAAGGCCCTCAGGGCATGGAGATCGGCTGCCGCAATACCCGCGGAATCACCGAAGCAAGACGGAGCATGACCTCTTCACGAGGTTAGCTCCCTGCGGGGTGCGCGGCGGACCTCGGCTCGAAGCTGCTGCCCGCGCGGCAGGTGGCGCGTGAGTGCGGATCTGGCGAGATCCGCTCGCACGGGTCGCTGGCGCCAGTGCCGTCGCGCGGGAGGGTTGCGATGACGCTCGCTAGGACACGTCGTAGAGCCACGCCGCTCCCGCGCCGGGGTCAAAGAGGTCGTGGGCGCACTTACGGGTGCAGTCGACCGCGTCGGCGCCGGCCAGGGCGAGCGCCCCCGAACTTGATAGCCCGACCGAATCACCCAGATCTCCAGGGCCGGTCACCGGCGCCGAGCCCGCCACCGTCCAGACTCCAGCGACACGCTCGTATAGCCAGACCGCGCCGGGATACGGCGGCGAGGGGCTGATCACCGGGGCTCCGACGAGCGCCTGGTTGCCGTTTCCGTCAAGCGCTACCGCCTCCCCGAACGAGGCCGGGCTGGCACCGCCCGCGCCGCAGGTCGGCGCGCAGCCTCCGGCGAGCTTGGGCCCCTCCTGGTTCCAGACGCCACCCGTCCGTACGAACACCCACGCGGCGCCGTTAGGACCATCGGTCGGTGCGCCCACCAGCGCGGTGTCGCCATCACCTGACAGCGCGACCGCCGAGCCAAACTGGCCTCCCGGGCCGCCACCGGTACCGGACGCGCCCCCGCACGTAGACACGCAGTCAGAGACCAGTTTTGGCCCCTGCTGGCTCCACTGTGCACCGGAGCGCACGAACACCCATACCGCCCCCGCGTCGTGGTCGCCCGAGCCTCCGACAAGTACGGTGTTGCCGTCAGCCGAGACAGCGACACTGTCGCCGAAGTCATCGCTGCCCGTCGTCTCACCCGTGCCGTGAGGGCCGGCGCAGACCGCACGCTGAGGCTGGCAGTTGCCGGTCAGAACGACCTGCTGGCTCCACTGTCCGCTGGAGCGAACGAACACCCAGACCCCGCCGACGCCGCCGGACTGCCCGATCACCGCCGTGTTGCCGTCGGCCGACAGCGCGACCGAGACCCCGAACTCATAGCCCGTGTTGCCCGTCCCGTTCGGACCGCGGCAGACCCGCCGACGTGGCGAGCAGAATCCAAGCAGCGGCGGACCCTGGTGTACCCAATGTCCGCGCCGGCGCACGAATATCCACGCCAACCCCCGTCCCGTCGCCGGAGCCCCCACCAGAGCGGTGCTGCCGCCGGCAGACAGAGCGACCGCGAGGCCGAACCCCTGCCCGTCGTCGCGGGTGGCCGGCCCGCCAGGCGTGCAGTCGACCGGGCAGACTCCGGTGAGCGGTAAACCCTGTTGGCGCCAGCCGCCGCGCGATCGGGCGAACACCAGAGCGGCGCCATCGCCACGATGGACCCCGGGCGCTCCGGAGAGCAATGTCCTTCCATCACCCGACAAGGCAACCGAAGAGGCAAAACCGCCGGCGGGCCCCGCCCCGGTCCCGCGGGCGCCGCCGCAATCATGGCGACAGTCGCCGGTGAATCGCACCGCGCGGTGAAGCGTCTGCGCGCTCGCCACGCCCGGCACGGCCAGAATCCCGATGATCGCCGCAAGACAGCCCAGGACGCCCGAGCGCATCGCGCGACTAGGACCGGGGCTAATGCGAGCCGGGAAACGCCGGACGCGCGCGGCCGTGCGCCGCTGAGCAAAAGATGAGCCGCACCGTTCCTCCCGCCGCTCAAGGCGAAGCGGCCGTCCGCCGGCGAGTGATGATGATCGAGACAATGGTTGAGACGCGATTACCGCGCGATCGTGAAACGCAGCGAACGGGTCCTCGAGCGCTGGCCCCTGGAGTTGGTGGCAATGATTGTGACGGTGTAGCGGCCGGCTTGAGCTGCTTTGACTTTGAGATGCGGCCCTCGAACACGACCTGACTGCTGCCGATGTGTCCGGCGATCGATAGCACACCGAGCCCACACCAGCGCCCAGCGAAACGAGCGCCACGGCCAGCGCAGCCACGACGGCGATCCTCCGGTTCTGAGTCCGAGCGGCGTGGCGAGCCCGAGGTGAGGTTGACGGCCGATCTTGGGTTCCCAGCAGCCGTCGGGAGCACCCGTGCTCACGCGCGGGCACATCGGCAGCCTCGGCGGAGAGCGCTACGGCTCCTAGGGAGAGTGTCGGGCCCCGGCGCACAAACGCGGATGCTCGTCCCGTACGGCTATTCCTTCGAGCCCCGGATCCTTCACCCCTGGCCCAACCGACGCTTTGACGCCAAAGCCCAAGGGAAGAGCTCAGTGCGCTGACGCGCACGCTGTGCCGACGTGCTTCCCGAGCGGGTCCGATCGGAGGGCGAGCCTACCGAGGAGTCCGACAACGAGAGGAGGCTGCACACTGGGCGATGTTCGCTCAGCGTTGGCGTTTGGGACGCGGGCCGTTGTCTGGCCGTCAGCTGAGCGGGAGGTCTGGCTCGGTTCGCTGCTCGCTGCGGGATGCGGCGCTTCCGGCGATCAGGACGGCACCGAGCAGAGCACCGAGGAGCAACTGAGCGACGTAGGGGTCGAGTGCCTCGGCGTGGTTCTGCTCGGCCTCGCCAGCGGCAGTCATGCCCGGCGCGTGCCCGAGATCGGGGGCGAGTTCGGGGGAGAGCAGATACGTCGCTTGGGCGGCGATAAAGATGAGCAGGCATGTCCCGACGCCGGCAGCCAGTGCCGCGAGCGCGGCCTGTTGGGAGGGCCAGCGCAGCAATGTCGCGACGGCCAGGCCGAGTAGGACGGTGACGGCGACGATCAGCACCGCCCAGCCCGGGTGAGCGCGGATGCTCGCACGGAGCAGCATCGGAACCCACCATGCCGCCAGTCCCGCGACCGTGAGCACCGCCATCAGGCGCAAGGTGCGCGATCGCGCTGCCGTGCGTCGGGAGGTGACGAACAACACGGTCGCGAGGTACAGGGTCACGGCGACATAGAGCAGCCCAACGCCGCTGCGGTCACGCGATGGCGACGCCACCGCGAGCGACACGAGAGCGGACATGACGTACCCGCCGAGCACCGCATAGCCCGTGTTGCGGATGCGCCTAGCAAGCCGATGATCGGCGACCGGCCCCAGCGGGCCGTGCCGACGCCCTGACCACGCGAGGACTCCGAGAACCAAGACGAACGCGATCGTCTGGATCCGCACGCCAAGCACCCTGATCGAGATCGCGAACGCCAACGCGACGGCTCCGAAGGTCAGCGCGACCACATGGACTGCCACCGTCCGCATCGCGGAGCGATCACTGAGGACCGCGCGCGCACAACCGAGCGCGTAGTGTCGACGCTCCCGGATGTCATCAAGGGATGCCAACTCGGCCCGCATGGCCTGTCCCCACTCAGATCGGTGTCTCGGTAGCAGGCGCACCGTGAAATCCAGCGCGCGGCTGGAGAGGTCATGCACGGCCCCCGCGTCGCTCATTGCGCCGCTCCGGGGGCTGTCTGAGACGGTCGGGCGCGAGGCATCGCCATCCGCCGTTCTGCGACGGCGGCGTGCGCCTCGCTGGCTGCGCATTCGCCCGCGGCGGTAATGCGATACATGTGCCGACGCGGGCGTCCTGCCGGCGGATCCACCTCCCAGGTCGCTTCCAACAGTCCCCGATCACACAGGCGGATCAAGATCGGGTACAGCGTGCCCGCTTGGAGCTGAACCTCCTTGCCGAGCTCATACCCGTAACGCCACGCGCGCGGTTCAGCGGCCAACGCGGCCAACACAGACCCAGTCTGTCGGGAAAGGCGCCGAGCCATCCAACAAGTCTACCTATATAGAGATCTCCCCGATCACGCCGTCCGGCCTTCAGGCGGCGACGGCCTGCCTCGCTGCCTCCAGGAACCGCGCGAGCTCGCGGTGGATGTCCGGGCCGCACGGCTGGTACACGACCTCGGTGACCCCCTGCCCGGCCAGGGCCGCGAGCCGCTGGCCGACCTGCCCGGCTGTCCCGCTCACCGTGACGTCGGTCAGCATGTCGGCCCCGCCGCCTGCCCAGGCCGCCGCGTCGGCCTCGTTGAGGCCAACGCAGTGGTGCTGGTGCACGACCAGGTGACGCTCGTCGGGCGCCGTTCGCTCAACGACGTCCATCCATGCATCGCCGCCGGGCAGCTCGCGCACCGGGCTGTCGAACTCGTAGGCGGCGTGGTAGGCCAGCGCCCACCCGGGGCCGCCGGCGGCGCGCACGCGCTCCGAGGTCGCGTCCTCACCTTCGTCGAGGATTGTGCCCCAGAACAGGAGGGACACTCGTTCGAACTCAGTGGCGAACTCGGGCACCGAGATGGACGCGTACAAGCCGTCGCCGAGCTCGTGCGCGACGCCTGCGCCCTTCGGTCCCGCAGCGCCGATGATGACCGGCACCTCGATGGGCCGGAGCGGCGCGTGCCCGTCCGGGTGCAGCATCGTCATCCGCGCGCCCTCCCACTCGACTGTCTCCCCGCGCAGCAGCCCGCGATAGGCGCGAATATAGTCCTCCATGTAGGCCCAGGGGATGGCGCGGTAGCCCATCGCCCGCCGGCCGGAGAACCCGGTGCCGAACCCCACGGCGACGCGCCCGGGAGCCAGGCCGACGAGCGTCGCGGTCGCGGCGGCGTTGACCATCGGGTGGCGCAGCGTCGGTACGAGCACGCCGGGCCCCAGACCGATCCGCTCGGTGCCCGCGGCGGCGAGCGCGAGCGACATCCAGACGTCGGGACTCTGCTGCGGCGTGTCGTACAGCCAGGCCCGGTCGTAGCCGAGCTGCTCGGCGTCGGCGATGTGCGCCGGCGACTCGGGCGTCGTCGGAAAGGCACACGAGATCTCCATGCGGAACTCCCTGTCGTGGTTGGGGTTGCTCACGGCCGCCCAGACTGCGAAGCACTGCTCCACCAAGGGAGTTGGCCACCCAGACGTGGCCCTCGGTGTCCAACGCGCAGCCGTCAGGCGCGAACATCGTCGCACCGAGCATCTCGAGCGGATCCCGCTTCGGCACAACCGCCGCGCGCCGCAGGCCCCGCCGGTCTTTCATCGAGATGACGAGCAGATCGCTGTCCGGTAGCCAGCCGACTCCCGACGGCTGGTTCTCCATCTCGAGCACCGCGGTCTCCGTGCCGTCGGCGTCGTAGGTGTCCACCGTGCGGCGATAGAAGTCCGATGCCCACCAGCGTCCATCGTGCCAACGCGGGCACTCGAAGTAACTGCCGCCCTCGAACAGCGGCGAAAGTGAAACCGGCGCCGGGGAGCTCATGCTTGCGACTCCGCGACGGAGGTCTTGTACTTTCTGCGCATCTTCTGCCGCAGGTCGCGCTTCGAGAACTTCCCCGTCGACGTCTTCGGGATCACGTCCAGGAACTCGAACCGGTCCGGGATCCACCACGACGCAACGTAGTCGCGGAGATACTCGCTCAGGTCGTTCGAGGAGAGGCTCGATCCGGCGCGCCTGACGACACATGCGAGTGGACGCTCCCCCCACTGCTCGTCCGGCATCGCGATCACCGCGGCCTCGGTGACGTCCGCGTGTCCCATGATGGCGTTCTCGAGATCGACCGACGAGATCCACTCGCCCCCGGACTTGACGAGGTCCTTCAGGCGATCGACGATCCGCACGTAGCCGAGGCCGTCGATCGTCGCCACGTCGCCTGTGCGCAACCAGCCATCGGCGGTGAACGCCTCCGTGTCGCTGTTCGCGCCGAAGTAGGCGGCGGCGACCGTCGGGCCCGTGACCTGCAGCTCCCCGGGAGTGGTCGCGTCCCATGCCAGCGCCTTACCGGCATCGTCGACGATGCGCACCTCGCAGAGCGGCAACGCCGGTCCCGGGGACCCCACGACTCGCCGGCGCTCCGCCGCCGGCAACGCGTCGTGCTGGGTCGCTAGGCGCCCGGACGTGACGACGGGACTCGTCTCGGTCATTCCCCAGCCGTTGGTCAGCGGGACGCCGGTCGCGTCCTCCCATCGCTCGGACAGAGAATCGGGGACCGCGCCGCCGCCGCAGGCCAGCTTTCGCACGCTCGACAGATCATGGCCCTCGCGGAGCAGCGCCGCCATCCGCTGCCACACGGTCGCCACCGCCGCCGCGAACGTGACTTTATGGCGCGCCATCTGCGCCATCAGATCCTCCGCCCCCATTGCGGGGCCGGGGAGGACCAGGTCCGCCCCGACCATCATCGCGGCGTACGGAAAGCCCCAGGCGTTCACGTGGAACATCGGCACGATCGGCATGACGACGTCACTCTCGCTGATTGCGTAGCTGTCGGCCATCAGCAACATCAACGCGTGCAGGACGATCGAACGATGGCTGTACAGAACGCCCTTCGGGTGCCCGGTGGTGCCGGACGTGTAACAGAGGCTGGCGCCGCGGTCCTCGTCGACGTGGGCGAGGTCCGCCGGTGAAGCGGCCGCGACTAGCGCGTCGTAGCCGAGCAGCCGCGGATCGTCGGGCAGCGGCACGTCGGCGCCGTCGTCCATGACGACGAACCAGCGCACAGTCGGGAGTTCGGCGACCAGCGGCCAGAGGACGTCCAGCAGCGAGCGGTCGACGAACACGACGTCATCCGCAGCGTCGTTCACGATGTAGCGGAGCTGGTCGGCGCCCAGACGGTGGTTAAGAGTGTGCAACGTCCGCCCGCTGCAGGGCACACCGAGATACAGCTCGACGTGGCGTCGCGTGTTCCAGGCTAGCGTCGCCACGCGTGCGTCAGGGGCGACCTCCAAGCTCTCGAGCACGCCGACGATCCGGCGCGCGCCCTCGCCGACCTGAGTCCACGTGGCGACGGTCTCGTCGTCGACCGACGCCGACGTGACCGTCTTGTGCCCGAACTGACGCTCGACGCGCCGGAGAATAGGCGCCAGCGCTAGGGGTACGTCTTGCATTAGACCGCGCATCGATGGGCAGTCTCTCGGCATCGCCACCCCCCGTCAGCGGCAAAAAGTGCCAAAATGTGCCAGGGTGCCGTTGTAGGCTTCGAACGACTCATCGCAAGGTCCAGGCTTGCGCAATGGGGTAGGCTGCGCCACACGGCATGGACGCGTTGCAGGCCTGCGAGGAGCACATCGTCCACATCGGCGAGCGCGTGGCGGCGCGCCACGATGAGATCGCAGAGCTCGAGGCGCAGCGCATCAGGGCTGAGATCCCCACATACCGCCGCGCGGGAAAGGAGCTCCACGCCGACGTGATCCGGAACTCGCGCCGGAACGTCCAGGTGCTCGGCGATGCCCTGGCCGGGCACGCGCGGCTCGATCTCCAGACCCTCGACTTCATCGGACAGCATGCGCACGTGCGCGTCGCGTACGGCATCAGCCTCGAGTCGGTCCTCCATGCGTACCGGGTCGGAGGCAGCGTCCTGTGGGAGCAGTGCATGCGCGAGGCGGTCGCGCTCGGAGTGTCACGCGACACCGGGCTGGAGCTGGCTCGCCTCACATTCGACCAGCTCGACGTGCTAACGACACACACCGCCCAGGCGTACCTGCGCGAGGAGGCGCGGGTCAGAACGGTCCGCGACGAGGCCAGCCGCAACCTGCTCGAGCTGCTGATCCTCGGGCAGGTCGACGTCGGCTGGGCAGAGCGCCATCCTGCCGCACCCGGTCTCGACCCCGGTGGCGAGCTCGTGGTCTTCGTCGTCTCCGTAGCCAACGGGGGTGGCCCTTTGATCGAGGCGGTGCAGGAGGTGCGCGCCGCGCTGGGCGATCTGCACAACGGACCCGAGAGCGCCCCGTTGGTCACGATCCGCCAAGGAGTCGTCGTCGGCGTCGCCGCGGCACAGAACCAGGACTCGCTCGCTATTCAGCTGGCCGACACGCGTCACCGGCTCGATGCGGCGAATCGCGAGCTCTTCAAGTGCGGCATCAGCGCGCCGTGCAACGGTTTTGGCGGCGTACGCGGCGCGTATGAGCAGGCCATTTTCGGCTTATCGCGCGCATCGCGGGAGCGGCCCGTGGTGAGCGTGGCCGACATGCCGTCGCTGCAATACGCGCTGAGCAGCGCCCCCCCGCCCACTCGAGCGCTCATCGCGGCACGCGCATCGCAGCTGGCCGGCTTCGATGAGCAGGCGCTCGCGAAGCTGCGACTGACTCTCCACGCTTTCGCGGACGCGAACCTCAACATCACGCACGCTGCAGCCGCCCTGTACGTCCACCCGAACACGCTGCGATACCGGCTCAGGCGGATCCGAGAGCAGAGTGGCCAGGATCCGCACACCGTCGCCGGGCTGACGGAGCTTCTCTGCATCCTCGAGGCACTGCGCCTCCAGGCGCCCAGCGGCTCCGTCGTCTAGCGCGCGCGGTTGTCCATTACATACAAGGCCGACGTAGGCCGGTTTGGAAGGTATTGCCGCTGACGGGAGCGTTGCAGACGCGCAGACTCCTCCCTGGCGCAAGCCCAGCGCCCTCACCGCTCGTGAGCGGCAGGCCGGGCCCTTGCGCATCTGGGAAACCACAGGAGGAGACTGCACATGAAACGCCCGAGCCCGGGTCACGGGTCGAAATGGTCTGGCCTGATTCGGCTGGCGACGGTTGCCGCAACGCTCTCGACGACGCTCGTCGTCGCCGCATGCGGCAGCAGCCACGACAGCGGTAGCACCAGCTCCGCCTCGTCGCCGTCGGCCGCGAGCAGCCCGCAGGCCAGGCAGTTCCGCCAGCTGCTCGGGATAACGGACGAGCAGGCCGCCAAGCTCAAGGGCCAGACGTTCAAGATCGGATCGATCCTGCCGCTCAGCGGTCCGGGCGCCAACTTCGCCGTCGATGAGGGCAACGGCACGAAGCTTGCCATCGACGACATGCAGCGCTACCTGGGCCTGAAGATCGACTACAAGTCGCTGGACAACAAGACAGGCGACCCCCAGGCCGGAGCGGCAACCGCGCGCGAGCTCGGGATCGACGGCTACGGTGCGGTGGTCAACTCGTACGGCGGCGCGTTCGGATCGACGTTGCCGGCCCTCGCGCAGTACAAGATGCTGTCGTTCGACCCGGGCGGCGGTACGCAGAACACGTTCCAGGGCAAGCCGTACTTCTGGGGATTTCGCGGCACGACCCCTGACGCCGGCTATCCCTTCCTGCAGTACTTCAAGGACCAGATCCCGGCGGCGAAGCGCTTCGCGATCGTCGTCTACGACGCGGGAGCGGCCTACGCAGACCCGGTCATCGCTAACGCGAAGAAGCAGGCGGCCCTGGCCGGAATCACCTTCGCCGGTGTCGTCAAGGCACCGATCGGCGCCACCGACTACGCGACGGTGCTCTCGAAGCTCAAGGACCTGAACCCGGACATCATCTCAATTGGCCTCTATGGCGCGGACCCGGGCTACTTCATGAAGCAGTACGCAACCTCCGGCCTCACGGCGCAGGTCGTAGGCGGCGAGCTTACCCCCACCGGAGCCAAGATCGCCGGGGCTGGGTACGACAAGTACTGGTTCGCCGCAGACTACTTCGACGTCAGCCATCCGCCGAACCCACTGTCGAAATTCTTCCTCGCCGAGTACAAGCGGAAGTTCGGCGAGGCCCCGGCCACGTTTTACCAGCCTAACTACTACGAGGGGACGATTGCCTTTCTGCAGCTCGCCGCCCGCGTCGCCGGCAAGGGAGGCAACATCAACAGCGGTGAACAGTTGCAGCAGGCACTGCTCGCGAACCCCACCTTCAAGAGCGTTTACGGAGGCAACGACAAGACGGTCGGGACGCTCACGCTCAACACTACGACGCACGATCCGACCACGCGCCCGATCGGCCTCTTCACCGTCGAGCCGAAGGTCAAGCAGCTCGCCGAGTGGAACATCGACGGAGACGACTTCAAGGTCCTCTCCAAGCCACCGGCTGGCCAGTAGCACGCGACGGTGGGGCTCTCATACGCAATCGCGAGCTTCATCGGGATCGAGTCGGTCCGCGATGTCCTGCAGGCGGCAGTCACCGGCATCATCAACGGTGCGGGCTATGCCCTGCTCGGCATCGGGTTCGCGCTGATCCTTGGCGTGACCGGCCGCTTTCACCTCGCGTTTGGCACGACGTTCACATTCACGGCCTACATCGCCGCGATAGGGGTCGGGTCCTGGGGACTCGCCCTGCTGCCGGCATCGATCATCGGCTTGAGCGCGGGCGTCGTGCTCGGCGTGGCGTGCGAGGCGCTGGTGTATCGGCCGGTTGCCGCGCGGGGTGGCGATGCGCCGATGCTCTCCGTCTTCGTCGCCTCGCTCGGGCTGGTCATCGCCGGGGCGAACTTCATCCCGGAGGTGTGGGGCAACGACACGCGCCCGCTCGGCGGGTTTCCCGATCACACCTACCGGATCCACGGGGTCGTCTTCACCCGCCTCGACGTCACCCTGGTCGTGGTCGCGATCCTGATCGCCGGTGGGCTGACGGTCGCGCTGAACCGAAGCATCCTCGGCCAGCAGATCAAGGCGGTGAGCGCCAACCCGGAGATGGCGTCGGTGATCGGCGTGAACGTACGCAAGATCTTCATGCTCGTGTTCGCGATCGCCTCGCTGATCGGCGGTGTCGCCGCGGTGTTCGCGGGCATGCGCTTCGCGGTCACGCCTTCGATGGGCGACACGTCCGTGTTCTACGCGTTCGTAGTGGCCTTCCTCGCAGGCGTGAACCGAGCCCCGTGGCTCGTCGGGCTCGTCGGGCTACTCATCGGCCTGATCGAGAGCCTCAGCACGCTCTGGGTGACCCAGTCGCAGAGCAGCATCGTGGTGTTCGGCCTGCTGCTCGTGTGGCTGACGTACCGCGTGCTGCCGACGGCGATCCGTCAGCTCTCTGGCGGCCTGGCCCGGCCAAGCCCGGGACGGATGCGGCCCGACGTCCGGGACAGTGTCTAGCGGGTCGCACGTGTACTGGGTCGACATCCTCAACCAGTGCCTGATCTTCGCGATCATGGCGATGTCTCTCAACCTGCTGCTGGGCTACGCCGGCCAGGTCTCGGTGGCCCATGCGGCGTTCGCCGCGATCGGTGGCTACGCCGGCGCGTACCTGTCGGTCAAGCACGGGTGGAACCCGCTTACCGGCGTCGCGCTCGGCATGGCGCTCGCGCTGGTGATCGGGATGGTCATCAGCATCCCGGCGCTGATGCTGGCCGGCGAGTACCTGATCTTGCTCACGCTCGCCTGGCAGACGGTCGTGATCGTCGTGATCTCGAACATCTCGGCACTCGGAGGGCAGCTGGGACTCACAGGGCTTCCAACCGCGAACGTCCTCGGCAAGGACCTCCTGCTGCCGAACGACTGGCTCTGGCCCCTCGTCGTGCTAACCGTCGTCGTCTTCGTGCTGCTCATATGGATCGGCGAGTCCCCGTTCGGTCGCGTGCTCCGCGGCATTCGCGAGGATCAGCTCGCGACGCAGGCGTTGGGGAAGAACGTCCTGGTCCGCAAGGTCGTCGTCTTCGGCCTCACGTCCGCGATCGCCGCGCTCGGGGGCGGGCTGTTCGGTCTCTACAACGGCACGGTCTCACCGCCGCTCTACAGCTTCTCGACTTCGATCCTGCTCGTGGCGATCGTCGTGCTGGGCGGACGAGGGAACCTTGTCGGCTCGATCGTGGCGTCGATCGTCGTCGTCGGCTCGCAAGGTGTGTTCGAGAAGGCGATCAGCCTCGACCCGCAGAGCGCGGCGCTTGTGCGCCTGATCTGCTTCGGCCTGCTCCTGGTGGTCGTGATGCTCGTGCGACCCGCCGGGCTGCTGCCCGAGCGGGTCGGCCTCGGCGCCGCGGTACGGCGACTGCGCCGCCGTCGCGTCGTGCCCGCCGGCGAGGAGGTCACGGCAGAAGTGCTCGCGACCACGATCGCCGACCAAGCCGGCACCCGCGATCAGCCGGTGGGCTCCGCCCCGGTCGTCCAGGTGTTCGACGTCCACAAGGCGTTCGGCGGCATCAAGGCGGTCGACGGCCTGAGCTTCGAGCTGCGCGAGGGGCGCGTCGTGGGCCTCATCGGGCCCAACGGCGCGGGCAAGAGCACCGTCTTCAACGTCATCACCGGCGTGTCCTTGCCGGACGCGGGAACAGTCGAGCTGTTCGGCCAGGACATCACCGGATGGCCGATCGATCGCGTCGCTCGGCACGGGATGGTGCGCTCGTTCCAGGACGTCCGGGTGTTCGCGAACCTCTCGGTGTTCGAGAACGTGGCGATGGCCGTTCCGCACCAACGTGGCGAGACGCTGCGCGACCTCTTCTTCACGCCGTGGCGGGTGATCCAGGACCGGACGCGGACGCGACAAGCGACGGAGCAGGCGCTGGCCTTCGTCGGTCTGTCGAAGCAGGGGTCCGCGATCGTGTCGGCGCTTCCGTTCGGCGAGCAGAAGCTGGTGGCGCTGGCCCGCATCCTGGCCGCGGACGCGAAGGTGTTGCTCCTGGACGAGGCGGCCTCTGGCATCAGCGCGGAATGGGTCGATCGGATGGTCGAGATCATCCGGAGGCTGGCCGAGCGCGGGCTGACGATCTGCGTCGTCGAGCACAACTTGAGCTTCGTCGAGCGCGTCGCCGACCACGTGTACTTCATGGAGGGGGGCCGCATCACGGCCGCGGGCACGATGAAGGAGCTCACGACGGAGGACCGGCTCGTGGAGGCGTACTTTGGCCAGCCGTGACCTGATTGACGGGCCGGTGCTCGTGGTCGACGGGGTCGCCGCGGGCTATCGCCGCCGGCCGGTGGTCCACGGTTTGTCGCTCGCGGTGAACCGTGGCGAGATCGTCTCGGTGCTCGGTCACAACGGGGCCGGCAAGACGACGACGTTGAAGACGATCTTCGGGCTTCTGCACCCGATCGACGGCCGGGTGCTGTATCAAGGCAGCGACGTCTCGGGCGCGAGTCCGGCGCACCATGTCCGACTGGGAATGTCCTTCATCCCGGCCGAGCGGTTCCTCTTCCCCAACCTCTCCGTCGCTGTCAACCTCCGGCTCGCCGCGCTGCTGGAAAGATCGAGCGCCACGCGCCAGCTCCGGCTCGATCGCGTCTACGAGATGTTTCCGATCCTCGCTGAGCGCCCTGACCAGCTGGCCGGGACCCTCAGCGGCGGCGAGCAACGCATCCTCGGCGTCGGCATGGCGCTCATGTCCGACCCGCAGCTGATGCTGTTCGACGAGCCTTCGCTGGGCGTGTCGCCCGCGATCATGCAGCAGATCCTCGCGTCGTTCAGGCGCCTGGCGGACGAGCGCGGCTGCGCGGTCGTCCTCGTCGAGCAGAACGTTGGCCACGCGCTGCGCGAAGCCGACCGCGTGTACGTGATGCGCTCCGGCCGAGTCCTGCACGAGGAGTCCGCCGAGGCGATGCGGCGGCGGGAGCACTACTGGGACCTGTTCTGAGCTGTGCCGGGGGCAAGCCGTTCACACCCGCTCTAGCGGAACGAAGCTCATGAGCGGTAAAGAACGCGCGGTCCTCGATAACCGAACCGGACCACTCGATCCACGGGGGCACAGCTGACGGAAGAGCAGGATGTCGCCATCGATCGTTGACTCGGACGCAACGATCGCAGCCCTGACAGAGAACCCGATACCCTCGGCCGTGCGGTAGGAGTAGACACCGCCGCTGCGTGCGTGGCGGGCGGTGTCTGCTTGGCGCGCGGCGGGCAAAACTCGTCGAACGCTCGCGCGGCGTCTTCAAACGGAAACCGGCGTGCTCGTTGGCGGCCCGGATGGAGGCATCTGGAGCCTCGAGAACGAAAGAAAGCCCCGCTGTGCGGGGCTTTCTCGATGCGCCCGAGAGGACTCGAACCTCCACGGACCATACAGTCCACAAGGCCCTCAACCTTGCGCGTCTACCAATTCCGCCACAGGCGCGTGGGCGGGCAGTATAGCCGTGGACAGGGGCCGGAGAATCAGCCGATGAGCGGGAGATTCTGCCCGCGTAGACGTTGAGTCCGTCCGTCGAGCGCGCTATGTTCCCGAACACACGTTCGACGGCCGGCCTCGCGGGGTCGACCCGTTCAAGGAGTTGATCGTATGGACCTGACCAAGCGACAGCAGGAGATCTTCGACTTCATCAAGCGCTACTCGGCCAAGTACGGGTATCCGCCGACGGTGCGCGACATCGGCAAGGCGGTCGGCCTGGCGTCGTCGTCGACGGTGCATGCCCATCTGGCCAACCTCGAGCGGATCGGGCTGCTGCGGCGCGATCCCACCAAGCCGCGCGCGATCGAGCTGCTCGACCGGGCGGCTGCCGGGGTGCGGGGGTTCGTCAACCCCGGGCTGCCGCTGGTTGGCCATGTAGCCGCGGGCGAGCCGCTGGTGGCCGAGGAGAACATCGAGGAATACATCCAGACGCCGTCGTTCGCCGGGGGAGAGGACGGCGAGTATCTGTTGCGCGTTCGCGGTGAGTCGATGAAGGATGTGGGCATCCTGGAGGACGACCTGGTGGTGGTGCGCCCGCAGGAGACGGCCAGCGACGGTGACATCGTCGTCGCCCTGGTCGGCGAGGAGGCCACCGTCAAGCGGTTCTTCCAGGAGGCCGATCACGTTCGGTTGCAGCCCGAGAACGCTTCGATGGAGCCGATCCGCAGCCGGGACGTGCGGGTGCTCGGGCGTGTCGTCGGCCTGATGAGGAACATCTCGTGAGCACCGTGGCGCTCGAGCGTGCGGACGCGCGCGGTCTACGAGCCGGCGAGTCCGCGCCTTCGCTGTTTGACGACTTGGGCGGCGAGCCCACCCTGGATGAATTGCTGTCCGGGGCGTGGGAGGGGCTCGTCGCCCATCAACACGTTGCCTGCCCGGTCTGCGGCGGTGACATGACGCCCGAGTACGGCGCGCATGCGCGGCCGATCGCGGGTCGATGCCGGAGCTGCGCCACGGAGCTGGGGTGACCGCCGTCAGACGTTGCGCAGCAGGCCCTCGCTGCGGGCCCACTCGACCGTGCGCAGCAGGGTCTCGCGCGGCGGGGAGTAGCTGAGGCCGAGCTCGCGCTCGGCGCGCGAGCCGTCGTAGCGGTGGCCGTGCAGGAGGGTGCGGACCATCTCGCGGCAGACGGGCGGCTGGCGGCCGAGCAGGCGAAAGCCGGTCTCGGCGACGGCTCCGCCGGCCGTGGCGAGAAAGCGGGGGACCAGGCGGGGTCGACGCTGGACGCCCGCCACCTCGGCGGCCAGGGTGAGGGCCTCGACGATCGTCAGCCGGATGCCACTGAGCAGGTAGCGCTCGCCGGCGACGCCGCGTTCCGCGGCCCGCAGGTGGCCCTCGACGCAGTCGGCGATGTCGACCAGGCTGACGTGCGTGTTGACGAATACCTTCAGGCGGCCGTCGAGGAACGCCAGCAGGAAGCGTCCAGTGCCGCTGGCCCGGCCAGGGCCCTGAACCGACGACGGGTTGACGCACACGATGTCCTGGTCCAGCGCGCGGGCGGCGGCCAGCGCGGCGCGCTCGCCCTCGGTCTTGGTGCGCTCATAGGTCGATAGATACCAGCCGCGGTGGGCGGTCCACTCGTTGGCGATGGTGCCACCCGGCTCGCCGATCGTGGCCGCCGAGGAGGTGTGGACGAGCCGCGGCACGCCGGCGTCCTTTGCGGCCCGCACGGCGGCCACCGCCCCGTCGACGTTCACGCGTCTCATCCGTTCCGGATCGGCGACGCACAGTGCGTTGACCCCGGCGAGATGAAAGGCGACCGAGCAGCCCCGCATCCCCTCAGCGAGAGCCCGCTCGTCGTAGGCTTCGCCGCGGCTCACCTCCACCTGATTGGCGGCAAGCGTGTGGGCGGCCGCCTCCGAGCGGGCCAGCGCCACCACCTGATCCCCGCGTTGCTGGAGCTTCTCGACGAGCGCCCGGCCGATCACGCCGGTTGCGCCGGTCACGAACACCCGGGCCATCGTCAGGCTCGCAGCGCGTCGGTCGACCGGATCAGGTAATCGATGCCCGACCAGGCGGTGGCCAGCGCCGCCAGCACCAGCACCCACTGGTCCAGGTAGGCCCCCGCCAGGCTGACCTGGGGCCGGAGCATCGCCAGCGCCAGGGCCGCGAACTGCATGGTCGCCTTCCACCGGCCCAGCGACGAGGTGGCCATGTGCACGCCGCCCGCCTCCACCGCCGCGCGCAGGCCGAGGATCGTGAATTCCCTGGTGATGATCACGAGCGCGACCCACGGGGAGGCGCGGTGCACCGCCACGAGCGCGATCAGCGCCGTGGCGACGAGCAGTTTGTCGGCCGTGGTGTCCAGGAACGAGCCGAGCTTGGTGGTCACCCCCCACCGGCGCGCCAGGCGGCCGTCGAACCAGTCGGTGGCCGCCGCGACCAGGAACACGGCCGCCGCGATCCCGTAGGCGTGTCCGAGGACCAGCGCCATGATCGGAGCCGCGGCCACGATCCTCAGGCTGGTTCCCACCGCGAGCGCGCGAGACGAACGCCAAGCGGGCAGCGAGCCTACCTCCACGGCGGAGGAGGTTACCTCACGATCATCCTGCGAATTGGTCGGCCTCGGCGTCGCGGCTGACACCCGCTAGCCCGACCGGCTGCCGGACTTGCGAGCCCGTCGATACGGAGAGGTCGACGGACGCCCGTCACCGTTCTCGAAGAACGTCTGGACACGCTCGATCAGTGCTGCCGTGTCGTCGGAGGGCGCAATCGGCTCGCCGAAGGAGACCTCGATCCGATGGCGCGAGGAGATCAGCTTTCCCCGCAGCCGCTTGGGCCACATCCGTCCCGGCGGCATCGCGGCGGCGGTGCCGGTGACGCGGATCGGCACGATCGCCAGGTGGTGAGCCGAGGCCAGCACGGCGGCGCCGCGTCGCACCCGCCCGGGTGCCCCCGCGCGCGAGCGCGTGCCCTCGGGGTACAGCAGGAGGTTCCATCCCTGGTCCAGCAGCTTGTCGAGGTGGCTCGAGCCGTTCTTGGCCACGCCGCCGCCGCCCTTGCGCTCGATCGGGACGGTGTTGAAGATCAGCGACACGAGGGAGGCGACCAGGCGGTTGCGGTAGAAGTAGTCGGCCGCGGCGGCGACGGCGGTGCGCTTGCGCAGGCTGCGCGGCAGGGCCGACAGGATCACCGGGGTGTCCAGGTGGCTGGCGTGATTGGCGACGAGGATCACCGGGCCCTTGAGCGCGGAGAGCTTCTCGCGGCCGGTCGCCCGTCGCCGCGCGTACATGCCCATCAGCGGGTTCAGGACGAAGTTCATGAAGCTCTCGCGCGCGACGCCCGCCAGCCAGGAGCGTGCCCATGACCTGTCCAGGGCCGCGGCGGCGGTGCGCAGCGCGGGCTTGCGCTTCGAGGACCTGGTCAGCGCGTCGACGATCCGGCGCTGGAGAGAGCGTTGGCGGCGAAACGGCAACACTGCCCGACGTACCCGTTTACGTAACAACCGTTACAGGATCGGCGGACCGGATCGGCCGATCCCCTCTCAGCGGGCACCGTCCAGGGCGCGCGGCGGCTGCGCCGGCGCCGCCGGCGCGGGCTGGCGCGATCCGCCGAGGGGGTAGGCGCGCAGCACGTCGAGCACCTCGGGATCCTCGCCCTCGATCGCCATCCACGCCGCGCGCAAGCCTTCGCTGCCGGCCACCTGAAGGGCCTCGTTGCGATATTCGAGCTGGCTGATCCGCGTCGCGTCAGCCGGAGGGCGGATCACGCAGATCGCGGGCTCGGCGGGGCTGAGGGCCTCGGCGGCCACCGCGGATTCGTCGGGGTTGAGGGCCTCGGAGGCGACCGCGGATTCGGCCGCGCGCCGTCCGAGCCATGCGCTGAGCTCGTCGTAGCGCTCGGAGCGCGTCCGGCGCAACTTCACCAGCCCGGGGTTGATCGTGCGCAGATAGCGGTCGGTGAGCAGGCCGACCGGTCCGGAAAGGCCGCTGTGCTCGACGCCCTCGGGCCGGGTCTGGAGGACCACGATGTCGGTGCACGTCTCCAGCGCGGCACGGATCGGGATCGCCTCGGCCAGGGTGGCGTCGAGCAGCCTCCGGCCGCGAAACGTCACCGGCTCTCCGGCCAGCCATGGCAGCCGCGCCGAGGCGCGCAGCGCGCAGCGCACCTCCTCGGTCGAGTGCAGGTTGCCGAGGTCGACGATCGCGGCCGCGTCCGCGTCGGTGGCCGTGCAGTGCAGTTCGACCCCGCTCTCCAGCAGGACGTCGATCCGCAGCGGGCGGCCCCGCGCCCAGATGCCGTCGACCACGTAGTCCATGTCGAAGGCCGGTCCTCCGCCCCGCAGCGCCCGCCGCATGCTGACGAACCGCGGATCGCCGAAGCCGCGCCAGTACAGCGAGGTCATGTACGCGGCCTGGCCGGCCATGAAGAAGGCGCCGTTGAACGCGCCCGCGGAGGCGCCGTGGACCTCGTCGAAGGCGTCGCACAGGCCCAGCTGATCCAGTGCCGAGGCCATCCCGGCCGAGACCACGCCTCGCATCGCGCCGCCCTCGATCACCAGCGCGACACGGCGGCCGTCGCCGCGCGCGCCCGGAGTGGAGGCCGCTTCCCGACGACGTCGCAGCGTCTGCACGACCGGATGGGCCCGCTGATCGGCGACCATCGCCATGCGCGGGGCCAGCGTGTCAGGGGAGAGGGAGCGCGTGATCGGCATGGGGGAGGGGCGGCCGCCCGGCGGCACCCCGCGAAACGGTCAGATCAGGCTGTCATAGAGCGCCGCGGTCTGCTCGGCGATCGCCGCCCACGAGAAGTGCTCGATCGCCCGCCGGCGACCCGCCCGGCCCATCGCCGCGGCGCGGCGCGGGTCGCGCAGCAGCTCGTTGACCCGCTCGGCGAAGTCGGCCGCGAAGCGAGCGGGCTCCCGCGGCGCCCCGGTGCCGTCGTCGCCGGGCTCGATCGGCACCAGCAGGCCTGTCTCGCCGTCGTCGACGACCTCGACGATGCCACCGGTGGCGGTGGCCACCACGGCCGCCTGGCAGGCCATCGCCTCCAGGTTGACGATCCCCAGGGGCTCGTAGATCGAGGGGCAGGCGAACACCGTGGCGTGGCTGATCAGCTGGATCACCTCGGCCTTGGGCAGCATCTGCTCGATCCACACCACGCCCTCGCGGCCGGCGCGCAGCTCGTCGACGAGACGCTGCACCTCGGCTCCCAGCTCCGGGGTGTCAGCCGAGCCGGCGCACAGCACCAGCTGCGCGTCGGGATCGAAGTCACGGGCGGCGCGCAGCAGGTGCGCGACGCCCTTCTGGCGGGTGATCCGTCCCACGAACACCACCGAAGGCTTGTCCGGACGCACGCCGTAGCGCTCCAGCACGTCGACGCCCGCGTCGGGCGCGTACTGCACGGTGTCGATCCCGTTGTAGATCACGTGCACCCGCGCGGGATCGATCGCCGGATAAGTGGAGAGGATGTCGCGACGCGTGCTCTGCGACACCGCGATCACGCCGTCGGCCGCCTCGAGCGAGGTCTTCTCGGCCCAGCAGGAGATCGCGTAGCCACCCTTCAGCTGCTCGGCCTTCCACGGTCGCAGCGGCTCAAGCGAATGCACCGTGGCGACATGGGGGACGTCGTAGACGAGCTTGGTCAGATGGCCGCCCAGGTTCGCGTACCAGGTGTGGGTGTGGACGATGTCGGTGCCCTGCGCACGAGCGGTCATCGACAGGTCGATCGAGAGCGCGCGCAGCGCCGCGAGGTGCGGCGCAGAGCCGTCCAGGACATCCCACGCCCCGTGGGGGACGTCCCCGGTTCCCCAGGCATGCACGGTCACATCCTCCAGGCGCGAGAGCTCGCGCACCAGGTACTCGACGTGCACGCCGGCGCCGCCGTAGACGGCCGGCGGGTACTCGCGCGTGAAGACGGCGACCCTCACGAGGCGCCGTCAGCTGTCGAGCGCGGAGTCCACTACCTGCTGGGCCTCCTCAAGGATCCGTTCCAGGTGCTCGGCGCCCTGAAAGCTCTCGGCGTAGAGCTTGTAGACATCCTCGGTACCCGATGGGCGCGCGGCGAACCAGCCGCTGCGAGTGACCACCTTGACGCCGCCCAGCGGCCCGCCCGAGGGGGCGGCGGTGAGCACCTCCTCCACCGGCTCTCCGGCGAGCTCTGACGCGCTCACGTCATCAGGCGAGAGCCCGGCCAGCACGCGCTTCTGCTCGGCGGTGGCGGGCGCGTCCACGCGTCGGTAGACCGGCGAGCCGTAGCGCTCGGTAAGCCGCGCATAGCGTCGTGCCGGGTCACCGTCATCCCGGACGGTCATCTCCGCGGCCAGCAGGCACATGATCAGCCCGTCCTTGTCCGTGCTCCAGGGGCTGCCATCGCGCCGCAGGAAGCTGGCGCCCGCGCTCTCCTCGCCGCCGAACGCCAGGGTGCCCTCCAGCAGGCCCGTGACGAACCACTTGAAGCCGACCGGCACCTCCTGCAGGCGCCGCCCGAGGCCGTCGACCACCCGGTTGATCATGCTGCTGGAGACCATCGTCTTGCCCACGCCCGCCGCGGCGGGGAACTGGCGCGCATCGCCGAGCAGGTAGCTGATCGCGGTGGCCAGGTAGTGATTGGGGTTCATCAGCCCGTCGCTGCGGGTGACGATTCCGTGGCGATCGGCGTCCGGGTCGTTGGCGAAGGCGACGTCGAAGCGGTCCTTGAGCGAGATCAGACCTGCCATCGCGTCGGGCGAGGAGCAGTCCATGCGGATCTTGCCGTCGTGGTCGAGCGGCATGAACGAGAACGTCGGGTCGACGCGATCGTTGACCACCTCCAGGGCGAGGCCGTGGCGCTCGGCGATCGCCTGCCAGTAGGTGACGCTGGCGCCCCCCAGCGGGTCGACCCCCAGACGGATGCCCGAGTTGGCGATCAGCTCCAGATCGACGATCTGCGCCAGCTCGTCGACATAGGCGGAGCGGAAGTCGTATCGCTCGGCGCGGGCGGCGGCCTTGTCGTAGTCCAGCCGCTTGACCGCGCCCAGGCCGGAGCGCAGCCGCTCGTTGGCCGCATCCTGGATCAGGCCGGTGACGTCCGAGTCGGCGGGGCCGCCGTGCGGCGGGTTGTACTTGAAGCCGCCGTCGCCCGGTGGGTTGTGCGACGGGGTGATGACGATGCCGTCGGCCCTGCCGCCATCGGCGCCGGCGCCGGCGTTGTGGCTGAGGATCGCATGCGAGATGGCGGGCGTCGGCGTGTAGCCGTCGCCGGCGTCGACCGCGACCCGGACGTCGTTGGCCACCAGCACCTCGACCGCCGTGCGGAACGCCGGCGCGGAAAGGGCATGGGTGTCGCGCCCGATGAACAGCGGGCCGCTGATGCCCTGGGCGGCGCGGTAGCGCGCGATCGCCTCGCTGATGGCCACGATGTGGTCCTCGGTGAACGTGCCCTCCAGTGAGGTGCCGCGGTGTCCGGAGGTCCCGAAGGACACCGCCTGGGCGGGATTCGCCGGATCGGGGTGCTCTTCGTAGTAAGCGTGCAACAGCCGATCGACGTCGATCAGCATGTCGGCCGTGGGCCGCCGAATGTCAGGCGCTGCCACTGCGCTCCCTCCGGTAACGGGCGTCGATCGCCTTCATCTTCTCGACCTTGGGTGCCGAGCCGCCGCCGGCGAACTCTGACGCCAGCCAGTGGTCGAGCACCTTCTCGGCGGCCTGGGGGGCGATCACGCGCCCGCCCATCGTCAGCACCTGGGCGTCGTTGGACTTGCGGGCGCGCTCTGCCGAGTACGGATCGTGGGCGGTCGCGGCCCGGACGCCGGGGACCTTGTTGGCGGTGATCGCCATGCCGAGTCCGGTCCCGCAGATCAGCAGCGCGCGGTCGTGGCGCCCTTCGGCGACGGCCTCGGCGACCGCCGAGGCGACATCGGGGTAGTCCTGCCCGTCGGCGTTGCCGAAGTCCTCTATCTCATAGCCGTTGTCCTGCAGGTACCTGGCGAGGTGCTCCTTGAGGGGGGCGCCGGCGTCGTCGGCGCCGATCGCGATCGGCTGCATGCTCGATCCTCCTGTCGCGTTGCCGATTGGGAAGTCAAGAGGAGTTGCCCTGCGCGGAGCCCTGTTCGGCGATCCGCTGCGACATTCGATGGACCAGCGGTCGCATCGCCGGATAGGTCTCAGCGTAGGCGTCGACGAAGAAGCGGTACTGCTCGTGCACCTCGGGATCGGGCTCGATCGTGTGCGTCCGATGAACCATCGCCCCCGCGGCGTCGCCGACGCTGTCGAACAGCCCGGCCCCCACGGCCGCCAGGATGGCGCCGCCCAGCACCACCGCCTCGCTGACCTCGGTGAAGGCGATCGGAACGCCGCTGACGTCGCATTGCATCTGCATCAGCTGCGGGCTGTTGGTGAAGCCGCCGGCGGCGACCATCTCGGACACCTCCAGGCCGGCCGCCTGCATCGCGCGCAGGTTGTGAGCGGTCCCGTAGCAGACGCCCTCCTGGATCGCCCGGTACACGTGCTCGGGCGTGTGGTGCAGGCTCAGCCCCCACACGATTCCGCGGGCGTGCGGATCGGTGTACGGGGTGCGGTTGCCCTGCCAGTACTCGTTGACGATCAGACCCTCGGAGCCGGGCGGGATCGAGGCGATCCGCTCGTTGAGGACGTCATAGGCGCTGAGATCGCGGCGGTCGGCCTCGGCTTGCGTCTCGTCGCGGCAGAAGTGGTCCTTGAACCACTTGAGCACCGAGCCCGTCGAGGTCTGGCCGCCCTCGACCGTGTATTGACCGCGGATCACCGCATCGGTGTAGGCGCCGAAGAAGCCGTCTCCGTGGATCGCCTCGTCGGTCTGGCCGATCAGCACGTGCGAGGAGCCGGTGATCAGTGCCATTCGGCCCGGTGTGACCGCCCCCAGGCCCACCTGTCCGACCCACGCATCCCCGCCTCCCTGGGCCACCGGCGTGCCGGCGTTGAGGCCCAGCTCCTCGGCCGCCTGCTTCGAGAGCCCGTCCACGGGGGCACCGAGGTCCAGCACGTCGGAGGCCAGCTTGTCGGCGGCATCGTCAATGCCGACCTCCTCGTAGAAGTCGATCGGCCAACCGCCGAGGTTGCGGTCGTGATAGCCGCGAACGGCGGCGGTGTTGACGTTGGCGGTGACCCGGCCGGTCAGCCGGTACGTCGCCCAGTCGGGCGCGTCGACGATCGAGGCGGCGGCCGCGTAGTTCCGAGGCTCGTTCTCCTTGAGCCAGAGGAGCTTGGACGGCAGCCATTCGGCCGAAACCGGCCCCCCGCCGTTGTACTTCCGCGCGGGATGTTCCGATCGCCCGATCCGCTCGGCCTGATCGGAGGCACGCACGTCCATCCACATGATCGCTGGGCGCAGATGCCGACCCGAGTCGTCCAGCGCGATGACGGTGCACGTGGTGGCGTCGACCGAGATCCCCGCGATCGCGTCGGGCCCGACCTCGGCGCCGGCCAGCGCACCGCGCACCGATGAGCACAGCGCCGACCACCATTCGTCGGGGTCCTGCTCGGCCCAGCCCGGCCGGGGGTGTGAGAGCGCGTAGCCGGTCGCCTCGCTGGCCAGGCAGCGTCCGTTGAGATCGAACACGGCAGCGCGGCAGCCCTCGGTCCCGAAGTCGACTCCGAGCAGCAGCTCGTCGTGGCCGTTCACCGCCGGAACCCCCGGGAAGCGCGCCGGCTCACGCCGCCTCGTCCTCGCGCCAGCCGAGCTCTGACCACAGCTCAGCGGGCAGCAGCCGGTCGATCCGGTCGACCACGAACGGCGGCCGGTCGGCGGGCGCGAGCGCCTCCAGCTCGTCCAGCCCGGTGTCGCCGGTGAGCACCAGCGCGGCGGTCATGCCGGTCTCGAGGCCCATGCGGATGTCCGTGCTCAGCCGGTCGCCGACCATCAGGCAATCCGACGGCTCCACGTCCAGCCCGTCCAGAGCCGTCTGCAGCATCATCGGATTGGGCTTGCCCAGGACCGCGACGGCGCTCGTCCCGGTGCACGCCTCGATCGCCGCCGTGATCGCCGCACAATCGGGCTCGCCGCGGCCACCGGGGAACGGGCAGAACCGATCCGGGTTGGTGGCGATCAGCCTGGCCCGCTTGTGAAACCAGATCGCGTCGAACGCGATCTGGAGCTTGGCGTAGTCAAAGGCCCGGTCATAGCTGGCGATCACGATGTCGATCTCGGCGGGATCGCAGGACATGCGGATCCCCGCGGCCTCGAGCGCGCGCTTGAGTGGCGCTTCGCTGATCGGGAAGACGACCGCGTCGGGCGCGTTCTCCAGCAGCCAGCGCGTGGTCGTCACGATCGTGTTGACGATCTCCCGCACCGGGGTGGGCAGCCCCAGCTGCGACAGCTTGTCGGCGTACTGCTGCGGATCCCTGGTCGGGTTGTTGGAGATGAAGCGGACCGCGCGATCGCGCTCGTGCAGCTCCTCGATCAGCCGCTTGGCGCCCGGCAGCAGCTCGTCGCCCAGGTAGACCGTTCCGTCCAGGTCGAACACGTAGACGTCGTATACCCGCTCTGGAACCGTAATCGTGCCGATTTGTCCTCCCTTGGTCGCAGGGCGCGGCGAGTGTATCTCCGCAACGTGCCCGCGGGGCATCCGTGCGATCCTCCGAGCATGGACGAGCAGCGCATCCGTGAAGCGCTGAGCCAAGCCACCGACACCGCCGAGATCCTGATCGGCGACGACGTGCTCGCCCAGGCTCCCCGGCTGTTCGAAGCCGCGTTCGGTGACCGGGACGCCGTGATCGTCGCCGACGAGAACACATTGGAGGTAGCGGGAGCAGCGGTGCGCTCGGCGCTGGAGGCGGGAGGCCGCTCGCAGCTGGAGCCCTACGTGTTCGACGCCAGGCCCACGCTGCACGCCGACTACGAGAACATCGAGGCGCTGAGCGGATCGCTGCGCGAGCATCGCGCGATCCCGATCGCCGTTGGCTCGGGGACGGTGAACGACATCGTCAAACGCGCGGCCCACGAGTGCGACCGCCCGTACATGAACGTCGCCACGGCGGCCTCGATGGACGGCTACACGGCGTTCGGGGCCGCGATCACCAGGCAGGGCTACAAGCAGACGATGACCTGTGCGGCCCCCCGCGCGGTGCTCGCCGACCTGAGAATCCTCACCCGCGCGCCGGCGAAGATGACCTCCGCCGGCTACGCCGACCTGCTGGCCAAGATCACCGCGGGCGCCGACTGGATCGTCGCCGACGCTCTGGAGGTGGAGCCGATCGACCCGCGAGCGTGGTCGCTGGTACAGGGGTCGCTGCGGCAGGCCACCGCCCGCCCGGCGGAGCTCAGCGCCGGTGACCCAGCGGCGATGGAGAGCCTGATCGAGGGACTGATCATGTCCGGACTGGCGATGCAGGCGGCCTCCTCGTCGCGTCCGGCCTCGGGCGCCGAGCATCAGTTCAGCCACCTGTGGGAGATGGAGGGCCTCGGCCAGGATCCGGCGGACGGCGCGCCGCCGCTCTCGCACGGGTTCAAGGTGGGGCTGGGAACGGTGTCGATCGCCGCCCTCTACGAGGTCGTTCTGGAGCGCGACCTGGCCGGCCTGGATGTCGCGGGCGCCGTGACAAAGTGGCCGAGCTGGGACGAGGTGGAGCGCCGCGTGCGCGCCGCCCACACCACGCCGGGACTGGACGAGGCCGCCGTGGAGGAGACGCGCGCCAAGTACGTCGACCCCGGGGAGCTCAGCGAGCGCCTGAAGCTGCTGACCGAGCGCTGGCCGTCGCTTTGCGAGCGCCTGCGCGAGCAGCTCATGGGCGCCGAGGAGCTGCGCGCGCAGCTGCGGGCGGTCGAGTGCCCGACCACACCGGGCGAGATCGGGCTCACTCCGGATCGCCTGCGCGATACCTATCGCCGGGCCCAGATGATCCGCCGGCGCTTCACGGTGCTCGATCTGCTCGACCAGACGGGAACCTTGGAGGAGTGCGTGCAGTCGCTGTTCTCGCCTGGCGGCTTCTGGGCGCGATAGCGCAGCGGCGCTATGCTGCCTGGCGCAGGCTGAGCAGTCGCGGAGGTGCGAACCTTCGAGGAAAGTCCGGACATCACAGGGCAAGGTGGTCGGTAACGCCGACCCGGGGAAACCCGCGGGAAAGTGCCACAGAAAAGACACCGCCCAAGCCTGGGGCCGCTGCAGAGCCCCAGGACGGTAAGGGTGAAATGGTGCGGTAAGAGCGCACCGGCGTCGCGGTGACGCGGCGGCCAGGCAAACCCCACCCGATGCTAGGCCAAGCAGGACCGTTTGCAGGTGACCCGCCAAGGTCCGGGTAGGCCGCTTGAGATGGATGACTGCTCTCGACAAGATCCGGCTTACAGGCCTGCTAAGGAGAAGCCCCGCCCCGGCGGGGCTTCTCTACTTTCCACGGACGCCGCCCGCGCCAGGAAACGTCCGGATCGTCACCGCGCCGCGGGACGGATGGATGATTCCGGCGCCCCCCGCCGGAAACGCCCGGGCCGCCCTATGGGGACCGCTCGACTGGACGTTTCCAGGCTCCGCCCGCGAGTAAAGACCGCTCAGATGCCGGCGACGCGGGCCAGCGCGTCGCCCTCCAGGCGGTGGGTGCGCCACTCATCCAGCTGCTGGGCTCCGAGCCTGGCGTAGAACTCCAGCGCCGGCGTGTTCCAGTCAAGGGCCGTCCATTCCAGCCGCCCGCATCCGCGCTCCACGGCGAGCGCCGCCAGGTGCGTGAGCAGCGCCACGCCGACGCCCGACCGCCGCCGCGTCTCGGGCACGTAGAGGTCCTCGAGCCAGATCCCGGGCAGGCACTTCCACGTCGAGAACGTCCCGTGGAACAGCGCGAAGCCGGCCGGCTCGCCGTCTGACTCGGCGATCAGCGCCTCGGCGCTCGGCCGCGCGCCGAACAGAGCCTCGCGAAGCATCTTCACGGTGCCGGTGACCTGCTCGGGAGCCCGCTCGTACTCGGCCAGTTCGACGACGAAGGCGTGGATCTGCTCCACGTCGTCGGGGATCGCCGGCCGGACGTGGACCTCAGGGCTGGCGATCAATCCCCCGTGGCCGGCGGTTGGATTTCCCTCTTGAGGATCTTGCCGGTTGGCCCCTTCGGCAGCTCGTCGACGAGCCACACTTTCCGCGGGTACTTGTAGCCGGCCACCTGCTCCTTGACATAACTGCGCAGCTCGTCGGGTGACGTCGATGCGCCTTCCTTGAGCGCGACGGCCGCCGCGACCTCCTCGCCGTACTCGTCGGACGGGATCCCGAGCACCGCGGCCTCGCGGACATCCGGGTGCTCGTAGAGCACCTCCTCGATCTCCCGCGGATAGACGTTGTAGCCGCCGCGGATGATCATCTCCTTCTTGCGGTCGACGATGAAGAAGTAGCCGTCCTCGTCGACCTTGCCGATGTCGCCGGTGTGCAGCCAGCCGTCGACGATCGTCTCCGCGGTTGCGTCCTCGCGCTTCCAGTAGCCGTTCATCACGTTGTGACCCTTGATGACGATCTCGCCGACCTCGCCCTGGTCGACCTCGTGACCGTCGTCGTCGACGACCTTCATCTCGACCCCCTCGATCGGCGTGCCGATCGAGCCGGGCTTACGTTCGCGATCGGGGTGGTTGAAGGAGGCCACCGGGGAGCTCTCCGACAATCCGTAGCCCTCCAGCACCTTGCACTTGAAGGCATCCTCGAAGCCGCGCATCAGCTCGACGGGCATCGCCGAGCCTCCCGAGGCGCACACCTTCAGCGAGGAGACGTCGTAGTCGTCGCGATTGTCGAGATGCAGCATTGCGCCGTACATCGTCGGCACGCCCTGGAATACGTTGACGTGGTCGCGCTGGATGATCTCCAGCGCCTTGGCCGGCTCGAAGCGCGGGATCAGCGTCAGCGTCCCACCCTCGCCGAGCGTGGCGTTCATGCCGCAGGTCTGCCCGAAGGTGTGAAACAGCGGCAGCGCCCCCAGCACCACGGCCTCGGAGCCCAGGCCGAACAGGCCACTCGAGGCCTCCGCGTTGCGTGACAGGTTGGCGTGTGAGAGCTCCGCGCCCTTCGGCTGACCGGTGGTGCCCGAGGTGTAGAGGATCACCGCGGTGTCGCCGTCATCGGTGTCGGCTACCTCGGTCACCGGCTCAGCGGCGCCCACCACGTTCTCGAACTCGCCGGGCTTGACCAGCACGCACTGGGCGTCCGCCTCCTCGGCACCGGTCTCGGCGGCCTCGGCGAAGTCGCCCCAGGCGATGAGCAGCTTGGCCTCGGGATCCTTGAGGTAGTAGCCGACCTCGCGCTTCTTGAGCAGCACGTTCATCGGCACCACGATCGCGCCGGCGCGCAGGATCCCGTAGTAGCAGACGGGGAAATACGGGACGTTGGGCAGCATGATCCCCACCCGGTCACCGGCCTTGACGCCGTGCTCGCGCAGCAGCCCGACCATATGAGCCGTGGCGCCGTCGAGCATCTTGTAGCTCATCTCACTGTCGTCGAGCTTGACCGCGATGTGGTCAGGATCCTCCCGGCCGGCGTCGAGGATCGTCTGGGCAAGATTCATCTATTCCCCCGTGAAGTTGGGCGGGCGCTTCTGAACGAAGGACACGACGCCCTCCATGAAGTCCTTGGAGTCGGCGCGCTCCTGCTGGAGCTGCGCCTCGAGCTCCAGCAGCTCGGCGAAGCCGTCGTAGGTGCGGGTGTTGATGGTGCGCTTGATCGTGGCGTATGACCCGGGCGGCCCGGCGGCCAGGCGCTGTGCCAGCTCGGTGACGGCTCCAGGCAGCTGCTCGTCATCGACCACGCGGTTGGCCAGCCCCCAGTCGAGCGCCTGCTCGGCGCCGATGCGCTCGCCGAGCATCGCCATCTCCATGGCCCGCCCGTGACCGACGCGCACCGCCAGGCTCTGCGAGGCGCCCCCGTCGAGGCCCAGCCCGATGTTGACGAACGCCAGCAGGAAGTAGGCCGAGCGCGCCGCCACGATCAGATCGGCGGCCAGCGCCAGCGAGCAGCCGATGCCCACGGCCGGGCCGTTGACGGCGGCGATCACCGGCTTGGGCATCGTGCGCACGCGCAGGATCGCCGGGTGGTAGACCTCTCGCAGCGGCGTGAGCACGTCGAACCCGCCGCCGTCCTTCTGCAGCTCGCCGCCCGCCTTGAGGTCGGCGCCCGCGGAGAATGCCCGGCCGGCCCCGGTGAGCACGATCGCCCGGACCTCCGGGTCCTCGGCGGCGGTGTCGAGCGCGGCCTGTAGATCGACGCCCAGCTGACGGATCCACGCGTTCAGCGCGTCAGGCCGATTGAGCGTCACCCACGCCACCCCGTCAACGCGCTCGCAATTCACCGTCTCCAGGTTCAGTGCGGTCACGGGTGTCGACAATACCGGGCGCCGGGTGGCGCGCGCCGGTTGCTTTGAGCGAAGATAGGCGCCATGCAACTCCTGCCCAAGCGCATCACCGCTCCCGTGTCCCGGCTCGGAGCGGCGGCGCAGAATGCGCTCGAGGTGGCGCGCTTCGGGGGTCTGGATGGCGAGAAGGCGCCCTCGCCGTACGAGGTGGCCGCCGAGCACCGGGTCTACCGGCTACGCCACTACTATCCGAGCCACGCTGAGGACGGGGATCGCTCAAGGACCAGCACCCCCTCCGCCCCCGCCGTCCTGCTCGTGCCGCCGATGATGCTGGCGGCCGAGGTCTACGACGTGTCGCCGGCCACCAGCGCGGTCACGATCCTGCACGAGCACGGCGCCGATCCGTGGGTCGTGGACTTCGGCTCCCCCGAGCGCGAGGAGGGCGGACTGGAGCGTACGCTCGCCGATCACGTGCTGGCTGTCTCGGACGCCGTGGACCAGGTGCGCGAGCTCACCGGCCGCGACGTGCATCTGGCGGGTTATTCCCAGGGCGGAATGTTCTGCTACCAGGTGGCCGCCTACCGGCGAAACGACGGCCTGGGATCGCTGATCACGTTCGGCAGCCCGGTCGACACCCGCCTGGGCATGCCACTCGGGCTTCCCGAGAATGTGGCCTCCGGTCTCGCCACTTTGATCGCCGACGGTGTCTTTCGCGGCGGCGCATTCCCGGCCTGGGCAAGCCGGAACGGCTTTGCGCTGCTCGATCCGGTCAAATCCCTACGCAACCGGATCGAGTTCATCTTGCAGCTGCACGATCGGGAGGCGCTGCTGCCGCGTGAGGGCCAGCGCCGTTTCCTGGAAGCCGACGGCTGGGTGGCCTGGCCGGGACCGGCGCTGGCGGACTTCCTCAGTCAGTTCATCACCCACAATCGCCTGCTGGAGGGCGGATTCACGGTCGATGACCGGCTGCTGACCCTGGCCGACATCGCGACGCCGATCCTGTCGGTGGTCGGGACGGTGGACGAGATCGCACCGGCCGCCGGGGTGCGGGCGATCCGTCTGGCGGCGCCACGGGCAGAGGTCTACGAGTTGGCGCTGCACGCCGGCCATTTCGGCCTGGTGGTGGGCTCGACCTCCAACGAGGTCACATGGCCGACGGTCGCCGGCTGGGTGCGGTGGCGCGACGGCGACGACGACGCGCCCCCCGAGGGTGTCACCGAGGTCCCCGACGACGTTACGGCCGAGCTCGCCCCGCGGGTGCGAAATCGGGTCGGCTACCGACTTGAGCTTGCCGGCGCGGTCTCAAGCGGGATGGTCCGTTCGGTGGTCGGGGCCGCGCGGCGTACGACGCGGGGCATGCGGGAGCTGACCCGTGAGGCAGCGGGCGCGCTCCCACGGCTCGCGCGTCTGGAGCAGGTCCAGCCGGGCACGCGGATCTCCCTCGGGCTGCTGGTCGACGAGCGGGCGCGGCGCGCACCTGACGAGATCCTGTTCCTGTTCGAGGACCGCGCCCACAGCGCGCGGGATACCAACGAGCGGATCGACAACGTGGTGCGTGGCCTGATCTCGGTCGGGGTGCGCCAGGGCGAGCACGTCGGCGTGCTGATGGGCTCGCGGCCCAGCGCTCTGGCGGTGGTGACAGCGCTCAGCCGTCTGGGGGCGGTGGCGGTGCTGCTGCGTCCTGACGGCAACATCGCGCGCGAGTCCGAGTTGGGGATGGTGCGGCGGATCATCGCCGATCCCGAGCGGGCCGGCCAAGCTGCCGGCCTGGGGACCGTGCACACGTTCGTGCTCGGCGGGGGCGCCGGACCGCGCGAGCTGGGTGTGCCGTTGGCCGCCGACCTGGAGCAGATCGACCCGCGCCAGGTCCGGATGCCCAAGTGGTACCGACCTAACCCCGGGAAGGCCGGCGACCTGGCCTTCGTCCTGTTCACCGGCGAGGGCGAGAGCGTTCGCATGAGCCGCATCACGAACGCGCGCTGGGTCACCTCGGCCCTGGGCACGGCCTCCTCGGCGGCGCTGTCGAGCGCCGACACCGTCTACAGCGTCACCCCGCTTTATCACCCCTCGGGGCTGATGGTGAGCGTCGGCGCGGCGATCGCGGGCGGCGCGCGCCTGGCGATGGCGTCGCGCTTTGAGCCGGTCACGTTCTGGGACGAGGTCAGACGCTACGGGGTGACCGTCACCTCGTACACGTGGACGCTGCTCCACGACCTCGTCGAGGCTCCGCCGCAGCCGGGCGAGCGCCACCATCCGGTCCGCCTGTTCATCGGGTCGGGGATGCCGCCCAACCTGTGGCGGCGCGTGCAGCGACGCTTCGCGCCGGCCCACGTGGTCGAGTTCTACGCCTCGACGGAGACGGGTGCGGTGCTCGTCAACCTGCGTGACGCCAAGCCGGGAGCGATGGGCCGCCGGCTACCCGGCAGCCCCGAGGTCCGTCTCGGCGCCTACGACGCCGAGCACGAACAACTGGCGCTCGGCGACGACGGCTTCGTGCGCGAGTGCGGACCCGACGAGGTCGGGATCCTGCTCGCCCGGGCGCACACGATCGACACGATCGCCACTACGCCGCTGCGCGGCGTGTTTGCGCGCGACGACGCCTGGCTGTCGACGGGGGACCTGTTCCGCCGCGACGCCGACGGGGATTACTGGCGCCTGGACAGTGCCCGCGACGTCATCCGGGGCGCCGCCGGTCCGGTCTACAGCGCCCCCATCCGCGACGCTCTGGGCGACCTGCCGGCCGTCGACCTGGCGGTCGCCTACGGGCTCAAGCTCAAGGGGCGTCAGCCCGAACTGGCGGTGGCCGCGGTCACGCTGCGCAACTCCCAGACGCTCGACGCCCGCGCTGTCGGGGACGCGCTGGAGCGTCTGCCCGCTCCCGCGCGCCCTGACATCGTGCACGTCGTCGACGAGATTCCGGTCACGACCTGGTACCGGCCGCTCACCGGGCCGCTGCGCGCCGCCGGGTTGCCGGCGGCCGACGAGAACCGCGCCTGGTACCGCGACCGCGGCGGCCGGCGCTATCGGCCGCTCACCGAGTCTGCGCGCCGCCGTCTCAGCGCGCCGGCGGCATAGCGTCCTCGGGCCCCGCGATGCTTTTCCCAAACGGCCGCATCGAAGGCTATGCTGGCCTCGCTCATCCCACAGCGCTCAGCGCTCGATGCATTGGAGGACCGGTGAAACGGATCATGATGGTTGCTGGAGCTTGTCTGCTCGTCTTCGCCGCGTCCGCGGCCGCCGCGTTTGACAGCGGCACGTACAAGGGCACGACCGCCCAGGGACTCTCCATTCGGGTCAAGGTCAGCCAGACCAAGATGCTGTCCGCGCATTACACCGCCAACTACCAGTGCAAGAACCCAGGCGGGGGATCCGGCGTTGCCAAGGCCCAGCCGACGACCCTCGGCCCGAGCACGATCAAGCCCGGCGACAAGATCGATTCCCATCAGCAGTCGACGGACGGCCGCGACCAAACCCACTTCGTCGTGCACCTCAACGGAAGCTCCGCCAACGGGACGCTGACCGAGCACTACACCAACAGCCATGGGGCGATGTGTCACACCGGCGCCATCACCTTCAAGCTCAAGCTCTCGTGACCGCCCGCGGACGGGCGGGGGTGTGACCCGACGAGGTCAGGCGGGCAGCGTCTCGCCGGAGTAGAGCTTGTGCACGGTCACGGTCCCCGCGGGGGCCGCGTTGATGCACAGCTCGCACAGCACGCACTCATCGAGGTTCGATTCGACGATCTGCACGCCGCCCGCACCGACCGCGAAGATGTCGACCGGGCAGACGTCAGTGAGCTTCTGGGCCAGCTCGGCGTCGGCGGCGATGTCGTCGGAGACGGTGACGTCGATGAAGGTTCCGGGCATCGGTGCTAGATCCGTTCCTTGACCAGGGTGGGAATGTCCTCGATGCGCTCGGCGACCACGATCCCGGCGGCCGCCAGGCGGGCGATCTTCTCAGTCGCGGTGTCCTCCTTGCCCTCCACGATCGTGCCCGCGTGACCAAAGCTCATTCCCGGCATCTCATCCATGAAGCGACCGGCCATGAAGGCGACGATCGGCAGCCGCGAGCCGGTCTCGGTCTTCCAGGCGGCCAGTTCGGCCTCCATGCGTCCGCCCGGCTCGGTGTAGATGACGATCGCCTCCGTCTCGGGATCGGCTTCGAACAGCGGCATCAGCTCGGCGTAGCTGGAGCCGATGATCGCGTCGCCGCCGATCGAGACGGCCGTCGACTGGCCCAGGCCGGCCGCGCTCAACGTCGAGGACATCTCGGTCGTCATCCCGCCCGAGCGCGAGATCACGCCGACCGGGCCGGAGGTGTAGGACTTGGCGGCGTCCTTGGCCGGGCCGCCGATGCCGCCCATCTTCAGCACGTCGGGGACCATGATCCCCAGGCAGTTGGGGCCGATGATGCGCGCCTCGTGGGCGGTCGCCACCTCGACCATCTGGGCGACGTCGCCGCGCGGGATGCGCTCGGTGACGATCACCACCAGCTTGACGCCGTTCTCGATCGCCTCCAGGACGGCGTCCTTGGTGAACGCGGGGGGGACGGTCACGACCGAGCCGTCGATCGGCGCGCCGTGGTGCTCCACCGCCTGCGCGACGGTGTCGAACACCGGCACGCCGTGGACGTCGCGCCCTAGCCGTCCGGGGGTCACGCCGCCGACGATCTTGGCGCCGGCACCGTACTCCAGGCACTCGCGGGTCAAGTTCACGGCCTCGCGGCCGGTGATCCCCTGGACGATGAAGGTGGTGTCGGCGTCGACGAGGATCGACATCAAGCGGCTCCGTCAAGGCGTTGGACGGCGATGCGCGCGGCCTCGTTGAGCGACACCGACCGGTCCGCGTAATGGACTCCGTAGTGATCGAGGAGCTTGAAGCCCTCCTCCTCCCAGGCGCCGGGGATGCGAAAGATCGTGATCGCCTCGGCCGGATCGCGTCCCAGCTCCAGGCACGCCTTGATCACCCCGCGGGCGACGATGTCCACCCGGGTGTTGGAGACGATCGACATCATCACCGCGATCTTGTCCACGCCGGGCTTTGACAGCACCAGCTTGGCCAGTCCGCAGGCCTTGGAGACCGAGGGGTTGCCGCCGATCTCGCAGTAGTTGGCGGGGTCGCCGCCGTGAGCGCGCACCGCGTCGAACAGCGTCAGCGAGCCGCCGCCGGCGCCGATCACCAGCCCCAGGTTGCCGTCGAACTCGGTGACGTTGCCGGCGACGCCGCGGTGATCCTCGCCGTCGACCGCCTCGCCGGCCAGCTCGAACGGAGTCGCCTCGCGCGCCTGGCGGGTCTCCTCGTCGCCGACGCCCAACTCGGTCAGAAGCGCCTTCTGACGCGGGCGGCCCTCGTTCTCCATGTCCATGTGGGCGTCCAGCGCGACCACCGAGCCGTCGGACAGATGGCCCAGCGGGTTGATCTCGGCCAGCGTCATGTCATAGGCGAGGAACAGCCGGGCCAGCCGGGTGAGCACGGGGGTGAGGCGGTTGAGCACCGAGCCGGTCACGCCCAGCGAGGCGATCAGCTGCTTGGCCTGCCAGTCGGAGAACTCGGTGCGGGTGGAGAAGTGCGCGCGGGCCACGTGGTCGGGGTGCTCCTCGGCCACCTGCTCGATGTCGATCCCGCCCATGTCCGAGAACAGCATCACCGGGCGCTTGCGGGTCCCGTCCCAGACGACCCCCGCGTAGTACTCGTGCGCGACGTCGGCCCGTGAGTCGACCAGCACGCCGCGCGGCATGTGGCCGTTGATCTCCAGCGCCAGCACGTGCTCGGCGTGGGTGGCGGCCTCGTCGGGAGTGTCGGCGAACTGCACGCCGCCGGCCTTCATCCGTCCGCCGGTGAGCACCTGGGACTTGATCACCACGGGACCGCCGATCTCGGTGGCGATCTGCCGGGCCTGATCGGCGCTCGTGGCGAAGCCGTGCTTGGTCACCGGGATCCCGGCCTTGGCCACGATCGCGCGCGACTCGTACTCGAAGAAACGCATGGGCGGCGCGGAACCCTAGCGAACATGTGATCGATCGAGCGCCGCAGCGGGTCTGGCGATGGAAGCCGACGCCGGCGCGACCGCGGCCGTAACCCTGTCCAAACTAACTTCGTCCAGTTAGTCGGGTACGTTGTAATATCTCCAAACCCAATCGACTAACTCAGGTTTAAGGAATCGATGATCAAACGACGTGATATCGGGCGCGTGCGCTGGCTCGCTGCCCCGGCAACCCTGGCCCTTGCTGCTCTGGCAGTGGCCGGATGCGGAGGCTCGTCCGACGCTGCGACGGGTACCGGCAGCGGCAGCGGCGGGAGCGGTTCGTCCGGCGCCAGCTCCGCCAAGACCCAGCTGTCGCTGGTCGGCTACTCGACCCCGAAGAAGGCCTACGGCGCGCTCACCGACGCCTTTGCTCAGACACCGGTCGGCAAGGGCGTGGGCTTCAACTCGTCGTTCGCCGCCTCGGGCTCGCAGAGCCGCGCCGTCGACTCCGGCCAGCCGGCCGACGTCGTCGCCTTCTCGACCACGCCGGACATGACCCGGCTGGTCAAGGACAAGATCGTGGCCGCCAACTGGGACGCCAATCCGGAGAATGGCATGTCCTCGGACTCGGTCGTGGTGTTCGTGGTGCGCAAGGGCAACCCCAAGCACATCACCGGCTGGGATCAGCTGATCCAGAAGGGCGTCGACGTGGTCACGCCCAACCCGGCCACCTCCGGTAGCGCTCGCTGGAACATCATGGCCGGCTACGGGGCCGAGCTCAAGCAGGGCAAGTCGCCCGCCGAGGCCCTCGCCTACATCCGGACGCTGCTGACCAAGAACGTCTCCGTGCAGCCGTCCGCCGCCAGTTCGGCGCTGCAGACGTTCACCAGCGGCAAGGGCGACGTGCTGCTCGACTATGAGTCCGATGCGATCGCCGCCGAGAAGGCCGGTGACAAGATCAGCTACGTCATCCCCAAGCAGACGCTGCTGATCGAGACGCCGATCGCGGTGACCGCCAAGAGCTCGCACGCCACCCAGGCCAACGCGTTCCTGAAGTACCAGTGGTCGACCGCCGGCCAGACGATCTGGGCCCAGCAGGGCTACCGCCCGGTGGACAAGGCGGTAGCCGCCAAGTTCAAGTCGCAGTTCCCGACGCCGCCGCAGCTGTTCACGATCGACTCGCTCGGCGGCTGGACCAAGATCAAGGACCAGTTCTTCGATCCCGCGAAGGGGTCGATCATCAAGATCGAGCAGGCGGCGGGGGTACCCACTGCCGCCAGCTAGCGCATCCGCCGCGGCTCCGGCCGTGGGACGTCGCGGTCCGTTCCCCGGGAGCGCGCGATCGGGCCGGCGGGCGGGCCGGATCGGGAGCGGCCATCTCGGGATGGGCGTGGCCATGCTCTATCTGAGCGTGATCGTGCTGATCCCGCTGGCCGCCGTGGCCGTCAAGGCACTCGGGCAGAGCCCGTCGGCTTTCTGGCAATCGGTGACCAACGCCACGGTCCTGCGGGCATTGGCCATCACGCTCGCGGCCTCGCTGCTGGTGGCGTTGATCGGCGGCGTGATGGGGACGATCGTGGCCTGGGTGCTCGTCCGCGACGAGTTTCCCGGCAAGCGGATCGTCAACGCCCTCATCGACCTACCGTTCGCGCTGCCGACGATCGTCGCCGGGCTGACGCTGCTGGCCCTCTATGGCCCCGACAGCCCGTTCGGGATCCACATCGCCTACACCCGCGGGGTGGTCGTGGTGGCGCTGCTGTTCGTCACGCTGCCGTTCGTGGTGCGCTCCGTGCAGCCGGTGCTGCTCGAGCTCGACGGCGAGGTCGAAGAGGCCGCGGCCTCGCTGGGTGCGTCCAACTGGATCACCTTCCGGCGGATCATCCTGCCCGCCCTGCGTCCGGCGATCCTCTCCGGCGCGGCGCTGTCGTTCGCGCGCTCGGTCGGCGAGATCGGCTCGCTCGTGCTGATCCTGGGCAAGGTCCAGATCGCCTCGATCGTGATCTTCGCCGACATCGAGTCCGACGCTCCCAAGGCGGCCGCCTCGCTGTCGCTGGTGCTGATCGTGCTGTCGCTGCTCGTGCTGGTGGCGATCCGGAGGCTGGGAGGTCGCGTGGGGGAGGCGGGATGACAATCACCCCTCGCACCAAGTGGTCGCTGCGCGCGATCGCGCTGCTCTACCTGCTGCTGCTGTTGCTGCTGCCCGTGGTGGTCGTGTTCTTCAAGACCTTCGAGCACGGGTGGAGCGTCGCCTGGGGCTACATGACGACCCCCGCGGCGATCAGCGCCCTGTGGCTGTCGCTGCTCATGGCGGTCATCGCCGTGCCGCTCAACACGATCTTCGGGGTCGGGGCCGCGCTCCTGCTCGCACGCCGCCGCGGCCGTGCGACGGCGGTGCTCGACGCGCTCATCGACCTCCCGTTCCTCGTCTCGCCGATCGTCATCGGCCTGGCGCTGACCCTCGTCTACGGGATCCACGGCTGGTTTGGCACGTTCTTCTCCGACCACGGCGTGCGGATCATCTACGCGGTGCCGGGCATGGTGCTGGCCACGGTGTTCGTCTCGCTGCCGTTCGTCGTACGCGAGGTGACGCCCGTGCTGCGCGAGGTCGGCGACGAGCAGGAGCAGGCGGCCGCCACGCTCGGTGCCTCGTCGTGGCAGACGTTCTGGCGGGTCACGCTGCCCTCGATCCGCTGGGGGGTGGCCTACGGCGTGATCCTCTCCACGGCGCGCGCGTTGGGGGAGATCGGCGCCGTGCTCGTCGTCTCCTCGCTCGTCGCGGGCCAGACGCTGACGCTGCCGCTGCTCGTCTACTCGCGCAACGATCAGGACTTCGGCGCGGGCGCGACCACCTCCGCCTACGCCGCGGCGACCGAGCTGGCCGTGATCTCGCTGGTCGTCCTGCTCGTCATGACCGTGATCTCACCCAGGAGACAAGGGACCTAAATGCGTATCGATATCAACTCCGTTTCCAAGCACTTCGGGGACTTCACCGCTCTGCAAGATGTATCGCTGGAGGTGCCGGAGGGCTCGCTCACCGCGCTGCTGGGCCCGTCCGGCTCAGGCAAGTCCACGCTGCTGCGGATCATCGCCGGGCTGGAGATGCCCGACGCGGGCACGGTGGGCATCGACGGCGACGATGTCAGCCACGTCGCCCCGCAGAAGCGCGGCATCGGATTCGTGTTCCAGCACTACGCGGCGTTCACGCACATGAGCGTGCGCGACAACGTGGCCTTCGGGCTGCAGATCCGCAAGCGCCCCAAGGCCGAGACCCAGTCCCGGGTGGACGAGCTCCTGGAGCTGGTCGGGCTGACCAAGTGGGCCGACCAGCGGCCCTCGCAGCTCTCCGGAGGCCAGCGTCAGCGCATGGCACTGGCGCGCGCGCTCGCCGTGGCCCCCAAGGTGCTGCTGCTCGACGAGCCGTTCGGCGCCCTGGACGCCGTCGTGCGCGCCGAGCTGCGCGCGTGGTTGCGGCGGCTGCACGACGAGCAGGGCACGACCACGGTCCTGGTCACCCACGATCAGGAGGAGGCGATGGAGGTCGCCGACCGGATCGCGGTGATGAGCGCCGGGCGCGATTGAGCAGGTGGGCTCTCCGCGGGAGATCTACGACCGGCCGGCGACCGAATTTGTGATGAGCTTCGTCGGTCCGGTGAGCCGCGTGGGCGGGCAGCTCGTGCGCCCGCACGACTTCAAGATCTCGCTGACGCGCGACGAGGGCACGATCGAGGCGCTGGCTCGGCGGGTGCTGCACCTCGGCTTCGAGGTCCGCGTCGAGCTGGTGCTGCCCGACGGCTCGCAGGCCTCGGCGCAGCTGACCCGGGCCCAGGCCGATGAGCTCGAGCTCGCCGACGGCGACATCGTCTATGTCCGTCCGCCGGCCGGGGTGGCGGTGGAGCCGGCGCTGCGCGGCGACGTCAGCCGCGAGCCCAGCTCAGTTGGAGCCGGCGCCGCGTTCGACGCGCCGGAGGGCTGAGCGCGGCCATGCCGGCCAGGTGCGCGCGCAGCAGCGTCACCAGCGGCGCGCTCGGATAGAAGGGGTCGGCGATCGCGCTCTGGTCGCGTAGCGACAGCGCGGCCTTCAGCTCGCCCTCGATCTCGGCCACCAGCAGCGGGTGCGGCGGACCGGCCGGCGCTGAGTCAAGCGCCGCCAGGCGGATCAGCGCGGCCTCGTCGTCGGCGTAGGCCGGGCGGATCAGGATCTGGGCGGTGGTGAGGGGGACCATGGCGCTGGCTATTCTGCGCCCGCAAGGGGATAAGCGCAAATAGGGGTTTAGCCTATCCGGTATAACTTGCGGTAATGCTCGACGTTCGCCGTCTGCGAGTGCTGGTCGAGGTGGCCCGCCACGGTTCGTTTTCGGCGGCCGCCGGCGCGCTCGGCTACACCCAGCCGGCCGTCTCGCGCCAGATCGCCACCCTGGAGGCGGAGGTCGGGTCAGTGCTGGTGCGCCGTGTACCCCAGGGGGCCGTGCTGACCGACGCCGGACGGCTGCTGGTGGCCCGCGGCGAGGTGGTGCTCGCCCGGTTGGTAGACGCCGAGGCCGAGCTGCGAGCGCTGCGCGGCCTGGAAGGCGGGACGCTGAAGCTGGCGTCGTTCGCCTCGGGCGCGGCGTCCGTGCTGCCGCTGGCGGTCGCCCGCTTCCGTGACCGCTACCCCGCGGTGGAGCTGGAGATCGCGATGGCCGACCCGGTGCACTCGATCCCGCGGCTGCGCGCCGGCGATCTGGACATGGCGCTCACCAATGACGCCGCGTATGCGCCCTCGTCGCCGGCCGCCGGCGATGTCGAGTCGGTGGCGCTGTTCGAGGATCCGATGTACGTGGCGATGGCGGGCGCGCACCGGCTCTCGCAGGCGCCGGCGGGGTCGCTGTCACTGGCGGACTTCGCCACCGACCCCTGGATGCTGGCCACCAGCGATACGTGCCCGGACTCGCGCTTGTTCATGCGGGCCTGTCACGCCGCCGGCTTCGACCCCCAGGTCGCGTTTCAGAACGACGACTACGCGGCGATCATGGGCTTCGTGGCCGCGGGGGTGGGTGTGGCGCTGATTCCCGACATGGTCGCCCGAGGGGTGCGCGACGACGTGGTCATCCGGGATCTGAACCCGCCGGCGTCGCCCCGTCCCATCGGCGCGGTGCTGCCGGCCGGCTACCGGTCGCCCGCCGCCGAGGCGATGCTGGGCGTGCTGCGCGAGGTCAGCGCTGAGTGGGCGCGGGGCCGGCTGGTGTTCGCCAGGTCGGCTGTCGCTGCCTGACCTCTGTCAGCGTCAGCGGGTCAGCGCGTGAGCCAGGCGCCCTCATCCTCGGTCAGCTCCGTCACCGAGGCGGGCAGGTGCGAGCTGGCGATGTCGGCGATCGTCACCCGCTCCATCACCCGGCGCAGGTTGGCTCGCACGGCGATCCACACCTGGGGCAGGGCCTGGGCGGCGCCGTTGTAGTTGGCCTCCTCCGGCGGGCCGCCGCGGACGCTGGCCAGGGGACCCTCGACGGCGCGGATCACGTCGGCCACCGTAACCTGCTCGGCCGGCCTGGCCAAACGGAAGCCGCCCTCGGCGCCGCGGTGGCTGCGGACCACGCCGGCGTGGCGCAGCTCCCCGAGGATGTTCTCCAGGAAGTTGAGCGGGATGCCCTGTGCGGTGGCGATCCGCTCGGCCTTGACCGGCTTTTCGCCGTCGGCGGCGGCCAGCTCGGCCACCGCCCGGACTGCGTAGTCGGCTTTGGCCGAGATGCGCATCGGCCTAGATTACGCCGCTGCGCGGGCGAATCCGTACGCCTCGGCCAGCGCGGGGTCCTTGTCGGCCAGCATCTCCGCCAGCTCGACCATCACCTTGCATTGCTTCCAGGTGGCGTCGTCCTGCATCTTGCCGTCGATCATGTGCACGCCGCGGCCGTCGGGGATCGCCTCCAGCACCTTCTTGGCGAACAGCACCTCGTCGGGGTCAGGGCTGAACACCTTCTTGGCGATCCCGATCTGCACCGGGTGCAGCGACCAGGCGCCGACACAGCCCAGCAGGAAGGCCGCCCGGAACTGGGTCTCGCAGCCGACGACGTCCTTGATGTCGCCGTACGGGCCGTAGAAGGGGAGGATCCCGGCGCTCGTACAGGCATCGACCATGCGGGCGATCGAGTAGTGCCACGGGTCCTGCTGGGCGCTGGGACGCGGCGCCTCGGGATTCTGGGGGTCCGGGTCCTCGATCACCCGGTAGCCCGGGTGCCCGCCGCCGACCCGGGTGGTCTTCATCCGGCGGCTGGCGGCCAGGTCGGCCGGCCCGAAGCTCATCCCCTGCATGCGCGGGCTGGCGGTGGCGATCTCCTCCAGGTTGACCACGCCCAGGCCGGTCTCCAGCAGCGCGTGCACCAGGATCGGGCGCTCGAGTCCGGCCTTGGCCTCCAGCTGGGCGAGCAGCCGATCGATGTAATGAATGTCCCACGGCCCCTCGACCTTGGGGACCATGATCACGTCCAGCTTGTCGCCGATCTCGGAGACCAGGCTGGTCAGGTCGTCGAGTATCCAGGGCGATTCCAGGCTGTTGACCCGAGTCCACAGCTGGGTCTCGCCGAGCGCCATCTCCTTGCCGACCGTCACCAGGCCGGCGCGGGCGGCCTCCTTGCGGTCCACCGGAACGGCGTCTTCGAGGTTGCCGAGCAGGATGTCGACGGTGGGCGCGATGTCGGGCACCTTGGCCACCATCTTCTCGTTGGAGAAGTCCAGAAAATGGATCATCCGCGATGGCTTGAAGGGAATCTCGAGGATCGGGTCGGGGGCGCCGATGGCCAGCGCCTTGCCGAAATCGCGCGGGTTTCGCAAGGTGTGTCTCCTGTTCGGGGGCGGTTTACGCTACCGATTGTGTGGAGTTTTCGGCGAGGACGCGCCCCTGGTGGCGGTCGGCTGCCATCCTCCCAGGCCTCTTTTCCCGCCGAGACCACCAGGAGTTTTGAACATGCCCCAGATCGACACCGACCAGGCGGCCCGCGAGGCCAGCGGCTCGCACCCCTACGGCCGCTATCTCGAGGAGTTCGAGGTCGGGGCGGTGTACAAGCACTGGCCGGCCAAGACGGTCACCGAGTCAGACGACCATCTGTTCTGTCTGATCACCATGAACCACCATCCGCTGCACCTCAACGACGTCTACGCCAAGCAGTCCCAGCAGGGGCGCAACGTGGTGGTCGGGCCGCTGGTGTACTCGCTGGCCCTGGGCATGAGCGTCTCGGACGTCAGCGGCAAGGCGATCGCCAATCTGGCCACCGAGGAGCTCAGCCATCCGGCTCCCGTGTTCCACGGCGACACCCTGTTCGTCGAGTCCGAAGTCCTGGAGGTCAAGGAGTCGCGCTCCAAGCCCGACCGCGGCACGGTCCGGGTCCACACCCGCGTGCTCAACCAGGACGGCGTGTTGGTCGCCGAGTTCAAGCGCCTCGTACTCGTCCCGCGCAAGCAGCCCGGAGAGGCCGCCTGACCCGCCCGGCATGAGAGCGCTAACAAACCCTGGGCGGGGGTTTGTGAGCGGTTTGTGCGCGCCGACCGGGTAGGCTTCCCGAACCTTTTCCTTCGCCCAAGGAGTGCCCAATTACCATGGCAAACACCGCCCCGAAGCACCAAGCGACCACCGAGCACCCCGTTCTTCGGGCCTGGGTGGACGAAGTCGCGGCGCTGACCCAGCCCGACGACATCTACTGGTGCGACGGATCGGTGGAGGAGTACGACCAGCTGGCCCAGGCCCTGATCGACGCCGGCACGTTCGAGCGTCTGTCGGACGCCAAGCGGCCCAACTCGTACCTGGCGTTGTCGGATCCCGCCGACGTGGCGCGCGTGGAGGACCGGACGTTCATCTGCTCCGAGCATGAGTCCGATGCCGGACCCAACAACAACTGGCGTGATCCGGGCGAGATGCGCTCCCTGCTGGACGGCCTGTTCAAGGGCTCGATGCGCGGGCGCACGATGTACGTGGTCCCGTTCTCGATGGGTCCGCTTGGTTCGCCGATCTCCTACATCGGCGTGCAGCTGACCGATTCCGCCTACGTGGCCGTCTCGATGCGGATCATGACCCGCATGGGCCAGCCGGCGCTCGACGTGCTCGGCAGCGATGGTGACTATGTGCCCTGCGTGCACTCGGTGGGGATGCCGCTGGAGGATGGGGCGACCGATGTGCCATGGCCCTGTAACGGCGAGAACAAGTACATCGTGCATTACCCCGAGACGCGGGAGATCTGGTCGTTCGGCTCCGGCTACGGAGGCAACGCGCTGCTGGGCAAGAAGTGCTTCGCCCTGCGGATCGCCTCGATCATGGCCCGCGACGAGGGCTGGCTGGCCGAGCACATGCTGATCCTCAAGGTGACCTCGCCGCAGGGTGAGGTCAAGTACATCGCCGGGGCGTTTCCCAGCGCCTGCGGCAAGACCAACTTGGCGATGGTCATTCCCACCCTGCCCGGCTGGCAGGTGGAGACGATCGGCGACGACATCGCGTGGATGAAGTTCGGCTCCGACGGTCAGTTGCGCGCCGTCAACCCTGAGTCCGGGTTCTTCGGCGTCGCGCCCGGCACGAGCGCGCGCACCAACCCCAACGCGATCGAGATGGTCAGCCACGACGCGGTGTTCACCAACTGCGCCCGGACCGACGACGGCGACATCTGGTGGGAGGGCATGACCGGCGAGCCGCCCGCTCACGCGATCGACTGGCGGGGCGACGAATGGACGCCCGAATCCGACAGCACGGCAGCCCATCCCAACGCCCGCTTCACCGTGCAGGCCGCGCAGTGTCCGTCGATGGCCGAGGAATGGGAGGACCCCCAGGGCGTGCCCATCTCGGCGATCATGTTCGGCGGCCGGCGGGCGACCGTCGTGCCGCTGGTGCACGAGGCTCGCGACTGGGAGCACGGCACCTTCATCGGCTCGATCATGTCCTCGGAGACGACCGTCGCGCAGGCCGGCGAGGTCGGCAAGCTGCGCTTCGATCCGATGGCGATGCTGCCGTTCTGCGGCTACCACATGGGCGACTACTTCCGCCACTGGCTGGACGTGGCCGAGCGCGAGGACGCCCAGATGCCGCGGATCTTCTACGTCAACTGGTTCCGCAAGGACGAGGACGGCAAGTTCATGTGGCCCGGCTTCGGGGAGAACTCCCGGGTCCTGGCCTGGATCTTCCAGCGGTTGACCGGCGAGGCCAAGGCGCAGGAGACCGCGATCGGACTCGTGCCGCCCATCGGCAAGGGCGGGATCGACACCGACGGGCTTGACGTGTCGCCGGAGACGATGGCCAAGCTGCTGGAGGTCGAGACCGACGGCTGGCTGTCCCAGCTGCCCCAGATGAAGGAGCACCTGGACAAGCTCGGCGACAAGCTGCCGGCCGAGCTAAGCGAGCAGCTGGCGGCGCTGGAGCAGCGGCTGAACGCCTGACCGGGCTCTTATGAACCCATAGGCCGCGGCGCGTACGCTGGGTCAGATGGCGCTTGGCTTCATCCCCTCCGACGCCGCCGTCCTGATCGTCCAGGCCGGCGTGGTGGCGGCGCCGCGGCGCCCTCCGCGCCCGGCGTGGATGACACGGGTGTCGGGCCCGGTGTGGGCGATCATCCCGATCGCCTCGATCGTGGGCGTGATCTTCGCGATCCGCTACGTGTCCAGCACGGCCACCGGGCTCACCTGGCTGGCGCTGGTGGCGGTCCCGCTGCTGGCGGCGCTCGCGCTCGGGTGGGCCGGGCACGGCGCCCGCTGGTGGCTCGCGGCGGGATTCGCTCCGCTCTTCCTGCTCGCGTGGCTGGATCGCACGACGCTCGTCGGCGAGGGCGCGGGGACGCTGCTGTGCGCGCTGAGCTGCGTGAGCCTGGGCTGGCTGCTGGCCGCGGTGACCCCGCCGACCTGGCTGAAGCTGGGGATCCTGGCGATGGCGGCCGCCGACGTCTGGCTCGTGCTCTCAGACCTCCTGCAGACGCCCAACAACACGCTCGTATCGGCCGCTCCGGCGCCGGGCAGCGGGCTGCCGCAGCTGCAGTCCGAGTCGTTCGGGAGCATCTCGCTGGGCTACGGCGACCTGTTCGTGGCCGGCCTGCTGGGGGCGGTGCTGGCGCGCGAGGGACGCCGGCAGTGGCCGATCGCGCTGCTCACGCTGGTGCTGGCGGGGCTGTTCGACCTGCTCTTCTTCGTGCTGTCCGAGCTGCCGGCGACGGTTCCCGTGGCGGCGGCGCTGATCGTTGCTGAAGCGGTTGTCTGGCAGCGGTCGCGCTCGCGACGGGCCCGGGACCGCGGCGGCGGGGCGGACGCTCAGTGCTGGTCGTCGCCGGTGGAGGCCGGCGGGCGGGACTCCTCGGCCAGCGACGTGATCGCCAGCTTTCCGCGAGCCGCCTCCTCCAGCACCTCGGTGGCCTCCTCGGCCGACCTGGAGTAGAGCTCGACCAGCAGGTGCACGACGATCCGGTCCTCGTCGTGCTTGTGAAAGCGCACGTGGGTGAAGAACTCCCGCGTCCCGTGGTCGCCGAACGCGGCATAGGAGAGCGCGTCGGAGGCCTCGGGCCCCGAGCACGTCTCGACCTCGTCGGCATCCACGGTGACCGTGCACGAGGCGACCCAGGGGGTGCCGGCGATCATCCGCTCCCAGCGGTCCTCGATCGGCTCCACGCGGCCGTTGTGAAAGCCCAGATGGGGCTGGTCGTGCATGCACTCCAGGCACTGGACGACCGCCTCCTGCATCTCGTCGACTACTTCTCCCCGCTCGCCCGACTCGGGGTCGATGCGATGGATCCCCTCGTAGTGCACCTGCACTTCGAGGTTCTGTGACCAGCAGCGGTAGCAGCGCAACCAGCTGCGGACCTCGATTGATCCCTCCATCGCGAAGATTCTATGACGGACTCCAGAAAGCTCCTCGCGGGGCCGATGCTGACCCCCCGGTCATGAGGTTGCAGCGCCTTGGCCTCCGCGCGACAGCGAGCAACGTACGCGTCGAAAACCGCTGCGTATGTTGCGCAAAGCGCCGACCGCCCGCGATCGTGCAACAAGATGATCGGTTTCGGCCTCCATGAGCGCCCCGAGTCCGCCACCCAAGCCCGAGTCGAGGCGTCAGCCCGACTTCCCAAGCTCAGTGCGCGGACCGGACGCCGCTGTCAAGCATCGCCGCACCGCCGACAGCACCCCAACACGCCCGCCGATGCTTGATCAGTGACCGCCGGCCGCGCCGCACCAGCGACGCCCACGGCTAGCCGAACGTGAAGTCGTAGGCGCTGACGTCCGGCGGGATCAGCAGCTTGATCGTCGCCGTCACGTCGGTGGGGGCCGAGACGAGCGAGTACAGCCGCTGGCCGCGGACCGTCACGAGCCCGCCCTGACGTACGTCGGCGCCGGCGACGCGGGCGGAGATCGGCTTGCCGTCGAGCAGGACCTTGACGGTGCGGGGGAGGTTGCCGGCCGAGGTCAGCACGAGGTAGACGTGGGCGGCCTGGAAGCGGCCGATGACATACGCGCCGCGGGAGGCCGGGGTGGAGGACTGAGAGGTCACCTTCCACGTCCCGTGCAGCCCGAACTCGTTGACCTGCGGGTCGATCACGCCCGGGTAGAACTTCGTCCCCGGTTTCAGAATCTGGGCGAAGCCCTGGTTGCGCTCGGAGTCCAGGTAGGTCTCGGGCGTCGCCAGGCCCTTGGAGGGCATCATCGCCGTGGCGGTCATCGGCGGCGGCAGGTGGCGGGCGCCCGCCTCGTAGAGCAGCTCTCGCACGGCCGCCTCGTCCTGCTTGTAGCTGCCCTCGCCGAACTGCGTGTGACGCACCTGCCCATGGCTGTCGATCAGGTACTCGGCCGGCCAATACTGGTTGCGATACGCGTTCCAGGTCCCGTAGCGGTTGTCCTGGACGACGGGGTAGCGCAGCCCGTCCTCGCTGATCGCCTGCGCGACGTTGCCCGCGTCCTGCTCGAACGTGAACTCGGGCGTCTCGACACCGACGATGTTCAGCCCATACCGGTGATAGGTGGCGTACAGGCCCTTGAGGAACGGCAGCGTGCGGATGCAGTTGATGCACGTGTAGGTCCAGAAGTCCACGAGCACCACGTGACCGCGCATCCCGGCGAGCGTCAGGGGGCGCCCGCCGGGGGTGTTGAACCACCGCTGCGTGTTGGTGAACTCCGGCGCGGGCCCCAGCTTGGGCAGCGAGGGCGTCGTCACACCGGAGATCCCGACCCCGGCATGCGTGGGCACCGGCGTGACCGAGGCCTGCTCGTTCTGGCGCTGGGCGAACTGCGAGGGCGGGCGCAGCGACGCCAGGCGGCTCTGGACGGCGTGTGAGTTCTCCAGCGAGCGGGTGGGGTCGACGAGGAAGCCGGGAAGGCTCGTGCTGCGCGCCAGCGCGTCCTCGAAGCGCACGTCGAGGTTGGTGGCCATGACGACGGCGGTGAGCAACAGCACCACGCCGAGCGTCCGCTCCACCACGTGGCCACGGGCCGAGCGGCGGATGCGCGCCAGGATCGCCCGGCCGCCGAGCCCGTAGAGCAGCAGGACGGCGCTCAGGCCCACCGCATACGCCAGCGCGACCGCGACTACGTTTGCCGAGGCGCCTCCGGAGGCGCTCACCGAGGTGACCGCGGCGAGGATCGGCCCGGCGCACGGGGCGCACACGAACCCGAGCGCGCCACCGACGCCCAGGCCCGACCAGAAGCCCGTCCCGCGCGTGCGGGGACCGAAGCGCCCCAGCCGCGACAGCGGGGCCTGGATGCGCTCGGCGACTCCAGGGAGCAGCAGCACGAGGCCGAACGCGATCAATACGACGATCGCCAGCGTGCGCGCCGCACCGCTGGCCAGGCCGACCCCCTTGACCAGCTGGGCCAGCGCGACGATCGCGATCGTGAACGTCACCGCCAGCCCGAGCACGATCCCCAGCGGCCGCCGTCGTCCTCCGGAGGCGCTGGCCGACAACAGGGCGGGAAGCACGGGTAGCACGCACGGCGTGATCGCCGTACCGGCGCCCGCGATCAGCGCGAACAGCAGTAAGAGCACCATGGACCCCCTGACTATGGCGTGAAAAGATTGCGGTGTGATGAATCACGCGTGCGCGCAGCCACCCTGGCACGGGTTACTCGCGGGTAATATCACCCCGACATCACTCGAGCCGGAGGTCACGCGCCCATGAGCGACGGAGTCGCCGAACAGCCGCACACGGAGGACGCGGGGCGCGGTGGGGAGTTCACGCTGGCGCTCAGCGACGACCAGGAGGCCCTGCGCGTCAAGGCGCACGCCTTCGCCCGCGACGTCATCCGCCCCGTGGCGTCGCAGTACGACCGCGCCCAGGAGTTCCCCTGGCCGGTCGTCGAGGAGGCCGCGCAGCAGGGGCTGTATCGGTGGGAGCTATACGCGCAGCTGACGCTGGACCGCACCGGGCTCTCGCTGCCGATCCTGATGGAGGAGCTGTTCTGGGGGTGTGCGGGGATCGGATTGTCGATCGTGATGCCCGCTCTGGCGCTGGCCGCGATCCGCCAGGCGGCCACCGACGAGCAGCTCGTGCGATGGGCGCCGGAGTGCTTCGGGACCCCCGGCGACCTGCGGCTGGCCGCGCTGGCGGTCACCGAGCCCAGCGGCGGCAGCGACGTGCGCTCGATCCAGACCCAGGCGCGCCAGGACGGCGGCGACTGGGTGATCAACGGACACAAGGTGTTCATCGGCAACGGCGGCATCGCCGACGTGCATGTGGTCGTCGCCACCGTCGACCCGGAGGCCGGGCACCGCGGTCAGGGCGTATTCATCGTGCCCAAGGGCACGCCGGGCCTGACAATGCTGCGCAAGCTCGACAAGCTCGGATGCCGCGCCTCCCACACCGGCGAACTCCTGTTCGAGGACTGCCGGGTCCCCGCCGATCATCTGCTGGGCGGCGAGGAGCGTCTCGCCGAGCGGATCGCCAGGGGCAAGGCCGCCGAGGAGGAGTCGCGGCCGTCGATCGCCCCCGCCGAGGAGGGAGGAACCGCAGCGGCGGTGCAGCGCCGCAGCTCGGCGGCTCTGGGGGCGTTTGAGCGCACCCGCCCGATGGTCGCGGCTCAGGCGATCGGCATCGCCCGGGCGGCGCTCGAGTTCGCCCGCGACTACGCGGTCTCGCGCGAGGCGTTCGGACAGCCGATCATCGAGAACCAGGGCATCGCCTTTCCGCTGGCCGATCTGGCGGCCGACATCGACGCGGCGCGCCTGCTGACCTGGCGCGCCGCCTGGATGGCGGCCCAGCGCCGCCCGTTCGAGCATGCCGAGGGTTCGATGTCCAAGCTCAAGGCTTCGGAGGTGGCGGTGCGCGCCTGCGAGCAGGCGATCCAGACGATGGGCGGATGGGGCTACATCAAGGACTTCCCAGTGGAGAAGTGGTACCGCGACGCCAAGCTCTACACGATCTTCGAGGGCACCAGCGAGATCCAGCGGCTGGTGATCGGGCGCGCCCTGCGCGCCAACGCCAACACCGAGCCGCTTGACCAGCGGATGGAGACCCCGCGCTGATCAGGCGCAGGTCGGGGGCGCGTCACGCGCACCTCGCCGAGAGCCCCGCGACGCTTCGCCGCTCTCCGGCGACGATCGCGATCCGGGGCCCGAGCACGGCAGCGGCCGCGGCGATCACCGCGCCGCCGAGCAGCACATTGGTCAGGCCGACGGCGTCGGCGAGCACCCCTGAGGCCAGCGGACCGCACATCAGACCGGCCGCGTTGGCCGCCATCGCGGCGGCCAGGCCCAGCGACGGCCGCTCCGGGTATAGCTGCGCGCTCCACAGCGCCTCGACGGCCACCACCGAGTTGTAGGCCGCGCCGAACAGCACCGCCGAGACCATCGCGGCCGCCAGCGACGAGGGGGCGATCGCCAGCAGGGCGAGGCTGGCCGCTTCCAGCAGCGTCGCCCCGGTGAACACCACCCGGCCGCTCAGCCGGCGCACCAGGTCGCCGGTGAACGTGCTGAGCAGGCTGGCCACGCCGACCACCCCAAGGAACCACCGACTGTCGGCGACGCTCAGGCCGCCGTCGTGCTGGAGATGGTCGACGCCGAATGTCCAGTAGGCGGCGCTCGCCAGCCCGATTACCACGCCGCCCACGAGCAGTGGCAGCGCTCCGCGCGGGATCACGCGTCGCTCGGTGACGACCGCCACCGCGCCCGGCCGCGCCGGCGGCCGATCGCGCTTGACCGGGCTGCGTCGTGGAAGCACGTGCGCGGCCCAGGCCGTGGTGAGTACGGCGCAGCCGGCAAACCCCAGCCAGGCCTCGTGCCAGCTGGCGCCCGCCAGGATCGCGATCGGAGCGGCGATCGCCACGCCATACCCCGTGCCGCAGTTGATCGCCGACAGGGTTCGCCCGCGCAGCGAAGGCGGCAGCTCGGAGACCGCGTCGGAGAACGGCGGGTAGACGATGCCCGCGCTGGCCCCACCCACCAGGACGCCCACCGCGAGTCCGCCGGCGTTGTCAGTCAGCCCGGCGATCAGCATTCCGGTCGTGGCCAGCAGGCCGCCGATGACCACGGTGAGCCGTGAACCCAGCGCCTGAGCTCGAAACCCCGTGACCGTCGCCGCCAGCAGGTAGGCCGCGTAGCTGCCCGCGCCGATCGCGCCCAGGGTGAGCGTGTCGAGCCGGTAGCTGCGCTGGATGTCGGGCAGCAGCAGGCCGTAGCCGTAGCGCGCCATGCCGAAGGCCGTCCCCACGGCGCCGATGCCCGCGAACGCGAGGCGCACCGGACTGGGGGAGGCGGTGGTGGTCACTGGCGGTTGGTCGTGTGGTTCAGCGGGCAGCGGCCCGCCCCGTCCTGGCAGGCCTCCCGGTCGCACAGCCGGCAGGTCGTCAGCGCCCCGGAGCGGTCGTCGGCGAGTCCGGAGGTGATGCGTCCGAGCAGGCCCTCCAGCTGTTCGCGCTCGCCGGCGTCGAGATCGCGCAGCAGCGGGCCGAGGCTGGCGGCGCGCTCGCCCAGCAGGGCGTCGGCGAAGCGCAGGCCCTGCTCGGTGGGGATCAGCGAGCGCGTGCGCCCGTCGGGTCCGGGGTCGCGGCGCACCAGTTCGCGCGCCACCAGACGGTCGACCAGGCGGACCGCCGCGGGCTGGGACAGCCCCAGCACATCGCCCAGATCGGTCACCGAGCACCCCGGCCAGGCCTGCAGGTGCACGAGCGCCCCCGCGGCGCTGCCGCCGGCGCCGAGCTCTGACTCGATCGCGGCGCGCAGCCGGTCGGCGGCGGCGAGTGAGACGACTCCGAGAAGCTGCTCCAGGCGATCGCTCATCCAGTAAGTATACATGCAGCATGCATGTGTTGGCAGATCTTGTGGAGAAGCCCGCGGCCGGTTGCCGGTACCTCACGCGTAATTGAGGCGCCACTCGGCGGCCCTTGCTCGGCGGAAACCCCCTACCGACAAGGAGCACACATCTTCGCCGTCGGCACCGACTTCGCGACCGTGGCGTCCGACGGGCGCCTCAGCGCGGTCACGGGCTTCCTGGAGTCCGTGTAGCGCTGGGGGGCCGGGGCCCGGGCTGCCCCGGTCAGCCGCCGATCGCCGACATGCTGCGTGCCGGCTGGATGAAGCCCTTCTCGCCCACGTGGTGCTTGAGCTCCTTGCGCCACACGGCGGCGCGGATGATCTCCTCCAGCTCGTCGTCGTCGGCGCCCTCGCGAATCGGCGCGCGCAGGTCGGTCTCGTTGAGCGAGAACAGGCAGGTGCGCAGCCGCCCGTCGGCCGTCAGCCGCACCCGGTTGCAGTCCGCGCAGAAGGGCTCGGAGACCGGGTTGATGAAGCCGATGTGGCCGTGGCCGTCGGCGAAGCGGTAGACGTTCGCGGTCGAGCTCGGCTCGCGCGGCTCGGGCTCCAGGGGAAAATGAGCATCGATCTCGGCGCGGATCTCCTCGCCGGTGAGCATCTTGGCCTTGCTCCACGACCGGTCGGCGTCCAGCGGCATGAACTCGATGAAGCGCACCTGGTAGGGCGTCTCGCGAGCGAAGCGGGCAAAGGGGAGGATCTCCTCCTCGGTGAAGCCGCGCATCGCGACCGCGTTGATCTTGATCGGATGCGCCTCGGGGAAGCTCGCCAATGTCTCCAGCCCGGCCAGCACCTTGTCCAGCGCATCGCGGCGGGTGAGCTCGTAGAAGCGGTCGCGCTGGAGCGAGTCGATCGACACGTTGAAGCGGTTGACGCCGGCGGCCACCAGGCGCTCGGCGTCCCTGCTGAGCAGAAAGCCGTTGGTGGTGACGCTCAGGTCGTGGACGTCGTCGATCGTGGCGAGCATCGCGGCGAGAGCCGGGAAGTCGCGGCGTACCAGCGGCTCACCGCCGGTCAGGCGCACATCGCCGACGCCCATCGAGGCGAACAGACCGACCAGCCGGCTGATCTCCTCGAAGGTCAGGATCTCGGCCCGCTCCAGCCATGGCAGGCCCTCGGCCGGCATGCAGTACTGGCAGCGGAAGTTGCAGCGGTCGGTGACCGAGACCCGCAGATCGCCGATCTGGCGACCGTGCCCGTCCATCAATGGCTCGCGTCCCATACCCCACAGGCTACCCAGCCCGCGCGGCCTCTCGCCCCCGATTTCCAACACCTATGCAGTGCCTATGCGCTGTTGAGCAGCCCGAATGCGACCATGTCCTGGCGCTCGTAGGTCCCCAGCATGTAGGAGCGCAGCACGGCCTCACGTTCAAAGCCGGCCCGCTCGGCCACCGTCTGCGAGGCCCGGTTGCCGGTCGCGGCCAGCAGATCGATGCGCTCCAGACCCAGCTGGGCAAAGCCCCACCGGCAGATCAGCCGCACGGCGCGCGTCGCGTGACCCTGCCCCCGCGCGTCGGCCGCCAGCCAGTAGCCAACCTCTCCGCGCAGGTGCTCCCAGGCAAAGCGCATCAGCGAGATCGAGCCGAGCAGACCTCCGCCGTCGGCGGCGACGATCGCAAACGGCGCGCTCAGCCCTGCGAACGTCGCGTCGTAGCGCGCCAGCAGGTAGGCGCGTGCGTCGGCCGCCCCGTACGGGGTGGGCACACGCGTCCAGCGCACGATCTCCGGGTCCTGGCAGGCGGCCACCAGCGCATCGACATCCGAGTCGCGCCATGGCCGCAGCGCCGTGGCCCCTTCCACCAGTGGCTCGCCCGGCAGCACGATCCGCCGCGCCGCGCCGGTCCGCCGCCGCCTCACGGGCCCACCCCGGCCCGCCGCTCCAGAAGCGCGATCAGCGTGGCCACGTCGGTGCTCGGGCCGGACTCCTGGGACTGCAGCCAGCGCTCGGCCTCGCGGCGGCCGCCCAGCGCCCGCAGGGCGCGGTCGCCGTGCTCGGCGGCGAAGTCCGCCAGCGCGTGTGCGCGACGGCTGCGCGTCCGGCGCTCGGTCAGATCCAGTCGCGCCTGATGCGCGTCGAGCACGTCCACCAGCTCCTCGATCCCCGACGGCGGGGGCACCGAGGAGACCGACACCACGGGCGTGTCGCTCGCCCCCAGCGATCGCAGCGCCGCGCGCACGTCGGACAGTGCCCTCATCGCGACCTGCCCGAGGTCTGACTTGGTGACCACCAGGACGTCGGGGACCTCCATGATCCCGGACTTCAGGAACTGGAGCACGTCTCCCGAGCCCGGCTGGACGACCACGGCCACGGCGTCGGCCACGTCGGCGACCTCGGTCTCCGACTGGCCAACGCCGACGGTCTCGATCACCACCACGTCAAACGCGCACACCAGCGCCGAAGCCGCGGCCCGCGTCGCGGGCGCCAGCCCGCCCAGCCGGTCGCCCGCGGCCGTTGACCGGATGAATACCCGGTCGTCGGCCGGATCGCGTTCGATCCGCGCCCGGTCTCCCAGCAGCGAGCCTCCCGTCCGGCGCGAGCTGGGGTCCACGGCCAGCACCGCCACCGATCGCTCGCGGGCCCGCCAGGCGGCCACCAGCTGGGAGAGCAGCGAGGATTTGCCGACCCCCGGCGGTCCGGTCACGCCCACGATCTGCCCGGCGAGGGCCGCCGGAGCGACGGCCTGCAGCAGCTCCGCGGTCTGCGCTCGGTCGGACGCCGTGCGGCTCTCCACGAGGTTCAGGACGGCCGGCGCGGCGCTCAGGTCGCGCGCGCGCAGCCGTTCGCCCAGCTCGCGGCCGGTCAAGCCCCGGCGACGGATTGCATTCTGTGGCGCTCGCCCACGAGGGCCACGATGTCGGACATCATCCGGTTGAGGTCCCAGTCCTTGGGGGTGTAGACCGCCGCCACTCCGGCCTCGCGCAATGCGGCTGCGTCTGCCTCGGGGATGATCCCGCCGACGACCACCGGGACGTCGGGCGCGCCGGCGTCGGCGAGCGCCTGCAGGACCAGCGGGATCAGCTGGGCGTGCGAGCCTGAGAGGATCGAGAGCCCGATCACGTGCACGCCCTCCTGCGCCGCGGAGCTGGCGATCTGGGCGGGTGTCAGGCGGATTCCCTCATAGACCACGTCCATGCCGGCGTCGCGTGCCCGCACGGCGATCTGCTCGGCCCCGTTGGAATGGCCGTCGAGGCCGGGCTTGCCGACGAGGAACTTCAACCGGCGCCCCAGCGCCTCGGATACGCGCTCCACCTCGTCGCGCAACTGCTCCAGGGCCTCGCCCGAGACTGCGGCGGCCTCGCCCACCCCGGTGGGGCCGCGGTACTCGCCGAAGACCTCGCGCAGGGTCTGCGCCCACTCGCCGGTGGTCACGCCCGCGCGGGCGGCGGCGATCGTGGCCGGCATGATGTTCTGCGAATCGTCGCGGGCCACCGCCGCCAGTTCTTCCAGAGCTTGGTTGGCCGCCTCGTTGTCGCGCTCGCGGCGCCATCGCGAGACCGCTGCCTGCTGCTCGGCCTCCACCTCCGGATCGACGACCATGATCCCGCCGTCGGCATCGGAAGTGAGCGGCGAGGGCTCGGTGCTCGTGAAGCGGTTCATGCCCACGACCGTCATGTCGCCGGACTCGATCCGCCGCCAGCGCTCGCGATGGGACTCCACCAGCGCCGACTTCATGTAGTCCACCGCCTCCACGGCGCCGCCCAGCTCGGCCACGCGGGCCATCTCGGCGCGCGCGCCGTCCACCAGCTCGGCGACCAGTCCCTCCATCACCTTGGAGCCCTCGAAGATGTCTGGGTACTCCAGCAGGTCGGTCTCGTAGGCCAGAACCTGCTGCAGGCGCAGTGACCACTGCTGGTCCCAGGGGCGGGGCAGTCCGAGCGCCTCGTTCCAGGCGGGCAGCTGCAGCGCGCGGGCGCGAGCGTTGCGGCCCAGCGTCACCCCCAGCGCCTCGAGCGCGATCCGGTAGACGTTGTTCTCCGGCTGGGCCTCGGTCAGCCCCAGCGAATTGACCTGGACGCCGTAGCGAAAGCGACGATGGCGGTCGTCCTGCACGTCGTAGCGGTCGCGGCCGAGCTCGTCCCACAGCTGGGACATGGCGCGCAGCTTGGCGTGCTCCTCGATGAAGCGCACGCCCGCGTTGACGAAGAACGAGATCCGACCGAACACGCTGCCCATCAGATCGTCGGGCACCCGCAGGCGCACGGCATCCAGCACGGCGATCGCGTTGCTCATCGCGTAGGCGATCTCCTGCACCGGCGTCGCCCCGGCCTCCTGCAGGTGATAGGAGCAGATGTTGATCGGGTTCCACTTCGGGACGTGCTCGACCGTGTAGGCGATCGTGTCGGCGATCAGCCGCATGCTCGGGGCCGGCGGGAAGGCGTACGTGCCGCGGCTCAGGTACTCCTTGAGGATGTCGTTCTGGGTTGTGCCCTGGAGCTCTGACTCGGGGGTGGGTGGGTCCTGATTTTCGGCGGCCACGATGTACAGCGCCAGCAGCCAGGCAGCGGTGGCGTTGATCGTCATCGAGGTGTTCATCTGATCCAGCGGGATGCCGGCCAGCAGCGTGCGCATGTCCCCTTCGTGGGCAATTGAGACGCCGACCTTGCCGACCTCGCCCTTGGCGAGGATGTGGTCGGGGTCATAACCCGTCTGCGTGGGCAGGTCGAAGGCCACCGACAGCCCGGTCTGACCCTTCTCCAGGTTGCGCCGATAGAGCTCGTTGGAGCGCTGGGCGTCGGAGTGGCCGGCGTATGTACGCATCATCCACGGCCGGTCGCGCTCCGGAAGACGCGCGGGTATGGGGTCGGACATCGCGGGACATTGTATGGACCCCAATCCCACCGCCCCGCCCCAAACCACCCCGCCGGGTTACCTGCCACAATCACCAGACGCTCTTCTATGCCTGATCAGAGTTCCGCCGCCACTGAGCACGCGATCCTCCAGGAGATCACCGCGCCGCTGGAGACGTTGCCCGATGATCCGCTATCGGTCATCGACGCCGACTTCCCCGTTTCGCTGCGCGGCTATGACCGCGTGGCCGTTGACGAATACGTACGCCATACGCGTCAGCTGGTGGCCGAGCTGCAGGCCACCCGATCCCCCGAGGCGGCCGTGCGCCGCGCGCTGGAGCGCGTCGGCGAGCAGATCTCGGGGGTCCTGCAGCGCGCCCACGACACCGCCGAGCAGATCACCGCCCAGTCGCGTCGGGAGGCGGAGGACCGCCTCCGACAGGCGCGCCGGGAGGGCAACCACATCGCCGAGGCCGCCGAGCAGCGCGTCAAGGAGCTCGACGCCGACACCGACCGGATCTGGCTCGAGCGCCAGCGGATCGTGGCCGACGCCGAGGATCTCGCCGCACAGCTGCTGGCGCTGGCCAAGGTGGCCGCCGACCGCTTCCCCACCGACGATGACGAAGACGAGCCGGAGACCGCGGTCCCGTACGACGACGCCGCCCTGGTCGCCGGCACTCCGGTCGAGGCCGGCGCGCCCGAGGCGGAAAATGAGGATGAGCCCGACGACGGTCTCCAACAGCCGCCCGAGCAGGAGGGTGAGCCCGAGTACGGTCTCGAGCAGCCGCCCGAGCGTGAGCCCGACCGTGATGACATCGAGCGCACGGTCGCCTTCTCACCCCTGCCGTTGTCGGAGGACGAGACGGCGATCATGCCCGACACGGACGAGCCCACGCAGCTGGCCGGCGAGCCGCCCGAGGGCGAGGCCGGCGCTCCGCGGGCACGGCCCGAGCGATTGACCGACGATGAGTCGACCCGCGTCATCCGTCCCGCATCCCAGGCCGCCAACCGCCGGCTCGGCGGCCAGTAGCCCCAACCCACCTGACGTCGTGCGCGTGATCGACCTCATGCATCTCGGCAACGCGCGCGTGATCGGGTGCTGGCAGGTCGACGACGTGCTGATCGACCCGGGGCCCAGCTCCTGCCTGGAGACCCTGCTGGAGGCGCTGGGCGACGAGCGGCCCCGAGCGCTGCTGCTCACCCACATCCACCTCGACCACGCCGGCGCGACCGGCACGCTCGTGAGCCGCTGGCCCGATCTGCGCGTTTACGTGCACGAGCGCGGCGCGCGGCACCTGGTCGATCCCTCGCGGCTGTACTCGAGCGCGCAGCGCCTGTACGGCGATGACATGGAGCGCCTGTGGGGGGAGATGCTGCCCGTTCCCGAGGAGAACCTGGAGATCCTGGAGGGTGGCGAGCGCGTGCACGGCGGACGCTTCGAGGTCGCCTACACGCCCGGCCACGCCTCGCACCACGTCTCCTACCTGCACGAGGGGACCGCGTACGTGGGCGATGTCGGCGGCGTGCGCATCACACCGGACTCGATCACGATCCCGCCCACGCCCCCGCCGGACATCGACATCGAGCTGTGGCACGAGTCGATTGCCAAGGTTCGCGCGTGGGATCCCGAGCGGCTGGCGATAACCCATTTCGACGCCTATGGCGACGTCGACGAGCAGCTGACCGAGCTCGGCGCGCGCCTGGACGAGTGGTCCCGGGTGGCCCGCGCCGGCGACCGCGACGCGTTCATCGCGGCCGTGCAAGGCAAGATCCTGCGCGACGGCAGCCCCGAGCAGGCCGTCCTCTATCAGCAGGCGGCCCCGGTGGAGCAGCTGTACGCCGGTTACGAGCGTTACTGGAGCAAGCGGGCCCCGCAGAAATAGCGTCGGAACGAGGTCCTTTGCCTCGCTATGCTGGCCAGCAGTGTCCGTGACGGTCGAGCTTCCCCGCACGCGTGTCCCCGGCGGCGGCCTTGGAGGACCATGGAGGGTCGTCGTGCTCAACGACGATCACAACACCTTCGACCACGTGGCCGAGACCCTGGCCCGCTTCGTTCCCGGCGTCACGCTGGCCGACGGCTACCGGATCGCCGACCAGATCCACAACCAAGGCTGCTCGATCGTCTGGAGCGGCCCGCGCGAGGACGCCGAGGGCTACTGGATCCTGCTCGACGACGCCGGCCTCACGATGGGCCCGTTGGAAGAAGGTTGATCGGGCCGTTCCGGTCGGGCTGACGCCGGAGTCCGGTGATCTGTCAATACTTGACATCACCCGACTGAGATTTCATAATGGCCGGCACACCTAATCCTGTTCGTTTCTTCCTAGGAGGTAGCGTCCATGGCAATCATTCGCTGGGAGCCGGTCGGTGAACTGCACTCGATCCAGAACGAGATGAACCGGCTCTTCAACACCCTCTTCGACTCGCCGGCGACAGCGGCCGGAGCGAACTCGACGACGCGGCGATGGGTCCCGCCCATGGACCTCGTCGAGACCGTCGAGGAGTACGTCCTGCGCGCCGACCTACCCGGTCTCTCCGAAGCCGACGTCAACATCGAATTCGAGAACAACGTCCTCACGATCTCCGGCGAACGCACCGCGGAGCACGAAGCCCAAGACGAGGGCTACTACCGCGTAGAGCGCTCCTTCGGCGCCTTCTCACGCTCCCTCACCCTGCCCGACGGCGTCGATCCAACCTCGGTCCAGGCTCACTTCGACCAGGGCGTGCTCAAGGTCCGGATCCCCAAGCCCGAACAACGCAAACCGCGCAAAGTCGCGATCAGCGTCACCCCCGGCGCCGGCGAACCCGAGACGATCGACAGCACCGAAACACCCGCATCCAACGGAGCCAACACCGGGGATCCTCTCACCGCGAGTAGCTGACACCCAGTCGACCTGTCATCCCGCTCCTCCCTGGACAACACGGCGGACCGTAGCCCGGGCTGCGGTCCGTTCCGTTTTCCGCAACGCGGCCCACCTACCCCGGCCGTCCTTCGACGCTCCAGAGCCGCCCGCCGCGGACGACAGCTAAGCCGTGGCGCTCTTGGCGCTCGAGGGCGCCGTCTGGAGCATCTTGGCTGCCTGACGGTCGGGGCTGACGCGGACGACGTTCCACACCAGGCCGAGCCTCTCGAGCAGGGCGATCAGCAGGCCGGTCGGGTCGGCCATCCGCTCCCAGAAGCGCAGGCCGTGAAAGGCCGAGGTCGGGAAGGCGTGATGGTTGTGGTGCCAGGCCTCGCCCATCGAGAGGGGGGCCAGCCAGAACACGTTGCGCGACTCGTCGGCGATGTCGAAGCGCTTGCGGCCGAAGAAGTGACAGACCGAGTTGATCGACCAGGTCACGTGGTGCAAGAGGAACACGCGCACGAAGCCGCCCCACAGAAGGGCCGTCAGCGCCGTGCCCAGCCCGCCGCCGATGATCCAGCCCAACGCGAACGGGAGCGCGAAGCTGAGCGTCACCCAGAGGAAGAAGAGCTTGTCGACGACGCGCATCGTGCGGTCCTTGACGAGGTCGGCCGCGAAGCGCTCGCGTTCGGCGGTCCCGACCGACTCGAACAGCCAGCCGACGTGGGCGTGCCACAGGCCCTTGATCGCGCCGGAGAACCCCGAGCCGTGCCCGTGCGGGGAGTGCGGGTCGCCGTCCTGGTCTGTGAACGCGTGATGCTTGCGATGGTCAGCCACCCAGGTGATCACAGAGCCCTGGATCGCCATCGATCCCATCGCGGCGACGATCGCCCGAAACGGGCGCGAGGACTCGAACGCCCGGTGGGTGAACATGCGGTGAAAGCCGAGGGTGATGCCCAGCGCGGTCATCACGTAGAAGCCGGCCAGCAGTGCCAGTTCCAGAGGGCCGATCATACGGTTCCACAGCAGGACGATGGCCACCACCAGGCCGACCAGCGGCGCCGGGACCCCGATCAGGTTGACGATCTTGTGGGTACGCGACATCAGCCAACGATGATACGTCCCCGGGGGTTAACTTTCTCCTATCGTAGGCATGAGTATGGCCTCGGAACTTATGCCTACCGCATAACCCATGGACGACCAGCCCTGGCATGAACTGCCGCCGGAGATCGCCGATGTGCTGCGCCCGCAGCTCGGTGACGTGGCCGGCGAGATGATGGAGGCGGTGGCCACCGTACCGGCTTACGCGCGTCCGCTGGAGGGGCCGTTCGGGGACGGGCTGCGGGCGGGGGTGCACGAGGCGCTGCGTCACCTGATGGCCGAGATCGAGGCCGGCGGAACGGTGCAACGTCCCGACGTCTACCGCGCGCTGGGGCGCGGCGAGATGCGCGCCGGTCGCAGCCTGGAGTCGCTCCTGAGCGCCTATCGGATCGGTGCTCGGGTCGCCTGGCGGCGGTTCGCCGCCGCCGGCGTCGCTGCCGGCCTGCAGCCCGACACCCTGTACCTGCTGGCCGAATCGATCTTCGCCTACATCGACGTGCTGTCGGCTGAGTCGGCGGAGGGTTACGCCCTGGAGCAGTCGGCGGCGGCCTCCGAGGCGCAGCTGCGCCGGCGTCGGCTGGTGCGCATGCTGGTCCGCGAGCCGCCGGCCGATCCCGATGCGGTGCAGTCGGCGGCGGCCGACGCCGACTGGGCGTTGCCGCGGACGCTGGCGGCGGTGGCGATCAGCGGCGAGCACCGCGACGGCGCCGCCTCGCGGCTTCCCCCCGGCACGATCAGCGAGGGGATCGGAGAGTTGACCTGCGCGCTGGTCGTCGATCCCGATGGCCCCGGACAGCGCGCAGCGCTGGAACGCGCCGTGATCGGCGCGGGCGCCCGCGGCGGGCTGGGCACCACCGTCGACTGGACCGAGGCGCGCATCAGCTTCGCTCGCGCGCGGGCGGCACTGGAGCTTGCCGGGATCGAGCCGGAGCTGGTGGGCGCCCGCGAGAACGCCGGCGAGCTGCTGCTGCGGTCCGATCCCGGGCTGGCGCTGGAGCTGGCTTCAGATCGTCTGGCGCCGCTGGCGGAGCTGTCCCCCGGTTCGCGCCGTCGCCTCTCGCAGACGCTGCGAGTGTGGCTGGCCGCGCACGGGCGGCTCGGGCAGGTTGCCGAGCGCCTGGAGATCCACCCGCAAACGGCCCGGTATCGGCTCGGTCGGCTGCGTGAGCTGTTCGGCGATGCTCTCGACGACCCGGACGCGCGCTTCTGGTTGGCGCTGGCGCTGCGCGTGGCTCCCGGGGACGAGAGCCGCTGAAGCGACGGTCAGGCCAGCGTCGCGGCGGGCGGCGTGTCGGCGGGCTCGGGCTCGGCCTCGCCGGCCGGCACCTCGGGGCCAAGCGCGCCGGACGCGATCTCGTCGACCCAGGCGTAGGCGATCGGGATCTGATACTTGCCGATGTTGCGGGCGCGGAACTCGATCATCTCCGGACCGTCCCAGTACCGATACCAGGCGGTCTTGTCGGGCACCCAGGTCAGCTGGTTGATCTTGTAGCGGTCGTCGTTGTCCACGTGGACCTGGTACTGGGTGGCGCCGTAGCGCAGTGCCAGCGGGGCGGCGCGCGCCACCTCGGCGGCGAAGTAGTCCTGACGCAGCACGGTTGCATACCAGGAGACCCGTACGAGATCAGCCATGGCTAGGCTCCCACCTCGGCTCGGATCGCTCCCGGTCCGTCGGCGGTCTTGCCCTGGCCCTCCTCGGTGGCGCCGACGAGGATCGCGATCTTGCCCAGGTGGCGGTTGTCGCGCAGCAGCTGGTGGGCTTCGGCGACGCCCTCGAAGCCCATCGTCTGCCACAGCACCGGGCGGATCTTCGACTCCTCGATCAGCTCGTTGGCCTTGTTGGCCTCCCAGGCGTTGGCGAAGTGCGAGCCGATGATCTCCTTCTGGCGCATCCACAGATAGCGCACGTCGAAGTCCAGCTGGTAGCCGGACGTGGCCCCGCAGATCACGACCTTGCCGAATGGCTTGACGCACAGCACGGAGGTCGGGAAAGTCGCCTTGCCGACGTGCTCGAAGACGATGTCCGGGGGGCCACCGAGCTGGGCCTCGACCGCCTTGCAGAAGCGCCGCGACTCCTTGAAGCGGGCGCGCTCCTGGTCGGCGTCCTCGCCGCCTACGCGCATCATGCCGCTGAAGTCGGAGCGGTTGATATAGCCGGTGGCGCCGAGCTGCTCGATCAGCCGGCCCTTGTCCTCGGAGGAGACGACGCCGACGGCGTCGGCGCCGGTCAGCGCGCACAGCTGGGTCGCGAAGACGCCGAGCCCGCCGGCCGCGCCCCAGATCAGGACCTTGTGGCCCGCCTGGAGCTGGCAGCGGTCCATCAGCATCCGGTAGGCGGTGAAGTAGGTCAGCCCGTAGGAGGCGGCCTCCTCCCAGGCGAGGTGCTTGGGCTTGGGCAGCAACTGCTGAGCCTGGACCTTGCAGAACTGGGCGAACGAGCCCCAGCTGGTCTCATAGCCCCAGATCTGCTGGCTGGGGGCGGCCAGCGGGTCAAGGCCGTGGACCTCGGGATCCTCGTAGGAGGCCTGGTTGCAGTGCACGACCACCTCGTCGCCGGGCTTCCAGCGGGTGACGCCGTCGCCCACCTTCCAGACGATGCCCGAGGCGTCCGAGCCGCCGATGTGGTGATCCTCGTTGGGGTGATAGCGGAAGATCGAAACCGGCTCGCCGAGCGCGGCCCACACGTTGTTGAAGTTCACCCCGGCCGCCATCACGCGGACGATCACCTCGAACGCGTCCGGCTCGGGGACCTCGATCTCCTCGAGCTGGAAGGCGTCTACCGGTTCGCCGAAGCGCTCCTCGCGGATCACCCAGGCGGCCATCGTGGGAGGCAGCTCGCCTGGTTGGGTATCTACGCTTGCGACACGGCTGACGTCTACGGCCACGCGGTGAACACCTTCCTGGTCGGGATCGGCTGGCTGGTGCGGACCGCCAATCCTACTTGGTAGTAACTCCGTCGGGGCGCGCGGATCGGACCGCTCAGAACCGCTGGAAGGGCTTACACAGCCGATCTGTCAGCCGGGCCAGGAGCGCGCCGGCGTGAGCGACCGAGACCGCCCGTGCCCGCGGGAGGTCCAGCACGCTGACCACCCCGCCGTGGTCGGAGGGGTGCTCGCCGTTGGCGAGCGTCTCGCGTCCGGTGATGAAGGAGCGCAGGAGCTTCAGCCTGGGTCGGGCCATGATGTGGTCGACGATGTGATCCCAGCTGCCGGTCTTGAGATCGTCGCTCAGGCAGCAGTTCGGGACAGCCGTCCGCTCCTCGGAGAACCCGGCGCGGGCGATCGCCTGATACGGGGGCCGGTCGGCGACGTTGGGCAGCTTGGGCCCCGAGTTGAGGTCTCCGACGAGCACCGTCGGCAGATGCGAGCGCAGCGGGCCGGCGACGAGCTCCTTGGCCTGCGCCAGGCGCACGCTGGTCGAATAGGACTCGAGATGGGCGTTGACGAAGTGCAGCTGCGCCCCCGCCACCGCGGCGTCGAGCGCGATCCATCCACGGGTGACGGTCACGGTACCCAGCGCCTGCGTGGAGATCGTCAGCTGGTGAGAGAAGTCACCGGCTCGGACGTGTCGCACGGTTACGCCCTTGCGCGCCAGGATCGCGTCGCCATCGGTGAAGCGCACGTCCTGGCTCGCATCCGCCGCCTGCAGGTTGAGGCTGAGATGGGAGGCGACCACCCGGTAGGGAGCGTGTCGCCGCGCCAGCTCGCGAGTGAGCGCTGACAGAAAGTCGTAGGCGACGTGGGTCGCCGGTCGCGGGCCCACGGGGCCGGTGCGCCACAGCGAGACCTCCTGGAGGCCGACGAGGTCCGGTTGGGCGTTGGCGATCTCCCCGGCGATGAGCGCCATCCGCGCGTTCGGATCCGACGCGCGGACGTGCGCCAGGAGCCCGCTCACCGCGTCCTGGAACTGGCTCGGGGGAGCCGCCGCGAGCGGCAGCAGGTTGGCGCCGAGATAGACGTTGCGCGTCATCACGGTCGCCCGCGTGGTGCGGGAGACGCGGGCACTCGCCGTGGCGGCGCCGAGCGTGGGCGCCGCAGCGGCAAGCACGGCGACGACGAACCATGAGCGAGCACGTTTGGACACTGCGACCTCCCCTGTCTGAGCACCGGCGACGCCGCCATCATATGGCGGGCGGGGTTCAGACGAGTGCGAGCTCGGGCTCAGCTGCCTCGGGCGGGATCCCGGGCTCGGCAGCCGTTCTGGGTGCCTCGCCAGGCGCCTGGCTGGCTCCGCGCGTGACCAGGGTGAAGGCCACCACCGCGCCGATCAGGGTGACCGAGGCGCCGATCGTCAGACCGGTTCCCAGCGCCGAGACGAACGCCTCGCGGACGACGGAGGTCACATGGGCCGAGGCCTGTCCGGCCGGGGTGACGCCGGCGCCGAGGCCGTTGGCGATCGCCGACCTGGTGCCCGAGGCGAGGTGGGGGAGACCCTGGTCGATTTTGGACTTGCCGATCGTGGTCACGAGCGCGCCCATGATCGCGACGCCGAAGGTCCCGCCGACCATGCGGCTCATCGACAGGACTCCGGAGGCAACGCCCGCCTTGGTGCGGTCCACGGCGTTCATCGCCGCGGTGCTCATCGGCGACATCACCAGGCCCATGCCCAGGCCCATGAGAACGAATCCCGGCAACAGCAGCCCGTAGCCGGTGTGAACCGTCAGCCGCGACTGGATCCCGAGCGCGAGGGCCACGACCAGCAATCCGACGGTCATCGGAATGCGCGATCCGACACGGTCGGTGAGCCGGCCGGCCAGCGGACCCATCACGATGATCACCACGGTCGCGGGCAGGAAGCGCAGGCCGGTCTGAAGCGGCGAGTAGTGCAGGATGTTCTGCATGTAGAGCGCGAGGAAGAAGAACTGGGCGAGCATCGCGAAGGACACGATGAACGCAACCACGTTGACCCCCAGAAAGGTCCGCGAGCGGAAGAATTGAAAGTCGACCATCGGGGCCGCACCGCGGCGCTCCGCGAGCACGAAGGCGGCGACGCCGGCGACCGCGACGGCGAGCAGGCCGATGATGCGAGCCGACGCCCAGTGCCAGGCGTTGCCCTCCACGAGGGCGAGCACGAGCGCCGTCAGGCCGACGGTGATGCTGGCGATCCCCGGAAAGTCGACCTTGCGCGACACCGTCTCATCGCGGGACTCGCGGGCCGCGAACAGCGTCACCGCCACGGCGATCACGGCGATCGGCGGGTTGATGAAGAAGATCGCGCGCCAGCTCACCTGCTGGGTGAGAAAGCCACCTACGACCGGGCCGATGGCGAGTGCCAGCGCGCTCACGCCCGCCCATGTCCCGATCGCCGTTCCGCGCTGGTGGGCCGGGAACGCCTGAGTGATGATCGAGAGCGTCGCCGGCATCATGAACGCGGCGCCGATGCCCTGGATCGCCCGGAAGGCGACGAGCGTCGTGTCCGAGGGGGCAAAGCCGATCGCCAGGCTGGAGAGGCCGAACACCGCGACGCCGAACAGGAACATCCGGCGGCGGCCGAAGATGTCGCCCAGCCGTCCGCCGGTGACCATCAGCACGGCGAAGGTCAGCGTGTAGGCGTTGACCGTCCACTCAAGCGCCGAGAGCGTGGCGTGCAGGTCGCGCTGGATCGACGGCAGGGCGACGTTGACCACCGTGTTGTCCAGCATCAGCATGAACAGCGCGAAGCACATCGCGCCCAGCGTCCACCAGCGGCTGTTCTCTTCGGTGATGAACCGGGAACGGGAGGTGAGGATGCGTCGGGTCAAGGCTTAGATTCCTTCGGGTCGGCAGACGGCCAGCTCGGGGCGTCGCAGCAGCTCGGTGAGGGCTGCCGAGAGCGTCTCGCGCTCGCCGTCGTTCAAGGTCTTTGTGAATTGCTCGACGCCGCTCAGCTGGGCGGCGTTGAGCTTGCGGATCACCGTTCGTCCCTCGTCGGTGAGGGCGATGCGCTTCATCCGCCGGTCCTCGTCGTCCTCGTGGCGGTGCACCATCCCCCGGCGCACGAGGTCGTCGACGGTGCGGCTGGCGGCCGGCAGCGACACCGGCACTCGCTCGGCGGCTTGCTTGAGCGTCAGCTCGCCGGCGGCCCCCTCGAGCTGGTGTAGGAGCTTGATCTGGGTGATCGTCAGCTCCAGCACACCCATCGCCTCGAACAGATCGGAGTTGCAGTGCTTGCGCATGAACACCATCAGGGCATACAGGTCGGTCGCCAGCCCGCGGCTAGCCTCGGAGCCCTGGCCGTCATCGCGGATCTCCTCCGAGGTAGTTGCTTGCATGCATGCAAGTATTCCACGAAAGTGCTGTTTGTGCAAGCGCAACGATAATTCGGAAGCGGGCGACCGAGGACGGGACCGAGGAGGCGAGGCGGGCCCGCGTGGGGTGCCGAGAGGAGAAACGCTAGGGCTGGAGCAGCGAGTTGCTGGAGCTCGCGCGCTTGCGCCCGATGTGCAGCGAGGCGGGGCGGATCGAGGAGGTGCGGGCCAGGTCGGCGTCGGTGCGGCCGTGCGCCGCCGTGGAGATCGTGTAGTCGCCCGGCTTGAAGTCGACCGATAGCTGGGTGGTGCCCTGCGGGTTGATCGGAGCGGTCGAGGCCAGCGGATGCGAGCTGCTCGAGACCGAGGAGATCGCCAGCGCCTCCGAGTGACTCGCCTGGTTGGTGACGACGAACACCACCGGTCCCGCGCCGACGACCTCGGGCGAGACCGAGATGCGGGAGTTGTTCACGTAGACGGCCAGGTTGACCGGGGTGGGCTGCCCCGGCCGGGATGCCGCCTTGCCCCCGGCAGAGCCGCATGCCGTCACCGCTAGTGAACTAGCTGTGACAGTCACGATCGTCCTGATGCGCATCCTCGACCGGTCTTCCTCTCGTCGACGCCCCGTGCGCGTGAAACGCGGGCGTACCATAACCGACCCGCTGTTCGGCTTCTACTCAGGCGCTGGTCAAGCAGCGGCCGGCTTCAACCGCTCTCGCCGGCGCTCCAGACGCTCGAGCTCTGACTGGAGCTCGCTCCAGGACTCCGGCTCGAGGCGCTCGTACTCCTCGCCGGTGAGCTCGCGCAGGCTGCCGCTGTAGTTACTCCAGGCTTGGCGCGTGTCGGCGTCGAGCTCGCGAAGTCTGTCGGTGTCGGATGCGGTGGGAGGCAAGATCGGGCTCCTTCCTTCCTAGTGCTACGGCGCGATCCTACCCCTTGGATCAGTCGTCGAGACAATGGTGTGCTCCGCATCACCTGCAAGTGGATGTGCAAGCCGTCCGACCCCGGGCGTATCACCGACGGTCGTGGAGTTGCTGCAGGCACCGATCGCAACGGCCGAGTTCATGGTCGTCGACACCGAGACCAACGGCCTCGCCGGCGAGCGCTGTGAGATGACCGAGGTCGGCGCGGTGCTGGTTGGCGGCGGCGAGCTGCACGACCGCTGGAGCTCGCTGTGTCGCACCAGCGCTCCGCTCAAGCGCGGCATCCAGCGACTCACCGGGATCTCGCAGGCGATGGTCGACTCGGCCCCCTCGCTGGAGGAGGTGCTGCCGCCGCTGCGCCGGCGGCTGCAGAACCGGATCATGGTCGCCCACAACGCGCCGTTCGATCGCCGGGTGCTGCGCCAGGCATTCCACCGGGTCGGTCTGGAGTGGCCGGATCCGCCGGTGATCTGCACGGCAGCCCTGGCGCGCGCGATGCTGCCGCTGCAGCCCCGGCGCGGACTGGGGGTACTGGCGGATGCGCTCGGCATCGACGTGGCGCTCGCTCACCGAGCCCTCGCGGACGCCGAAACGTGCGCGCGGGTGCTGTGCGCGCTGTTCCCCCGCCTGTGCGCCAACGCCGCCACCGTCGGCGAGGCGCTGGCACTGCTCAAGCCCCGCCGTCCCGCCAGGCGCACGCCCCCGCGCCTGAGCACCGTCATGAGGGGCTCCGAGCCGCCGCCGGTCGACTTCGCCACGTTGCCCAAGGATCCGGGGGTCTACATCTTCCGCGACGACCGCGGTCGCGTGCTGTACGTCGGCAAGTCCGTATCGATTCGCAGCCGCGCTCGCGCCCACTTCGCGCCGTCCTCGCCGCCGGCGGCGTGGACCTGCCACGCGACGGTCGTCGACTATCGCACGACCTGCTCCGAGCTCGGCGCGCTCGTCCTCGAGAACCGCCTGATCAAGGAGCTCAAGCCGCCGGGCAACAAGCGCCTGACCCGCACCGACGACCGGCTCGTCTACATCCGGTGCCGCTTGGACATCCCGTTTCCGATCCTCGAGGTCTCGCCGGACCCGGCGGCCGGGCACGCGGTCACGATCGGGCCGGTCCGCGGGCGGCGGCTGGCCGCGGAGCTGGTGGAGCAGCTGGACTCGCTGTTCGGACTACGTCACTGCGGGCGGCGACTGCCACGGCGCGACCATCCCTCGGCCTACGGACAGATGGGCCGCTGCCTGTCGCCCTGCTTGGGAGACCTCGACCCCAACCTGTACCGGCGCAGATTGGACGAGGTGCTGGGCCTGTTCGTAAACTCATCAAGCAGTCAGCCGCTGCTGGACCATGTCCACGGCCAGATGCGGGCCGCGGCCGCCCAGCAGCACTACGAGCGGGCGGCGTCCCTGCGCCGGCGGGCCAAGCGGCTGGGCACGATTCTCTCCCAGCTGGGCGGCGTGCTGGAGGCCACCCACGCGCGCCCGCGGTTGATTCTGGCCCCGCATCCGTCCGATCCAGAGCGGACGGAGGCGTTCTGGCTGACGGGCGGCCGGCTGGTCGACTACGGGCCGGTCGCCGGCGAGGACCTCATCGGGCGCACCGAGGGGGCGATCCGCCGGGCGGGACATGCCGGCGAGCTCGGCGCGCACGTGCCGCCCGACGAGATCGACGAGGTCAGGCTGATCGGTAGCTGGCTGGCCTCGCACCCCGATGCGCCGCAGCTCCCGCTGCGTCCGGAGCCAACCGCTGAGCAGCTGGGCGAGTTCCTAAGTGGCCGCCAGCGCGGGCGGCCCGTCGGCCGCGAACGGGAGCTCGACGACGACCGCCTTGATCTGGTCGGAGCCGACGCTCACGTGTGAGCCGGGCGGGGCCTCGCGGCGGACGAGCGCCAGGGCGATCGTGCCCAGCGAAGGTGACTCGGCGACGCTGCCCAGGCGACCCACCGCACGGTCGCCGAACATGATCTCGGCGCCCGTCCAGGCGGGCTCGGAGAGACGCAGGCCGCGCAGTTGGCGGTTGGGCTTGCCGCGGTAGAACAGCCGGGCGACCGTTTCCTGTCCCACGTAGCAGCCCTTGGTGAACGACACCGCGCGGGCGTTGAGGTCGGCCTCCTGCGGGATCACGGTGTCGTCGATATCGATCCCATACCGGGGCCGCCCGTGCTCGATCCGCACGCAGTCGGCCACCGCCTCGGACACCGGCTGCGCTCCCCTGTGCTCGAGCGCCTCCGCCAGCTCGTCGGTATCGCCCGCCTCGCACAGGAGGTCGACACCCAGGTCGGTGCGGATCCATCTGATAGCGGCCCCGTCGAGCTCGCCGGCGACATGCCAGTGCTCGGCCTGGCCTAGCCCGCCGACGCCGGCGACCTCAGCGGCGGCGGGTCCGATCAGGGAGAGCAGGCCCTGCTGCAGCGTTCGCTTGTGCAGCTGCACGTCGTAGCCGACGCTGAAGCGGCGGATCATGTTGAACAGCTCCTGGAGCGCGACGCGCTCGGTGTCCAGGATCAGCTCTGAACCGGCGTCGAGGATCCGGACGTCACCGAGCATCTTGCCCTTGGGGGTCAGGAAGGCCGCATAACAGCCGGTGCCGGGCGTGAGCGCCTCGACGTCGTTTGAGACCTGGCCCTGCAGGAAGCTCTTGCCGTCCGTTCCGGTGAGGGCGAGCTTGCCCCGCTCGGAGCGATCCACCAGACCACAACCGTTGGTCACGGCCGCGTATTCGGTGCTCGAGATCACCAGCGACGTCACGTCCCAGAGGATAGGACCGGCTCGGTCCGATTGGCGGTTTACGCCAGTGCGACTGGCCCGAAAACAAAATCCAATCTTGCCAGAACTCAAATTTAGGCCTACCATAACTTGTATGTCAGCGAGTCTGGAGATGCGATCCTCGGCCGTCGAGGACTACACCAAGGCGATCTATGCGCTCGAGCAGCGCATGCCCGAGCCGGTGAGCACCAACGCGCTGGCCGAGCGGATGGGCGTCACGCCTGCCTCAGCCTCTGGGATGGTCAAGCGCCTGGGGGAACTGGGCCTCGTCGCCCACGTGCGCTACCGCGGGGTGTCGCTGACCGATGCCGGCCGACGGGTCGCGTTGGAGGTGATCCGCCACCACCGGCTGCTGGAGCTGTACCTGGTCAAGAGCCTGGGCGTGCCGTGGGACCGCGTCCACCAGGAGGCCGAGGTGCTCGAGCACGTGCTCTCCGAGGAGTTGGAGGAGCTGATCGCCGCCAAGCTCGGCGATCCCACGCACGACCCCCACGGCGATCCGATCCCCACGCGAGACCTGACGATCGACGAGGCGCCGACGAGCAGCCTCGAGTCGCTCCAGGCGGGCGCGTGCGGGACGTTCGTTCGCGTCTCGGATTCCGATCCGGAGATGCTGCGCTACCTCAGCAAGCGGGGGATAGGCCCGGGCGATCCCTTCGAGGTGCTGGACCGCCAGCCGTTCGGCGGGCCGCTGTTCGTGCGCTTCGGCTCGGACGTGCACCCGCTCGGCGGCCAGCTGGCGCTGGCGATGCGAGTGGAGGTGACCGGATGACCCCTCCCGAGCCGCTGCTCGAGGTCGTCGAGGGCCCGCCGGTCGCGCTGCCGGAGGGCCCCAGCCCCCTGGAGCGCATGTTCGAGCGTGGTCGTCTCCGAGCCATGGTGGGGATGCTCGGCCCGGCGTTCGTGGCCGCCGTCGCCTACATCGACCCCGGAAACTTTGCCACCAACGTTCAGGGGGGCGCCAAGTTCGGCTACCAGCTGCTGTGGGTCGTGCTGGCCGCCAACCTGATCGCGATGCTCGTGCAGTACCTGTCGGCCAAGCTGGGCATCGTCACCGGGCACAACCTGCCCGAGCTGTGCCGCACGTTGTTTCCGCGCTGGGTCAGCTGGGGCCTGTGGATCCAGGCCGAGGTGATGGCTATGGCCACCGACGTCGCGGAGTTCCTCGGCGCGGCGATCGGGCTGAACCTGCTGTTCGGGGTGCCGCTGTTCGCGGCCGGACTGATCACCGGCGTGATCGCGTTCGCGATCCTGGAGCTGCAGCGCCGCGGCTACCGGCGCTTCGAGCTGGCGATCGCAGCGCTGCTGGGGATCGTGTTCCTCGGCTTTCTCTACGAGACCCTGAAGATCGGCCCGTCGGCGCACGACGCGCTGCGCGGCCTGATCCCCCATCTCGGCGGGGCCGACGCCGCCTACCTCGCGGTGGGGATCGTCGGCGCGACGGTGATGCCGCACGTGATCTACCTGCACTCGGCGCTGACCAAGAGCCGCGTTCCGGTGCGCAACGATGGCGAGCGCCGGAGGGTCCTGCGTTATCAACGGGTGGACGTGATCGTGGCCCTCAGCCTGGCGGGGCTGATCAACCTGGCGATGTTGGCGGTGGCCGCCAAGCTGCTGCATGTTCCGGGCCTCACCGGAACCGACACGATCCAGGGTGCCCACGCCCAGTTCGGCCACCTCGTCGGAGGCGGGGCGGCGCTGGCCTTCGCGGTGGCCCTGCTCGCCTCCGGGGCGTCGTCCTCGAGCGTGGGCACGTTCGCGGGTCAGGTGGTGATGTCCGGCTTCATCGGAGTTCAGATCCCAATGCTCGTGCGACGCGCGGTGACGATGCTGCCGGCGCTGGTCATCCTGGCCATCGGCGTGAGCACCACCAATGCACTCGTGCTGAGCCAGGTCGTGCTGTCCTTCGGGATTCCGTTTGCGCTGATCCCGCTCGTGCTGATGACCAATCGCCCCGAAGTCATGGGCTCGTTCGCCAACGGCCGCCTGCTCAGGCTGGCGGCGTTCGTGGTCGCGGGAGCGATCACGGCGATGAACGTGTTCCTGATCGCCGAGAAGTTCCTCGGCTGAGTACATTTGGGCTCAACATGTCGCTCGCCCAGGAATTCAACGCGATCGTCGCCGCCCAGCCCGACGACTGGACCGATCTGGAGTTCGACCTGCGGATCTTCGACGAGACGCGGTACGTCGACGCGGCGATCGTGCTGGTCACCTGCAACGCCCAGCCATACTCCAAGCACGACTGGCACTGGCGGGTGATCGTGGCCCATCGCTTCGGTCACGCTGCCGGGGTGCCGGCGGTGCACCTGGCGCTCAAGCTGCTCGACGATGCCGGACTGGCCGGGGAGCTGGCGCTGCGCGAGGTACGCACCGGGCGCGCCGAGGTGACTCAGATGTGGGGCCGCACGGAGTCGGTGCGTCAGGAGTTCAAGAAGCTCCGCGCGCAGTAACGTGCGCCGCCCGGCGCACTAATGGCGCGCGTCGTCGCGTTCGTCCCCGACCTGCTGTTCGGCTCCAACGTGATCGGCGGCCTGCAGGCGGCCGGTCACGATCCGGTGCTGGTGAGCGCCGCCGACCAGCTGGCGGGGGCCCTGCCGGGCGCCGACGTGCTGATCGTCGACCTGACCGACGACGTCGAGGCGCGGATCATGGCGTCGCGGGAGACCGATGTGAAGACGCTGGCGTTCTTCTCCCACGTGCAGGACGACGTCAAGGCGCGGGCCACCGCGGCGGGCTTCGACCTTGTCGTGCCGCGCTCACGGATGGCGCGCGCGACGGGCGCGCTCGTCGACCAGTTGCTCGCCTAAGGCCTGGGGCTAGCCGCGCGGGGCGAACGCCGTGGCAAACGTGGTGGCGACATCGGGCGGATGCTTGACGATCCCGAAGCGGGCCTCCCACGTCGCCCATGCCCGCAGTCGTGCCAGGTCAAGCACGCCGAAGTGCCCGCCCGGTCCCCTGAACGCGGGCAACAGCCCGTGCAGCTCGAGGCCCACCAGCGAGGCGTCCAGTCCGGGTACGCGGGACTCCAGCGCGTGGGCGGCGGCCGTCGGGTCGGCGAGCGTCGCGTCATAGCCGCGGACCAGCGCCTTGACGGTGTCGCGGGCCAGTGAAGGGTCGGACTTGAGCGCCGCTGCGTTGGCGCACAGCACCAGCTCCGGATACGCCGGAGCGCCGTAGTGCTCGACGCGGAACACGTGAAAGCCGGGCCGGCGGCGCGCCAAGGTGACGCCCTCGTCGTTCCAGAACGCGGTCGCGGCGGCCACCCGGCCGGCGAGCAGGTCACCGACGGCGTTGAAGCCGATCGTGATCCGCTTGACGGCCGCCGGCCGCGCCCCGCTGCCGAGCAGGATCGAGTTCAGGACGGCCGTGTCGGAGGGAGCGCCGGTGACCCCGACCGTCTGGCCGGCCAGCTGGCGAGGGCTCGCATACCTGGGCAGGGCGATCACGGAGGCCAGCGGACGCTCGACGATCGGCAGGATCCCGACCACGGCCTGCCTGCGCACGCGGGCGATCGCCAGATCGTGGATGTCGAGGATCGCGAAGTCGACGCGGCCGGTTGCCAGCAGGCGGATCGCGTCGGTGGAGGCCGACGGCGCGATCACGTGCAGGGCGACGCCGGCCGCGCGGTCATAGCCGCGGGCCAGCGCGGTGTAGATCCCGGCGTGCACGGCGTTGGGGGTGAAATCCAGCACCAGCGTCGCGTGGCGGGGGCCGCGGGCCTGAGCGCGCGAGTGGGCGTGGCTGCCGCAGCCGGCCAGGGCGACAGCCAGCGCGCAGATGGCGATCAGTCGCCGCATCGGCGGCCAATATAGGCGGCTCCCTAGTATTGGCGTCTGAGCATGCGCCGCCGGGTCACCTTCAGCCGCAATCTCACGCTCTCGCTCTCGCGGACTTGCCGTTGCTACTGCAAGTACTGCGCGTTCGCGACCCACCAGCCGCACCTGCACGCTCCCGACGAGGTGCTGGAGACGCTCGATCGCGCCGCCTCGCGCCATCGCGTCAAGGAGCTGCTGGTGTTGACCGGCGAGCTGCCCGAGCACAACCGCGGCGTGGCCGCGCGGCTGGCGGAGTACGGCTTTGAGGACTTCGTGGGCTATGTGGTGTGGGTGTGCGAGCGGGCGCTGGAGCGCGGTCTGCTGCCGCACACCAACCTCGGCGTTCTGGCCAGCGACGATCTCGCGCGCCTGCGGGAGGTGACGGCCTCCCAGGGGCTGATGCTGGAGTCGGTGTCCGAACGGCTGATGGAGACGGTGCATGCCGGTTCGCCGACTAAGCATCCGGTTCGTCGGATCGAGACGATCGCGGCCGCCGGAGAGCTGCGGATCCCGTTCACCAGCGGGATCCTGGTGGGAATCGGCGAAACCGAGGACGAGCGTATGGCCTCGCTGGCCAAGCTGGCCGAGCTGCACGCCGAGCACGGTCACCTGCAGGAGGTGATCCTGCAGAACTTCGTGCCCCACGACAGCTACTACGGGCGCGAGCCGGCCGACATCGCCACCGACGCCGCGCGCGAGTACTGGCGAACCGGGGTGGCCGACGGTCCGCAGCACGACGCCCCCAAGTGGGCGTGCCCGGTGACGCTGCAGGACATGAAGCGGCTGATCGCCGAGACGCGGAGGCTGATGCCCGAGATCGGGATCCAGGTGCCGCCCAACCTGTCTGACTGGTGGCCCGAGCTGGTGGCCGCCGGAGCCACCGATCTGGGCGGGTTGAGTGCCAACGGAGACCACATCTCGCCCGAGCATCCGTTCCCGTCGCCCACCCAGGTCCGCAAGCGCCTGGCCACCGACGGCTACGCGCTGTCCGAGCGACTGTGCGTCTACCCCGAGTACATCGACTCCGAGTGGGTCGCCGCCCCGGTGCTCGACGTGATCACCAGCCGTTACTGGTCGTTCATCCCGCGGCGCGGCAGCGGACGACGCGTGGAGCTGTCCGTGTCAGACGACACCGCTCCGCGAGCGATCGAACGCGCCCGTGACGGACTGGCGCTGACCCCGGAGGAGCTGACGGCGCTGTTCGCCGAGCGCCGCCCCGAGGTGATCGAGGAGATGCGCAGCGCCGCCGATGAGCTGCGCGCCCGACTGGTCGGCGACACGGTGACGTTCGTGGTCAACCGCAACATCAACGTCTCCAACGTGTGCGTGGTCGGCTGCGCGTTCTGCGGGTTCGGGCAGTCCAAGCGCTCGCCCGATGCCTACGAGCACTCCGAGGAGGAGTTCGCCCAGCGGATCGCCGAGGCGCTCGAGTTCGGCGCCACCGAGCTGTGCATCCAGTCGGGGATCCATCCCGACTGGGGTCTGGACGACTACCTGCATTGGCTGCGCTTTGCCAAGTCGATCGCCCCGCAACTGCACCTGCACGCCTACTCGCCGATGGAGGTCGCGCACATGTGCGACGTCAGCGGGCTGGCGCCGCGGGAGGTGTTCCACCGACTGCGCGAGGCGGGGCTTGGCTCCACGCCCGGCACCGCGGCCGAGGTCCTCCACGACGGCGTGCGCGAGCGGATCTCGCCCAACAAGCTGCCGGTGGCGCGCTGGGTGGAGGTGATCGAGGCCTCGCACGCCGAGGGGATCCGCTCCACCGCCACGGTGATGTTCGGCCACATCGAGGAGCCGAGCGAGCTGGCCGAGCACATGCGCGTGATCCGGGAGTTGCAGGAGCGCACCGGCGGCTTCACCGAGTTCGTGCCGCTGTCGTTCATCCCCTTCCAGACGTTGCTGGGCCGCGCCCACGGGGTTCAGGAGATCTCCCGGGAAGAGAACCTCAAGCACACCGCGGTGTTCCGGCTGGCCCTGGGCGAGACCGTGCGCAGCGTGCAGGCGTCGTGGGTCAAGATGGGCCTGGAGGTCGCCACGGAGGCGCTGCGGTGGGGCGTCAACGACCTCGGCGGGACGCTGATGGAGGAGTCGATCAGCCGCATGGCAGGCAGCTATCACGGCGTGCGCCTGGAGCCCGAGGATCTGGTCGGCGCCGCGCACGCGGCCGGCCGCCCCGCGGCCGAGCGCAGCACGCTGTACGAGATCCGCCGCCGCTACGAGCGCCCATCGGTGGCAGCTTGAGGTGAGCATCGAGCGGCCGCCGTCGCTGTTCGCCGGCGTCGAGCCACTGGAGGTGTTCGTCGAGCTGCTGGCCGATCTGGACAACGACACCTCCTCGACTGACTTCTACGACCGTATCTGCGAGGCGATCTGCCGCCTGACGACGATGCGGCGGGCGGCGATCTTCATGGCCGACTCCGCCCGGCGCCGGGTATACGTGGTGGGCGCCTACGGCACCTCTTTTCGCCAGCTGATGAACCTGCAGCCGTCGCCGACGCTGCTGTCGACGCCGATCGCGCAGCGGGCCCTGCTGGAGGACGAGGTGGTGGTCGTCTCCGATGGGATCGAGGATCAGGTCCCGGCTGAGTACGCCGAGCTGTTCGGGATCACCACGCTGGTGTGCACGCCCCTGAGCGCCGCCGGCCACGCATACGGGGTCATCTGCGCCGATCGTGGTGGCGGGCGGTTCGAGCTGACCGACGGCGAGCGTCACCTGCTCTGGACGCTGGGCAAGACCGCGGCCCTGGTGGCCACCGCCCGCAACGCCACCCGCCAGCAGGAGCGCACGCGGCAGCTGGGCGAGCGCCTGGAGCTGGCCCGTGAGATCCACGAGCGGGTGATGCAGCGGCTGTTCGGGGTGTCGTTGGCGTTGAGCGCCGAGCGCGCGCTGGACGACGATCAGCGCGAGCGCTGCCGCGTGGAGATGTCGGAGGCGCTGACTGATCTGCGAAGCGCGCTGGAGCGGCCGCTGGCGCCGGTGGCGCCGCCCACGGCGACCACGCTCTCGGCTGAGGTGGCGCGCGCGGCCGAGTCCGAGTCTCCGGTCGGCCCGCTGGTCATCGACTGGCCCGATCAGGTGATCGTGCCGGTCGACGTCGAGCCGCTGGCGCAATCGGTGTTCGCCGAGGCGCTTCGCAACATCGCCAAGCACGCCTCGCCCACGCAGGTGCAGGTGAGCGTGTCCTCGGACGCCGACACATTCGCGCTGGAGGTGCGCAACGACGGCGTGGCCGCCGGTGCCCGCGGAGCCGGCATGGGGTTGCGGCTGGCGGCCTTCGAGGCGCTGCAGCACGGCGGAATGGTGGAGTTCGGAACGGCGGATCCGGGCAACTGGCGGGTACGGCTGGTGGTGCCGATCGCGGAGGCGCAGCCGGCGTGAGCCCGAAGCACGAGTCCTCATCAGAGGATCTGGACGGCCGCCAGCTCCGCGTGCTGGTGGTCGACGATCATGATGTCGTGCACTGGGGCTTTCGCGTGCTGCTGGGCGAGCAGCCGTGGGTGCAGCGCTGCGCGGCCGCGCGCACCGGGGCCGAGGCGCTGGAGTTGCTGCCCAGCCTGCGTCCCGATGTCGCTCTGGTCGACCTGTTTCTCTCGCACGAGTCCGGCGCGGACGTCTGCGCGTCGATCCGCAAGGCCTCTCCGGGGACGCGCGTCCTGCTGATCTCCGGCGCGGGACGAATGTCGCCGGCGGCGGCCCGGGCGGCCGGGGCCTCGGGCTTCGTGTCAAAGGACTGGGACGCCGGCGAGGTGGCCCACGCGGTACGGATCGTCGGGCTCGGCATGACGATGTTCGCCCCGACCGCCGAACAGCCCGCGCCGCCCCTCTCCGAGCGAGAGCGTGAGGTGCTGGACCTGATCGCCGCCGGCTCCACCAACCGGGAGATCGCCCAGACGCTGTTCCTGTCTCCGCACACCGTCAAGGAGCACACGAGCGCGCTGTATCGCAAGCTCGGGGCGCGCAACCGCGCCGAGGCGGTGCAGCGGGCACAGCGGGTAGGGTTGCTGGCGTGAGCCTGTTTGCTGGGTTTGCGGAGAGGCAGCTACCGTGCGAGCGCGGTGACGTGTTCGCTCGGGTCGGTGGCAGCGGACCGCCATTGCTGCTCCTGCACGGCTACCCCCAGACGCATCTGATGTGGCACGCCGCGGCACCGCTGCTGGCACAGCGGGGGTTCACGGTCGTGGCCGCGGACCTGGCCGGCTATGGCGCCTCGGTGCGTCCCGAGCCGGCCGACGATCACCGGCCGCACTCCAAGCGCGCGATGGCGCTCGATCTGGTCCAGGCGATGGCGTCCGTGGGGTTCGAGCGCTTCGCCGTCGCCGGACATGACCGCGGCGGGCGCGTCGGCTATCGGATGGCGCTGGACCACCCGGAGACGGTGTCCGCGCTGGCCGTGCTCGACATCGTGTCCACGGCCGACGTGTGGGCTCGCTCCGACGGTCAGACGGCCGTCGGCTACTGGCACTGGGGCTTTCTCGCCCAGCCCGCCCCATTGCCCGAACGGCTGATCCTCGGCGACCCCGAGGCGTGGTTTGCCTTCCACGTGCGGCGGATGGGGATCGGGGGCGATCCGGACCGCTACCCGGCGGAGGTCGTCGCTGCCTACCGGGAGCAGCTGCTGGACCCGGGGGCGGTCCAGGCGATGTGCGAGGACTATCGCGCGGGGGCGACGATCGACCGTGAGCTCGACGAGGCCGACCGCGCCGAGGGTCGGCAGATCGGATGCCCCACGCTTGCGCTGTGGGGCACGCGCGGCGCGCTTCCCGTGTTCTACGACGACGTGCTGGCCGTGTGGCGCGACTGGGCGCCGGGCGTGCGCGGACGGGCCGTGGAGGCCTCGCACTTCCTCGCCGAGGACGCGCCGCAAGAGGTCGCCGGGGAGCTGGTCGAGTTCTTTGCCGGTGCGGGAGCGGGCGGCTAGCGGCGCCGCATCGCCCACTCGATCACCGGCAGCTTGACCGCGTGGGGGAGGTACTGGCTGGCCAGCATCGCCGCACGGATCTGCGCTCCGGGCACGACCACGCGGCGGCCGGCCTCCAAGCCCTTGACGCCCGCACTGGCCGCGTGCTCAGCGGTCACCCAGGCGGGCCTGGGGACCGCCTTCTCGAACGACTGGCCGCTGGCCACCTCCCAGCCGGCCGCATCCCAGAACTCGGTCGACACCGGCCCGGGAGCGAGGGCCGTGACGATCACGCCGGCGCCCTTGAGCTCGTGATGCAACGCCTCTGAGAAGGTCAGCATGTACGCCTTGGCGGCTGAGTAACCGGCGGAATAGGGGAGCGGCTGCATCCCGGCCGTGGAGGCGACGTTCAGCACCGCGCCCGAGCCGCGGCGCACCATCTCGGGCAAGAACGCCGAGCACAAGGCGACCGGCGCCTCCACGAGGACCCGGATCTGGTCGAGCTCGCGCGCCGGGTCGGACTGATAGAAGGCGCCGCCGGTGGCAAAGCCGGCGTTGTTTACCAGCACGCTGACGGTCAACCCGAGCGCTTGCACCCGCGCGGGTAGACGCTGGCGCGACGCGGCCTTGCCCAGGTCGCAGCCGAGCGTGTCGGCACGGATGCCGAACTCGTCGCTCAGCTGTGCGGCGAGCTCGTCGAGCTTGTCCTTGCGCCGGGCGACGAGGATCAGACCGTGGCCGCGGTTGGCCAGTTCGCGGGCAATGGCGCTGCCGATCCCGGCCGAGGCGCCGGTCACCATGGCAGCAGAAGTGGGGGTGGGTTGGGGCAGGCTCACCGGCGGTCGGGCGCCAGCCTACCGCGTTCTGGTTCGCCGGTCCCCCCGTTCGGGGGGAAGTCGCCATCGGGGCTGTACCCGCATCCGAGCGGCGGCGTACGTTCGGGTGCATGGGCAACCCCACGGCCATCCTGTTCCCCGGTCAGGGCAGCCAGACCGCGGAGATGCGCGATCTGGTCGTCCGCGTCCGGCCCGAGCTCCTGGAGCTCGCCGTGCAAGCGGTCGGCGAGGATCCGTTTCCGCGGGCCGACGAGGGCACGAACTTTGCGCAGCCGGCGATCTTCTGTGCCAGCCTGGCGGGCTGGGAGGCCCTGGGCCGGCCGTCCGCCGAGCTGATGGCCGGTCACTCGCTGGGCGAGCTGGGCGCGCTGGTCGCGGCCGGTGCGCTGGACGAGCGCGAGGGCCTGGCGCTCGTGGCACTGCGCGGACGGCTGATGCACGAGTCCGGGCTGGCCTCGGGCGACGGCAGCATGCTGGCGCTGCTGGGTGCCGGAGCGTCCGAGCGCGCCACCGAGATCGCGGAGGGCGCCGAGCTGACGGTGGCCAACGACAACTCGCCGATGCAGGTCGTCCTCTCGGGAGAGCGCTCCAACCTCGACGCGGCCGCTCAGCACGCCCGTGAGCTGGGCCTGCGCCCGATGGAACTCGACGTCACCGGCGCGTTTCACTCGCCGATGATGGCCGCCGCCGTGCCCGAGTTCAGCGCCGCGCTGCGGCGCACCACCTTCTCCGAGCCTCGCTGCACGGTCGTTTCCGCGGTGACAGCGCAACCGTTCACCGACCCGCGCTCAGAGCTCGCCGACGCGCTCACGATGCCCGTGCGCTGGCGCGAGGTGATGCTCACCCTGCACGAGCTGGGCGCGCAGCGCTTCGTCGACGTCGGCCCGGGAAAGGTGTTGACCGGCCTGGCCAAGCGGACCCTCAAGGGCGTGGAGCTCGTCAATGCCTGAGCCGCAGCTGCACGAGGGCGGCTGCGCCCTGGTCACCGGCGCCTCCCGCGGGATCGGCGCCGCGATCGCCCGCGCCTTGGCCGCCGACGGCTGGGCGGTGGGCGTCAACTACCGCTCCGACGCCGACGGGGCGGCCGCCGTGGTCGCCGACATCACCTCGGCGGGGGGTGAGGCAGTCGCGCTGGCCGGCGACGTGGCCGACCCGGCGACTCCGGACGTCGCTTTTCGAGGCGCTGGAGCTGCAGTTCGAGCGGCCCGTGCTGGCCCTGGTCAATAACGCCGGAATCAGCGTCGACGACCTCACGCCGTCGCTGAGCGACGAGGCCTGGAACTCGGTGATCGAGACCGACCTCAATGCCGCCTTCCGCCTGATGCGCCGCGCGCTGCGCCCGATGATGCGCGCCCGCGCGGGCCGGATCGTCAACATCTCTTCGGTCGTCGGATTGCGCGCCAACCCCGGGCAGGCCAACTACGCGGCCGCCAAGGCAGGGCTGATCGCGCTCACCAAGACGACCGCCGTGGAGGTCGCCCGCCGGGGGATCACGATCAACGCCGTCGCCCCGGGGTGGATCGACACCGACATGACGGCCGATGTCTCCTCGGAGCTGCTCTCGCAGGTGCCGGCGCGCCGAGCGGGAACCCCGGAGGAGGTGGCGGCGTGCGTTCGCTTCCTCGCCTCAGGCCAGGCGGCCTATGTAACCGGGGCAGTGCTATCCGTGGACGGCGGACTTGCCGCATAGATCGAAATTGAAAAGGAGCAACAGATGTCAGTGACAGCCGAGCAGGTCGAGGGCCGTGTCGTCGAGACGCTGGCCAGCTTCGGCCCCGATGCCAGCACGATCACCCGTTCCGCCACCTTCGAGGAGCTCGATATCGACTCGCTGGACCTGGTCGAGCTCGCCCAGGTCGTCGAGGAGGAGTACGGCGTCGTGCTCAAGGGCGAGGACATGAAGGAGCTCAAGACCGTGGGCGACGCCATCGACCTGATCGTGGAGCGGGCCGGCTGAGATGGGACCCCGGCCGGACAGACGCAAGGTCGTCGTCACCGGGATCGGTGCCGTCACCCCGCTGGGAATCGGGGCGACGACCCTGCACGACCGCTGGGCCGACGGCGTGGTCGGGATCGCGGACGGCGCGGGACGCTCGAGGGAGTTCGATCCCAAGGAGCATCTCTCGATCAAGGAGGCGCGCCGGCTCGATCGCTTCGCCCAGTTCGCGCTCGTGGCCGCCGGTGAGGCGCTGGCGCAGGCGGGCTGGGACGGCGAGCCACCGTACGACCCGCTGACCGTGGGGTGCGTGATGGCAACCGGTATCGGCGGGCAGAACAGCGTCGAGACCCAGCTCGACGTCATGCGCGAGAAGGGCGCCAAGGCGGTCTCGCCGCTCGGCATCCCCCAGTACATGCCCAACGCCGCCGCCGCCGCGGTCACGATGAAGCACCACCTGCAGGGCCAGAGCTACGGCGTTGTGTCGGCGTGTGCCAGCGGCGCCCACGCCGTCGGCTCGGCGCTTCGCATGATCCAGTACGGCGACGCCGAGGCGGTCGTGTGCGGAGGAACCGAGGCGACGCTGACGGACTTCGCGTTCGCCTGCTTCGGCAACATGCAGGCGCTGTCGGTGAGCGGCGTCTCGCGCCCGTTCGATCTGCACCGCGACGGTTTCGTGATGGGCGAGGGAGCCGGGGTGCTCGTGCTGGAGGAGGCCGAGGCCGCCGCCGCGCGTGGAGCCACCGTACTCGCCGAGATCGTCGGCTACGGCTCCACCACCGACGCCCACCACCTGACGGCTCCCGAGCCGACCGGCGGACCGGCCTCCCGGGCGATCGAGCTGGCGATGCGCGATGCCGGGGCGCAGCCCGACGAGGTCGACTACATCAACGCCCACGGGACCTCGACGCCGCTCAACGACGCCGCCGAGACGGCGGCGATCAAGCGCGCCCTCGGCGAGCAGGCGAAGCGGATCCCGGTGTCCTCCACCAAGTCCTCGATCGGCCACCTGCTGGGCGCCGCCGGCGCCGTGGAGGCCGTGGCCACCGTGCGCACGCTGCTGACCGGCGTGATCGCGCCCACGCTGGGCTACGAGGTGCCGGATCCCGAGCTGGACCTCGACTATGTTCCCGGCGAGTCGCGTCCACTGATCACCGGGAACGGACACCCACCGTTGGCGCTCTCCAACTCGTTCGCCTTCGGCGGGCACAACGTCACGCTCGCGCTGCGAGCGGGGTCGCGATGAGCGTCATCGCCACTCCGATCGCCGAACGCCCGCGCCTGTCGCCGTACGAGCGCCTCGAGGCGCTCTGCGATCCGGGCACGATCCGCGTGCTGCGCTCTCAGGCGCGCTCGAGTCGGCTGGGCGAGCGCGCGGTCGCCGGCGACGGTGTCGTCGGCGCCACCGGCGCGGTCGACGGGCGGCCGATCGCCTGCTACGCGCAGGACGGGGCGTATCTGGGCGGCTCGCTGGGCGAGCGTCACGCCGACACGATCGTGCGGGTGCTGACCACCGCGCAGCGGGCGCGGATGCCGGTCGTCGGCTTCGTCGAGTCCGGGGGCGCGCGTATGCAGGAGGGCACGGCCGCCCTGGCCGGATACGGCCGGATCTTCCGCGAGACGGTCGAGCTGACCGGCGTGGTGCCGCAGATCTCGGTGGTCTCCGGCGCCTCGGCGGGCGGCGGCGCATACTCGCCCGCACTCACCGACCTGATCGTCATGACCGAGGATGCAGCGATGTTCCTCACCGGTCCCGGCGTGGTGCGCGAAGCGCTCGGCGAGGAGATCGACGCCGCGCACCTGGGCGGACCACACGTGCACGATCGAAACGGCGTCTGCCACCTGGTGGAGACAGACGAGGCGGCAGCGGCGGTACGTGTGAGAGAGCTGTTGTCCTATCTGCCCAGCTCGGCCGGCTCTCGGCCTCCGCGGGTGATGGGGGTCGATCCGCTGGCGCCGGACCCCGGGGCGTTCGTGCCGGCGGCCTCCCGCAGCGCCTACGACGTGCGCGACGCGCTGAGCGCGATCATCGACCGCGACTCGCTGGTGGAGCTGTGCCCGCGCTGGGCACGCAACATGGTCACCGCGCTGGCCCGCCTCGACGGTCGACCGGTGGGAATCGTGGCCAACCAGCCGCGCTATCTGGGCGGGGTGCTCGACGCCGAGGGCTCCGAGAAGGCGGCGCGCTTCGTCGGCTTCTGCAACGCGTTCGGCCTGCCATTGATCGCGATCGTCGACACGCCGGGGTTCATGCCCGGTTCAAAGCAGGAGCAGGCCGGGGTCATCCGCCACGGCGCGTCCCTGGTGCGGGCCTTCGCGGCCGCCCGCGTGCCCAAGCTGACGGTGGTGCTGCGCAAGTCCTACGGCGGCGCCTACATCACGATGAACTCCCGTGACCTGGGCGCCGACCTGGTGCTCGCCTGGCCGGACGCCGAGCTGGGGATCATGAGCGCTCGCGCCGCCGTGGGGATCGTGAACCGGCGTGAGCTGAGGGTGGCGCCCGATGCCGACACCGAGCGCGACCGCCTGGCCGATGCCTACGCGCGCGAGCACCTGCTGGCCGAGTCGGCCGCCGCCGAAGGCTTCGTCGACGAGATCGTCGAGCCCCGGGAGACACGCGACCGGCTGGCGTGGGCTCTGCGCTCGTTCGCGGGATCGGACCCCACGCGCTCGTGATCCTTGAAGGAAAGCGGCTGGTGATCACCGGCGTGATCACCAAGGACTCGATCGCCTACCACGCCGCCGAGCGGGCCCAAGCGGAGGGCGCTGAGGTGCTGCTGACCAGCTTCGGGCGGGCGCGGCGGATGACCGAGCGCGCCGCCAAGCGGCTTCCGCAGCCCGTCGACGTCCTGGAGTTGGACGTCAACAAAGAGGACGACCTTGAGGCCCTCACCGACACGCTGCGCGAGCGCTGGGGTGCGGTTGACGGCGTGCTCCACGCGATTGCGTTTGCACCTCAGGATGCGATCGGCGGCAAGTTCATGAGCGCCCCGGCCGAGAGCGCCAAGCAGGCGTTTGAGACGAGCGCGTTCTCGCTCAAGGCGCTGGCCGCCGCCGTAGCACCGCTGATGCCACGCGGCGCGGGGATCGTCGGTCTGGACTTCGATGCCAGCGTCGCCTGGCCGATCTACGACTGGATGGGCGTGGCCAAGGCCGCGCTGGAGTCGGTGTCACGGTATCTGGCGCGAGATCTGGGTCCCGCCGGGGTGCGCGTCAACCTGGTCTCGGCCGGGCCTCTGGGCACCGTGGCCGCTCAGGGGATCCCCGGGTTTGACCAGCTCGCCGAACTCTGGCGCCAGCAGGCACCGCTGGGCTGGGATGTCTCAGATCCGGGCCCGGTGGCCCGCGCTATCTGCTGGCTGCTGTCGGACTACGCCCAGGCGATCAGCGGCGAGATCGTCCACGTCGACGGCGGCTTTCATGCCGTCGGCGCCCCAGTGATCTGAATCGCCCGATTCGAGCGTCGCTCGGCGGGTATGACGTGCCTCAAGGAGAGGCACTTGTCCAGCACTGAGCATCGATACGTGGTTGGAGTCGACTTCGGCACGCTCTCGGGGCGGGCGTTGGTCGTCCGGGTCAGCGATGGCGAGGAGCTCGGCACCGCCGAGTACGAGTACCCCCACGCGGTCATGGATCGCGAGCTGGCCGAGACCGGAGAGCGCCTGCCCGGCGCCTGGGCCCTGCAGGACCCGGGCGATTACGTTGAGGTGCTCCAGCACGCGATTCCCGACGCCGTTGCCGACGCCGGGATCGATCCTTCGCAGGTCGTCGGGGTGGGGATCGACTTCACGAGCTGCACGATCCTGCCGACCACCGGCGACGGCACGCCGCTGTGTCAGCTCGACGAATTCCGCGACCGCCCACACGCCTACGTCAAGCTCTGGAAGCACCACGCCGCCCAGCCCCAGGCCGATCGCGTCACCGAGGTCGCCGCCGACCGCGACGAGCCGTGGCTCGCTCGCTACGGCGGACGGATCTCCTCCGAGTGGGCGGTGGCCAAGGCGCTCCAGGTCCTCGACGAGGATCCCGAGATCTACGAGCGGATGGATCGCTGGGTGGAGGCGGCCGATTGGATCGTCTGGCAGCTCTGCGGCGAGGAGGTGCGCAGCGTCTGCACCGCGGGTTATAAGGCGCTGTACCAGGACGGCGAGTATCCCGACCGCGAGTACTTCGCGGCGCTCGACGATCGCTTCGCTGACTTCGCCGCCGATAAGCTCGCGGCTTCCCCGGCGCAGCTGGGGACGCGCGCCGGCCCGCTGACGGCGCAGGCGGCCGAGTGGACGGGGTTGCCGGAGGGCATCGCCGTAGCCGTCGGCAACGTGGATGCTCACGTCACCGCGCCCGCGGCCAAGGCGATCGAGCCCGGAGACATGCTGCTCGTGATGGGCACCTCGACCTGCCAGGTGATGGTCGCCGACCAGCCCGCCGAGGTCCCCGGCATGTGCGGAGTCGTACGTGGCGGCCTGGTCTCGGACCGCTGGGGCTACGAGGCCGGCCAGAGCGGCGTCGGAGACATCTTCGCGTGGTTCGTGCGCAACGCGGTTCCCCCCAGCTATCACGAGGCGGCCGAGCGCGAGGGCGTGAGCATCCACGAGCACCTCACCTCGCTGTTCGCCGCGCAGGCGGTCGGCGAGCACGGCCTCGTTGCCCTCGACTGGTGGAGCGGCAACCGCTCGATCCTCGTCGACCACGAGCTCACGGGGGTGTTCGTGGGGCTCACCTTGTCCTCGCGCCCGGAGGACATGTACCGCGCGCTGATCGAGGCCACCGCCTTCGGCGCGCGGACGATCGTGGAGGCCTTCGAGGAATCGGGAATCGCCGTCGAGCGGCTCGTCGCCGCCGGGGGGCTGTTGGAGAACCACGTCCTGATGCAGATCTACGCCGACGTCCTGAACCGTCCGCTCGGGGTCCTCGGCTCGTCGCAGGGGCCCGCACTCGGCGCCGCGATCCACGCGGCCGTGGCCGCCGGTTGCTACGACGACGTGCCGGCTGCCGCGAGCGAGATGGGCAAGCGCCGAGACCGGGTCTATGAGCCTGATGCCGGCCGGGCGCGGAGTTATGACCGGCTGTACGGCGTCTACGCCCAGTTGCACGACTGGTTCGGGCGCGACAACCGGGGGCTGATGCGAGACCTGCAGGAGATCCGCGAGCACGCCACCGAAAGGAGTTGACGAACATGAGCAAGGACAACGGTCGGGCGGGCCAGGGCGGAGAGAGTGGCGGTGGTTTCCGGGATTCGTTTCGCTGGGACGTGATCCGCTCCACGCCCCGCTACGCCTACCTGGTGGCCTCAGTGGCGGCGCTGGGCGGGATGCTCTTCGGCTACGACATCGGCGTCATCTCGGGCGCCGAGAACCTTCTCAAGGCCCACTGGCACCTGAGTGCCGGCAGTGAGGAACTGGCGGTCTCGGCCGTCCTGATCGGCTCGATCATCGGCGGGATCTTCGGCGGCAAGCTCGCCGACAAGATCAGCCGCCGGTACGCGCTCGCCGGCCTGGCCGTCGTCTACTCGGTGGGAGCGGTGGCGACGGCGCTGGCCCCGAGCCTGCTGTTGTTCGACATCTTTCGCATCATCGTCGGCATTGCCGTGGGCGCCTCCTCGATGGTCGTCCCCACCTACATCGCCGAACTGGCTCCCGTGCAGATCCGCGGAGGCCTGGTGATCCTCCAGCAGCTGGCCATCTCCGCGGGAATCTTCATCTCCTATGTGCTGGACTACATCTTCTTCACCGCCGGGTGGGGGTGGCGCCCGATGTTCGCGGCCGCGGTGATCCCGGGGATCGCGCTCGGGGTGGGCATGATGTACATGTCGCACACCCCGCGCTGGCTGGCGATGCAGGGCCGGTGGGACGAGGCCGAGCAGGTCATGGAGCGCGTCAATCCCGACGCCCGGGAGCAGGAGATGGAGGCCCTGCACGCGGACCTGAAGGAGACCGATCGGGGTTCCTTCAAGGAGCTGCTGGCGCCCGGGATGCGGGGCGCGCTGATCGCGGGACTCGGGCTGGCCGTTTTCCAGCAGTTCGTGGGACCCAACACCGTTCTCTTCTACGGGCCCACCATCTTCGGCTACGCGGGCATCTCGGCCGGGTCGGGAGGACTCGGGGCCGAGATCGTCATCGGCGCCGTCCTGGTCGTGTTCGTGCTGCCGACGATCGTGCTCGTCGACGTGGTCGGCCGCAAGGCGCTGTTCTACTTCGGCCTGACGGGGATGGGGAGCATGCTCGTGCTGCTCGGCTTCGCCTTCCACTTCGGGGCGGCCAGCTGGGGGCTGTGGGTGCTGGCGATCCTCGTCGTCTACATCGGCTGTTACTCGCTCAGCATCTCGCCCTTGTTCTGGCTGATGACCGCGGAGCTGTTCCCCAACCGCCTGCGCGGGAACGGTGCCAGCGCTGCCACTGTGGCCAACTGGTCGGCCAACCTGCTGATCACGCTCACCTTCCTGACGGCGGTGAACGGGCTGGGCAAGGACGTGGTGTTCTGGATCTACGCCGGTTTCGCCGCGCTCGGGATCGTGTTCGTACGCTTCTGCGTCCCCGAGACCAAGGGCCGTTCCCTGGAGGACATCGACGAGTACTGGACCGAGGGCCGGCAGTGGCCCGATCACGCCTCGGACTCGACCCAGGCCACGGAGACCGCCGCGGCCAGATAGCCGCTGCCGTATCAGCGAAACAGGTCTTCGGCGTCGCCGCGCAGCAGCGTTCGCGCGCCCGGCCCGTCGTCGCGGGTGACATGGCGGTCAGCGCCGCTGATCAGAACGGCGGGCTGCATCCCGTCCTTGGCCCGAGCCAGGTCGGCGGCGCCGGCCAGTTCGTCGGCGACGGCGATCCAGGTGGCCCGCAGCTCCCGCCCGCGGGCGTCGTGGAGCCCACGCCAGTCCTCCAGCGCGCGTAGTCCGGCGCAGCCGATCGCCACGTCGCACTGGCCATGGCGCCATGCGCGGCCGAAGGAGTCGGTGATGAGGACAGCGGGGGCGACGCCAAGCCTGGCGCGCAGGCCGGCGCGCAGGCGACGGGCCGAATCGTCGGGGTCGGCGGGCAGCAGGATCAGCGTGTCGTCGTCGGGGGAGTTGGAGGCGTCCACGCCGGCGTTGGCGCACACGAAGCCGTGACGGGTGACGCTGATCAGCACCCCGCGGGCGGCGCGGCGAACCTCGCGCGTCTCGTCGAGCACGACCTGCACGTGGCGGGGGTCCTTGCCGCCGAGCTCTGTGGCCAGCTCGTGCGCTCGCTCGGTGACGGTGACCTCGGACAGCCGGCGGGTGCGGCCCTCCGCCTTGGAGATCAGCTTGTGGGCGACGACCAGCACATCATCGTCGGTCGCGGCCTGGCTTCCGGTTGGCATCGCGGCCGCGATCACGGCGGCCGGGTCGTCACCGTGGCGAACTTCGGGCAGGCCGACTAGTGCGCGCGCGGTGATCACCGAGCACCGCCGGCTAGCTGCGGCTGCGCAAGAGCTGGCGCAGCATGCCGCGCGTGTGCGCGGCGCCGCCCCGGGTCTGCTCGAGCGTCGCTTCGACGGCTGCCAGGTCCTCGGGCGTGTCCATGTCAAGCGCCAGCGAGGGTACCTCGACGGTCTCCGCGTGGATTCCGGCGCCGGCGGCGTGCTGGCGGTGGCGTTCGTGGCTGCCGGGACCGAACGCCGGTGCGAGCCCGTCGGGCGGGGTCAGAACGAGCGCATTGGTGCCGGTGCCATGGCGATCGGGCACGATCAGCACCGACGGGGACGGGGCCGGGCGCGCGAGCAGTTCGTCGAGCTCTGCGGGGTTGAGCAGCGGGCAGTCGCCGGGCACCATGATCACCCGGTCGACGCCCAGCTCCAGTGCTCGGGCCGCACCCTGCGCGGCCGCCTGGTTGTGGCCCTGGTCGTCGTCCTGGACAACCATCGCGTCATAGCCGGCCGCGATCCGCTGGGCGACGTTGTCGGCGGAGACGACGAGCACCTGATCGACCAGCGTGGCCCGGCGCAGGGCGATCAGGACATCGGAGAACATCGCCTCGACGAGCGCCCGGCGCGGTGTCGGGTCAAGCTCGTCACTGAGACGCTGTTTGGCCTCGTCGAAGCTCTTGATGGGCAGGATGGCGAGTGTGGTCACGGCCGGTACAACCTAGACGGTCAGCCGCGGTGGGCGAGATCGAGCGCGAAATGCAGGGTGTTCTGCGCGAGACGACGACGGTGCTCAGGCGTGTCCATCAGGACGTCGGCCTCCAGGGTCGGCAGCGCCGTGGTCGGCTCATCGGCGACGAGGCCGTCGATCAGTCCGGCATAGGCGGTGGCGATCCCGGCGCTGCTCAGGGTGTGGCCGGCCCAGCGTAGGCAGGCCTCGGTCGGGCCCTTGACCACGGCGCCGCGCACGAGCGGGCTGACCGCCACCACGGGAGCGGAGCTCGCGATGATCGCCTCGGCGAGGCCGGGAAGTGCGAGGATCGGGCCGATCGAGATCACAGGGTTAGATGGGCCGACCACGATCGCACGGGCGCTCTGAAGAGCCTCGCGGACCTCGACCGTGGGGGGCGCGGCGCGGGCGTGGCGAAAGTCGACGTCCTGAATTGGGCCTTCGCCGCGCCGGCGGATCATGAACTCCTGCAATGGCCACCAACGCCCGGCGGCCAGCACCCGGGTGCGCACCGGTCGGTCACTCATCGGCAGCACGCGCGCCGGGATCCCCAGCGCGCTCGTGATCTGCGCCTGGGCCTCGGTCAGTCTTGCGCCCTCATCCAGGGCCCGGGCGCGCTCGATGGCGATCGCCAGGTCGCGGTCGCCGAGGTTGAACCAAACATCGACGCCCAGCTCGCGCAAGCCGTCCATGACCGCGAAGGTGTCTCCCTCCAGGCCCCAGCCGCGTTCGTCGATCGTGTCGGCCAGCCAGAACGTGACCAGGTCGGGATCCGGCGACACGTAGCCGCCGTAGATCTCGACGTCGTCGCCCGTGTTGGCGACCACCACCAGGTCGTCGCCGACTACGTCGAGCATGCCGCGTGCCAGCTTGGCGCCGCCGGTGCCCCCGGCCAGGACGACGACCGGCCCATCGCCGCTCACAGGCCGGTGATCTTGATTCCGGCCCTGACCTTGTTGCGCACGTTGATCGAGATCAGCAGGGGCGTGAGCTGCTCGACGATCCGTGCCATCTCCAGCGGGCCGCAGTTGACTGCGCGCAACCCATCGATCTCCTGCACCAGTTCGGCGACCCGGGCCTTGTCGGCCTGGCGGTCGCCGCATACGAGGACGTCCTCGTCGAGTGTGTGCTCCAGGTCGGTCAGCAGCGCGGCGCTGACCGTGTGAAACGCCGAGACGACGCGGATCCCGTCGGGCACCATCTCCAGGGCCTGCTGGGCGGCCGAGCCCTGCCAGACGCCGAGCGTGCGCGTCGCCTTGCCGCTGACGGCGGCCGCCAGCGGCACGGTGGCATCGATCAGCAGCTGACCCTCGCGCCAGTGAGACTTGAGGTTGGTCAGGGTCTCAGACTGCGAGCGGAAGGGCACGCTGAGGATCACGACGTCGGCCCGGGTCACCGCCTCGGAGTTCTCGGCGCCGCTGAACTCGGCGTTGGGGAGGCGCTCACGGCATCGTCGTGCGGCCTCCTGGGCGCGATCGGCGTCGCGCGAGCCGATCACCACCGGAACGCCGGCCACCCCAAGGCGGAGCGCCAGCCCGAAACCGAGTGCCCCGGTCCCGCCGACGATGCAGATCGGGTCGCTCATGGGATCGGGGAGTGTAGGCGTCGCCGGGATCCACAGTCCGTACGTCGTCGCCGAGATCTATAGTCTCCGCCGGGTGCGAAAGCGAGGTTTGGGGACCCTGCTGGTGACCGGCCTGCTCGGCTGGGGAGCCTGCGCTTCCCTGGCCGGCGCGTCGCATTCTGCACCCGGGCCGAGCACCGTGGCCGGCGCGTCGGTGTCGCAGTCAGCTCAGCAGATCGTGTGGACGGTCAAGCTCGCGGTCCCGTTCTCGCCGGCACAGATGAAACGGGCCCACCGCTCGCTGTGCCTGTTGCTCGAGCGCCCCGGCGACGCCGGCGTTACCGGCCTGGTGTGCGTGATCCCGCCCCGCACGGGCAATCGGTCACCGCGGCTGGTCTACCAGCAGGTCACCCACGGCGTCGCGGGACCCGCTCGCGTGGTGGCGGCCACCGTGACGCGCCCCAGCAGGACGGAGCTGACGGCCAGCTTCACCCCGAGCATCTACGGCGCCACGGCCTACGACTCGTTCAAGTGGCAGGTACGGACCACGCTGCGGCGGCCGGCCTGCACGCCGGTCAAGCCCAACGCCGTCGGCTGCCAGGCGCTGTTCCCCGCCAAGCCGCAGCTGGCCGAGCTGCACACCCCCCAGCTCGTCGGATGCGTGCCCAGCGGCCCCGACTTCGTGACCAACGGATCGCGCAGCGTGCATCAGATCGCGCTCACCTTCGACGACGGCCCGTGGTACGACACGCCGCAGTTCCTGGACATCCTGGAGCACTACAACGTGCCGGCCACGTTCTTCGAGATCGGCGAGGAGGTCCCCGTGTACGGCCAGGACGGAGCGGTGGAGCGCCGGATGCTGGCCGACGGCGACATGATCGGCGACCACACCTGGAACCACGCCGACGTGGCCGCCGGGGGCAGCTTCGCCGCGGGTGAGATCTCCCAGGCCGCCAGCGCGATCAAGGCTGCCACCCACGGCTTTGAGCCCTGCCTGTTCCGCGCGCCCGGCGGGGCCGTCTCGGCCGGGCTCGAGTCAGAGGCCCGCGCGATGGGCTTCACCACGATCCAGTGGGACGTCGACCCCCGTGACTGGGCGACCCCCGGCACAGCCTCGATCTACCACACGGTGACCAGCACCGCCCAGAACGGCTCGATCATCCTCCAGCACGACGGCGGCGGCAACCGCTCGCAGACGCTGGCCGCCCTCCCGCAGGAGATCGAGACCTTCAAGCGAGAGGGCTACAAGTTCGTGACGGTCACGCAGCTGCTCGGCCAGCGCCTGATCTACAAGTGAGCCACGGCGGTGGCCGGGGCCGCCGGGGTGGGCGGGTCCGTCTCACGGCGCACCAGTTCGGCGTCGATCGCTTCGACAAGCATGAGCGCGAACTGCAGCAGCCCATCCAGGGCCTGCTGGTCCAGCGCGCCGGCGGTGTCCCGAGGGACGTGGGAGCCCGTGGGGAGGCCCGAGTCGTCCAAGCAGCCGAGGTTGATCGCCGGGATCCCGGCGATCCGTCCGGGCAGTGCGGGCGATACCCCTCGGCCTCGGTGCGGCCACGCCGCCAGATCCTGCTCGGATGACGCGAGCATGGCCGCCAGCTCGCGCAGACCGCCGTGATAGCGCAGGGGGAGGAGGTTGCCGTCGCCCGTCCACCAGCGCGGTCCGGGCGCCGCCGCAGGGCCCGATCCCCAGCACGATCGCGTTGCGCGAGCTCAGCTGTCGATGCCGGGCACGCAGGTGCCGCGCGAGGCCGGTCATCTGGCCGTCGCCGGCGCCCTGCAGCACGAGCTCGACGCTCACCCGTCGAGGCGGGGCGGCGTCCAGCGCTCGAACCAGGGCGAGCGCGACGGCGGTACCGGCGGCGTTGTCGGCCGCGGCGGGTCCAAAGTCGGAGGCGGCCAGCTCCAGCAGCAGCGCCAGGTAAAGCACCAGGACGACCGTCGGGATGAGCTGCAGGACGGCCACCGCGGAGCCGGGAGAGCTGCTGCTCAAATCGCGGATGATCGCCACGGCGAGCAACCCGAGATGTGCGATCACCAGCCAGCCGAGCCATCCCGGCGTGAACCGCCCGTCACCGGCGAGGCGGCGCAGGCGGGCCGCCGCCCGCCGCAGCGAGACGCGGTAGACGAGCCCCGCTCGTCCGGCGTCGTAGTTGGCGGTGACGATCAGGCGGACCGGCCCCTCGGGCGGACTGGTGCCAGCATCGGTCGCCAGCGGCTGGCTGACGACGTTCTGGCTGGCGTGCTCGGGTGTCAGTCGCCGCCCCAGCGAGCGACCGGTGAGCCAGTCGGCGCCGATCGAGATCAGCGAAACGAGCACCAGCGCGCCGCCCAGCCTGGCGTTGGAGACCATCACCAGGCTGCCGGCGACCGCCAGCAGCGCGTGCCAGCTGTGGGCGAGCGCCCAGTTGGGACGGCACCAGAACGTTTCGATGCTCGCCTCACGGTGCCGGGAGACGGTCTCCGAGCACAGCCACAGGGCGGCCAGTCGCTCGGAGTTGGTGCCGGCGCCGCGACGCGTGAACTCGGTCAGCTGAGCAGCGGTCTCGGCGGCGGGCATCGCGCCTGATCATCTCAGGGAAGGGCGGGATGCCGGGCCGATCGTGTACAACGACCGTCGATGACCGACGTGTCCGAGGACGAGCTGCTGACGGTCGCGCACGCGGCCGCCGGGGTCGGCGCGGCCGAGCTGCTGCCCCGCTTCGGCCGCCGCCAGCAGGGGATCCGGTCCAAGAGCGGACCGACCGACCTGGTCTCGGAGGCCGACCTGTCCGCCGAGGCCGCCATCCGCCGGGTACTCGGCGAGCGACGTCCCGCGGACGCGATCCTCGGCGAGGAGGGCGGCGCGAGCGGCACCGGCAGGCTGCGCTGGGTGATCGACCCGCTCGATGGAACGATCAACTTCCTGTTCGGCGTGCCCGTGTTCGCCGTCAGCGTCGCCTGCGAGGGACCCGACGGGATGCTCGTCGGGGTAGTGCTCGATCCCGTCCGCGAGGAGACCTTTGCCACCACCCGCTCGACGGCACCGACGTTGAACGGTGCCACCATCTCCGCCTCGACCCGCGACGATCTGGGCAGCGCCTTGGTCGCGACCGGGTTCGCCTACGACGCCGAGCTGCGCGCCCGCCAGGCCGCCGTGCTGACGCGAGTGCTGCCGCGCGTGCGCGACATTCGGCGGGCGGGATCCGCCGCGCTGGACCTGGCGTGGGCAGCCTGCGGACGCTACGACGCCTTCTACGAGCGTGGCGTCAAGCCGTGGGACTGGGCGGCCGGGGGTCTGATCGCCGAGCGGGCCGGTCTGGCGCTGCGCGAGCTGGAGGCCGATTCAGATGAGCCGTTCGGGATCGTGGCCGCTCCACCGGCGGTGCTCGACGAGCTCGTGGGATTGGTTCTGGGCGCCTGACGGCGAGGCGTCAACGCCTACACTAAGCGCCCGCGCGGCGGTGGTGGAACGGTAGACACGATGCCCTCAAAAGGCATTGTCCTTCGGGACGTGTGGGTTCGAATCCCACCCGCCGTATCTGAGTGGCACCGCGGCGGCGCGGGCGCGGCTACTCGGAGGGCCCGACCGCGATGGGCTTGGAGCCCCGCTTCCTGGCCTCCTCCTCGGGCACCTCGAGCTCCACGTTCCAACCCTGGGCGAAGCCGATCATCGCGAACACGATCAGCGCGACCTCAACGGGGATCAACAGCAGGGTGGCGCCGCCCAGGACGTTGTCGCCCAGCCCCTTGCCGCCCAACAGCGACTGGGCGGAGGCAAAGCCCGAGTGGTGGCGATCGAACCAGCTGGCGCCGGCCACCCCGGTGCCGGCGATCACCGCCACGATCAACAACAGGATCGCCAGGCCCGCGGTGATCGGCAGCAGTCCGCGCGACCAGCGCAGGATGTAGAAGGCCATGATCAGGTACAGGACGCACCACAGGAAGTTGACCGGCTTGAGGCCCTGCAGCTTGCTCCAGCCGCCGATCGTCAGTACCAGCATCAGCGCCACCGAGGCGAGCAGGATCAAGACCACGATCAGCCGCGTGACCTTGTTGATCACCTTGTCGCGGTTGGGGTTGATGACCGCGTAGCCCGGCCGGACGTTGCGCACCTGAGCCATTGCCGCGGACGATACAAGTTGACCAGGCCGCATGCAGCAGTTTCCCGGTGCTTCGTCGGCCTCCTACAATCGCCGCCACGCAGGCTCGCGGGCGTGGCGGAACTGGTCTACGCGCCGGCTTTAGGTGCCGGTGGGCTAACGCCCTTGGGGGTTCGAGTCCCTCCGCCCGCATGGCGTTGGCGCCCAGCCGACTTCGGGGTCGGGCGGGCGAAAAGGGCAGCCAGCCGTCCACTATCGCCCACCCCCTTCCGTCACCGGACGGCGCCGATCGCTGATGGCTACCATCGCAAAACCCCCAAGGGGAGTGAGTTAATGGCTATGCGCGCGGTCTCCAAAACCGTGAATCCGGGTTCGAATCCCGGCTCCCCTGTTTCATGATCTCCCACACCGTCTACCGGACCTTCAACACGTCGCGGCGACGGGAGTTCGTCCGTATCACCGACGACGTCGCGGACGCCGTGGGCGACGCGGGGATAGCCGAGGGAATGGTCCTGGTATGCGCGATGCACATCACCGCGGCCGTGTGGATCAACGACGACGAGCCGGGCCTGCAGGAGGACGTGCTGGAGTGGCTGGACAAAGTGGCGCCGCCCAGCTGGCAGGAACCGAGCAACGAGGTTGCCCGCGAACTGCTGCCCGACCCCGGCGACTACCGCCACCACCGCGGCGGCGAGGACAACGGCGACGCGCATCTGAAGAACCTGCTCGTGCACCACCAGGTGATCGTGCCCGTCACCGAGGGGCGGCTGGACCTGGGGCCCTGGCAGCAGGTGTTCTACTGCGAGTTCGACGGCGGCCGGCCCAAGCGGTTGGTGATCAAGGTCCTGGGGGAATAACGCGCGGTACCATCGGACGAATCCGCGGGCGAAGTGTTGTGGTTGCACAAAAGCCTTCCAAGCTTTTAGGGCGGGTTCGATTCCCGTCGCCCGCTTGCCGTCCCGGCGGGACGGTTATGATCAGCCTCTCCACGGGGAGTGGCGCAGTCTGGTAGCGCACCCGGCTGGGGGCCGGGCGGTCGCAGGTTCAAATCCTGTCTCCCCGATACGAAATGAGCTGCAATCGAGCACTCGAGGCTCGATTGACAGCCGACTTCGCTGGGGGCGTACAAGGGGGCTGAAACCTCCGGGTCAACTTGATTTGGCGCGCGACGGCGCGATCGACTCGGGCTGGGTCGCTAGCAACGGCCGGACCCCGAAGGCTCAGCCCATTAGTCCTTCCGCGCGCGACTGCGCGGTCTTCTGTTGCGGGCGGGCTGGGATGTGCGTAGGGTCAGCACGGCTTGTCATCGGCCGCGCGTGTCGTGCTCGTCTTCGTAGCGCTTGTCTCCTGCGCTGTGTGGGCGACGTCGGCCACGGCGATGACGTCGCATCGGTCTGCTGGTTCGGCGCCCGCCGGGAGTGTGGTCCTGAGCGACTCGTTCCGGCCGATCACAGCGGGGGCTGCCTCGGACACTAATTTTTGGACGAGCGGCAATTATGTGCTGCTGCAGGGCACGATTCAAAACGGTACGTGGAATAGCTGGAACGTGATCAATGACCAGACCGGCACGACGACCTCGGTTGACCCGCAGTGCATCCCCAAGGGACTTGCCCCGCCTTGGGTCTTGATGAGATGTCCGCAGAGTTCAGACCCGTCCGCGCCCTACGACGTTGAGCTCTATTCGATCGCCGACGGGACACGTCAGACGGTTACGCTCAGCCCCGGGGTGCCGTACTGCTCTTCGCCCCCTTTCGACCCGGAGGTCGACTGCAGCGCGGACGCCGTCGGGACCCATTGGATTGAATGGGTCGCGAGCAGTTACCACCACCTCCCCACCACGGTCTACTTTCAGAACATCCAGACCGGGGAGGTTCGGGGCGATCCGACCAACGCGACGACGTTCGCGGACCTGGACTCGCCCGCCCTGGCGCACCCGACGTGTCCGGGGGTGCAGCTCATGCCTAACCCCGACCCCTTCGACGGGATGGCCTGGGGTTCACTGACTCTTGACGGCCAGTTCGCGCTCGTGACCGCTCCCAACAACAGTGCTTTTCTCGAGCGGTGCGGGACACGCATGCGACGACGGCTCGCCAATGGAATCACCGTACTGTCCTCCGGCTTGGCTTCGAACACCGGCGCGATCGTGTGGCAGGCGGTAACCAGCCGGCTGAACGGACTGTTCCTTCCCAGCCTGCAGACGTTCACGATCCCGCTTCCATCCGCGATCGGGCTTGTAGGGTCGCTCGGGTTGACGTCTGACGGTCTGTATGCCAGTCGATTCCAGGACGGAGTGGTCTGGCGGAGCGCCAGTCCGACCGTCTTGCCGTTCAACGCGGGTCGTCCGACGCTCACGCGCTCGGGCAGTACGCTCAGCTGCGGGCGCGGGAGATGGCACGACGCGGACCGCTTTTCCTACGCCTGGCACGTGAACGGCATCGCGAGCGAAGCTGCCGAGCCCAGGCTGGCCCTGGGCAACGGCCGCCAGCGACGCCGTGTGAGCTGCAGCGTGACCGCGGCCAACGCCACCGGCGCGACGACCGCCTCGAGCGCTCAGCTACGCGTGCGCTGATTCGCCACCGGTCAGGTAGGACCGCTTCACGGGGCTGAGCGCGCAGCCCCAGGAACATCTCCCAGTCTCGTCCGCAATGGTCGACCAACTCCGGTGTCAGTTGCACTGACGTGCCGGCGGGTCCGGTTCATCGCAGCGGCGCAACCGATCGCTTGTAGGGCAATTGCCCGATGTGCGTCAAGCGGCCCCGGGCACATACTCGCGCCAACCTCGGCGTCGTTCGGAGACGCCGGAAACACAAGGAGGACCGGATGCTATTGGCCACGACCACGATCGAGGAGTTGGACCGCTTCAAGAGGGTCTTCTCCACCACGGGTGCCGAGAAGCGCAGGGAGCACGGCTCGAAGGGCGCTCTCGTGTTCAGCGACCCCAACCAGGACGACCGGGTGTGGGTGATCTTCGACTGGGATCTCGACGGCTGGCAGAGCTTCGCCTCCGACCCCGCGGTCCCGCCGATCATGCAGGAGGCCGGGCACAAGGGCCGGCCGCAGGTGCCCGAGCTCGTCGGCCGCTACGACGCATAGGAGCGACGTCATGCAAGACACAATCAAGATCGGCGTGATCGCCGACCAGACGGGTGCCCTCTCGATCATGGGCGGCCCCCAGGCCAACGTCGCGACGCTGGTCGTGGACGAGCTCAATGCCTCCGGTGGCCTGCTCGGCCATCGCATCGAACTGCTCACCGAGGACAGCGCAAGCGACGACGCGCAGGCAGCGGCCGCCGCCACCAAGCTCGTTCAGGATGACCACGTCGACGTGCTCCTGGGCGGCATCTTCAGCTCGACCAGGCAGGCCATCAAGACCCCGGCGGTGGTGGAGGGCGAGACGCTCTACATCTACCCCGAGCAGTACGAGGGACAGGAGTACCACCCGCTCCTCTTCTGCACCGGCGCCGTGCCGGCGCAGCAGGTCGAGCCTCTCATCCCGTGGCTGATGCAGGAGACCGGGGCACGGACGTTCTACCTGCCCTCGGCCGACTACATCTGGCCGCACGTGATGAACAGGAAGGTCCACGAGGTCGCCTCGGCCAACGGCGGCAGGATCGTCGGGGAGGAATACTTCCCCGTCGATCACTCCGACTGGGGCGAGACCGTCGAGCGGATCAACTCCAGCGGCGCGGACGTGGTGTTCAACACCACGGTGCCGCCCGGATGCGTTGCGTTTTTCGAGGCGCTCCACGACTCCGGCTTCGTCGAGCGTGGCGGACGAGTCGCCACGACGTACTTCGACGAGAACCTCGTAGCCGCGCTGCCTGCCGAGCACATCGAGGGGATGTACGGGTGCATCGACTACTACCAGTCGGTGCGCGACCCGTTCAGCCGGGAGCTGCTCGACCGCTACAACGCGCGCTTCCCGGACGGCGGCCAGTTCAGCGCCGGAAGCGGGTGCACGGGCATGTACCGCGGCCTCAAGCTCTGGGAGGCCGCCGTCACGGAAGCCGGCTCGCTGGACCAGGCTGCCGTCGTCGCGGCGCTTGACCACGCGAAAATCGCGGAGGGCCCGGGTGGCCCGGCCGAGATGGTGCCCGGCCAGCACCACGTGCGCGTGAACGTGTACATCGCCCAGGTGCGCAGCGGCACGCTCGACGTCGTCGAGAGCCTGGGGGCGATCGACCCCAACGAGCACCTGCAGGCCGTCGCGTAGATACCCACGCCGTCGATGGAGAGGGGAAGCCGCCTGCCCGGGCGGCTTCTCCTTGCGGGGTCCGAGAATCGACCCTAGCAATCAGGCATCGCACCCGTGTAGGGTCTAATTCATGGGACCCGACGGCGGCGGACCGGCCGCAGCGCGACCCGCTGGCGAGACGCCAGTCCGCGCCGCGGAGGTGATCGGCGCGATGTCGATAGCGACCGACCTGGGCACCGGTCAGCCGCTGGAGCACGCGCTCAGGACGGCGATCCTTGCGGTCCGCCTCGGCGAGCTCGCGGGGCTCTCGCCGCCGGAGCTCGTCGACGCGTACTACGTCTCGCTGCTGCACTCCTTCGGCTGTACGTCGGATGCGCCGGAGCAGACGGAGCTCTTCGGGGACGACATCGAGCCGCGCGCCAAGTTCGCACTCGTCGACGGAGGCAACCCTGAGGAGGTCGGCGCGTTCCTCATGGACGTGGTGGGACAAGGACGACCGCCGGAGGTTCGGGAGGCGATGGTCGCCCACGCGCTCGAGAACGCGCTCGAGATCGCGCGCTCCACGTTCGCCCTGCACTGCGAGGTCGCACAACGCTTCGCCGGCTGGCTGGGCTTCGGCCCGGGCGTTGTCTCGACCCTGGCGCATGTGTTCGAGCGCTGGGACGGGAATGGGTTCCCGGGCGCGGCCGCGGGGGAGGGGATCGCGCTTCCGGCGCGGGTGCTCCACGTCGCGCGGGACATCTCGGTCTTCCTGTCGGCCGCGGGCCCCGATCGGGCGGCCGGCGTGATCGAGCAGCGCGCGGGCGGCGCCTACGACCCGCACCTGGCCGCCCTCGCGATCGACCACCTCGACGAGTTGCTCGACGGCCTCGACGACGCGCTGATCTGGGAACAGGCGATCGCCGCCGAGCCCCCGCCCCAGCGGTGGATGACCGACGACGAAATCGACGCCGCGTTCCGCGTGGTGGGGACGTTCACCGACCTCAAGTCGTACTGGCTGCGCGGACACGCCGAGGGCACATCCCAGCTCGCCGAGGCGGCCGCCTGGCGCCTCGGTGCGCCGGCGGACGAGGTGAAAATCGTGAGGCGCGCCGCGCTGGCGCTCGACCTCGGCCGAGTCGCGGTGTCGAACGCAATCTGGGAGAAGCCCGGGCCCTTCGGGCTCACCGACTGGGAACGCGTGCAGCTGCACCCATACTTCACCGAGCGCTCGTTCGCCCACGCGCCCGAGCTTGTGTCGATCGGCGAGCTGGCGGGTGCCCATCACGAGCGACTCAACGGCGGCGGCTACCACCGCAAGACGCTTGCGCCCGCGCTCGGCCGAGCGGCGCGGATCCTCGCCGCCGCGGACTCCTACCAAGCGATGCGAGAGCGGCGCCCCCACCGCCCCGCGCTCAACGCCGACGGCGCCGAGGCCGAGCTGCTGCGCGACGCGCGCGAGGGCCGCCTGTGCCCGGAGGCGGTCGATGCCGTGCTCGCCGCCGCAGGACACCGCGTGGCAAAACGACCTCGCGACCTGCCCGCGGGCCTGACGGACCGCGAACTCGAGGTCCTACTGGCCCTCGCCGCCGGAAAGAGCAACAAGGAGATCGCCGAGACCCTCGGCATCTCCCCCAAGACGGCGGGCCACCACGTCCAGCACATCCTGGACAAGACGGGCGCGCGAACCCGGACCGCCGCAACGGTCTGGGCGTTCGAACGCCACCTCGTCCAACCCGCCTAGGGAAACCGTCACGAGGGCCGGGCCAGGCGGCGCTGGCGGTCGTACAGCTGCCAGATCTCGCCATAGACGTCGTGAGCGGCGATGAAGGGCGCCAGCTCGTGCTCGTCGCCCCACTGGTACTCGTCGAGTACCTGCCGGATGAAGGCCGGGGTCGCGCCGCGGCTGCGCAGACTCATCACATAGCCGGCGACATCCCAGTGGACCGGTCCGCGGAACGTGTCTTCGAAGTCGTTCCAGACGAGGCGATCCGGGGTGTGCAGCAGATTGCTGACCGATGCGTCGCCGTGCAATGCCTGTACGGGAAGCGTCGAGCCGAACACCGCATCGCCGGCCGCGTCCAATCGCGCGCGCAGCGCTGAGATCGCGCCCGCATCAAGGCCTTCGGTGGGGCGAAGCAGACGATGTAGCCGTTCGATGTCGTCACGCAGGTCGTCCAGACTGCCCAGGTCACCACCGAAGGTGTGCAGTTCGTCGTGCAGGGTCCGAAGCGCTCTCCCCAGGCGGGCGGCATCGCTGGGCGGATTTTCCTGCTCGACGTCGGGGATCCATTCCCAGAAGGTCATCCACAGGCCGTCGTGCTGACGCGGACCAGGGACGATCAGGGGGCTGGGCGCCACAGCTATCCCGGAGGGCGCCAGGAACTCGAGCACCGCGACCTCGCGCTCGAGCCACCGTCGGGGATCGTCGTGCAGCACGACGGTTCCGGTCATGACGCGGGCGACCACCGGTGCGGGACGGAGATGGACGAGCACATTGCTCGCGGAGTGCACGACGACGGCCTGCTCGCACGCCAAGCCATGGCCAGTGGCAACGGCACGGGCGGCGCTGAGCGCACGCTGTTCAAGATCGAGCGCCATCCGAAACAGCCTCGCACAACGTGATACGTGGGCCTGGCACGTGCATCACCGCGAGGAGGAGGCGTTCCGGGTGATCTCAGGGGGACAGCCGGGGGGCCGGGTCAGCCGCCGCCCTCACCCCCGGACATCGAGCGCCGGCTAGGAGAGGGCGCCCGAGGCGCGCAACCGTTCGCGCGCCTGGCGATCGAGCCCCCAGCGTTCCAGCGTCCCGTCGGGATCGTCGTGCGCCGGTCGGGCCGCCGCTGCGGTGCGGCTGAAACGGGGGGCCGGGCCCGGCTGGCGTACGCCCCCGACATCGACGAACGTGCCGCGAGCGGCCAGGTGCGGATGCTCGGGCGCGTCCCACACGCCGCGTACGACGGTGGCGCACGCCTCCTCGCCCTCCAGAAGCTGGACCCAGTCGGCGGCGCTTCGTTGCGCGAACACGCTCGTCAGGCGCTGCTTGAACTCCGGCCAGCGCGCTCGCTCGAACTGCGGCATCTCGGCGGCGGGGATCTCCAGCAGCTCCAGCAGACGGACGTAGAACTGCGGCTCGAGCGCGCCCACGGCGACATGGCGACCGTCCGACGTCGCGTAGACCTCGTAGAAGTGAGCACCGCTATCGAGCAGGTTGCCGCCGGGCTCCTCGCTCCACAGGCCGCCAGCCTGCAGTGCGTAGACCAGCGATGTCAGGAGCGCCGCCCCGTCGACCATCGCGGCGTCCACTGTCTGGCCATCGCCGGAGCGGCGCGCTTCGAGGATCGCGCAGACTACGCCGAAGGCCAGGAACATCGCCCCACCGCCGTAATCGCCGACCAGATTCAAGGCGAACATCGGGCGCTCCCCGGTCCGGCGAGAGGCTCCCAGCACGCCGGCCAGGGAGATGTAGTTGATGTCGTGGCCGGCCACGTGGGCCATCGGCCCCTCCTGGCCGTAGCCGGTCATGCGGCCGTAGACCAGACGGCGATTGCGCTCGCGAACGTCGTCCGGGCCGAGACCGAGGCGCTCCATCACGCCCGGCCGAAAGCCCTCGATCAGGGCATCGGCGCGCTCGCTGAGTGCCAGCAGGGTCTCGCGGCCGTCGGCGGACTTGAGATCCAGCGCAATCGACTGGCGGCCGCGCCGGGTGGGGTCGCCCGCCGGGACGACGGCGGCCTCCGCCGAGCGCTCAACGCGCAGCACGTCGGCGCCCAGGTCGGCCAGCAGCATCCCGGCGAACGGCGTCGGGCCGATTCCGCCGATCTCCAGGACCCGGACGTCGGTGAGGGGACCCTGGCGCTCCGTCTCGCTCATGAGCGCGCGAGGTTACCGCCACGCCGCCGACGCGGCCGCGGCCGCGGCCACGGCCACGGCCGCCGCAGTCTCAGCCGCACTCGGGACCGAACGCTGATACAAGACACACCGTGCCGAGCATCCTCGATCGTTTCTCGCTTCAGGGCAAGGTCGCGGTGGTCACCGGCGCCTCGTCCGGCCTGGGCGTGGCGTTCGCCACCGGACTGGCGAGCGCCGGCGCCGACGTCGCGATCTGCGCGCGTCGTGCCGAGCGGCTCAACGACACCCAGCGGGCGGTGCAGGAGAGCGGCCGGCGGTGCGTCGCCGTCCAGGCGGACGTCTCGCGCCCCGAAGACTGCCGGCGCGTGGTTGAGCAGGCCGCGGAGGAGCTCGGCCACGTAGACGTGCTGATCAACAATGCCGGCGTGGGGACGGCGGTGCCGGCGCTGCGCGAGGACCCCGAGGAGTTCCGGCGTGTGGTCGACATCAACCTCAACGGCAGCTACTTCATGGCGCAGGCGTGCGCGGCCGCGATGCGCCGTTCCGGTGGCGGGAGCATTGTCAACGTCGGCTCGATCCTCGGCTCGACCTCGGCGGGCCTGCCGCAGGCCGCCTACAGCTCCTCGAAGGCGGCGATCATCGGCCTGACGCGCGATCTCGCCCAGCAGTGGACCGGCCGCTACGGGATCCGCGTCAACGCCCTGGCCCCGGGCTTCTTCGCCTCCGAGATGACCGACCAGTATCCCGATGGTTACATCGAGGGCAGGTTGGAGCGGGTGCCGGCCGGACGGGTGGGGGAGGCCGACGAGCTGGTGGCAGCCGCCGTGTTCCTCGCGAGCGACGCGGCCTCCTACATCACGGGCATTCTGCTACCGGTCGACGGCGGAACGCTCACGAGCTGATCACCTCAGCCGGGCGCGTTGGCCAGCGAGACGAGGTTGCCCTCGGGGTCGGTGACGTTGGCCACGCGCTCGCCCCAGAACATGTCGGCCGGCTCGCGGAGGATCGTGGCGCCCGCCGGTCATGGCTGCTCGGCGGCCGGCGGGCGCCGGGCCTCGGTCAGGGGCTGACCGTCGTCGAGTGCGGCGAAGGGCGGCGGCCAGGGTCCTTGCCAGTTGTCGCGGGCGCCGTCGATCGTGAGCACCGAGCCCGAGAAGAAGTCTCCGGCGGGGGAGGCCAGCAGCGCCACCAGCCATGCGATCTGCTCCGGCTCTCCGAGCCGGCCGAGCGGGATCGTCGAGGCCAGCGAGTCGACGATCGGCTGCGGGTACTTGGTCAGCAGGGTCTCGGTGGCGAACTGGCCGGCGGCGATCGCGTTGAGCTTGATGTTGAAGCGCGACCATTCGATCGAGAGCACGCGCATCAGGTTCTCCACCGCGGCGCGGGCCGCCGAGGAGTGCGCCATCCCGGGCAGGCCGTGGTGCGGCGAGAGGGTGACGCTGACGATCTTGCCACCGCCGGCGGGGATCATCGCCCGGGTGGCGACGGCGTGGGTCATCAGCCAGGTGCCCTCGACATTGAGCTTCATCACCGTGCGAAAGCCCTTGGGAGTGATGTCCTCGGCGGGGGAGAGGAACTGGCCACCGGCGTTGTTGACCAGCAGGTCGATCCGGCCGTGGCGGCCGAGCGCCTCGTCGACCAGGCGCTGCACCTGATCCTCCTCGCGGATGTCGCAGGCATGGGCGGACACGCGTCCGTCGGGCCGCAGGGCGGCGGTCTGCGCCAGCGGCTCGGAGCGGCGGCCGGCCACGATCACGGCGGCCCCCAGCGAGGCGAGCTCCAGCGCGGTCTGGCGCCCGAACCCCGAGCCACCGCCGGTGACGATCGCCACCTGGCCGTCGAGCAGCCCATCGCGGAAGACCTGGGACGTCATCAGCGGGCGAGTCTGCCAGATGCGAGCCGGAGATCGTGCCCGGAAAGCGGGACGAATATCGGGCCAGCTAGCGTCAGGGCGCGACCATGAAGTCCTTCGCCTCCGACAACTACGCCGGCGCGCACCCGGAAGTCCTGGCCGCCATCCACGATGCCAACGACGGCCACGCGGCCGCCTACGGCGCGGATCCGTGGACCGCCAAGGCACAGGAGGTGCTCAAGGGCCACTTCGGCCCCCACGCGGAAACGCTGCTCGTGTTCAACGGCTCGGGTGCCAACGTCGTCTGCCTGCGGCTGGCCTGTCGTCCCTGGGAGGCGGCGATCTGCGCGGCCGGCGCGCACGTCAACGTCGACGAGGGCGGAGCGCCCGAGAGTGTCGGCGGGATCAAGCTGCTTCCCGTTCCCACGCCTGACGGCAAGCTGACCCCCGAGCAGGTCGAGGGCCAGCTCACGCGGCTCGGCGACGAGCACGCCGTCCAGGCGAGCGTGGTCACGATCACCCAGAGCACCGAGCTGGGCACCCGTTACACCCCGGAGGAGATCGCCGCCCTGGCCGAGACGGCGCACCGGCGCGGTCTGCGACTGCATGTCGATGGCGCCCGTCTGGCCAACGCCGCCGCGGGCCTGCAGACCGAGCTGCGCGCGATCACCACCGACGTCGGCGTCGACCTGCTGAGCCTCGGCGGCACCAAGAACGGGATGGTGCTGGGCGAGGCGGTGGTGCTGCTCGACCCCGCGCTGGCGCAGGGCGCTCCCTACCTGCGCAAGCAGAGCCTTCAGCTGGCCTCTAAGGGCCGCTTCCTGGCCGCGCAGTTCGTGGCCATGTTCGAGGGAGACCTGTGGCGGCGCAACGCCGCCCACGCCAACGCCATGGCCATCCGCCTGGCAGGGCGCCTGCGTGAGGTGCCGGCGATCGCGATCACCCAGCAGGTCCAGGCCAACGGAGTGTTCGCGACCGTCCCGCCGGCCGCGGCCGACGCCGTACGACCCGCCTGGCCGTTCTACACGTGGGACCAGGGCACCGGCGAGGTCCGGCTGATGTGCTCGTGGGACACGACCGCGGAAGAGGTCGACGCGTTCGCCCAGGCGCTCGCGCAGGCCTGCGACTGACGAATTACCCTTGCAGCGATGAGCAAGCGTCTGGTCGCGCTCTCAGCCGCCTACGGCGCCGGCGGGCGCTGGATCGGAACCGCGGTGGCAACCCGCCTGGGGGTGCCGTTCGTGGACCGGGCGATCGCACGCGCCGTGGCCGCCCGGCTGGAGGTGCCGATCGATGAGGCACTGCAGCAGGAAGAGCCACCGGGCACCAGCCTGTTGGAGCGGCTGCTGTCGAGCTTCGTGGGCGCAGATACCGGCGCACCGGTCCCGCTGCCCCCCGAGATGGTGACCGCCGAGGACTTCCACATCGCCTCCCAGCACGCGCTGCTCGAGCAGGCGGCGACCGGCGAGGGCGTGATCCTCGGGCGCGGCGCCGCGGCCGCCCTGCGCGATGACCCCCGGGTCCTGCGAGTACGCCTGTCGGGGCCGGTGGAGGCCCGGCTGCGCCGGGCGCTGGCGGTCAGCGACATCGACGAGGCGACCGCGCTGCGAACGCTGAGGCGCTTTGACCGCACCCACGCCGAGTACTTCCGCCAGTTCCACGACGTCGACATCGACGACGCGTCCCTCTACCACCTGACGATCGACTCGACCTCGATGCCGCTCGAGGCGTGCGTCGACCTGATCGAGTTGGCGGCCGGCGCCGTCACCTGACGAGTGCGCGGGCGCGCATGACCAAGCTCTACGGCGGCGTCGAGACCGGCGGCACCTGGTGCGTGTGCGCGCTGGGCACCGGTCCGGGCGAGCTGGTCGCCCACGATCGCTTCCCCACCGCCTCACCGGAGGAGACGCTCGCGCGGATCATCGCCTTCTTCTCCTCCGATGCCCATCCGGCGCCGGCGGCCATCGGGCTGGGCTCGTTCGGTCCGGTCGACGCCGACACCGGTTCGCCCACCTGGGGACACGTGACGACCACTCCCAAGCCGGGGTGGGCTCACACCCCGGTGGCCGGGGTGCTGCGCGACCGACTGGGCGTGCCGGTGGCCTTCGACACCGACGTCAACGCCGCCGCGCTGGGCGAGCAGCGTTGGGGCGCCGGGCGCAATGCCAGCAGCCTGTGCTACCTGACGGTGGGAACCGGCATCGGAGCCGGGCTGCTGGTGGAGGGGCGGCCTCTGCACGGCCTGGTTCACCCCGAGGTCGGCCATCTGCGAGTTCCCCACGACGACAAGCGCGACCCGTTCGCCGGCGTCTGCCCGTTTCACGGGGACTGCTGGGAGGGGCTGGCCGGCGGCCCGGCGCTGAGCGCCCGGTGGGGCGCCGAGGGGCGCGAGCTTCCCGACGAGCATCCCGCGTGGGCGCTCGAGGCCGAGTACCTGGCGCTGGGGATCCTCAGCATCGTGATGGTCGCCTCACCGCATCGCGTGATCCTGGGCGGCGGGGTGATGGAGCGCAAGCCGTTGCTGGGGCTGGTCAGACAGGGGCTGCGCGAGCTGGTCGGCGGTTATCTGGACCTGCCGCTGCTGGGCGCCGACATCGAGCGCTATCTCGTCCGGCCTGAGCTCGACGACGACGCCGGGGTGCTGGGAGCGATCGCGCTCGCCCAGGCCCTCTGAGCAGAGGGCCGTCGGGGCGCAGACCGCTCAGGCGTTCCGGCGAGCGTCGGACTCGCTGGATCCCTCGTCGGGATCCCCGCCGACCTGTGCCAGCCGCGTGGTGAACACGATCCCGACGCCCCCGATCAGGTTGCCGAGCACCGCGATCCCGACGTTGCGCGGCCAAGTCGGACCAGGCCGCGTGGGTGGTCCCGGCGACCAGCCCGAGGAACATCTCGCCGAAGCCGACGACGGCGTGGTTGAGCGTCGGCGCGGACAGCAGGAAACCAACCAACAGCGCGACGACGATCCGGCCCGCCGCACCTTCCGCCGCCGTGGTTATCCACGTGAACACGGTCATGATCACTCCCGCCGCCACCGCGCTCAACAGGGCGGCGAGAAAAGAGCGATCGGCCAGCATGTCGGCGGTCGTCCCCGCTACGTGCAGGGAACCTGCGGGAAGCACGTCCTTGACGGAGAAGATGAGGCCGAAGATCGCCAGCGCGACGAAGTTCAGGGCCAGCGTGATGACCCACATGCGCACCAGCTCGCGTACGGATGCGCGACCGGCGAACACCGTCCCGACCGGGATCAGGAAGTTCTCGGTGAACAGTTCCGCGCGGCCGATGGTGATGAACACGAACCCGAGGCCGAACAGCAGCGAGCCGAGCACGTGAGCCGTCGCCGGGGGCATGACCGCTGGAGAGACCGGCGGTGGCCACGGTCGCGGCCACGATGCCGAACATGACGTCGGTCCCACCGGCGAAACCGGTCGCGGCCAGCGCCACCCAGCTTCGCGCCAGGCGACGCTCGCCTTCGTCCAGCCCCTCGTCCCAGATCTCTTCGGGTGTTCGATCAGCCATTGAGGACGGCCTTATCCGCCACCCACAGCTGGGAGGCGGGGGCCTCAGATTGTCATCTCGGCCGGCGCGGAGTCCAGCGCCGCCTGAATCGCGGTCACCAGCTCGCGAGCGGAAGCGGCCGTGAGCTCGACAGCGACCCGGGCGCCGGGGCCCTTGGCGGGATCGGCGAAGTCGATGTTGAGCGTGTGCTCGGCCATCGCGTGCACGGGATGGTCGAAGTAGACGGTGCCGTCGGTGACGTGGAACCAGCGCGAGTCAGGCCCCTTGGCGCTGCCCTCGAGCTCGGTCTTGACGGTGGCATAGGTGCACATGCTCAGCCTCCGAGATGGTTGGCGAAGAAGGTCTCGATCCGTTCCCAGCCGTCGTTGGCCGCCTCGACGCGGTAGGCGGGGCGGTTGGTGGAGAAGAACGCGTGGCCGGCGCCGTCGTAGCGATGGAACTCATGCGCCTTGTCCTCGCGGGTGAGGATCGCATCGAGCTCGTCGACCTGCTCGGGGGTGGGCGCCTTGTCCTCGTTGCCGAACAGGCCGAGCAGCGGCGCGCGCAGGTTGGGCAGCTGATCGACGAGGTTGGTGATCGGAATCGGGAAATCCGGGGGCGGCGTGCCGGTGACGAACGCGCCGTAGCAGTCCACGGCGGCGTCCAGATCCAGGTTGCAGGCGGCCAGGACCGACTGGCGCCCGCCCGAGCAGTAACCGATCACCCCGACCCTGCCGTTGGAGCTGGACAGCGAGCGCAGGTACCCGGCGGCCGCCCCGACGTCGCCCACCAGGCGGGCATCGGGAACGCCGCCGTTGGCGCGAGCGGTGGCGGCCGCGTCGTCGGGAGCTGCGCCCGGGCCCTCGCGGTAATAGAGGTTGGGGACGATCGCGTCGTAGCCGAGCTCGGCGAAGCGCCGTGCGATCTCCTTGGTGCCGCGGTCATAGCCGGGCATGTGGTGGATCACCACCACCCCGCCTCGGGTCCCCTCGTCCGACGGATGGGCCACGTAGGCCTCGATCTCGTCGCCGCCGTGGCCCTTGATCTGGATCGTCTCGGTGGTCATCGAATCGCTCATGGTTGAGCATTCAATCACGCCCTCGGCGGTGGGGAGGACCAGGCCGGAGCATCCTCTAGCATCGCCACGCGAACCGCGCGCGAGCAGCCTCGCGGGCCGGTGGGCCTTGCACACCATGGACCAGTTCGTCGACATCAAAGGCATCCGCACACGCTGGCGCCGGGCCGGCAGCGGGCCCCCGGTGCTGGTGCTGCATGGCTGGGGGGCCAAGATCGAGGCCGTCGATCCGATCATCCGCGGCCTGGCGTCGCAGCTCACCGTCACCGCCGTGGACCTGCCCGGGTTCGGCGAGACCGCACTGCCGCCGGCCCCGTGGGGCGTCGCCGAGTACGCGGACTGGACGCGGGCACTGATGGACGAGCTTGAACTGGACCGTCCCAGCATCGTCGGCCATTCCAATGGGGGACGGATCGCGATCCATCTCGCCAGCCACCATCCCGAGCGCGTCGACAAGCTGATCCTGGTCGACGCTGCGGGGATCCGGCCCAAGCGCGGGCTTCGCTATTACCGGCGGGTGGCGATGGCCAAGAGCGCCAAGCACGCCGCGCGTCTGCTCGGCCGACCCGGGCGAGCGTTGCAGCGACGCGTGCTCGCTCGCACCGCCTCGACGGACTACGCCAACGCGGGCCCGCTGCGCCCCACGTTCGTCAGGCTCGTCAACGAGGACCTGACACCGCTGCTCTCGCAGATCCGCGCCTCGACGCTGCTGATCTGGGGAGACCAGGACGACGCCACGCCGCTCTCCGACGGCCAGACGATGGAGCGGCTGATCCCCGACGCCGGCCTGGTCGTCCTCAAGGGCGCCGGCCACTTCTCCTATCTGGACCAGCCGCAGCGCTTCGTCCGCGTGGCCGCCCACTTCCTGGCCGCACCGGTGCCGGTGCCATGACGGCTGCAGCGGCGGGGGCGGCGCTGGTGTGTGCGGCCGCCGGGTGGCGGTACCTGCTGCGGGCCCGGCGGCTGTTGCACCTGCTCCAGCTCGAGCACTACGAGAACGCGCGGCTGTTCGTGTGGCTGCGCCGCCGTGGCGAAATGGCCGATCCGCTGCAGTCCGCGATCCAGGTGGCCCTGGCGGCGATCGCCCTGGTGTTGGCGGTGACCGGGCCGGCGGTGGCCGAGCTGGTGGCGTGGGTCGCGCTGCTGGCCGGCCTGGCGGCCTTCGCGCGGCGCGAGCCCGCGCAGGGGGAGATCAAACCGCTGGTGTTCACCGAGCGCGCCAAGCGCCTGTTCGCCGCGTCGCTGGTCGTTCCGGCGCTCGCGGCGCTGCTTGGCCTCGTGCTCAGCGTCGTCCTGAGTTCCGACGTCCCGCTGGCCGCGGCGGCGCTCGGGATCGTGGTCTGCCTGGAGCTGGCCGCGCTGCTGCTGGCGGGCGCCAACGCCGCGCTGGCGCCGATGCAGCGCCGCATAAACCGCCGCTTCGAGGACTCCGCCCGGGCCAAGCTGGCCGCGGTCGCGCCCGTGGTGGTCGGGATCACCGGCAGCTATGGCAAGACCACCACCAAGGTGTGTCTCGGCGCGGTGCTGGCCGAGCACGAGCCGACGCTGATCACGCCGGCCAGCTTCAACAGCTACCTGGGGGTCCTGCGCGCGATCAACGAACACCTTGAGCCGGCCCATCGAAACTTCGTGGTGGAGATGGGGATGTACCGCGCCGGCGACATCGCCGAGCTGTGCGAGCTCGTGCACCCCCGGATCGGGGTGTTGACCGCGGTCGGCCCGATGCATCTTGAGCGGCTGGGCTCGATCGAGGCGATCGCCGACGCCAAGGCCGAGCTCGCCCTGGCGCTGCCCGAAAGCGGTCACCTGGTGGTCAACGGCGACGACCCGCGATGCGTCGAGATCGCGGGCCGGGTCTCGGTGGACACGCTGCTGTACGGAATCGCGGCTGGATCGCCCGCCCAGGTTCGTGCCGAGAACATCGGCCTGGCCGAGGGTCGCACGCACTTCGAGCTCGTCATCGGAGACGAGCGGATCGACGTCTCCAGCGGCCTCCTGGGCCGCCACAACGTCTCCAACCTGCTGGCGGCGGCCGCCGTCGGGCACCTGCGCGGCCTCTCGATGGAGGAGATCGCGCGCGGTCTGGGCGGCGTCAGTGCGCCCGAGCACCGACTGCAGTCGATTCCCAACCGGCGCGCCGGGATCGTGGTGATCGACGATGCCTACAACTCCAATCCCGCCGGAGCGGCGGCTGCGCTGGAGGTGCTGGGCAGCCACCCCGCCCGGCGGCGCATCCTCGTCACGCCGGGGATGGTGGAGCTGGGCGAGCAGGAATCAGAGCTCAACGAGGCCTTCGGACGCCAGGCGGCCGGGGTGTGCGACCACGTGATCCTCGTCGGACCGCAGCGCACGCGGCCGATCGAGCGCGGGCTACGGGCGGAGGGCTTCGCCGCCGAGGCGATCACGGTGGTACGCGACATCGGCGAGGCGACGGCCGTGCTGGGCAAGCTGACGCGCGCGGGCGACGTGGTGCTGTTCGAGAACGACCTGCCCGACATGTACTCCGAGGACTCGGCCGCTCAGGGGCGGGTGGGATCCGTATCCGCGGCCTGAGGCGCCGTCGCGCGGGTTTCGACCCCGGGCGCCAATACACTCAGGCGCCGTGCCCAGAAGCGGATTGCGCGTGGGAGTGGTGTTCGGCGGACGCTCCGTCGAGCACGACGTCTCCATCATCACCGGCCTGCAGGCCTGCGAGGTGCTCAGCGCCCGTCACGAGCCCGTGCCGCTGTACATGGACCGCCAGGGACGGTGGTTCGCCGGCGACCAGCTGCGCGACATCGAGACCTATACAAGCGGGACCGTCGACGCCGAGCCGGTCGTGCTCGACGTCGGCAGCGGGCTGCTGCGTTCCCCGGCCGACCGAACGGCGCGGGCATGTTCGGACGCGGCGGCGCCCGGCCCGAGGAGCAGCGGCTGGACGTCGTGATCCCCGCCACCCACGGCACCCAGGGTGAGGACGGGTGCCTGCAGGGCGCGCTGGAGCTGGCCAACGTGCCCTACGCCGGCCCGACGCTGGAGTCGGCGGTGCTGGCGATGAACAAGGCGGTCACCAAGAGCATGCTGCGCGCCGCCCAGATCCCGGTGCTGGAGGATCTAACGCTGCGCCGCTCCGATTACGAGCGCCAGGGGGCCGACGCGATCATCGCCAAGATCAAGTCCCGCTTCGGCCTCCCCGTGTACGCCAAGCCCGCCTCGCTGGGCTCGAGCGTGGGGGTCAGCCGGTGCGCCGACGAGGGCCAGTTGGCCGACGCGCTGCAGCTGGCCTTCGAGCTCGATCGCGTGGCCCTCGTGGAGCCGGCGATCGAAGGCGGCATGGAGATCAACTGCGCGGTGCTGGGTCGCCCCGGCGCCGAGCTGCGCGTCTCGGCCTGCGAGCAGCCGATCGCCTCGGCCGAGTTCCTCTCCTTCGAGGACAAGTACATGCGCGAGGGCGGTAAGGACGGCCAGCTCAAGACCGAGGGCATGAGCTCGGCCGACCGGATCATCCCGGCGCCGATCTCGGATGAGATGAAGGCCAGCGTGGAGGGGCTCTCACGGCGGACCTTCGAGGTGCTGGGGTGCACCGGGGTGGCGCGCGTCGACCTGCTGGTGGACGCCCAGGACCGTCTGTTCGTCAACGAGCCCAACACGATCCCCGGCTCCTTCGCCTTCTACCTGTGGGAGCCCGTCGGCCTGCCGTTCCCGGATCTGCTCGACGAGCTGATCGACATCGCGATGGCCGAGCACGCCGAGAAGCAGCAGACCACCCGCACGTTCGAGACCAACCTGCTGTCGATGCGAGGCGAGGGCGCGAAGGCAGCGCGATGAGCCGCTGGATGACGCGCGCCGAGCTTCGTCTGCGAGCCCGGATGGCGAGCAAAGCTCAATGAGCGCGCGACGGGTGGCGGTTGCGAGGGGCGGCACCTCGATCGAGCGGGAGGTCAGCCTACGGGGTGCGCACCGCGTCGCGACCGCGCTGCGCCAGGCCGACTACGAGGTCACCGAGATCGACATCGATCACACCGTGCTCGACCGGGTGCGGCAGGTGGCGCCCGACTTCGTGTTCATCGTCGCTCATGGGCGAAACGGCGAGGACGGCTCGCTCCAGGCGCTGCTGGAGCTGCTGGAGCTGCCCTATACGGGCTCCGACAGCCTGGCCAGCGCGCTGTGCATGGACAAGATCCTGACCAAGCGCCTGCTGCAGCGCGCCAGGCTGCCGACGCCGCCGTTTCACGCCTTCAGCCGCCGCACCTTCCAGGACCTCGGCGCGGCTACCGTGTTCGACGACGTGATGGCCAGCCTGGGTGCGCCGGTCGTCGTCAAGCCGGCGCGGCTGGGCTCGTCATTCGGGATCAAGTTCGTCTCCCATCCCGATCAGCTGCGCACGGCAGTGCTCGGCTCGGTCGCCTACGACGACGAGATCCTGGTCGAGCAGCACGTCGCCGGACGCGAGCTGGCGGTGACAGTTATCGGCGGGGGGGACTCCACGGCCCCGGCGCCGCATGCCCTGCCGATCGTGGAGATCTTCTCCACCCGCGAGTTCTACGACTACGAGGCGCACTACGACTTCGACGTGGTCAAGCTCGATGCCCCGGCGGCCCTGGACGCGGACGTGCGCGCGGCCGTGGAGAGGATCAGCCTGGACGCTTACCAAACGCTCGGCTGCCGCGACTTCGCGCGCGTGGACCTGATGCTCGACGCTGCCTCGCAGCCGCAGATCCTGGAGATCAACACGATTCCGGGTCTGACCGAGACGGGCCCCACTCCCTACGCCGCCGACGCCGCCGGGATGACGTTCGCCGAGCTGGTGGCCGCGATCGCCCGCCGGGCGGCGGGCGATCGGGAGAGTGTGAGCTAACGAGGCCGGGGCCTTCTAGGAGCGGGCGGCGCCTGCCCGTGACCTGCTCGCGCTGCTGCGCCGCGTGCCGGAGGGCGACGAACCGTTGCTCGACGACGACTTGGATCGAGCGCTGCGGGCGGAGGTGGATCGCCGGGACCTGGCCGGCTTGGCCCGCTGGTCGCGCGGGATCTCCGCCTTGACGACATCCTTGACCAGCCGCGGCAGCTCGGCGGTCAGGTACTTGGCCATCCGCTCCTCTTCGCGGCGGATGCCCCGGGCGAGTACCTCGGTATCGCGGTCGGCGACCTGGTTGGCCAGGGTCTCGATGCGCAGGTAGATGGCGATCTCGACCTGCTCTTCGCGCAGTTCCTCCTGAGCGTTGCGGAGGTGCGTCTCGGACTGCTCGGTGACCAGGGCGCGTGCCACCCCGACCTGTCCCTTGACCGCCGCCACCGTCTTGCCGGCGACTTCTCCCACTACGGCAGGGAGGCCCGGGACGCTCGCCGGTACCCCGCCGATCTGCTTGATCCGGCGTGCGACCGAGCGCTTGTGCTCCTTGGTCTCCTTGAGGTGGGCCTGCAGACGCTTCTTGTAGGCGGCCTTCTGCGTGAGCGCGATGTGCGCGGTCAGGTCCGCCTCCAGCTCGGCCTCTTTGGCGTGCGCCTCGTTTAGCCACTGCACGAGCTTTACGTCCCGCTCGCTGAGGACCTTGTCCCTGGTTGCCATGCGTACTCCTCAAGTTCGTTGTTTTAGGCCGCACCCCGACCTAGTACCCATGTACTCCCCGGTAACCCGGCGGCTCAACCCCTGATTACGGGCGACCCGGGCGGGCAGTCCCCCGGCAGATGCGAGTTGTCGTCACCGGCGCCACCGGCAACGTGGGCACTAGCGTGGTCCGCTCGCTGGCCGCCGACCCTGCCGTCGACGAGATTGTCGCGGTGGCACGGCGCGCGCCCAAGCGACCGTTGGAGGGCGCCCAGTTCGTCGCCGCCGATGTGGCCGAGTCGGACCTCGGCCCCGTCTTCGAGGGGGCCGACGCCGTCGTGCATCTGGCCTGGCTGATCCAGCCGGGTCGCGACGAGTCGGTCACCCGCCGCGTCAATATCGGCGGCAGCCGGCGCGTCTTCGAAGCGGTGGTCGCCGCGCGTGTGACCTCGCTGGTCTACGCGTCCTCGGTGGGCGCCTACTCCCCGGGTCCCAAGAACCGGCTGGTCGACGAGTCGTGGCCGACCGACGGGATCTCAACCTCGTTCTATTCGCGCCACAAAGCTGCTGTGGAGCATGAGCTGGACAGGTTGGCGGCCGAGCGGCCCGGCCTGCGAATCGTACGCCTGCGTCCCGGCCTGATCTTCCAGCGTTCGGCGGCCACCGAGATTCGGCGGTTGTTCATCGGGCCGCTACTGCCGGCGAAGCTCCTGCGCGCACGGTTTGCCCCAGTCTCGCCAGACGTGCCAGGCCTGCGCTTCCAGGCGGTACACGCCGATGACGTCGGCGACGCCTACCGGCGCGCCGTGCTCTCCGACGCCCGCGGTCCCTTCAACATCGCGGCCGACCCGGTGATCGGCACCGCCGAACTGGCCCGCCTGCTGCACGCCCGGCCGGTCAGGGTCGCCCCGGGGCTGCTACGGGGCGCGGCCGCCGCCACCTTCGCGCTGCATCTGCAGCCCGCCGAGCCTGGCTGGGTCGACATGGCCCTCGGAGTGCCCCTGATGAGCACCGAGCGGGCGCTTTCGCAGCTGGGATGGTCCGCTCAACGCTCGGCCACCGACGCGATCGCCGAGCTCGTCGCCGGAATGCGCGACGGCGCCGATGACGCCACTCCGCCGCTGGCGGCCTCCACCAGCGGTCCCGGCCGCATCCGCGAGCTGCTCACGGGGCTCGGTCAGCGCCAGTAGGCATCCCGGCCGGTCGGCCTCAGGTCTAGCGACATGGAGTCCTAACAGGACATAGTCTCGAAAAAGAGCGACTACTAGGTGCGATATGGTCAGCGTAAACTGTGTCCGACCTGCTTAACCCCGAATCTGCACATCCGAATGCGGTGAGACCGCCGAGGGGGCGCGGCGAAGCCGCCGCGTCGTCGCCGCCCTCCGACTCATTGCGACGGCTGTCCACCGAAGAGCTGTGGGAGCTGAGGCGCCCCGGCGCCCGTTGCCCGGCGCGCGACGAACTCGCCAGGCGCAACCTGCCGCTGGCCCGCAAGCTCGCTTCGCGGTACGTCAATCCCAACGAGCCGCTCGAGGACCTCGTCCAGGTTGCGAGCCTTGGGCTGCTGCGGGCCATCGATCGCTACGACCCGCAGCGGGGCACACCGTTTCATGCCTTTGCGCTACCCACGATCCTCGGCGAGCTCAAGCGTCACTTCCGGGACACCGGCTGGTCTGTGCACGTGCCGCGGGACGCCAAGGAACTCGCGCTGCGCGTCGACCGCGCCTCCCGCGAGCTGACCGACCGCCTCGGTCGCTCTCCGCAGGTCGATGAGCTGGCGCAGTTCCTGGAGCTCAGCGTCGAGGAGGTGCTCGTGGCACTGGAAGCCGCCAACGCGCACTTCGGCACATCGCTGGACGTCTCGGCTGGCGGCGCGGATGCCGACGCGGCGCCGCTGGTGGAGGTGCTGGGTTCAGAGGACGATCGCTTCGCCTTGGCCGAGACGACCCTCGACCTGGCCACCGGGATCCGCGGGCTTCCTTATCTGGAGCGCCAGGCGTTGAGTTTGCGCTTCGGCGAGGACCTCAAGCAGACGGAGATCGCCGAGCGCCTGGGGTGCTCGCAGATGCAGGTCTCACGTCTGCTCTCTCGCGCGACGAAGCGTCTCATGGAGCATCGTCAGCCATAGCGCCACGGGCTCGACATCGGGGCTGCGAGGTCTCAGATAGGCTCGCGGCGATGCCCAGCGATTCGATCGCCCAGCTCTTACGCGACCGGGAACTTCGGGTCACGCCGCAGCGCCGCGCCATCCTGCAGGCTTTCCGCGGCCGCCGTCACGAGCATCTGTCAGCCGATGAGGTACTCTCGCGCGCCAGCGCCGTGGTGCCCGAGATCGGACGCGGGACCGTTTATGCCACCTTGGCCGAGCTGACCGAGCTGAGCCTGCTGGCGTCGGTCGGCAGTCCAGAACCGGTCCGGTACGAGACCAACCTCAGCCCCCACGATCACTTCCACTGCCGGTTGTGCCTGAGGCTGTTCGATGTCGAGCTCGGCGGTGACGAGCTGCGCCAGCGCTCGCTGCCGGGCTATAAGATCCAGAACCTCGCCGTGCGCGCCGACGGGGTATGCCGGGAGTGCTGCGATTACGAGCGCGGCCTCGTCGCCGGTGCTGCGCAGATCATGCAACGCCCGACCGTCGATGAGCCGGCCACGGCCGAGCTAGCCTGCACCACCGTCGCCAGCCCGGTCGGCGAGCTGGCCCTGGCCGCTTCGGCGCAGGGTGTCGTGCGCGTCGCCTTCGAGGACCACGCCGACTACTCCACGTTGGCCGATCGCGCGCGCAGGCGCCGCGGACCAGTCGCCGGGCGTCAGCGGCTACACCAGCTCGCGAGCTCGCTGGAGGACTACTTCAGCGGCTCGCAACGCCGCGGTCAGGAGGGGATCGACTGGCGTTTCGTCGCGCCGGCGAGCGTCGAGGCGCTGGCCTCGGTCAACGAGATCCCGTACGGAGAGCCGCGCTCCTACGAACGGCTGGCCGGCGACCTCAGTGCCTTTGACTGCGGCTACACGATGGGGAGCAATCCGGTTGCCCTGCTGGTGCCCTGTCATCGCGTCAGCTGCGGCAGCGAGCGACCCGAGGTCTACGTGGGCGGACCTCAGCGCCTGGCGCTGATCCACGAGCTCGAGGCCGCCTGACGGCGACCTCGTCCACCTTGCCCTACTTCGCCTCCGGCTCCTCGTCGCCGGGCCACTCGCCGGTCAGGCGCAGGTAGGCGTGTCGCGAGGCGTGGTCGACCAGCCCGCGGATCAGCGCGAACAGGGCCCCCTCGACGGCCAGTGCCGCCACCAGCTTGACGGGCTCCACTCGACGGTGCTCGGGCTTGGGCGCCTCCTCGTCGTCGATCAGTCCCCACAGTGCGCTGAACAGCTTGCGGCCGATCATTCCCGCCACGAGACCACTGCCGACGCTGATCGGGGTGAACAGGACCTTGTCCATCGTTCGCTACCTCCTAGGTGGTCTTGGGCTCGTCACGCGGGGGCAGATACGGCTCGCGCTCGGCGGGATGCCCGCCCTCGATCTGGCGGCCTCGTTCGATCTCGGCGTTGAGCTCGGCGCCGAGGAGGATCACGATATTGATGACCCACAACCACACCAGGAAGATGACCACCGAGGCCAGAGCGCCGTAGGTCTTGTTGTAGGACGAGAAGTTGGCGACGTAGAACGCAAACCCCGCCGAGGCGAGAATCGAGAGGAGGACCGCCACCACGCCTCCGGGGGTGACCCAGCGAAAGCCCGGCTGGCGGACGTTGGGGCCCGCGTAGTACAGGATCGCCAGGATCACTACGACGATCAGGGCCAGGACCGGCCACTTGGCGATGTCCCAGACCTGGACCGCCGTCGAGCCGACACCGATCAGGTTGCCGAGCTTCGAGGCCAGCGAACCGGTGAACACGACGGCGACGGCGCTCAACGTCAGTAGCACGACGGTGACCAGCGTCACGGCCAGCCGGACCGGCAGCGTCTTGTAGAACGGCCGTCCCTCCTCGACGTCCCAGACGACGTTGGAGGCTCGCATGAAGGCCGCGACGTACCCCGAGGCCGACCACATCGCCGCCGCCAAACCGACGATGAACGCCACGCCGGCGGCTCCCTGGTTGGATTGGATGTTCTTGATCGCGCTGGTGATTATCTGCTTGGTGGTGCCGGGAGCGACCGAGCCGAGATTGTTGATCAGCGATTGGGTCACCGAATGACCGAGCAGACCAAGCACCGAGACGATCACCACCAGCATCGGAAAGATCGCCAACACGCCGTAGTAGGTCAACGCCGCGGCCAGGTCGGTCAGGTGGTCGCCGTTGAACTCCCGCAACGTGCGCTTGAGCACCGGGGGCCAGGCCTGGCGCGGCAGATCGGTGGGCTGATCCGGTGCCCTCTCCTCGACCGATGGCCGCGCCCCGTCGTCAGCGGTGTCAGATCGCATGCGCTCAGCGCCTTCCGAGCAGCCAGCCGACCAGTACGCCGGCCGCGAACGCGCCCGCCGCGGCAAACGGCACCGGCTTCTGCTGAACGGTGGCGCTGATCTGCTGCGCGCCCGCGCCGGCGGACTCCGGGGTGCTCTGCTTGACCTTGGCGACGAAGTCCTGCCGCGTGTGTTGGACTGAGTCCTGAACGCCGTGCACGGTCTCCTGCACCGACTCCTTCGCGGCGTCGATGCGGGCCGAGGCCTGGGCCTTCACGTCGGTCTTGTGGGCCAGCGCCTCGACCGTGTCTCCCAGTTCCCGTTGGGTGCGCTCTATCTCGGCGCGGAGCTCCTCCGGTGACTGCGACTCGCCCTGGGCTCCCGGGTCCGGCACGTTGCTCTCGGTGCTCATCGACGGCCCTCCTTTGCGCGCTGCTTGGCTACTTCCACGTCCTCTTTGACGGTCTGAACGGTCTGCTCGGGCACGGGCGGCACGCCCTTGCTCACATTGCTCTTGCCCCCCAGCGCAAGCGCTCCGGCGATCGCGCCGTAGATGACCGTCACGATCAGCGCCGCCAGCCACCCCTTCATCGCGAGGCTGAGGGCCAGGATCACGGTTGCGGTCAATGCCCCCAGGGCGTAGAGGCCGAATACGCCGGCTGCGCCGAACATGCCCGCTCCGACCACGGCGCGCTTTCCCTTGACGGTCAGCTCCGCCTTGGCAAGCTCCAGCTCCTGGCGGACGAGCGTCGCCGTCTGATCCGAGAGCTGGCGCATCAGCTCAGGCACTGACAATTCTCCCAGCGCGGCCTGAGTGCGGTCGTCGTCGGTCAACTCAGATTCTCCTCTCACTCCGGGGACGGGGTTGTACGTTGCCCAGAGATCTGCCCGTTGAGAGTCGCGCCAACCCGCAGCTGTTCGAGGTGCGGCGGTTAGTTGCGTCGGTCTGCGTAGGAACCCGAGTCAGCGGGAAGATGGAGATCAAGCCCGCGGCGGAACCCCCGCCCCGGGTGTGACAATAGGCAGACCGGCAGGATCCGCCAGCCGCGGTCTCTGACGAGCACGCCAGTGCCTCGAAGGGAGACCCATGTCGGTTGTCATGAACAACAAGGCCGCACGCGAATCAGACGCCGCGTGGACCGCAAACCTCGCTCGCCGCTGGCGCCAGTCAGGCGACCGTGAAGCGCGGGAGCAGCTGTTCGAGCGCTTCCTGCCCTTGGCGCGCAAGCTGGCCGGCCGCTATGCCAATGCCCGCGAGCCACGCGAGGACCTGATGCAGGTCGCGTCGATCGGGTTGCTGGCGGCGATCGACCGCTTCGATCCCGACCGCGGGGTTCGCTTCAGCGCGTTTGCCGTGCCGACGATCCTGGGTGAGCTGCGACGCCATTTCCGCGACACCGGGTGGTCGGTCCACGTACCCCGAGGCGCGCAGGAACTGGCGCAACGGATCGAGCGCGCCTCGACCCAGATCAGCACCGATACCGGACGCACGCCGCGAGTCGCCCAGCTGGCCGAATACCTGGAGGTAAGCGTCGAGGAGGTCTTAGAGGGCCTGGAGGCGGGAACGGCACACTTCGCCTCCTCGCTTGACGTCCCGGCCAGCGCGGAGGACTCCGAGAACGCCGAGTCCGTGGGGGAGCGTCTGGGGTGCGAAGACGAGCGCTACGGGCTGGTCGAGACGCGCCTCTCGCTGGCCGCCGCGCTGTCGCGACTGCCGCACCTGGAGCGCAGCGCGTTGAGCTTGCGGATCGACTCCGGCATGAAGCAGACCGAGATCGCCGCCCGCCTGGGCTGCTCGCAGATGCAGGTCTCGCGGCTACTGCGCCGCGCCGCGGGCCGGCTGAGCGCGCTCACCGATCCGCCGTTGGATCGCCCGTAAGCGCTGAGAGCTCCCGCAGCAGGGCGTCCATGCCGGCGATCTCGTAGACGTCGCGCTGCCGGCCGGCGCCCCCACCGCGGGCGAGCAGGGCGGGCAGTGTGGCGAGCTCGGCGTCGCAGTGCAGCTCGCGGGCGTGAGCGTCAGCCTGGGCGAGGGCCTCGTCGAGCAGCTGGTCGACCGCGCGCAGGTGCCCCGCAGCGTCGGGAAGCTGGGCCGCCGTCCCGAAGCGGGCGGCCCGGAACAGCCCCTCCTCCACCAGCTCGGGCGGGGTCACGGATCCACTGTCTGACTCGGCGGCGTGGCGCGCCAGGCAGTGGGTGAGGGCCACCAGCGCGGCATTGTCCTCAAGCGTGGTCTGGGCGTCGAGCGCCCTGACCTCCACGGTGCCCAGCTGCGGGTGGGGTCGCAGCTTCCACCAGAACCACGTGTAGTCCTCGACGTCGGCGGCCCGACACAGGGTCTCGGACATACGCTGGAAGTCGTCGAAGTCGCGCAGAGCCCGGGGGACTCCCGAGCGCGGCCAGGACCGCAGCGTCACTTCGCGGGCGGAGGCCAGGCCGGTGTCACGCCCGTGGCGAAAGGGGGAGTTGGCGGCGAGCGCGTTGAGCAGCGGCAGGTACTCGCGCAGGCCGTTGAAGACGCGGATCGCGGTGCCGGCATCCGGCATCCCGACGTGCACGTGCAGTCCGGCCACCGGGGTAACCGCCGCGTCACCCAAGAGGTGGCGGATCCGCTCATAGCGCTGCTGATCGGTGATCTCGGCGCTGCCCTCCGACGCGGCGGGATGGGTTCCGGCCCCCAGCAGGCCGACGCCCGAGGCGCGCGCCGCTCGGCGCATGTCGGCAAGCGCCTCGATCGCCTCGCCGGTGCTGGCGCACACGTCCGAGATCAACTCGACCTGGCAGGCGTGCAGCTCCTGCTTGAGCGTCCCGGCGCTTTCCGGTGCCCGCTCCAGGACGGCCCGGCCGGTGTTGACCTGTGCGCCGGTGACGGGATCGACCAGGAACAGCTCCTCTTCGACGCCCAGGGAGAAGGGCCGCCCGGAACCGAAGTTGGTGTCGGCGGGCGTGTTGGCCTCAGCGGTCAGGCGTCGGAGTGCTGGTCGCTGTCGCCCACCGGGCTGTCGTCGTCTTCCTTGGGCTCGAACGGGACCTTGGCGCCGGCCGAACTCGACCCGCCCTCGGCTCCGGGCTCATCGGGAGTGTCCTCCGGCGCCGGCTCGGCGCGCTCGTCTGGCTCGTCTGGTGTCTTGTTGTGGGTCATGTTGCACCCTACTGCCCGGTGAGAGTCGGGGTAAACGAGCTCGCGACGGGTAGCTGGACGGGGCTGCCACGCTCAAAGGAGACACTTTGACGGAATCGGATACGTACAAGATCGTCGAGCTCGCTGGAACCTCACCCGACGGCGTCACCGAGGCGATGCGCTCGGGCGTCAAGCGCGCGGCCAAGACGCTGCGTGGGATCGACTGGGTGGAGGTCCGCAGTATCCGCGGCCATGTGGAGGGCGATGAGATCGCCCATTTCCAGGTCGAGATGCGGATCGGCTTCAAGCTCGAGCAGCAATAGGCACGATGACCCCTCAAGAACGAACCCAGCGGACGATTGGAGGCCTGGCCGGCCAGGCCGTCGGCAAGGCGAAGGAGGTTCTCGGCCAGGCCGCCGAGAGTGACGAGTCCGAGCGCGAGGTGGAGGTTCCGGCCGAGCCCGACCGGCTGGCCAACCAGGTAGCCGCCGAGCAGCGCGAAACGCCGACGGAGCGCCAGGAGCGGTAAGCGCCCGGTAGCGTTCGGTCAGACCACGTCGACCGAGAGGGGGCAGCCCATGGGGCTGTCGGACAAGCTCAAGCAGATCACCGAAAAGGCGAAGGAGTCGGCCGTCGAGCACCGCGAGCAGATCAGCGGCGCGGTTGAGACGGCCGGCGTGGTGGCCGACAAACGGACCCGCGGCCGCTACAGCGACAAGATCGCCAAGGCCGCGTCCAAGGCCGAGGCGGCCGTGGACCGTTTCGCGGGCCACCCGGCCGAGGGGCCGCCCGCGACCGGCACGCCCGCGCCGCGACCGGCCGGCGAGGAGCAGCCGACCGTCGCCAACCCGACGCCACCGCGGCAGCCCACCGAGGAGGAGCCGCCCCAACCCAGCTGACCGCCCATCAACTGCGACGGCTCTCCAGCGTCTCGGTCAGCTTGGCGATCGCGAAGCCCCAGGCCTGGCCGGCCTTGACCTTGGGTGGCAGCGAGATCTCCTCGGGATTGGTCACCACGTCGAGCAGTGCGGGGCCGGGATGGGCCAAGACCCCGCGCACCGCATCGTCTAGCTCGCCCGGGCGCTCCACGCGGACCGCGTGCAGGCCGGCAGCACGGGCGATCGCCGCCAGGTCGACATCGCCCAACTGGGTGCCGAACTCCGGCAGGCCGCCCTGCTCCTGCTCGAGCTTGACCATCCCCAGGCGGCCGTTGTTGAACACCACGAGCCGCACGGGCAGGCTGTGATGGACGGCGGTCAGGAGGTCGCCGAGCAGCATCGTCAGGCCGCCATCGCCGCAGAAGGCGATCACCTGGCGGGAATGATCCAGCGCCTGGGCACCCAGCGCCTGGGGCATCGCGTTGGCCATCGAGCCCAGGTTGTAGGAGCCCAGCAGCTGCCGGCTGCCGCGCATCGGCACGAACCGGGAAAGCCACACCGTCGACATGCCGGTGTCCGAGGTGAAGATCGCGTCATGCGTCGCGTGGCGGTCGACCGCCACCGCCACCGCCTCGGGACGGATGCGCTCGTCGGGGTTGTCGAACGTCGAGCGGACCTTCTCGACGATCCCGCGTGAGTCATAGTCCGGGTCGGCGAGCTTGAGCTGGTCGTCTCGCCACTTGCCATAGCGGCTGGTGCAGTCCTCCAGATGGCCGCGGTCCGGCTTGGCGGAGACGAGCTCAAGCAGGCCGGCCGCCGACAGCCGCGCGTCGCCGACGACCCCGTGCTGCACGTTGGTGCGCCGTCCGATGTGGGCGCTGCGCTCGTCGATCTGGACGACCGTCTTGCCGTGCGGATACCAGTCGGTATAGGGGAAGTCGGTGCCGAGCATCAACAGCGCGTCGCAGTGATCGAATGCGTGCTGCGCGGCCGGGTTGCCGATCAGGCCGCTCTGTCCAACCTGGTGGGGGTTGTCGTCCTCCAGCCCCTCCTTGGCCTTGAGCGTGAGCACCATCGGCGCGGCCAGTTGGTCGGCCAGCGCCAGGACCTCGTGGCGAGCATGGCGGGCTCCGGCGCCGACCAGCAGGGTGACCGCGCCCGCGCCGTCCAGCAGCGCCGCCGCCTGCTGCAGTGCGGCTTGGTCGGGCACCACCGGGCGCCGTTCGGTGACGAAGTGCGGGGGATCTGCGGGGGCGTCGAGCCCGGCCACGTCGCCGGGCAGCGTGAGCACGGCCACTCCTGGAGTGCCGAGCGCCAGGTTCACGGCCTGCTCGAGCAACCCGGGCAGCTGGTCGGGGCTGGTCACGGTCTGGCAGAAGGCGGCCACGTCCGCGAACACGGCGTCGTTGTCGACCTCCTGGAAGAAGTCCGAGCCCAACTCGGCGAGCGGCACCTGTCCGCAGATGGCCAGCACCGGCGCGTGCGATTTCCGGGCGTCGTAGAGGCCGTTGAGCAGGTGCAGCGATCCCGGCCCCACCGTGCCCATGCAGACTCCGAGTGTGCCGCTCAGCTGAGCCTGGGCGCCCGCGGCGAACGCACCCACCTCCTCGTGACGCACGCCGATCCAGTCGATGCGGTCCTCGCGGCGAATCGCGTCGGTGACCGGGTTCAGGGCGTCGCCGACCACCCCCCAGACGTTCTTGACGCCGAGATCGGCGAGCGCGGTGACGATCATCTCGGCGACGGTCGCCATCAGTGGCTCGCCGTCGTGACACGGGGGGCGAAGCTGTCGGGATCGGCGCGCTCCCAGTCGTAGATCCAGGCCTCCGGGGGATCTTCGAGCAGCTGATTGGGGGCTAGCCACTCATACAGCACGGCGTAGCTGTCGGCCCGGGCGTGGTCGACGCGGCGGACGAGATGGTGGGGCGTGACATCCGCGGGAGAGTGCAGACCCATCGAGGCGATGAGCCGCTGTGCCTCCGCGACGGTGGCATGCTGATACCGGGCGGCGCGCTCGGTCTTGTCGGGAACGTTGAGCGCTCGCGCGCGCTTGGGATCCTGGGTGGCGACCCCGACCGGGCATTCGTTGGTGTTGCAGCGCTGGGTCTGCAGGCAGCCGACCGCCTGCATCATCGCTCGGGCGGCGTTGGTGTAGTCCGCGCCCTGCGCCAGGCGCTTGACGATGTCCGAGCCGGTGGCGACCTTGCCACTGCAGCCGATCTTGATGTGATCGCGCAGGCCGCAGCCGACGAGCGCGTTGTGGAGCATCATCAGCCCCTCCGTCAACGGGGTCCCGACGTGATCCTCGTATTCGGCGGGTGCCGCCCCGGTGCCGCCCTCGGAGCCGTCGACAACGATGAAGTCGGGCGTCGTCTGCTCCTCGACCATCGCCTTGCAGATGGCCAGCAGCTCGTGTCGGGTGCCGACGCAGAGCTTGAAGCCGGCCGGCTTGCCCCCGGCGAGCTCGCGCATGTGGGCGATGAACCGGATCAGCTCCCGCGGCGTGGAGAACACCTTGTGGCCAGGAGGGCTCACGCACGTCTCGCCCTTGGGGACGCTGCGCGTCTTGGAGATCTCCTCGGTCACCTTGGGGCCAGGGAGGACGCCGCCGATCCCCGGCTTGGCACCCTGGCTGAGCTTGAGTGAGACCATCTTGACCGCGTCCTGCGAGGCCTTCTGGCGGAACTCGTTCTCGTCGAAGCCGCCGTCCTTGGTCCGGGCGCCGAAGTACCCGGTGCCCAGCTCCCAGACGACGTCGCCACCCTTGAGGTGGTACGGAGAAAGGCCGCCCTCGCCGGTGTCGTGGGCGAACCCGCCCTTCGCCGCCGCCTGGTTGAGCGCCGTCAGGGCGTTGCCCGAGAGCGCTCCGAAGCTCATCGCCGAGACGTTGAGCAACGCCATCTCATAGGGCCGGGTGCAATCCGGTCCGCCGATGCGCACGCGCGGCGGCTCCTTCGGCGGATCGAAGGAGTGGATCGACTGCAGCAGCCACTCGTAGCCCGGCTCGGCGACGTCGCGCTCGGTGCCGTAGGCCTGCTCGTCCTTGACCCCCTTGGCGCGCTCGTAGATCGCCGTGCGGGTGTCCCGGTCGTAGGGGCGTCCGTCGTAGTTGCGCTCGATGAAGTACTGCTGCAGCTCCGGCCGGATCCCCTCGAGGATGAAGCGCATGTGACCGAGGATCGGATAGTTGCGCAGGATCGAGTGGCGGCGCTGGATCAGGTCGTGGATGCCGATGGCTGCCAGCGCCCCGGCCAGCACGGCGATCACGATCCAGACGACGCCGCCGGACAGCACGGCGGCGACGATCGTGAGCACGCACACGACGAGCGCAGCGATGAGGGCGGCGAATCTCACGTCGGCGACGCTACCCGCTGACCGCCGTCTCCAGACGGGCGCCCGCCCTGCGCGTCCGCACGCGGACGTCGGGCACCATGTTCGCGATGCCTCGTCAGTTCGTCTTCGGCTACGGCTCGCTGACCGCCGAGCTGCCCTTCGTGCCCGGGCGCGAGCCGCGCGACGAGGGGTTCGTCGCCGACCTGCCCGGCTTTGCCCGCGGCTGGGGGGTGGCCATGGACAACCGTCGCGACCTCCGCGGTTACAAGTACTACACGGCCCCCGACGGGTCGCGCCCGCCGGTGTACGTCAGCTTCCTCGACGTGACCCCGGCGCCCGGCGCCGCCGTCAACGGCCTTTGTCTGCCCGTCGACGACGATCAGCTGGCGCGGCTGGACCGACGCGAGCGCAACTACTCACGCCTGGATGTGTCTGACCGGATCGAGGCTCGCGGGGCTCGCGTGTGGGTGTACATGGGAACGCCGGACGCCCGTGAGCGCCTGCGCGTCGGTCGGCATGGGGGGCTGGCGGTGATCGACGCGACCTATCTGAGCGCCGTGGAGAGCGCCTTCGCCGCGCTCGGCGACGAAGAGCTGGAGCTCTGCCGCCCGTCGCTGGCGCCCGATGAGCTCCCCGTCGTCGAGCTCGTCCGCCATGAGCTCGCCTAGCTTGGATGCGCCGGAGCGCGTCGTCGGACGCTCGGGCGGCTGAGTAGCCTTGAACGGGGCCGTTTTAGGAAGACGAAAGGAAGCCAGACGGATGGATCGCAAGTGGTGGACTCTGATTGCGGTGTGCGTGGCCACGTTCATGCTGCTTCTGGACGTGACCATCGTCAACGTTGCGCTGCCCGCGATCCAGTCCTCGCTGAAGGCGAACTTCTCGGATCTGCAGTGGGTCATCGATGCCTATTCGCTCCTGCTCGCCGCGCTGCTTCTGACGACGGGATCCCTGGCCGACCTGTATGGACGCAGGCGCGTTTTCGTCATCGGCCTCGTCATCTTCACCCTCAGCTCGCTGGCCTCGGGACTTGCCCAGTCGCCTCTGTGGCTCAACCTCGCTCGCGGCGCGCAGGGCGTCGGCGGCGCGGCGATGTTCTCGACCTCGCTCGCCCTGCTGGGCAGCGCGTTCCAGGGTCGCGAGCGGGGTACCGCCTTCGGCGCGTGGGGCGCGATCACGGGCCTGGCCGTGGCAATCGGTCCCGTCGTGGGCGGGGCGCTGACGACGGGGATCTCCTGGCGGTGGATCTTCCTCGTCAACGTCCCGATCGGAGTCGTCGCCGTGGTGATGACGCTGCTCCGTGTCGAGGAGTCGCGGCAGCCGGGCAACCACCGGGTCGATCCGATCGGCGTCATCACCTTCACGGGGTCGCTGGGCGCGCTCGTCTACGCCCTGATCAAGGCCAACGAGAAGGGCTGGGACTCGACCCTCATCGTGGCCCTCCTGGCCGCCGCGCTCGTGGGGATGATCCTGTTCGTCATCGCGGAGCTCGTACAGAGGGACCGTGCCATGTTCGATCTGGCGCTGTTTCGCAAGCCGACGTTCACCGGCGGGTCGATCGCGGCGTTCTCGCTGTCGGCCGGATTCTTCGCTCTGTTCCTGTACCTGACCCTGTACCTGCAGGACCTCCTCGGATACTCGGCGATGCAGACCGGGCTGCGCTTTCTCGTGCTCTCCGGCGGCATCTTGCTGACGTCGACTCTGGCCGGTCGCCTGACGGCCCATGTCCCGATCCGCCTTCTGATCGCGCCCGGGCTGGCCCTCGTCGGCGTCGGGCTGCTCCTGATGCGCGGACTCCACGCCGGCACGCACTGGGAGCATCTGATCCCCGGTTTCATCGTCGCCGGCGCGGGCGTCGGTTTCATCAACCCGCCGTTGGCCTCCACGGCGATCGGCGTCGTCACCCCTGACCGAGCGGGGATGGCCAGCGGGATCAATTCCACCTTTCGACAGGTGGGCATCGCCACCGGCATCGCGGGCCTCGGGACCTTGTTCGCGCACACCGTGAGCACGCACATCGAGTCCGCGCTGCGCGGCACGCCGGGGGTGAGCGTGAAAGCTGCGCACGCCCTTGCCCATACCGTGTCACAGGGCAGCGGGGCCGCGAGCGGGCTCGGAGCGCTCCCTGCCAGGGTGCGGCCCGCGGCCGCCCACGCGGTAAAGGCGAGCTTCACCACCGGGCTGAACGAGGTCTTCCTCGTCGGCGCGATTCTCACCCTCGTCTCGGCGGTGCTGACCCTGCTGCTCATCCGCAGCAAGGACTTCGAGGCCGGCGCGGCCCGCGGTGGGCAGCGCCCGGGCGCGGCGCAGGCACCGGCCGCCGCAGAGCCGCCGCCGGCCGCCGAGGAGTCCGAGGAGGTGGAGCCGCCGCCGGGGGCAGAGGCCGCGCCGCCACTGGCAGACGAGGCCCAGCCGGTAGCGGCCGAGGTGACGTCCGACACGCTCCTTCGCGGGGCCGAGGCGGTGATCGTCGCGGCCGGCCAGGCATCGCTCGACTATGAGCGCCAGGTGGAGGACGAGATCGAGCGCCACCGGGCCGCCGAGCTGGGCGCCGCCGAGGCGCAGTCGCGGACGCTTCTGTCCGACGCGATGGAGCGCAACGAACGCTACGCGGAGAAGCTGCGGCGGCGCCTTCAGAAACTGGGCGGCGAGCGCGAGCGCCTGGTGGCCGAGCTGCGCGAGCAGACCGACTCGGTCGCCCGCCACGCCGACGAAGCGGCCCTGACGCGGTCCCGGCTCTACCGGGTGATCGGTGAGCTGGGGTCCTTCGAACCCGAGCGGGAGCGGTCGGCCGACCAGGGAGCGGACGGCGCAGGCAACGGCCAGCCGCCACACGGCGACCGCTCGGGCACGCACGCCGCGCCCGGCTGGCATGCCTCCACCGAGGGCTGAGCCCGTCCTGGCCCCAGCCCCGCGAGGATGACCGGCGACCCGGCACGGGCCAGTCGTGCGCTCGGCAAGCGCGCCGACATGATCGTGCACGTCACCGACCCCTATAACGCCGAGCCGCCGCGCAGCGCCCTGGCCGGGACGTTGCTCACTCCGGTAAACGCGTTCTACGTGCGAAACCACGGACCGATGCCGGCGGTGGACCCGAGGGCCTACCGGCTGCGGATCGACGGGCTGGTGCAGCGGCCGAGCGAGATCTCGCTGGCCGAGCTGCGCGACCGCTACCCGGAGCGGCGAGTGGCGGCCACGCTGCAGTGCGCCGGCAACCGCCGGGCGGCCCTGCAGGAGGTTGCCGAGATCCGGGGCGAGGCGCCGTGGGGGCCGGGAGCGACCGGCACGGCCGAGTGGACGGGCGTGCCCCTGGCCGCCGTGCTGCGAGACGCCGGTCTTGCCGCGCACGCCCGCTACGTGGAGATGATCGGCGCCGACGTCTCGCCCGAGGCCCAGCCGCCCCAGCCGTTCGGCGCCTCGATCTCACGGCGCAAGGCGCTGGACGGCGAGGTGCTGCTGGCCTGGGCGATGAACGGCGAGCCGCTGCCGCGGGTGCACGGTGCGCCGTTGCGCGCGGTCGTGCCCGGGTATATCGGCGCGCGCAGCGTCAAGTGGCTGGCCCGGATCAACGCGCGCGAGACGCCGTCGGAGAACTTCTTCCAGGCGCAGACCTACCGCCTGCTGACGCCCGAGGACGATCCCGACGCCGGCCTGCGCGGCGCGGGCGTGCCGCTGGGCGCCGTGGCCGTCAACGCCGATTTCGTCTCGCCCGACGACCGATCGGAAGTGGTCGCCGGGGAGCTGGCGGTGGAGGGCTACGCGTTCGCCGGCGATGATCGCCACATCGTGCGAGTAGATGTCTCCAGCGACGGCGGTCGCCACTGGCGCCAGGCCGAACTGCTGGACGCCCCCAGCCGGTGGGCGTGGCGGCGCTGGCGAACGGTCGTGAGCGTCGTCCCCGGCTCGGCCGAGATCGTCGCCCGGGCGTGGGACAGCGCGGCCGCCACCCAGCCCGACGATCCGGCGCAGCTGTGGAACCCCAAGGGCTACGCCAACAACTCGTGGGCCCGGTTGCGTCTCACCGTCCGCCCGCACGCCTGACGCCGGTCAGCCGCGCGCGGGCGTCCAGCTGCGCCTCCGGGACCCGCGGGTCTGGATCAGTCGTCCGCGTGAGTCTCCTCGTAGCGCAGCGCCGCCGCGGCCGCGCTGGCCGAAACCCGCGGGCGCTGCCAGTCCCAGCTGGCATCGTGAGCGCGGTGGCGCTCCACGTGCAAGTCCTCGGGCACGTCGATCTCGATCCGCTCCTGCTCGATCGGGCCGAGCACCTCACGGACGTAGCGCTCGCGAATCGGGTCCTGCAAGTAGCTGCTCAGCGCATCATCGTCGGACAGCTTCACGATCAGCGCGTGGCTGAAGCCGTGGTCGTCGTCGGCGCGGTTGCGACCGAGCGAGACGCGTTCCACGCTATCGATGCCGTCGACCAGCTCCTGGGCGTGCCCGAACGCGGTATCGATCTCGGCATCCGTAGTGCCGGCCTTCCACTTCAACAGCACGATGTGCTGGATCACGTCGTGGCTCCTCTCCTGTGGCGAACGAGCTCACATGCTATTTCGCGAAGAACTCGGCCAGAAGCTCGGAGATCACGGCCTGATCCACGCCGTGATGTTGGTCCTCCAGGATCCGCGTCCGCCCGTCGCCGATCGCGGCGGCAATGGCCGCGGCGCCGTCGATCGCCCACGGCGCGCTCAGCCCTCCGGCGAGCGCCAGCGTCGGGCAGTCGATCGCGGCGAGCCGATCCACCGGCACCGACCCGCCGTTTCCCAGGCGCACGTCATAGGGCAGCTGCGGCGCCAGCCCGAGCATGCGGGGCCAGAACGGGGCGGCCTGCATCTGCGCCAGCTGTGCGTCGCTCATTCCCGTGTTGCGCAGGAACAGCAGTGCCGCCTGCTCGGGTTCGCCGGCGCGGCACAGCGCCGCCATCCGCTCGGCCGTTTCGGGAGCCGTGCCCTCGCCCGGCACGAAGGGGGGTTCGTACACCGCCAGCTTGCGCATCGGCACCCCGGCGGCGGCACTCTCCAGCGCCAGGGAGGCACCCGACGAGTGGCCGTAGACATACGGCGTCTCCCCGGTGGCCGCGATCACCGCGGCCATGTCCTCGATCTCGCGCCCGACCGACCAGGGCGGAGTGTCGCCGCTGTCACCGCGGCCGCGCCGGTCGAATCGATAGATCGTGTAGCGATCGCTGAGGTGCTCGGCCAGCGGCGCGCTGGACTGGCGGTCGCAGAACGCGCCGGTGCTGGTCACGAGCGCGGGACCGCTCCCCGACCGCTCGTAGGCGATCGCGGTGCCATCCGCTGAGATGACGGTCTCCACGGACGACAACCTACATGCGAAAGACGCCGTAGCGCACCTCGGCCAGCGGGGCGTTGCCGGCCGCCGACAGCGCCAGGCCCAGGACGTCGCGGGTGTCGCGCGGGTCGATCACGCCGTCATCCCACAGCCGCGCCGTTGCGTAGTACGGCTGCCCCTGGCGCTCGTACTGCTCGCGGAGCCTGGCTCCGGCCTCGGGTTGCCCCACCTCGGTCATCACCGTGGCCGCCTGCTCGCCGCCCATCACCGAGATCCGCGCGCCTGGCCACATCCACAGCAGCCGTGGGGAATACGCGCGTCCACACATGCCGTAGTTGCCCGCGCCGAACGACCCGCCGACGATCACCGTCAGCTTGGGCACGCGGGCCGTCGAAACCGCCGTGACGAGCTTGGCGCCGTGCTTGGCGATTCCGCCGGCCTCGTAGTCGCGCCCGACCATGAAGCCGGAGATGTTCTGCAGAAACAGCAGCGGGATCCGGCGCTGGTCACACAGCTCGATGAAGTGCGCGCCCTTGAGCGCGGACTCGGAGAACAGGATCCCGTTGTTGGCCAGGATCCCCACCGGATGGCCGTGGATGTGGGCAAAGCCGGTGACCAGTGTGGCGCCGTAGAGCTCCTTGAACTCGTCAAGGCGCGAGCCGTCGGCGATCCGGGCGATCACCTCCCGGGCGTCGTAGGGCTTGCGCACGTCCGCCGAGACGACCCCCAGCAGCGCGTCGGGGTCCACCACGGGGGCCTCCACCCTCTGGCGTGTCCACGGCAGCGGCTCGCGTGGCGCCAGGCGCGCCACGATCTGACGCACGATCTCCAGCGCATGCGAATCGTTGTCGGCCAGGTGGTCGGTCACGCCGGAGGTCCGCGAGTGCAGCTCGCCACCGCCCAGCTCCTCCGCCGTCACCTCCTCACCGGTCGCCGCCTTGACCAGCGGCGGGCCCCCGAGGAAGATCGTGCCCTGGTCGCGGACGATCACGGTCTCGTCCGACATCGCCGGGACATAGGCGCCGCCGGCCGTGCAGGAGCCCATCACGCAGGCGATCTGCGCGATCCCCAGCGCCGACATCGTCGCCTGGTTGAAGAAGATCCGCCCGAAGTGCTCCCGGTCGGGGAACACCTCGTCCTGGCGGGGCAGGAACGCCCCGCCCGAGTCCACCAGGTAGATGCAGGGGAGCCGGTTCTGGAGCGCGATCTCCTGAGCGCGGAGGTGCTTCTTGACCGTCATCGGGTAGTACGTTCCGCCCTTGACGGTGGCGTCGTTGGCGACGACCACGCACTCGCGGCCCGACACGCGGCCGATGCCGGTGATGATCCCGGCGCCCGGCGCCTCGTCGTCGTAGAGCCCGTGGGCGGCCAGCGGGGAGAGCTCCAGAAACGGGGCCCCGGGGTCCATCAGCCGGTCGACCCGGTCGCGGGGCAACAGCTTGCCGCGCTCCACGTGGCGCCGGCGGGCGCGCTCGCCGCCACCGGTGGCCACCCGCTGAAGCTGGACGCGCAGATCGTCGGCCAGTCCCTGGTTGGCCTCCAGGTTGGCGCGGAACTCGTCCGAGCCGGGGTTGGCGGCGGAGCGCAGAACCGTCATCCGCCGGTTGCCGCCTCCACGCGGGCGAGCGACTGATCGACGACCACCCGGTCGCCCACGGCCACGTTGAGGGCGGCCACCGAGCCGTCGATCGGGGAGGACATCACGAGCTCCATCTTCATCGACTCCAGCACCACCACCGGGTCGCCGGCGCTCACCTCGTCACCGACCGAGGCTGCCACGAGCAGCACCTGGCCGGGCATGGGCGCGCGCAACTCGCCGTCGAAGAGCCCGGCGCGGGCCTCGGCGGCCGAGACAGGGCGGACCGGCCACGCATGGCCTCCGTGACCGATCCACGTGACGTCGCCGTCGCGGGCGAGCAGCCACTCGCCGCGGTCGACGATCGCGAATCGACCCTCGCTCAGCCATGTCGTCGCGGCGACATGCTCTGGGCGCACCTCCACGTCCACCGGCTCGCCGGCCCCGACGGCCATCCGCCAGTACGACAGAGCCCGGACGCCGCCGAGCCGCCAGCCATCGACACGCGCGAAAGGCTCGTCGCCGCCGCTGCGCCGGCGATCGGCGAGGATCAGCATTGCGGCGGCGACGCCGACGCCCTCGTCGGACATCGGTGTGGGGGGCACTCCGCGGCGCTCGATCAACCCGGTGTCGAGCTCACCCGCGCGAACGGCCGGGTCGGACGCCAGCCCGCGCAGAAAGCCGGTCGTGGTGGCCACGCCGAGGATGTTGAGCCGCCTGAGCGCGTGCTCCAGCTTGCCGAGTGCCTGGGTGCGATCAGCGCCGTGCACGATCACCTTGGCCAGCAGCGAGTCATAGCTCGTGTCGACGACGCTGCCGGTCTCGATCGCATCGTCGACGCGGACGCCCGCCGGGCGCTCGTAGGCGAGGATCCGCCCGGCGGCGGGCAGAAAGTCGCGGGCCGCATCCTCGGCGTTGATCCGGGCCTCGATCGCATGGCCATCGATCACGATCTCCTCCTGCGCGAGGCCGAGCGGCTCGCCGGCGGCGACCCGGAGTTGGAGCTCCACGAGGTCGATGCCGCAAACGAGCTCGGTCACCGGGTGCTCCACCTGCAGGCGGGCGTTGACCTCCAGGAAATAGTGTTCCTCGGGGTCGTCGTAGTCCGCGACGAACTCGACGGTGCCGGCGTTGACGTAGCCGCCGGCCTGCATCAAGGCGACCGCCTCGGTCCCCAGCCGCTCGCGCAGCGCACTGGAGACGACGGGGGAGGGGGACTCCTCGATCACCTTCTGGTGACGACGCTGCAGCGAGCACTCGCGCTCCCCGAAGTGGACCGCATGACCGTGCAGATCGGCGATCACCTGAACCTCGAGATGACGCGCGCGGGGCAGGAAGCGCTCGATGAAGACCCGATCATCGCCGAATCCGGCCGTTGCCTCGCGCCGCGCGGCGGCGAGGGCGGCGGCCAGATCCTCGGAACGCTCCACGACGCGCATGCCCCGCCCGCCGCCGCCCGCGGCGGCCTTGACGAGCAGCGGATAAGCGGCCGCCCGAGCTTCATCCTCGGTGAAGCTCGGCAGGACCGGAACGTTGATGGCATGCGCCAGGCGCTTGGCCGCCACCTTGTCGCCCAGCATCTCGCTCGCCTGCGCGGACGGCCCCACGAACGTGATCTGGGCGGCCTCGCACGCCCGGGCAAGCTCGGGGTTTTCCGACAGGAACCCATAGCCGGGGTGCAGCGCCTGAGCATGCATGCGCCGGCATGCGCCGATGATCGCCTCGATGTCCATATAGGAACCGATGGCCGTCGTCTCGTCGGCCTCACGCACGTGCGGGGCGTCGCGGTCGGCGGGGGCGTAGACGGCCACCGAGCGGATCCCCAGGCGCTGCAGCGTCCGGATCACGCGGCGGGCGATCTCGCCTCGGTTGGCGATCAGGACCGAGTCGAACATCACCGGTGCCAGTCGACGGGGCCGGCCACCAGCGTGTGGCTGCCCAGCGGGCGCCCGAGCTGCTCCTGGACGGCTCGCGAGCACTCGAGCAGCGCCGGCAGGTCGACGCCGGTCTGCACGCCCGACTCGTGCAGCATCGAGACCACGTCCTCGGTGGCGACGTTGCCGGTGGCCCCGGGCGGTACCGGGCAGCCACCCAGCTCGCCGAAGCTGGATTCGAACGAGGCGACGCCGGCCTGCAGCGCCGCGAAGACGTTGGCCAGGCCCTGGCCACGGGTGTTGTGAAAGTGGGCGGTCAGCTCGACGCCCGGCAGGCGGTCGAAGGCGTCGGCGAAGAACGCGCGGACCTGGACCGGGTTGGCCATCCCCGTGGTGTCTCCGAAGCCGATCTCCTGGGCGCCGCCGGCGATCAGCCGCTCGGCGATCTCGAAGACCCGCGCCGGCGCGACGTGGCCCTCGTAGGGGCAGCCGAAGGCGACGCTGATCACCGCTTCGCAGCGCAGCTTCGCCTCGCGGGCCCGCGCGAGCACGCGCTCCAGGCCCGACAGAGACTCCTCCACACTTCGGTTGACGTTGTGGCGGTTGTGGGATTCCGAGGCCGAGAGGAACACGTTGATCTCGTCGAAGCGGTCGCGCAGCTGGAGGGCGTTGTCGAGCCCACGCTCGTTGGGGATCAGCACCGAGCGGCTGACCGTCTCGGGGATGTCGACCGCCCGCAGGACGTCGGCGGCGTCGGCCAGCTGGGGGATCACGTCGGCGCGCACGAAGCTCGTCAGCTCCAGGCGGCGCAGGCCGGTGCGGGCCAGCTCGTCGATGAGGCGGATCTTCGCCGCGGTGGGGATGACCTCGGGCTCGTTCTGAAAGCCGTCGCGAGGGCCGACCTCGCGGATCCGCGCCGTGGTCGGCAGGACAGCGGGCGCCTGCCCGGCGGTCATGCTCCCAGGGCGCGCGCGATCACCATCTGCTGGATCTCGTCGGTGCCCTCGCCGATGGTGAGGATCTTGGCGTCGCGGTAGAAGCGGCACACCGGATATTCCTCGATGAAGCCGTAGCCGCCGTGGATCTGCACGGCCTCCTCGGTGGCTCGCACGGCGAGCCGGCCGGTCTTGAGCTTGGCCTGGGCGGCGACCAGGCCGAACGGCTGGCCTTGATCCTTGAGCCACGCCGCGTGGTAGGTGAGCAGACGAGCGGCGGCGATCTCGGTGGCCAGGTCGGCGAGCTTGACCTGGATCGCCTGGAACTTGGAGATCGGCCTGCCGAACGCCCGGCGCTCCTGGGCGTAGGCGAGCGCCTCGTCCAGCGCACCCTGGGCCAGACCGACGCCCATCGCGGCCACGCCGATCCGGCCGATATCCAGCACATGCAGGAACTGCTTGAAACCGGCGCCGCGCTCGCCCAGCAGGTTCTCCTGCGGCACGCGACAATCGGTGAAGGTCAGCGGACGGGTGTCCGACGCGTTCCAGCCCATCTTGCGATACGGCTCGGCCTGCTCGTATCCGGGCGTCCCATTGGGCACGATCAGGTTGGAGATCTCGGGGGTTGGGGGTGGGTTGGAGGGATCCGATTCGGTGCGCGCAGTGATGCAGACCACGCCAGAGATGTCGGTCCCGGCGTTGGTGATGAACTGCTTGGCGCCGTCGATCACCCACTCGCCCTCGTCCAGGCGCGCCCGGGTGCGGGTGTTGCCGGCATCCGAACCGGCCTCGGGCTCGGTCAGCCCGAATGCGCCCAGCAGCTCGCCGCTGCACAGGCGGGGCAGCCAGTGCGCTTTCTGGTCCTCGGAGCCGAACAGGTAGATCGGCTGGGTCCCCAGCGATGTGTGGGCACACAGCGTGATCGCCACGCTCGAATCCGCACGGGTCAGCTCCTCGACGGCGATCGCGTACTGCAGCGACGAGCCGCCGGCGCCGCCCACCTCCTCCGGGAACGGGATCCCCATCCAGCCGAGCTCGGCCATCTGGGCGACGATCTCGTACGGAAACGATTTGGTGCGATCCAGTTCCCCCGCCGCCGGGGCGACCACCTGGCGCGCGAAGTCGCGCACCGTGCGCTGCAGCAGCTGGGTCTCGTCATCGAGCGCAAAGTCCATGCCAGGCTGACTATACAGAATGGGCATTCGAACTTCGAATGAATATTCGGTAGAGTCGAACGCCGTGGCCACCGCTCCCACTCGTCCGGCACTGCGCGAGCGCTACGACCGCCGCCGCCAGCGCGCGGTCTACCAGGCGGCCAAGGTGTTCGCCAAGTACGGCTATGACCAGACGACGATGCAGGAGTTGGCCTCCACGATGGGCCTGGCGACCGGCGCGCTGTACCACTACTTCGGCGCCAAGGAGCAGCTGCTGCACGCGATCTGCGATCAGCTGATGGAGCCGCTGCTGCAGCGCGGGCGGGAGCTCTCGGCCCTGGACGCCCCGCCGCGCGAGCAGTTGCGCGCCCTCGTCCGGCTGTGGGTCGCCCACGTGGTGGCGCACCGCGACCATATGCTCGTCTTCCAGCAGGAGCGCCACGTGATCGAGACCGGCTCTGACTGGCGCGGGGTGCGGGCGAGCCGCAAGGAGTTCGAGCGCCTGGTGGCCGAGCTGCTGGCCCGCGCACAGATCGCGACCGAGCAGCCACTCCCGCTGCTGGCCCTGCTGGGGATGGTCAACCACACTGCGCAGTGGTACCGGCCCCGCGGCCCGCTGTCGCCCGAGCAGATCGCCGACGGCTACGTCGACCTGCTGCTGGGCGCGGTCTGAGTCCTCCGAGATGGCCCAGAACATGAAGAACCCTCTCTTCGCGCGCTTCTTTCACCGCTTCTGCGGGCGCGATCGCGGCACCGGAGAGCGTGAGCTGCGCCGAGAGCTGCTGGCCGGAGCCGGCGGACGGGTGGCGGAGGTCGGGGCCGGCAACGGCATCAACTTTAAGCACTACCCGACCAGCGTCGTCGAGGTGATCGCGGTCGAGCCCGAGCCGTATCTGCGTCGCCAGGCCGAGAAGGCGGCCGCATATGCGCCCGTCCCGGTGTCGGTCGTCCCGGGCATGGCCGCCTCACTGGAGCTGGCAGCGGAGTCGGTCGATGTCGTGGTGGCGTGCGGGGTCCTGTGCTCGGTGCCCGACCAGCGCGAGGCGCTGGCCGAGTTTCGGCGGGTCCTGCGGCCCGGCGGTGAGCTTCGCTTCTATGAGCACGTGCGATCACGACGGCCCGGCTTTGCCCGCTGGCAGCGGTGGATCGACCCGCTGTGGTCGCGGGCGATGGGGGGATGTCACACCGATCGCGACACGCTGACGGCGATCGTCGACGCCGGCTTTCGCCTCGAGCGCGGCCGCGGCTTCGGCTTCCCGCCGGACGCACGCGTCTACCCCGTGGCGCCGCGGGTGCTCGGCGTCGCCCGCGCGGACTGAGCGTGCTGGATCCTGGCCACGATTTGTCCTGGATCCAGCAGCTCGGAGGCCGTTAGCCTCCGCGGGCATGGTCACCCGCCTTGCGGCCGTCGTCGACGCCTCGGCCGAGGTGGCCGCCACGCGGTCGCGCTCGGCGAAGGTCGCGATCCTCGCTGAGTTATTGAGCAACGTGGACGCGACCGAGGTCGAGATGTGCGTCGGCTTTCTCGCCGGAACACCCCGGCAGGGGCGGGTGGGCGTCGGCTACGCCACGGTGTACGGGATCGAGGTGCCGGCCGCCGAGGAGCCGACGCTGACCGTCGGCGACCTGGACCATTGCATCGACGCGATCGCCGCCGACAGCGGGGAGGGCTCGGCGACACGTCGCCGCCAGGTGCTCGTCGAGCTGCTCGGTCGCGCCACCGAGCCGGAGGCCGAGTTCGTCCGACGCCTCTTGACCGGCGGCCTGCGCCAGGGCGCCCTGGCCGGCGTGATGGCCGACGCCGTGGCGAAGGCGGCCGGCGTCAGTGCGGGCGTCGCACGGCGCGCGCTCATGCTCTCGGGCGATCTCACGCGGATGGCCGCGCTCGCCATCACCGGCGGCGAGGCCGGCCTGCGCGCGGTCGGGCTCCAGCTGTTTCGTCCGATCCTGCCGATGCTCGCCGCGCCGGGGGCGAGCGTCGCCGAGGCGATGTCGGCCTTCACCCTCGCCTCGGTGGAGTTCAAGCTCGATGGGCTCCGAGTCCAGATCCACCGCCGCGGCGATCAGGTCCGCATCTACTCGCGAAACCTCAACGACATCACCCATCGTCTGCCGGGGATCGTTGCCGCCGTGCTGGCGCTACCGGTGAGCGACGTCATTCTCGACGGCGAGGCGCTGTGGATGGGCGAGGCCGGCCCGGCGAGCTTCCAGGACACCATGTCGCAGATCGACGCCGATGCGCCGCCGGAGGGCGTGGTTACCTTCCTGTTCGACGTCCTGCACGTGGATGGGCGCGACCTGCTCGACACTCCGCTGCGCGAACGCAGCGCCGAGCTGCGGACGATCGCCCAGCACCTCATCGTGCCCAGTGTCCTCACCGACGACATCGCCGAGGCCGAGCGCGTCCTGGCCGCCTCGCTCCAGGCCGGCCACGAGGGGGTCGTCGTCAAGGACGCGTCCTCGATCTACGCGGCCGGACGCCGCGGCGCGGCCTGGCGCAAGGTCAAGCCGGTGCTGACCTACGACCTGGTCGTGCTCGGCGCCGAGTGGGGCCATGGGCGCCGCCGGGGCTGGCTGTCGAACCTGCACCTCGGCGCCTATGACCCGGCGAGCGGCGAATTCGTCATGGTCGGCAAGTGCTTCAAGGGATTGACCGACGAGCTCCTGACCTGGCAGACGGCGGCCCTGCTGGAGCGCGAGACCGAGCGCCGCGGCATCTCGGTGCTCGTCGCCCCCGAGCTCGTGGTCGAGATCGCGATCGACGGCGTTCAGTCCTCCAGCCGGTACCCGGGCGGCGTCGCCCTGCGCTTTGCTCGCGTCAAGCGCTACCGGCCCGACCGGGACGCCGACAGCGCCGACACGATCGACACCCTGCGCGCGCTGCTCTGAACGCCCCGCGGCCTGCTGCGCTGATCAGGCGGCCGACGCGCTCTTGCCCGGGTTGAAGATCCCGTCGGGGTCCAGCGCGTGCTTGATCGCCTGCATCATCTCGACCCCGGCGATGCCGTGCTCGTCGACGAGGAACTTTCCCTTGCCGTAGCCGACCCCGTGCTCGCCGGTGCACGTGCCGTCGTGCGCGAGCGCACGGCGCACGAGGCGGGCATGGAACTCCTCACCGCGGGCGACGTCGGCCGGATCGCTGGGATCGACGAGGATCACGGCGTGAAAGTTGCCGTCGCCGGCGTGCCCGACGATCGCCGAGGAGAGATGATGCTCGGCGATGTCGGCCTGGGTCTCGGCGATGCATTCAGCGAGCGCGGAGATCGGCACGCACACGTCGGTCGTCAGCGCGCCGCTGCCGGGCTTCATCGCCCTCGCGGCCTCCATCGCGCCGTGGCGGGCGTGCCATAGCTTGCGGCGCTCGCGCTCGTCGGTGGCCCAGGAGAACTCCGAGCCGCCGAGCTCGGCGGCGATCTCGGCGGTCTCGCGCGCTTGCGCTTCGACCTCGCTGTCGGACGCGCCCTCGAACTCCAAGAACAGCGCCGGGGCGACCGCGAATGATGTCCCGAAATGATGATTGAGGGCCTCGACCTGCCGCTCGTCGACGAGCTCGATCCGGCTCACCGGAATGCCGTACTGCTCGACCCGGACCACGCACTGCACGGCGGCCTCGAGCGACGGGAACGTGCATTGCGCGGCGGCCGTCGCCTCCGGGATGGGGTGCAGGCGAAGGACGGCCTCGCAGATCAGCCCGAGTGTGCCCTCGGAGCCGATCATCAGCCGCGTCAGGTCATAGCCCGCCGAGGACTTGCGCGCCCGTGAGTGGGTGCGCACGATCCGGCCGCGAGCGTCGACCAGCGTGATCGAGAGCACGTTCTCGCGCATCGCCCCGTAGCGCACGGTCGTGGTGCCCGAGGCGCCGGTGGCGATCATCCCGCCGATGGTGGCGTCCGCGCCCGGGTCAACGGAGAAGAACACTCCCTCGGGACGCAGCTTCGCGTCCAGCTGTCGTCGGGTAACCCCTGCCTGCACGTGAACGTCGAGGTCCTCCAGCGACGGTTCGCTGATCTCGTTCATCTCACGCATATCGACGCTGATCCCGCCGGCCAGCGCGGCCACGTGTCCCTCCAGCGAGGTGCCGGCGCCGAAGGGCACCAGCGGCAGCCGGTGAGCGGCGGCGATCTTGACGATCTCTGCCGCCTCCTCGGTCGACCGCGGCCACACCACGGCGTCGGGCCGGGCCTCGGGGTGAAACGACTCATCGTGGGCGTGCTGGGAGAGCACGTCGTCGCCGGTCAGGACGCGATCGGGGCCCAGCAGGTCGCTCAGCGCCCGCTTGCCATCGGCCACGGTGGCGGCGGCCGGACGGTCCACGACTGACATGCTCAACAGCTTGACAGGTCAGGAGGGGAGGTTCGCCAGCGCCGGGTAAAGCGCCCGGTACCGCTCGCGCTGGGCGGCATAGGCCTGCACCCAGTCGGGATCCGGCTGGATCTCGGCAGTGACCGTGAAGCCCAGCTGCGACGCACTGCGCGCATCTTCGAACACGCCGCCGGCAACTCCGCCGAGCACGGCCGCGCCGTAGGCGGCACCTGCCTCTGACTCCGTGCGCTGGATCGGCAGCTCGAGGATGCTGGCCAGGATCCGCAGCCACAGCTCCGAACGGGCTCCACCGCCCGAGGCCCGGGCGCTCTGCGGTGCGGAGCCGGCAGCTTCCATCAGGTCGAGACCGTCACGCAACGCGTGGCCGACGCCCTCCAACAGGGCGCGCACCATCGCGCCCCGGTCGTGGCGCAGGCCCAGCCCAACGAACGCGGCGCGCACGTCGCCGTCGGCGTGCGGGGTCCGCTCGCCTGACAGGTAGGGCGCGAACGTCAGGCCCTCGACGCCGGGTTCCCAGCCGGCCGCCTCCTGCAGGAGTGCCGGGATCCCGTCCTCGTGGCCGATCGCCCGATCGAGCCAGCTGAGCGCGCCGGCGGCCGACAGGATCACGCCCATCACATGCCAGCGGTCGGGCAGCGCGTGGCAGAAGGCGTGCAGCCGGCCCTCGGGGTCGGGGGCATAGGCGTCCTGGGCGGCGAAGATCACGCCGCTGGTGCCGAGCGCCAGCGAGGCCGGGCTGCCCGCGTCAGTCACGCCCACCCCGAGCGCGCCGGCCGCCTGGTCGCCCGCCCCGGCCGCCACCGGAACGCCGGCGGAGGTATGGCCGGTGACCTCCTGGGACTCGTGCACCGCCGGCAGCCACGCCGGGTCCACCTCGAACGCCTCGGCCAGCTCCGAGCTCCACGCCCGCCGCCCGACGTCGAGCAGCACGGTTCCGGAGGCGTCGGAGACGTCGGTGGCCAGCTCGCCGGTGAGCCGGAAGCGTACGTAGTCCTTGGGCAGCAGCACCCGGGCGATGCGGCGGTGCACGTCGGGCTCGTGCTCGGCCAGCCACGCCAGCTTGGGCGCGGTAAAGCCGGCCAGGGCGCGGTTGCCGCTCAGCTCGACCAGCCGCTCGATCCCCAGGCGCTGCTCGATCGCCGTCGCCTGTGGCTGGCTGCGACCGTCGTTCCAGAGAATCGCCGGGCGCAGCGGGCGATCGTCGGCCCCGAGCGCCACCAGGCCGTGCATCTGGCCGGTCAGCCCGACGCCCGGCGGCGTCGTCGGCCCCCAGCTCGTCGAGGACCGCCTCGGTGGCGGTGACCCAGTCGTCGGGATCCTGCTCTGACCAGCCGGGCTGGGGCATGTCGACCGGATAGGAGCGCGTCGCCTCGGCCAGCAGCTTGCCGTGCTCGTCGATCGCCACCCCCTTCGCGGATGAGGTCCCCACGTCGACGCCGATCACCCGTGCCTCTGCCGCCATTCTGTCTAATCTTAGACAAAACTCGGATCGAGAGGACCGCATGACGACACCTCGCTTCACGTTCGGCCTGTGGACGGTCGGCAACCCGGGCCGTGACCCGTTCGGAGACCCGACACGTCCGCCGCGCGACCCGGTCGACACCGTCCACAAGCTCGCCGACGCCGGGGCCTGGGGGGTCAGCCTGCACGACAACGACCTGATCCCCTACGGGTCGAGCGCCGCCGAGCGTGACCGGATCGTGGCCGGCTTCAAGGCGGCTCTGGCCGAGCGCGGACTGGGGGTGGGGATGGCGACCACCAACCTGTTTCACCATCCGGCGTTCAAGGACGGGGCGTTCACCTCCAACGACCGCAACGTCCGGCGCGCCGCGATCGGCAAGGCGATGCTGTCGATCGATCTCGGTGCCGAACTGGGGGCCGAGGTCTATGTCTTCTGGGGCGGGCGCGAGGGCACCGAGGTGGGCGTCGCCAAGGACCCGCGCGATGCCCTGGAGCGCTATCGCGAGGCGATCAACGTGCTTGCCGACTACAGCGTCGGCCAGGGCTATGACCTGCGCTTTGCGATGGAGCCCAAGCCCAATGAGCCGCGCGGCGACCTGTTCCTGCCGACGGTCGGCCATGCGCTGCACTTCATCACCACGCTCGAACGGCCCGAGATGGTCGGCGTCAACCCCGAGGTCGCCCACGAGACCATGGCCGGGCTGTCGTTCATGCACGGGGTCGGACAGGCGCTGTGGGCCGGCAAGCTCTTTCACATCGATCTCAACGGCCAGCGGATCGGCCGCTACGACCAGGACTACCGCTTCGGTGCCGAGGACCTCAAGGAGGCCTTTCACCTGGTCAGGCTGCTGGAGCGGGCCGGCTACGAGGGTCCGCGCCACTTCGACGCCCACCCGTATCGCAACGCCGACGAGGCGGATGTGTGGGCGTTCGCGCGCGGCTGCATGAGCACCTACACCGCGCTGGCCGAGAAGGCCCGGCAGTTCGATTCGCTGCCCGAGGTCCAGGAGGCGATGGCGGCCGCCTCGGTCGGCGAACTGGGGCAGGCCTCGCTCGACGGCAGTTCGGAGACCGAGGCCGCAGCGCTGAAGTCCGCGGCGACTGATCTGGATGCGCTGGCCGAGCGTGGATACGGTAACGAGCACCTCGACCAGCTGGTGATCGACGTGCTGCTCGGGGTGCGATGAGCGCACGCGAGGTGGTCGTCGACTGCCTGTGGCGCGAGGGCCCGCTCGACCGGGCGCAGGTGGTGCGCGACACCCGGTTGTCGCGAGCCACCGTCTCCCGGCTGATCGGCGAGCTTCAGGCCGAGGGGCTGGTCGACGAACGCCCGGCGCCGAGGACATCGGGCCGCTCGGGGCGCCCGACCTCTCTGCTCGCCATCGACCCGCGGCTCGCCGCGGTAGGCGGGATCGACTTCGGGCACGGGTCGGTGCGGGTGGCGCTCGCCGACCTGGCGGGAACGATCGTCGCCGAGGCTCGGCACGAGCTCGACGTCGACAACGAGCCGCGCCGTGCGATCGAGGTGGCGGTCGCCGAGCTTCACCGGCTGGGACGCGATGTCAACCGCCTGCTCGGCGTCGGCGCCGCGATCTCGGCCCCGGTGCGGCGTGACACCGGGATGCTGGTGGCCGCCGGGATCCTGCCCGGCTGGCGATCGGTCTCGCCGGGCGCCGAGCTGCGAGACCGACTGGGGGTTCCCGTCCACGTCGGCAACGACGCCAACCTCGGGGCGTTGGCCGAGGTCCGAGGCGGGGCGGGCCGCGGCGCGGACAACGTCGTCTACCTGATGCTCTCGAGCGGGATCGGCGCCGGACTGATCCTCGACGGGACGTTGTTCACCGGCCACAGCGGGATGACGGGGGAGCTGGGGCATGTCGTCGTCGATCCCGACGGCGCGCCGTGTCGCTGTGGGCATCGAGGTTGCCTGGAGACGGTGGCCGGCGCGCGTGCTGTGAGGGCCCGGGCCGGTGACAGTGGGGCTCTCCGCGAGGCCGGAAGAACCGTGGGGCGGGTTGCCGGCGCGGTCTGCAATCTCGTCAATCCCGAGCTGGTGATCGTGGGCGGCGAGCTGATCGTGGAGGGTGAGGTGCTAGTCGAGGGCGTTCGTGCCGGAGTCCGCGAGACGGCGATCGATGCGGTGTGGCGCGATGTCTCGGTGCTCGCCGCCGAGCTCGGCGATCAGGCCGAACTGCTCGGGGCGATCGGCCTGGCCCTGGCCGAGGTGGACGTCGACATGTTGTTGAGCGTCGATGCGGCTGCTCAAGCGCCGGGGGCGCTGACCGCGCGGGCGATCTCGTCGGCCACGAGCGCGGCGCCGTGGGATCCCCATGCGATGCTGTAGTGGTTGACGTCGGGCACCTCGATCGCCCGCCGCCGCTCCGGGTCCTGCGCCGCCCACGCCTGCACGATCGAGAGTGGCTGCATCGGGTTGGGGTCGTCGACCATCCCGCGAGGAGCGCACAGGAAGATTGCGGGCACCGAGAACGCGGTGGCGTCGGTGACCTCGGACAGGTCAACTCCGTCGTCGTGGACGACATCGGGATTGACCGAGGAGCGCATCTCGGGCGCCTCGCCGACGAGATCGTGGGCCGCGTATTCGGACAGGTCGGCGGCGTCGATGTCGGCATTGACGACCGCGGGATGCTCGGCCCACCAAGCGCGGTAGGCGTCGAGGTCAGCAAAGGTCATCCGCAGCCGCGCCAGGGTCGGTCCGAGGAACGCCTCCATGAACTTCGCCGGGTCGACTCCCTCTGACCGGGGGATCCTCAGCCCGCCGTCGACGAGCACCAGGCTCTCGACGCGTTCGGGATGAAGTGTCGCCAGGCGGGCGGCGATGTAGGCGCCCAGCGAGTGCCCGGCGATCACCGCCCGGTCGAGCCCGAAGCGGTCGAGCACCGCGATCACGTCGCGGACGTGGGCGTCGATCCCGAACGGCGGAGGCAGCGCGTTGCTGCTCCCACGCCCGCGCAGGTCAAGGGCGATGAGCGACGCTCGATCTTCCAGCGCCCGTGCGATGGCCAGCCATGTGCGGCTGGTGGAGGTGATCCCATGGATCGCGACTACGGCCGGCGCGTCGGAGCCGCCCGCCCCGAGGCGGAACGTCGCCAGGGACCCGCCAGCGACCTCGACGTCGACGCGCTCGGGCTCGATGACCGCCACTAGTGGCTCATCCTGCGAGTCCCACTAGACCACCGCGTCCTCGGGACGGGGCTCCTCGCGCGCCGCTGCGTCACTCGCCGCGGCCTGAAGCAGCGTTGCGGGCGGCGTCAACGCCGCCTCCCACGGGCGCTTCAGCCACAGCCAGGCGACCGCCCCGGCCAGCAGCGTCGCGCACAGGATCCAGCCCAGCGCGGTCGTCTCCACCCCGACGTACTTCAGCCCCGAGGCGAAGATCACGAACGTGATCACCGGCCGCACGTAACGGTCGGGGACGGTGGAAGACAGCAGCGAGCCGATCAGGACGGCCGGCACGCTGCCGATGATCAACGAGCCCGTCACCGAGAACTCCACGTGGCCGAAGGCGAGCGCCCCCAGCGCCGCCGCCAGCGTGAGGGGCACGGCCTGGCTGAGGTCGGTGCCGACCAGCTGGTTGGCCCCCAGCCGCGGGTAGATGAACAGCAGGGCGACGATCATCAGCGAGCCCGAGCCGACGGAGGTCAGCCCCACGATCAGCCCGCCGACGATGCCCACCGCCAGCGTCAGCCAGGGGCGTGGAGCGGCTTGCGTTATGTAGGCGTCCCGCGGACCGCTGCCCCGGCGGTCCAGCACGAAGCGCAGCACCATCGCCGCGGCACCGATCAACAGGGCCGCGCCTAGGAACACCTCGATGTTGCTCTCCGCCGACTGCGCGTCGCCCATCAGGTGCAGCAGGTAGGCGCCGAGGAAGGCCGCCGGAACCGAGCCGAGCACCATCCAGCGCACGATCTTGAAGTTCACGGTTCCGGCCCGCATGTGCACGGCGGCGCCGATCGGACGCATCACCACCGCGGCCACCAGGTCCGAGGAGATCGCGGTCGATGGCTTGACCGAGAACAGCAGGATCAGCATCGGCGTCATCAGCGCGCCTCCGCCGGCGCCCGTCATGCCCACCAGCAGGCCGATGATCGCCGAGCCCAGGACGATGTAGGGGTCGATGTGCACCGTCAGGCTCCACCGGACGCATGCGCGCGAGGGGCCCGGGCACTGGTCTGAGAGATCTCGCCGGGTGGGTCGCCGGAGAGCAGCCAGCCCTGTTCCACGGGAGTGATCACGCCCCGCCGGGCCAGCTCGGTGAGTGCGCTGGTGACCGTCGGACGCCTGGCCGCCACCAGCTCGGCGAGGATCGTGTGGGTGAGGCGCAGCGGGACGACCACGCCGTCTGAGCGCACCCGCCCCCAACGGCCGGCCAGATGCCAGAACAGCATGTGCAGGCGGGTGTCGACCCGCGCCTGATGCACGATCGCCATATTGACCGCGAACTGCCGGGTGCGCAGCACCGAGCGCGTGAACAGCCTCCCGGCTACCTGTGGGAACGCCGTCAGCTGTCGCACGAAGCGCTCGTCGAGCACCGCCAGCCGCGCGCGCTCGAGGATCACCCAGCTCATCGACAGGGCCAGCGTCGAGGTGGGCGGCTCGCCGCGCAGCGAGCGCAGCACGTCACCCTCGCCGAGCAGTTCGGCGCTGTAGCGATCGTCGATCCCGACCCGATGCACGAGCACGCCCTCCAGCACGAGCAGTCCGATCCCGCCGTCCGGCGAGGCGGGTCGGCCCTGCCACGCACCCACGGGAATGTCGATCTCGCGCGCTATGAGGGCGCCCGCCGCCGCAAGCCGGCGAGCGGGCTCGATCGCCTCGGCGAGCTCCGGGTCCTCCTGCAGCGGATAGCACAGGTTGCCGTTCGCTCCATCGAGACGGGTCACCGCCATCACTCTGCCAGAGCGGGCAACTCGATCACCGCGAGCAGATCGCGGGCGGCGGCGCGCAGGATCGAGGCGACCACCTGATCGTGGTCGACATCCCGGGCGGCCACCCAGTCCACCGTGGCTCCGGCTGCGGCCTCCAGCTCGGCCAGCAGCTCCGACGGCCACGGACGATCGGCGTCGGCCAGCGTCCCCAGCGAGGAGGCCAGCGACGCGATCCCGTCCTGCAGCACGGCAGGGGGCTCCCGCTGGCCGTCGCGCCGCAAGGTGGCGGCGCGGATCAGGCTGAGCACCGCGTTGGCCAGCAGGTCCAGCCGGGCGGTGCGGCCCACCTCGGCATCGACGGGCGCCCGCAGCCGCCAGCGTCGCGGGGCGATCCGTACGTTGAGGCGCGCGGTGGCACGCGCGCGGGCCAGAGCGGCCAGCTGGCGGTGGATGGCGTGGCCGGTGCTCAGCGTCCACTCGTCGGTGGCGGTCCGGCCGGCGCGCAGCATATCCGCCACCTCGCCGAGCTTTGCCGCCAGCGTTCGCAGCAGGTCGGACTCCGCGTTGGCCAGCAGATTCAACGGCTGAGCGGGGAACACGCCGACGCCCAGCACCAGGGCGACGGCGCCGCCGACGAGCGCGTCCACGCCCCGCTCCGCGCCGGTGCCGTGCCGGTGCACGGTGACGACCAGGACGGCGGAGGCGGCCGCCTGGTTGGGGAACATCATCCCGTCGCCGAAGAAGCCGATGCCGACGGCCAGGGCGATCACCATCGTGGCCAGCACGATCAGCCCCAGCGCGGCGGTGCTGTCGCCCAGCAGGCCATGGAGCAGCTCGGCGACGACGATCCCCAACAAGACGCCGCCCACCATCTGGGCGATCCGTCGGCTGCGCTGGATGTAGCTGGTGCTGAGCGAGATGGCCGCCGCGATCGGGGCGAAGAACGGCTGCGAGTGACCGAGCACGCGGTGGGCAACCAGCCATGCCAGGGCGGCCGCCACCGCCGACTGCAACACCGCCGCGAACGAATCCAGCACTCGCCGCCGAGCGCGCCGTCCCGCGCGCGTGACGTCGATCCGGCTGCTGAGCGCTCCGGCGCCCATCGGCCTACGCGGCGGCGACCGGGGAAGTGCTCGACGGCGCCGAGATGAGCTCGGTCAGCGCGTCGGCCAGCTCCCGCGGACGCTCCAGCGGGGACATGTGCCCGGTCTGCTCAAGCACGATCAGACCGGCTGGATGGGGCAGCGCCTCGGTGATCCGCCGTGCGTGCTCAGGGGGAGTGAGCCGGTCGCCGTCGCCGGCGATCACCAGGGTGGGGATGGTCAGCGCGGCCACCGCCGACCAGAGGTCCAGATCTGACAGAGCGACCCCGCAGGCGGCGCGCACGTCGGCCGGGCATTCGATCAGCATTCGTTCGTAGAAGGCCACGTCGCCGGCGGTCGCGTTGGGTCCAAACGCGGCATAGCGAATCACCGCCTGGGAGACGGGCGAGGAGAACGGGAGCAGCGGCGCGCCGAAGCCCAGCACGGCGCGGCTGACCCGGGGGTGGTTCATCCACCTGGCCAGCTCGCCGAACAGCAGGTTGCCGGCGACCAGGTCGCCCAGGCCGGTGTTGATCAGCGCGGCGGCGTCAGCGCGGCGCTGGACGTCGTGGGCGCCGCCCCAGGCGACGATCGACATCGCGCCCAGGGAGTGACCGACGACGGTCGCCCGCTCGCTCGCCGGAACGGCCGCGTCGAGCACCGCCTCCAGGTCCTCGCCGAAGCGCTCCAGTGCGTAGTCGTTCTCGACCGCCGGCCCGCTGCTGCCGTGGCCGCGCAGGTCGTAGGCGACGACCCGGTGGCCACGGTCGGTCAGCTCGGCGATCACCGGCCCCCAGAAGGCGAGTCGCTCGGTCCAGCCGTGGATGAGCACGAAGGTGCGAGCCGCCGGCGCTCCGAAGGCCTCGGCGTGCAGCTCGGTGCCGTCGGCCGAGACGACCCTGAGCGCGTCGCCGCCGAGCGGCTCGGTCAGCCGGGCGTAGTCGGGGTCGCGGGCCAGCGTTCGCAGGTGACGACGCTGCAGTGCGACGCCCGCGGCGGCTGCGCCGGTCGCGGCGGCCACTGCCGAGAGGGTGCGTACGCCGAGACGAGGGCGGGCCGGCATCGCGCGAAACCCTAGCGAGGACATCCGCGTAGGATCTGACGCCGTGCGTATCGGCATGCTCACCGGCGGGGGTGATTGCCCGGGGCTGAATGCCGTCATCCGAGCGGCCGTGCGCAAGGGGATCGACGAGTTCGGAGACCAGCTGGTCGGGTTCCGCGACGGCTGGCGCGGCGTCCTGGAGGACGTCCAGGAGGAGCTCACGATCGAGTCCACGCGCGGGATCCTGCCCCGCGGAGGCACGATCCTCGGCAGCTCTCGCACGAACCCCTCCAAGCGCGAGGGTGGCGTCGAGCTCGTTCGCACCAACCTGCAGCGCCATCGGCTCGACGGCCTGATCGCGATCGGCGGCGAGGACACGCTGGGCGCCGCCAATCGGCTGAGCGAGGCGGGGATCAACGTGATCGGCGTCCCCAAGACGATCGACAACGACCTCGGGTCCACCGACCAGACATTCGGGTTCGACACCGCGCTGCACGTCGCCACCGAGGCCATCGACCGCCTCCACACCACCGCCGAGAGCCACCACCGGATTCTCGTCGTGGAGGTGATGGGCCGCAACGCCGGGTGGATCGCGCTGCACTCCGGCATTGCCGGCGGCGCCGACGTGATCCTGATCCCCGAGATCCCGTTCGACATCGAGGAGGTGTGCAGGCTGATCGGCCGCCGCCACGGACGAGGTCGGTACTTCTCGATCGTGGTGGCCGCCGAGGGGGCGACGCCCAAGGAGGGGACGATGAGCGTCGCCACCGGCGAGCTGGACGAGTTCGGCCATCCCCGGCTGGGCGGCATCGGCCAGGCGCTGGAGCGAGAGATCGAGAGCCGCACCGGCTTTGAGACGCGGGCGACCGTCCTCGGCCACGTGCAGCGCGGCGGTACGCCCACGGCGTTCGATCGCGTGCTGGCCACGCGTCTGGGTTTGGCGGCGATCGACGCCGCCCACGCGGGTCGGTGGGGGACGATGACCGCGCTGCGCGCCACCGAGATCGAGCTCGTGCAGCTAGCCGACGCGGTAGCCGAGGTCCGAAGGGTCCCGGTGGAGGAATACGAGCGCTACGGCGTGCTTTTCGGGTGAGGACGGCCGTTCACGGGAAACTAAGCATTTGCGGCGCAACATCTGTCTATGCTGAGTTTCAGGGGCCACGTCAGCCCGCCGCGGCCCCAGATGTCAATCCATCGGAGCTAAAGCGATGAGCACGACCCAAGCCACCAACGTCAATCCCAACCTTCTTTCGCTGGCCGAGGCCGGCACGAGCCCCTGGCTCGACTTTCTGAGCCGCTCGCTGGTCCAGGACGGCGAGCTGGCCCGATTGATTGCCGAGGACTCGCTGAAGGGCATGACCTCGAACCCCTCGATCTTCGACAAGGCGATCCTCGACCCCAAGTCCGAGGCCTATGACGAGCAGCTTGAGGCGCTGGCCGGCGAAGGCCTCGACGCCCAGGCCATCTACGAGGCGCTCGCCATCGCCGACGTCCAGCATGCCTGCGACGTTCTGCGCGACCTCTACGAGTCCTCGAACCACCAGGACGGCTTCGTCTCGCTCGAGGTGGCGGCCGATCTGGCTCACGACGAGCGCCGTTCGATCGAGGGCGCCCGTACCTTCTGGCAGCGCGTCAAGCGGCCCAATGTGATGATCAAGATCCCGGGTACGCCGGAGGGCGTGGGCGCGATCGAGCAGGGGATCTACGAGGGCATCAACATCAACGTGACCCTGTTGTTCTCGGTCGAGGCCTACGAAAAGGTCCACGACGCCTATCTCAATGGACTGGAGCGCCGCCAGCGCGAGGGCAAGCCGCTGGACGTCGCCTCGGTGGCCAGCTTCTTCGTCTCCCGCGTCGACACCGCCGTGGACAAGCTCCTGGAGGCCAACGGGCATGAGGAGCTGTACGGCAAGGCCGCGATCGCCAACGCGCGCGTCGCCTACCGCAAGTTCGAGGCGGTCATGGCGAGCCCGCGCTGGGAGGGTCTGCATCACGGCGGCGCCCATCCGCAGCGGCCACTGTGGGCGTCCACGGGCGTCAAGAACGAACGGTATCCGGACACGATGTACGTCGATGAGCTGGTCGGCGCCCATACCGTGAACACCATGCCGCTGGCGACGCTTGAGGCGGTTGCCGATCACGGGCGCATCTCGGGCCCGACGGCGCAACGCGATCCCTCCGAAGATCTCGAGGCGCTGGAGAAGGCCGGCATTGACCTGCCCGAGGTGACCGACCAACTGCTGGTCGATGGCGTCAAGCAGTTCGAGGACGCGATGACCCACCTGCTCGACGGGATCGAGAAGCGTCGACAGGCCGCGGTGGCTGGCAAGTCCTAAGCGTGCAGGTGCTCGAAACCACGACCTCGCGGAGGTAACGCGTGCAGATCGGCTTCGTCGGGCTGGGCAAGATGGGTGGCAACATGGTCACCCGCATCAAGCGGGACTCGGACAACGAGGTCGTGGCCTTCGACTTCTCCGCCGACGCCGTCAAGGCCGCCGAGGGCCACGGCGCCTCGGGGGCTGACTCGCTGGAGGACCTCGTCGGTCAGCTCCAGTCACCGCGCGCGGTGTGGATCATGGTCCCGGCCGGTCAGGCGACCGAGGACACGATCGACAAGCTGCTCGGCCTGCTCTCCCCAGGCGACATGATCGTCGACGGGGGGAACTCCAAGTGGACCGAATCGATCGCCCATCACGCCAAGTGCGCTGAGCACGACGTCCGCTTCGTCGACGTCGGGACCAGCGGCGGGGTGTGGGGCCTGGAGATCGGCTACTGCATGATGGTCGGTGGCGAGGACGAGTCGGTCCGGCGGCTGGCGCCGATTCTCGACGTGCTGGCGCCCGTGAACGGCTGGGGACACATGGGCGGCCCGGGCTCCGGGCACTTCGTGAAGATGGTCCACAACGGCATCGAGTATGGGCTGATGCAGTCCTACGCCGAGGGCTTCGAGCTCTTGCACAAGTCCGACTACGGGCTGGACAACGAGACGATCGCCAAGCTCTGGAGCCAGGGGTCGGTGATCCGCTCCTGGCTGCTGGAGCTGGCGGGCAAGGCGTTCGAGCTGGACGGCAACGACCTCAGCTCCCTGGAGGGCTGGGTGGACGACTCCGGCGAGGGACGTTGGACGCTGGACGCGGGGATCGCGACCGACACTCCGATGCCGACCCTGGCGGCGGCCCTGTTCGCCCGCTTCAGCTCGCGGGGAGCCGGCAACTACTCGGCGCGGATGGTGGCCGCACTGCGCAACCAGTTCGGCGGCCACGCGGTGAGAACGGCACCCAAGAAGTGAGCACCACCTCGCCGCTCAACCTCACCGACACCGAGAACCCGCTCGTCGAGGGGCTCGAGCGGCTCCCGGTGCATCCGACCTCGCTGGTGATCTTCGGAGCAACCGGCGACCTCGCGCACCGCAAGCTGCTGCCGGCGATCTACAACCTCGCGCACGAGGGGCAGCTCCCCGAGCGCTTCGAGATGATCGGCGTCGGGCGCCGCGACCAGGAGCACGAGGACTTCCGCGACGCGGTCATCGCCTCGATCGAGCTCTACTCGCGGCGCAAGCCCGATCCGAACGTGCTGCAGGCACTGCTCAAGGACACCCGCTACGTGCAGGGCTCGTTCGACGACGGCGAGATCTACTCCGAGCTCGAGCACACCCTGCAGGAGTTCGATGAGCAGGCGGGGCGCCAACTCGACCGTGTCTTCTATCTGTCGACCGCGCCCGAGTACTTCCCGCTGATCGCCTCCAAGCTGGGGGGTGCCGGCCTCAACCGCGCCGACAGGGCCCAGACGCGGATCGTCGTCGAGAAGCCGTTCGGATACGACCTCGCCTCGGCACGCGCGCTCAACGAGGCGTTGCTGGAGGTCTTCGAAGAGCACCAGATCTTCCGCATCGATCACTACCTCGGCAAGGAGACCGTGCAGAACCTGATGGCGATGCGCTTCGCCAACGCTCTGTTCGAGCCGGTGTGGAACCGCAATTACGTCGACCACGTGCAGATCACCGCCGCCGAGGACATCGGGATCGGCGGGCGGGCGGGCTACTACGAGCGCTCGGGTGGGCTGCGCGACCTCGTCCAGAACCACATGCTGCAGCTGTTGGCCCTGCTGACGATGGAGCCGCCGACGGCATTCACCGCCGACCGCCTGCGCGACGAGAAGCTCAAGGTGCTGGAGGCGATCGTCCCGCCGTCGATCGAGGAGGTTCCCCACATGGCCGTGCGGGCCCAGTACGGCCCGGGCGTGGTCGGCGGCCAGAAGGTGCCCGGCTACCGCCAGGAGGAGGGCGTCGCCCCGGACTCGCTGACCGAGACGTATGCGGCGCTGCGCCTGCACGTCTCCAATTGGCGCTGGGCCGGGGTCCCGTTCTACCTGCGCACCGGCAAGCGGCTGGCCCGCAAGCTCACCGAGATCGCCGTGATCCTCAAGCCGATCCCGCACCTGGCGCTGAAGAGCTCCGGGTCGGTGGGAATCCAGGCCAACCAGGTGGTCTTCACCCTGCAGCCCGATGAGGGCGTGTCGCTCTCGATCGGCGCCAAGATCCCCGGCACGCGCATGCGCATACGCCCGGTCAACATGGAGTTCCGCTACGGCACTTCGTTTCTCTCGGAATCGCCGGAGGCCTACGAGCGCCTGATTCTCGACGCGATGCGAGGCGACGCCACGCTGTTCACGCGCAACGACGAGATCGAGGCGCTGTGGGGCATCGTCGATCCGATCCTGGAGGCCTGGTCGCAGGACAGGCCGGCGGAGATTCCCACCTACCCGGCTGGATCCACCGGTCCGGAGGAGGCCAGCCAGCTGCTGGACGGCGGGCGAATCTGGCGGCGGTTGTGACCGAGGACATCTGGAGCGCGCAGGACACCAACCCCGATGCGATCGAGGCGGCGCTGCGCGAGCTGTTGCGCCAGCGCCATGCCGCCAACGAGGCCCTGGCTCCGGCACGGGTACTCAACCTGGTGGTGATCGTCGACCGCGAGTGGAAGGGGGAGATAGCCAACCGGCTCGAGCGCGCCGGCCGCTACCACGCCTCGCGCACCGTGCTGTGCGCCGTCGAGGAGGGCCGCACGACGCTCGACGCGGTCGCCACCGTGAGCTACGAGGAGCCCATGAACGGACTCGGCGTGATGCACGAGAACGTCGAGATCGACTGCGGGCCGGAGCACCTGGCGGGGCTGGAGACGATCGTCGATCCGGTGCTGATCGGTGAGATCCCGACCGTGGTGTGGTCGCCCCACGGACATGACGACGCGGTCAGGGCGCTGCGGGCGGTGATGGACGTGATGCTGGTGGATTCCGACGACCTGCCCGAGCCGGCCGACGCCTTCGACCGCGCCGAGGAGCTGCGCGAGTACGCCTACGTGGTCGACCTGGCGTGGCTCCGCACCACGCCCTGGCGCGAGCGACTCGCCGCCAGCTTCGATCTGCCGGAGCGTCTGGCTGCGCTGAGACGCATCTCGGATCTGGAGGTCCGTCATCAGGAGCGCTCGAGCGCCAGCGGGCTGCTGCTGGCCGGCTGGCTGGCCTCGCGGCTGCACTGGGGGCGTGTGCATCTGAGCGGCGGAATCGGCTTGTTCACCGGCTCGCTGGACCGCGACGACGACCAGGTGACGGTCGAGCTGCGCGCGCTCGAGCAGGAGTCGCCTGGTCTGGTGGGGGTCACGGTTTCCTGCGCCGAGGGAACCTCGCTGGGGCTCCAGCGAGGCCTCGGCGGCCTGGACGCTGCCGAGTGCGGCCGCGATGGGATCGAGCGCCGCTGGAAGATCCTCGGAGCCTCGCGGGGGGAGGGCGGGATCCTCGGCGAGGGCATCCGCCAGGCTCTGCTGCGAGACCCGACGTACCTGCCCGCGCTTGGCGCCGCGCGGGAGCTGTGTCCCGTATGAGCCGCGCATGAGCCTGGCATTCGAGATCGTCGAGGACCCGGCGCGCGCCTGCGCGGCGCTGCTGGTAAGCGCGGCGATCGGCGGCGGGGAGATCGTGCTCGCGGGTGGGTCCACTCCCAAGTCGGCCTACGAGCACTTCGTCGACGCGGTCAAGAAGACCGGTCTGGACCTGGCCAGAAGCAGGTTCTGGGTGGGGGATGAGCGTTGCGTCGATCCCGACGATGAGCGCTCCAATTACCGCATGGTCAAGGAGACGATGATCGATCCATTGCAAGGGGCGAGGACGGTCGACGTGGAACGGATACGGGGCGAGCTCGGTCCCGACGCTGCCGCCGAGGAGTACGAGCAGCGGCTGCAGGCAGCCGGTCCGCCGAGGTTCGACCTCGTCCTGCTGGGCATCGGGCCTGACGGGCACACCGCCTCGTTGTTCCCAAGCCAGCGGGCGCTGCACGAGGACCGACGGCTGGTGGTAGGCGTTCCCGAGGCGGGGCTGGAGCCGTTCGTGCCGCGCGTCACGATGACCATCAGGGCGTTGACGTCATCCAAGCGGATCGTGTTCCTGGCCGCGGGCGAGTCCAAGGCCGAAGCGATCGCCGAGGCGTTCGGCCCGCACGCCGACCCCGACCCGGCCGTGCCGGCTTCGTTGCTCGTCCCCGAGGCCAAGCTGATCACCGTGCTGATTGATCGCGCCGCCGCCGCGGAGCTGGAGCCTGGGGTGTGAACGTCCGATGAGCGATGTCATCGGAGTCGACCTCGGCGGCACGAAGATCGCCGTTGCCCGCCTGGCCGGTCGCGAGCTGGTCGGCTCGACGCTCGCCCCGACCGACTTGTCGAGCTCCGACGCGCTGATCGACCAGCTCGTCTCGCTGGTGCAGAAGTGCCGGGGCGACGAGCTCGACGGCGTCGGGATCGGTGTGCCGTCGGTGGTGAACTTCGAGAAGGGCCTCGTCGTCTCCTCGGTCAACATCCCGCTGGTCGACGTGCCGCTGCGCCAGGTGCTCGGCGACCGGCTGGGGGTGCCGGTTTTCGTCGACAACGACGCCACCGTGGCCGCGCTGGCCGAGGCTCACGACGACGAGCTGAAGATGGTGGCCCGCGATCTGGTGATGCTCACGATCGGCACTGGCGTGGGCGGCGGCCTGGTGCTCGACGGGCGCATCTACCGCGGTGCCACCGGCGCGGCCGGCGAGCTCGGTCACACGCTGGTCGGAATCGATCTCAGTGGACCGGTGCCCGACGCTGAAGGCTTTCCGCAGCCCGGCTCGCTGGAGGCGGTGGCCGCCGGCCATGCGCTCGACGGGTTGGTCGAGCGCTTCGCCGAGCAGCATCCCGACTCGGCCCTCGGGAGGCGACGAGCTGCCGGAGCGAAGCTGACCGGCGTGGAGGCCGTCGAGGCGGCTCAGGAAGGCGATCGCGATGCCGCTCGGTTGATCGAGTCGTGGGGCGAGCGCGTCGGGATCGGGGTCGCCAACGCGATCAACACCTTCGATCCCAAGGAAGTGGTGATCGGTGGCGGCGCCGCGCGCGCCGGCGAGCTCCTGCTCGAACCGGCGCGGCGCACGGCCGCTGCCTACGTCCTGCCGGGCCTCGGCACGCAGACCACGATCCGCGTCGCCCGCCACGGGGTGCGGGCCGGAGTGCTGGGTGCCGCCCTGCTGGCCGTTCACGAACTAGCGGACGCGCGCACCCCGTCCCCCACCGAGGAGGTCGTCTCATGATCGTCGCCTGCGGCTTCGACCACGCCGGCTACGTGCTCCGCGGACGCCTGCTGGGGGTGATCGCGGCCGAGGGGCACGAGATCCTGGACTTCGGCACCGATCGCCCGGACCCCATCGATTACCCCGACAAGGCGTTGGAGGTCGGCCGCGCCGTCGCCTCGGGCCGCGCCGAACGCGGGATCATCGTGTGCGGCTCGGGAGCGGGAGTATCGGTGGCCGCCTGCAAGATCCGCGGGGTCCGCGCGGCCACCATCCACGACACCTACACCGCCCATCAGGGCGTCGAGCACGACGACGTCAACGTGCTCTGCCTGGGCGGCCGGGTGATCGGCGTTGAGGTAGCGGCGCAGATCGTGGTCACGTTCCTCGCCGCCCGCGTGTCGGACGAGGAGCGCCACGTCCGCCGTCGCGCCAAGGTTGACGAGATCGAGCGCACCGGCGGCGACGTCGAGTCGCCGGCCGTTTGAGGGGCCGAGGATGGCGGACCGGATCTTCCTCGTGCGCCACGGCGAGACCGAGTGGAGCGCTGCCGGAAAGCACACCAGCGTCACCGATCTGCCGCTCACCGAGAACGGACGCAAGCAGGCGCAGATCGCCGACAAGCTGAGCGGCGAGCATTTCGAACTGGTGCTCTGCAGCCCGCGGCTTCGTGCCCGCCAAACCGCGGAGATCGCGGGCTTCGGCGAGACGGCGCTGCGGTGCGACGACCTGGTTGAGTGGGACTACGGCGAGTACGAGGGACTCACGTCTCCCGAGATCTGGGAGCGTCATGACCCCAACTGGAACCTGTGGCGCGACGGATGTCCGGGCGGCGAGTCGCCAGCGGAGGTTGGCGCCCGCGTCGACCGTGTGCTGGAACGCTTCGCGGGCGTGGACGGCGACGGTCTGGCGATCGCCCATGGCCACATCCTGCGCGTGCTGACCGCGCGCTGGTGCGAGATGGAGGTGGCCGCGGGGGCACACTTCAAGCTGGCCACGGCGGCCATCGGCGTGCTCGGTCACGAGCGCGCGACGCCGGCGATCGACCGATGGAGCGTATGACACTTGTAATGGGCGATTTCGGCCGAACGCCACTTACGACGCAGCCGGGCCGAGCCTACGCTCCCCGGCATGAGTTCACGTCCGACACAATTTCACGTTCAGAGCCCCGCCATCGAAGTGCGCGACCTCCGGCGCTCGTATGGCGAGACGCAGGCGGTGCGCGGGGTTAGCTTCGAGGTCGCGCGGGGCGAGGTGTTCTGCCTCCTGGGTCCCAACGGGGCCGGCAAGACCACGATCGTCGAGATCCTGGAGGGCTACCGCTTCCGCTCCGGCGGTGAGGCCCGGGTCCTGGGGATCGATCCCGCCAGCGGCAGCCGCGAGCTGCATGAGCAGGTGGGCATCGTGCTGCAGCAATGCGGCGTGCAGGTCGATCTGTCGGTCACCGAGCTGGTGGAGATGTATGGCAGGTATCACACCCGCCAGCTGCCGGTCGACGACGTCATCGAGCTCGTCGAGCTCACCGACAAGCGCGATGTGCGCGCCAAGCAGCTTTCCGGCGGCCAGCGCCGGCGCCTGGACCTGGCGCTCGCCCTGGTCGGCGATCCCGAGCTGATCTTCCTCGACGAGCCGACCACCGGGTTTGACCCGGCGGCTCGCCGCCAGGCATGGTCGACGATCCGGTCGCTGTGCCAGCTGGGCAAGACGGTGTTCCTGACGACCCACTTCATGGACGAGGCCCAGCACCTCGCCGATCGGGTCGCCGTGATGCGCGACGGCGAGATCATCGCCTCGGGGCGGCCAGACGAGCTGGGCGGTCGCGACCTGCGGCCCGCCGAGATCCGTTTCTCGCTGCCGCGCACGATCGCGCTCGGTGACGTGCCCGAGATGCCGTGCGAGACGCGGTCGCTCGACGGCGAGCACGTGCTGATCGTGACGCGCGAGCCCGTCCGGGCCACGCAGATCCTCACCACGTGGGCGGTGGAGCGCGGAGCCGATCTCGGCCACTTCTCCGTCACCCAGCCGACGCTCGAGGACATCTACCTGGAGCTCACGGGCGGCACAGAGCAGAATTCATCATCGTCGCAACCGCAGGAGGCTGTCTCATCATGAGTACCGTGACCCAATCGTCGCTCGGCCGAGACATCGGTCTGGTCGGCTGGCAGATCCGCTACGAGCAGCGCGCGTACTGGCGCAACCGCGGACGCGGCGTGTTCACGTTCGTGTTCCCGCTGATGTTCCTGGTGATCTTCGCCAGCCTGGACAAGGGCCAGCACATCTCGGAGCGGGGCGGGATCCCCTACAACGACTTCCTCGTTCCGGGGATCCTCGCGTACTCCGTGATCACCACCACGTTCGTAAACCTGGCGATGAGCACCGCCATCCTGCGCGACAACGGCGTGCTCAAGCGGATGCAGGGCACGCCCCTGCCCCGGTGGGCCTACGTCGCCGCCCGCATCGGCTCGACCTGGGTCGTCACGCTCATCATCACGGTCACCGTGATCGTGGGCGGGGTGGCGATCTGGGGCCTGCACTTCCGGGCGGGCGCTCTGCCGGGCCTGGTGGTCACGATGACCCTGGGAACCGCGGCGTTCACCGCGCTGGGAATCGGTCTCACCCGCTTGATCCCGAACGCCGAGACCGGCCCGGTGGTCGTCAACCTGCTGATCCTGCCTCTGACCTTCATCTCCAACATCTGGTTTCCGACAGATTCGCTTCCCTCGGCGCTGAAGTCGATCGCCGGCGTGTTCCCGATCAGGGCGCTCGCCAACGGCCTGCAGTTCGTCTTCGACCCACGTCGGCATGGCGCCGGGCTGGACGGTTCCAGCCTCCGGGTGCTCGCCATCTGGACGGTCATCGGAGTGGTGATGATGGTCAAGTTCCTGCGCCAGCCACAAGGGGAGGTCGCTTGAGCGACCGACGGGTACGCCCGTTCTCAGGCCTCGCGGTCCTCTGGCCCCGACGCGCTGGTCAGTCGGCGCCGGAGGACCCGTGGTTTCACGGACGGCCGCTCAACCGCAGTCGTGCGGCTGCCGGCCTGGTCTGGCTGGGCTTCATCGTCGCGCCGATGGTCGATGCCATCGGGCACGGGGGGCACGGTCTCAGCTACGGCCTGACGATCGCGGCGTCGGTCGCCTTCGCCATCCTCTACGTCTGGCTGGTGTTCACCTGGCTTGACGTCAAGCAGCGGTGGCGTGCGTTGCTCCTCTCCGCGCTGCTGGCCGCGCTCGCCATTCTGCTGACCGTCTTTAGCCGGCCGTCATGGGGATACCTGTTCTCCTACGTCGCCGCTATCGCGGCGCTGACCGTTCCTGCCGGGCTGAGCCTTGCGGCGGTTGTGTTGACAGCCGGGGTGTCGGCGGGTGCGACGGCGCTGGGCGGCGGCTCCTCGGGCGACGCGGTCGGTTTCGCGATCAGCACCGTCGGCGTGGGGCTGCTGCTGACGTTGATGCGCGACCTGCGGGCGCGAAACTTCGAGCTGACCGAGGCCCGCGCCGAACTCGCTCGCACCGCCGTTGCCGCCGAACGCGAGCGCTTTGCCCGCGATCTCCACGACCTCCTCGGCCATAGCCTGTCGGTAATCGCGATCAAGGCCGAGCTGGCGGGACGGCTGTTGCCTCTGCGCCCGGCGGACGCTGCGGCGGAGATCGGAGACGTCGAGCAGGTGGCCCGGCAGGCGCTCGGCGAGGTGCGCCAGGCGGTGAGCGGCTATCGCCAGCCGACGCTCGCCGGGGAGATGGAGGGCGCGCGGGTGGCTCTGTCGGCCGCCGGGATCATCGCCGAGTTCGAGCGCTCGGCGGTCACGCTCGATCCCGAGGTGGAGGCGGTGCTGGCGTGGGCCGTGCGCGAGGGGGCGACCAATGTGATCCGCCACAGCGGGGCATCGCGCTGTCAGGTCCGGGTCCTGACCGGGCTGGCCGACGCCGCCGTTGAGGTGGTCGACGATGGTCACGGACCTGCGGTCGCCGAGGATGAGCCCGGCCATGGGCTGGCCGGGCTGACCGAGCGCGCCGAGAGTCTGCGCGGTCGGATGGAGGCCGGGGCGCTGCCCGGCGGCGGGTTTCGCCTATCGGTCTCGGTCCCGGTCCCGGCGGCGGCGCGATGATCCGGGTGCTGATCGCCGAGGACCAGGGCATGGTCCGCGGGGCGCTGGCCAGCCTGCTGTCGCTGGAGCCCGACATGGAGGTCGTCGCCCAGGTAGCGCGCGGCGACGAGGTGCTGGCGGCGGCGATCGCGTCCGCGCCGGACATCGCCCTGCTTGACATCGAGATGCCCGGACAGACGGGCCTGGACGCCGCCGAGCAGCTGGCGACCGCGCTCCCCGGCTGCCGCGTGCTGATCCTGACCACGTTCGGTCGCCCCGGGTATCTACGCCGCGCGATGGAGGGAGGCGCATCGGGCTTCCTGCTCAAGGACGCACCGGCGAGCGAGTTGGCCAACGCCATCCGCCGCGCCCTGACGGGCGAGCGGATCGTCGATCCCGGCCTGGCCGCCGCGGCCCTGTCGCAGGGCGAGTGCCCGCTGACCCCCCGCGAGCACGAGGTGCTGGCGGCCTCGCGCGACCACGCGACCGTCGCCGAGCTGGCCAAGGCCCTCTACCTGTCGCACGGGACGGTGCGCAACCACCTGTCGTCGGTCATGCAGAAGCTGGACGCCCGCAATCGCGCCGAGGCGGTGCGGTTGGCGGAGGAGCGCGGTTGGCTGTGAGCGCTATACGAGCGCGGGCCGGGCGGTCGCGGTCTCGCTCCACCGTGGTCTGGCCGGCGCTGGGGGCAGCGGCTCGGGGACGACCAGCTGCGTTGCGCCCCTGCGCGCCAGCCAGCTGAAGAACGCCAATGTCTGCTGATGGCACCACGGGTTGCTGCGCGCCACCCGAGCCGCGTATCCGCCGGCCCGCGCGCAGTTGTCCATCGTCGAGCCGCGGAACCTGGTGGGGATCGACTCGATACCCGCCACCGACCGGGCCCAGCCGACGCACAGACGGGCCCGCCACGCCGTCACGGCAGGCGCAGCATGCGTGTCGACGATCTCGCTGGCCAGCGCATACAGATCCTGGCGCAGATCATCCGGCAGTCCATCGTTGTAGCCCTGCAGGAACTCCCGCAAGGCAGGGCAAACCGAAGGTGGCCGATCGCTGAAACGCTCGCCGCTGAGCATCGAGGCCAGCTCCAGAACACACGCGCCCTCCTCAGGCGCCGAATGTGAGCCGGCGCTCAATCTGACGGTCTGATGCGTGCGTATCCCGTCCATCCGAGAGTACGTCCCAACTTACCAAGAAACGGTCGCTTTGAGGAGGTCCGAGCACCGACCTCGATGCGGCTGAGAGGATTCGAACCTCCACGCCCGTAAGGGCACGGCGACCTGAACGCCGCGTGTATACCAGTTTCACCACAGCCGCGGGACGGTGGAAGTTAGCAAGCGATCGCGCTTAGGCGGTCACCCGTCGATCTTGACGGGCACGCGTCGCCGGGCACGGGACCGAGGCTGGTCGCCGCGTGAGGACCGGATCAGCCACCAGCCCGCATCCGCCCGCCGATGTACCGCTTTCTGCGCCTCCCGCGAGTTCACGGGCCACGCTAAGCTGATCAACGCTGAACGGCCGGCGCCCGGCTCGCCTGCCGCCAGCGTCCCCGCCGCTATCGTCTAGGGGACTAGGACGCCGCCCTCTCACGGCGGAAACCCGGGTTCGAATCCCGGTAGCGGTACTCCGAATCCCCCGTGTTCACGGGGGATTTCGTGTTTTGAGGGGGGTGCGCCACAGTGTGCGCCACAGTCGGATCGCCCGTCCTGTCTGGAGTTGCGTTTTGGCGCGGCGGCGGTTGGTAGCGGTCGTCTGCGGTCGTAGGCGGTTCTGGGACGAGTTCGAGCGTGGCGTCCGGGGGCTCGAGATACGCATCGAGCCGGGCCGCGGCCGCCTCTTCTCCGCCGGGGATGAGATGGCCGTAGCGGTTCCAGGTCTGGCGGACGTCGCCGTGACCGGCCCAGGTGGAGATCTGCTTCCAGTCCAGGCCGGCGGCGATGAAGTAGCTGATCGCGCAGTGGCGGGCTTCGTGCGGCGTGATCGGAGTCAGTCCCGCTTGGAGCCATGCCTTGTTCGCTCTGGCCCGGATCGTGGAGGCGAAGAACGCCTCGGTGGCTGTTCGTCCGAAGACGAGGTCCTCGCCGTCTCGGTTGGTGCGCTGCTTGGTGGGCGATGAGCTCGCGGCGCGCGGCGAACGCCATCGGGACGGCGCGGTGCCCGGCGCCGGTCTTGACGTCGACCGGTCCCTTGACCGGATCCCACGAGCGCTCGACGCGGATGACGCCGTTCTCGAAGTCGACGTGGAGCCACTGCAGTCCCGCGCAGCTCGCCGCGTCGCAGGCCGCAGAACAACGCGGTCGCCCAGAACGCCCGCTCGCTGGGCGGCAGCGCGGCGACCAGCTCGTGAGCCTTCTCGCGCGGCTCGATCCGGTCGCGACGGCCGCGGATCGCCGGCATGTCGAGATCGTTGGTCGGGTCGATCGCGATCTCGTCGCGGCGGATCGCCCGGCGGAAGATCACCCGCAGCGGGTCGACGATGTTGTTGATCGTCGAGGGGGAGAGGCCCTGGGCGCGCAGCTCGTCGGCGAAGTCCTGGATGTCGCGCCGCTGGACGGCCGACAGCTTGCGCGGGCCGAGCGCGGGGAGGATGTAGGTGCGCAGCATCTGCTCATAGCCGCGGGCGGTGCTCGGCTTGTACGGCTTGCCGGAGCGATCGAGGATCGAGCCGTCGTGGGCGCCCTTGATCAGCTGCTCCGCCGCCTCGGTGACCGTCTTCGCGGTCGGTGCTCGGAGGGTGCCTTTTCTGAGCGCGACCTGGGCATCGGAGCGCCAGAGCTTCGCGGCGCTGATCGTCGGGAACGTGCGCCAGACCTGGCGGCCGGCCTGGGCGTCGTACGCCTGCGCCTGGAAGGTCGGCTTGCAGCTGCAGCGCCCGCCTTGTTTGGAGCGGCAGCTTCGTGCGTGACGGACGCGAATCCCGGCGGCCATGGCGAGTCCCGATCCTACGCCCCGGGTCAGCGGCCCCGGCCGAAGCCCTCGGCATTCTCGACCGCCCAGCGCTCGAGCTCGACGAGCGGGATGAGCCGCAGCTTGCCGCGGCGGATGAGCTTCAGCTCCGGCTGGACGTGGCGCTCGAACGAATCCAGCGACATCCCGAGCGAGACCGCCGCCTCCTGGCGACTGAGTGCGACACGCGGGACATTGGGAGGGTCGACGTACACGGCAACTTCTGCCAAGATAACGCAATTGCGATAATTGCGCTAGAGCAAAGCTGAGGAGACGAAATTGCCCGATGAAGACCCAAACGCCGCGGACCCATGGCTGACCCTCGCCGAGATCGCGGACGAGCTCCGGGTCAACCCGGCGACGGTCAGGCTCTGGGTCAGCAAGAAGCAACTCAAGGCCTCGCGCGCCGGCGTACGCAAGTGGATCGTGCGCCGCTCGGACCTGGACCGGATGCTCGCTGAGACCAACGCGTCGGCCGACGACGTCCTCGACCGCAGTTCGGCGTGGCGAGCCCGCCGAGCTCGGGCCTCCCGTTCCCCGCCGCCCCGACCCCGAAGCGGAGCCGGGCGACGAATCAAATGCGCCTCGCAAGCCGCTGACATCTTCGAAGGACCCGGGCGCGGTGGAGCTGCTGCGGCTCGCGTCAGAGGCTTACGACCGGGCGACCATCGCCAGCGCCAAGGCGCCTCCAAGCCCGGGCTACGTCGATCGCATCCGCGCCGTCGCCGACGCCTGCGAGCACGTCGCCGCCACGATGCTCAACGCCGTGGAGAAGGCCGGTATCAGATGGAGGCCAAGGACCGACCTCGCGGACAAGCTTCCCTACGAGCTCAAGCGCGGCGGCAACCGCCCCGGCCCGGATGAGATGTGGGAGGACTTCGACGCCGCCTTCGAGCGGCTGTGCGATCACCGCCACCGGGACGGACGTCACCGCCCTCGCGCAGGCGTTCCGTGAGGTGTACGACGCGCTGCGCAAGGTCGCCGACGAGCTCGAGGACGACGATGAGTGGCAGGCCTGGGAGCGCCAGGCCGGATGACCGGCGCGGCTCGCTGTCGGGACAGCGATGCGCGGTCGCTAAGGCCGGTCCGGGAGTGTTTCGCTAAGTCATGCGCGAAGCTCCTGCGGTGAGCGAAACACCAGGCCCGCCTCCGCCCCCGCCGCCACTGGGGTTTCGGCCTCGGGTGCACATGACTACCCGCCCTCCACATGTAATTCGAAAAGGGGAGAGGTCGGGTAGTCATGCGCACTTCGGCAGTTGATGGGGATCGGGGGCGGAGGCGGGCCTGGCACGGGCACGGTGAGGTGTCATGCAGGGGTGTGTGGAGTGGGATGGGTTGGTGGTGGGTGGAGGATCGAACATCGGCATCGAAGGGGGAGGGAGCGGGCTGGTCGTCGGGCAGTTGGTGGCCGGGGACGAGGTCGGTGGAGGGGGCGAGGCTGATGGGGCGGGTGTTGCGTCCGGGGCCGGCATCGATGGAGGGGCTGCGGTGGCTGGCTCGGGTGGGGCCGGCGCCGCTGGAGGCGTGGCGCTGCGCGATGGTCTGGAGCGAGGTGGCCGCCCGCCGTCACGCCCGCCGCCTGGAGGACGCCGGATGGATGGCCCGCTACCCGATGACCCGCGGCTCGGGCTGCCTGCTCGTCGCGACCCGCGAGGGCATCCGGTCGGCGGGCTTCACGTTCCGGGCGACGGGGACGCCGGCACCGACGTTCTGGGCGCATCACTCAGCTCGCGCGTGGACAGCGACGTGGCTCGGTCTCCTGGGTCACGAGTTCCTCGGCGATCGCGAGCTGGCCCACGACCCCGACTGGATCGAGGAGGTCATGTGGCAGCGACTTCAAGGGCTATCACCGCGCTCAGCACCGGCCCGACCTCGTCGCGCTCACGAACGACGGCCGGCGCATCCCGATCGAGGTCGCGCTGACCCGGCCATCGGCCAAGCGGCTCCGGCCAACCTCGACATGTACAGCCGATGGCGGTTCGACCGCGGGACCGACTGGCGTCCTCTACGTCTGGCGTAGCCGCGACATCGTGCAGTACATCTGGGCATCGGTACGGAAGAAGTTGCTCGATGACGGCAGTGATCTTCCGGCGGATCGACGCGATCGTCGAGCGGGCGGCAACAGAATCCGAGGAGAGGCGGCAGGCGCGCCGCGCAGGCGCCACGGCCGAGCTCTCCGTCGACAGCACACGGAGCCGGTTGACTCGGTGGCCGCTATATCTGATAATCAGATTATGAGCGAGATCTCCGCCACCGAAGCCTCGAAGCGCTTCGCCGACATGCTCGACGCCGTCGAGCACCGCGGCGAGACGTTCACCGTCGTCCGCCGCGGCCGCGCGATCGCCACGATCGCGCCGGCCCACCGCACGACGCTCGGCGAGCTGCGCGAGTTCCTCACCGCCAACCCGCCCGATCCCGAGTGGGAGCACGATCTCGAGGACCTCCGCCGGTTCGTCGGTCCCGCGCCGACCGCGGACCCGTGGAGCGACTGATCCTCGACACCGGCGCGCTGATCGCGCTGGAACGCGGCACCGCCGACGCGGCCGACGTGCTCCCCGCCGACGCCGACGTGGCGATCGCGGCGGTCACCGCCGCCGAGCTGCTCGTCGGCGTCGAGCTCGCCGACGACCGCCACCGCGCCCGCCGCGAGGCGCTCGTCGAGGGCATCATCAACCGAGTCGAGATCGTCGTCTACGACCTCGAGGTCGCCCGCCATCACGCCTCGCTGCTCGCCCACGCGCGCAGAGTCGGCGAGCCACGCGGCGCCCACGACCTTCAGATCGCAGCAACTGCTCGGGCCACCGACCGAACAGTCATCACCACCGACACCACCGCCTTCACCGATCTGCCGGACGTGTCACAGCCGGCTGCTCCGCTAGCGACATCCGACCTGGACGACCGCGCAAGCTGGGCGGCGCCGCCAGCAGCGATCAGCAAAGGTCGCAATTCCGGCACCTGGCTAATGGGTCCGGCGATGAATGCGTTCGGGGTTTCCTCCCAGAGCCGCTTGTCGCCCGAGAGGGGGACGGCGGCAGCGTGCAGATCAGGCGGGTCGCCTATGCGGCTGCGAGCGCGGATCAGCACCGGCATCGAAGAGCAGGCGAGGTCAGACCGCTGCCGCGGCCGCGCGATGGAGACCGCTTCGCTCCCGCGCTGATCTCGCTGGCGCTCGATGAGGTTGTCGCGACGAGGTATGTCGGCGTTTCCGCGGAGACGCCGGCGTCGACTGCGACGACGGAGATCGCCACCGATGATTCGGTCCTAGCCGACCCGCGCGCGCTTCGTCGCCTACTCGATCGTCAGCTCGACGACGCTGCGCTGAGCGAAGCAATCGTGCGGCGGGGACGGCCGCGGACCTGGCCGCTGCTTACTAGGGGCCTGCAGAGCTCGTTTCCAGGCAGCGCGACGGAAGTCGTCTGGCCGTTGGAGCGACAGCAGCGCTGAGCTACGCGGCTGCGAGGTGTGAGCGCGAGCGTCGAGATGCTGCTGAAGGTTCGTCAGAAGACGCGCGAGCGTATTGCCACAAGTCTTCGGGATCCAATAGGACCCGAACCTCGGACCTAGAGAACTCAAGGCGTAGCGGCTGGCCAACATGCAGGTCGACCGCATCGGCTACCCACTCGTCGTCGTCAATTTGGCGTGGCACCGCCCAAAGACAGGAATGGCTCCTTTCAAGGACAAGCCGGCCAACAGCCGTTCGACGTTGACCTCGCGGCCGAACTCGACGACCGCTACGTCCCGATCGACAGTCATACCTTCGCCTTCGACCGGCTCGACGACGACTCGATAACGGGCCTCAAGCCCACGGACGAAAGCCTCATAGCGATCGATCATGCGCCAGATGACGTTCGCCGCAACCTCGAGGTCGCCGGCGGCAGTGACGAATTCACCACGATAGTCGGCGACAACCTGCGCGGTTCCAACGCTAGCGCTCCCAACGCGCGACCCAACGGCGGTGATGCTCGTCGTGCTGGCGTAGGTCTCGTCGCTGCCCAGAAGCTCCAGCAGCCCCTCGGGTGCCTCGCCCTCGAACCGCACGCGGGTCCGACGGACAGCCTGATCGCGACCGAGCAGCTGGTCGGCGTCAAAAGCCAACCGCAAATGATGTTGGTGACCGTCGAGTTGGCGCAGCAGCGCCTTTGGCAGCCAGCCCGTGTAGAGGCTGGATCGGTGGCGACCACCTTTCTACGACGCGATTGACCTCGTCCGGCGGCCGCGGTCGCATGCAACTGCCAAGACCCGCGGATTGAGCGTGTCGACGAACATGGGGTGCTCGGCGCCATGCAGCGCCCATAGCCGTCACCCAGCCTCTTTCGCCCGGAGCTCGAGCCGCTCGGCGGTGCTCAACAGCAGGGCTCCGGCACCATCCGGAGACGCCTCCTTTGGGTGCGCTTCGAGCAGCCGCGTCTTTACGGTGCCCGGGGCAACGAGTCCACGACTAGTTCGTCGCCGGGCGCTGAATCGATAGCCTTGGTGAGGGCGTTGAGGAAGTCTTGGCGGTCGAGCATGTCCGGTGTGGTGACAGTACTCCGTGACGCGGCTTACGCGTCCGGGTCCTCCCACTCGCCGAGATCAAGCTCGTCTAGGGACAACTGCCGTTCTTCCTCTGGAGGCGGGCCGCCGCTCCGGCCTAGGTCGCTGCCCATGCGTCGCGCCTGCCCTTGCCACGCCTGTGGCATCCCGGACCGAGTTCGCCGGCGTCCGCTCGATCAGGATCTTTGGCGGCACGTTGTCGGGCTCGACCCGGATCGTGTCCTTCAGGCTGGCTTCCCAGGCGACAGTCACGCAATCGTCGCAGGAAGTCCCGGCGCCCCGATTCGCTCAGGACCGGCCATTGCCGATAGATCTTTGATGCCGCCTCGGCCAAGTCCAGCACAGGCTGGCGCCGCGCCGGGCCGCGACGATCTGCTGCGCCAGCAGCTCGACCAATTCCTCGAGCGGTGACTGCGGATTCAACTGGTTGCGCTGGCGGCCATCGCTTCGGCCCAGCCGCGACCTTCGGCGAACGGCTCGAAGCCCGTCGGGACATGGTCCATCGAGTCGGGCAAACCCCCGATCGATCGAGAGAACCGGCACCTCTATCCCGAACTCCTGGAGGGCGACCTCGCATCGCGTGGCACATCGTTCATCACTACGAATAACGGGCAGACCACGGCTTCGGTCGTCAGCGACACTGGCAACGATCCCCCACGCCGGAGCGCCGCGGCGTCCACCGCGGCGTACTTCTTCGCCTGCTCCTCCTCGACGTTTCGCCCCGACTTCCCTTCGCATAACAACACGAGCTCCGGATCTTGCCGGTAGATCACCGCATCCGCTACCACAATCCCTGCCGAGCTCTGCACCTTCAGCTCGATCGCATGCAGCCGAAACCCCTGATCCGCGAGATCGTGAAACCACGCACCGTCGTCGTTCAACAGCGCCAAGACGGCATTCAGCGGCCGTAGCCGAGGACCGACGCCCGCGACCTTATGCGACCGCACAGACTGAATGAAGTGCCACGCTCGCGTCCCGTCAGACCTGCGATGCAACGCGACGTTTTGACAATCACGGCTGCTCCTCCGATCTTCGGTAAACTTCCGCACCGGCCGCCCCGCCCCGGCCAAACCGGATGAGCGTACGTGCGATCGACCGCACTTATTTTGCCCTCCAACGCACGCCTGTTCCGCTGGCCCAGCGCCCGTGAGGCAGACGACGGGGATTACCCGGAGCGGCCGCAGGTGAGCGCCACCGTAGACGACTGCTCTGCTGGCGCCACAGCCTCGAGTTGGCGACGACGCATTCGTCGACGATGGCGCTTACATGCGGCCTTGCCGCTCGAGCACGTCAACAGCGAGTTCGCATGCACGAACCGCGTTCTGCACGTGGCCAGGATCCATTGGACTGAGATGGGTGTGGTCACCGTGCCCGTGGACACCGTCAATCTCAGCAGTGAGTCGCACTGACTCCGCGATGGTGACCCAGTCCTGGTAGGTCATCGCTGCGGAGACGCTGCGCGTCGGCTTCCCACGTAGCGAAGCGGAGCGGATGGTTGCGCATCGCGAGCCAAAGCCCAGTCTGATTGCAGGCATAGAGGGTACGGCCGTTGCTCTGGATCTCCTCAGCGGTCAGGCGCGCACTCGTCCTGAGCGCGCGAGCAGAGTGGCGTGATTCCAGTACTTCAACCACCGCGTTCAGAACGCCGCACGATTACGCCGACCAAGCCGAAGATCGCTGCCGTCACCGCCGGCAGGTTCCAGCGCCCGCATCAGCGGCCCCAGATCAGATGGAACGTTGGTCTTCTGCACCGGATCGTCGAGCCGAGGGCCGCACCGCTCTGATGTCCCAGATCGTACGGCCAGACGTGACGGCGCCTACTTTGCCGAGCGACGCTCCTCGGGCGAGTGCTTTCGATGGGACGCTAGGCGGAGGCGCACAATCGGTTTGGCGACAGCGGGGTCGCTCCAGACGTCAGTCTTGGTGGTTCCAGAGCCCGGCGTCCTTCAAGTGTTGAAGCAGTTTCTGCTCGAGCTCAAGGGCGTGCTTTTCATCGGTGCACTCCATCCAGCGGACGTAAAGATGATGGGGGTCGAACGCGGCGATTCCCCAGTCTTTCGCCCTTGCCTGGTTGCCGGCCTCGAGGTCAGCGATGCGCTGGCGCAGCCAAGCAGGATCCCGGAGGGCCCGATCGAAGCTGCGGCCAAGGCGTCAACCGCCCAGGCCCTGCCCGGTGAGGTACGGCAGGCGGCCCCTGAGCCCTTGAGGTGTCTTGGTGCCTTTACCTGAACGCTCGCCGGCCATTCCTACGGGAGATCATCTGCCCGCCGGGCGTTTTGTTCGCGCCGGCTCACCGCGGCGCTAACCCCGCAGCGATTTTTCGATGGGGCAATTCGAACTGGGACCAGTCACCGAGCCCTTCGACAGTTTGCGAACGCCTTTGCCGAGCCAGGAGCTCCGGGGATCTCCATCTGCCCAATACGTGGACCGAAGACCTGTTTGAACCGCTCAGCACAGCTGATCAGCCAGTCACACCGCGGTCAGGCCAACTTCTGCGCTCATTCATTGACGGGACGTCCTCTTCTTCCTCGTAGCGGTAAATTCGCGTTCCGGTCGGCTTTTCCCCAGATCAAGATCGGAGAATCCCAGCTCTGATTCGATCGCGCTTCGGTCGCGGTGCAGGCCCTCATAAACGAGCTCTGCCCGATCGCGCCGTAGCTCCCCATCGGACGAGTGCAGGAGCCGCGAGCTTGGATCGAACCTGCCTCTTCGCGAGATCAATTACGACAACGATGCGTGCCCGGCTGGTGCCGAGCGACAGGTAGTTCCAGCTTTTTGCCGCCGGCGTACGCGACGGAAACGACGAGGACTCCAACTCCCTCGAGAAGGCCGTCCAGAAATCCGATCTGCGACTGTCTGATCTCGCTCAACGCTTTTCCGGTTGTAGCGCACCGAACGTTAGTCGCGACGATCGCATTCGTCGGCACTCCCGCGCCTCGCCACTATTGGATTGGCGACACTGTGATGGAGCTCGAATTACGCAGGCGCGATGCGGAAGCAGTTACAAGCGGTTCGGCTACGCTGCTCGGTGAAAGCGGTCTTGAGCGGCGTAGGTCAGGCCTTGGTCTTTGAGCAGGAGCCCCTCCTCGTACAGCGCTTTTACATGCCCAGATACGCCGGCCCGGTGGAAGCATTCCTGCGCGGCGTAGGTCAGGCCTTGGTCCTTGAGCAGCATGCCTTCGTACAGCGCTCCCACATGCCCAGATACGCCGGCCCGGT
>CAWHOM010000008.1:0-35977 GCA_963831015.1 uncultured Solirubrobacteraceae bacterium | reverse complement strand
ACGCCCGGCTGCGCCGAGTATCCGATCAGCCGAGTGAGCCAGTCATGGGTGAGTCCCGCCGCCGACGTCTGCATCAGGAGCACGTGCGCCGCGCCGCCCGTGATCGCCGTCTCGGCCGCGGCGGCCAGCCCCTGCATGCACGTCGTCCCCGGCGCTGGGGTCAGGACCTCAAGCCGCACCGGGTCAAGGCCGGCCTCATGCAGTGCCCGCCGCACCGAGCCATGAACCCGGTCGGGCGCCGTGATCACCAGGCTCCACGCCGCGTGGAGCTGGGAGAGCCATGACCTGACCGCAGCGTCCAGGCCGTTGAAGTCGTCCACAGCGAGCGCGATCGTGACTGTGACGGCCGGATCGACGCGGTGCACGATCCGGTGGATCCCCTGCAGCGAGCCGTAGCGCACCTCGGCGTCCACCCCGGCCCGCCCCAGGTGCTCGGCGATCGCCGCGGGCTGCGCGCGGAAGGCGTGCGGCTTGGCGCCTCCTTCGAGGGTCGCGGTCGAGCCGGCGTGGGCGCGCCAGTGGTAGAGCACCCGCGGGATATGGGTGATCCGGTCGGTCCGCTCCATCACCCGCAACACCAGATCGAAGTCCTGGCAGCCGTCGAAGCGTGAGCGGAAACCGCCGAGCTCGGTGACCAGAGTGCGCCGGTAGGCACCGAGGTGGCAGGTGTACATCAGTGCCGTCATCTGATCCGGCGACCACCCGGGCTTGGGCTGTGACCGCAGCACCCGGCCATCCTCAAAGATGTCCTCGTCGCTGTAGACCATGTCGAGGCCCGGCTCGGCAGCCAGCCGTTCGGCGACCTGTTCCAGCGCGTCGGGGACGAGCATGTCGTCGTGGTCGAGCAGCACGACGTAGCGCCCGGTCGCACCGCTCAGTGCGGCATTGGTGGCGGCGCTGATTCCCCGTGCGGTCGGGTGGACGTGCAGATGAATGCGCGGATCGGCGGCGGCGTCGGTGAGCATCTGGGCGATCGCCGGATCACGCGAGCCATCGTCGACGAGCCGGAGCTCCCAGCCGTCGAAGGTCTGACCGCGGACGGAGTCGATCGCCTCCTGGAGCATCTGCGGGGGTGGGTCGTGAACCGGCATGAGCACCGAGAACAGCGGCTCGCCATCGACCGCCACCTGTGACGCGGGCGCCGGCCCGCTTGGCCTGAGCGGCTCCTGCGGCCAGCCGGGATCCCACAGCGCCGGTTCGACCCAGATCGCACGGGTGACCGTTTGCGGCGGGGCATCACGCTGTGGCTGCACCGACAGATGAAGGGCGTGGGTATCGGCGGGGAGGGTGAGACACACGTCGTGGCCGCTCGGCCGCCCGCGTCCGTCCGCGTGCAGTGGACCGGTCCATAGCTCTCGTTCGCCGGCCGCCGTGGTGACGGACACCACGGCGCGCACCACGCCGGTGAGGTCGCGCCACTCACGCGGATAGAGCATCGCCCGGGTGGTGAACGGCGTGGCGCGGTCAAGCGTCAGCGGGTAGGTGATCGTGGTGCGAATCGAAACCTCGAGCGCACGGCCGAGCACGCCCTCGGGTTCGACCGTCCACTGCGCGGGAGGCGATCCGAGCCCTGCCCACGCCTGCAGTGAGGCAAGCGGTAGTCGGCGCCCCCGCTGCGGGGGCGCTCCGGGCCGCTTCACCCACCGGGTCACCGGATCACCTGGAAATCGCCGCGATCGGTGCGGTAACCGGGGTTGTAGAACGGGTCACTGTCATGGGTCGCTGACCAGCGGTCGGCCAGTGACCACATGGCGGGCAGGTCGTTGTCCGCGTCATCGCCGGCGGTCAGTCGCATGCGCACATCCGGAACGGTGACGATTCGCTCGCCCGCGTCGCCGGCGCGCACGCAGTACTCGGCGAGCGCCAGTGACCGGGCGCTGTGATCCAGGCCGCCCAGCGCTCGGAACAGGGGGGAGGGGGTGAGCAGTGCGCCGCTCACCGCGGACACGTTGTAGACCGAGGTGCCGTAGCCGAAGAAATCGTCGATCGACGTGCGCGTCCCGTGCAGCAGGGGCAACGGCACGCCGCCGGGCAGGGCGATCCCGCCGTGGGCCACGCGACCATCCGCGGCCAGCACGATCGGACCGGCGACGCCCACCCCGGGCTGCAGGACGTAGCTGAGCAGGCGGCTCAGCCAGCCGTGGGTGAGGCCTGCCACCGGGGACGGGAGCAGCAGCAGGAACGCGGCGCGCTCGGCGGCGTCGAGCGCGAGGCGGGCGAGGGTGTCCGTGAGGTCTCCGTCAGCGGCGGCGATCGTGGTGCGATCCGGCGCCACACCTGCGCGGGTGATCAGGGAGGCGATCTCCGCGTGGGTGGACCGCGGGACGGCGAGGGTCAGCGCCCAGTTGTCATGGTCCTGCCCGCCCCAGGACCGGACCGCGCTCTCCAAGCCCTGGACGCTGGGGGTCGCGATCACGATCTCCACCCGAGCGGCCGCGTCGGTCTCGGTCGCCAACCGGTACAGGCCCGGCGGTCCGTAGCCCACCTGCCCGCCGACGCCCGTCCGCCGCAGGTGGTCCGCGTAGGCACGGCGGGCGGCCACGTAGGCGTACGGCTTGGCGTCTGCCCCCGCGGTCGAGCCGGAATGGGCGCGCCAGTGGTACAGGATCCCCGGCACATGTGCCACACGCTCGGAGCGCTCGGTGAGCCGGAGGATCATGTCGATGTCCTGGGACCCGTCGAACTGGGAGCGAAACCCGCCGATCTCCTGGACCAGAGTCCGCCGGTACACGCCGAGGTGGCAGGTATAGCCGTTGGTGCGCAGCGTGTCCGGCGACCAGGCGGGCTTGAGATGGACCCACACCTGTCGCCCGCCGTCGACGATGTCCTCGTCGGTGTAGAGCATGTCAAGGTCAGGTTCGGCGGCGAGTGCGGCCGCGACGCGCTCCAGCGCATCCGGCGCGAGCGTGTCGTCGTGATCGAGCAACGCGACGTACTCGCCCTGTGCGAGCCCGAGCGCCGCATTTGTCGCCGCGCTGATCCCGCGCGCGGTCGGGTGGCGGGTGAGCTTGATCCGGGGGTCATCGGCGGCGTAGCGCTCAAGCGAGCCGATCACGGCCGGGTCGGTGGACCCGTCGTCGCTGAGGCACAGCTCCCAGCGGTCGAGTGTCTGGCCACGGACGGACTCGACCGCCTCGCTGAGCATCTGCGGCAAGGGGTCATGGACGGGCATGAGCACCGAGATCAACGGCGTCCCGGCCGATCGGAGGCGCGCCGGTGCCGCGGCTCCGGCGGGGCGTGATGGTACGGCTGGGTCAGACAGCATGGGCGCCACCCAGACGGCCCGGGCGATCCCGTTCGCCGGCGGCCGTCGCATCGGGTGCAGCTCGAGCGTCAGCGCTGTGGCGTCGGCCGGCAGCTCGCAGCTGACCGCGAACCCGGTTGGCCGACCGCGATCCCCGGCGCGCAGCACGCGCGCCCACAGCTGCCGCCGGTCTGCGGCCGGCGACGACACGGCCACCGCCGCGCGCACCGCCCCGGCGAGATCTCGCCAGTCGTGGGGATAGAGCATCGCGCGAGCCGACAGGACGACCGGGCCGCCGAGGGAGAGCGGGACGGTGTAGGCGTCGCCGCCGGACAGTTCGAGCACGCGTCCGGCGATGCCGTCGGGATCGACCAGCCAGCGACTGCGTGCCGACCCCTCGTCCAGGCGCACGCGGAGCGCCGATAGGGCGACCGAGCGTCCGCGCGTCGCGCTCACGCGGATGGAGCGAACTCGCTGAGCCCGTCGCGCATGATGGTGAGCTCGACGAAGTCGGAAATCGGTGGGTAGGCCGGACCTCGCTGGGCGACCACCTCGGCCAGAATCGCCCGCATCCGTGCCGCGCGCACCGGCACCGAGATCCAGTCGGCTGGGTCGGATCCCGTCCCGCAGGCGCCCCAGCAGCCCGCGATCGCTGTCGAGGGTCTGCAGCAGGTCCGCCAGCTGGCCCGACGAGCCGGCCTCGAACAGCAGGCCGTTCTCGCCCTCGCGGACCCCTTCCGGAAGCGCGCCGAGCCGCGATGCGACGACCGGGATTCCGCATGCGTACGCCTCCCGGATCACGATCGAGTAGGTCTCCCACCACACCGAGGGAACGACCACGACGTCGACGTCCTCCAGAAGCATCGCCAGCCCGTTTGGGTCGAACGGACCGAACGCCTTCAGCACGAGCCCGGGGACCTCGCCTGCGGCCTCGAGGATGCGGCTGAAGTAGGGCTGCGACGGCCACGCCGAACAGGTTGAGGTGCGCGCTGCGCAGCCCGGCCTGTCGCAGCGCCTCCACGAGGACATGGACGCCCTTGTGCTCCACGATCGAGCCGACGTATCCGATCCGCAGCGGCCCTGGCTCAGCGCCGCGCGCTGACCCCCGAGGAGCGGTGGCGGCGAGCTCGACCCCGTTGCCGATCACGCGTGGCATCGAGATGCTCGAGCCGAAGCCCGCGGTGAAGTAGTCGGCGACGAAGCGAGACGGAGCCACCAGCGCGTCCGCCTGCTCGAGCGCCCGGCGGAACATATGGGTGCGCAGCGCCCACCGCTGCAGCGAGTGCTGCTGGCCGGCGAAGCAGTATGCCGCACAGGCGCTGCCCGCGTTCGGCCCCTCGCACAGCTCACCCGACACCCGCTGCAGGCGGGCCTGCTCGCACACCATGTAGTAGTCGTGGAGCTCGAGCACGACCGGGATTCCCCAGCGATGGGCGATCGACACGTACCCCGGCGAGTGGTCCATGAGATGACTGACCAGCACGACGTCGGGCTCGAGCTCGAGCAGCACGCGCTCGAAGATCCGCTCCAGCACCGGTGCGTGCTTGGGAAACCGTCCATGCATCGGCCCGCCGCCGGCCACCATCAGCACCGGCGTGTCACCGTGACTTGAGCGCTCGAGCTGAGGCACCGCAGGGGCCGCGGACTCCCGGCGGGTGAGGACCGTCACCTCGTCGCCGGCGGCGCGCAACTCGCGCGCGGTCTGCTCGGCGACGCGCTCGACCCCGGTGACACCGAACGGCGGGAAGCGATGGGTGACCAGCAGAACGCGCACGTCACTCGCCTGCGGCGGGCGTCCTGCCGGCGCGGACCTGGGCGACGTTGGAGAAACGCGCCGCGACTCCGTCGGGCAGCGTCTCGTAGTTGGCGCCCAGCCATTGCCCGACCGTCTGCGACGCGCGGCGCAGCGCCGCCTCGAGCTTCCAGCGCTCGAGCTCCTCGCCGGTGAGGCCGAGCTCGTCGCGTAGATACGCCCAGTCGTCGGCGACCTGAGCGCGGATCCGCGGGACGATCTCGGCGTCGTTGACCACTCGCCCGACGATGTCGTGGTTGGCCACCCCGTCATCCACGTTGCGTCCGAGCAGCTCCCCGTAGGTGTAGGGGTGGGAGTGGTGGACCTCGGACGCCGGCTCATGGACGAGCGTCCACCCGGACTCGACCACCTCACGCGCCCACAGCAGATCCTCGCCCAGGGCTCGCACGGAGCGAAACGGGGTCCGGCGCATCGCGTCGGCGCGGACCGCGGTGCTCACGGTGTGGAAGTTGAGGAACCGCCGCCGTTGTTCGGCGTCCATCGCCTCATATTCGGCGAGCACACCGATCTCGATGCGGCGGCGCTCGGTGCTGCCGCACAGGTCGCGCAGCCCGTCGCGGCGGGTGAGCGGGTCGGCATCGGGCCGGGGGACCAGCCGGCTGCATACCGCCGCCACCTGCGGGTCGCTGTCCAGCGCCGAGAGCAGCGGCTCAAGCCATCGGTCGCCGATCGGGTGGGCGATCTGGTTGAGGAACACGAGCACATCTCCCGCCGCTCGCTCGGCGAGCAGATTGCGCGTGATCCCGTGATCGAAGTCAGAAGGGCGGATCCTCCAGGTCCGTACCCCGAACTGCTCGAGCCACGCGAGCGTGTCGTCGCTCGAACCCGAATCGATTGCCACGATCTCCACCCGCAGCGAGGAGGACTGGGACAGCGCCGCGGTGAGGGCGTCGCGCAGATACCGCCCGCCGTTCTTCACGGGCATCAGGATCGACACCAGCCGCGGTCCGCCGTCGCCGAGGACGTGCTCACACCCTTCGAAGACGCGTTCGGGCTCCTGGGGCGGGGACGGGTCGATCAGCGGTCGCGGCGAGGCATCGAGGCTCTTGACGTCGTGGCGGGTCTGGGCGCTGCGCAGTTCGATCACCTGACGGGCGCGTGCCGCAAGCAGCCGCTCGATGTCATCGAGCTCGCCGTCGCTGCGGCGGATCACCCCGAGCTGGGGGTCGACCGAGAATTCGACCGGGCAGTAGGGCTCAAAGGTCGAGCGAATCAGGCCATCCCGGGCGTAATGGTCCATGTCGTCAGGGACGACGCGGGACCGCCAGCGCTGCGCATAGATCGCGTCGCTGGTCGCCGTGCCGACCGGAACTCCATCGGGGAAGCGGGTCACCGACTCCAGGTGGATGACCAGGCTGCGGTGGCAGTACCGGATCCGTCCACCCCGCTCGGCGAGGCGCAGGCACAGGTCGATGTCCTCATAGGCGTTGCGGTACGCCTCGTCAAAGCCGCCGACGGCGTCAAACTCAGCGCGGCGGACGAGCATGCAGGCGGCGGTGACCGCGACCACGTCGCGGTCACGGTTGATCGCCGGGTGTCCTGCCTCAAACCCGGAGTACAGATGAAAGGGCAGGCCGTTGGCGTGGATCGCCACGCCGGCGTGCTGGACGCGGCCGTCGGGGAACAGCAGCTTGGCGCCGACCGCCGCGAGCTCCGGGTCGCTCTCGGCTTCGGCGACCAGCGCGTCGAGCCAACCCGGCGCCGGCAGCGTGTCGTTGTTGAGGAAGACGACATAGTCGCTGTCCACCGCTCGAGCGCCGGCGTTGCACGCTCCGGCGAACCCATGGTTGTCCTGGAGCCGGACGATCGCCGCATCCCGCTCGTATCCGGCGAGCATCGGACCTGGGTCCTCGGGCGAGGCGTCATCGACGACGACCAGCGACCACTCACAGCCGCTCGGTGGGTGGGCCAGCAGCGTGTCCAGGCAGGCGGCGGTGAGCGCGGCTCCGTTGTACGTGGGGATGACGACCGAGCAGCGCGGCAGAGCGTCAGCCATGTGGCCGCGTGTCCCTGGCCCTCTGCATGGCGCTCTCGTGCGCCGCTGCCCGGGCGTTCTTGATCAACGCCATTCCCGGCATCGTGCTCAGCGCCGCATAGGCGCGTGCCGGGGGACTGGCCAGGATCCGCTCCAGCCGCACGCGGAGCCCGATCTCGGTCTCGCGCAGCTCGCCGACTTCCCGTCGCAGCCGCTCGTTCTCCTCGTCGCGGCGCAGCAACTGATCGTGCGCGTTGATCAGCGCGCCGCGCAGCTCGCCGAGCCGCCGCATCTGTTCCTCGGGCAGCCGCATCCGCTCAAGCTCAAGGCGCTGGCCGGCGATCTCGGCCGCCATCTCTCGCATGCGCCGTTGCACCTCGGGCATCCCCTCGGTGGCCAGTGACATCGCCTTCAGCACGAACTGATAGGTCTCCGCCTCTGGGTCTCGGGCGATCAGCTCACGTACGTCGGCGGGCACCGCGGCCGGGTCGAAGTCGATCTCGGAGGCCTCGACGGGAAGCGTCTGCCGGTACAGGTCGGCCATCACCAGGCCGGCCTCGTCGAGCATCTCCTCGATGTTGGCCCGCGTGAAGAAGCGCAGGTGGGTGCGATCGAGCAGGCCGGTGTCCTGGTAGTGAAAGCGCCCCTCGAGCAGGGCGAGCCGGACGCTGCCGTGGGCGATGTTGGGCAGCGAGATGACGAAGCTGCCCCCTGGGTTGAGGAACGGCCGCAGCCGCTTGAGCACCGCCACCGGGTCGCGCAGGTGCTCAAGGACGTCCGCGGCGACGATGACGTCGAAGCGGTCCTCGCCGAGCTCGGCGTCCAGATCGAGCGCGTCGAGATCGCCGACGATCATCCGCTCGGCGAACTGCTCGGCCTCGGCGGCCATCTCGGGGTCGAACTCGATTCCGACGATCGTGCACCCGCGATCCCTGAACACCGCGGTCATATGACCGGTCGACGGCCCGAGCTCAAGGACCCGCTGCTCACGGCCGACGAGCTGGACGACCCGGCCGTGTGTCGTCGGCGACTCCGGGTCGATCGCCCGCTCGTAGCGGTGTGTCCCCGCTGTCGTCTCGGCTTCGGCAGGGAGAGGGTCGGTGTCCATCGGGCTCCTGTCGGATGGTTCGTGCATGTCAAACCCACGCGGTGCGCCGCCCGCCGGGCAGGCGGCAGCGCTCGGGCTGTGATGGTAGGGGAAGGGTCTCGCGCCCCCTCGGTGAGAGCTCATCGACCGCGGACGGCGGGCCCTACCGGGGTTGAAACCACTCGACGTAGCGCCCGCATGCGCGGCGCAGCGGCATCATGCGAGTGACGGCGCCGACGCGGGTGGCGGCGATCGACGGGAAGGTCATGTAGTCGAATGTCGGAAGGGTCATCACCGATGGCCGAGGCAGGCTGGCGCTGAGCACGACCGGTGACTTTGCGCCGTGTCCGATGACCTGGCCGACGGTGAAGAACTGCGCCGGGATACCCAGCCGCGCCGGCATGGTCCAGCGCTGTCCCTGAGCGCTGAGTTGCAGATCGAAGCTGCTCGTGTACTGAATCGAGATCTCCCAGCGACCGGCCGGCAGCGGGAGCGACACCGAGGCGGATCCACCCGGGGGCAGGGAGATCCCGGTCGTGACCACCGGGACGGGTGCCACCCCGGCGACCCCTCCGCCGTGTGCGAGCTTGCGCAGGGCAGGGTTGCGGCAGCTGAGGACGGTTCCCGGCGTGGATCCGTTCAGCGTCTCGCGCTCAGGCGTCGGCCCGCGGCGCTGCCACAGCTGATAGAGACGCCGGCTGTCGACCAGGTGGAAGTTCGGGGGCGGGGGGCTCGCGTATGCGGTGTTGCTGGTGATCACGTAGGAGAAGCGATTCAGGTCGCTTGGGTCGACCGACGCGAAGCCCAGCGGGCCGACGCCGTTGACATTGGCGCGCAGCGTCGCCAGCCCCTGGGTGAGCACGTTGGGATCAACCGCGCTGACCGACGCGCCCCGCAGCTGCCAGGGCGCGTAGGCGCTGCTGCCCAGATAGAGCACGCGCGCGTCACCGATCCGCTGGCTGAACGCGGCCAGCTCCCGCCCCTCCGCCGGCGCCGCGACGGGCTCGGAGCGCAGAACGGAGTAGCTCGAATATCCGGCCGCCACGCAGAACGCCGCGGCCACCACCAGAGCCACCGACCGTCCGAGCCGGTCGCCGAGATCGAACCCGAGCAGTGCGCGCAGGTCGAGCGCGACGACGAGCGGCGCGGCGATCACCAGCGCCTTGGCGGCGACGTAGGGGTGAGTTGCGCCGTCCGATCGCCACCAGATGAGCAGACAGGCCAGGACGGCCGCCGGCAGCAGCAACTCGCGGCGACGGATCGACCAGACCAACGCAAAGGCGAGCACGACGAGTGCGAACGCCGCCAGTTCCCCGGCGTGAAACGCGTTGGGCGGGTTGACCCGGAAATCATTGCTCCACCAGAGCCCGAGCGCCTCGTAGCCCGAGAGCGGGTGGACCAGGTTGCCCAGCGCGCCCGCGGGGATCGCCGAACCCCCGGCGGAGACCCCGACCTTGGAGAAGAAGGAGAAGATCTGTGCGGCGATCGGTGCCAGCAGGATGACTACGCCGAGCAGGCCGCCGAGGATCCAGGCGCCGACGGCCAGCAGGCGATCGGTGTCGACCCAGTCGCGCAGGGCCAACAGCCGCTTGGGCCCGGTGAGCGCCTCGCCGGCTAGCCAGAAGATGACCGTGGCCGCGAACCACACCACCGCCACGTAGCTGTAGGTGTAGATCGCGGCGACCACCACCAGCAGCGGGGGAATGAGCGTCCGGGCATAGCTTGAGATCGGCTGCCCGCGCGGTATCACCCGTGTCTGGTCGATGAGCACGACACCCCCGAGCAGCAGCAGGCCCATCACCGTCTCCTTGAACGAGCCCTCGGCGTAGTAGGCCGCGGCCAGATAGGCGAGCGAGGAGAGCACCCCGAGCACGACCCCGCGCCACGCGCCCCGCGCGCGAAGAATCGCGCAAGCGGTCATGGCGGTGATCGCCACGATCGCCAGGAACAGCCCGCAGTACGCCATCCCCAGCCCCATCCCGGTGCCGCTGGAGAGAACCGCGGTGAGGCTCGAAGGCCCGAGCGGGTAGCCGTTGCCCGGGCTCCACAGCGCCTCCACCCGGGCGGAGCGCAGCGCCTCGGTGTAGAGCAGGAACGTCGAGGTGTCGTCGTCGAGGCTGACCCCGGGCAATCCCACGCGGCCGTTGGCCACGAATGGAATCGATGCCCCGAGCAGCGACACGATGCCGGCGGCGATCTCCCGTCCGCTCCATGGCCACGCCTTCCTGAGGACGAGTACGGCCACTGAGACGAGCAGGAGCAGGCAGACCAGGACCGCGGCGGTGATCGCGCGTCCGGGCAGCTTGATCGCCGCGGCCGACAGGATGATGAGTGCGGCGAAGCCGACCACCGGGGTTCCCCAGCGAAGGTCCCGTCCGCCGGCGACCACGCAGATCGCTCGACCGATCACCATCGACCCGACGATGATGAGCAGGGCTGCTCCGAATGCCTCCACGGTCAGGCGCTGGCGTCGCGGACCCGGCGGCGCACCCACAGCGAGCCGGGACTGACCCTCTCATCGAACGTCGGGACAACCCGCGCCAGGCGCTCAGGATGCTCACGAGCGATCGCCTGGGCGGGAAGCAGAACCTCCCACTCGGTGTTGAACGCGAGGAACGCCTGCAGGAGGTACTGCTCGGCCCAGAAGTACTCCATCTCCTCAAACCAGACCCGGGGGTACTCGCCGGGAAGAAAGATGTCGTGGAAGTGGACGATCACCCCGGGCGCCAGGCGGGGCAGGACGTCAAGCACGACGAAGTTGACATCGCTGCCGAGCTTGACCGTGTGGGTGGTGTCCACGAACAGGAAGTCGCCGGGCGCAAGCTCGTCAAACCGTTCCAACGGGACCTCGGTCGCGCTGATCGCAGACAGCGTCGTCGGAGCGGGCAGCTTCCCGTCGCCGACGATCTGCTCACGGGGATACGGGTCGAACGCCTCGTGGACGATGTCGGCTCCCTCCCGCAGATTGCGCTGCGCGGCGAGGTTGATCAGCAACGTCGTGTAGCCCGAACCCAACTCCATGACACGCGCCGGCTTCAGCCGGCGGATCATCCCGTACAGGAGCTCCGCGTCGACGGACTCGAAGTTGTCGTTGCGCAGGAAGAATTCCTTCGCACGGCCGGGGTGCGTCCTCGGGATCTCCAGTTCGCCGATCGGCGCGGCCAACTCGCGCTCCAGGAAGTCGGTCGCCCGGTCGACCTCGAGTGATACCCCTCCCAACGCGCTGCGCCGATCGAAGATGTCGGCCGGAAGCGCGGCGAGATCGGGGATCGGGCTGTAGTACCAGCGCCGGACGATCTGATGGGTCGCGCGGGGAGCGATCACGTACTCGGCGGTCGTGAACGGCTCGGTGCGACCGGGCGCGATCACCTCTGATCCGTCCGGGACGGAGGACTGCCGGACCAGCTCAAAGCCGGCGCGGCGCGCCAGCGCTCGCGCGCCCGTGCCGGCAAATCGGCGCGCCCTGCTGGAGACGTGTGTGAGTCGGTCGGCAGTGCTCCCCACGAGCCTCATCATGGCGGATGTGCCCGTCGAGCCGCCCGTCGCGGTGCCGCATCGGCGGCCGCTGGGCGCGTGGACGATTGTGTTCTAAGGTGCCGGTGCGTGACGCAAGGGCCCTCGGTCACCGCGGTCGTCGTCAGCTATGCCGACCCCGGCGCGACCCGGACGGCGGTCGCCAGTCTGCTTGAGCAGTCCCACCCGCCGCTTGAGGTGCTGGTGGTCGACAACGGCCCGCAGAGCCCACTCGCCAGCGGCCCGCCGTTCGCCGATCGGCGCGTCCGGGTGATCGAGGCGGGGGAGAACCTGGGCTACACCGCCGCCGCCAACCGGGCGGCCGCGCAGGCCGACGGGGATTGGGTTTTCTTCCTCAACCCCGACGCGAGCGCTGACCCGCTGTGCCTCCAGCATCTGCTCGAGGCGGCCACCGTACAGGTCGCGGTCGTGGGTGCGCAGGTCCTGCTTCCCGACGGTCGTACCAACGCGGGCGACAACCCGCTGCACCTCACAGGGATCTCCTGGGCGGGGCGTTACGAGCAGCCGCGGGAGACCGGGACCGTCCGGGAAGTGGCCGCGGTCTCCGGCGCCGCGCTGATGGCCCGCGCCGACGTGTTCACGCGGCTCGGCGGGTTCTGCGGGCGCTTCTTTCTCTACCAGGACGACGCTGACTTCTGCTGGCGCGCGCGGGTGGCGGGCTTCGAGGTTCGCTTCTGTCCCGCGGCGGTCGTCTGGCACGACTACGAGTTCGAGAAGGGCGCGCAGAAGTGGTACTGGCTGGAGCGAAACCGCCTCTGGTCCGTTGCCTGCAACTACTCGGCGCCGGCGCTCTGGCTGCTCGGCCCGATGCTGCTCACCGGCGAGCTGGCCGTGGTCGCGCTCGCGCTGCGCCAGGGCTGGGGCGCTCAGCTGCTGCGGGCCTGGGGCTCGCTGCTGCGGTCAACGAGCGACCTGCGACGGTGGCGCGCCGCGGTGCAGGCGACGCGGCGTTCGCCGGACTCCGAGGTGATCGCCCTGATGGCCACCCGCTTCTCCACAAGTCTGCTCAGTGCCCCGCTGGTGGGACGCGTGGGGCCGCTGCTCGACGGGTACGGGGCGCTGGTCCGCGCGATCCTGCGGCGGTCGGGCGGCTGAGGGCGCTCCGGTCGCCCGGCGGGGGCGGATGATGCTCCAGGTATGCTCGGGAGCGGTTTCAGTGTCAATTTCGAGCGACATCCTCAACGGGAGCGAGGAGCGAGGTGAGCTGCACCGCGGCGCCGATCAGCGCGCCTTCCTCGCCGTGGTGCCCGCATACAACGAAAGCGCGACGATCGCTGACGTGGTCGGCTCGCTGCGTTCACGCGCACCGTTGTTCGACGTGCTCGTGGTCGATGATGGCTCGACGGATGCGACCGCCGAGCGAGCGCGCCGGGCCGGGGCCCGCGTGCTGTCGTTGCCGTTCAACCTGGGAATCGGCGGAGCCGTGCAAGCCGGGTTCAAGTTCGCCGCCGACCACCACTACGACTTCATGGCGCAGGTCGACGGTGACGGCCAGCACGAGCCGTCGGAGCTGAAGAAGCTGATCGCTGAGATGGACGGTGCCAAACACCCTGACATGGTCTGCGGATCGCGCTTTCTCACCGACGATCACCACTACCCGGCGCCGATCAGCCGCCGTACCGGCATCCACGTCTTCGCCACCCTCCTGTCATTGATCGTCCGAGGGCGCGTGACCGACCCGACCTCGGGGTTCCGCCTCTACAACCGCCGTTCGATCGAGCTCTTCGCCCGTGACTACCCGCACGACTATCCCGAGGTGGAGGCGGTGCTGATGCTCCATCACCACCGGCTGCGCATGGTTGAGACGCCGGTGCGCATGAACCTCCGCGGCGGAGGCGTGTCATCGATCAGCAGCGGCAAGTCGGCGTACTACATGGTCAAGGTGCTGCTTGCGCTGATGGTCGGCCTGGCTCGCCGCCGCCCGGTGGTCGAGCCCGGCGACCGGGCGCCGGTGTCCTCGGAGGAGGGTCTCTGATGGCCGACCGCCTGCAGCTGGTCGCTTTCCTGGGCTCCGTCGTCCTGCTGTTGGTCGTGCTCGAGATGGTGCGCCGCCGCAGACTGATGGAGCGCTACGCGCTGCTGTGGCTGTTCGCCGCGCTCGTGCTCATCGGCTTGGCCCTGTGGCGCAACGGCCTGGTCCACGTCAGCCGGGCGCTCGGGATCATCTCGGCCCCCAATGCGCTGTTCTTCATCGCGTTCGGGTTCGTGCTGCTCCTGCTGCTGCACTTCTCCTCGGTGGCCTCGCGCCTCTCTGACCAGACCAAGGTTCTCGCCCAGCGCCTCGCGCTGCTCGAGGAACAGGTCCGTCATACCGAGGAGCGCCGCACGCCGGCCGCGGCGGACGGCTCCAACGAGTCGTCGGACTCGCCCCATTCCGAGCAGCGTCGCTTCGCGCGCACGAGCTCGGACTGACACTTCTCACCAGACCGGAGAATCCATGAAGCTCGCAGTTCTCGACGTTCTTGCCGCGCCCAAAGACCACTCCACGCTGACCCTGGTCGCCGATCCCCCCGATACAGGCGAGGTCCTCGAGGGGTCACTCTCCGCCCCGGACGGACGCCGGTTCTTCATCGACGATGGCGTTCCCCGGATGGCACCAGAGCTTGAGACCGGCGACGAGCAGGCCGACACGCGCTCCACGTTCGGCTCCAAGTGGGCACGGATCACCGACGAAGGGCGAGACACGCTGTCGGAGTTCCAGCACCGGTGGTTTGAGGAGCGCTTCGGGTTCGGCGATGAGGCCGGTCTGGCCAGTGAGCTGTCGGACGCGCAATGGGTGCTCGATGCCGGTACCGGTCCCGGCATCCAGGCGGCCCGTCTGTCGTCGATCACCGACGGCCAGGTGGTCGGGATGGACCTCTCGGAGTCGGTTGTGCGGGCGCGCGCGGCGTTCACCCCGGACCGCCCGAATCTGCACTACATCCAGGGTGACGCGCTGCAACCGCCCCTGCGACCGCGTGCGTTCGATCTCGTGGTCGCCGACCAGATGCTGCATCACACGCCGGACTGCCCGCGAGCGTTTGCCGCGATGGCGGACCTGGTGAAGCCCGGCGGGCAGATGTGCGCCTACGTCTACGCGGTCAAGCCGCTCCTGCGCGAGATCGCCGACGAGGAGGTGCGAAAGCTCACCACCGTCCTCTCGGTCGACGACTGCATGGAGTTCAGCGAGCAGGTGTCAGAGCTCGGCCGCGAGCTCTCGCGCCTGAACGCGACGATCACGCTCGAGCGGGGGATCCCACTGCTCGGCCTGAAGCCCGGCGAGCACGACGTTCAGCGACTCATCTACTGGACGTTCTTCAAGTGCTTCTGGAACGAGGAACTCGGCCAGGGGATCAGCGATCTCGTCAACTTCGACTGGTATCACCCGCCCTACGCGTCGCGGCATACCGAGGACGAGGTCCTCGGCTGGTGTCGTGATGCCGGCCTTGAGCCGATTCATGTGCAGGTGATCGAGAGCGGCATCAGCCTGCGTGCCCGGCGCCTGGACTGATCGAGTCTGGCCCGCGGCGACGGTCGTCGCGGGAGGACTGGCTGCGCCGTTGCTGCTTGCGGTGGCGGCTGCCGAAGGCGTCCGCATCCGGTTTCGTCGCCGCCGTCAACCGCGCCTGCTCTGGGGTCCGTCGGCGATCATCAACATCAAGTACTGGTCGCGTGCGATGTCGTCGCTGGGCTACGACAGCATCACCTGCGCCCACCACTTCGCGTCGATCAACAGCCGTGAGGACTTCGACGTCCACCGCGACGAGTTTCTGCGCGGCTGGCCTCGCGCCGACATCATCCGTGATTTCGTCGTGTTCGTCTGGGCGATTCAGCGCGCGGACGTGTTCTTCTGGTACTTCGATGGGGGCTACCTTGCGGGCACCGCGCTGCGGTGGCTGGAGATCCCGCTGCTGCACCTCGCGGGCAAGAAGGTGGTCGTGTTTCCCTACGGCGGCGACATCGCGGTGGTGGGGGAGATCGGAATCATGGAGCAGGCGCTGCTCGAGGATTACCCGGATCTCATCCCGGTCAGTGAGGCCAAGCGCCGGCGGATCGTCCACATCTGCACGCGGGCCGACCTCGTGGTGCGCAACTACCAGTACGGCTTCATCCCGCGCGCTGACGTCCTGTGGCCGACGATGATCGCAATCGACACCGATCAGTGGGCGCCCGACTCGGGGGCGGATCCTGAACTGGACGGTGCCTCGGGCGCCGACGGTCACAGCGGCGAGGTGGTGGTGGTGCACGCTCCGAACCACCGTGGGATCAAGGGGACGCAGGAGCTGATCGACACCGTCGAACAGCTACGAGCAGACGGTCTGCAGATCCGCCTGGAGCTGATGGAGGGTCGCTCCAACGAAGAGGTCCGTGCCGCGATCCGTAGGTGCGACATCGTCGCCGATCAGTTCATCGCGGGCTATGCCCTGTTCGCGATCGAAGGGCTGAGCGCGGGGAAGCCGGTCATGTCGGCGCTCGGCTGGATGCCCGGCGACGTTGCCAGGAGCCTCGCCGAGCGAAGCTGCCCGATCGTCGATACCGACGTGGCGAACCTGGCAGACATCCTCCGGGCGCTCGTGACCGATCCCGGCCGGCGGGCTCGCCTCGGACAGGCAGGGCGTGACTTCGCCCTGCGCTGCCACGCCTACGAGCCGGTGGCACGCACCTGGGGCCTCCTCATCGACCACGCATGGCGCGGCAGCCCGCTGCCTGACGACCTACGGGTTACGGAGCGTTCCAGATCGCCGCGTAGCGGCTGAACGCCTTCTGTCCGGTCACCTGCGCCAGGATAAAAAGCTCGGAGTGGATCGCCGGGTCATAGCCAGCCGGCGGGTGGGTCGGTAATGCGATCGAGTAGTACGACCAGCCCTGTCCCGAGTTGAACACCGGGAGATCACGAACCACCGAGGCCACGCCGCGCTCGAACAGCGAATGGGCGAGAGGCACGAGGTCGTCGGCGTCGTAGAGCCCGATCAGGGTCTGCAGGTCGCCGTTGAACGAGAAGTTGATCCGCGTCGTCGGGTACTCCTCGAAGATGATCCGTCCGTGAAACCAGTGATCAAGGCCGCTGGCGGCGACTGAGCGATTCAATGGGCGCAGAGCGCGGGTGATCCCTGTGAGGTACGCCTGGTCATGGGTGACCCGGTAAACCCGTTCCAGCAGGCTGATCGCCTGTCCCTGCGCGAGCGCCGAGTCCCAGCCGGGAGCGAGCGTCTGCGTGGAGCCCGGCACCAGCTCCTTGAACTGGTAGACCCACTTACCGCTCCTTTGCTGCGTGAACAGCAGCCAGTTGGCGACATGGCGAGCGATCCGCAGGCGGCGGCGATCGTGGTAGCGGATCCACAGCGAGTAGTTCGCCAACCCGTACTGAGCGGCGGTCACCGGGTTGCGGGCGACGAAGGTGCCGTAGTGGACCAGCGGCACCCCGTCGATCAGCTGGTACGGAGATGTCCAATCGCGTGGCAGTTGCCCCATGTCCTGGTAGACCCCGGACCGGGAGTACGCGCTCGCGTTACTGCACCATGCACAGAACAGGCAGGCCGCGATCAGCGCCGTCAGCGCGGCTCGCATACAGCGTGGTGACCTCGCGCCTGACATCCGCCTCAGGATCCTCGCAGCTGGCATCCCGCTCACGTCTCGCCGGCGCCCCTCAGGAGAGCGGTGCGTGCGCCTCGGCCGTCGAGCCGCCAAACGCTCGCTTGAGGGACAGCGCCCGTCGCTCTACAAAGTGCCAGGAGCACGCGGCGAGGGCCAGCGTGATCGGGGTTGCGAGGACGAACATGACCCATCCGCTGCGCAGCGACAACCAGTGCGACAGCGCCTGCTGGACCACGAACGCGTAGATGTAGATGCCGTAGGAGTAGTCACCCCACCACGACGGCAAGCGGACCCAGCGGCGACTGCGATAGGCGATGCAGAGAACCAGATACGGGAGCACGAGCACCATCACCTCGGACCCCGCGAGGGCAAAGCGCCCGGCGATGATCACGGTGAGCACGATCGCGATGAAGAACGCGGCGGACATCGACCACAGGATCGGGATCCAGCGGCGCAGCTGATACATGCCCGCGCCGATGCCGAACGCGGCAAGGAAGTCGAGGTAGGGGATGAACACACTGGGTGTCGTCGAGACCTGGGCGACGGTGCCGGCGGGCATCTGGATGTCGACCAGGTAGGCGGCATAGTGCGCTCCCAGCGGGAGCGACTGGCGAATCCCCGGGAACATCGCCAACGCCGCGTAGACCGACAGGATGAGCATCGCGGCACGCACTCGCACCAGCAGTCCGAGCACCCCGAAGGCGGCGAGCAGCAGATACGCCTTCGCTTCAACCGGGAGCGTCCACAGCGAGCCGTTGACCGCGACCGGATAGATGGTGTGCGCGAACACGCCCGGCAGCGTGAAGTCACTCTGGAGTGTCGCGTTGCCGAGGATGTAGTTCTTGGTCGTCGGATCGCTGAGATATGAGCCCAATGGCAACGTGGTCACGATCGGGCCGAGCACGAGTGCGCTGAGCAGCAGCGCGACGATCAGGCCCGGAAGCAGTCGCAGCGCTCGCTTGGCCGCAAACGCACCGATGTGCCGGTCGAAGTCCCAGCTGCGCGCGACCAGAAAGCCGCTGATCGAGAAGAAGATGAGCACTCCGACCGACCCCCAGCCGACCTCGTTGAGCTGGTTCAGCGGTTCAGGGGTACCGGTCAGGTCGAACGAGTGCCCGAACAGGACCATCAGGGCGGCGATCAGCCGCAACAGGTCGAAGTTGTTCTCGGAGCGCCCCTCGGTCACGAGGTGATCCAGGCGCGTCGGCGACCGCTGCGACTCGCCACTGGTCGTGGAGGGCGCTCGGCGACGCCACGAGCGCCGGATGGTGACCGTATGGGTGAGATTCATCTCGTTCGCCGTCCGAGGTAGGGCGGGCGGCGGCAGATCCTAGTGAATGGACATCCCGCCGTCGCCTTCCAGACGCCGCGATATGGTGCGCCCCGTGCCCGATGATCGCTCACGAGGGCTTCCCGCCCTGGACGCACAGGCCGCCAAGTTCATCGCCTTCCGGGCGCTGCGCGCCGGCGCGGACCGGATCGGGCTGCAGGTGGTGCCGAAGACGTTCTACAGCCCGATCCCCGACCTGCGCGGGATCGACCCCGGGATCTGGAACCGGCGCAGCGAGCTGCCCGGGATCGAGTTCGACCTCGATGCGCAGGTGGCGTGGCTGGACGACCAGCTGGCGGAGGCGATGCAGGAGTTCGCCCCGCCTGAGCAGCCCACCGGCCGCCAGGACGAATACACCCTGGCCAACGACTCCTACGGCCGAGTCGGCGCCGACGTCCTTCATGCGGTCGTGCGCGCTTTGCGGCCGCGACGCATCCTCGAGCTCGGCTCCGGACAGTCGACGCTGATCATGGCGGCCGCGGCCCAGCGCAACCGGGCGGAGGGCTCCGACACCGAGCTGCGGTGCTTCGACCCGTTTCCCGGGGTGGTCCACCCGGGGCTCCCGGGCCTCACTGCGTTGGAGGCGACCCGCGCCCAGGACGTGCCGCTGGACACGTTCACCGCCTTGGAGGCCGGTGACCTCCTGTTCGTCGACACGACGCACACCGTCAAGCTCGGCAGCGACGTCAACCGGATCTTCCTCGAGGTGTTGCCTCGTCTGGCCCCGGGGGTGATCGTGCACGTGCACGACATCTACCTGCCCTACGAGTATCCGCGCAAATGGGCGGAGGAGTCCAGCCTGTTCTGGGCCGAGCAGTACCTGCTGCAGGCGTTCCTGAGCGGCAACCGAGACTTCGAGATCCTGGCCGCCGTCCACGCCCTCTGTCAGGAGCGCACCGACGCGATCCGCCGCCTGGCGCCCACCTTCCGCCCCGGAGTGACCGCGAGCGCCTTCTGGATGCGGCGCGCCGCCTGAGACGGCGGCGTCGCCGGGGCTGAACCCGGCTCAGCCAGGGAGCGTGACCAGCCCGTCGAGCACCCGGCGTGCCACCGCTCGTGGGTCGTGGTGGCGCTCGACGAAGCGACGGCCGGCTTCGCCGATCCGCCGACAGCGATCCGGGTCGTCGACCAGTGCGGTGAGATCACGAGTCAGCGTCTTGGCGGTGGTGCGCACGATCGGCAGATCATCTCCAAACGGGTTGTCGCCCGGCTCGTCGTCTTTGATGTAACAGAGGACCGGCTTACCCAGCGCCATCGCCTCAACCGCGAACCCGCCATACCAGCCGACCTTCACCTGGTCGATCGCGATGTCGGCAGTCGAGAGGCGCGCGAGGGTTTCCGCGCGCGAGACCCCTTCGACGAGATCGAGCTGCACCTGGGCCCGCTCGGCCTGGACCGCCTCAACCGCGGCGAGCACGGCGTCGGTGCCCTTCGTGCCCCGATGTGACGGCGCATGGACGACGGTCACCGGTCCGTCGGCGCGTGGAGCCACCGGCGTCAGCGGACGGGGGTCGAGGCTCGCATAGGGACAGAAGGAGGCGCCGGGCAGCCAATGACGCTGATCGGGGTTGAGATAGAGGACCCGGTCGGCATAGCGCAGCAGCCGCTCGCGTCCATGGCTGCGGCGCAATTCGATTCCCCGCCAGTGCTCGGTGGGCGGCGGCGCTGACCAGTAGTCAGGTGGCCGTGCGTCGTCACCCTGAAAAGTGGCGACGACGATCTTGCCCAGCCGCCGCAGCAGCGGCAGCTCGTCGACGGCGACCAGGTGCCCCCACCCGGGCAGAATCGTGCTGCCGAAATTGAAGTGGATCACGTCGACGTGGCGGACCACCTCCAGAAGCAGGCCGAGCCGCTCGGGAACGGTTCGCCACAGGGGTGCGCCCTCGCGAAACAGCGAGCGGTCGACCGGGAAGCCGAAGTGATTTGGATCGAAGGTGACGACTTCGCTGCGCAGTCCGAGCTCCCGTTCGGCAAGCGACAACCCCATCGGATGTGCGCCGGTGTTCGTCGGCGTGTGGAGGATGCGCATCGGCTCGTAAGCTAGCCATATCGTGGGGACGAGCCCGATACTCCACCGCCTGTGGCCGGTGCTGCGAGGGCTCGCTCGGGCGCTGGCCGCTCCGCTGGCACTGCCGGTCGTCCTCACCGTGGTGGTCGCGGAGGCCGTGCCGACCCGAGTCCGCCGCCGCAGGGGTGCCATGCCCAGGCTGCTTTGGGGCCCGACGCCGATCATCAGCCTGAAGTACTGGTCGGCGGCGGCCCGTGAGCACGGCTATGAGTCGCGGACGCTCGCCGACGGCCTGTTGGCGATCAATCATCGCGACGATTTCGACGTGCACCGCGAGGACTTCCTGGGACGCGGTCTCATCTGGGAGACGGTCCGTGATTTCGCCGTCTTCGTCTGGGCCTTGCGCACCGCCGACGTGTTCCTCTCGTTTCTCGATGGGGGTCTGCTCCGTCACACCGGGCTGCGCTGGGTGGAGGGCCAGTTGCTACGGATCGCGGGCAAGAAGCTGATCGTTTTCCCCTACGGCAGCGATATCGCAGTTCCGGAATACCTGGGTGTGATGGAGGAGCCGATCGTCGCCGACTATCCCGAGCTCGCGGTGCGTGCGAAGTTCACCCGGCGGCGGGTGGATTACTTCTGCCGCTGGGCCGATCTGGTGATCGCCAATCATCAGTACGGCTATCTACCGAGGCGGGACATCGTCTGGCCGACGCAGATGGCAGTCGACACCGATCTTTTCTTCGGCGACGGCACGGCCTCAGACGCCGATGGTCACAACGCAGAGGTCGTCATCCTGCACGCGCCCAACCACCGGCGCATCAAGGGTACGCAGCTGCTCCTGGACGAGGTCGAAGCGCTGCGTGCACGCGGTCTCAAGGTCCGTCTGGAGATCATTGAGCGCCAGCCCAACGAGATCGTTCGGGAGGCGATTCACCGCTGCGACATCGTCGGTGAGCAGTTCATCACCGGCTTCGGGATCTTCGCGATTGAGGCGTCGAGCGCCGGAAAGCCCGTCCTCTCAGCTCTCGGGTGGTGGCCACCGGAGATCCGCAGCAGCCCCTTGGTGCAGGAGTGTCCTTTCGTCGATGTCGACGCGCTCGGGATCGAGGGTGCGATCGAACAACTCGTCACCGACCCCGCACGCCGGGAGCGCATCGGACGCGCCGGCCGGAAGTTCGCGGTGGAGCACTGCTCCTACCCGGCGACGGGCGCGATGTGGTCGGCGCTCGTCATGCACGTCTGGAGCGGAGCGCCGTTGCCCGAGTCGGTCGTCCCGCGAGCGGGCGCGAGAGCGTAGCCATGTGCGGAATTGCAGGAGCGGTCGGCGCGCCGGCGCCCGACACCGAGACGCTTGGCGCCATGGCCGGCGCGATGCGCCATCGCGGACCCGACGACCAGGGGCTCTGGAGCGACGAGACCGCTGGGTTGGCGTTCCGCCGGCTGGCGATCATCGACCTCGATGGGCGGTCCAACCAGCCGCTGCACCTCGACGAGCTGCACCTCGTCTTCAACGGTGAGATCTACAACTACCGAGAGCTGCGAGAGCAGCTCGCCGCGCTCGGCCACCGGTTCGTGACCGAGGGCGATGCCGAGGTGCTCCTTCACGCCTGGCGTGAGTGGGGTGAGGCGTGTCTGGACCGTCTCAACGGCATGTACGCGCTCGCGGTGTGGAATGACCGCGAGCGGTCGCTCACCCTCGCCTCCGACCCGTTTGGTGAGAAGCCGCTCTACTACGTGCACGACAACGGCCGGCTCGCCTTCGCCTCCGACATCCGCGCGCTGATTGCCGGCGGCTGGTGCAGCGGCGTGCCGGATGAGCGGGCGGTGGCGGTGTTCGCCGCGCGCAACCTGATGCCCGCCCCCGACGACAGCTTCTTCGCCGGCGTGCACCGGTTGCCCGCGGCGCACCGGCTGTCCTGGCAGGCCGGTCGGTTCACGGTCTCTCGCTACTGGACACCGCGCCAGGTCGACGTCCCGAGCCACTACCCCGATGCGGTCGAGCGATTGCGAGAGCTGCTGATGGACTCGATCCGTCTGCGGCTGCGCAGCGATGTGCCCGTGGGGACCTCGCTGTCAGGCGGCGTCGACTCCTCAGCGGTCGTCGCGCTGTGTGCCGCTCTCGGCTCCGACGCCCGGCGACACGCATTCACGGCCTCGTTTCCCGGATACGAGCGTGACGAGTGGTTCTACGCGGACATGGTCGCGCGCGCCGCGGAGGTCGAGGAGCACCATCGCGTGTCGCCCACCGAGCACGACCTCGCCGACGACATCGAGGCGCTCATCCGCGACGAGGAGGAGCCGTTCGGCTCATCCTCGATCTACGCCCAGTGGCGGGTCAACTCGGCGGCCCACGCGGCGGGCATCGTCGTTCTGCTCGACGGTCAGGGCGCAGACGAACTGTTCGGCGGCTACCCGTGGATCACCGGGATGACGGCGCTCTGGGGAGGTCCACGGACGACCGGCCGTGCCCTGCGGGCCGGAGGCGCCGCACGCGCCTACACGCTGCGGATGCTCGCCGGGCAACTCTTGCCGGCTCCGCTCGCCTCGTTGCGCGAGCGCCGCTTGCTCAGTCCGTACGCCTCCCGCGCGACGGCCGACGAGGCAGGGCGGTTCACGCCGCCTGCCTCGGAGATCGTCACCGGCTCGCCGATGCGGCAGGAGCTGATGCTGGAGAGCTTCGTGACCAGCCTGCCCACGCTGCTTCGATACGCCGACCGGTCGAGCATGGCGCACTCCCGAGAGGTACGGCTGCCGTTTCTCGATCGGCGCGTCGCCGAATACGCCCTCTCGCTCCCCGCCGGGTTCCTGTGCCAGGGCGGGGTGACCAAGCGGATCCTGCGTGATGCGGTCCGCGGGATCGTGCCCGAGCCGGTGCTCGCCCGGCGCGACAAGATCGCCTTCGAGCCGCCCCAGGCCCGTTGGCTGACGACGGCCGAGTGGCGCGAGCGGATCGCCTCGGTGCTCCTCGATCCCTCGGCCCAAGAGCGCGGCACCTATGACTCAGCGGCGATCGAGGCTGACCTGCGCGCGGGCGCCTGGCGCGACCATGCGGCGATCTGGCGCGCGTTCTGCGCAGAGAGCTGGCGGCGTCGGTCAGGCGTTGGCTGACCGCGGCTTGCGCGCCCGGGCCAGGAACCCCTCGATCGCCGAAATCTCCTCGCGGCCGAGCACGCCGATCACCCACATGCCGACGAGTAATGCCAGCACCCCGCCGATCTTGGCGAGCAGATCCCAGACCGTGTCTGAGCCAAGCAGCCCGACGGGCATGAGCGCGATGCCCAGGATGGAGATCGCAATCAGCTTGCGGTTCTCGTAGGGAGTGGGGATCGAGGCGACCCGCTGGGCTCCGTAGTGGTACAGAAGGGCGAGCGCGATGTAGCCGACAGCGGTCGCCACCGCGGCGCCCACCTGCCCCCACGGTGGGATGAGCGCGAAGTTGAGGCCGAGGTTGATGACGGCCGCGATCACGGCGTAGAGCGCGAAGAGCTTCGTGCGCCGGGTGAGGGTGATCTCGCTCATCGTCACCTGCGAGACGCCCAGCGCCACGGTGCCCAGACAGACGAGAGCGACCGCCTGATAGGTCTTGTGGTAGCTCGGTGCGATGACGGCCACGATCTCCCGGGAGAACAGAGCCAGCACGACGGCGATCGCCATCAACCCGGCGGTGACGTAGGTGAGCAGCCGGGCGCGGACCTGGCGTTCGGCCTCCGGGTCCTCGGAATGCAGAGACAGCATGAACGGCGAATAGGCGATTCCGAACGCGGAGACGATCAGCAGCAGGCCGAGGGCGAGCCGGTTGGCGACCGCATACTCACCCACCTCCTTGAGGCTGGCCAGCTTGGTGAGCAGGATGCGGTCGACGAACTGCAGCGCCCATGCCGAGATCGCACTGGGGATCAGCGGAACGCCGAACGCGACCATGATCCGAAGCTCGCGGCGCGAGAGCCGTGGCGTGAGGTGGGGCAGCGAGACGATCAGCCCGTAAATGGCGGCGAGGACATTTCCCGCCAGCATCCCCGCGAAGACGCCGGCCACGCCGAGATGGGTGGCGAGCACCAGCGTGACCGACACGACGGTGCCAATGACACCCGTCACCAGCGATGAGCCCAGGTAGTGCCAGGGCTGAAAGCGCAGCCGCATGACCTCGCGGGTGCAGACAGCAAGCGTGAGCGCCGGGAGCGCCAGACCCGTCAGCAGTACCGCGAGCCCGTAGCGCCCACTGCTGAACAGCGCGACCGCGATCGGATGATTGGCAGCGGCGATCGCGGCCCCGAACGCTGTCGCCAGCACCATCGAGGGCGCCATCCACGTGGAGAGCACGACCCGCCGGGCCTGCTCCTGGCTGTCGTCGTAGTCGAAATACGACCGCTGAGCGGCAGAGGTGAGCCCCAGGTCGATCATGATCACCACGATCGAGAGCCCAACGGTGATCACCTCGACCACGCCGTAGGCCGACGGATCGAACACGCGCGCGTAGATCGGCAGGGTGATGACCCCGAGGATCTGCTGCGCAACCGCTCCGATGCCGTAGACCAGCGTCTGCTGGCCGAGGCGGAGGAAGTGCGACTTCATCGCACGTCGCGGCGCCCTATGGCGCCGCGATCATCTGTCCCAGGCCCTCGCGGGGGGTCGTGGTCGGGGCGCCGAGCAGCCGGCTCATTCGCTCGGTCGAGGCGATGAAATCCGGCTGAGGATCGCCGATGGCGAATGCCGGCTCACGGCCGACGTGCTCGCCGATCAGCTCAGCGATCCGGCGAATCGTGACCACTTCCGGGCCGGAGACGTTGATCGTGGAGCTCTCGGTGAGGTCGAGCGCGGCCGCGGTGGCCTGTGCGGCGTCCTCGACGTAGACCGGGTTCATGGCGATGCCGTCCTGACCGGCGAGCGTCACCTCCTGGCCCTCCTTCACGCGCCCGACGATGCCCGGCATCATCATCGCCTGCTGGCCAGGTCCGTAGATGAAGAAGTACCGCAGGCTGTGCACGGTCATCAACGACCGGTACTGAGCGGCGATCAGTTCCCCGGCGTACTTGGAGACGGCGTACATGTTCCCGGGGGTCGGCGCGTCGTCCTCCTGAATCGGATCAGGCCCGGCACCGCTCACGGCGCCGGTCGATGCATACACGAAGGTCTTGCCCCCCGCGCGGTGGCAGTAGTCGAGCAGCCGCGCGGTCGCCATCGTGTTGACGCCGACGACGTCGACGGCGCCGTCGGGGAACTCGCGATAGCGACGCGACTGGGCGATGTGCAGGACCGCATCGACGTTGTCCGGCAGTTCGTCGCTGAGCGGCGCGGTGAGGTCCTGCTCGATCCAGCGCACCCGCGCGTGCTCGGCCTCCTCGCCTCCGGGCCGGCCGAGCGCGACGACATCGTCGCGTTCGGCAAGGACCCGTACGAGGGAGCGGCCGAGGAATCCGGCGGCGCCGGTGACCACCACGGTCATGCCGCCACCCCCACGGATGCCGTGGACCGGGCGGGTGCCGAGCCATCGCCGTCGAGGAACAGCCGCTGCCACCACTCCAGGCTGAGCAGGGACCAGATCATGAGCCGGTGATCGGCACGACCGTCGGAGTGCTCGTCGATGACGCGTTCGAGGAAGTCGGGGCGGAAGAGTCCGCGCCGCAGAGAGATTGGGTCAAGGAGAATGTCACGCACGTAGCTCAGGTTACGTCCTCGGTACCAGGTGCCGTCGGGCGGGCTGAACCCCTGCTTGCGCTTGTGGACCAGCGCGTCGGGAAGGAACGTCCGCGCGGCCCGGCGCAGGATGACCTTGCCCTCGTCAGAGCCGGCGCGCACGCTCGCCGGGATCCGGCGCGCGAAGTCGACCAGCTCGTTGTCGAGGAACGGCACCCGGGCCTCCATGCTGTGGGCCATCGACATGCGGTCCTCGACGACCAGCAGGCCATGCAGGAAGGTGCGCTGCTCGAAGTACAGCGCCTGCTCGATCGGATCCAGCGACGGATCGAGGTGGGCGGTGACGCGTTCGAATGCCGCTCGCGGGTCGACATCCCCGGCGGCCGCCCACGCATCGTCGGTGAACGCGTCGCGCCGATCGGAGTCGTTGAGCAGGCGGCACCAGTAGCCGTAGTAGGCGTCGAGAAAGCCCGCGCGGTCGCGCGCGGCGTTGAGCTGGGCGTAGCGCCACGGATAGCCGGCGAACAGCTCGTCGCCGCCGGTGCCGGCCATCACGACCTTGACGAACTTCGAGGCCAACCGCGCGACGTAGTAGTTCTGGTAGCAGGTACCTGCTCTCAGGTCCTCCAGATGCCACACCAGCTCGGGAAGCACTCTCGCCATGTCCCCCGCGTGCAGCACCGCGTCGTAGTGCTCGGTACCGACCTCACGGGCGACCACCTCGGCGTCGCCGCGCTCGTCGATGGCGACCTCCATGGGGGAGGCGTCGCCGACGTCAAAGCCGGCGGTGAAGGTGTGGATGTGTGGGATGTGGCGTCCCGCCAGGACGACGAGCGATGCCGAGTCCATCCCGCCTGACAGATAGGCCCCGACGGGCACGTCGGCGATCAGCTGGCGCTGCACCGCGCGTTGCAGGATCGAGCCGAGCGTCTCGGAGAGCCGCTCCGGGTCAGACGCGTCGCGAGCGTCTGGGACCGGGTCGTAGTAGACGCCGCTGCTTGTCGTGCCGTCCGCGCCGACCCGCAGCCAGGTGCCCGGCGTGAGCGCCTCGACCCCCTCAAACAGGGTCTCGCCCCCGAACGTGTTCTGAAAGCTCATGTACTGGACCACGGCGGGCAGGCTCAACCGGGCGCGGTCTCCGGTGAGCGCGAGAATCGCCTTGATCTCAGACCCGAAGGCCAGACGATTCCCGTTGCGTGCCACATACAGCGGCTTTGCGCCGAAGCGGTCCCGGACGAGCAGCAGCTCCTTGCGGCGCCCGTCCCAGATGGCGAACGCGAAGATGCCGTTCAGCCTGGGCAGCAGGCCTTCGCCCCACTCCTCATAGCCGTGGACGAGGACCTCGCTGTCGGTCCGTGAGGCGAACCGGTGCCCCCGCGCCTCCAGCACGCGACGCAGGTCGGCGAAGTTGTAGATCTCGCCGTTGTAGCTGAGCCAGATCGTGCCGTCCTCGTTGCTCATCGGCTGATGGCCGCTCTCGCTGAGGTCGATGATCGACAGCCGACGATGGGCCAGCCCGGCGGGCCCGTCGACGTGGATGCCCTCATCGTCAGGCCCGCGATGCGAGATCGCCCGTGCCGCCCGCTCCAGCGCTCGGCGGTCGGCTGCGGCGCCGTCCAGCCGGAGCACACCGGCGATCCCACACATGGCTCAGCCGCGGGCGCTGAGCCCGCGCTGGAACTCCAGCACGTCCGCGATCCCGTCACGCAGCGAGATCGAGGGGCGGTAGCCGACCAGCTCCCCGGCCCGCTCGATCGATCCGACGCGCGGCGGCGCGGTCGTCACCGGGCCGTCGTAGGCGGGGGTGATGTCGATCCCAAGCACGTCGGTCATGGTCGCCACCAGCTCATTGAGCGAGGTCGCCTGACCCGACCCGACGTTGAGCTCCGCACCCGATGAATCGGCCGCGATCGACCGCATGTTGGCCTGGGCGCAGTCCTCGATGTGGACGAAGTCAAACGCCTGCGACCCGTCGCCGGTGAGCTTGGGCTGGTCGCCGGCCAGCAGCGAGCGCGCCACCGCGGGAACAACCCCGGCCGTCTGGCCGGGGCCGTAGACGTTCATGTAGCGCAGGATGATGAAGCTGAAGCCGTACAGGCCGGCCAGGCCCCGCAGCAGCATCTCGGCCGCCGCCTTGCTCGCGGGGTAGAACGCCGTCGGGCGCAGCGCCTGGTCCTCGACGATCGGGTAGGAGTCGGTGGGTCCATACGCCGAGGAGGCCGACGAGTAGACGACGCGGGACACGCCCGCCTTGCCGGCCGCGTCGAACACGTTGAACGAACCACGCACATTGGTCTCGAACGCGAGCGACGGGTCGGCGTTGGCCTGGTTGAGCGGCAGAACGGCCAGGTGGACGACCAGCTCGGCGCCGGCGCAGGCGTCGGCGACCGTGGCCTGGTCGGCGATGTCGCCGATGCGGACCTCGCAGTCGACGCCGTCCAGGCGATCGGAGGCAACCGCATCCAGGACGCGGACCTTGGCGCCCTCGGCGAGGAGCGCCCGAACGGTCGGGGCGCCGACGAATCCGCCTCCGCCGGTGACGAGGACAAGCTTGTCGTTCAGATCGGTCATAGTCATTCTCCAGGGAGCCGTCGCAAGGGCGTCGGCGACTGTATCAACGCGTTTGGGGCGCTCCACGACGGCTGATGGCGGACTCGACGAGTTGTTCCATCTGTCTCGCGAGTGCCGGATAGGCGTAGGCGCCCACCGCCTCCGGGGAGGCGCGCGGCAGCCGCTCGGGGGCTGTGATGAGGTCTCGTAGCACCACGGCGAGCGCCTCAGGCGAGGTCCGGTCGACCGCCACGCCGGCCTGAGCCTGCCCGACGATCGTGGCCGCTGCGGTCTCGTCGCCGATCACGATGATCGGCCTGCCGTGATGCAGGTACTCAAACAGCTTTCCGGTGGCCACCCCGGTCTGTCCCGGGCCGGTGATCACCAGCAACCCGTCAGCGCACCGCTGAGCGGCGAGCGCACTTGCGTGATCCAGCGAGCCGGGCAATTGGACCACGTCCTCCAGCCCGGCCTTGCGGACCTCGGCGCGTTCGGCATCAGTCGCCGGCCCGATCAGGCGGACCTGCAGCTGTGCGGCCAGGTCCGGCACCTGGGCGTGCACGATTCGCAGCGCATCGATCAGCGGTCCCAGCGGCCGGCCGCCGAACGAGAGAGTGCCGGTGTGCACCAGAGTCCGTGGGCCATTCCCGTGCTGCTCCGACGGGGGATCCAGGAGGCCCTGTCCGTGCGTCTGGTCGGGGTCAAAGCCGTTGGTGATCGTCTCCACCGGTCGCCCGAAGCGACTGCGCAGATCGGCGGAGATCGGTTCGGTGACAGTGCACACCGCGTCGGCACGGGTCACGGCCAGCCGTTCGAGCGCTCGGTCGAGCATCCGGTGGGCTGCGGTCGCCCATGGCGGTCGCTGGCTCTCAAACGTCCACCCGTCGCGGAAGTCGGCGACCCACGGGATTCCCCTGGCCTGCAGCAGCAGGCCCACCAGATGCCCGGAAGCGGGTGGGGAGGTGGTGATCACGCAATCGATCTGCTCGGAGGCGGCGATCGCCAGGGCGCGAGGCGCAGCGAACGGCACCCAGCCGACGATCTCCAGATCCGGGGCCACCCAGGCGGCGATGGCGCTCGGTGCAGGCGGCGCGGCGCCCGCGGACTCGCCCTGGAGGGCGGACATGCCTCCGCGCCGCCAGTTCAGCGGACTCGTCAGCAGGTCACGCGTGCGGACGGTGCGGCGGGCGTAGGGCACCGGACCGGAGCCGCCCATCATCGAGGTGAGCACGGTGACGCGGTGGCCCCGCGCGGTCAGGTAGCGCGTGAGCCCGCCCGCCCGCCGCGCTGCGGACATCGACGTCGGCGGGGTGACGTGGGCGACGAGGAGGATCGAGCGTGCCGTCACGGCGGGCGTGCGGTCGCGAATTCCTCGACGCCGGTCAGCGGCCCGCGACCGCGGCCGCGACGTGGCCGGTGACCTCGGCGGCCTGCTCGGCGGTCAACCACGGGTTGAACGCGATCGCCAGGTGAGTCCGCGCCAGCTCCTCGGTGACCGGGAGCTCCACGCCCTGCGCGTAGGGCTCGAGTGCCGGATGACGATGGATCGGCGGGCGGTAGTAGATCTTGTTTCCGATCTGCGCTGCGGTGAGCGCCGCCGAGATGCGGTCGACCTCAGGCGAGCGGATGACATAGAGATGCCATGCCGGCCCCGAACCCTCGGTCGGCGTGGGCAGCGCGACGTGCTCGCCCAGCCCCGCCCGCTCATAGCGTGCGGCCGCGTCGCGACGCCCGTCCGCCCAGTCGTCCAGCTGGGTGAGCAGGACCCGAAGGAACCCGGCCTGCATCGCGTCCAGGCGCGAGTTGTAGCCGATCTGTTCCCAGGTGATCTGGTCACGCGAACCGTGAAAACGCAGCGCTCTCGCCGCCTCGGCGACCGATTGGTCACGGGAGACGATCGCACCCCCATCGCCGAGGCAGCCGAGATTCTTGGAGGGAAAGAAGCTGAACGTCGCCGCGGTGCCCAGTGACCCGGGACGTCCGTCGGGGCCGAGCGAGCCCGCGGCCTGGGCGGCGTCCTCCAGCACCGGGACGCCAAGCGCCTCGATCTCGGTGACCGGTGCGACGTTGCCGAACAGGTGCACCGCGATCACCGCTTTGGTCGCCGGCGTGAGCGCCGCCTTCACCGTCTCGGGGGTGACCATCATCGTCTCGGGATCGACGTCGCAGAACACGACCCGGGCGCCGGTCGGAGGGATCGACTCGGCCGACGCGTAGAAGGTGAACGACGGGACGACGACATCGTCGCCGGGACCGACCCCCATCGCCCGCAACGCGATCGTCAGCGCATCGGTGCCGTTGGCCACGCCGACCACATGCTCGGCACCGAGATAGTCGGCGAACTCCGTCTCGAACGCGGCGACTTCGGGGCCGAGAATGAAGGCGCCGGAGTCGATCGTTTCGGCTGCTGACTGCAGCAGCCGTTGACGCAACGGGACCAGGCCGGAGTGAATATCGAAGAGCGGGATTGCCATGAGCTCGCGCCGCGCGGGTGAGGATCGATCGACCCCGGGCGGTCGATACCCTAGCGGCCCACATGTTCAGTTCCACACCCGCCGACCTGCCGAAACTTCGTGGCGCCGTCATCGGCCTCGGCATGATCGGCCGTCACCACGCGCGCCTGTTGCAGAGTTCCGATCGCGTCACCTTTGCCGGCGCCGTCGACCGTGACGGGGACCGCTATCGCAGCGTCCCTGCCCGTGACCTCGTCCACGACAGCGTGACGGCCCTGCTCGATCATGGCGCCCCGGACTTTGCGATCGTCGCCGTCCCGACCGATCACCACCTGCCGGTCGCCCGTCAGCTGATGGAGGCGGGCGTCTCGGTGCTCATCGAGAAGCCGCTCGCCGCCACCGCTGAGGAGGCCCGTCAGATCGTCGAGATCTGCGGGCGCAACGGCGTCAAAGGCGCGGTCGGTCACGTCGAGCGTTTCAACGCCCCGCTGCGAGAGCTGCGCCAGCGCCTCGTGGAGGGCCAGCTCGGTGACCTCTTCTCGGTGTCGGCGATCCGCAGCGGACCATTTGCCGGACGGGTGCGAGACGTCGGTGTGGTCAAGGATCTGGCGTCCCACGACATCGACGTCGTCGGCTGGCTGTCGGACTCCAAGATCGCCCGGCTGGCGGCCCAGACGCGGCACGTGAGCGGGCAGGAATTCGAGGATCTCGTGCTCGTCACCGGCGCGCTTGACGCCGGCCCGGCGTTCAGCCTCTCCATCGATCGCGTCTCGCCGACCAAGATCCGGCGAACCCGCGTCCTGGGCGAGAAGGGCTTGCTGGAGGCCGACACCCTGAGCGGCGACCTGTTCTTCTACGAGAACGCGCAGGTGGGGATCTCCTGGGAGACGACCCAGCAGTTCCGCGGCGTGAGCGAGGGCAACGTCACCCGCTATGCGCTCCATCGAGACGAGCCCCTCCGGGTCGAGCTCGACACGTTCCTGAATCTGCTGCAGGACGTCGGCGAGCCGGAGATCGTCACCCTCGACCACGGGGTCGAGATCGTGGAGATCGCCGAGCTGGTGCTCGAGAGCGCGGCGACCGGACAGACCCTCTCAGCGGTGGCGGCGGGCTGATGCGCGTCGTCGTCATCGCACTGGGAAAGATCGGGCTGCCGATCGCCGTCCAGATCGCTCGCCACGGTCACGACGTCGTCGGCTGCGACGTCGACGCTCGCGTCGTCGACCTCGTCAACGCCGCGCAGGAGCCGTTCCCGGGAGAGGCGGGGCTCGCCGAAGGGCTCGTCGAGGTCGTCGGAGCAGGCCGCCTGCGTGCCCGCACCGACACCACCGCCGCGGTCGCCGCGGGCACCGACCTCGTGATCGCGGTGCCGCCGCTGGTCGTCGACGCCGACGCCCGACCGGACTTCTCGATCCTCGATGCGGTCGTCGACGACATCGGGCGTGGGCTGAAGCCCGGCGCCGTGGTGTGCGTCGAGACCACGCTTCCGGTCGGGACCACCCGCAGCCGGATCGCGCCACGGCTGGCCGAGCTGTCGGGCCTTGAGAGCGAACGGGACTTCTTCACGATCCACAGCCCAGAGCGCGTCTACTCCGGCCGGATCTTCCAGGACCTCCGCACCTACCCCAAGATCGTCGGGGGTCTGACCGACGAGGGAGAACGGCGCGGTGTCGAGCTCTACGAGGCGTTCCTGGATGCCGAGGTCCGGTCGATGGGCAGCGCCGAAGCGGCGGAGCTGACCAAGCTCGCGGAGACGACCTACCGCGACGTGAACATCGCTCTGGCCAACGAGTTTGCCCGCTACGCGGATTCGATCGGCATCGACGTCGAACGGGTGATCGACGCCGCCAACTCCCAGCCGTTCTCCCACATCCACCGGCCGGGGATCGCCGTCGGCGGACATTGCATCCCGGTTTACCCGCGCTTCTATCTGGCCGGCGACCCGGACGCCCTGCTGCCGGCAGCGGCCCGTCGTGTCAACCAGGCGATGCCCGCGTATGCGGTCGGCCTGTTGCGCGACGCCGTGGGCGGCCTGACCGGGCGCACCGTGCTGATCCTCGGGGTGAGCTACCGCGGCGATGTGAAGGAGACCGCGTTCTCCGGAGCCTTCCCGGTTCAGGACGAATTGGTCCGCGCCGGCGCCACGGTCGTCGCCAGCGACCCGCTCTACGACGCCGGGGAGCTTGCCGCGCTCGGCTTCACGGCCTGGGACGGTGGGCGCGTCGACGCCGCGATCATCCAGTCCGACCACGCGGAATACCGGACGTTGACTCCCGCTGCTCTGGCGGGCGCCCAAGCGGTCGTCGACGGACGCGGCGTCCTCACCGGGGCCGAGTGGTCGGGTGACGGCGTGGTGGTCTGCCGGATCGGCCGCTAGTGAGCCTGTCCGGAAGCCAGGGATGAACGACGACATCACCGTCGTCATCCCCTGCTTCAACTACGGACACTTTCTCCCGGATGCCGTCCAGAGCGCCCTGCGCCAGCAGGGCGGCGAGCCGGCGGTCATCGTGGTCGACGACGGATCGACCGACCCGGGCACCCAGGCGGTGCTCGCCGAGCTTCCCGACCAGGTCCAGGTGATGCGCCAGGAGAACACCGGGGTGGCCGCGGCGCGCAACGCGGCGTTGGGACTGCTGAAGACTCCCTACGTGCTGATGCTCGATGCCGACGACCGGCTCGCATCAGGTGCCCTGGCGGCGCTGCGCGTGCCGCTCGACGCCGACCCGTCGCTCGGCTTCAGCTTCGGGATCATGCGCTTCTTCGGCGAGTGGGAGGGGGTCCTGCGCCTGCCGCCCTACGACCCTTTCGGCCTGCTGTATCGCCACACGATCGGGCTCAGCGCGCTGGTGCGCCGGCAGGTGTTCGAGGATGTCGGCGGGTTTGACCCGGCGTTCGGGGGCTACGAGGACTGGGAGCTGTGGATCGGGGCACTGCGGCACGGCTGGCAGGGCCGTTTCGTTGACACCGAGACGGTCGAATACCGCCGGCATGGCGGCAGTCGCCACTTTCAGGCGCGCTACCGCTATCGCGACACCTTCGCGCAATTGCGACGCAAATATCCGGATCTCTACGGGCCGATGGGCCGGCGATCGCTCGCGGAGCGCTCCCGGCTCGGCTGGCTGCAGCGCCAGATCTACCGCTTCTGGTGGGGGCCGCGTCCGCTTCCGGCGCGGCTTGAGATCGGCCTTCAGGCACTACTGTGGCGAGCCACGCACTCGGGCAGCTGATCGCCGCATGCCACTCCGCCGCCGGACATACGAGATCAAACGCGACTACCGGCCTCGCATGGAGAATGCGGAGTTCGTCGACGCGCCCGCTGCGGAGATCGTCTACCAGCCCTATGTGTACGGCTTGGCGCGGTTCCTGGCCGAACGCGGCGGGTTTGGGCACATCATCGACATCGGCGCCGGCAACGGCGAGAAGCTCGCCGGTCTGCCCGCGGCGGTTCAGGTGACCGCGGTCGATTTCGCGCCCAACCTGCCCGCGCTGCGCCAGACGCTGCCCAACGCGACGGTCATCGACCACAACCTCGAGACCGGGCTGCCGGCCCTCGATCCGGCGGTCGTAGCCGATGCCGTGGTCATCTCCGCGGATGTGATCGAGCACCTGCGTGAGCCGCACCACTACCTGCAGGGGCTGGCCCGATTGGCCGCCCAGGCACCGTTCGTGCTGGTCTCCACCCCCGACCGTACGCGCGCCCGCGGGCCGGAGGACTACGGGCCGCCGGCAAACCCGACGCATGTGCGGGAGTGGACGATCGATGAGCTCTACGCGCTGTTTCGCCGGTACGGGCTGGCGTGCCGGATCGGCCACACGACCAGTGACACGCTCAGCCACGCCAAGGCCACCTCGCTGGCGCTCGGCGGCACCCAGGCGCTCATGCCAGGCACGGTCGCGACGACGACATCCGCGCTCGCGGTGATGACCGCCTACAACGAGCGCGACATCATCGAGCGTTCGATCGAGCATCTGCTCGTGCAGGGCCTTGACGTGCACGTCGTGGAGAACTGGTCGACTGACGGCACGTACGAGATCGTGCAGCGCCTGGCGCAGGCATACCCCGGCGTCAGTTGTGAGCGGTTTCCGGAGGTGCAACCTGAGACCAGCACCTACGAATGGCAGGCATTGCTGCAACGGGTGCAGCAGATCGCGGCGAGCACCGAGCACGAGTGGGTGTTGCACAACGACGCCGACGAGTTCCGCCAGTCGCCCTGGAAGGGCGTGACCCTTCGTGATGCGCTGAGCTTCGTGGGAACGCTCGGTTACAACGCGGTGGACTTCACGGTGCTTGAGTTCCGCGCCACCCGCGACGGTTACGACGGCACCGTGGCGCCGGACCAGTTCTTCGGTGACTTCGACTTCGGCGACTTCTCCAGCTACCTCGTGCAGGTCAAGGGCTGGCGCACCACCCTGGCCGGTGACGCTGACCGAATCCGGTGGTCATGAGGCGGCATTCGAAAGCCGGCGGATCTTCCCGTTGAAGTTCACCAGCCGTCACTATCCGCTGCGGTCCACTCATCAGGCCCGCAACAAGGTCTTCCGCGACCGGCTCGCGCGGTTCAGCGAGGTCGAGCGGGCACGCGGCTGGCATATCCAGTACGCGACGGCCTGGCCGCGGACGAGACGTTCATCCGGGACGCCGGCCCGCTGCTCAGCTACTCGCCGGACTTCGTCGAGACGGAGTACATGGTCGAGTTGCTCAGCGGCGTCGGCCTCGACCTATAGCCGAGCGGGCGCTCAGAGGAGCTCGTCAGCCGAGGATCGCGTCTGCCGGC